>NZ_JAGHQU010000005.1 GCF_017744135.1 Endozoicomonas sp. G2_2
AAGAACGACCGAAGAAAGAACTCAGCGGGCTGACGCCCGCTGACTACGCTGCGCGGATGGCCGCAGAAGCGGCCATTTAAACCCTGGGGCTCTGGATCGAAACGCTACTGAAACCGGGGTATGGTCGTTTATACCCTCTTAACTGCCTAGACTGGATAATGTCGTCAAATTTGCTCCGCCTATTATCTAGCCACTTATCCACGAATTGCTGTATCCAGGAAAGAAAATGGCTAATTGTTAGCCCACCAACCAAGAGTACCCAAAGTAACACCGATCCCCATAGTGGCAGACCGTTAACGTTTCCTAGGGCTGTAGCTCCTAAACCAAATCCTAGTGCTATGAGATAAACCACCAGAATTCCAAGGGCCCGTCGACACTTATAAGCACTATTAACTTCCGAAAGAGCTACCTCAAATTGGCTTCGAACGAACTCCATTTTTGATTCGTCACTTTTGTGTGCACGACTCTCCGAGCTTTCAGCTAAGACCCTGGCACGCTCTGCGCGGTCTTTCTCCCTTTGAATTTCCTCGTTCTTTCGGTCAATTTTGGCGGACGTTTCCTCCTGGAGTTGATGGACGAGGGCTTCTTCAATCGATTCAAGAATTTCCGCATAGTTATCATCATTTATAATTTCTGCATCATTCAAGGTCTGATCGGTCAAAACATATTGGCACCTTTGATCTCGAAGCAAAGCTTCATAGCGCTCCAAACTCTCAGGGTCATTCTTAGCAACGAAGGCGTGCATCCGTGAGATCACGTCCTGGCGAGGCGCGAGCGCGCGACTACTATTTGCTAACAACTTACTCTGCGGCAGCGATCTAGCGCTTTGACCCCCGGTGACGACCCATAAAAGACCGGCCAAATGGCGATCCGTTATACACGCAGGGAAGACATATGGAGGCACTAGTTTTTCGCGTTTCAAAGCGTTGTCGCCTTGCGCCGCCAAACGCGGATTTCTCGTTATAAACAGGAATTTGCATCCATAAAAGTCGCGGGGCTCGTTATCGCGCCGTAGACGTAAGATGTGCGCCAATGAAGCAGCGTCTCGCTCCCTAGTCACAACGTTAGATATAAACGATAGATTTTCAAAGAGCTTTTCTTCTTTTTCTCTTGTAAAATATTTTATAGACGTCGGGTCTATATTCCCCGCCCATTTATGAACAGTAACGTCGAATTTTTCGAGCAAATAAGAGGTGCTTTTTTGAGCCAACCGAGCCTTCATTTTTAAATCCGGCTCAGCTCGCATCCTCGTCGCAAGATCACCGTATGCGCCATTAGTGTAAGACGCCGAGATTACCGCATCGATAATTGAACCCACTTCCTCTACACAATGAGTGAACGTTTTCACCGCTGCGCCGGCAGATTTTAGGTTATTGATCAGCCTATGTGCGTAATCGACTTGTTTTTCGTTGCTCAGCCCAAGAATATCGAGAAGTATTGGGCCGTCGAGAAATACCGACATGCCTTCCACATACTTTTCATTGGTGGTTGGCTTTTTTATTTCGTCGATGACTTCAGCTAACAAAGCACCCTCCGCAACTTTTACTAGAGCGTGCATGTCTTCTGTTTTTTTGTTAGCGACATGAAGTATAAATTGCGCGCAGACTGTATCAATATGTAGCTCTGTTGAGTTACCAACTGAGGGTAACGACCGCCCCGGCTGATACTCTAGATCTGGCCGCATAAGCAGATCCACGAATTCCATTTTTCTTAGTCTTTTTAATAGTGCGTCGCCTAGCTCATGTGCCGTTGAATGGCTTTTTAGCCTCGCTAGTTTTGGGCGGGCGAAATCTACGAAAGCGCAAGTGATATCAGAAATTTTCTTTTCGATATCCTCCAGCGGCGCTTCTTCAACCTCGTTATAGTAATAGGTGACCCTTCGGTTAGAACGCTCGTTCGCGGAGATGAGGCCCGCTTCCTCAAGATATTTAGCCATCTGGTTGACGGCATACGGATGGATATCTATCCCGTAAAGATTTTCCATCTCTTTCGAAACAGAGTCCGCGTTAAAAACAGCTCCGGATTGGAATTTAGCTATGGCTGGCGCAAAAAGCGCGGTGTATGCAGAAGTTAGGCTGCTCGTTTCTACAAACTGTTCAGCAGCATATGCGAAAAGCAAAGCGGCCCTTGATACTTGCGCCATCTACGCTCCTTCCCGTTAATTGAAAGTAGGGCTAAGGTCAGGTCTTTCATTGTGCATTCTCAGTGTCGTAATCCGCCTGCAACCCCAACCAGAACTGAACCGACGTGCCAAAGAACTGGCTCAGCCGGCAAGCGATATCGGCATCTACCCGGCGCCGTGCTTCCATAAGCGAAGCTAAATCGTCATGCAGAAGACCAGTCGCATCCGCGACGTTGCGAAGGGTCAAACCCATCGGCGCGATAAACTCTTCGCGCAGCACGTCGCCCGGATGAACATTCGCAAGCTCGGCCATGTCGCCCCCTCGCAGCAGTATTAACAGCCGCTATCTAGAACAATAGAGAAGCGAATAGACCGAGTAAATGCAAAATGCATAAAAAAAGGCCGGCGAATTGCCGGCCTTTAGTCGTAGAAGTGAGCGCTTGAGCTACTTCTTCTTCGGAATATACAAATCCGTCAAAGTTCCGGCCGCGGCCTCGGCGGCCATCCCTACCGTTTCCGACAGGGTCGGATGCGGATGGATGGTGAGGCCGATGTCGTGGGCGTCGCAGCCCATTTCGATGGCGAGGCCCAGTTCGGCGATCAGTTCGCCGGCACCGGGGCCGACGGCGCCGGCGCCGATGGTACGGCCGGTGTCCTTGTCGAACAGGATCTTGGTGTTGCCTTCCGAGGTACCCATGCCGAGGGCGCGGCCGCTGGCGGCCCAGGGGAAGGCGCCCTTCTCGTATTCGATACCGTCTTTCTTGGCCTGGGTTTCGGTGACGCCCGTCCAGGCGACTTCCGGGTCGGTATAGACCACGGAGGGAATGACCTTGGCATCGAAAGCGGCTTTTTCGCCAGCACAGCATTCGGCTGCGACCTTGCCCTGGTGGGTGGCACGGTGGGCGAGCTGCGGTTCGCCGGAGACGTCGCCGATGGCGAAGATGTTATCCACACTCGTGCGGCACTGCTTGTCGATGGTGATGAAGCCGCGCTCGTCCACTTTCACGCCGACGTTCTCGGCACCGATCTTCTTGCCGTTGGGCTTGCGGCCGATGGCTGCGAGCACGCGGTCGTAGTCCTTGCTCTCGGGGGCGTCCTTGCCCTCGAAGCTGGCTTTCAGTGACTTCTTGCCGGCCTTTATGCCGGTGACCTGGGTGCCGGTCCAGATATTGCCGCAGCGGCTGCTCATGCGTTTCTGCAGCGGCTTGACCAGATCGCGGTCGGCGCCGGGGATGAGCGTGTCGGTCATCTCGACGATGTCGACATCGGTGCCGTGGGCGGCATAGACGTTGGCCAGTTCCAGGCCGATGATGCCGCCGCCGATCACCAGCAGTGATTTCGGGATTTCGTCCGGCGACAGGGCGGCTTCGGAATCCCAGATGCGGTCGTCTTCGGGCCAGTCGGGCAGGATGACCGGCTCGGAGCCGACGGCGATGATGCAGTTGTTGAAGCTGATCTCGCTGGTTTCGCCATCGCCATGACTATCACCTTCAATGGACAGCGTGTGTTCGTCCTTGAAGGTGCCCGTACCGGTAACGACGTTGACCTTGCGCTTGGAGGCCATGGATTTGAGGCCGCCGGTGAGCTTGTCGATGACCGACTGCTTGAACTCCATGAGCTTGGGCAGTTCGATCTTGGGTTTGCCGAAGGACACGCCGTGGTTGGCCATGTCGGCGGCGTCCTCGATGACCTTGGCGGAATGCAGCAGGGCCTTGGAGGGAATGCAACCGATGTTCAGGCAGACACCGCCGAGCACGCTGTGGCGTTCGACCAGGGTGACGTTCAGGCCCATGTCTGCGGCACGAAAAGCTGCGGTATAGCCGCCGGGGCCGGAGCCGAGCACCAGTACGTCGCAGTCGTAGCCGTGGTCTTTCTTCGGCGCCGACTTCGGCTGGCTTTCCTTCTGGCTCTTTTCGCCACTCTTGGCGTCTTTTCCGCTGCTTTTCGACGACGATTGCTTCTTTTCGCGCTCTTTAGCGGCGTCGTCCTGCTTCTGTTTGGCAGCCTTTTCTTCCTTTTCGGATTCGTCGGCCTTGGCGTCGGCATTGTCGTCGTCGCCGTCTTCGTCACCGCCGGCGTCGGCAGCTTCCAGCAGGGCGATCACGTCGCCCTCGGAGACCTTGTCGCCTTCCTTGACCTTCATTTCGGTGATCTTGCCGGCCGCGGACGAAGGCACTTCCAGCGTGGCCTTGTCCGATTCCAGCGTGATTAGCGGCTGTTCTTCCTCGACCTCGTCGCCCTTGGCGACCAGTACTTCGATGACCTCGACTTCGTCGAAATCGCCAATGTCCGGAACCTTGATTTCCTGCGCCATGGTTTAACTACCTTGACCGGCCCTAAGGCCGGATTGTGCGTTCAAGAAGCGAGCGATCGAAGCGACAAAACCTCGATCGCCCGGCGCGAGTCATGAGGCTGCAAGACAAGGCGCCGCGAGCGCCGTGTAGCAACGCTACACAAGCGATCGGCAACGCCGTATTGCAGTCGCATGGCCGCGGCCGCCTAGAGAAGCAACGTACGAAGATCGGAGAGTTTTTCGCTTAGGAAGCCGGTGATTCGTGCCGCCTTGGCGCCGTCGATCACGCGGTGATCGTAGGACAGCGACAGCGGCAGGATCAGGCGCGGCTCGAACTCGCTGCCGTTCCAGACCGGCTGCCAACTGTGCTTGGACACGCCGAGGATGCCCACTTCCGGGCTGTTCACGATCGGCGTGAACGCGGTACCGCCGACGCCGCCCAGGCTGGAGATGGAGAAGCAGGCGCCCTTCATCTCGTCGCCCTTGAGCTTGCCTTCGCGGGCGCGCCCGCTGAGATCGTCCAGCTCGCGGGCGATCTGGTAGATGCCTTTCTGGTCCACATTCTTGAGCACCGGCATGAGCAGGCCGTTGGGCGTATCCACCGCCACGGCGATATGCACGTAATGCTTGTGTACCAGATGCTCGCAGTCCGCGGTGAGCGAGCTGTTGAGGTCCGGGAATTCGCGCAGCGCTGCAGCCGCGGCCTTGAGCATGAAGGCCAGCGGGGTGAGCTTCACGCCGTCGGCCTTGGCTTTTTCCTTATTGGCCTGGCGGAAGGCTTCCATCTCGGTGATATCGGCGGTATCGAACTGGGTGACATGCGGAATGAGCAGCCAGTTGCGGTGCACAGCCTTGGCCGAGAGCTTGCGGATCCGCGGCAGTTCGTTGGTCTCGACCTCGCCGAACTGGCTGTAGTCGATATCCGGCTGGGCCGGTACGCCGCCGCCCCCGGCCGGCGCCGCGCTGCCGGCACCGGCACTGGCGCGGCCCTGAACCTGTTCCAGCGTCTTCCGGACGTATGCCTGGACGTCTTCCTCGAGAATGCGCCCCTTGCGGCCGCTGCCTTCGATCCGCCCGAGATCGGCACCGATCTGGCGCGCGTACTTGCGCACGCTCGGCGAGGCGTGGGCCTTGTTGAAACGGTCCTCGTCGACGCTCTTGAGCTTGCTCGAGTCGCCGCTGTCGCCGGCCTTGGCCGCGGGCTGTGTGGGCGCGTCGTCCTGCGGCTCGTCCTTGCCGCTCTTGCCGCGCTTCGGCGGCTTCGGTTCACCATCCTTCTTGGGCTTCGAATCGGCCTTGGACTCGGACTTCTTGTTGCCCCCGGACGCCTTCTTGCCGCCGCCGGCGGTTTCCAGCATCGCGATCACGTCGCCCTCGGACACCTTGTCGCCTTCGGAGACCTTGAGTTCGGTGATCTTGCCGGCGCCTGACGAGGGCACTTCCAGTGTGGCCTTGTCCGATTCCAGGGTGATCAGCGGCTGTTCTTCCTCGACGTCGTCGCCTTCGGACACCAGAACTTCGATGACCTCGACCTCGTCGAAGTCGCCGATGTCCGGCACCTTGACCTCGACACTCTCGCCGCCGCCCGAGGCGTCGTCGTCAGCTTCATCGTCGTCGCTGTCGTCGTCATCCTCGGATTCCGAGGCGTCGGCTTCTTCTTCGCCGTCGTCCGCGCCGCTCGAGTCGTCTTCGGCTTCCTCGTCCGTATCGGCGTCGTCGGCTTCGTCCTCCGAGTCGTCGCCGGATGCGTCTGCAGCCTCGAGCATGGCGATCACGTCGCCCTCGGAGACCTTGTCGCCTTCGGCGACCTTGAGCTCGGTGATCTTGCCGGCCGCGGACGAGGGCACCTCGAGCGTGGCCTTGTCGGATTCGAGGGTGATGAGCGGCTGCTCTTCCTCGACCTCGTCACCCTCGGACACCAGCACCTCGATGACCTCGACCTCGTCGAAGTCGCCGATATCCGGGACCTTGATTTCCTGCGCCGCCATAAAGCGTTTCCTTGATCCGGTGGCGCGGCCCGCGGACGGGCCGCGCTTTTAAAGCATTGTTTCGACTGGGTGATCCGCGTTTTCAGACCATCAGTGGGTAATGGGCTCCGGCTTGTCCGGATCGATGCCGTACTTGCGAATCGCCTCGCCCACCTGCTTGCGCTCGATGGTGCCTTCGTCGGCCAGCGCCTTGAGCGCCGACACGGTGATCCAGCGGCGGTCGACCTCGAAGAAGTCGCGCAGGGCCTCGCGCGTGTCCGAACGGCCATACCCGTCGGTGCCGAGCGTGTGATACGCCACCGGCATAAACGGCCGGATGAGGTCCGCATAGCCGCGCACATAGTCGGTCGCGGCAATCGCCGGGCCCTTGGCGTCGGCGAACTTCTTGCCGATGAAGCTCTGGCGCGGTTCCTCCTCCGGATGGAGCATGTTCCAGCGTTCGGTGGTGAGACCGTCGCGGCGCAGCTGGGTGAAGCTGGGTACGCTCCAGACGGTGGCCCCGACGTTGTATTCCTTCTCGAGCATTTCGGCGGCGGCGATGGCTTCGCGCAGGATGGTGCCGGAGCCCAGCAGGTTGACCTGCTTCTTGTAGCGCTTGTTGCCCTCCGAGAACTTGTACATGCCGGCGATGATGTCGTCTTCCACGCCTTCCGGCATCGCCGGATGGCTGTAGTTCTCGTTCATCATCGTGAGGTAGTAGTAGACGTCCTTCTGCTCGACGTACATCTCTTCCAGACCGCGATGAATGATCACCGCCATCTCGTAGGAGAAGGTCGGGTCGTAGGCGCGGCAGTTCGGCACGAAGTCGAACATGATGTGGCTGTGGCCGTCCTGGTGCTGCAGGCCTTCGCCGTTGATCGTGGTACGACCGGCGGTGCCACCGAGCAAAAAGCCGCGGGCGCGCATGTCGCCGGCCGCCCAGCAGAAGTCGCCCACGCGCTGGAAGCCGAACATGGCGTAGTAAGCATAGAACGGGATCATCGTCTTGCCGTGGTTCGAGTACGACGTGGCCGCGGCGATGAACGACGAAATAGCGCCCGCTTCGGTGATGCCTTCCTCGAGGATCTGGCCCTTGACCGATTCCTTGTAGAAGGCGAGCTGGTCGGAGTCCTCGGGCTTGAATAGCTGGCCGACCGGCGAATAGATGCCCAGGCTACGGAACATGCCTTCCATGCCGAAGGTGCGCGCCTCGTCCGGGATGATCGGCACCACGCGGTCCTTCACGTTCTTGTCGCGGGTGAGGATCTGCAGGATGCGCACGAACACCATGGTGGTGGCCATTTCGCGATCGCCGGAGCCGTCGAGCAGCTTCTGGAATGCCGACAGCGGCGGGATCTCGAGCTTGTCGCCGTCGGTGCGACGCTGCGGCAGGTAACCGCCCAGCTCCTTGCGACGCGCCTTGAGATACTGGATTTCCTCGGAATCCTCGGCCGGCTTGTAGAAGGGCGCCTCGGCGATCTTGTCGTCGTCGACCGGGATCTCGAAGCGATCACGGAATTCCTTGAGCGCGTCCTCGCCCATCTTCTTCTGCTGATGGGTGATGTTCTGGCCTTCGCCGGCCTCGCCCATGCCGTAGCCCTTGACCGTCTTGGCCAGGATCACGGTCGGCCGCCCGTTCTTGTTGTTCACCGCGCGGTGATAGGCCGCATAGACCTTGTGCGGGTCGTGGCCACCACGGTTGAGGCGGCGGATGTCCTCATCGGACATCGACGCGACCATCTTCTTCAGCTCCGGATACTTGCCGAAGAAGTTCTCGCGCGTGTAGTCGCCGCCGTGCGCCTTGTACGCCTGGTATTCGCCATCGACGGTTTCGTTCATCAGCTCGACGAGCTTGCCGTCGTGATCCTGGGCCAGCAGGCCGTCCCAGAGGGCACCCCAGATCACCTTGATGACGTTCCAGCCGGCACCGCGGAAGGAGCCTTCCAGTTCGTTGATGATCTTGGAGTCGCCGCGTACCGGGCCGTCGAGGCGCTGCAGGTTGCAGTTGACCACGAAGATCAGGTTGTCGAGGCCTTCGCGGGCCGCGATATCGATCGCGCCCATGGATTCGGGCTCGTCCATCTCGCCGTCGCCACAGAAGCACCACACGTGGCGATCGCTGGTGTCCTCCACGCCGCGATTGTGCAGGTAGCGCATGAAGCGCGCCTGGTAGATGGCGTTGATCGGGCCGATGCCCATGGACACGGTAGCGAACTGCCAGTAGTCCGGCATCAGCCAGGCGTGCGGATAACTGGACAGCCCCTTGCCGCCGGCTTCTGAACGAAAGTTGAGCAGCTGATCCTCGGTCAGACGGCCTTCGAGATAGGAGCGCGCATAGATACCCGGCGCCGAATGGCCCTGGATATAGACCAGATCGCCGCCGTGTTCCTCGCTGGGCGCATGGAAGAAATGGTTGAAACCCACTTCATAGAGCGTGGCCGCCGACGCGAAGCTGGCGATATGCCCGCCCACGCCTTCGTGGTGGCGATTGGCCTGGATGACCATCGCCATCGCGTTCCAGCGGATGATCGAACGGATACGCCATTCGATGGCCGGATCGCCCGGCGAGGGTTCCTCCCGGTGTGGCGGGATGGTGTTCACATAGGCCGTATTCGGCGAGTAGGGGATATAGGCCCCGGACCGCCGGGAACGCTCAATAAGCATTTCCAGCAGAAAGTGCGCCCGTTCCGGGCCCTCGCGTTCGATAACGGCATCGAGTGCGTCGCGCCATTCGGCGGATTCCTGCGGATCGACGTCTTCTGCGTCGTCGGCGTGCTCGGGGTGCGCGCTCGCCTGGACCATAGGGCGCTCCTTGGTAATAGAGTCGTTGAAAGACAGTCTGAAAGCGATACTACGCCCGCATTTCGAGGGCCGACAACTGGCCGTCGCGGCGCGTCGGTGGCATGCTTGCCACGTTTTTCGATAATGCTGCGTTGCACTATACAATGACCACTTTCGATGCGGCCGCGGCCAAGCCCCCGCTGTGCCTGCCATCACGCCTCCATACGGCGTCGAACGGTGAAAGGCGTGTCGGCGTGGAACTTGAATTTACCGGCCTGACCATCGAACGCATCGGCGAAACCCTACGACAGACGCTGGGCGGCGAGATTCACCCGCACAGCGCGTACGAATACACCGTGTCGGACACGCCGCTGGGCGATTTCGCCATCGAACTCGACTACGCGTTTCTCAAGGAGCGGGGCCGCCGCGAGGGCGAACCCGGGCTGCTCGACGAGATCGAACGCGTATCCGAGGACATGCTCGGCGCGCTGGCCAAACGCGTGGTGCCGTTCGAGATTGTCGGCCCGCCGATCGCGATCAGTCGGCTGCACGAACTGCATCCGCTGATCGAGGCGCTGCGCGTCGCCGGCGCGCGCGGTACGAGCCAGTCGGCGATCTACGCGTTCGGGCTGCATCTCAATCCGGAGTTGCCGGATCTGGAAACGCCCACGCTGGTGAACTATATCCGTGCCTTCGCCGTGGCCTTCGACTGGCTGCGTCGGGTCAGCGAGATCGATATCAGCCGGCGCGTGTTTCCGTATATTCAGCCGTTCACCAAAGCCTATGTGCGCCAGGTCTGCGACCCGGCCTATACGCCCACGCGTACGGCCATGATCGACGACTATCTCGCCGAGAACGCCAGCCGCAACCGCGCGCTGGACATGTTGCCGGTATTCGCCCACCTGGACGAGGCGCGCGTACGCGCCGCGGTTTCGGATGGCCTGGTCAATGCCCGGCCGACGCTGCACTATCGCCTGCCCAACTGCGAGATCGAACAGCCCGGCTGGGATCTGCACCCCGCGTGGAATCACTGGTGCGTGATCGAGGAACTGGCGGCCGACGAGGACCGCCTGCTGGAGATCTGTGCCGAATACTGCGCGACCCTCGACAAGCCCTTCGGCGACTGGCTCGGGCGCTGGGGCGATCGCTTCGAACAGCTCGTCGACGCCTGAGGCGCTGTCTTGGCTCGTAAACGACCGCTGATTGCCGTTACCGGCAAAGCCAGCCGCTGGGCGCCCGGGTGGTGGGCCGCCTGGCTGGCCATCGCGCTGGCGGGCGGACGCGCGGTCCGCGCCACGCCCCGGCATCCCATGCCGGCGCCGATCGACGGGCTCGTGATCGGCGGCGGCGACGACATCGCCACTGATCTCTACGGCGCCACCGCGGCCTACGACAACACCGCCGATCGTGCCCGCGACGAGATGGAACTGGCCGCGATCAAGCGCGCCCGTGTCGATAACACGCCGATACTCGGCATCTGCCGCGGCGCCCAGCTGATCAACGTCGCCGCCGGCGGCACGCTGTATTCGGACATCAGCGAACTGCGGCGCTCCACGTCCAATCGCGTCAATCCGCTGGCCTGCAAGCCGATCGCGCTCAAGCGGCGCTCACGGCTGGCGGCTATCGTGGGTAGCTCGCGGCTGCGCGTGAACAGCCTGCATCACCAGGCCGTGCACGGGCTGGGCAGCGGAATACAGGCCAGTGCACGCGATGCCGACGGTTTCGTGCAGGCGATCGAGGCCCGCAACGCGGCCTTCGTGATCGGCGTGCAGTGGCACCCCGAATATCTGTGCTATCGCCCGGCCCAGTACCGGCTTTTCCGGGCGCTGGTCGCCGCCTGTCACCAGGCGCGCCCGGCGCGATAGCCACCGCAAGGCGGGCAATAAAAAAGCCGCCCGGCAGAACCGGACGGCTTTCGCGGTCGATACGCGCGCTAGAGATGCTTGCGTTCGAAATCCTTGAGCATCTCTTCGGCCTTTTCCTTGGTCTCGCCGTACTTCTCCTGGATCTTGCCCAGCATGTTCTGGCGCTTGCCGGCCGTTTCCTCGACCTCGTCGTCGGTCAGACGCCCGAAATGCTCACGGGCCTTGCCCTTGACGCGTTCCCAGCGGCCTTCCCATTTGTCGTCGGATTCTGCCATGACAGATTTTCCGTTTGAGTGGTGACTCGACTATACCGCATCGCAGCATCTTCGCCAGCGACGACCGGAACGTGCATCAGTCGCCCTTGTCGACGTCGCTGTTATCGCGCTCGGAGTCGCTGTAGGCGACCTGGGCGTAGTTCACGGCGGCCACCAGTGCCACCCCCCCGATCACGTTGCCCAGAATCGTCGGCACGAAGAATACGGACACGAACTCCATGAACCCGTGGGCGCCCGTGAACACGCCGTAGAGCGCGGCGACCGAGCCGGCGATGATGTGCGGGAAATGCGCGAGCCCGATGACATAGGTCACGAGGATGATCACGCCGACGCGCGCGGTCTCGGCGAAGGGCATCAGCCAGAGCATGAGCGCCACCAGCCAGCCGGCAAAGATCGCGCGCACGAACATCGTGCCGAAGCCGTACTCGTATTCCTTAGCCGCGATCGAGGCGAGCGCGCCGTTGATCTTGGGGTCCAGCACGTCGAAATTGGCCAGCGTCGCCGCGAATATGGCCGTGCCCACGAGGTTGGCGACGAGCACCACGCCCCAGAGGTTGATCGTGCGCGAGACCGTTGACCAGCGCCGCACACGCAATACTTCGAGCACCGGCGTGAGGGTGTTTTCCGTGAACAGTTGCTGGCGGCCCAGAATCACGAACAGGAAGCCGATCGAATAGCCGAAGCTGGCGATGATCGGCCGCCAGGCGGATTCCGGCGTGTAGCTGTAGAGCAGCGCCTGGGCGATGAGGGAGAAGCCCATGGACAGCCCGGCAGCCAGCGCGGAGAAGGCCAGCCCGGGCAGGGGGCGGGTGAGCTCGGACTCGGCCTCGCGCCGGATCGCCTCGTAGACGACAGCAGCGCTGGGCGCTTCACGACGACGCGCGTCGCGCTTCTGATTCGAATCCAGATCGTGTTCGGTATGTTGGTGTTCGGCCATGCAAGGCGTCTCTTAGCGGTTACAAGTCTTCCATGATAATCGTCTTTTCCCTGTCTTAGCAGGCTGCTGCCGCGACTTTCGAACGCCATCGCGCAACGCGCGCTACCATGCACGCATGCCGCGCCTGCTTGCCCTGTCGACACTGCTGGCCGCCGTGCTCGCATCCACGGCCTGCCGCGCCGATACCGCGCCCGCGAACGTGATTTCCAGCGCACCACACGACGCCGCTGCCTTCACCCAGGGCCTGCTTTTTCACGACGGCATGCTCTACGAAACCACCGGCAAGCACGGCCGCTCGACCCTGCGCCGGGTGAACCCCGCCACCGGAAACATACGCGCGCAGCAGCGATTGCCGGCCCGCTATTTCGGCGAAGGCCTCGCACGAATCGACGACAAGCTCTACTGGCTCACCTGGAAAGCCGGCGAGGCCTTCGTCTTCGACGCCGCCTCGCTCGAACTGATCGGCCGGCGGCGGTACACCGGCGAGGGCTGGGGTCTGACCTACGACGGCGCGCATCTATGGCTGAGCGACGGCACCGACACGCTGCGGGTGCTGGACCCGTCGGATTTCGGCGTCGTGCGGCGTGTCCAGGTGCGCCGGAACGGTCGACCGGTCGACCGACTCAACGAACTCGAATACGTCGACGGCGAGATCTGGGCGAACGTCTGGTTCGACGACCACATCCTGCGCATCGACCCGGACAGCGGCGCTGTACTGGGGCGTATCGACGCCTCCGGTCTGCGCGAGGCTCTGCCCGGCGACAGCAATGCCGAGGCGTTCAACGGCATTGCCTACGACAGCGACAACGATCGCGTCTATGTCACCGGCAAATACTGGCCGCGCCTGTTCGAGATCGAACGCAGCCCCTAGCTCAGCGCTGCAGAACGCTGCCGTCGTCGTCGAGCAGCGGGTAGCTGCCCTGTTCGTCGTGATCTTCGGGGCCGACGAGCGCCGGGCTGAAACAGCACAGCACGGTCATGCCCTTTTCGCTCGAGAGGATATGCTGCTGGTTCTTGTCGAGGGCATAGAGCACGCCCGGCTTCAGGTCCCACTGGCCGCCCTCGGTGAGGTCCTCGATCCGACCTTCGCCTTCGATGCAGATCACCGTTTCCTTGTGGTTCTTGTACCACATGTGCAGCGCGCAGCCGGGTTTGACGTAGGTCTCGTGAAAGGAGTGGCCCATGCCATCGGCACGCAGCGTGTAGCGGCGACTGATGAACTTCTCTTCATCGATTGCGGACTCTTGCGCATCGTCGTGATCGCGAACAACCATGGTCATGCCCTGTTTCGGCTCGGTCGATGGCCGCACAGGCTATAGCCCGCGGCCGACACGGCCCATCCGGCAGACTACGGAATGGCCGGGGGCTATTTGCCGATACAGAAACTGGAGAAGATCGCGCCGAGCAGATCGTCGCTGGTGAAGGTACCGGTGATCTCGCCCAGCGCTGCCTGCGCCAGGCGCAGCTCCTCGGCAAGCAGCTCCCCGGCCGCGTCGACGACCAGACGCTCGTGCCCGGTCTCGAGAGCGGCGCTCGCCCGCGCCAGCGCGTCGAGATGACGCCGGCGCGCCATGAAAGCCGGGGTGGCGTCGTCACTCAGCCCGGCGGCCTCCTTCAGATGCCGCGCCAGCGCGTCGAACCCGGTGCCCGCGGTCGCAGACACGCGCACGGCGTCGCGGCCCGCCAGTTCCGCCGGGCCGGCCGGTGCACCGGTGAGATCGATCTTGTTGGCGACGATGGTCACCGCGCAGCGGGTACCGATGTCTTCGAGCAGGGCCTGTTCCTCCGGGCCGATGCCCTGCGCGTCGTCGACCACCAGCAACACGCGATCGGCGCGCTCGAGTTCGGCTTTCGCCCGACGCACGCCTTCGGCCTCGATCGGGTCTTGGGTTTCGCGCAGGCCCGCGGTATCCACCAGCGTGAGCGGTAGCCCGTCGATGGACAGCTGCTCGTGAAGCACATCCCGCGTGGTGCCGGCGATATCCGTGACGATTGCGGTATCGCGCCTGGCGAGGCGGTTGAGCAGGCTGGACTTGCCGACGTTCGGCGCGCCGAGGATGACCAGACGCAGCCCTTCGCGCAGGCTTGCCCCCTCGCTGGCCTGGCGGGTCAGAAGACGCAGGCGCTCACGCAGGGCGTCGAGGCGATGCGCGATCTCGCCGTCGCCGAGAAAATCGACATCGTCCTCGTCCGGAAAATCGATAGCCCCTTCGGTATAGACACGCAGCTCGATGAGCGCTTCAACCAGGGCGTTCACCTCGGCCGAGAATGCCCCTTCGAGCGAGCGCATGGCCGCCCGCGCGGCGGCGCCGCTGCCGGCATCGATGGCATCGGCGATCGCTTCGGCCTCGTTGAGGCTCAGCTTGTCGTTGAGAAAGGCGCGCCGCGAGTACTCCCCGGGATCGGCGAGGCGCGCGCCGAGCTCCAGCAGGCGTGCCAGCAGCATGTCGACCAGCACGGGGCTGCCGTGGCCCTGCAGTTCGAGCACATGTTCGCCGGTAAACGAGGCAGGGGCCGCGAAATACAGCGCTACCCCGTGGTCGATCGCGATGCCCTCGCGATCATGAAAGCCGCAAACGCGTACGCGCCGTGGCGCGGGCAGTTCACCGATGAGCGCGGCCGCAATCTCCGGGACCGCCGGGCCGGAGACACGGATCACGCCGACGCCCGCTCGCCCGGCACCACTGGCCAGTGCCGCGATGGTGTCGCCGGGCGCCGCGCTCATGCCGGGGCGGTCAGCTGCTGGCAGCCTTGTGGCCCAGGCCTTCGGCGTCCAGCTTGCGATAGATGTACCACTGCTGGCCGATCGAGAGCAGGTTGTTGGTACACCAGTACAGCACCAGCCCCGCCGGGAAGAAGGCGAAGAACACCGCCAGGCCGACGGGCATGATCTGCATGATGCGCTGTTGCATCGGGTCCATGGTGACGTTCGCGGTCAGCTTCTGCTGCAGGAACATGGTCACGCCGAAGATCACCGGGAGAATGTAGTAGGGGTCCGGTGCAGACAGGTCCTGGATCCAGAGCATGAACGGTGCATGCCGCAGCTCGACGGATTCACGCAGCACCCAGTACAGCGAGATGAACACCGGCATCTGGACCAGCATCGGCCAACAGCCGGCCAGCGGGTTGAAGCCCTCTTTCTTGTAGAGCTCCATCATCTTCGACTGCAGCTTCTGGCGGTCGTCGCCGTACTGCTCCTTGAGCTGCTGCATGCGCGGCGCGAACTTGCGCATGCGGGCCATCGCCCGGTACTGCGTCTCGGACAGCTTGTAGAAAACGAGCTTGATGAGGAACGTCAGCAGAATGATGGCCACGCCCCAGTTGCCGACCAGCGCGTGCAGATGTTCCAGCACCCAGAAGATCGGCTTGGCGAGCACGGTCAGCCAGCCATAGTCCACGGTCAGCCCGAGCCCGGGCGCCACCGATTCGAGCTGATCCTGCAGTTTCGGGCCCACGAACAGGGTCGATTCGAAATCGGCCTGCGAGCCGGCAGCCACCTGCTGCTGGGCACCGATGAAGCCGGTCGCGAAACCGCCAGCCGCGTTGGGCACGTCCTTGGGCTGGCCGAAGAAACGCGCCTTGGCGTCGGGCGGCGGGATCGCGGCGCCGATGAAATAGTGCTGGATCATGGCCACCCAGCCACCCTGCTGGGTCAGCTCGAGCGGGTTTTCGGCCAGATCCTCGTGGCTTTCAGTGCGGTAGCTGTAGCTGTCGCCGCCGTCCTTGCGGTCGTACCAGCCGACGCCGAAGAACGCCTGGGCGAAGGGCACGTCGCCGGTGATTTCGTAGGGCGCGCGCCAGAACCGCACGTACTGGGACAGACGCCAGGGGCTGTCGCCATTATTCGTCACGCGATGGTTCAGGCCGATGCGATAGCTGTCGCGGTGGAAGGTGTAGACCTTTGTCACCTCGTGCCCGGCCTGGTTGGTCCAGGTCAGCGGCACCTCGAGCGTGTCCTGGCCGTCCTCGAGCTCGTACTCCTTGCGCTCCGCCTGATAGGTCGAGCGATGATCCGGCGCCTTGGCGCCGTCGGCCACGAGACCACTCTGGGTGATGAAGAAGTTCGGCGCGCTGTCGTTGATCAGGCGCAGGTTGGTGTCCGGCTTTTCCGACGACACCGGCACGCCGCGCAGCTCGACCTTGCGAAGATCGCCGCCGCGCGTGTCGATGATGACATCGAGCCGGTCGGTGACGACATGAATCTGATCCGCTTCGCCGACAACCGGCTCGTCGTCCTGGCCGGTCTGCGCCTGGCGCGAATCGCTACTCTGCTCCGGACCACCGTCGCTTTCTGGCGCCGAGGACAGCGAGGGCACATCATCCTCGTCGGCCGACGCATAATCGTTCTGGCCGGCCGTCTGGCCGTTGGCCGACGTGGCGTCAGCCTGGGTGGGTGCGTAGTCGGTCTGCCAGGCCTGATAGAGGAAAAAACACAGGACGCCGATAGCGCAGAGGAGTCCGAAACGAATATTTTCCATGCGTGGGGAAATCCCTCGTTAACGGGCCTGATCGGACCCATGGTCGTGCGGCGGCCGGCTGTTCAGGCGTTCCAGCTGCGGCCATATCTCGGCGAGCTGGGCGAACAGTGCCGCGTTGTCCATCGCGGCCGTACGGCTTCTGGCCAGCACCACGACATCGATCGAGCCGAGCCGGTGGCGGTTGTTGCGAAAAGATTCCCTGAGCACCCGCTTGACCCGGTTCCGGTCGACGGCGCGCGCGATCCTGCGCTTGGCGAGCGCGAGCCCAAGCCGCGATCGATCGGCGCCGCCCGGGGCAGCGATGATCACGAATCCGCGGCTGACGTACTTTCGGCCGCGAGCGAAAACGGCTCGGAATTCACTCGCCTGCCTGAGGCGCGCAGTCGCGGGAAACCCAGCCTGCGCCACCCGGTTTTTCCTACGGCGTCAGGCGCTTGCGGCCCTTGGCACGGCGCGATGCCAGCACGGCGCGACCATTCTTGGTAGCCATGCGCGCACGGAAGCCGTGGGTGCGCTTACGGTGCAGGTTGCTCGGCTGATAGGTTCTTTTCATGACGGTCTCGACTCGGCGGCCTGACGGACGCACTTCGCGGTAAAGAGCGCGGATTCTAGTCGCCCGCCCCATGCCCTTGCAAGCGGTGAAAAACGCTGTGGATAAGTTGTGGCTCGTACGCTAGGGTAAGGCGCCGGCGCGCCGGCAAGGCAGCGCTTTTTTTCGCTACGGAGTATGGGATCTTGGCTGACACGCTCTGGCAACGTTGTCTGACGCATATCGAGGCGCGGCTGCCTGAAAAGGACATCAACCTCTGGCTGCGCCCCCTCGAGGCCGAGTTCAACGATGACGGGCTCGATCTCATGGCCCCGAACGAGGTTGTGCGTGATCAGGTCGAGCGCGAACTGCGGACACCGATCGCCAACGCGCTGAACGATCTCGGTGCCTTACCCAAGCGAATCCGGGTGCTGGTCGGCGGCGGGCGCAAACCCGACACCAGCACGAAAAACGAGGCCGCGGCCGCGCCGCCCGCATCGCGCCACAACCTGGACAGCCGCTACACCTTCGAGGCGTTCGTTCAGGGTAAATCCAACCAGATCGCCCGTGCGGCCGCCGAGCAGGCCGCCAATCCGGACAACATGGCCTACAACCCGCTGCTGATCTACGGCGGCGTAGGTCTGGGCAAGACGCATCTGATGCAGAGCGTGGGCAATCGCCTGCTGGATAACAATCCGCGGGCCAAGGTCGCCTACGTTCGCTCCGAGCACTTCGTCAACGAGATGGTCACCGCGATCCGGCATAACCGGATGGATCGCTTCAAGGCGCATTACCGTTCACTGGACGCCCTGCTGATCGATGATATCCAGTTCTTCGCGAACAAGGATCGATCGCAGGAGGAGTTCTTCCATACGTTCAATTCGCTGCTCGAGTCCAATCAGCGAATCGTGATCACCTGCGATCGATTTCCCAAGGAAGTCGAAGGCCTCGAGGATCGACTCAAGTCGCGGTTCTCCTGGGGGCTTTCCGTGGCCGTCGAACCGCCGGAACTGGAGACACGGGTCGCGA
Organism: Endozoicomonas sp. G2_2; assembly: GCF_017744135.1. Lineage (GTDB taxonomy): Bacteria > Pseudomonadota > Gammaproteobacteria > Nevskiales > Salinisphaeraceae > Salinisphaera. Next base: position 18,277 of record NZ_JAGHQU010000005.1, read on the forward strand.
TCATGCTCTCCAAAGCCGATGCCCATGGGGTCGCGTTGCCGCAGGAGGTCGCGTTCTTCATCGCCAAGCGCGTGCGATCGAACGTGCGCGACCTGGAAGGCGCACTGCATCGCCTCAAGGCGTCCGCCCAGATTACCGGGACGCCCATCACGGTGGATTTCGCCAAGCAGGCGCTGCACGACATGCTGGCCGTATACGACCGGCTGGTCACGCTCGAGAACATCCAGCGCACGGTCGCGGAGTACTACAAGATGCGACTCGCCGACCTGCTCGGCAAGAAACGCACCCGTTCGGTGGCACGCCCGCGTCAGATATCGATGGCGCTCGCAAAGGAACTCACGAACCACAGCCTGCCGGAAATCGGCCAGGCATTCGGCGGACGCGACCACACGACGGTCCTGCACGCCTGCCGCAAGGTCAAGGAGTTACGCGAAACCGACGCACGGGTCGACGAAGACTACGCCAACCTGAGCCGGATACTCACAAGCTGACTGTGGATAGCGCGTGGACAATTACTGAAGCCTCGAAAAGGCGCGTGCCCTGGATGAAGAACGCACAATCTGTCCACAGCCGAGCAACAGGATTCGAACGCTTTTTAGAACAATCTTAATAATATCTCAGGTGTCTGTTTTTATTGAATAAAAACCGGTTATCGACAGAGTTGAACCACACCAGTTACTACTACTACTAGCTTTTCTTACTAGTCCTTAAGACAACAAAGACGACTGTTCCCGGAGCCCGTCATGCAATTCACCGTGCAGCGCAAGGATCTGCTCACTGCTCTCCAGACCGTTATCGGCGTCGTGGAACGTCGACAGACGATGCCGATTCTGTCGAATATTCTTATTCGGGCAGAAAACGATCGCATCATCGTTACCGCAACGGATCTCGAACTCGAGCTGATCACCGATACACCCGCCGTTATCAGCAACCCGGGCTCTGCCGCAGTACCGGCACGAAAACTGCTCGATATCTGCCGCGGCCTGCCAGACGATGCGGAAATTACGCTGCACCATGATCAGCAACAGACACGCGTGCAGTCCGGTCGCTCTCGGTTCACGTTGGCGACAATGTCCGCTCAGGATTGGCCGTATCTCGACGAAGTCGAGGAAGGTCAAAGGATTGCCATTGCCGAGCGGGTACTGAAAGGGCTTCTGGACCGCACACACTTTGCAATGGCACATCAGGATGTGCGCTATTACTTGAACGGACTGTTGTTGTCGCTTCGGGAAGATCGCGCCCGTTGTGTGGCCACCGATGGACATCGTCTCGCCCTGAGCGACGCACAGGTGAAGACGGGAATCAACGAACCAATACAGGCGATCGTGCCGCGTAAGGCGATCACCGAACTGGTTCGCCTGCTCGATAGCAGCGAAGCTGAAATCACGTTGCAGCTGTCCTCAAAGCATCTTCGCCTGCAACTGCCTGGCCTCGTGTTCACAACCAAGTTGATCGATGGGCGGTTCCCGGATTACGAACGCGTCATTCCCCAGGAGGCGGACCGCCAGATGCATGCCGATCGCGACACGATTCGGCAGGCGCTTTCTCGAACAGCGATTCTCTCCAACGAGAAATTCGGCGGCGTGAGGCTGGCTCTCAACGACCACAGTCTTCGGCTTCAGGCCCAGAACGTGGAACGAGAAGAAGCAGAGGATGAAATCCAGGTCAGCTACGACAGTGATCCGATTGAAATCGGGTTCAACGTCAATTATCTGCTCGAGGCGTTGGGCGCCATGGATAGCGGAGAGTTCACCCTGTCGTTGTCGGGCCCGGATAGCAGCGGTTTGCTGCAAGCGGTAAACGATCCCGCGACGCGGTATGTCGTCATGCCCATGCGTCTCTAGTCTGGCCCGAATGCACCTTTCAAGCCTGCGACTGCATGACTTTCGGTGCTTCGAAAATGTAGAACTTGCGCCGGACGCAGGTGTAAACGTCATCACCGGAGACAACGCCTCGGGGAAAACAAGCCTCCTCGAGGCGATTTTTTTCCTGGGCCGGGGGCAGTCGTTTCGACAATCGGGCCCCAGGCCGGCAATTCGGCGTAACGCCGAAGCATTTACCGTGTCGGGCGAAATTGATGTTCCCGGGGGACGTTCACACCGTATCGGGATCCAGCGAACCCGCCGGGCAATCACCTATCGTCGAGATGGTGACCCGAACACCACGCGCCTTGATCTCGTCAACGCGCTTCCCCTTCAACTCATCGACCCCAACGTCCACCGCCTTCTGGAACAGGGGCCGCGTTACCGTCGATATTTCATGGATTGGGGCGTGTTTCACGTGGAACACACTTTTTTCCCTGCGTGGCGGCGTTATCGACGCGCCTTACGTCAGCGCAATCGCGCACTCAAATCCCGCTGGCCTAAGAAAGACGTCATTGCATGGGATGCGGAACTTGTCCGCAACGCCGAGCTCGTGGACGCATCGCGTCGAGCCTACATCGACCAGCTTCATGCCGGATTACCTGCCCAGGCGCGCCGTCTTCTGGGGGACGAAGCCGTTTCTCTCGAATACGACAGCGGCTGGCGCGGTGAGGACGGGTTGGGCCATGCGCTAGCCGCGAATCTCGATCAGGATTTGCGTGCCGGTTTCACCCAGCAAGGCCCACATCGGGCTGACCTCCGTGTAACGATCGCCAGCGCAAATGCGCGTGACTGGGTGTCACGCGGCCAACAGAAAATACTGACTACCGCGTTGCTTCTCGTCCAGGCCGAGCTTCTATATGCCCGCCGCGGCATTCGGCCTGTTCTTTTAATCGACGATATGGCCGCTGAACTCGGTGCTCGTTATCGCGAAGTGCTGGCCCACGAAATTGCCGCCCTCGGCGGGCAATCGTTCGTCACGTTTCTCGAAGCGTCGCTCGTGCCGGAGGCATTGGCGGAGGCGCGGATGTTCCACGTGGAACATGGGGCGGTGACCCGGCGTTAAGCCGCCACCGTGGTAGAATTGCAAGATTGATTCGATTGAATCCTGCGTGAACTGCGGTGGCATATGGCGGAATCTAACGGCGATTACAACTCCAGTAGTATCAAGGTCCTGAAGGGGCTCGAGGCCGTAAGAAAGCGGCCGGGCATGTATATCGGTGACACGGATGACGGCACCGGTCTACACCATATGGTCTTTGAGGTCGTGGATAACGCGATTGACGAGGCGCTCGCCGGGTACTGCAACGAGATTCAGGTCGTCATTCATCGCGACCAGAGTATTACGGTCACCGATGATGGCCGCGGTATTCCGGTCGACTACCACGAAGGCGAAGGGCGCTCGGCAGCCGAAGTCATCATGACCGTGCTCCATGCCGGCGGTAAATTCGACGCGAACTCGTACAAGGTCTCAGGCGGCCTTCATGGTGTCGGCGTGTCGGTCGTGAACGCATTGTCCGACCGGCTCGAGCTCAATATTTATCGCGACGGCAAGCATTATCGGCAGGCCTACAGCATGGGCGAGCCGATGGGCGATCTCGCGACCCAGGCCGACACCGACAAAACCGGTACGTCCATCCATTTTCATCCCAGTGCGGACGTCTTCACGAACATCACCTTCAGCTTCGATATTCTGGCCAAGCGTCTTCGGGAGCTGTCGTTTCTCAATTCAGGCGTGCGCATTCGCCTGCGCGAAGAGGCGAGCGAGCGCGACGTGGTGTTCGAATACGAGGGCGGTATTCGCGCTTTCGTCGAGAACCTCAACGAGAACAAGACGCAGCTTCATGAGTCCGTGTGCTATTTCACGGCCGAGCGTGAAGATATCGTCGTCGAGGTGGCGATGCAGTGGAACGACTCCTATCAGGAGAGCGTGTTCTGCTACACCAACAATATCCCGCAGCGTGACGGCGGCACCCATCTGGCCGGCTTCCGGGGCGCGCTCACACGGACGCTGAACGGCTATATCGACTCGGAAGGACTGGCCAAGAAGGAAAAGGTCGCGCCGGCTGGCGACGACGCCCGTGAAGGTCTGACCGCCGTTATTTCCGTGAAAGTCCCGGACCCCAAGTTCTCGTCGCAAACCAAGGAAAAGCTGGTGTCGTCCGAAGTTCGCGCCGTCGTGGAATCCACGGTGAACGAGCATCTGAGCGACTTCCTTCTCGAAAACCCGCGGGATGCCAAGGTAATCGCCGGCAAGGTGATCGAGGCGGCGCGCGCGCGAGATGCGGCACGTCGGGCTCGCGACATGACACGCCGCAAGGGCGCACTGGATGTTGCTGGGTTGCCGGGCAAGCTGGCGGACTGCCAGGAAAAGGACCCGTCGCAGTCCGAGCTGTTCCTGGTGGAGGGTGACTCGGCCGGTGGCTCGGCGAAACAGGGTCGTGATCGTCACAATCAGGCGATCCTGCCGCTCAAGGGCAAGATTCTGAACGTGGAGAAAGCCCGTTTTGACAAGATGCTCTCGTCCGTCGAAGTGGGCACCCTCATCACTGCGCTCGGCTGCGGTATTGGCCGCGACGAGTTCGACCCCGCGAAGCTGCGCTATCACCGGATCATTATCATGACGGATGCCGACGTCGACGGGTCGCATATCCGGACGTTGCTGCTGACTTTCTTCTACCGCCAGATGTTCGCCCTGATAGAGGCGGGTTACGTCTACATTGCGCAGCCGCCACTGTATAAGGTTAAAAGCGGCAAGCAGGAGTATTACGTCAAGGACGACAAGGAACTCGACAACTACCTGTTGCGACTTGCCCTGAACAAGGCGGAGCTGCGCGTGAGTGCGGATGCGCCGCCGATTGCGGACGATGCGCTCGCCGATCTCGCCCAGCGCTTCATGGGGATGCTCGAGGATATCGACCGTCTGACCCGCCGCTTCGATCCGGCGACTCTGAAGGAGATGACCTATCTCGCGCCGATGACACCCGAGCTGTTCTCGGACGCCGAGCGCATGCAGGACTGGGCCGCACAACTCCAGGCGCGGCTGGATGCACGTAACGAGGCGCGGCACCGCTACGAGGTCCAGATCAAGCCGGCGGACGATGAACGGCCGCTGCATCTCCAAGTGGTGCGTTTCAGTCACGGGATCCCGCACACCTTTGTTTGGCATGAGGATTTCTTTACCGGCGAGGAGTACCAGCGGATGTCCGCGTTGGGCAACGAACTACTCGACCTGATTGGCGAAGGCGCCCAGGTCAGCCGTGGCGAGCGCAGCGAACCTGTCGATTCTTTCGAGGCCGCATACGAATGGCTCCTCGCCGAAGCCAAGCGCGGCCAGAATGTCCAGCGTTACAAGGGGCTGGGCGAGATGAATCCGGACCAGCTCTGGGAAACCACGATGGACCCGAACAGTCGGCGTCTCATGCAGGTCAAGATCGACGACGCCGTGGGCGCAGACCAGATGTTCACGACGCTCATGGGCGATCATGTCGAGCCGCGCCGAGAGTTCATCGAGCGCAATGCGCTCATGGTGTCGAATCTGGATATCTGACGAGCGGCATGTCACCGCCCCGGGTTTGAAAAGCGGCTGGTCGTTCAGCCGCTTTTTTTATGCCTGCGCGGCGCGTGGGTCTGGATGAGGGCCTCGGCTGCCGCCGCCAGATCGGCGTAGGTCTGCACGCCGTCCAGCGAGGCGTCGTGTGGCAGCGGCTTGCCGCTACGCACCAGCACCGGTTGGGCACCGGCATCGCGCGCCGCGTTAATATCCGAGAGGCTGTCGCCGACGAATGGCACGCCTTCGATCGAGCGGCCGAATCGGCGCGCGATATCGTCGAGCAGGCCGGTATGCGGCTTGCGGCAGGTGCAGCCGTCCTGTGGTCCGTGCGGGCAGAAAAAGATGCCGTCCAGCTGCGTGCCGATATCGGCGAGCATTCGGGTCATCTTGTCGTGGATCGCGAATAACGTGTCGTAATCGAACAGGCCGCGCGCCAGCCCCGACTGGTTGCTCGCCACGACCACCCGAAAGCCTGCGTGCTTGAGTTTGACGATGGCCTCGAGGCTGCCCGCGATCGGGCGCCATTCGGCCGGCGACTTGATGAAGTCGTCGCTGTCTTCGTTGATGACGCCGTCGCGATCGAGGATGACCAGTTTCATGCGGTCAGTCTGTTGGATGTCCGTGGGCGCGTCCAGTGCGTCAGTCCAGGGCCAGACAGGAAATATCCGCCACCTCTCGGCAAAGCCGGTCGAGCGCCTGAAGCAGCGCCAGGCGATTCTGGCGCAGGGTGTCGTCCTCGGCCATGACCATCACGTCGTCGAAGAACGCGTCGAGTGGCTCGGCAAGTGCCGCAAGGCCTGCCAGCGCCCGGGCCGGATCCTCGTCACGCATGGCGCCGGTGACGGCGTCCCGCTGCGCTTCGAGCGCCTGCGCCAGCCGCGTTTCGGCGCCCGGTTCCACCAGGCGATCGTCGAACGACCGGCCATCGAGCTCGGATGCATTTCGACGCAGAATGTTGCGGATTCGCTTGTGTGCGCCGCAAACGGTCTGTGCCGCCGCTTCGCGGCCGAACGCATCGACGGCGACGATGCGCCGATCGAAATCCACAAGATCGCGCAGGCCGAGATTGGCGACGGCATCGAACCGGTCGCCGCTGATGCCGCGCTCAGCGTAGTAACCGCGCAGACGTTCCATGTGGAACGTCCAGAGCGCTTCGAGGCTGCCCTCGGCCGGTTCGACGGGCTGCATGCTCAGCGCATGGTCGAGCTCGGCACGAAGATCGAGCGACAGATTGCCCTCGATGAGGGTTCGCAGTACACCGAGCGCCGCGCGACGCAGGCCGAACGGGTCCTTGTCGCCGCTCGGGCGCCGGTCGATGGCGAAGATTCCGGCCAGGGTGTCCAGGCGATCTGCAAGCGCGAGGGCCTGGCCTGCCGGCGTGGCCGCGATCGGCGCACCGGCACGGGCCGGCGCGTACTGTTCGGTGATCGCGGTTGCCACATCGTCTGACTCGCCGCCATCGCGGGCGTAGTAATAGCCCATCACCCCTTGCAGATCGGGGAATTCGCCGACCATTTCGGTAAGCAGATCGGCCTTGGCGAGTTCGGCGGCCCGCGCCAATGTGTCCGAATCGGCGCCGGCAGCCTCGCCAAGCCGGTTACACAGGGTGGCCACCCGCCCGCTCTTGTCGGCGAGCGAGCCCAGTGACTGTTGGAACGTGACTCGGGCCAGCCCGTCGACATGGGCCGCGAGGCCCCGGCGGCGATCCTGTTCCCAGAAGAACAGCGCATCGGCAAGGCGCGGGCGCACAACACGCTCGTTGCCCGCGATGACCTGGGCGACGTCCCGGCTTTCGAGGTTGGCGACGGTCACGAACCCGGCCATCAGTTCGCCGTTGCCGGCTTCGATCGGAAAGTAGCGCTGGTGTTCCTGCAGCGTCGAGATAAGCACCTCGCGCGGCAGCACCAGGAAACGTTCATCGAACGTGCCGGCGATACCCACCGGCCACTCGACCAGAGCCGTCACCTCTTCGACCAATCCGTCGTCGATCAGCGCGCGGCCGCCGAATGTCTCGCCTGCCGCGGTAACCTGGGACTCGATACGCGCCTTGCGCACGTCGGGATCGGCGATCACATGGCCGGTCTCCTCGAGAGCGCGGGCGTATTCGTCAGCTGTTTCCAGGACGATGGTGCCGCCATGATGAAAACGGTGACCTTGCGTATTGCGATCTGCGGCTTCCTTGAACAGCGTCAACGGCACGATCTGCGCGCCGTGCAATGCCACGACCCAATGCACGGGCCGTACGAAGCCGGTATCCGAATCGCCCCAGCGCATCAGTTTCGGAATCGGCAATCCGCGCAGGGCGCTGTCGACCGCGCCCTGTAGGAGATCGGCCAACGGCTTGCCCGGCTCGGTCGCGCGATAGACGAGACGCTCCCCCTTGTCACTGTCCTCGCGGGCCAGTGCGTCGACCGTCGTGCCCAGCGAGCGGGCAAAGCCCTCGGCTGCCTTGGTCGCGTTGCCCTCGTCGTCGAAGGCGATTGCCACGGTCGGGCCGGCTTTCTCCACCGCCTCCGGCGCGGTCTGTTCGGCCACGTCGGTAATCGATACGGCCAGCCGACGCGGTGTCGCATAGCGCGATGTCTTTCCGATCGCCAGGCCCGCATCTCGCAGGCCCTGGGTGACGCCGTCGGCGAGGGCGTCGGCCAGGGCGCGCATGGCTTTCGGCGGCAGTTCCTCGACGCCGATTTCAATGAGTAGCGTAGCGGTCATGCAGCCTCGCTGTTCTTGAGCAGCGGAAATCCGAGGGCTTCACGGGATGCGTAATAGGATTGCGCGCAGGCGCGAGCGAGCGTACGCACGCGCAGGATATAGCCCTGGCGCTCGGTCACCGATATGGCGTGCCGTGCGTCGAGCAGATTGAAGGTGTGCGAACATTCGAGCATGCGTTCGTAGGCCGGCAAGGCCAGTTCGGCCTCGATCAGGCGCTGGCACTCGGTCTCCAGGGCATCGAAGTGTGTGAACAGCGCGTCCACGTCCGCGTGTTCGAAGTTGTAACGCGACTGCTCGACCTCGTTCTGGTGAAACACGTCGCCGTAGTAGATCGTGCCCGCCGGCGAGTCGGACCACACTAGGTCGTAGACGCTCTCCACGTTCTGGATATACATGGCGATGCGCTCGAGCCCGTAGGTGATCTCGCCGGAAACTGGCCGGCAGTCGATGCCGCCCACCTGCTGGAAATACGTGAACTGGGTGATTTCCATGCCGTTGAGCCAGATCTCCCAGCCAAGACCCCAGGCCCCGAGTGTCGGCGATTCCCAGTTGTCTTCGACGAAGCGCACGTCGTGGATCGACATGTCCAGACCCAACGCCTCCAGCGACTGCAGATACAGCGACTGAATGTTCTTGGGCGACGGCTTCAGCAATACCTGAAACTGATAGTAATGTTGCAGCCGGTTCGGGTTCTCGCCGTAGCGGCCGTCGGTCGGTCGGCGCGACGGCTGTACATAGGCCGCGCGCCAGGGTTCGGGCCCGATCGAGCGCAGAAAGGTCGCCGGATGAAAAGTGCCGGCACCGACCGGCATATCCAGCGGCTGCACGATGGCGCACCCCTGCTCGGCCCAGAATTGCTGCAGCCGAAAGATGAGCTGTTGGAAATCCATGCGAACTGTCCTTGATTCGAGCGCGGAGTATAACGAAAACACGCTGTTTTCATGGTGGCGCGGCATCAGCACCAAAAAAGTGCAGCGTCTTTCGTCTGCACCCTAATCGATCTTCTAAAGCACTATAAAAGTGCATTGAGGCGCGCTGTGACCCGAAAACAGGCAAAGATGACGTGGCATGGAAACTGCCTTTATAGTGGCTGTCCTCGTTGCTCTGCAGCAGACAGTTCAACCGGGTTCTACTTACAAGGAGTCATCAATGTCGAGTAGCGAAGCGCTCAAACTCATCAAGGAAACCGAAGCGAGATTCGTGGATTTCCGCTTCTGCGATACGCGCGGCAAGGAACAGCACGTCACCATGCCGGCGCATATCGTCGACGAAGAGTTCATGGAAGAAGGTAAGATGTTTGACGGTTCGTCGATCGACGGCTGGAAGGGCATCAACGAGTCCGACATGGTTCTCATGCCGGATGACAGCACCGCGGTGCTGGATCCGTTCTTCGAGGAACCCACCGTCATCATCCGCTGTGACGTTCTCGAACCCAACACCATGATGGGTTACGAGCGCGACCCGCGCACCGTCGCCAAGCGTGCCGAAGCCTATCTGGCGTCCACCGGTATCGCCGACACGGCGTTCTTCGGCCCCGAAGCCGAGTTCTTCGTGTTCGACTCGGTCACCTGGCAGAACGAGATGAAGGGTGCCGGCTTCGCGATCGACTCCGAAGAAGGCTACTGGAGCAGCAACAAGAAGTACCCGGAAGGCAACATGGGCCATCGCCCGGGTATCAAGGGCGGTTATTTCCCGGTGCCGCCGGTCGATTCCCACCAGGACATCCGCTCGGCCATGTGTCTGGCCATGGAAGAGATGGGCCTGACCGTCGAAGTGCATCACCATGAAGTGGGCACCGCCGGCCAGGGCGAAATCGGCATGCTGTTCAACACGCTGGTCAAGAAGGCCGACGAGTTGCTGGTCTACAAGTACTGCGTGGCCAACGTTGCCCACAGCTTCGGCAAGACGGCGACCTTTATGCCCAAGCCGCTGGTCGGCGACAACGGTTCCGGCATGCACGTGCACCAGTCGCTGTCCAAGGACGGCAAGAACATCTTCTCCGGTGAAGAATACGGCGGTCTCTCCGAGACGGCGCTGTACTACATCGGCGGCATCATCAAGCACGCCAAGGCGATCAACGCCTTCGCGAACGCCTCGACCAACAGCTACAAGCGTCTGGTCAAGGGCTTCGAGGCACCGGTGCTGCTGGCCTATTCGGCCCGCAACCGCTCGGCCTCGATCCGTATCCCCTGGGTCTCCAGCCCGAAGGCGCGTCGTATCGAGGTGCGTTTCCCGGATCCGACCGCCAACCCGTATCTGGCGTTCTCGGTGATGATGATGGCCGGCCTCGACGGCATTCAGAACAAGATCCATCCGGGCGAAGCCATGGACAAGGATCTCTACGATCTGCCGCCGGAAGAGGAAAAAGCCATTCCGACCGTCGCCCAGTCGCTGGAAGAAGCGCTCAAGGCGCTGGACGAGGATCGCGACTTCCTCAAGAAGGGCGACGTGTTCACCGACGACCTCATCGACGGTTACATCGAACTCAAGATGGAAGAAGTGCTGCGCATGAAGATGAGCACGCACCCGGCCGAGTTCGACATGTACTACTCCTGCTAGAGCGGGATTCCCGCTTCAGGGGAGGCCGGTACCGCGTGTTCGCCTGAGTGCGGCATGCCATCGGCCAGCAGGGCGCGCCCTTTCGTCGGGTGCGCCCTTTTTTATGCGCGCCGTGCGCGCTAGATTGCACCTTATGAACAAGCTGCTTCTGTTTTGTGTCGTCTCGTTCGCGGCAAGCGTCGCACAGGCCGACATCTACACCTGGGTCGATGCCCAGGGCGTGCGTCATTACAGCGACAGCGCTGCGCATGGCGGGGCGAAACGCGCCAACCTGCCCGGGCTGCAGAGCGCGGATGGCAATCCTCAGGCGCTCGAGCAATTGCGCGCCATGTCGCCGTCGGCGAATGCCGGCTCGCGGGCCGAAAGCGCGGATTCGCGGCTGCCGCGGATCTTGCGGCCGCAGTCCGAAGAAACCTTTCGTGACGCCCAGGGCATCGTGCCGGTTTCGGTCACCATCGGCGGCGCGGACGGTCTGCGCGACGGCGAACAGATCACCTACTATCTGGACGGCAGCCCGATACCCCAGTCGCCCACCGACCAGACCACGCTGCAGCTCGGCAACGTGCCGCGCGGCAGCCATACGTTGAGCGCGGCCTTGCTTTATCAGGGCAGAGAGATCCGTCGCACCGAGCCGGTCACCTTCTACATGCAGCCGCCGTCGGCCATTTCGCCGCTCAATGCCAACCAGGGCGGTGGTGCGTCGGACAGCGAAACCCCCAGTGGCTCGGTTGCTGCACCACCGGCGGGCAACAGTTCGGGCGCTCCGGCAGCGCCGCGGTTTAACACCACCACGGGCAGTGCCGGGCAACCTCCCAGTTAAGGCACTATAGTGGTGCAGAGCGACGGCGCGTTCGCGCGCTTCGCCGGTCTCTTGTACTGGCCCGAGTCTTGCTTCTGCAGCCATCATGATTGCCCGCGACAGTATCGGTGTTCGGCCGGACACGATTCTCGATAACCTCAAGACCGCCGTCGTCTGTCTGGATGCCCGGTTGCGGGTCACCTACCTGAATACCGCCAGCGAGATGCTGTTCGGCGTGTCGGCCCGGCACTGCGGCAGCGAAGCCTTCGACAAGGCTTTGCCCTATCTCGCGGACCATCGCAGCAAGCTGGAATCCGCGCTCTACGAAGGCGCGGCCTTCACCGAGCGCGAGCTCTACCTGCGTGCCGGCGGCGGCGATCCGTTGACGGTCGACTGTACGGTCACGCCCTTCACCGATCGCAACGGCGACTCGGCACTGCTGCTGGAATTCCTCTCGCTCGACCGGCAGTTGCGCATATCCCGCGACGACCAGATGCGGGTCCAGAATCTGGCCAATCGCGAAATGATTCGCGGGCTCGCCCACGAGATCAAGAATCCGCTCGGCGGCCTGCGCGGCGCGGCCCAGCTGCTCGAGCGCGAGATCGACGACAACGGCCTCAAGGAATTCACCACGGTGATCATCCGCGAGGCCGACCGGCTGCAGAATCTCGTCGACGGCCTGCTCGGCCCGCGTCGGCCGCCCAACAAGCAGCCGCTCAACATCCACGAGCCGCTCGAGCACGTGCGCGCGCTGATCAATTCCGACCTGCCCGAAGGCATCACGCTCCAGCGCGATTTCGACCCCAGCATTCCGGAAATCCGCGCCGACCGCGAACAGCTGATCCAGACGCTGTTCAATCTCGTCGGCAATGCCGTGACCGCGCTCGACGGCAACGGCGACATCCTGCTGCGCACGCGCACCCAGCGTCTGTTCACCATCGGCGGCACCCAGCATCGGCTGGTCGCGCGTATCGACGTGATCGACAACGGCCCCGGCATACCGCGCGACCTGCTGCCGCGCATCTTCCATCCGATGGTCAGCTCGCGCGCCGAAGGCACCGGCATGGGTCTGCCGATCGCCCAGTACCTCATTCACCTGCACCAGGGGCTCATCGAGTGTGAAAGTCGCCCCGGGCAGACCGTATTCAGCGTCATTCTGCCCCTGGAGGCCGCCGATGATGATTAAGGTCGCTGTTGTTCAGCCCGCTGTGGTCCTGAAACCGACCGCGCGCGTCGTGACGGGGTGGGTACGATGACGTCGCCGGATACCGCCACGCTCACGGCCTGGCTCGTCGATGATGACGAATCGATCCGCTGGGTGCTCGAACGTGCGCTGACCGGTGCCGCCATTGCGGTTCGCACGTTTCCAGGCGGCGCCGAACTGCTCGATGCGATCGAGGAAGACGTGCCCGATGTGCTGCTGACCGATATTCGCATGCCGGGCATCTCGGGTCTGGATCTGCTCGACCGGGTGCGTGCCATCCAGCCGGACCTGCCGATCATCATCATGACCGCGCACTCCGACCTGGACAGTGCCGTATCCGCCTATCGCGGCGGTGCGTTTGAATATCTGCCCAAGCCGTTCGATCTCGACGAGGCGGTCGAGCTGGTCACCCGCGCCGCGCGGCTGGCGCGCGAGGACGAGCCGGAAAGCGAGGCCACCAAGCCGCAGGCGTCAATCATCATCGGCGAGGCGCCGGCGATGCAGGAGGTCTTTCGCGCGATCGGCCGGCTGTCGGCATCGAACATTACGGTGCTCATCACCGGCGAGTCCGGCACCGGCAAGGAGCTCGTCGCGCACGCCCTGCACGAGCACAGTCCGCGGGCCAGCCGGCCCTTCATTGCCGTGAATACCGCCGCGATCCCGAAGGATCTGATGGAGTCGGAGTTCTTCGGCCACGAGAAGGGGGCGTTCACCGGCGCCGCGGCCCAGCGGCGCGGGCGGTTCGAGCAGGCCCACGGCGGCACGCTGTTTCTCGACGAGATCGGCGACATGCCGGCCGATCTGCAGACCCGGCTTCTGCGCGTACTGCAGGACGGTCAGTTCTATCGTGTCGGCGGGCATACGCCGGTCAGCGTGGATGTGCGCATCATCGCGGCGACCAATCAGGAACTGGAGAACGAGGTACGCAAGGGCCGTTTCCGCGAAGATCTGTTCCACCGCCTGAACGTTATCCGGTTGCGCGTGCCGCCGCTGCGCGAGCGCCGGGAGGATATTCCGCTGTTGCTGGAGTTTTTCCTCGGCCGTGCCGCGCAGGAACTCGACATGGAGCTGAAGTCGCTCGGCACGCCGGTGAGCGACTTCCTGAGTTCACTCGACTGGGCCGGCAACGTGCGCCAGCTCGAAAACCTGTGCCGCTGGCTTACGGTGATGGCGCCCGGGCGCGAAGTGGTGTTCGAGGATCTCCCCCAGGAGCTGCGCGACGATCGCGCCCTCGCGGCCGCGACGCCCTCTGCCACACCGTCGCCGATGGCATCGCCGGCGGTGGCCGCCCGCCCGGCCGGCGAGCCCGCGCCGGTGGCGACAACCGCGAGCGGCTGGGACGATCAGCTGGCGCAGTGGGCCAACGCGCGGCTGGCCGAAGGCGCGGACCATCTGCTCGACGAAGCGATCCCGAGCCTGGAGCGGGTCATGATCCGGGCCGCGCTGGCCCGCACCGACGGGCATCGCCAGGAGGCCGCACGTCTGCTCGGCTGGGGGCGCAATACGCTCACCCGCAAGATCAAGGAACTCGGCATGGAGTCCGAGACCGCCTGACGGCGCCCGTCTCGCGACGCCGGCTCGGCTCAGGCGCTGTCGTCGCCGGCGCGGTGTTCCGCGCGGATACGTTGCGTGTTGGGCGGCCGGCCGGTGATCAGCCGGTCGCCGGTGCGCCGGGTGAAGTATTTCCATACCCACTGCAGCATCACCCGCAATCGACGCTCGCTGCCGATCAGCGCATAGATATGCACGATCACCCAGAGTAGCCAGGCGTTGAAGCCCGACACGGTGAAACCCGGCAGGCTGCCGACCGCGCGATTGCGCCCGATCACCGCCATGCTGCCCTGGTCCTTGAACTTGAACGCCGGCGTGTCCTTGCCCGCGGCCCGGCGCTTGAGCAGCCTGGCAACGTACTCGCCCTGCTGGATCGCCGCCGGCGCGAGCCCCGGCACGTCCTTGCCGCGCCGGTCCGTGACCGCCGCGAGATCGCCGATCACGAAGATGTCCGGCCGGCCCGGCAGCGCCAGCGACCCGTCGACGCGCAGTCGCCCGCCGCGCTCGCGTGTCGCGCCGGTGCGCTCGGCCAGGGCCTCGCCGAAAGCCGAGGCACGAACCCCGGCTGCCCACAGGACGGTGCGTGCCGCGACGCGCTGTTCGTTGCCGTCGGCGTCCTTCATGACCACGCCGTTCTCGTCGATCGAGCCCACGAGCGTGCCGGTGATGACCTCCACGCCGAGCTCGGCGAGCATGGCCTCGGCCTTGCGCGACAGTTTTTCCGGATACACCGGCAACACCCGGTCCGCACCCTCGACGAGCAGGATGCGGGCCTTCTGCGGGTCGACATGGCGGAAATCGTCCACCATGGTGCGATGCGCCAGTTCGGCGATTGCCCCGGCCAGTTCGACGCCGGTGGGGCCGGCACCCACGATCACGAAGTTCAGCCACGGCGCGCGCTGGCTTTCGTCGCTGGTAAGCTCGGCGGTCTCGAACGCGTAGAAGATCTTGCGGCGCATGCGCAGCGCGTGTTCCACGGTCTTGAGTCCGGGCGCGAACTCGCCCCACTGGTCGTTGCCGAAATAGGCGTGCTTCACGCCGGTGGCCACGATCAGCGTGTCGTAGCGCAGTTCGCCGGCCTCGTGATACAGGATCCGGCGGTCTGGATCGACATCGTAGGCCGTACTCATGAGCGTGCGCACGTTCTTCTTGTGACGCAGCGTCACGCGGTGGGGGGTGCAGACGTCGCCGGTGGTGAGCATGCCGGCCGCGACCTGATACAGCAGAGGCTGAAACGTATGGAAATTGCGCTTGTCGAGCAGGGTCACGTCGTAGCCGCTGCGGCCCAGCTTGCGCGCGGCGAACAGGCCGCCGAAGCCGCCGCCCACGATCACGACATGATGTTTTTCTTCCTGTCTTCGCACGGTGTACCCCCTTCTCCGTGGAGGCGTAGCTTAGCAGTTCGGGCTTGCGGTCGATCGCCGGCCACCGGTGGCTTGCCATGTGCCTGATCGCCTTCGCCTGGCAGGCGCATCCGCAGCTCGATCTGGTGGTCGCGGCCAATCGCGACGAGTTCCATCAACGCCCCACCGAAGCGGCGCACTGGTGGCAGGCGCCGGCCGGCACATTCGGCGGGCGTGATCGCGAAGCCGGCGGCGCCTGGTGTGCGGTCGATCGCCACGGTCGCTTCGCGGCGGTGACCAATGTGCGCGAGCCCGCACGCGCTGCGCCGGTGCGTTCGCGGGGTCTGCTGGTACGCGACTATTTCGCCGAGCCGTGCGGGGCCAGCGCGTGGGCCGCACGCATGGCCGAGCAAGGCCCGGCCTTCGGGCCGTTCAATCTGCTGGTCGGCGATCGCGACACGCTCTGGTTCGTGTCCAACCGGGGCTCGGTGCGACACATGGCATTGCGTCCCGGGGTGCATGCGATCTCCAATGGCCACTGGGGCGACCACTGGCCCAAGACCGAGCGTGCCCAGGACCGACTGCAGACGCTGCTCGGTGCTGGCGCGCTTGAAGACGACGTCCTGTGCGACTTGCTCGCCGATACGGATATCGCGCCGGCCCGGGCCCTGCCGGATACGGGCGTCGGCGACGAGCGCGAGCGTTTTCTGTCGCCGCTGTTCATTCGCAGCGCCATGTACGGCACACGGGCGTCGACGGTCATTCGTCGCGACCGAAGCGGCCGCGTGCATTTTCACGAGCGCGGCTTTGATGCCGACGCGCGCATCACTCATCGTGTTGATCAGGACTGGCGTATCGACAAGGAAGACCGTTCATGACCGATTCGCAGCATAGCGAGCGTGCCTACGGCAGCTGGCCTTCGCCCATCACGGCAGCGCATGTCGCCGCTGCCGGACGAAAGCTCAGCGATGTCTGTATCGATCGCGCCGGCGACACGCCGGTACTCTACTGGATCGAAAGCCGGCCGGACGAGGCCGGGCGCAACACGATCATGCGGCTCGACGACGACGGCGAAGCGGTATCGCTGCTGGACGCGCCGGCAAGTGCGCGCAGCGCCGTACACGAGTACGGCGGCGCGGCGTTCACCGTGCATGCGGGTACCGTATGGTTCGTCAATGCCGCGGATCAGGCGATCTGGCGGCGCGCGCCATCGGGCGAACTCGCGCCCATCACCGATGCCGCCAAACCGGGCCAGTTCGCTGATCTGCAGTTCGACGCGGCGCATGACCGCCTGTTCGCGATCGCCGAAACGCCGCGCGATGGCGACGAGCCGCGGGCAACCGTCGAAAGCATCGATGCCGATGGCCACCGGCGCGTAATCGCGCAGGGGCACGATTTCTATGCCAGCCCGCGGCTGTCGCCGGCCGGCGATCGACTGGTCTGGCTGGCGTGGAATCATCCCGACATGCCCTGGGATACCACCGAGCTCTGGCAGGCGGATATCGACGCCGATGGCACCGTGGCACAACCCGACTGCCTGTGGGCGCCGTGCTCAGCGTCGCTGTTCGGCCCGTGCTTCGATGCCGCCGGCCGATTGCATATTGTCTGCGACGCGAGCGACTGGTGGAACATTCACCGCGAGCGCGACAACGGTGACGGTTTCGAAGCGCTCACCCGTGAAACCGCCGAGTTCGGGGTGCCGCAATGGGTGTTCGGCCAGAGCACCTATACGTTCACCGACGACGGCCGTCTGATCGCCATGGCCACCCGCGATGGCATCTGGCAGCTTGGCGAAGTCGACCAGGGGTCGGGTGAGTTCATGCCCTGGTCGCTGGGTCACGATTTCTACGAGCAGCTGCAGGCTTGTGGTAACGAGATTGTCGTCATCGCCGCGGATGCGCGCACCCCGAAGCAACTGATCGCGGTTTCGTCCGACGTCCAGGCGCGCGTGCTGCGCGCTACGGACGGCCTGCCCGCCGACGCGGTCTTGTCCGCGCCCGAGCCGGTCTCCTGGGCCACGGCCGATGGCGACACCGCCCATGGTCTGTTCTACCCGCCCGCGAGTGCGGCCTGCACGGGCCCGCAGGGCGCGGCGCCGCCGCTGATTCTCAAGTGTCACGGCGGGCCAACCGGCGCCACGAGTACCGCGCTCGATGCCCGCATCCAGTACTGGACCTCGCGCGGGTATGCGCTGCTGGATGTGAACTATCGCGGCAGCACGGGTTATGGCCGTGCCTATCGCCAGAAGCTGACCGGCGCCTGGGGCGTGGCCGACGTGGCCGACTGCGTACACGGCGCGCATCATCTCACCGCCGCCGGCCGGGTCGACGGCGAGCGCGTGGTCATCTCCGGCAGCAGTGCAGGCGGGTATACCGTGCTCTGCGTGCTCACCTTTGCCGATGTCGCCGCTGCGGGCGCCAGTTATTACGGCATTGGCGATCTCACCCGTCTGACGGCCTCGACCCACAAGTTCGAGTCCCGCTATCTGCATCGACTGATCGGCGATGCGCCCGCAACGCTGGTTGAACGCTCGCCGCTCGCGCACGCCGAGCGGCTGTCCTGCCCGGTACTGTTTCTGCAGGGCCTCAAGGACAAGGTGGTGCCGCCGGACCAGGCCGACACGATGGCCGCCGCGCTTCGCGAACGTGGCGTGCCGGTGGCCCACGTGACGTTCGCCGAAGAGCGCCACGGCTTTCGCGACGCGGCGAATATCCGTACCGCCATCGAATCCGAGCGCGCTTTCTATACGCGCGTGCTCGATATTCCCGGCGTCGAGGACATCGTCGATTTACGCATCGACAATTTCGCGTAGCCCGGCCGCCGGGCGCCCGCGGCTCATCCGAAAGCGGCGCCGGCGAGTAGATCAAGGCAGCGGCTGTGCCCGTTCGTGTTGCGAGCGGGACCGCCGTTTGGGGTAACCTAGATTCGCGCACCCGGCGGCGTTCGCGGTCAGGGGTCTGATTTTTTTGGGGGTTTGTCGCCGCAATGGCGAAAGACGCAACCACCGCTTGGGTACTTCGGGCAACGTGATCGAGCGCTATCGAAAGATTCTGAAATGGCGACACCTGCCACTGGTGGCGGTGATCGCGCTGGCGGGCGTGCTCGTGCGCCCGGCCGCTGCGGACGTGGTCAACGTCAATATCGACGGCATCGAGGATCCGCTGCTGTCGAATGTGCGCAAGTCACTGTCGGTGGCCGGCGAGCACGAAGCGCCCTGGTCGGCCGGCCAGATTCGCCGGCTGTACCGCCTGGCGCCGAACGAGATCAAGAAAGCGCTGGCGCCCTACGGCTACTACAATCCCGTGATCGAACAGGATCTCGTCGAGCCCGAGGGCAAGGGCGATACCTGGCATGCCACGTTTCGCATCAAGCACGGCCCGCGAACCCGGATCACCGCGCTCAATCTCAAGGTCACGGGGCCCGGCGACGAGTTGCCGGAGATACGCGAGGCGCTGCGCAGCAGCAAGCTGGCCGAAGGCAAGCGCCTGATCCATGCCCAGTACACCGCCACCAAGAACGCCCTCTACACCGCGGCTTACCAGGCCGGGTATCTCGATGCGCGCTTTAGCAAGTCGGCGATTCGCGTGCGTCCGGACGACAACGCCGCTCAGATCGATCTGGTGCTGAATACCGGTGAGCGCTACTACTTCGGTGACGTGACGTTCGACCAGGACGTACTCAACGACGACTTCGTGCGCCGCTTCGTGCCGTTTTCCGCGGGCGAGCCGTTCGACGCCGAGCGCCTGGTGGATCTGCAGCTGATCCTGTCCGACACCGACTACTTCAACAAGATCGCGATCCAGGCGGAGCGCGGCCAGGCCACGCGCGAAGCCCCCATCGAGGACTGGCTGTTCGACATTCTCTACCCGCCGGACGATCCGCTGATCAGCATCGGCCGGCTGCAGGTGCCGGTCGCGGTGACCGCCGAGCCGAGCAAACCGCAGAGCTACGAGATTTCCGGCGGCTACGGCACCGATACCGGCCCGCGCGTGGGCTTCGGCGTGAAGTTCCGGCATCTGAACAAGCGCGGCCATCAGTTCCGCAGCGATCTGCGGCTGTCGACCGTCAAGCAGGCGCTGCAGGCGTCCTACGACATTCCCATCGAGAACGTCGCCGAGGACAAGCTCAGCTTCACCGCCAACGTCGCCAACGAGGAGTTCGGCGATATCACGTCGATCAACTATGGCATTGGCGCGGTGCGCGATACGGGCTGGTCGCTGGGGCGCAAGCGCGCCTATATCAACCTGGAGCGCGAGACCTACGATCTGGGCGACGACGTGGGCGATCGTACCTCGACGCTGCTCTACCCCGGCTACACCATCACGCTGCAGAAGGCCGACGACCTGCTCAACACCCGCAAGGGCGTGAGCGCGTCGCTGGACGTGCACGGCGGCAGTGAAGCACTCGCCTCGAGCGTCGATTTTCTGCAGGCCACGGTCAGCGGCAACGCGGTACTGCCGCTGACGTCCAAATCGCGGCTGCTGCTGCGCACCCAGTTCGGCGCCACCGAGGTCGACGACTTCGATCAATTGCCGCCTTCGCAGCGTTTTTTCACCGGCGGCGATCGCACCGTGCGCGGCTACGGCTATCAGCAGATCAGCCCCGAGAACGAGGACGGCGACAACATCGGCGGCCAGTATCTGGCGGTGGGCAGCATCGAGGCCGACTACAAGGTCTATGGCGACTACGGCGTGGCCGCGTTCTTCGACGTCGGCGACGTGGCCAATACCACCAGCTTCGATCTCAAGCGCGGCGTGGGCATCGGCTTTCGCTGGGCTTCGCCGGTCGGCCAGATCCGGCTCGATCTCGCCCATCCGCTGGATGACCCCGACAGCGATTTCCGTATCCACTTCAGCCTCGGCCCCGACCTGTGAGCGAAGACGACAACGACAAGCCGGCCACCGACTCGGCGCCGAACGCACAGCCGGCCACCGGCAAGAAGCAGGCGCCCAAACGGCGTCGTTCGCGCGTCTGGCGCATCGTCAAGTGGACGCTGCTGATCCTGCTGCTGTTGATCGTGGTCATCGTCGGGCTGGTCGCCTGGGTGGCCACCACCCGTAGCGGCCTCGACTTCGCCTGGGGTCAGATCGGGCCGCGCCTGCCGGAAGGCATCGAGGTGGCCAGCGTCGAGGGCCGGCTGATCGGCCCGCTCGAGGTGCGGGGCGTCAAGTACGAAACCGAGACCATGAAGGTCGCGGTGAATGCCGTCGACTTCGACTGGACCGCCAGCGAGCTGCTCTCGGCGACCGTGCATGTGCGCAATCTCGCGGTGCGCGGCGTGGACTACGAAGTCACGAAGATCGTCGATACGCCCGAGCCCGAACCGGAAGAACCGGCCGAGCCGTTCAGCTTGCCGGATGCCATCGATCTGCCGGTCACGGTGCAGATCGACAACGTCGCGCTCGACGATATTTCCGCGATCACCGCGCCCGAGGCCGAGCCCTTCGTGGTCGACAGTGCACGCCTGGCCAACGCCCGCCTCGACGGCGAGCAGTGGCGGATCGAGTCGCTCACCGGCCACGGGCCGATGTTCGATATCGACGCCCGGGCCGAGCTGAACCCGCGCGGCGGGTATGCGACCAATCTCAGCCTCAACGCGGCGCTGCGCCTGCCGGATCTGGCGCCGATCGAGGCGGATGCCGAGATCCAGGGCGATCTCGCCGATCTCGGTCTGCGCGCGACCGTCGCCGCGCCCTACAACGTCGATCTCGACGCCCGCCTGACGGATGCCCTCGAGAAACCGGCCGTCGATGCCACCCTTAAACTAGACGACACACGCCTGCCGGCGATTCGTGAGGACCTGCCCAAGGCCGGGTTCACGGCCACCGTCGGCGCCAAGGGCCCGCTCGACGATCTGGGCGTGAATCTCGACGTGGATGCCGACAGCGCGGACTTCGGCCGCGCCGCGCTCACTGCCGCGCTGCGCTATACCGGCGAGGCGGTGGCCATCGAGCGCCTGAATCTGTCCAGCCCGGACATGCCCGGCACGCTGAATGCCGAAGGTCAAGTCGCGCTGGCGGAAGGCAACGCGATGGATCTGTCGGTGGACTGGTCCGATCTGCAGTGGCCGCTGGCCGGCGCGCCGGCCTATCGCTCGGAAAGCGGCCGGGTTCGTCTGACCGGCGAGATGACCGACTACGCGCTGGATACGGATCTCGCCTGGCAGGTCGTCGGCCAGACCGCCGGGAAGCTGTCGCTTGCCGGTAGCGGCAGCATGGAAGCCTTCGAACTCGCCAGGCTGAACGTCACCGGCGGCCCGGGCGACATCAGCGGCAACGCGTCGGTGCGCTGGGCCCCGGCGCTGGACGTGACCGCGCATCTGGAAGGCGAAGGCATCAACCCGGGTGCGGTGGTCGCCGACGTGCCGGGCGATTTCAACCTCGTGGCTGACGTGCGCGCGAAGCAGGACGGCGAGCAGATCGTCGCCAATATCGACAAGCTCACCGCGCGCGGCAGCCTGCGTAACCAGCCGCTGCGGCTCGACGCCAAGGCGCGGTATCTCGGCGATCATGTGCTTGTGGACAACTTCGATCTGGTTTCGGGTGCGACCAACGCCAAGATCACGGGCCGCTTCGGCTGGACGCCCGATGCCGTGCTCGACGGCCGCTGGACGATCGATTCCAGCGATTTGTCCACCGCCTGGCCGACGCTTGCCGGTACGATTCAGAGCCAGGGGACGGTGAAAGGCCGCGTCGCCGCCCCGAACGTCGATGCCACGCTCGCCGCGCGCAATATCGCGGTCGACGAGAACCGGGTCGCCAGCGCGGATCTGGATGCCAAGGTCGACTGGTCGGGCAACAGCCGGTCGAATGTCGCGCTGGATATCGCCGGCGTCGATGCCGGCGGCCAGGCGATCGACAGCGTGACGCTGCGCATGAACGGTACGCCGGGCGCGCATTCGATCACCGCGAATGTGGACAGCGAGATCGCCAAAGCAGATCTCGGCCTCGACGGCGCGTTGAACAAGAACACCATGAACTGGCGGTACACGCTCAACGCACTGACAGCCGGCTACGGCGAACTCGCGCCCTGGACGCTGGCTTCGCCGGCCTCGGGTGCGGTCTCGGCGAACGCCCAGTCCATTCAGGATGCCTGCCTGACCTCGGGCGATGCGCGGGTCTGCCTGCGCGGTTCGCACGACAATAAGGCGAGCGTCGCCCATGTCGAGCTGTCGGATTTCGCCTACGACTACGCCCGGATCTATTTCCCCGAGGGCCTGGATATCGAGGGCGCTGTTTCCGGCGTGATCGACGCGCGCCTGCCGGCCAGCGGCGACCCCGACGTGGACGCCCGGCTCAATACCAGCGCCGGCAGCGTGTCCATGACCCAGCCGGACGAGAGCGTGGTGCGCATCGTCGACATGGAGCCGGGGACGATTCGCCTGCGCATGCAGCGCTCGGCGCTGGATGGCGCGGTGAACCTGCCGTTGGCCGAAACCGGCGGTATCGACGCGGACGTGGCGGTGGCGCCGGGCGCGGCACCGCTCACCGAACGTGCCTTGAGCGGCTCGGTCAATCTGGATATCGAGCGCCTGGCCGTGATCGAGAAACTCTCGCCCGAGGTGGACGAGTTCAACGGCCAGATCGCCGGCCAGCTGGATCTTGGCGGCACCCTCGCGCGCCCGACCGTGCTGGGCGATATCGCACTCACGGCGTCGCGCGTGGTGCTGGTCACCCCGGGGCTCGTGCTTTCCGATCTGCGCCTGGCGGCGACCGGGCGTGGCGACGCCATCGATATCGACGCCACCGCGAAATCCGGCGGCGGAACGCTCAACGCCAACGGCGCGATCGCGTTGAACGACGACGGCCAGGATGTGGACCTGGCGATTCAGGGCGAGCGCTTCCAGGTGGTCAATATTCCGGATGCGAAAGCCTACGTCAGCCCGGATCTGACCGTGGCAGTCACACCCAGCCGCGTGGATGTGACCGGCAGCGTGACGGTGCCGGAAGCCGCGATCACGCCGCGGGACCTGCCGGCCGCAGGCGTGGATACGGTCTCGGGCGATCAGGTCATCGTCACCGGCGATGAAGACAGCCCGGCCGCCGAAGCGGTCAGCCGCGCGATTCATGCCGATGTGCGGGTGGTGCTGGGCGACAAGGTCCGTATCGAGGGCTTCGGCCTCAAGGCCAACCTCACCGGCGACCTGCGCGTGGTCCAGCAGCCGGGCGATGTGACCACCGGTACCGGCGAGATCCAGATCGTGGACGGGTCCTACCGAGCCTACGGCCAGAATCTGGATATCCAGGAAGGCCGGATCCTGTTTGCCGGCGGCCCGGTGAGCGAACCGGGTCTGGACATGCGTGCCGCGCGCTATCCGGCCGAGGACATCACCGTGGGCGTGGAGGTGCGCGGCAGCGTCCGCAGCCCGCGCCTGACCCTGTTCTCGGAGCCCGGTATGGGGCAGTCCGAGCAGTTGTCCTGGCTGCTGCTGGGCCGCCCGCTCGACGGCGCCAACAGTCAGCAGTCGAGCCTGGTGGCGCGCGCGGCGCTCGCGCTGGGCAACAGCCGCGCGAACCAGACGCTGGAAAACATCGGCGACCGGCTGGGCGTGGACGATATCGGCATCGGCAGCGGCGCGGGCGAAAGCAGCGATGAAGCCGCGTTCACGGTCGGCAAGTATCTGTCGCCCAAGCTTTATGTAAGCTACGGCATCGGCCTGTTCAACCCGGTATCGACGCTCTCGCTGCGCTATACGCTGAGTTCACGCTGGCGACTGGAGACCCAGTCCAGCGGCGTGGCCACCGGCGGTGATCTGATCTATTCCATCGATCGCTAGCGTTTTGCGCGCCGGCTCATTCGGGCCGGCAACAGGCCCTAGGACGTGGTGTTGCGCCGCATGCGGTAATAGCCGACGGCGATGGCGCCGCCGACCAGTACGACGGCAACCAGCACTTTCTCCACCTCTTGGATATGGTTGAGCGCGACGTCGACCGCGCCGGCCAGGTGAACGCCGATGAAGGTGATGGTGCCGACCCAGATCAGGGTGCCGAGGGTGGCGAAACAGAAAAAGCGCAGGGGCGAGATGCCGAGCGAACCGAGCAGGAACGGCGTCACGTAGCGCAGGCCGTAGAGGAATCGAAAGCCGATCATCACCGGCGCGCCGTGGCGCTCCAGCAGGCCCTCCACGCGCGCGATCTTGGGCTGCCAGCCGGGGCGCCGGTCGAGCGCCGGCCGGCCCATGCGGCGACCGATATGAAAACAGATGTTGTCGCCGATCATCGTGCCGACGACGGCCGCGATCATTACGGCTTCGAGCGGGAACATGCCGCGATGCACGGCGAAAACGCCAAGCAGGATCGCGGTTTCGCCTTCCAGCAGGCAGCCGATCGCGACCGCGATCGCGCCATAGTCGCCCATCAGCCCCTGCAGCGTTTCGATCATGCCGGCAGGCGGTCGGTGAGCCAGCGACCGATGGTCGCGATCTGCGGCATGCAGACCTGGTGCTGCATCGGATACTCGTGCCAGGCGACGTCGTAGCCGGCTTCCAGCATGTGGTCGCGGCTGGCCTGGCCAAGCTGCATGGGTACGACCGGGTCCTGGCTGCCGTGCGCCTGGAGAATGGATACGCCGCGGTTGGCGTCGCTGGCTTCGTCGCCAAGCGTCTCGGCCAGGGGAAGATAAGTGGACAGGGCCATGATGCCGGCAAGCCCACGGGCATGACGCAACCCTGTATGCAGCGCGATCGCACCGCCCTGCGAAAAGCCGGCGAGCACGATGCGCTCGGGCGCGATGCCGCGTTCGCCCTCGCGGTCGATCAGCTGCTCGATCTCCCGGGCGCTGGCGCGAATGCCTTCGGCGTCCTGCTTGTCGGCGATCGCCATGCCCTTGATGTCGTACCAGGCGCGCATCGGCATGCCGTTGTTGATCGTGACGGGCTGCACCGGCGCGTTGGGAAACACGAAGCGCACCCCGTGGTCGGCAGGCAGACCGAGTTCGTCCACGATCGGCACGAAGTCGTTGCCGTCGGCCCCCAGGCCGTGGAGCCAGATCACGCTGGCGGTGGCGGGACCGTTCGGTTCGATTTCGATACAGTCGAGCATTCGCACAGGGTCCATGAAAATTCAGATGCGGAAGTCTGGACAGCGAACGTTGCCAGCGCAAGGAATTCTTTGGTTGCGTATAAGACAGATCAATGCGCTAGACTCGGATACCTGTCCAATACCGATATAAATGAACGCTCGATTCATTGCATAACGAGGAGAAGCCATGAAAAGCCGTGCTGCAGTAGCGTGGGAGGCCGGCAAGCCACTCACCCTGGAAGAGATCGATGTGGCGCCGCCCAAGGCGGGCGAGGTGCTGGTGCGTATTGTGGCCACCGGCGTCTGTCATACCGATGCCTTCACCCTCTCCGGCGCGGACCCGGAGGGCTTCTTCCCCCGTGTGCTCGGTCATGAAGGCGGCGGCGTGGTCGAGGAAGTCGGTGAAGGCGTGACCAGCGTCTCGCCGGGCGACCACGTGATTCCGCTGTATACGGCCGAATGCGGCGAGTGCAAGTTCTGCAAGTCCGGCAAGACCAACCTCTGCGGCGCCGTGCGCGATACCCAGGGCCAGGGTTTGATGCCCGACGGCACAACCCGCTTCACCAAGGACGGCACCGAGCTGTACCACTACATGGGCACCTCGACGTTCTCCGAATACACCGTCGTACCGGAAGTATCGCTGGCCAAGGTGAGCAAGGACGCGCCGCTGGACAAGGTCTGCCTGCTGGGTTGTGGCATCACCACCGGTATCGGTGCGGTGTTCAATACCGCCAAGGTCGAGGAAGGCTCCACTGTGGCCGTATTCGGGCTCGGCGCCATTGGCCTGGCGGTGATCCAGGGTGCGCGGATGGCCAATTGCAGCCGCATCATCGCCATCGATATCAATCCTTCGAAGTTCGAGTTCGCCAAACAGCTCGGTGCGACGGAATGCGTCAATCCGAACGACTACGACGACCCCATCCAGCAGGTCATCGTCGAGTTGACCAGCGGCGGCGTCGACTACTCCTTCGAGTGCATCGGCAACGTCAACATCATGCGCAGCGCGCTGGAGTGCTGCCACAAGGGCTGGGGCGAATCGACCATCATCGGCGTGGCCGGTGCCGGCGAAGAAATCTCGACCCGTCCGTTCCAGCTGGTCACCGGCCGTGTCTGGCGCGGCAGCGCCTTCGGCGGCGTGAAGGGCCGCACTCAGCTGCCCGGCTATGTCGAGCGCTACATGAACGGCGAAATCAACATCGACGACTTCGTCACCCACGATCTGCCGTTCGAGAAGATCAACGAGGCGTTCGATCTGCTGCATGAAGGCAAGGCGATCCGTTCCGTCCTGCACTTCTAACCGCCATCGATGATCGTCATAGCGCCGTGGTGTCGAGTGTCGACATCGCGGCGTTTTTTTACGACCCGTTTCCGAAGAGAGCCGACCATGGAAAAGATTGACGAACACAAGGCGTTCGGCGGCGTGCAGCGCCGCTATACCCACGCGTCGAGCACCTGCAACTGCGACATGACGTTTGCGCTGTATCTGCCGCCGCTGGCCGATACGCGGCGCGTGCCGGTGGTGTACTGGCTATCGGGGTTGACCTGCACCGACGAGAACTTCGTCAACAAGGCCGGCGCGCAGCGCGTCGCCGCGGAGCTGGGCGTGGCCATCGTCGCACCCGACACCAGCCCGCGTGGCGACGACGTCGCCGACGAGGACAGCTACGACATGGGCAAGGGCGCGGGCTTCTACGTCAACGCCACACAAGAGCCCTGGGCCAAGCACTACCAGATGTACGACTACGTGGTCAGCGAACTGCCCGGCCTGCTGGCCGACGAGTTCGGCACCACACTGGATCTGTCGCGCGAGGCCATTTTCGGCCATTCCATGGGCGGCCACGGCGCGCTCGTGATCGGGCTGCGCAACATCGACCGCTTTGCCGCGATCTCGGCCTTCTCGCCGATCTGTGCGCCCACCGAGGTGCCGTGGGGCCACAAGGCGTTTCCGAAATATATCGGTGACGACAAGCAGGCCTGGAACCAGTACGACGCCACCTATCTGCTGTCCAATGCCGACAACGCCGAGGCGCTGCCGCCCATTCGTGTCGAGCAGGGCCTGGCCGACAACTTCCTGGACGAGCAGCTGCACCCGCATCGCCTGGAAGAAGCCGCCCAGAAGGTCGGTGCCGACGTGACCGTGAATCGCCGCGACGGCTACGACCACAGCTACTTCTTCATCGCGAGCTTCGTGGAAGACCACCTGCGTTTTCTGGCCAAGCATCTGGGCGTGTGACGGCTGCTAGACTAGGCGCCTAATCCACGGTTGCGAACGACAATGAAGGCGTTTCCCAGCGCGCTGTTTCTGGCGCTGTTCTCGGTGTTCGTGCTGGCCGGCTGTGGCCAGAAGGGACCGCTGTATTTGCCGGGCAACGCGCCCGAGTCGCAGACCCAGGGCCCGTTCGGCCTGGAGGATGACCAGGGCGACGACCAGTCCAGCACGCCGGACAACGCGGCCGACGACGAAGACGGCAACGCACAGTAGCCATGGATCATTTCGAGTATCGCGACGGCGTCCTCCACGCCGAGGGCGTCGCCTTGCCTGCCGTTGCCGAGCGTTTCGGTACGCCCTGCTATGTCTACAGCGCGGCGACGATCCGCCGTCATTACCGCGTGTTCGACGAAGCGCTGGCCGGTATCGATCACGACATCTGCTACGCGGTGAAGGCCAACGGCAACCTCGGCGTACTCGGCCTGCTTGCCGACCTGGGCAGCGGTTTCGACATCGTGTCGGTCGGTGAACTGGAACGGGTGATCACCGCCGGCGGCGACCCGGCCCGTGTCGTGTTCTCGGGCGTGGGCAAGCGTGTCGACGAGATCGAACGCGCGCTGGAAGTCGGTATCGCCTGCTTCAACGTGGAATCCGAGGCCGAGCTGGAACGCATCGACAGCGTGGCCCGCCGCATGGGCGTGCGTGCGCCGCTCTCGCTGCGCGTGAACCCCGATGTGGATGCCCAGACCCATCCCTATATCGCGACCGGCCTGAAAGAGAACAAGTTCGGCGTCGACATCGGCCGCGCTGAGACGCTCTATGCGCGCGCCGCCGGCATGGATGGCCTGAGCATACGCGGCGTGGACTGTCATATCGGTTCGCAGCTGACCCAGCTCGCGCCGTTCCGGGATGCGGTCCAGCGTGTGCTGGCGCTCATCGACCGGTTGGCCGACCAGGGTATCGCGATTGGGCATCTCGATGTCGGCGGCGGCCTGGGCATTCGTTACCGCGACGAAGAGCCGCCGTCACCGGCCGCCTATGCGGAAAATATTCGGGATCTGGTGGCCGGACGCGATCTGAAGCTCGTCTTCGAGCCGGGCCGGGTGCTGGTCGGCAACGCCGGCGTGCTGCTGACCCGGGTCGAGGTGCTCAAGCCCGGCGCCGAGCCCGAGGACAAGCATTTCGCGATCGTCGATGCGGCGATGAACGACCTGCTGCGGCCCGCGCTCTACGATGGCTGGCATGCCATCGTGCCGGTGACCGAGGCCAGCGCGGCAGCGACGCGCCCGTGGGAGATCGTCGGCCCGATCTGCGAGACCGGCGATTTCCTCGGCCACGACCGCGAACTCGCGCTGGACACCGGCGATCTGCTTGCGGTGCGTACCGCCGGCGCCTATGGCTTTGCCATGGCCTCGTCCTACAACGCCAGGCCGCGCCCGGCGGAGGTGATGGTCGATGGCGACGCGGTGCACGAGGTGCGCGCACGCGAAAGCATTGCCGATCTCATGCGCGGCGAGCAGCGACTGCCCTTCGCCTAGCGGTCCACTGCCAACGCGCAGTGTGCGCGTTAAGCTGTGCTCAGCCATTTTTTCGTCGTCGGCATGGCCGGCGACCGCCAGCGCGTTTTTGCCATGTCGAAAGATTCCAACACGCCCCGCGGCCCGCTGATTCTCATCGACGGCTCGTCGTGGCTGTACCGCGCCTACCACGTGCTGCCGCCGCTCACGAACGCGGCCGGCGAGCCCACGGGCGCGATCTACGGCATGACCAATATGCTGCGCAAGTTCCTGCGCGAATACGAGGCCGACCGCATCGTCGTGGTCTTCGACCCGAGAGGCGGCACCTTTCGCAACGAGCTGTTCGCCGACTACAAGGCCAACCGCCCGCCGGTGCCCGAGGAGCTGTCGGCCCAGTTCGAAGGCATTCGTGACGTGATTGTCGCGCTGGGCCTGCCGCTGCTGCAGGTGCCGGGTGTGGAGGCCGACGACGTGATCGGCACGCTCGCCGCCCGCGAGACCGGCGAGGTGCTGATCGTGACCGGCGACAAGGACATGGCGCAGCTGGTCAACGACCGTGTGCACCTGCTCGACACCATGCAGGACAAGCGCACCGACGTCGCCCGTGTGCATGACAAGTTCGGCGTGGGTCCGGAATTGATCACCGACTACCTCGCGCTGGTGGGCGATACGTCGGACAACATTCCCGGGGTGTCGAAAGTCGGCCCCAAGACGGCCGCCAAATGGCTGGACCAGTACGGCTCGCTCGCGGGTGTGATCGAGCACGCCGACGAGATCGGCGGCAAGGTGGCCGACAATCTGCGCGCGGCGCTCGAGGATCTGCCGCTGTACAAGGACCTGGCCACGATCCGCGTCGACCTGGACCTCGACGGCGCCGACGCCGAGCTCACGCGCCGCGACGCGGACGTCGAAACCCTGGCCGCGCTGTATCGCGCCTACGAGTTCCACAAGTTCCTCGAGGATCTGGACACCCCCGCGGCGCAGTCGTCGGCGCCGGCCGCGCCCACGGCACCGGCCGAAACGCATTACCAGTGCGTGCTCGATGCGGACGCGCTGGAAGCGATGATGGCGAAGCTCGAAGCCGCGGACCTGATCTGCGTGGATACCGAAACCGATGCGCTGTCGGCGATGCAGTCCAATCTCGTCGGCCTGTCGTTCGCGGTCGAGCCGGGCGAGGCCTGGTATGTGCCGGTGGCCCACGATTACATGGGCGCGCCCGAGCAGCTGCCGATGAAGACCGTCATCGAACGCGTGCGCGGCGTGCTCGAGAATCCCGATATCGCCAAGCTCGGTCAGCACATCAAATACGACATCAATGTACTGAAGCGCCACGGCATTAATATCGCCGGCGCCGATCACGACACGATGCTCGAATCCTACGTGCTCAACAGCACGGCCACCCGCCACGACATGGACTCGCTGGCGCAGAAGTATCTCGAACGCGGCACGACCAAGTTCGAGGAAGTCGCCGGCAAGGGCGCCAAGCAGATCACCTTCAATCAGGTGTCGCTGGAAGAAGCCACGCCCTATGCGGCGGAAGATGCCGATATCACCCTGCAGCTGCATCATCGCCTGTATGGCGAACTGGCCGACAGCCCGCGGTTGAAAGCACTCTACGAAGAGATCGAGATGCCGCTCATGCCGGTGCTGGCCCATGTCGAAGCCAACGGCGTGCTCGTCGATCGCGATCTGCTGGGCCGCGTCAGCCAGGAAATGGCCGAACGCATGGCCGAAATCCAGACCGCGGCGTTCGACGCGGCCGGCGGTGAGTTCAATCTCGGCTCGCCGGCACAGCTCAAGGAGATCCTGTTCGATCGGCTCGAACTGCCGGTGATCCGCAAGACGCCCAAGGGCGCGCCGTCCACCGCGGAGGATGTGCTGCGCGAGCTGGCCGACAAGCACGAACTGCCGGCGATGATCGTGTCCTGGCGCGAGCTGTCGAAGCTGCGCTCGACCTATGCCGAGAAGCTGCCGACCCAGATCAATCCGCAGACCGGGCGTATTCACACCTCCTACCACCAGGCCGTGGCGGCCACCGGACGGCTGTCGTCGTCCGACCCCAACCTGCAGAACATTCCCATCCGTACCGAGTCTGGCCGGCGAATCCGCGAGGCGTTCATTGCGCCGGAAGGCCACCAGATTCTGGCGGTCGACTACTCGCAGATCGAACTGCGGATCATGGCGCATCTGTCCGGTGACCCCGGCCTCGTCAGCGCATTCAACGATGCGCGCGATATTCATGCGGCCACCGCGAGCGAGGTTTTCGACACACCGCTCGACGACGTCAACGCCGATCAGCGCCGGGCCGCCAAGGCGATCAACTTCGGCCTCATGTACGGCATGTCGGCGTTCGGGCTGGCCAAGCAGCTCGATATCTCACGTGAGGACGCCGGGCGTTATATCGACACCTTCTTCGAGCGCTTTGCCGGCGTGCGCCGCTATATGGACGAAACCCGCAAGCTCGCCAAGGCCGAAGGTTATGTGGAAACACTCTACGGCCGGCGCCTGTACCTGCCCGAGATCAACGCGCGTAACGGTGCACGGCGCCAGGGCGCGGAGCGCGCGGCGATCAACGCGCCGCTGCAGGGCACTGCGGCGGATCTGATCAAGAAAGCGATGATCGACGTGCACGCCTGGCTGCAGGACACCGGCGAGCCGGCGCGCATGATCATGCAGGTGCACGACGAGCTGGTCTTCGAAGTACCCGAAGCCGAGGCCCAGCGGCTGGGCGACGCGATCAGCCAGCGCATGGGCGCGGTGGCGAAGCTCGATGTGCCGCTGCTCGCGGAAGCGGGTATCGCCGAGAATTGGCAGCGGGCGCACTGATCGCACCGGCCAAACGGCCGGGGCAACGCCACAGCCGCGCCTGGTATGGGCAACGCGCTGTGTGGATTCGAGTGGTGCTGCGCAGGGGCCGCCACGTGATTCAAAGCGCGTTGGCCGGATTGTGGCGGCCGCGCTTGCGCTAGCAATGCCATCCGACGCGGATAGCCGATCGGGCGGTCGAATCGGGACGCTCGAAAATTTTTCGAACGGGTGGGAACTCGATCGTAGAGTGCCGGTCTCATCCAGCATGAGCGTCGTGCAACGCTCGACCGCTTTTCTCCCTGAGCGGTAACCAGTATCCGGTTTCCCCCCAAGAACCGGACGACTTACCCCGACAGCGTTCCCCCGCGCTGTCGGGGTTTCTTTTTGTGGCGCGCCTGGCTTGGTCGCGCCTGGTTCGATACCGGGTGGTTTGCCCCGTGTGCGAGCGCTATTTCTCGGGACCCCGGGAAAAAACTTCGTAACCCGAGGAACTCCGCCGCGCGGCGCGCAGTCTGAACCTTGCAAGCAACAGGCTTGCCCGCTTTTCTCCCTGAGCGGTAACCCGAATCCGGTTCCCCCCAATAACCGGAATCTTGCCCCGACACGCATTTCCCCCGTGCTGTCGGGGCTTCTTTTTGCCCGGCGATCGCGAGAGCGGGGCAGTTGCGCCGTACAAGCCCCCTTGCATGGCGCGCCGTTATGGTGGTTACGAGGGTCGTAACGGGCTTCGAAAAATTTTTTCGAATTTTCTGGAACAAATTCTCGAAGGCCCGGTCTGACCTTATGCAAGCGCAATACTTGCCCGCTTTTCTCCCTGAGCGGTAACCCGATCCGGTTCCCCCCAAGGCCGGATCACCCGCCCCGACGGTATTCCCCCTGCCGTCGGGGTTTTTTTATCCCTGAGCAATCAGACCTTTGTTGCGCATACTTTATGCCATAGAAAAACCGGCGCGTCGATTCGACACGCCGGTTTTCCGACAAATGGTCATTTGGCGTCGACGAGTGTGATCAGCGTCGCGCTGAGGCCGCCTGCATACGCGTCAGGTCGTCCCGGACACTGAGGAGCATGAGTTCGTGGAACAGATCCTTGATCGCCCGCGAACGATCCCCCCGGCAGTCCCAGGCAACGCGCACGCTGCCCGAGTCGATATCGATGATCTCGAGCTGCGGGGTGCCCTCGCGATCAAGCCATGCCCGAATGTCGTATCCCATGTCGTTGGCCCTCTTGAGACATCGCAGTTCGAGCATATATGAGAATGATTCTCATTTACAAGCCAGGTTCGGCCGGCAATTCGTTGGCCAGCGTCGCGATGGCTTCACGCGCTTCGTCCACGCCCAGGCGCTTGAGTGCGGAAAACAGCTGTGCGGTCGCGTCGGGCATTTCGCGTTCCACGGCGCGCAGCGCCTTGATCTGCTGGTTGCGTGAAAGCTTGTCTGCCTTGGTCAGCACCAGATGAAAAGCCAGACCGACCTGTGTGCCCCAGTCGATGAGCTGGCGATCGAACGCCATCAGCGGTCGGCGGGCGTCCATGATCAGCACCACGCCGGCAAGGGTTTCACGGTTGCTGAGATAGCCCTCGATCAGGGTTTGCCACTGAGCCTTTACGGCCGGCGGCACACGGGCGAAGCCGTAGCCGGGCAGATCCGCGAACTGCAGGCAATCGCTGGTGAAGAAATTGATGGCCTGGGTGCGGCCCGGCGTCTTGCTCGTGCGGGCCAGGCCGGTACGCGCACAGATGGCGTTCAAGGCGCTCGACTTGCCGGCGTTCGAGCGCCCGGCAAAGGCGATCTCCGCGATATCGGGCGCCGGAAATGCACGCGCATTGGGTGCGGAGCAGACGAATCGCATCGCTTTGAAATCGGCTGGCGTAATGGCTGTCATGGGCAACGACCGGAATTGGCGGGTCTGGCGGGCGTGATCGGCGCCGCCATGGCGGACTGTGGCCGGCGGACCGGGTGGTATACAATAAAGGCTATTTCCAGTGGGCAGCCAGAATCCGGTAAGGGCATCGGATAGCGCCATTGTGCTGCCGTTTTGCGTCGGAGACGACTACGACATGACCAAGCGCTTTTTTGTGTTGTTCGGCCTTATGATCTGTGCCGGGGCGGTTGCCGCCGAGCCGCTGGTTGACGGGGATGTCGAAGCAGGCAAGACGAAGTCCGCCCAGTGCGCGGCCTGCCACGGTCCGCAGGGCAACATGCAGTCCGGCCAGTTCCCCAAGCTGGCCGGCCAGGGCGCGCCGTACATCTACGAGCAGCTCAAGCTGTTCAAGTCGGGCGAGCGCCAGAACGCGGTCATGGCGGGCCAGGTGGCCGGCCTGAACGATCAGGACATGAAAAACCTCGCGGCCTATTATGCCGACCAGCAGACCCGTCCGGGCGCGGCGGACGTGGCGGTGGCGCCCGCCGGGGCTGCGATCTATCACGGTGGTGATCCCGACAACAACATTCCGGCCTGTTCCGGTTGTCACGGTCCCAGCGGGCTGGGCAACGCGGCCGCCAAGTTCCCCCGGCTGTCGGGTCAGTCGCCGCAATATATCGCCGCGCAGCTCAAGGCGTATCGCGACGGCAAGCGTAGCGGGTATCGCAATGCCACGATCATGAACGGTGTGGCAGAGAATCTTTCCGACAGCGATATTCAGGCGCTGTCGTCCTATGTCGCCGGGCTGGGCCCGTCGACCGGCGATAGCAAGGGCAAGGCGTACGGCGCGCTGATGCAGAACGCCGGCGGCGCGCCGGGCGCGGCCGGTGCCGCCGCGGGTAACGCGAGTGGCGATGCTGCGGAAAGCGAAGCCAGCGATACCTCGCCTGCCGAAGCCAAGGCCAGCGACGCGGAATCCGATGAAGCGGATGCGGCGGCGAAGGAAGAAACCGGCACCGCGGCCGGCGATGCGCCGTCGGGGACCGACGCGGCGGCCGATGCGACCGGCGGCGTCGATGACACCGCGTCCGACGACTCGTCCAGCAATTCAGCTGGTAATGGCGAGCAGAACGGCGACGACAGCGCGGCGTCGCCGAGCGACAGCGAATCCGAGAACAGCGCGGACGCCGAAACCGACGACGCGCAGTAGCCGTCGGCCGTGCCCGCCGCAATCCAGAGGCAGAGCATGAAAGCATCCCGCATCGCCACCGTCGCCGTCCTGTTACTGGCGGCTTTCGGTGTCGCAAGCGCGCAGGGGCTCGTGTCCCGTTATGTGGCCGGCGAGCATTACCGTGCAGCTGCGGAGCCCGTGGCCCAGCCGGACGACGGCAAGATTCATGTCGTCGAGTTCTTCCTTTACAGCTGCCCGCATTGCGACGACCTCGAGCCGGATGTCGAGGCGTGGCGTGAAGAGCTGCCCGACGACGTGGAATTCTCGCGTGTGCCGGCACTGTTCGGCGCGGGCGGGCAACGCTACGCGCGCCTCTATTACGCCGCCGAAAAGCTCGGCGTGCTCGAAGCCGTGCACAGCCAAATCTTCAGCGCCATCCACGACGATGGCCGGCGGCTGCTGTCCGAGTCCGAGATGCGCGACTTCATGGAAGACCAGGGCGTTGACGGCGAGCGTTTCGTCAGCGCGTTCGAGAGCGACGAAGTCAGCGCGAAGGTTCGCCAGGCCGGCGAGATCATGCGCGGTTATCGCGTGACGGCCACGCCGAGCTTCGGCGTGGCCGGCGAAGCCTATGTCAGCGGCCGCACCGCAGGCAGCAATGATCGGATGTTCGACGTGGTCGATTTCCTGATCCGGCAGCAGCGCAACGCCAACCGCGACTGAGAAACGCACGCCGTGGCACTCGCCACGACCGCGGCCGGTCGTTCCGCCTGCTCTGGTCCTAGCGAAATGAAGTGTCTGCTTGCGAATGGCGCAAGGAGTCTGGGCGCGCCTGCGATCGACTGATCGCGTTGATGACCACCGCCGCCCGTCCGGAATACGCCGCAATCAGGCGCCGAGCCTTGTCCCCGCCCGGGCCGGCTGCGCGATCAGGCCGCGGGCTGTGCGCCTAGTCCTTTTCCGTCTCTAGAACGATCTGCCACTGGCCGTCGTCGTTTTGCTGCCAGTACTGCGTCTTGCGGTCTTCCGCGTGATAGTTGTTGCTGGTGTAGTTCTGATTGAACGTCACCTTCATCATCCGGTCTTCGCCGGGATAGCGGAAGATGCTGATATCGCTCAGATCGACGGTGATATTGGTCTTGGACGCGTTGATCTGTTTCTTGTAGGTCGCGAACGCCGCCTTGTCGCGCCCGTCGTCGCTCACGAAGTCCGGGGCGTAATAAGTCAGGTATGACTTGGTATCGATCGCCTGCCAGCTGTGGCGCCAGGACTCCACTGCCGAGAGCAGCGCCGTGCGTTGGGCCTC
The DNA here is from genome assembly GCF_017744135.1 of Endozoicomonas sp. G2_2. Lineage (GTDB taxonomy): Bacteria > Pseudomonadota > Gammaproteobacteria > Nevskiales > Salinisphaeraceae > Salinisphaera. Next base: position 54,751 of record NZ_JAGHQU010000005.1, read on the forward strand.
GACGTCGGCTGCCGGCACCCAGTCGATCCCCGTGGTCATGATCACCGGCGTGGTTCCCACATCGACGTGGTCGCGGATGGATTCGAAATCGTCATTCGCGATGACCACGCAGCCTTCGCTGGCCCGCGGTGTGCGCGAGTAGGTGGTGCGCGGCACGCCGTGCAGCCAGATGCCGTAACCGGTGCGTCCGCGCGCGCGGTCCAGCGCGTTCGGGTAATTCACGGGCAAGGCGCCGACGCCGTAAAGCTCCGGCAGGCCGTTGTCGTTGATATAGCGGGTGATGTGGTAGATGCCGATGGGCGTGCGCATGTCGCCCTCCACCTGTTTGCCCGCGCCGCCACGGCCGATGGTGGTGTAGAAATCGGAAATCAGCCGCGGCACGCCCTGGTCGTTGGCGAACAGATACAGGCGGTTGTTCGACAGATCGACCACGATGGCGTGTTCGTATTCCGGCGCCATCTGCAGGATCACGTCGGGCACCTTGCCGTCGGTGGCCGCCGACACGCGATGCGCCCATCGCGTCTTGGCCTCGTCGAGCAGCGCATCGCGCTGGTCGCGCATTTTTTCGCTGATCGCGGGGTCGATACTGCGCCCCGAGCGGGCCACCATGAGTTCGCCGTAGACGAGCTGGGCCAGGCGGAAATTCGGCCTTGCTTCGATGAGGTCGGAAAGATCGTTGATGGCCGTGTCGTATTCGCCCTGCTGGGCCAGGTTCAGCACCGCGAGCAGCTGCGATTCGGCGTTCGAGTGCACGCGCTCGCTGACGGTGCTGTCCGCTGTCTCGGTGCCGGCCGATGCCGCCAGCACTGGCCACAGACCGCACCCGGCAAGCAGCAGCAGAAGGGGTATCGCGCGCTTCATGGCTCAGTCCGCGCCGCTGGTTTCGCGCAGGATGCGCCAGCCTTCGGCCTTGCGCTCGAGGATGAGATGCTTGTCCACGCGGTCGCTATAGCGCGGCGATTCGTACTCCTGGGTGAAATCCACCCGCACGGTGCCGTTGGCCAGCCGCGTGATCGCGGGATCCTCGATACGGATATGGATATCCTCCGGCGTGCCGAGGCGGGCGCGGCGTAGGCTCAGCCACTGCGCGCGGCTCATGCCGTCCCCCGGGTCGTACTTGTCGGCGTAGAAATCCGTGTACGCATCGAAATCCTGCGATGACCAGGCCAGCGCCCAGGCTCTGATGGTCTGGATGATGCTGCGGCTGTCCTGGTCGCTGATCTTGTTGTTCTTGTCCGCGTCCGGCGTGGCCGGCCGTTTTGCCGGCGCCGGTGCCGGGGCGTTCCCTGGCGCCACCGACTCCTGAGCGTAATATAGACGATCCAGCATGGTCAGCGGTAGCTGCTTTTCGCTTTCGTCGCTGCCCAGCGCCTTGCGATAGGCGAGCTCGGCGAGCGCGGTATACACGTCGCCGAGATTGCGATGAGCGGTCGCGTAGGCGGGCTGCGTCGCCAGCGCCTTTTCCAGCCAGGTCCGTGCCTTGTCGTAGTCGCCCTGGCCGGCGTAGAGCACCGCCAGGTTGTTGGCGGGTTCCACGCGCAGCGGGAAATCTGCCGCCAATGCTTCGTAGGCGGCGATGGCCTTGTCGGTGTTGCCTTGGCCGGCGAGTGCGCGCGCATGCAGAAAACGGGCATCGCGATTGCCCGGATGCGCGTCGAGATAGCTCGCCGACTGGCGGGCGGCGGCGTCGAACTTGCCGGCATCGATATCGTCTTGCAGATCGTCGAGGGTCACGGCCGCGGCCACCGACGCCACGAAGATCAGCGCACCCACGAGGGGCACGAACGGCTTCGTCGCTATTCGTCGTGTCACGAGTACATTGTCCTGTTCCGCATGGACGTATCCAGACCGGCCCGCCTGCAGCAAGGCCTTCCCCCGGTCGTGGCCGTAGCCTTGGGAAATTATACTAGACAAGCACGCCGGTCTCGTGGATCGCGCGCGCGAAGGCAATCGTCTGTTATAAAACCCGCTTTGAGTCCAGCGCTCGCGCTGCGACGGTCATGCACCAGGGGCTCGAATCGCAGCCCATGGGAGAGGGACATGCTGGTACCTGTTCTGCTCGCCGGCGGCGTCGGCACGCGCCTGTGGCCGCTTTCGCGCGAAAGCCGCCCCAAGCAGTTTCTGTCGCTGACCGGCGAGGCGAGTCTGCTCGAAAAGACGCTGGCGCGGCTTGCCCGCCTGGACGATCTCGGTCCGGCGCTATTGATCGGCAACGCCGACCATCGCTTTGTGATGGCCGAACAGCTGCGTGCATCGGGCGTCGACGGCAAGGTGCTCATCGAGCCGTCGCGCCGGAACACCGCGCCGGCAGTCGCCGCCGCGGCGTTCGAAGCGCTCGGCGCGCATGGCGAAGACGCGGAGCTGCTGGTATTACCCACCGACCACGCCATCGCCGATGACGCGGCCTTTGCCGCGGCCGTCGCGACCGCGCGCCGGAATGCGGCATCCGGACGGCTGACTCTTTTCGGCGTCGTGCCCGGCCGGGCCGAACCCGGCTATGGTTACATCCACGCCGGCGAGACCCTGTCGACCGGCGTGCGCACGGTGCGCGCCTTCGTGGAGAAGCCGGACATGGATCGGGCCGCGGCCTACGTGGCGGACCCCGACTACTACTGGAACAGCGGCATGTTCCTGTTCTGCGCGCGCGACTATCTCGACGCGCTGGCAAGGCAGGCGCCGGATATCCACGCCGCCGCGCAGCGCGCGCATGCCCAGGCGCATACCGATATCGACTTCCTGCGCCTCGACGCAGCGGCGTTTGCCGCCAGCCCGGCGGATTCGATCGATTACGCGGTGATGGAGGACGCCGAGCATGCGGTGGTGGTCGAGCTCGACGCGGGCTGGACCGACCTGGGCAGCTGGTCGGCGGTGGCGCAGGCCAACGGGACCGATGCGCAGGGCAACAGCGTGCACGGCGATGTGGTGATCGAGAACACACACAACTGTCTCGTGCACAGCGAAGGGCGGCTGGTCACCGCGCTCGGGGTGCGCGACACGATCATTGTCGAGACCGGCGATGCAGTCCTGGTGGCCGATCGCGGCAGCGAACAGCAGATACGCGCGCTGGTGGCACGGCTGGCCGACGCGGGACGCGAAGAGGCCACGCAATACCGCAAGGCCTATCGGCCCTGGGGTAGCTACGAGCAGATCGCCGTGGGCGCACGTTTTCAGGTCAAGCACATCCGCGTGAAGCCGGGCGGGCGGTTATCGCTGCAGAAACATCATCACCGCGCCGAGCACTGGGTGGTCGTGCACGGTACGGCGCGCGTGACCTGCGACGGCCGCGAAAGCCTGCTCACCGAGAACCAGTCCACCTTCATCCCACTGGGCGCGGTGCATCGGCTGGAAAACCCCGGCAAGGTCGACCTCGACCTGATCGAGGTGCAGTCCGGCAGCTATCTCGGCGAGGACGACATTGTGCGCTTCGACGACGTCTATGGCCGCAGCGACGCTGAACCCGACACGGAAATTGCTGTCGACCCCACGTCGAACAACGCGCCGGACGCGAACGCGGCCGGCCGCAAAGCAGACTGAATTCGCTAATCAAGGAGCGACCCGATGGGTGAGTACTACTCGTTCTTCAAGGCCTATGACGTGCGTGCAAAGGTGCCCGACGAGCTCGACGCCGATCTCGCCCGGCGCATCGGCCGCGCTTTCGTTGCCGAACTGGGGGCCGAAACGGTCGTCGTGGGCCGCGACATGCGCCTGTCGAGCGAGGAACTCACCGATGCGCTCATCGACGGGCTCACCGCCGGCGGCGCGGACGTGCTCGATATCGGCCTGTGCGGTACGGAAGAGGTGTACTACGGCACGTTCTCGCAGAACGCGGATGGCGGCATCATGGTCACCGCCAGCCATAACCCGAAGGATTACAACGGCCTCAAGTTCGTGCGCGAGCAGGCCAAGCCGATCTCGAGCGACAGCGGTCTGTTCGACATCGAGAAGATGGCCTACGAGAACCACTTCCCCGAGCCGACGCGTGTCGGCGAGCGCAAGCCCCTGGATCAGCGTGCCGACTATGTGCGTTTTTTGCTCGATCAGATCAAGCCGGAGAACCTCAAGCCGCTCAAGATCGTGGCCAATCCGGGCAACGGCTGCGCCGGGCTGGTGGCCGAAGCGCTCGAGCCGCATCTGCCATTCGAGATCGTGCGCGTGCATTTCGAGCCGGACGGCAACCTGCCCAACGGCATCCCCAACCCGCTGTTGCCGGAAAACCGCGAAGCCACCGCCGCCGCGGTACGCGAGCACAGCGCGGATTTCGGCGTCGCCTGGGATGGCGACTTCGACCGCTGTTTCTTCTTCGACGAGCGTGGTGAATTCATCGAGGGCTATTACGTGGTCGGCCTGATCGCCGAGATGCTGCTCAAGATGAACCCCGGTGAAGCGATCGTTCACGACCCGCGCCTGACCTGGAACACCCTGGCCCAGGTCGAGGAGAACGGCGGCAGGCCGGTTCAGTCCAAGTCCGGCCACTCATTCATGAAGCAGGCCATGCGCGACGCCGACGCGCTCTACGGCGGCGAGATGAGCGCGCACCACTATTTTCGTGATTTCTCCTATGCCGACAACGGCCATCTGCCGTGGCTGGTGCTGGCGCAGCTGGTCAGCGAGACCGGCAAGCCACTGTCGACGCTGGTGGAAGAGCGCATCGCGGCTTTCCCCGCCTCGGGCGAGATCAACCGCGAGATCGGCGATCCCGACGCCGCGCTGGCCGATCTCGAGTCGCACTACGGCGCCAGCGCGCAGGCGGTCGAACATGTCGACGGCCTGTCGATGGATTTCGGCGCCTGGCGCTTCAATCTGCGCAAGTCGAATACCGAACCGGTCGTGCGCCTGAACGTCGAGGCCCGCGGGGATATCGACCTCATGCGCGCAAAGACCGACGAGCTGCTCGAGCGCCTGTCGCGGCACTAGCGCGGGCGCTGCGTCTACGGAGGATTCATGCAGGATCGTGAATGCCTGGCGTTGCGATTGCAGTCGGGCCGGCTCCAGCTTCTGGATCAGTCCCGCCTGCCGCAGGTGCAGGACTGGTTTGCGGTGGATGACGTCGACACGCTCATCGAGGCCATCCACGCACTGCGCACGCGGGGTGCGCCGATGATCGCCATCGCCGCCGCACTACTGGTGGCCGTGCGCGTCGAGCAGGGCGACGAGCGCGCCACCATTGCGGATGCGATCGAGCGCCTGCGGGCCGCGCGGCCCACGGCGGTCAACCTCATGCATGCGATGGATGCGCTGCGCAGCGCGCTGGACAGCGACGACTGGCGCGCCGCGGTGGTGGCGAGCGCGCAAAGCCTGTTCGACGACGATCGCGCGTTGTGCAATGCGATGGCCGAACATGGCGCGGCGCTGGTGGCGCGCGGCGAGCGTATCCTGACCCACTGCAACACCGGTGGTCTGGCCACGGCGGGCATCGGTACCGCGCTCGGCGTAATCCGTCGGGCACACGAGCAGGGCAAAGGGGTTTCGGTCTGGGTCGACGAGACCCGGCCGCTGCTGCAGGGCGGACGCCTGACCGCCTGGGAGCTGGGCGAACTGGGTATCGATTATCGCCTGATCACCGACAGTATGGCCGCCAGCTTCATGGCGGCCGGCCAGGTCGATCGCGTCGTCGTCGGCGCCGACCGGATCGCGGCCAACGGCGATTTTGCCAACAAGATCGGCACCTACGGGCTCGCCGTGCTCGCCCGTCATCATGGCATTCCCTTTGCCGTGGTCGCGCCCCATACGACCGTCGATCCGGCCTGCGAGTCTGGCGACGCGATCCCGATCGAACAGCGCGACGCGGCGGAGGTCCGCGGCGTGACGGGTGCGGCCGGCGAACTGCGCTGGGCGCCGGCGAACGCGCGCGTGGCCAATCCGGCCTTCGACGTCACGCCGGCTGCACTCATCGATCACTGGGTGCTCGATACCGGCGTCTACGATCGCGACGCGGTCGCCGACGGCGTGTTCCGTGCGTTGCGGGGCGCTGCAGCGACAGCCTGAGGCGCAGCGAAGCCGCTCAGTTGTCGTGCCGAATCCGGCTGCCGTGAATTCGCACGACCGGCAAGGCATCGATATCCACGCCTGCCAGGCAGCGCACATTAATCGCCCAGCCGTCGAAGGGTGCGACGCCGTTGCGGCGTTCCGCGGGCGTCGGGTCGCTGGGCCGACGAAACGCCAAGATGCCGCAGGTCGCACAGAAATAATCCCGGGCCGTGTGCGATCCCCATTGATAAAGCACCAGGTTCTCCCAGCGGGTGAGCAGGGTCAGGTTCTCGCGCGGCACACGGAAGTTCAGCGCGCCGCGTAGCCGACAGATGGAACAGTCGCAGCTACGCACATGATCGATTTCGGCGACGATCTCGAAGCGCACGGCCGCGCCGTGGCAGGCGCCGCCGTAGCGCGTCATGGTGTAGTGCCCTCATCGAGCAGGCCGCGCTCGGCGAACACGCCCTTGGCGACGCTCATGCCATTGAGCGCGGCCGGAAAGCCGGCATAGACCGCCATCTGGATGATGACCTCGACGATCTGCTCGGGCGTAACGCCGACATTGAGCGCGCCGTGGATATGCACCTCGAGCTGCGGCGCGCAGTGGCCCAGGGCAGTCAGCGCGGAGACAGTCGCGAGCTCGCGGCTTTTCAGATCCAGCCCCGGGCGCTGATAGATATCGCCGAACGGAAATTCGATGGTGTAGCGGGCGAGATCCGGCGCGATGGCCTGTAGGCTGTCGATGACGGCTTCGCCCGCGGCGCCGTCGATTTCGCGAAGCTTTGCCAGGCCGGATTCGTAGCGTGTGTCGTTCATGGTCGGTCACTCCCGGTAGCGGACTATCGAAAAGGCTCGATATCAAGCTACAAGTTGGAGTGAACTCCAGGTCAAGCGCCGCTGTCGCGGCGCTCAATGCTGTCGGTAGAACGCGATCTTGTCGTTGATTGCCGCCAAATGGCCGCGATCGCGCGCGATTCGCGTTTCAAGATCGCGGGCGTGCGCTTCGAGCAGCGCCTGGCGCTCGGCTTCGGTGGCCGGGCCCTGGCTGCGCAATTCGGCATAGCGGCGGATATCGGCCAATGGCATGCCGGTGGCCTTGAGCCGGAGCACGAAGGCAATCCAGTCGAGATCGCTGCGGTCGAACTGCCGATGGCCGCTGGGGTTGCGCGCGATGCGGCGCAGTACGCCGATCTTTTCGTAGTAGCGCAGGGTGTCGGCCGACACGCCGCTGCGCTCGGCGAATTGCCGAATGTTCACGTGCGCTGCGTCCACGCATCCGGGCGGGCGTTTGCGATGATGCCCGCCCGGATGAGGCGGTTTCAGCCTTGGCCGAGCATCTGCTCGCCGGACGGCCGGAAATCACGGGCGATATCGGTACCGGTGAAGTTCGCCACCCAGCCTTCCTGGTTGTTGAACAGGCGGATCACCTTGAAATGCGGCTTGTCGCCCATGTCGAACCAGTGGCGGGTGCCGGCCGGCACGCTGATCAGGTCGTTGGCCTCACAGAGCGTGGCATAGACACGGTCGCCGATATGCAGGGTGAACAGCCCGGCGCCGTCGACGAAGAAACGGACTTCGTCCTCGCTGTGGGTATGTTCGTCCAGAAATTTGGCGCGCATGGCGTCTTTCTGGGGGTGTTCGGGATGCAGGCCGATGACGTCCCAGGTCGCGTAGCCGAACTGCTGCTGCAGGCGCTCGATATCGTCCGCGTAGGCCTCGCCGATCTGTTCGGGCGTGGCGTCGGCGGCTAGCTGATGGCTGGCCGGCCAGCGCTCGAAGAGCACGCCCACGGTATCCAGCTCGCGCGCGATCTCGTCGGCCTCGCGGGTATCGAGAATCGGCGTGTCGGTATCGTTTTCGTTATAGACGGTCAGTTGGCTCATCGCATCACTCCGCGCGTCGGTCCAGATTCGGCCCAGGGTCGATCAGAGCAGTTCGATATCTGCGAACGACATCACGACCGGATGGGTTTCGTTCATTCTAGCCTTTTCCTGGGTGTCTTCATCACGTGCCACCCAGCACGTCTGCAGGCCGGCTGTGGCGGCGGCATCGAGCTCGTCGCCGACGTCCGACAGAAACAGCAGCGACGACGGCGGCTCGCCCAGCTCGGCGGCGATCGCCTTGTAGCTGCGGCTTTTCTTCTTGGGCCCGATGCGGGTATCGAAATAGCCCGAGAAAAGATCGGTGAGATCGCCGTGATCGCTATAGGCGAACAACAGCTTCTGGGCGGCCACTGAACCCGAGGAATAGACATACAGCGCACGGCGATCGTCCGCCCAGCCCTGTAGCGCGGCCACAGCGTCTTCGTAGACATGGCCGGTGAAGTCGCCGTCGGTATAGCCCTGCTGCCAGACCATGCCCTGCAAGGCCTTGAGCGGCGTGGACTTGCGATCCTCGTCCATCCATTGCGACAGGATTCCGATCACGCGGTCTAGGTCGGCGTCCGAGGCGTCGGCCTCGGCCCGAACGTCTTCGATCAGGGCAGCGACTTCGGGGTCGTCGGCGCGGGCGCGTACGAAGTCCGGCAGGTATTCGCGGGCATAGGGGAACAGCACGTCGTGCACGAAGGCGATATCCGAGGTGGTGCCTTCGATATCGGTGATGATTGCGCGCACGTCCGGTGTGGGCTCCTCGAGGCGCAGCCGGTCGTAATCGCTCATGGTGTCGCTCATCGGTCGTTCTCCAGTTGCCGGCGCTGCATTTCACAGGCGAGCAGAAATTCCCAGCCTTCCAGATGCCGGCGTGCGCTGGCCAGGTCGGCGCCCCAGGCATAGATGCCGTGGCCGCGCACCAGAAAGCCGTACGCCGCCGCGGCCTCGTCGTAGCGTTGTGCCAGGGCGTCGGCGAGTTCGTCCATGTCCTGGCTGTTGTCGAGCACGGGCAGGGTAATGCGTGCCTCGTGGCTGTCGTTGCCGGTGATTGCTTTCTGCATTTCGTAGCCCTCGAAATGCAGTTGTTGTGGCTGGCCGATGCGCGACATCAGCGTGTTTGCCACGGAATGCACGTGCAGCACCGCGCCGATGGCCGCATCGCGCCGGTATAGCGCGAGATGCAGGCCGGTTTCGGCCGAGGGCTTGCCGTCGGCCAACAGTTCGCCGGCGGTGGTCATCGGCAACAGATCGGCTGCCGTGAGGGCGGTCTTGTCGACGCCGGAGGCGGTGATCAGCAGGCGTTCGTCATTCAAACGCAGCGAGAAGTTGCCGCCGGTAGCTGGGCAATAGCCGCGTTGCGCGAACCAGCGCACGGTTTCGCAGAGGGCTTCGGCGCCGGCGGTCGTTGCGGCATCGCGGGTCATTCGGCTGGCCTTTATTCAACGTCAGGCGCGCATGCTAGCGCTGGGGTGAGGGGGGGCGCCAATGTTGGGTCGTTTGATTTATAGAAGGGTGTTCGGCTCCGGCGTGGATAGGCTGAGGTGAGCGGTCGTTCGCGCTGTCTTGAGCTGGCGGCCTGTAGAAAGACGCTTGGCCGGAAAGCGCGAGTGTTCCAATCAATGGCAAGGGTTTGACCGGCTTGGGGTTTCGCACTGTTGTGCGAGTCACTTTTATTTGCTTGTCCAAATAAAAGGCACCAAAACAAAAGGCACCCTGTCTTGCGCCGATGCTATGCATCGGTTCCCTGCGCGGCTCCGGCCGAAAGAGGACAGCCGGAAACTCGCCGCGCTGCGCGCGACTCAAACATCCGGCTGTCTTTATCTCTTTCGGCCTCCACTGCTCGGCGCTACGCCCAAGGGAACCCAATACAGACAAAGACAGGCTCGCTATCGCTTCGCAACCAAGATCGCCGAGCGATCTTGGTCGGACAATGCCGCAGGCGAGTCCGACCGGAACGCAGCCAAACACCGCAATTTCGGCGTGGCAGCTGTTCCAACTCTGTTGCTGGGTAGGCCGCGCCTGTATTCGGGCCCCGTGTGGCGCGACGAGAAGCGCAGGGCCGAAGGGTGTCCGGCGCACTGCGCCGGTGCGGACAGCATGTCTGAGGATCGCCAAAGCGATCCGAGTTCTGGCCGCATCCCTTCGGACCGAGCATCGCAGTGCACCGGCGCTTCGCGCCGGCGCGCCATCTGGGTGTCTTTTTCCTTTGCTTACTTTCTTTTGGACAAGCAAAAGAAAGTGAGTCGCACAGCAGTGCGAAACCAAAGGTCAGGCGAGCTCGTGAGCGGAGGTAAGACGCGTCGCCTGCACCCGTGTCGCCTTCTGCCTCAACGATATCTGAGAAAGAGGCTCGCCATAACGCGAGAGCCGGCCGTCACGCTTTCGCGCTTGCCCGCGCCGAAACGCTGTCATGCCAACGCTTGAGATGCGTCTGCTCCTCGCCAATCCGCAACTTCACCACCCGCGCGAAATCGACCGTGCACAGCGCCGTGACATCGGCGACCGAGTAGGCGTCGCCGGCGATATATTCGCTATTCGCGAGATGGTTGTTCAGAAAGCCGAACATCTTGGTCGCGCGCTCGAGGCTGATTTCACCGTATTCGGTCGAGCACTTTTCGCGATCCTCGAAAGCGCGGCTGAGGTTGCGAAACGCCATGGCCACCGGGAACAGCAGGTTGAGCTCCATGCGCCGGTTCCACATCTCGATGATGGCTTTTTCTTCCGGGTTGCTGCCCATCAGTGGCGGTTCGGGATGGATCTCCTCGAAATAACGGCTGATCGCCATCGATTCGGCGATGCAGGTGCCGTTGTCCAGCTCCAGCGTGGGCACGCCGCCGAGCGGGTTCTTCTTCTTGTATTCGTCGGTGAGATTTTCGCCCGCCATGATGTCGAGATTGATGATCTCGACCTGGTCGAGGTCGATGCCCTTCTCGGCCATGAACATGCGCGCACGGCGCGGGTTCGGGGCACGGTCGCTCTGGTACAGCTTCATATTGATACTCGCGGTGGGTTCGTTATTGTCTCGAAGGCCGTGCGGCGATTTCAGGCCGCGCGGATGACGCGCTCGCACTGCTCGTGCAGCACGTTCACGGCGTGGCCGAAAGTGGCGAAACGCTCGTCGCGAGTCTTGCCTTCGACATAGCGCTTGTAGATCTGTTGCAGGATCACCGCCAGCCGGAACAGGCCGAAGACCTGGTAGAACGGCCAGTCGTCGACGGCATGGCCGGTCTTGTCGCGATAGCGGGCGAGCATCTCGTCGCGGGTGAGCATGCCGGGCAGATGGGTGGGCCCCATGCGGATATCGAGCATCGGCTGCGGGTCGTCGGCTTGCACCCAGTAGGCCATGGAGCAGGCGAAATCCATGACCGGATCGCCGAGGGTGGCCATTTCCCAGTCGAGCACGCCGATGATGTCGTTGAGCGATTCGTCGAACACGACGTTGTCGAGCTTGTAGTCGTTGTGGATGATCGCGCGCCGGGTGACATCGGGCATGCGCGCTTCGAGCCACTGCATGAGCGCTTCGCAGTCGGGCACGTCGTCGGTGCGCGCGTTGCGATAGCGCTTGTTCCAGCCCAGCACCTGGCGCTCGATATAGCCTTCGGGCTTGCCGAAGTCGGCCATGCCGGCGGCATCGACATCCGTGGTGTGAAGCGCGGCCTGGACGTCGAGCAGCTGTTCGCACATGCGTGTGGCTGCGGCCGGCGACAGCGATACGTCGTCGGGCAGGTCGCGGCGCAGGATCACCCCGCGCAGGCGTTCCATCACATAGAACTCGGCGCCGATGACGTCTTCGTCGGTGCAGTGCACGATCGGCGTCGGGCCGTAGTCGTAGACGCCGTCCAGGCGCGACAGCACGCCGTATTCGCGGCCCATGTCGTGGGCGGATTTCACCTGGCTGCCGAAGGGCGGACGGCGGAGCACGTATTCGCGGTCGTCCACCTTGAGCAGATACGTCAGGTTCGACGCCCCGCCGGGGAACTGGCGGATGGTCATGTCGCCTTCGGATGGCACCAGGGTAGGCGCGTGTTCGCGGCACCAGTGCGTGAGCGCGGCGGCGTCGATGTCTTCGCCTTCGCGGATGTCCCGTGCCTGGTCGATCGAGGTCATGAACGCTCCTCCGTGTCTGTTGTAGTGCCGAGACCGTCGATGCCCAGCATGGCCTGGGCGGCCGCGGTCACGGTATCGGCGTAGGCGGCGACGTCCAGGCCGCGTTCGCCGTGCTTGTGCCGCTTGAGATACCAGTCCTGCAGCATGGCCTTGATCAGCCCGGCCGCGATCTCGGGTTGCACGTCGGCATACAGCGACTGCTGCTGTCCGGCGCGGATGATGTCGGCGAAGATCCGCTCCGAGCCCTGTTCCATGACCACGGCCTTGCGGCGTTCGTCCGGCGCGAGGTGGTGGGCCTCCATGTAGAGGAAGAAGAACCACTCGCGCAGCGCTTCGGTGGTCAGCAGGTGGGCTTCGATGGCGGTTGCCAGGCGCACACGGCTGTCGTCGATGCCGTCCAGCGCGCTGTCCATCACTTCACCGAGGGTGAGCGACACGCGCCGCTGGATCAGCCGCGCCAGTTCGTCCTTGCTGCCGATATAGGCATACAGGCCGCCCAGCGACAGGCCGCTCTCGCCGGCGAGTTCGCGCAGCGTCATGGCGGCGAACCCCTTGCGGTTGGCGATGCGCAGGGTGGCTTCGATGATACGGGTGAGGTTCTCCGTCGCCGCCTGCGGGCTGCGCACCGCGATCGAGCCTTCGCGCGACTCGACGATCGCCGCGCACAGGCTGCGGCTGTTGAGGTGATGGCGGGCGATGAACGCGTCGAGTGTGAGCCGGTGCACGATCGCGCCTATCGAAAGGTGATCAGCGACGCGTCGCCGGCGGCACGCAGGGCCGCGATGTCGTTGAAGCCGAGCATGCGCCAGCCGTCGCGGGTCGAGCGCAGCTCGTTGATGGCCGCGTTGTATACGCTCCAGTTGAGCTCGATGGTCTTGGCCTCGCTGGCATCCGTCGCGGTCGCAATCGATACCGCGATCGGCCCGCCCGAGGAGAACACGCCGATGCGGCTGTCCTTTGGGTAGTCGCTGCGCAGCCGTTCCAGCGCGCGCTGTACGCGCGCACGAAAATCCGCCCAGGCCTCGCACCCGGGGTGTTCGTGTGGCGTGTTCGCCAGCCAGTGGCGGGTGACTTTCTCGAACACCTTCTGAAAGACGCGCCGGTCGGTCTTGAGTTGGTCTCTGGCTTCGCCGAGCTCCGGGTGTTCGTCGAACACGCGCGGGACATAGGCCTGGAAGATGGCGTCGGCGTCGTACTCGTTGAAATCGGCGTCGGTCGCGATCTCCGGCGCGCCGGGCAGGGCCTCGCGGGCGAGTTCCGCGGTACGCCGCTGGCGCTGCATGTCGCCACAGATGAGCACATCGAAATGCTGATTTGCGGCCGCGAGGTGACGGCCGACCAGGCGGGCCTGACGTTCACCGGTTTCGGACAGGCGGTCGTAGTTCGCCGCGCCGAAGCTGGCCTGGCCGTGGCGAATGAGCAGGAGTTGGGTCATGGCGCGACTATAGGCAGCCCGTGATTGCAGGGTCAACGGGAAACGGACGTTCGTTCGCTATACTGCTCGACCTGCATATCAAGGTCACGACCGGGGGATCAGCCCAGCATGAGCCAGAACAGCACATCGGACCGGCCTGCCGGCAAGCGGATTGCGATCACCGGTGCCGGCAGCGGCCTGGGTCGGGAACTGGCGCTGCGCTATGCCCGGGAGGGCTGGCAGGTGGCGGTCACCGACATCCAGACCGGGCGCGCCCGCCGTGTCGCCGGCGAAGTCAACGAGGTCGGTGGCGAAGCCATGGCCCAGACGCTGGATACCCGCAAGCCCGAGGATTTCGACGCGCTGCTCGAGCGCATCGAACAGACCTGGGGCGGGCTCGACGTGTTCGTGAACAACGCCGGGGTGTCCAACGCCGGATCGGTGGTCGACACGCCGCTCGCCGACTGGGCGTGGATGCTCGACATCAACCTCATGGGCACGGTGCGCGGCAGCCGCGCCGCGTTGCCCCTGCTGCGGGCCAGCCGCGGGCACCTGATCAACATCGCGTCCTTTGCCGCAATCGCAAACGCGCCGGGGATGGCCGCCTACAACGCCGCGAAGTCCGGCGTGCTGTCGCTGTCGGAATCGATCCGCGGCGAGGAGCACGACAACGGCGTCGGCGTGACCGTTGCCTGCCCCGCCTTTTTTGCCACGAACCTGCTCGAATCCTTTCGCGGGACGAACGATCGCCAGCGCGCGATGGTTGAAAAGCTCATGCGACGGGCCAAGGTCAGTGCCGCCGACGTGGCCGACGACATCCACCGGGCGGCACGCGACAACGAGTTTCTTGTAATCTCCCATCGCACCGCGCGCTGGCAGTACCGCATGAAGCGGCTGTCGCCGGAAACCTTCTTCAACGCGGTCCTGAAGGCGACACGTTCCTTCACCCGCTAGCGGGGCGTTCAGGGCCGGCGGCCGATCGCGCCGCTCGATCCGAGACCGACGATGACCGAACCCACCTTCATGATCTATGGCGCCTACGGCTATACCGGCGAGCTGATCGCACGTCAGGCCGTGGCGCAGGGGCTTTCGCCCGTGCTCGCCGGGCGCCGCGAGGATCAGCTCAAGCCGCTGGCCGACGCGCTTGGCCTGCGCTACAAGGCCTTCGGCATGCGCGAGGCCAGCGATATCGCGCCGTATCTCGACGGAGTCGATGTGCTGCTGCACTGCGCCGGCCCGTTTTCGGCGACCGCGCCGCAGGCGATCGCGGCCTGTATCCAGTCGAAGACGCACTATCTGGACATTACCGGCGAAATCAACGTATTCGAGCATGCCTTCACCCGTCACGAGCACGCCGCACAGGCCGGGGTCGTGCTCTGTTGCGGCGTGGGTTTCGACGTGGTGCCCACCGACTGTATCGCCGCCTATCTCGTGCAAGCGCTGCCGGATGCCGCCGAGCTGGCGCTGGGCTTCGATTCGCGCTCGGGCTTTTCGCCGGGAACGGCCAAGACGTCGGTCGAGGGGCTGGCCGATGGCGGCAAGATTCGCCGCAACGGACGGATCACGACCGTGCCGCTGGCCGCCAGCGTGCGCGAGATCGATTTCGGCAACGGCGCGAAGCAGGCCATGACCATCCCCTGGGGCGATGTCTCGACCGCCTGGCATACCACCGGCATCAGCGATATCGAGGTCTACATGCCGATGTCGCCCAAGCGCATCAAGCAGGTGCAGCGTCTGAACTGGGTGCGGCCGCTGCTCGGGTTGTCGCCGGTGCAGTCGTTTCTCAAATCGCGCGCCGCGCGCGTGGCGGGGCCCGACGAGGCCAAGCGCGAAAAAGCGACGACCCATGTCTGGGGCGAAGTCGTCAACGATCGGGGGGACCATCGCGTGGCCCGCGTGCACGTGGCGAATGGCTATGAGGTGACCGTCCACGCCAGCCTCGCCATCGTGGCGCAGCTGCTGGCGGGCGCGCCGGCTGGCGGTGCCTATACGCCGTCACGGCTGGCAGGCAAGGAACTCGTCGAGCGGCTGCCGGGCAGCGGCCGGGTCACGATCAGCGAGGAGTAGCGGCCGTGAAATCCGCGGCCTGACCTGCGGTATCGATATCGAAATAGGCGGCCATGAGCCGATGTATGGCCGGATGCGCTGCCGCCAACGCCGCGCCGCGTTGAAAGAAGGATTCGACGGCCACGGCAAAGAACTCGGTCGGGTTCTCGGCGCCGTAGATGTCGAGTACCGGTGAGCCTGCGTCGCGCAGCTGCTCGAACGCCGTCCCGAAGGCATCCGACCAGCTGTCGAAATCCGCCATCGGCGGCGCGCCTTCGCTCTGCGGCGCAGCGAAATCCAGCAGGTGGGCGAACTCGTGCAGGATCACGTTGTGATCGGCGCCGGCCAGCGCCTGTTCGATATCCGCCCAGGCGAGGATCACGCGGCCGCTGTCCCAGGCTTCTCCGGAGGCGAGCATGGGCAGATCGTCCACGAGCCCCTGCTCGTCGGGAAACGTCTGCGGGATGTAGAACGCGTCCGGGTAGACGAGTATCTCGCCCGGCAGATCGAACACGCCCGGCTGCGCGCCCAGGCACAACAGACTCGCCTGGCCCGCGATCACGAGCTGCATGTCGCGCGTGATCTCCAGCCCGTTGCAGCCCACGAAACGCACGTCCGCGACCATCTGGGCGGCCAGCGAAGCGAGCCGCGTGCGCTGGCGTGCATCCAGCAATTTCGCCCACGGCAGCCGTGCGAAAAGCCGCTCACGATCCGCGTCCGAAAGCGCTGGTGGCTGCCGGCCGAGCGCACGAAGCCTTGGATAGGCGATAATACCGGCCGCGACGACCAGCGCGCCGCACAGCACCAGGACCGCGCCGGCGACGTTCATTCAACAACGCCCACGGCGCGATAGGGCGCGCGCGGCCTGACAGACAAGGAACGGTGATTGCTCGTGACCTGGCTTGAAATAGGGCAAAGCATCTTCGGCACGGTGACCTCGTTCGTGATCTGGTCGCTGCTGGTCTACGCCTTCTATGTTCTGCGCAATCGCAGCCTCGAGTACAAGCTCAAGCAGCTGGTCCAGCCGGAGCGCAGCGACCCCGACGAAGACCGGGTGCACATCATCTGCGCCAACGGCACCGACGTGCGGGTGACGATACGGGACGTGCGCCTGATCACTGATGACGACGTGCACGTCAGCCTCACATATATCGGCGATACCGGCGATGTCATTCGCCCGCGCAAGCCGAACGACATCATTGCACGCCGGCGTAATCCGGTGACCACCTGGCACGAAAAGGCGGGGCTGATCGAGCGAAACTTCGTCGCCCTGCCGGCCCAGACCGCGGGCCTCTGGGCGCTGACCGCCCAGCAGGTGGAGGACGCCCGCTGGAATTTCACGACCTGTTTTCTGGTGATCGATTATCCGACCCTGCTGAATACCCGCAAGCTCATGGTCGTGTATGCCAAGCAGGACATCGTTCAGGCGCTCAACGACGACTTCAATCGCTATATCGTCAACGCCCGCCGGCGCCATCAGGACTAGGGCCTGTTGCCGTTTCATGCGAGTCCGCGCCAAGGGCTGTTTTGTGGCAAGACAAGGCGTAGCACGCGCCGCGCAGTCATTGTCGCGCAGCGTGCTAGAACGCTGGATTGCCGGCGTATCTTTATTTTTTTTGGGCGCTTGTCCCGAAGGGTTGGGCCGCAAATCGCGCTCTGCGGCGTTGCGAGCCTTGATCGTGGCACGCCACGACCGGCGCTCGCGCCTTGCAGAACACGATTTGCGGTCTCCAACGCGGCGCTCGCATGAAACGGCAACAGGCCCTAGCGCTCGCGCGCGACGCGGTTACTCGTTGGCCACGCCGTGCGGGACGTGGCCGGCGGCGATCCGGCCGGCGGCCTTGCCGATATGGGTGGCCTGATCGTCGAAGAAGATATCGGCGCCGAAGGCTTCCAGAAACTCTGCCTTGGTCATGCCGCCGAGAAACAGCGCCTCGTCGATCCGGATATGCCACGCACGCAGGGTGCGGATCACGCGCTCATGCGCGGGTGCGCTGCGTGAGGTGACCAGGGCCGTGCGAATCGGGCATTCGGCCGGGTCGAACTCGGCCTGAATACGCGTCAGCGCTTCCAGAAACGCCTTGAACGGGCCGCCCGGCAGTGGCTCGCCCGCCGAACTGACTTCGCTGGCCGCGAATGCCTCGAGGCCCTGTTCCTTGAAGATGCGCTCCGCATCGTCCGAGAACAGCACCGCGTCACCGTCGAAGGCGATCTTGAGCGCGCCGTCGGCACCGGCCAGCGAATGGCCGGGCACGATGGTCGCCGCGGCACAGCCGGCCTTGAGCGCGGCGCGCACATCGTCCGGATCGGCCGACAGGAACAGATCCGCGCCGAAGGCGCCCACATAGCGATACGGCGAACTGCCGCTGGTAAAGGCCGCGCGGGTGATCGGCAGCTTGTGGTGGGCGATGGAGTTGAACACGCGCAGACCGGTATCGGCGCTGTTACGCGACAGCAGGATCACTTCCACGCGTTCGCTTTCCGCCTCGTTGAGCGACAGCAGCTTGCGTACCAGCCCGAAGGCGACGCCCGGTTCCAGCACGTCTTCCTCGTGCTGGATCTGGTAATTGCAGTAGGCCTCGCGGCCGTCGGTCTCGAATACTCGGTGGCTTTCCTCGAGATCGAACAGCGCGCGCGAGGAGATGCCGATGACCAGCTTGTCGGGGCGTTTGCTCATGGCGGCAAGTGTAGCGTTCGTTGCGGTGACTGTATCCCCGCGGGCGAAAAAGGCGCCTTTCAGGCTTGGTCAGCTGCTTTTCTATCGGCTGAGACTAAAGTCTCAAGCGTTGGCGGGTCCGATATTTCAACGGATTCAGCAGCCTGGCCAGAGGCCTGTTTTTAGCAAAATTCGCTGATTGTGTGAGAAATCAGGTCATTTTTCGCCTGTAAATGCCCCTTTTGGCAGGTTGTTTGCCTTACACTCGTCTTCGAGCTTATGGCTCGGGTAACCGGCCGACCGTGGCGTACGCGCTCGCGGTGGGGTACGGTCTATATAGCCGGTTCGTGGTGGGACACGAACCGTGGGGAACAAGCTTTTCAGGGAGAAAACCGATGGGGACTCATCCGTTCAATTCAGGCAAGGTGCGCGCGTCTGTGCGTAACGTGATCGGTACGGCAGTCGCCGTTCCGCTGCTGTTCTCGGCAATGCCCGCCATGGCGCAGAGCCAGCAGGAAGAGATGCAGGATCTGCGTGACCAGATCCAGCAGATGCAGCAGCGCTTCGATGAGATGCAGCAGCAGCAGGAACAAATGGCGCAGGAACAGTCGTCGCCGCGTTCCGACGACCAGTTGGTATCCAAGTCGGAAGACGGCGAAGGCTTCATGGTCGGCGACACCAACATCAAGGTGAACGGCTACTTCAAGTTCGACGCCATCTACGATTTCGAAGACGACCACGACGCCTTGCTGGGCCCGTCTGATGCGATTGGCACCCTCAACGCCAAGGGCACCGACTCGCCCGGTGACGGCGATTTTGGCGTTACCGTCAAGCAAACCCGTCTCAAGATCGCGACCACCACTCCCACTGAGTTTGGCGATCTGGGCGGTTATATCGAGATGGACTTCTATGGCAAGCCCTACGATGAGTCGTTCGACAGCGCCCCTTCTCCGCGTGTGCGTCGTGCCTATCTGACGTTTGGCAACTGGCTGATCGGTCGCGACTGGTCCACCTTCTCGGACTTCAACTACGGCACCACGCTGAACTTCTACGGCCCGCAGGCGCAGCTGTTCGAGCGTCAGGCGCAGGTCCGCTACACGATGGCGGCTGGCGAAGATACGACCGTTGATTTCGCGCTCGAGAATCCGGGCGGTGGAACGGTCGTCGCCGGTGACACGGTACTTCAGGCGCCGGGCGCAGGTGATCCTGCCAACGACACGACGGATGGTATCGGCACTGAGAACAAGGTGCCGGATGTGGTTGTGCGGCTCCAGAGCTCAAGTGGGCCTCTGAGCTTCCAAGCAGCCGCCATTGGACGTTATCTAGAGGCAGATATTAGCGACGGCACTTTGGATGGCGACGAGCAGTCGACAGTGGGCTACGGTTTGAACCTGGGCGGTTCTCTATCGCTGCCGACCGGTACGACTTTCATGCTCTCGAGCGTCTACGGCGAAGGCATCGGCAAGTACTTTTATGCCCCCGCAGGTGGCGCCGATGCATACGTGACTACCGACGGCCAGCTCGAGGCCATCGAGCGCTACGGCTTCATCGGTACGATTTCGCAGGAGCTCACCCCGACGCTGACGACCAATGTCATCTACGGCAAGGGCTTCTCCGAAAGCCCAGATGACTTTGTCGGCGCTACGGATGAGCTGCATGACGAGTCTTCGACTCTGGCCGTCAACCTGCTGTACACGCCGGTCGATCCGCTGACCTTCGGTATCGAGTACAACCGTGCCGAGTACGAGCAGCAGAACGGCGTCGATGCCGACGCGCAGAACGTGCAGTTCTCGACGATCTACAACTTCTAGTAGCCGTCGCTGCAGGACTTCGCCCGGCGTTTCGCCGGGCGACTCGAAGCCCCGGTTCGCCGGGGCTTTGTTGTGTGCACACGCGCGATCGCTGCGCCGCCCACGTTAGGATGGCGCCATGAGCCGTCATGCATCACCGCGCGCCCGATCCGGGGATGGATCCCGGTCGTCGACGACACTCGCCGAGGCGGTGGCGTTGCACCGGGCCGGTCGGCTGGATGCCGCCGACGCCTGCTACCGGCGCATCAAGCGGCGCGACCCGGATTACGCCGAAGCATTGCGCCTGCGAGCGCTCATCGCCCACCGGCGGCGTCAGCCCGATGCCGCGATCAAGCTGTTGCGCCGGGCCACGGAACACCAGCCGGCCAACCCGGTGCACCATCACAGCCTGGCCGAATTGTTGCGCGTCAGCGGCGACACCCGCGCTGCGATCGCGGCCTACCGGCGCGCGTTCGCTCTTCAGCCCGAGCGCGCGGCCAACGGCCTCGACCTCGGCGATGCGCTGGCCGGCGCGGGTTTCAGCGACGATGCCCTGACGGTCTACGCCGATGTCGTCGAACGCCACCCGGCCCATATCGATGCCTACCTGCGTAGCGCGGCCCTGATATACGAGCGCGGCGATCCGGCCGGTGCGGCTGCGCAGCTGTCGCGCGCCCAGGCGCACGTTTCTGACGATGCCGATACGCAGTGCGCGCTGGCCGCGGCCTGGGGCGGCATCGAGGCGCACGATCGCGCCGCGGCGCTTTATGAGACCGTTGTCGCGCAGGCGCCCGATCACGCGCGGGCCCTCGCGGGCCTGGGCAGCGCCTGCCAGAGCCGTGGCCAGTTCGCGGCTGCAGCACGGCATTTCGAGCACGCTCTCGATCGCGACCCGGGCCTGGGCTGGGTATACGCGGCGCTGATGAACAACCGCCGTTATGCCATGAGCGCGGATCGGATCGCGGCCATGCAGCGGCAGGCGGCCGATGCCGCGGTGGGCGATACGGTGCGCAGTCATATGCACTTCGCGCTTGGTCATCATTACGACGCAAACAAGGCACCCGACCCGGCATTCGCTCATTTCGAAGCGGGCAACCGTTTGCATGCACAGCGCCATCGCTTTGCGCCGCAGGTGTTCGACGATCGTATCGAGCGCATTATCACGCAGTGCGACAGCCGATTCTTCGCCGAGCGCGCGGGTGACGCATCGGGCTGGGAGCAGCAAAGCGCGCAGCCGATATTCATTGTCGGCATGCCGCGCTCCGGCACCAGCCTCGTGGAGCAGATCGTCGCCAGTCATCCACAGGCGCATGGCGCCGGCGAACTGAACGATATCCGCCGCATGGTGCGCGAGTTGCCGGCGATCACCGGCAGCGATCGGCCCTATCCGGAATGTATGGACCGGCTGACGCCCGCCCAGGCCGACACGCTTGCCGGGCGCTATCTCGGCGCCCTGGCGGCGCGCGCGCCCGAGGCGGCGCGGGTGACCGACAAGATGCCGTTCAACATGCTCTGGCTGGGGCTGATCGCGCGCCTGTTCCCGAACGCCCGCGTGGTGTATTGCCGGCGCGAGGCGATGGATAACTGCCTGTCCTGTTATTTCCAGCTGTTCAACCAGGGCATGCGCTTCGCCTATGATCAGGGCCATGTCGGCCAGGTCTATCGTCAACACGAGCGGTTGATGGCGCATTGGCAGGCGCATCTGCCCCTGTCCATGCTCACCGTCGACTATGAGGCGCTGGTGGCCGAGCCCGAGGCGCAGAGCCGTCGACTGATCGCGTTCACCGGCCTGGACTGGGACGATCGCTGCCTGGATTTTCATCAGCACGGCCGCGACGTGCGTACCGCCAGCGTCTGGCAGGTTCGCCAGCCCGTATACCGTTCGTCGGTCGAACGCTGGCGCGCGTACGCGCCCTGGCTGGGGCCGCTGGAGGCCGCGCTCGCGCGATAGCGGCCGCTCGACGTTTGACCGGAGATCGCTAGCGCCATGGCTGCCGTCATCGAACTCACCGACAAGGGTCTGTACTGCGCGGCCGGCGATTTTCATATCGACCCGTGGCGGCCGGTCGAGCGCGCGCTGATCACCCACGCCCACGCCGACCACGCCCGCAGCGGCCACCGCCACTACTGGGCCACGCGGGACAGCGCGCCGATCCTGTACAAGCGCCTCGGCGGCCGGATCGAGCTCACTCCGGTGGATTACGGCGATGCACTCACCTTCGGCGGCGCGCGGGTGTCGTTCCACCCGGCCGGCCACGTGCTCGGCTCGGCCCAGATCCGGGTCGAGGTCGACGGTGAAGTCTGGGTCGCCTCCGGCGACTACAAGCGCGACGCGGATCCGACCTGCGCGGATTTCGAAGTCGTGCCCTGCGATACGTTCATCACCGAGGCCACGTTCGCGCTGCCGGTCTATCGCTGGGCGGACACCGCCGGGGTGGCGGCCGATATCCATGCCTGGTGGCAGGCCAACGCCGCCGCCGGGCGCACGAGCGTGCTGTTTTCCTACTCGCTGGGCAAGGCACAGCGCCTGCTGGCCGAGCTCGCGCGTTTCACCGACGAAACCGTCTATCTGCACGGGGCGCTCGTGCCGCTGACCGAGATCTATCGCCAGGCCGGTGTGCCCATGCTGGCCACCGAACCGGTCAGCGCGCAGGATCGAAAGGCCCATTTCGCCGGGTCGCTGGTGATGGCGCCGCCGTCGGCGGCCGGCTCGCGCTGGATGCGTCGCTTCAAGCACCACGAGACCGGCTTTGCTTCGGGCTGGATGCGCATTCGCGGCAATCGCCGCCGGCGTGGCTACGATCGCGGCTTCGTGCTGTCCGATCACGCGGATTGGCCGGGGCTGATTCGCACCATCGAGCAGACCGGTGCGCGGCGGGTGCTGGCCACCCACGGCCGCACCGATGTGCTGGTGGCCTATCTGCGTGATCAGGGGCTCGACGCGGCGCCGCTGGCCACCGAATACGCCGACAGTCTCGAGGCCGAAGACGGCTGACTGCGCGCTGACTCGACTGCCAGCGGCCCCGGCGTCTGCGTTATGCTGGCGAAATCGTTCCCGAATCAGGAGGCGCGCCATGGCGTCAGGGCCTGCTGCTGCTTCATATGGCCCCGCGTTGCGGCCCGGAATCGTGTCAAACGAGGCGCAGCGCGCGGGCGGGTTGCGTTCTTGCAGCCGGCCGCGCGACCCCGAATATAGCGGCGGCGCGTGTTCCTGATCGCGGCGCATACTGCCGGCGCTCTGGTCTAGGGGACAGCGCATGACCCAGTCACAGGGGGCGACCGTGGGCGCGCGCGCGAGCGATCCCGTTCGGGCCGACCGCGACGAGCGCGAACGCCTGCAACTCCAGCGCATGGAGCGCGCCCTGGTGCGCGCCTGGCTGACCGCGCCGAATGCCATGCCCCAGGCCGACTACGAATGCCTGCGGTATGCCTTCGGCCTGGCGAAGCTGCATGTCTTTCGCGTGCCCGGCACGCGCCACGAAATCGTGGTGGACGGCGCGCGTATCGCGCCGCTGCGAGCCTGGCTGCTGGAACATCTTTATGACCGCCTGCGCGGCTCGGCGACCGCGGAACAGAAGCTGAGCTTCTGTCTCGAGGCCGTGCCGGATGCGCGCCGGCGCTGTATCGAGCTGCGCCGCGAGCTGCTCGCGCTGCACGGCGACGAATTCGCTGCCGACGATCTCGACCGCGAGGCCGGCAAACGGGCGCTGGTGATCGTGGCCGGCGGCGGCGGCGGCGCCGGCTATGTGTATGCCGGTGCGTTCGCGCGGCTCATGGAGGCCAATCTGATTCCCGACTACATGGTCGGCAACTCCATCGGCGCGATCCTGGGGTTGTTCCGTGCCCAGCGCCGGCACGGCGACGTCAACGACTATCTCGACTTCGCCAGCAAGCTCAAGAACGGCGACATCTTCACCGGCGCCCGCCGACGCAGCGAGTTCTGTCTGCCCGGCCTGCTGCATCTGCACCTGCGCGCGCTGCACCAGCGCATGTCGACCGGGGACCTGCGCCGGCCGCTGCGTCTGGATGAAATGGAAATTCCGCTCGATCTCGTGGTGGCGGGCATCCGGCGCCGCCCGTACGAGCGCCTGCCGTCCGACGTGCGCGCACCCCGCCAGGGCGCCGAGCGCTGGCTGCCGATGTGGATGCAGGTGGCCGCGCGGTTCACGCGGCTGCTGCAGTTCTTCAGCGCCGACGTGGTGGAGCCCATCGTGCTCGGCCGCGATACCGACACCCGGCAGGTGCATGCCGTGGACGCCGCCGGTTTCTCGGCGGCGGTGCCCAGCATTCTCCAGTACGAACCGGGGCCGGGCGCGGGCGTGACCCGCGAGATATTCTCCGAACTGATGGCGACGCGCGAGCTGGCGGCGATCGTCGACGGCGGCGTGGCCGACAACGTGCCGGCGCGGGCGGCCTGGCGTGGCATCGCGGCCGGGCGCGCGGCTACACGCAATGCCTATTATCTGGCCTTCGACTGTTTCTTCCCGCGCGTCGATGCCAAGAATTTCTGGCTCTGGCCGATCACCCAGACGGTGCAGATGCAGATGCGCGTCAACCGGGTTTATGCCGACACCATGGTGCGTTTCAATCGCACTTTGTCGCCGCTGAACATCGTGCCGAGCCCGGGTGCGCTGCACCTGTCGGTGGGTTGGGGGTATCAGGAAATGGACGAGCGCATGCCCGAGGTCGAGGAGATGCTGCGGCCGGTCAGTCTGGTTTCCGGGCAGACGGAGGCACGTGCGTCATGAGCGAAAACCAGGAACATCGCCAGGGCGCCAGCCCGTTCGATCTGGTCTCGGGCGATCGCACCCTGCGCGAGCGGCTGTTTCTTTTCTGGGATCTGGCGATCATCGTGCTGGTGTCGCTGAATCTGGCGTTGATCATATTCGACGCGCTGTTTGCGATCGGCCCGCTCGCGAACGTGTTCGAATCCGTCTGGTCGTCCGGCCACGGCTGGTACGAGTCGAACGTGCACGAGAATTTCGTGGCCATCGACCTGGTGTTCGTGGCGATCTTCGTCACCGACGTGCTGGCCGGCTGGGCGCTCGCGATCGCCCAGAAGCGCTACTACCGCTGGTATTTCTATCCGTTCGCGCGCTGGTATGACGTGCTCGGTTGTATTCCGGTGGCGGGGTTTCGTTTTCTGCGCGTGCTGCGTGTCATCACCATCACCATGCGTCTGCAGCGTCTGGGCGTGATCGATATCCGCAACTGGGCGGTCTACAAGACCGCCATGGTCTATTACGACATCGTGGTCGAAGAGATTTCCGACCGGGTCGTGATCAAGGTGTTGTCGGGGGCCCAGGAGGAGCTGCAGAGCGGCGGCCAGGAGCTTTCGCACCGCGTCGTGCGCGAAGTGATTCAGCCGCGCCAGCAGCGTCTCGTGCAGGCAGCCAGCACGCATATCGAGAACGCCATCACCAGCGCCTATCAGGCCAATCGCGAGGAACTGCAGGCCTATGTCGCCAACGTGGTCAATCGCGGTGTGGACAACAATGCCGCACTCCAGAATCTGGAACGCGTGCCGATGCTGGGCAGCTTCGTGTCGCGCGCGCTCGACGAGGCGATCACCGACACCGTGAACAACGTGCTCGACGAGGCGGTCAATGGCCTGTCCTCCGCGGATTTCGATGCGCTGGTGCAGAACATCACCGACAGCGTGATTTCGCGCCTGCTCGCGGACGACATCGGCCAGACGTCGGAGGTGCGCGACGCTGTCGTGGAAATCCTCGACCTGGTCAAGGAGCAGGTCGCCGTGCAGCGCTGGCGCGAGCATTTCGAGTAGGATCGGATCAACGCGCCCGATACGAGAGCCGATCGCGATGCCGTCACCGCACCCAAGCCGTAAACGCCGCTTTTTCACGGTCCTGATGCTGGGTCTGCTCGTGCTTGCCCTGGCGGCCTGCGAGTGGACCGATCTGGTCGATGGCGATGACGACGAAGACGACACCGGCAGCGACAACACGCCGCCCGCGACCGAAACCAACGTGCCCGGCCTGAGCGTGGCCGTGTCGAGCAGCGATTTCGATACCACCCTCGCCGCCATCACCAGCCGCACCAGCGATCGCAATATCGCAACCGTCGACCATCAGGCGAACGCGCAGCAAGCCGGCCGCAGCCTGCGGCCGACGACGACGGTGCTGTTCGACGACCCGAATCGCTCGTCGCCGCTGATCGCCGCCGACCCGCGCGCCGGGCTCGATCTGCCGACCCGGGTACTGGTCTATCGCGATAGCGATTCGGACGTGGCCGCGGCCTATACGAACGCGGCCTATCTCGATGCCCGCTACGACCTGGACGACGCCGAGGCCGGCGCGCTCGACGGCCTGGATGCGGATCTCGAAGCCCTGGTGGGCGACGCGACCGGCGATGACCCGGGCGCCGGCCCGGCCAGCGGCATCGGCGAAGGCGAGGGCATCGAAAGCGTGAGCAGCGATAACAGCTTCGCGGATACCGTCGACGCGCTGCTGGCCGCCATCGACGCGCGCTCCGACAGGCTCGGCTCGCCCACCACCGTGAACCAGCAGACGCGCGCGAACTCGGTCGGGCGCATGCTCGACCCGAGCACGCTGGTGCTGTTCACCGTCGCCGAGGAGGACAGCGCGCTGCTGCGCGCGAGCCAGACCAGCGGCGTGGACCTGCCGCAGAAGATGCTGGTCTCGGCCGACAGCAGCGGCGCCGTTACCGTGTATTACAACGACCCGTCGTTCATCGCGGCCCGCCACGATATCGACGGCCGCGACGACGATATAGACGCACTCGCCGACCTGCTGGCCGATCTCGCCTCCGAAGCGGCCGGCAGCAGCACGGCGACGGCCACCCCGAACACGCCAGACACGGACGACGACACCGAGGCCGGACAGGCGTCGCCGTAACGCCGCATGTGATCGACGGACCTCAGGCGGGCCATAGCCGCCGCGACGCCGGGGTTTACCAGCGCGCCCGAACGCCGCGCACGTCGATATGTACGAATGGCCCGTGTGCTGCATTGGCCGGGTATACGCTCATGCCGCCGGCCAGCGACGGTTGTTCGGCAACCACGGCCTCGACGAGATCGGCGAGCCAGCGCGCATCTGCCGTATCGACCGCCGAATCGCCGTTGAGGTCATCCATGCGCCCGTCGCCGTCTGCATCCACGAAGATGTCCGCGGCACTGCCGAACAGGTGCTGACTGTAAACGGTCGTGTTGCCAATATCCGCGTTGTACCAGGGTGTGCGGTAGCCGCTCATTACCGTAATCGTGTCGAGCGCGATGCCGGCCTCGCGCAGGGCGGCGTGGAGGTGTTCGAGTTTTTCCAACAGGCGCGGGCGCAGACGCAGGTATTTCGGCCAGTGGTCGGGCTGCTGGTGGCACAGGAACTGGCCGAGCGTGAAATGCGCTGATACCGCCATGTCGCGATTGGCCGGCGTGACCTGGATCAGTGCATCGGGCGGTGCCGAGTTGGCATCCCCGCGCAGCCCGTGCGGTTCGTAGTGCCCGATTCGATAGCCGTCTATTTCGGTGCGGCGCGAATCGAACGGCTTCTGCACGAAAATGTTGATTCGTCGATGGCGACCGTTAGCACGGTCATGGATCACGAGCGGGTAGGCACCTGGCGCGCGCGGCGCGCGCCAACGCCAACGCGCGGCGGCAGCCTGTTCGATCACGCCGGCACCGGAAGTCTGCAAGGTTAGATCGGCATCCAAGGACAGGCTGTCGGCGGAGAGCGCCAGCACCT
Source organism: Endozoicomonas sp. G2_2 (assembly GCF_017744135.1). Lineage (GTDB taxonomy): Bacteria > Pseudomonadota > Gammaproteobacteria > Nevskiales > Salinisphaeraceae > Salinisphaera. The sequence continues at coordinate 82,323 of NZ_JAGHQU010000005.1, forward strand.
GGCCAGGCTTGACGAACGCCGCGCGAAGAGACTCCGCCATCGGCTCGCCGTCGATCGCGAGCGCCAAACCGGCCGCGAAACCGGATTCGGTAACGCTTGTGTCCGCCTGCGCCAGCCGGGTGTGAACGGCGGGCAGCCAGAGCGCGGCGCCCAGCAGCGCGATGGTGGCCCAGCGCTTCAACGCGAGCCGGCCGCGGTGGCCGTGGGGCCGTTGTTGACTTGGCGCATCGCGGCTTCGACGCGGTCGTCATTGTCGTAAAGGTCGGCGCGGAAATTCACACCGGCATCATCGACAAAGGCCGTCCAATACGCGAGATAGACGGGGATGGCCTCGTCGAGCATGACCTGCTCACGCTCGCCCTCGTGAAGCGCGGTCTGGATACGTGCGCTGTCCCAATCGGCCTGACGGGAAAGCACGAATTCGGCCAGCTGATCCGGATACTGCACGCGCACGCAGCCGTGACTGAAATCGCGCTCCGCCCGGGTGAATAACTGCTCAGCAGGGCTGTCGTGGAGATAGACTGCATATTCGTTCGGAAACATGAACTTGACCAGTCCGAGCGCATTCTGGTTGCCGCCGCGCTGGCGCACGTAAAGATCACCCGCCTCCACCTTGTCGATGTTTTCCGGCGTGGCCGGCAGTATTTCGGCATCGGGCGTGAATCGGGACACGATTTCGTAGTTCTTGGCCTCGAGATAACCGGAATCCTCGCGCGCCTCGGGCACGATTTCGTCCGCTGCGATGCCCGGCGGTACGTTCCAGTAGGGGCGAAAAACCACGTATTCCATGGCGTCCGAAAACACCGGCGTGGCCCGGTCATCGTAGGATTCGCCCACAACGACGCGCATCTCCAGTGTGGATCGGCCGCCTTCGTAGGCACGCAGGCGGTATTCGGGAATATTGACCATCACGTAGCGTTCGCCCAGATCCGCGGGCAGCCAGCGCCACCGTTCAAGATTTATCGTGATCTGACGTACGCGCTGGCTTGCCGGCACGTTGAGCGCGGCCCGCGTGCCGGGGCCGACCTTGCCGTCGACCTTGAGCCCGTGGCGACGCTGGAAGCGTTCGACGGCCTCGGCCAGCCGGGCGTCGTAGCGCGTCGAGCGCGTATTGCTTGTCCCCTCGGCGGCGCTGTCGTCCATGGTTTCGAGCCCGTCAACCCCGTCCTCGACGTGATCTCCCGTGCCGCTGGCCGGCGCGAGGTCGCCACTGGCCTGCAGGCGCTTGCGAAGCGCGGGCACACGCGCGTCGCGCATGCCAATCTCGAGCAGCGGCCCGTCCTCCACCATGGGCCAGCCGCCCGCATCGGCGATCGCACGATAGTCGGCCAATGCCTTGACCAGACGGGTATAGCCATCGTGCGGTGGGCGCAGCTTGTCCAGTGCCGCGCCGACATCGCCGTCCCGGGTGGCCCGGCTGAGCGCGCCCGTGTAATCCGCGGGCGGCAAATCCTCGTACCAACGCGGGCGCAGATTGCCTTCGCCGACACGGCCTTTGTGCAGATCGACGGCGTAGTTGACGAAGGCACGGCTCAGACGGACATCCAGTTCAGCCAGTTGGCCCGCGGCCAGTGCACCGGGCCCGGCTTCGGCACCTTCTATGCGGCGCGCGATAGCGTCGTAGCCGTAGTCCGCGCTGACCAGCCCTTGACGGTCGGCGCGCGACAGCGCGTCCAGCAGCGTCTTGATCGCCGGACGGGCCCGGCCTCGGGCATCGAACCAGGCGGGGGCGTTGGCGTTGCGCGCGTAGTAGCCGGCCACGGCGCTGTCGACAGTGTCTTCGGACAATGCGTCCAATTCGGACGCGATCGCGCGCGCCCGGGCCACGCGCGGTGCGCTGCCGCTGTTCGGACGATCGCTATCGGTGGTGGTCGTGCTTTGGGCCGGCGCCGCGGGCGGCGTGTCGCTGCGCTGCTGAGGCGCGGTGCTGCAGCCGGTGCCGGCCATGACGAAAAAGCCGGCCCATAGCCAGCGGTTGAAAGCATTCACGTAATGGTTTGGATTCGATCCCCTGGCGATGATGCTATCGCAGGCGCCCGGGCGGATCACATCCGGGCCGGCGCCGCGCGCTAACCAGTGTTCTCGATCTCGACCATGGGGCGGATACGGCGCAGACGCTCGAGCGGATCGTTCGTGGCGAGCAGATCGTGCTTGGTGGCGGCATCGAAGGGCAGCAGTTCGGTCAGCCGCGCAGACAGCCAGCTCGCGGAGTCGTAGGCCGTGCCGCGCTGTTCGTAGGGCAGGCCGATCTCTTCGATGAGCGCGGCCGCCACCTGCTTGAGCTGTGAGAACTCGATCGGGCAGGCGCTATCTGCATCCTCGCGAATGAAATCGACCTCGCCCCACCACAGGCCGTTGTCGGCCTGGCGGGTGGACACGACATCGAAACGCCGCCGCCCCTCGACGGTGATCCCCAGCGTGCCGTCGTCGAGACGGTCGAAGTCCACGATTTCCACCAGCGTGCCCACCGCCCGTGGGCTGCTGAACTCGTGATCCTTTTCTGCCGGCCGGGCGGCACATACGCCGAAGCCCGTCTGGCCCTTCATGCACATCGAAACCATGTCGAGATAGCGCGGCTCGAAGATGCGCAGCGGCATGATGCCGCCGGGAAAGATCACGGTGGTCAGGGGAAACAGCGGGTAGTCGGGATGGTCCATAGGCCGTCGGCAGGCGTCGTGCGAAATGGAGGCGGCCGCGGCGACCGCCTGTGTTTCATCTTACGCGCTTGGGCGGCACCGCGTTGCCGGTGCGTTGCCACGCGTCACGCGTGGACAGCGCGATGCGCCCGGGCTAAGGTCGCGACCCATGGACGAGACGCTGGACAAGCGCGACCCGGCCGTACGCGCGGGCATCGCGGCGCGATTCAACGCGCGTATTCCCTACAACCAGGCGATCGGGCTGCGCGTGGTCGATGTCAGCACCGATCGTATCGTCACCGCGCTGGCCTATCGCGAGGATTTTCTCGGCGATCCGACGGCCGGTCTCTGGCATACCGCCGTGGGCCTGAGCGCGGCCGACAGCACCTGCGGGCTGGCGGTGTTTCTCGCCTTGCCCGGGCTGGAATCCATCGCCACGCTGGATCTGCGCATGGACTACCTGCGTCCGGCGGTAGCGGGCCACGATCTCCGGATCGAGGCCGAGTGCTATCACCTCACGCGCTGCGTGGGTTTCGTGCGGGCAACGCTGCACCAGGGCGAGCGCGAACGCGCCGTTTCGCTGTGTACCGCGGCGTTCATGCGCACCGGCCAACCCATGGCGGTCTCGTGAGCGGCGTGGACGAGCCCTCGGCCGCCATCGATGATTCCGCAGCCCTGGTCGCGGCGATTCCCTATGCGCGTTATCTGGATATCCGGATCGAGACGGCGACCGGCGAAACCGGGCGCATCTATCGCATGCCCTTTCGCGACGCGCTGATCGGCAGTCCGCGGCTGCAGGCGCTGCACGGCGGCACGGTCGCCAGCCTGTTGGAGCTGGCCATGCAGTTCGAGGTGCTGATCGCCGAACGCCAGGCGCGCCTGCCGTATCCGGTGGATTTCTCGATCGACTACTGGCGCTCGGCCGCCGCCAGCGACTGCCACTGCCGGTGTCGGTTGATCCGCTCGGGCCGGCGCGTTGCCCAGGTGCAGGCCGAATGCTGGCAGGACGATCCCGAGCGGCCGATCGCCTTCGCGCGCGCGGATTTCCTGTTGCGTACGGCCGATGGGGCCGAGCCGTCGAACGACGCCTGATCGTGCCTTGCCCGCCGGCGCTGCCGGGATCGGGCAGGGATGCATTAGACTAAGGGCTAAGAAGGGGCCGCGAGCCGGTCCCTGTTTCTTCGGTTCCAAGACGCCGTCCGCCCCGCGCCGACGGCCCGTAAGCGAGACGCACGATGACAGGGGATGGGGAACGCCTGGTCAAGGATCTGCTTGATCAGCTCGATCTGGAAGCACTCGAACAGCGGCTGTTCCGCGGCAGCTCGCGGGATATCGGCGGCAAGAGCGTATTCGGCGGCCAGGTCGCCGGCCAGGCCATGGTCGCGGCCACGCGCACGGTGGACCCGTCGCAGCAGGCTCACTCCATGCATGGCTATTTCCTGCGTCCGGGCGACATGCAGGCCGCCATCGTCTACGAGGTGGACAACATCCGCGACGGCAAGAGTTTTGCCACCCGTCGCGTGCAGGCGATTCAGCACGGCCGGCCGATCTTTTCCATGCTGGTGTCGTTTCATGTGGCCGAAACCGGCTATACCCACCAGATGCCCATGCCGGACGTGCCGGGCCCGGAAGAACTGGTCAGCCACGACGAGCTGCGTCACGAATGGGTGGACGCGCTCGACCGGGTGCCGGAGTCGTTGCGCGAGGCCGTCGGCCGCGAGGTCGCCATCGACATGCGCGCGGCCAAACCCTGGAACATGCTTGCCCCCGACAAGCGCGAGCCGATCCAGCATGTCTGGTTCAAGGCCAAGGCGCCGCTGCCGGACGATCAGGCCCTGCACCGCGCGGTGCTCACCTATGCCAGCGACTTCGGCCTGCTGGCTACCTCGCTGTTCCCGCACGGCGTGTCGTTCTTCACCCCGGGCATGCAGATGGCCAGCATCGACCACGCGCTGTGGTTTCATCGCGATCTGAAGGTGGACGACTGGCTGCTCTATGCCATGGACAGCCCCGGCGCGCAGGACGCGCGCGGTCTGTCGCGCGGGCTGATCTTCAATCGCGACGGCCAACTGGTGGCCTCGGTTGCCCAGGAAGGGTTGATCCGTCAACGCGAGCCGCAGCCGAAAAAGGACGCCTGAGGGGGCGCACGACCGGTCATCGGCCCGTCATGCCGTACGGCTAGCGTGGGTGGCATCCACCGGAACAGCCGAGCTTCGCCATGCGTCTCACCGCCCACTACGCGCCCCATGCCGTACTGCTACTGTTGTTGCTATGTGCGGCGCTGGCTGCCAGTGCCGCCCCGCCGATCCATGCCCCGGCGCACGGTCGGCATGACGGCGCCGGCCCCCATCACGGCAAGGAACGCGGCATGAAAAACGCCAACAGCGTCGACAAGATCGTGATCGCCCATCGCGGCGCCTCCGGCTACTTGCCCGAACACACCTTGCCCGCCTACGCCATGGCCTACGCGCTGGGCGCGGACTATGTCGAGCCGGATCTGGTGATGACCGCGGACGAGCGGCTGATCTGCCTGCACGATATCCATCTCGAATCCACCACCGATGTCGAGCAGCAGTTTCCGGATCGCGCGCGGGCCGACGGACGCTGGTATGCCGCCGATTTCACGCTTGAAGAAATCCAGCAGCTCAACGTCAGCGAGCGCACGAACCCGGACGGCACGCGCGTGTTTCCGGGCCGCTTCAAGGCCGAGGCGAAGGGCTTCAAGGTGCCCACCTTCGTGGCGATGGTCGAGCTCGTGCAGTCGCTCAACCGCGAAACCGGTCGTGATGTCGGTATCTATCCCGAAACCAAGGACCCGGTCTTTCACGACAGCGAAGGCCTGCCGATCGAGCGCGTGCTGCTCGACACCCTGGCCGAGTACGGCTATGCCGGGCGCGAGGCGAAAGTCTATATCCAGAGCTTCGGGTTCGAGAATCTGCGCGAGATGCGCGAGGCGATGGGTTCCGACCTGCCGATGATCCAGCTCATCGGCGGCGGTGAAGCCTTCGACGATCGGGTCACGCCCGCCGGCCTCGACGAGATCGCGACCTACGCCGACGGCATCGGCCCGGACAAGAACCGGATTGCCGACACCGACGGGGCGCTGGTCACGCTCGCCCATCAGCGCGGGCTGAAGGTGCATCCGTACACGTTCCGTGCCGATCAGCTACCCGACGGCACGCGCCGGCTGGAAGATGAGCTGCGGCGCTACTATTTCCAGTACGACGTGGACGGCCTGTTCACCGACTTCACCGACATCGCGGTTGGCGTGGTCCATCCGGAACGCCGGGTCCGGCTGTACCCGAAATAGCTCGATCGGGCCGCGGCGGATGGGTCAGCGGGCGCGTCGAGCCAGGTTCTTGCGCCATTCCGGCGCCAGTGTGGGCAGGGCGGCGAGCGTCATCATCACCCGGCGCTGATCGGCGCCCGGCCGGCGTGCGCCGCAGGCGGTCCACATCATGGCCAGGGTGATGCCGTGATCGGCCCGCTCGATACGCTCGAGCGTATCGCCGGTCTTCACATGGCCGGGTTCGAGCACGCGATAGAGCCAGCCGGCACGCCCTTCGCCAGCCACCGCCCGGTCCAGACCCGCCACACCCGTGCGCGCGCCGATCTTCCAGCAGGGCTGGCGCGGCTGGGCGATCTGGATCACCGCCTCGCCGAGCGCAAAGACATCGCCGATGCCGACATCGTCCTCGGTGATGCCCTCGGTGGTGATGTTCTCGCCGAAGATGCCGGGCAGGAAGATGTCGTCGTGGCCGGGGTAACGCGCCCGCCAGACGGCGTAATGTTCGGCGGGGTAGTGGTTAAGCGCGCGCTCGGCGCCGCCGTGGTGGATCGGGTCCGCCTGTATGTCGCCGGCCACGCCGCTCGCGTCCAGCCAGCGCGGTTCGCTCACGGCGCGCTTGTCGATGCCCGTTGCCGCGCCGTCGCCCGCGAGCGGGCCGAGTGCACCGACCAGCAGCGCATTCACGCGAACGGCAAGATCGTCGGTGCTCGTGTCCATGAGTCGATCCTAGCAGGCGCGCGAGCTCTTCGCGCCCGGCCACGCGGCAAGCGTTGCAGCGCAAGGCATGGCACACTCGCGGGCCTCGATTGCTGTACAGAACAACGATGAATCGTATATCGGCCCACCAGCTCGGCCTGGCCGGCGGCGTCTGTACGCTGATCGGCATCGGCATGGCCCGTTTCGCCTATACGCCACTGATCCCGGCGCTGGTCGAGGCCGGCTGGTTCTCTCCGCACGACGCGGCCTATCTGGGTGCGATCAACCTGCTGGGGTATCTCATCGGTGCGGCCACGGCGCATCGGGCCACGCTCGTCTTCGGCGTGCGTGCGGTACTGGGCGCCTGTCTCGCGATCACCGCGATGAGCTTCTATGCCTGCGCGCTCGACGCCGGTGTGTACTGGTACGGCTTCTGGCGGCTGGCCTGCGGCGTGACCGGCGCGATGCTGGTGGTGGTCGGCGCGCCGGCCGCGTTATCCCGCGTGTCGATCGCGGAACGCGCCGGCACCAGCGCGCGCGTGTTCACCGGCATCGGCCTGGGGGTGATGGCCAGCGGCACGCTGGTGCCTTGGCTGGCCGATATCGGCGTCGCCGCGACCTGGATCGCTTTGGCGCTGGTGGCGACCGCCCTGAGCGCCTGGGCCTGGTTCGCGGTGTTGCGCGATCTGCCGCCGCTGCCGGCCACCGACAGCCGCGACGGTGCGTCGACGCGTCTGCCGTGGCTGGCGCTCTGGCTGGTCATCGGCGCCTATGGGTTGGATGCGATCGGTTTCGTGCCGCATACGCTGTTCTGGGTCGACTATATCGCCCGTGAGCTGGGCCAGGGGCTGGCTACCGGCAGTGGCTACTGGGTGGTGTTCGGCGTGGGCGCCATGTGCGGGCCGATCGTGGCCGGCATGCTCGCCGCGCGGGTGAATTTCCGCCCGGCGCTGGCGATCGCGCTCACGATCAAGACCGCGGCGGTGAGCCTGCCGCTGATCTCCAGCCACGTGCTGTCGCTGGGCGCTTCGTCGTTTCTGGTCGGGCTGCTCGTGCCAGCCACGGTCACCCTCACCTCCGGTTCGGTCGCGTCCTTGTGCACGCCCGAACGCCAGCAACAGCTCTGGGGCTGGGCCACGCTGGCCTTCGCGTTGGCACAGGCGGCGTCCGCCTACGGCATGTCCTGGGGTTATGAACAGTTCGGCAGCTATCGGCCGCTGTTCGTGATCGCGGTCATCGCACTCGCGGCGGCTGCCGCCAGCGCGGTCGGCGGCGCGGTTCGGCGGGTGCCGTGATCGATCGCTCGCCGGCTGCCGACCCGGGCTGGCGGCTGCCGCTGGCCGGCGCCGTTGCGCTACTGCTCGGCGTGGGTCTGGGCCGCTATGCCTTCACGCCGCTGATTACGCCGCTGGTCGAACAGCACTGGTTCAGCGATGCGCAGACCGCGCGCCTGGGTGCGATCAACCTGCTGGGCTATCTGTGCGGTGCCGCCACTGCGCATCGAATCGGCCGCCGCTTCGGCGAGCGCCGCACGATCGCGGTCTGTCTGGCCACCGTGGTGGCGAGCCTGTTCGCCTGCGCGCTCGACTGGGGCATGGCCTGGTATGCGCCCTGGCGGCTGGTGGCAGGCTGGGCCGCGGCCACGCTGACCATCGTGGTCACGCCGGCGATCATGGCGCGTATGCCGGCGCGAGCGCGCCCTCGCAGTTCGGCGGTGATCTTCACCGGGATCGGCGTGGGCACGATTGCCTCCAGCCTGATCGTGCCGTGGCTGGCGGATGCCGGCATTGCCGCGGCCTGGTGTGCCGTGGGTGTGGTCGGTGGTCTGCTGGCGGCCTGGAGCTGGTTCGCCGTCTGGCGCGGCGTGCCCGATTTGCCGGCATCCGAGACGCGTCGCGTGCATACCGGCACAACCGCGGCCGTGCCGTGGCTGGCGATCACGCTGATCGTGGTCGCCTACGGCCTGAGTTCGGCCGGCTATGTGCCGCATTCGCTCTACTGGGTGGACTATATCGCCCGCGAACTGGGGCGCGGCCTGGGCAGTGGCAGCGCGTATTGGCTGCTGCTGGGTATCGGCGGCGTGGTCGGGCCGGCCGCGGCGGGGGTCACCGCGGCCCGGCTGGGTTTTCGGCCGGCGCTGATCGCGGCTTTCGTGCTGATGACGGCAGCGACGGCGCTGCCACTGGCCTCGACCCAGCCGTGGGCGCTGACGTTGTCCTCGCTGTTCGTCGGCGCGATGGTGCCGGCCATCATCACGCTCACCGCGGGTGTGGTGGTCGATCTGGCGCCGATGGGGCGCCAGCAGCAGATCTGGGGGTGGGCGACGCTGAGCTTTGCAGCAACCCAGGCGGTCGGCGGGTTCGTGATGGCGCGGTTGTACGCGCAGATCGGCCGCTATATCGACCTGATCGGTATGGGTGCGGCGATTCTGGTGATCGGCTGCGCCTGTGCGATCGCCGGCGCCGTTGCCGGTGCCCGCGCGTCGCGCTAGGTTTTTGCACGAGCGATAGCGCGGGGCCCGATATGTTCGATTATTCCTATGCCCACTGGCTGGCATTCTTCAGCGCCGCGGCGCTTTTGAACCTCGCGCCGGGGCCGGATATGGCCTATATTCTCGGCCAGTCGGCCCGCCGTGGCGTACGTTCGGGCTTCGCGGCCATGCTGGGCGCCTGGAGCGGTACCTTCGTGCACGTGGTGCTGGCCGCGCTCGGGCTGTCGGCACTGCTGGCCGCATCGGCGCTGGCGTTCGGTATCGTCAAATGGGCGGGCGCGGCGTATCTCGTCTGGCTGGGCATTCAGGCCTGGCGATCCGGCGGCGACACGCTGACGGTGACACTCGACAGCGCCCCGATCAGTAACGCCACGATTCTGCGCCGCGGGATTCTCGTCGCGGTGCTCAACCCCAAGGTCGCGGTGTTCTTCGTAGCCTTTCTGCCGCAGTTCGTGGTGGTCGGCGCGGGGCCGGTGTCGGCGCAGCTGTTTCTGCATGGCAGCCTGATCATCGCGGTGGCGGCGTTCGTGGAGCCGCCGATGGTGCTGCTGGGTGGGCGTCTGGCCCGCACCGTGCGCAATCATCCGCGCGTCGGGCAGTGGATGGATCGCGCGCTGGGGTCGCTGTTCATCGCGCTCGGGCTGCGCCTGGCCGCCAGCGGGCGGGCGGTCTAGCGTTTTCTGTCAGCGCTTCGGCCGCCGGATCTGCGGGCGAAAGCCGGGCGGTTTGTCTGCCAGCCAGTCGATGAACGTGGCGATCTCGGGATGCGCGCGCAGGGCTGCGCGGCTGTTGTAGGTCTCGGCGAGTTCCTTTTCGCCGAGCACGGCGTGGATATGGCTGTGGCAGGGCCGGCAGACATGCAGAATGGCGGTGAGTCGCTCCTCGCGATCGAAACGCTTGCGGATGCGCTTGAGCCGATGCGTACGGCGCGGGATCAGGTGGTGGCGCGTGGTACGCACACCCGCCCGGCCGCAGAGCTCGCAGCGAGGCGGGTCAGCCGCCATCCGCGGCGACACCGTCGCGCCCGGTATGGGGCACGTCGGTGGGTTCCAGATCGTCCAGCGCGTCGGCCAGGAACTGCAGCATGTGCTGCATGCTGGGCACGGAGCGTCGGCAGGCGATGAGGCCGAACTCGAGAGAGTCCTGATAGCTGACCATGCTGATGTTGAGGGCCTGGCCGTCGAGCACGATGGAAACCGGATACATGCCTTCGAGCGTCGCATCGCCGTAGTAGAGCGTCTCGCTCGGCCCGGGGACGTTGGAGATCACCACGTTGAACGACTGATGCTTCGGGGCGATGCCGGTGAGCAGGTTCACGCCCGCCGGCGTACCGAGCGCGGCGGTGAAGCCCAGGATCTGTTCGCTGGTCATGGCCTCGTAGCGGCGTTTCCAGTGATCCACCGACTGCCGGATGGTGGCCAGGCGTTCGACCGGGTCGGCGACGTCGGTGGCGAGGCTGGCGAAGATCATGGCCACGTTGTTGCCGGTGCCGCTGTCGGCCGTATGCAAGGACACCGGCAGCATGGCGATCAGCGGCTGACCGGGCAGCGCGTCCTGTTCGATCAGATACTCGCGCAGCGCGCTCGCGCACATGGCGAGCACGATATCGTTGACCGTGGCGTCGTAGTGTTTGGCCAGCCGCTTGATCCGGCTCAGCGAATACGACTGCGCCGCGAAGCGCCGCGAGCCGCTGATGCGCCGGTTGAGCATGCATGACGGCGCCTGCTTGAAGGCCGTGAAACCGGGTTCGTGGCGCGCGTCCTGCCAGGCCTGCAGCACCTCGTGGCCCACCCGCGGCAGCGCCGCCAGCTGACGACCGGTGGCGCCGATCGCCTTCAGCGCCGATCGCCACGGCGGCGCCCGTCGCGCGGCTGGTGTATCACCGCCGTCGGAGGACAACGCCCAGGGTACGAGCATGCCGCCGGGGCTCGGCTGGTTGTTCAGCGAGCGGCGCATCACGCGCATGGCGCTGATGCCGTCCATGATCGAGTGATGAAACTTGGTGTAGACCGCGAAGCGATTCCCGGTCACGCCCTCGATGATGTAGGTCTCCCACATGGGCCGCGACCGATCGAGCAACGCGCCGTGGAGCATGGAAACCAGCGCGAGCAGATCACGGATGGCGCCCGGCTGCGGCAGGGCCAGATGGCGTACGTGGTATTCCAGATCGAAGCTGTCGTCGTCGACCCAGAACGGCTGGCCGAAGCGATACTTCAGGCGCCGGTCGAACGGCGGCTGCACGTCGGAGAAGCCGCGTGCGGTCGCCACCAGTTCGCGCACATAGTCCGGCCCGGCGTTCTCCGGCAGCGAAAACAGCTGCAGCCCGCCGACATGCATGGGCTGGTTGCGGCGCTCGAGGCGCAGAAAGATCTGGTCGACGGGATTGAGCAGCCGCATGACATCTCCTGATGGAATCGTGCGAGCGTAGCGCCTGCGCCACGGTTGCGCATAGCCCGCAGGGTTATCGCGCTTGCGGCCTGCGTTTTACGACAGATCGATGGCGTGGGCTTTAAGGTCCGCCAGGTCAATGATCTCCAGTGCCGCCTCATGGGTGGCGGTCAGGGCGACGCGCGGCGCGACGCCGGCTTCCCGCGCCTCGGCCCAGCGCGCGGCGCACAGACACCAGCGGTCGCCGGCCTTCAGGCCCGGAAACTCGAATTCGGGGTGTGGCGTCGACAGATCGTTGCCGCGTCGGGCAGAGAATTCGAGAAAGTCATCGGTGACCACCGCACAGACCACGTGGCGGCCGATATCGGCCTGTCCGGTACGGCAGAAACCGTCTCGATAGAAGCCGGTGACGGGTGCGTCGCAGCAGCCGGCGAGCGGCTCGCCGAGAACGTTACGGGTCCGGGTATCGGTCATTTCTCGCGCATCTCCCGCTGGCGCATGGGCATGGTATCGATCTCGTCGAAAAACGCATTGACGTCGAGTTCGTCGGTCTGGCGCGACTTCACGCCGCCGTCCTTGCCGACGAGTACGGCCTCGAACCCGTCGGCCTGGTGCAGCGCGGTCAGCGAGGCACGGTCGATGGATGTGGACAGGTTCGATTGCGTGCCGTCCGGCGTGATCACGAACCAGGCGATATCGCGCTCGGCGATGCCGGCAGTGCGCTCGAGGGTGTCGGCGGCGTCCTGGCCGGCGGACGCGGTCGCGGTGAAGACCGCGATCACGCGGTAATCCCATTGCAGGCTGTCGAGTGTCGCCGCACCGGCCGTGCCGGTACCGGCCAGCGCGCAGAACACGCTGGCGAGCAGAAATCTACGCATGGTGGGCCTCGCGGATGTGAATGGGTTCGCGCCGCGCCGAGCGGCTGCCCGCGACCGGCGCGTTGTCGCGGCCGTAGTAGGTGGTCACCACGGAGAGTTTGTGTTCCTCGGTGGTGTTCGCGCCGGCGGCGTGCAGCAGGCCGGCATCGAAGAACAGCACGTCGCCCGGCGCGAGCGCGGCCTCGATCGCGGTTTCGATCAGCCGCGTGGTGTCGTCGCGGTCTTCGCGCAGGAACTGGTCTGCGTCCATCTGATCGGCGTCGAAGGCCATGCGGTGGGTGCCGGGCAGAACGCGCATGCAGCCATTGGCGGGTGTTTCATCGCCAAGCGCGAGCCAGGCGTTGACCAGGCGCGGCGTTTCGAAAGACCAGTAGCGCAGGTCCTTGTGCCAGGCGGTGGCGGTGGAATAGCGCGGCGACTTGGTCATCACGCAGTTGTGGTGATTGCGGGACAGCCAGACATCGTCGCTGTCCAGCAGCTGGGCAACGATGGCGCTCAGGCGCGCATCGGCGGCCCACTCGGCAAACAGCGGGGCGCGGTCGTAGGCCTGCAGCAGCCGCCGCGGGGTATCGCCGCCTTCGGCATCGCGGCTGACGGGCGCTCCGGGATAAGCCACGTCGGCTTCGTATTCGATGGGCGCGACGTGGGCGCTGGCCTGTTCGAGGGCGGCGGTACGCATGGCGCCGAGGCGCTCGGCGCTGGCGAGCTGCCGCATGATCAGGAAACCGTCGACCTTGAACAGTTCGCGCTGGGCCGGCGTGAGCGTGGGCTGCACGGGCGTTTCGATCGTCGCACTCATGGTCATGATTGTAGACTTGCGGGCTACTCCAAGCCTACGCAAGGACAACCCATGAAGTTGCCGGATATCCGCTCGATCTATGCGCTGCCGGGCGGCAAGCGCCTGCTGTCGCGCGGGATCGGCTGGGCGGCGCCGTACTCGGGCAGCATCGGCGCGAAGGTGGAAGCGCTAGCCGACGGCCATGCTCGCCTGCGCATGCCGGATCGGCGCGGCAACCGCAACCATCTCAACAGCATCCATGCCTGTGCGCTGGCGACCCTGGCGGAGACCACCGCGGGGTTGTCGGTGCTCTACAGCCTGCCGGCGGGCATGCGCGGTATCGCCGTGTATCTGGGTACCGACTATCACGCCAAGGCCCGCGGGCCGATCACGGCCACCGCGCGCTGGTCGGTGCCGGGCGACGGCGAGACGGTCGAGCGCGATATCGAGGTGCTCATGCACGATCGCCACGACGTGCTCGTTGCCGCGTCAGTCGTGCGCTATCGCCTCGGCCCGCGCGGCTGAACGCGCCGCTCATCCGCGGCGCGCCGTGTGTCGTAAAGTGCAGCAAGGCCCATCTGCGGTGTTATGAACATGAAGCGACGTTATTTTCTGGGTGCGATCGGCTCGGCTGCGGTCGGCGCGACCGTGCTGGGCCGGGCGCTGGCCGATTCCTCCGACGATCCGACAGGGGCAAGCACGGGCAAGGCGCCCGCTGGCGTGGAGATCGATACCGTGGAAAAAACCGAAGCCGAATGGCGTGAACAGCTTTCGCCGGAAGCGTTCAAGGTGCTGCGCAAGGAGGGCACCGAAGCGCCCGGTTCGAGCGAGCTCAACAACGTGAAGGCTGCCGGCGAGTACGTCTGTGCCGGCTGCGACCTGCCGTTATTCAAGAGCGACTGGAAATTCGAGTCGGGTACCGGCTGGCCGAGTTTCTACAATTTCATCGAGGGCCATCTCGGCTTCAAGACCGACTACAAGCTGCTCATGCCGCGCAAGGAGTATCACTGCGCGCGGTGCGGCGGTCATCAGGGCCATGTCTTCAATGACGGCCCCAAGCCCACCGGCAAGCGCTACTGCAACAATGGCGTCGCGCTCAGATTCGTGCCCGCCGAGCAGGGCTCGACCGGCTAGACGCGGCCGGCGCTAAAAAAAGCCCCGGTCCGGCCGGGGCTTTTTCGTGTCGGCTTCGAGCGCGTAGCTACTGCGCAGCGCTGGTACCGGCCGACTGCAGAAGGTCCTGATGGACGTTCTCGGCATTGGGCTCGATACGCTTCCAGGTCTGCGACTTGCCGATCAGGCTGATGCCCATGTAGCCGCGGACATCGAGCGCGTCCGGCCCGGTCTGGGTCGCTTTCGCCTTGTAGGTCTTGCCGTTGTCGGGCGAGTAGATATTGCCGCCCTCGAACTTGCCGTCGCCCACGTACTCGAGATCCTTGAGCACGGTCACGCCGAGCAGGCGCCGGTCGCGCTTAGATTCGTCCGGGTTGTTCTTGTCGTAGCGGGCTTCGCCACTCTTGGAGCCCACGATGGTGCCCTTGTAAGTACCGCCGTCTTCGTAGACTTCCACATAGCCGCCGCTGGCCGTTTCCCAGACACCTTCGGCATCGGATGCCTGCATTTCCGCGGCCATCACGGAGCTCGCGGTGAACATCACGGCGCCCGCCAGAAGAGCGTGTTTGAACATGGTTTTCCTCCTCAATGAAAACTCAACATAGCATGCCGTACGAAACCGTACGGCAGATGAACGTACGCCGAACCGCAGGCGCCGAAAGGCGATGATTACGGCGATGCTAGACTGCGCGCACATTTCGATCGCGCCGTTGTCTTGGCGCGTGATCCCGCAGGAAAGCCCATGTCCGGCGAAGCGCTGATAGCCGTGTTCATCGATTTCGAGAACCTTGCCCTCGGGGTCAAGGATCTGCCCGGCGGCGAGTTCGACATGGGGCTTATCCACAAGCGCGTGCTCGAGAAGGGCCGGCTGGTGTTCAAGCGCGCCTATTGCGACTGGAGCGCCTATCGCAACCAGATGAAATCGTTCCACGCGATGGGCATCGAGATGATCGATATCCCGCAGACGCGCATCTCGGGCAAGAACAGCGCGGATATCCGCATGGTCGTCGACGCGCTGGACCTGTGCTACGCCAAGGACCATATCGATACCTTCGTGCTGGTTTCGGGCGATTCCGACTTTTCGCCGCTGGTTTCCAAGCTCAAGGAGAACAACAAGCGGGTGATCGGCTGTGGCGTGAAGTCGTCGACCTCGGACCTGCTGGTCGCCAACTGCGACGAGTTCATCTACTACGACGACCTGGTGCGCAAATCCGGCCGGGCGCGCAAGCGCAAGGCGGAGTCCGGTCAGAAGCCGGACAAGGGCGCCGAGGCGCGCGACAAGGTGCTGGAGATCGTGTCCTCGCTGGAATCGGACTACGACCCGGTCTGGGGGTCGTTGGTCAAGCAGACGATCAAGCGCGTGTATCCCGGTTTCAACGAAAGTTATTCCGGGTTCAAAAGCTTCACCGATCTGCTCAAGTCGGCCGAGCAGCACGGCCAGATCACGCTGGAATACGACGCCGAGCGCGGCAATTACAAGGTGGCCGTGGCCTAGCGCGGGCTAGAGCGGCTGCTTCGCGGCGCGCATGAAAAAGCCCGACGCTGGTTTCGACGTCGGGCTTATCGTTAGCGGGTTCGTTCGAAAGCCGGTGCGGCTTGCTTACATGTTGTCCTCGCCGCTTTCCATGCTCGAGCCCGCACTGCTGTCGGATGCCGTGCTCGAACCGCTGCTGGCGTTGGACGTGCCCGCGTTCGAGGCGCTGTCGCCGGCCTGCGGTTCGGCGATGCCGACCACGCCGCAGGCCTGACGCGAACCGGCGGCGCCGATCGGCGGCTGGCTCGGGTCGTTCGGCTTGGCGTGGATGATCACGCCGCGCCCGATGATCGCCTTGGCGCCGGTCAGCGACGCGCCGTCGAGCATGCCCTCGTGCGTGGCGCTGCCGTCTTCGCCTGCTTCCAGATCGCCGAGGTCGCCGGTGATGTGGTCGATGTCCTCGGGCGGATTCTTGGAGCTGCCCTTCAGGTTGAAGTGCGTGCCGGCCGATTTGCCGTCGCCGGATGAGCAGTCGCCATAGAGATGGAGATGATAGCCGTGCTTGCCGGGCTCGAGGCCTTCCGCTTCGGTCGTATAGGCCAGGCCGCCGTCCTTGGGCGTGAAGCGGATGGTGGCCGACACGCCATCGTTGCCGTCGGTCCCGTGGAGCACGGCGACCGCGGCCTTCGGCATGTCTTCGCTCGAAGCGCTGCCCATGGCGCTGCCGCTCGTGGCTGCGCTGCCATCCTGCGCATCGGCGGCCATGCTGTCCTGGGCGTCACCTGTGGTCTCGCCGCTTATCTGCGTGTCGGTGCCGCCGTCCATGGCGTTGCTGTTTTCGCTTGCCGTGTTGGTTTCGGGGGCGCTGCCCTCGTTGGCTGCGGCGTTGTCGGGTTCATCGTTATTGCCGCATGCGGCGAGGCTCATGGCCAGCAGCATGGCAGCGGAGATGGAGACTACGGATTTCATCGTTTGCCTTCCTTTCTTTTTTGAAAACATGCGCGTAGGGCTGTGCTAGCCGCGTCGCGCGACAATGCGGTCGACGATCGCCGCGGCATTGGTATCGTCGGCGAAAAGCTCGCCGTGGTGGGCCTGCATCCACGGGCCGAGATCGGTGCTTTCGCCGTCGCCGAGCAGGCTGGCGAGTGCGTCGATATGCTCGCCGCCACCGGTGGCGGCTTCACGGCTGAGCGGATCGCGCTGGGAGTCGACAAAGGCGACCGCCTGTCGATGACGCGGCGTGTTCGGCTCAGTGACCGAGGCATCGGTCGATGCCCGGCTGGACGCCAGCAGGCCGTCAGCGGCGGTATGGGCCGCTTCCGCGGCGGTATTCGTCGTACTCGTGATGGCCGAGCAACCGCCCAGCAACAACGCGAGCGTGGCCGCCGCCGCGGCCATGTACAGGCTCTGCGGCCTGAATGGCGAATGGCTGATCACGATAACCCTGGTGACTGTCGTGTTTGCTGACACGCTAGCGTCTGCGTCGTGTCAGCACAATACGTGTCTTTCGCCAGTCGCGGTGCGGCAAAACGCTTTCGATCGTCGCGGCACGCGGTTTAATCTGGCATTCAGCATGGCATCGCCAATTTAGGATCGTTTGGACGTGTCCACCCACTCAAGCCCAAAAGCCGAGGAGCCCGTGTGACGCGAGAGGTCTTTCGTACCCCCGAAGAGCGTTTTGCCCGCCTGCCGGGGTTTGCCTACGCCCCGCACTATGTCGAGGTGGATGGGCTGCGGATGCACTATGTCGATGTCGGCCCGCGCAATGGCCCCGCCGTGGTGCTCATGCACGGCGAGCCGACATGGGCCTATCTCTACCGGCACATGATCGAGCCGTTGGCGGCGGCCGGTTATCGCGTGCTCGCCCCTGACCTGATTGGCTGCGGGCGTTCCGACAAGCCGGGTGCGATAGCCGACTACAGCTATGCGAAGCACGTGGCGTGGACCTGGGCCTGGTTCGAGCAGCTCGAACTGGCCGGCGTCACGCTGTTCTGTCAGGACTGGGGTTCGCTCATCGGCCTGCGACTGGTGGCCGAGCATTCGGACACCTTCGCCCGCGTGTTCGTGGGCAACGGTTTTCTGCCGACCGGCGATCAGCGCATGCCCCGGGTGTTCTCCCTCTGGCGCGGTTTCGCGCTGCGCAGCCCGGTGTTTCCCGTGGGCGCGATCCTGCAGGCTGGCAGCAAGCGCTGGCTGTCACGCGACGAACGCGCCGCCTATATCGCCCCGTTTCCCGACAAACGCTATATGGCGGGCATTCGCGCCTTCCCCGCGCTCGTGCCGATCGCCCCGGACGACCCGGCCACCCCGGACAACCGCGCGGCCTGGGCGTCGCTGGAGAAATTCTCGCGCCCGTTTCACACCTGCTTCGCCGACGGCGACCCGATCACCCGGGGCGCGGACAAGGCCCTGCGCCGGCGTGTGCCCGGTGCGGCCGAGGCCGAGCACACCACCATTCGCGGTGCCCGGCATTTCCTGCAGGAGGATCAGGGGGCGGCGATCGCGCAATTCATGCTGGCGCAGATGGCGCCTGCGCGCTGAGCCGGGGTGCGCGCCGCGCGGCGCGGATCAGCGTCCGATCAGCGGATTTCCTTGTAGAGCGCCTTGTATTGCGCGGCCGCCCGGCTGCGCGGCGCATACACGCGGATCGGCGCGCGATGCGCACCCATTTGTTCCACGTGCGTGCTGTAGTCGATGAACGTCTTGGGTGCCTTTTTCATCGTCTCCGGCGGCGACTCGATCATCTCGCGGTGCATCTTGCGCCGCCGATCGGCCATGGAGAAGAAGGGCGTGACGCGCGTCTTGCCGACTTTCTTGTCCCCCACGTGTTCGAGTACCTCGTCGAGCGCGCGCAACGACAGCGGCGTGGGCACCGTTGGCACCAGCACCCGATCGGCCGCACGCAGCACCGATGTCGCCAGCGCGCCAATACCGGGGGGACAATCGAGCACCAGCAGCGAATAACTCTCCGAGAACGGTTCGATCAGGCTCTCGAGCACCTTGCGTGGCTGCTTCGCGGCGTGAATCTGTGCGTCCCAGTCGCGATAGCCGCGATCGCCGGGCAATACCGACAGCCGATCGTGCTCGGTCGCCTGCACGTGGCGCCCCAGGGCTTCCTTGCCGGCGACCACCCGCTTGGCGGAAATCTCCGGCGCCGCATCGACGCCGAGATACCAGCTGGCCGCGCCCTGCGGGTCCAGATCCCACAGCAGTACATGCTTGCCGGACGCCGCCGCTTCGTAGGCGAGATTGACCGCGGCTGCGGTCTTGCCGACGCCGCCCTTCAGGCTGTAGATCGCGAGTGTTTTCATGGTCGGAATCTTAAGCAGAAAATACGCTGCGCATCTATCGTGCGAAAGCGACGCGTGCGCATCGATTGACTACCGCGGCGCAACGGTTAGGCTGCCGCCCAATGCGAATTGCCCTGATTGCCGATACGCACGGCGCGCTCGATGCGCGTATCGCCGAGGCTGTGAACGGCGTCGATGTGCTGGTCCACGCCGGCGATGTCGGCGACGGCGTGGTCGCCGCGATGGCGTCGCTGTCCGAGCGGCTGGTGATCGTGCACGGCAACAACGATCCCGACGGTTCGGGCTGGCCCGAGCGCGAAACCCTCGACCTGCCGGGCGGCGAACTGGTCGTGGTCCATGGTCATCAGTGGCCGGCCAGAACGCGTCATCGCAAGCTGCGCGAACAGTTTCCCCAAGCGCGGGCTATTGTCTGCGGCCACAGCCATCGCCGCGTCGTCGATCGGGAGACCGACCCATGGGTACTCAATCCCGGCGCCGCCGGGCGCACGCGTGCCTATGGCGGGCCGGGGTGGATCGAGCTGACTGTCGGCACGCGCGACTGGCAAGTGCGCGCCAGCGACCTCGAGCCGCTTAAACCGAAACGGCGGTGATCGACCGCCTGGTGCTGTTCTCGCGTCGCCGAAAGGCGGCCGATGGGCCGCCTTTTCATTTTTCGCGCCTATTCGGCTTCGAATCAGAACGCCGCGCCCTGGGATTTGTCACGGCGCCGTCCGCCCCTTATCAGGCCGGACGGCCCGGTGTGATCGGTCAGAAACGGGCTGTAACCGCGTTCGCCCCATCAACGGGATTCGAGTGATCCAGCAGCGTATGGGCGAGCTCCGTCACCCGGTCGGTGTTGGCGGCATTGATTTCGAGCGCGGCCAGCAGGTTCGAGAAGGATTCGTCGTCGGTGGGCCGAGACGTGGCCGCAGCGGAGCGCAGCTCGCCGTAGGTGACCACCACGAATCGCTCGAGCGACTGATTCTTGTCCAGAATGCCGGCACTGCCCACCGGCGGCAGGGTGACGAAATACTGGTCGGGGCTGTACTCGTAGATGGCACCGGAGGCGAAGTCCGTGGTCGAGCCGAACAGGCCGCCGATGATGATATTGCCGAAGAACCAGGGATCCGTTTTCGTGGCCAGCGATTGAGAAACGGTCCGATAGCCTTCCATTTCGAAGGAAACGGTCTGGTCGTTCTTCTTGTCGAGTCGCGCGCTGACCGGCGTCTGGCCGATCACTTTTCCGGCCACGCGAACTGTCGCGCCCTCGGGTTCCGAGTCGAACGACACGTTCTGATTGGTGCCGCTGGCGATCGTGGCACAGCCGGTGGAAAAACCGGCGACGATCAACAGTACGGCCGCGACCGGCGCAGCCTTGCCTACCCCAAACTTCATACAGTCCCCCAGTGAAGCGTTTGTTTTTATTGGCGGGTCGAGCCTAGCGAGTTGGCAAGCCGAGTACGAGGCCACCAATGGTCGCATTGCGGCCGTCAGCCGAAATTTGCTGGCGATACGAGCTGCTGCCTGCTCGCACCGTATATCCGGCCCGTCTTGGTTTGGCAGGGTTGGCTCAATACATCTGATCGCCGCGAATCGGGGCCGCTGCGCGTTCGACGGGGCCAGCCGCGCCGGCGGCGTGGTCGCGGTCGAGCGCATCGAGCACGAAGGCATAGATCAGCGCGGTTTCCTCGAGGGCCGTGAAGCGCCCGGGCAGGCCGCCGTGGCCGGCAGCCATATGGGTCTTGAGCAACAGCGGGTTGGTATCGGTCTTGTGGGCGCGCAGCTTGGCGACCCATTTGGCCGGCTCCCAGTAGGTGACCCGCGGGTCGGATACGCCGGCGATCACCAGCGTGGGCGGGTAATCCTGCGCGCTGACGTTCTGGTACGGGCAGTAGCTGCGGATGGTCTCGAAGGCCTGGGCGTCGTCGCGCGGGTTGCCCCATTCCGGCCATTCCGGCGGGGTGAGCGGCAGGGTCTCGTCCATCATCGTGTTGAGCACGTCGACGAAGGGCACGTCCGCGATCGCTGCGCCCCAGAGATCAGGGCGCTGGTTGAGCACCGCGCCGACCAGCATGCCGCCGGCGCTGCCGCCGTGCGGCACGATCGCGCCGCGATGGGTATAGCCGGCCTCCGCCAGATGTTCGGCGACGGCGATGAAGTCGCTGAAGGTGTTGGGCTTGTGTTCGAGCTTGCCGTTGGCATACCAGCGATAGCCGCATTCCTTGCCGCCGCGCACATGGGCGATGGCGTGCACGAAGCCGCGATCGATGAGCGAAAACCGGCTGGAGGCAAAGGCCGCGGCTTCCGAAATACCGTAGGCGCCATAGCCGTGGAGCAGGCAGGGCGCGCTGCCGTCGATCGGTGTATCCACGTGATGGACAAGGGTGATCGGCACCTCGGCGCCGTCGCCGGCCGTCGCATGCAAACGCTTGACCACGTAGACCTCGGGCGTGAAACCGCTGGGCACGATACGGCGCTTGCGCAGGGTACGCCGGCGGCTGGCCATGTCGTAGTCGTAGGTTTCGTCGGGCGTGTTCGGGGCGCTGTAGATGAAGCGCAGGGTGTGGGTGGCGTGTTCGTAGCCAGGGGCGACGCCCAGGCTGTAGGCCTCGGCGTCGAAGCGGATGGCGTGGTCTTCGCCGCTGCGCTTGTCGGTAATGACGACTCGCGGCAGGGCATCCGCGCGCTCGATGCGCACACGGAAATCGGCGAATTCGAGGTGGTCGAGAATCAGACGACCGGGCACGTGTTCGACGATCGTGTGCCAGTGTTCGCGTGACGGTGTGGCGATGGGCACGCGCACAAGCTTGAAGTCCTCGGCGCCGTCGGCGTTGGTGAGCAGCACGAAGTCGTCGCCGTCGTCCTCGACGTCGTACTCCCGGCCTTCGACGCGTTCGGCGATCAGACGCGGCGCCTTCCACGGCGAGGCAGAGTCGATGAACCGGGTCTCGCTGGTGGCGTGGTCGTGGGCGTTGATCAGGATAAAGCGATCGCTTTGGGTCGTGTCCACGGACACGAAAAAGCCCGGATCGGGCTCGGAATAGACCAGCTCGGCCGCGTCCGGCGCGTCGCCGAGCGCCAGCCGCCAGACCTTGCAGGGGCGGTGATTGTCGTCGAGCGTGGTGAAGAACAGCGTGGCGCTGTCGGCCGACCACATCAGGTTACCGGTGGTGTTGGTGATCGGCGGCTGAATCTCCTCGCCAGTCTCGATATCGCGCACGTGCAGCGTATAGGCCTCGGAGCCGCGTTCGTCGAGCGCGAAGGCGAGCAGCCGGTGATCGCGGCTGTGGTTGACCGTGCCGAGGCTGAAATAGCTGCGGCCCTCGGCTTCCGTATCGCCGTCGAGCAGGATCTGTTCATCGGGCAGCGGCTCGCCGGGTGGCGTGTCGTCACCGCCTGAACGCGGTGCACGGCAGAAGATCGGATGCTGGCCGGCTTCGCGAAAACGCACGTAGTAGAACCAGTCGCCATCCGGTGTGGGTACGCTCGCGTCGCGTTCGGCGATACGGGCGCGCAGTTCGGCGACCAGGTTCTGGCGCAGCGTGGCCAGCGGCGCCATGTGCGCATCGGTATGCGCGTTCTCGGCGTCCAGATAGGCGGTGATGTCCGCGCGCAGCAGCGACGGCTCGTGCATGGCCTCGCGCCAGTTTGCGTCGCGCAGCCAGGCGTAGTCGTCGACCAGGGTCATGCCGTGACGCTGGTCGCGCGTGGGGCGGCGTTCGGCAATCGGCGGGGCAGCGGTCTCGCGGCGCGGGTCGGACAAATCGGTCATGGGGGCGGGCGGCTGTGGGTCTGAAAAGGCGAACCGCCGATAATCGGGGCCCGGCGCGGTCTAATCAAGCGCCCATGCGTTACCTAGCGCGCGGGCCGTGCATTGATCCGGCGCAGCGCGCGCCGATAGGCCTGTTCCACGGCGTGGCGGTCGCGTTCGCTGGTCATTGCCTGCGCGGCGGCCTCGTGCAGCGCGTCGGCCTGGGCCTGCATGAGTTTGCGCTGGTCGGCGCTGCGCAGGAATTCGCCGGTGTCGCCCATGCGTTCGAGCATGTGCACGCTCGCGTTGCGATCGCCGGCGAAATAGGCGCGCAGCTGGTCGAACACGGCCGATACGAGCGCTTCGAAATCGAAGCCCCGGGCCCAGACGCGCAGCCGGTCGTCGCCGTCGAAACCGTGCCGGCTGGCGATATCGTGGCGGGCCACGCGGTGAATTGCCACGCTCAGCCAGTCCAGGCAGCCCATGGCGGTGTAGGGGTCGTTGATGCCGGGCGACAGCGCGCGTGCGGCGATCTCCACGAGTTCGTTGACCAGGAAGAACACGTCCTGCGACTGGGTGCGCTGTCGGCCCCAGGCATAGGCATCGACGAGCGCGGCGGCCGTGTCGTCATCCACACGTGCTTTCGGCCAGGCCCAGAGCAACGTCTGGCCCGTGGCCACGAAATCACCCGGCGTGCGCTCCAGGCGGAGAACGAGATCCTTCGATGTCGCCGTACTCACGAGCGAACCGAACACCAGATTCTGGATATAGCCATCGCCGTCGGCGCGCACCGCGATCGACTGTTCGGCGAAGTCCGCCGGCAGGTTGGCCGGCGGCTTCTCGCGATCGGCCTCGACGCGTGTTTCGTAGGCGTCGATGGCCGCGTCCAGATCGCGGGCGACGTTGGCCACCACGTTGGACACATGCAGCGACTCGGTGATGTGGTGGATGAAATAGATCAGCACCGCCAGGCTCGCCACCGCCAGGCCCACCGCGAATACCAGCGACAGATGCGGCACGAAGGCCGCGTTGTCCTCGTGACCGGCCTGCACCACGCGCAGCAGCAGCAGGCAGTAGACGAAAGTGGATACGAACGTGCCCAGGGTAATCTGGTTGCCCCGGTCGTTCATGAAGTTGGTGAGCAGGCGCGGGCCCAGCGTCGACGTCGTATACGACAGCGCCGCGATGGTGATGGAGAACGTTACGCCGGCCACGCCGATCATCGAACCCGCGACGGTCGTCAGCAGCCCGCGCGCGCCGTCGGCCTGGATGCTGTAGATCCAGGGGATGTTGGCCACCCAGGCGTTGCCGATCCGGCTGTCGACGGCCGTGAACGCGAACGACAGCAGCGCCGCCACGATCGACATCACGGTGGGAATGAACCAGTAGCTGCCCTTGAGGGTATTCCAGTACTTGATCAGTTGCGCCATGGGCTTGGCTCGACGCGCTCGGCTCGGGATGATGACCGCACCTTACCCGAATACAGGTTTAGCCATGCAGCGTGAAATCAACGGGATGACCATCGAATGCCGCCAGGGCGACATTACCGACCAGCCGGATATCGACATCATCGTCAACGCTGCCAACAAGCAGCTCAAGGGTGGCGGCGGCGTGGACGGCGCCATCAACCGCGCCGCCGGGCCGAAGCTCGTCGAGGCGAGTCTGAAGCTCGCGCCCATCGAGGCCGGCGAGGCCGTGATCACCGATGCCTTCGAGCTGCCCAACCGGCATGTGGTGCACTGCGTCGGCCCGGTCTACAGCCAGAGTCAGCCGGTCGCCGCGCAGCTGGCCAGTTGTTATCGAACGGCGATGCAGCTCGCCGAGGATCATGCCGCCGCCTCGATCGCCTTTCCGGCCATTTCCTGCGGTGTCTATGGATACCCGCTGGACGAGGCGGCCGACATCGCGCTGGGCACGGTCGCTGACTGCGCCTCGCGTGCGCAATCGGTAAAGACCGTGCGGTTCGTGCTGTTCTCGCAAGACGTATTGGCCGCGTTCGAGCGCGCATTGTCCGCGCACTGATCGGGCGAATGGCGCGACGCTGGCGGCGTCACCGGGATGTCATGCAAGCCGTCTAGCGTGCGGTGGGTCCGAAGCGTGCCGCGAAGTGCGCGCGCGGATTTTACAACGAAACCACCGAGGGCGGACCATGAGCGAGGAAATCGAAGACCATCGTTTGTTCAACCACAGCGAGAACGAACCGTTCTCCTCCGTGCTGGAGCGGCGCATCGCGCGACGCAGCGTGCTGCGCGGCGGACTGGGTGTCGCGGCCGCGACCATGCTGGGCGGTTTCGGCCTGGCCGGCTGCAGCAGCGACAGCGATGGCGACGACGACGATGGCGATATGGCCGCGGCGATGATGCTGGCTTTCGAGGCGATCGCCGGCTCCCAGCAGGATGCCGTGGTCGTGCCCGGCGCAACCGCGCAGGACGACGCAGCGGTAGGGGCGGGCATGGCCGCCGCGGTGGCTGCAAGTGGCTATACCGCGCAGGTCGTGGTGCCCTGGGGCACGCCGATCACCAGCGATGGCGCGCCGTGGCGTGCAGATCTCGCCTTCACGCCCTCGATCCAGGAAAACGCGGTAGGCATGCACCATGACGGCATGTGGCACTTCCCGATCAGCGAGGAGACGGCCTCGAGCAACTTCATCTTTGCCCTCAACAACGAGTACATCGATCAGTTGGCGCTGTTCGCGACCAACCCCGGCGGCCTGCCGACGGGTTATGCAAGAGACGCGGACGGCAACGTCGACTACCAGGGTGGCGGGCGCGATGCCGACGAAGTGCGCACGGAAATCAATGCCCACGGGGTGACCATCGTCGAGCTGCGCCGCGGCGACGACGGCCAGTGGTCGCATGTTATGGATTCCACGTATAACCGTCGCTTCACCAGCGCGACGCCGATGAACCTGAGCGGTCCGGTCGCGGGCTCGGATTACGTCAAGACAGCTTATTCGCCCACCGGTACCGAAACGCGCGGCACGAACAACAACTGCGCGAACGGTTACACGCCCTGGGGCACCTATCTGACCTGCGAAGAAAACTGGCCGAATGTTTTCCGCAAGGATGAAGGCCGCGAAAACGACGATAACCGTCTCGGCATCCCGAGTGGCGGCACCCGTTACTACTGGGAGGCACCGGCCGGCGACGCATCGGAAGTCGACGGCGAGTTCGCGCGGTTCAACGCCACGCCGAGCGCCGACGATGCGACCGGCGACTACCGCAACGAACCCCGTACCTTCGGCTATATCGTCGAGATCGACCCGTACACCAACACGCGTGCGGTCAAACGCACCGCGCTCGGGCGTTTCCGCCACGAAGGCTGTTGGGTCGGCAAGCTCGTCGAGGGCGAGCCGGTGGTGTTCTACTCCGGGCACGATTCGCGCAACGAGTACATCTACAAATATGTCTCGGACGCGATGTGGGACCCGAGCGATGCCAACCGCACCGACATGACGCGCAGCGATCGTCTGGCGATCGGCGACAAGTACATGGATAGCGGCACGCTCTACGCCGCAAGATTCAATGCCGATGGCAGCGGCGCATGGCTCCCGCTGACACCGGAGACGATGGTGCCCGACGGTTCGCAGACGTTGGCCGCGGCGCTGGGTCTCGAACCGGGCGACCTGGCCGGTGTGATCATCAACACCTGCGACGCGGCCGACATCATGGGCGCGACGCCGATGGATCGCCCGGAATGGGGCGCAGTCGACCCGACCTCGGGCGAGGTCTATATGACGCTGACCAACAATTCGGACCGTACCGCCGAAGGTACCGATCCCACGTACACCAACGGCGGCACCAGCGATGACGAACTGGGCGTTGGGTTCTCGAAGGCGCCGGTCAATGCGGCCAATCCGCGCCCGAATAACAGCGACGGCCAAGTCATCCGCTGGCGCGAACCCACGCCGGGCGAGACGACATTCGACTGGGAGATCTTCGTTTTCGGCAAGGTGCCGAGCACGGACGATGAGAATATCTCGGGTCTAAGCGACCAGAATTACTTCTCGAGCTGCGACGGCCTCTGGTACGACGATCGCGGCGACGGCAACGGCATCCTGTGGATCGAGACCGATACCGGGGGCACCGACTACACCAACGATCAAGTGCTTGCCGTCGTCCCGCAGGGTTTGAATAAGGGCGACAGCGGGGCAGTGGTGAACGAAAGCAACCAGTCCCAGCTTAAGCGCTTCGCCGTCGGCCCGAACGGCTGTGAAGTCACCGGCATCTTTGCCACGCCCGACAGAACGGCGTTGTTCATCAACATCCAGCATCCGAGCAACTGGCCGGCGGATGACTCGGTGAACGAACAGGATGCGACCGCGGTCACGTCGGGCGAAGTGCGCCCGCGGGCGTCGACCGTGGTCATCCAGAAGAGCGACGGCGGCCAGATCGCGGTCTGATCGATCTTCGCGTGGATGATTTAGGGGCTGCCTCTGGGCGGCCCCTTTTTATTCCGGCTCCACGTGAAACATCGTTTATAGCGATACGCGCGGGCGCAGGCGCGCATGGCTCATATCGGCAAACCGTGGGCAAACGCCAAGCGCGCTGCGCAATCACTGCGATATGGATCGTTGTAGCAGCGCGGGTCTGGCGCAACGTTGTACGAGGCTTGCCGATGATTTCTGTTTGGGTCGCAACGCCCTTTCGCGATTTACCAGCGTGTGCGGCGACTGGACCGCGTTTAGTAGAGAAAACAGCGCGCCGTATGCCCGCCGCCGAAATCGCGGGCTTTGGGGTCCTCGCGTTTGCAGCGATCCATCACATGCGGGCAACGCGGATGGAAATGACAGCCGGTCGGCGGGTTGGCCGGTGAGGGCAGATCGCCCGCCAGGCGGATGCGCTCGCCCTCGCGCGCGTTCATGCTCGGCATCGCCGACAGCAACGCCTGGGTATAGGGATGTTTCGGCTCGCGCAGTACCTGCTCGGCGGGTCCGCGCTCGACGAGACGGCCGAGATACATCACCGCGATATCGTCGGCCAGATAGCTCACCACCGCCATGTCGTGGGTGATGAACAGATAGGCCAGCCCGCGTTCGGCCTGCAGGCGCTTGAGCAGGTTGAGCACCTGGGCCTGAACCGAAACATCGAGCGCGCTGGTCGGCTCGTCGCAGATCAGCAGGCTGGGTTCGAGCGCGAGTGCGCGGGCAATACAGATGCGCTGGCGCTGACCGCCCGAGAATTCGTGGGGGTAGCGATCGAGCGCGGCTTCGGGCAGCCCGACATCGGCAAGTAGTTCGGCGGCGATTGTGCGTCGATCCGTGGCGCTCCTGCCGATATTCTGCGCGACAAGTCCTTCGGCAATGATCTCGCCGACCAGCATGCGCGGATTCATCGCCGAGAACGGGTCCTGAAAGACCATCTGCAGATGACGGCGCGCCCGGCGCAGCGACTTGCCACGCAGCGCGGCCAGGTCGTCGTCGCCGAAGCGCATGGTGCCGCGGGTCGGGTCGATCAGCCGTGCGAGTGCCCGGCCGAGCGTGGTCTTCCCGCAGCCGGATTCGCCCACCAGCGCGAGCGTGCGCCCGCGTTGGATGGTCAGCGATACGCCGTCGACTGCGCGGACATGGCCGACCGTGCGCTTGAAGATGCCCTGGGTGATCGGGAAATGGACTGCGATGTCCTCGGCCTCGAGCAGTGTTCCCTGCGCCGCGTCACGATTCGTATCGTCGTCGCGAACGGCTTCGGCCTGTTCCAGCGCGGCCGGCAACGGCTCGCCGGCCTGAGACGGATCGTAGAGGTGACAGCGCACCCGCGAGCCCGAGTTCTCTCGCCAGGCCGGCGGCGTTTCCCGGCAGGCCGCCCAGGCATGTTCACAGCGATCCGCGAAGCGACAGGCCGGCAGGTTCGCGGTCAACGGCGGCACCGTGCCCGGAATCGCCGCGAGCCGCTGGCCGCGCTGAGCCGCGCCGGGCAGGGAAGCGAACAGTTTGCGCGTATACGGGTGGCGCGGTGCGGCAAACAGCGTGTCCCGGTCGGCGAGCTCCACAATATGCCCGGCATACATCACCGCGACGCGGTCGGCGACTTCGTTGACCACGGCCAGGTCATGGGTGATCAACAGCAATGCCATGCCGCGCTCGCGCTGCAGGCGTTCAAGCAACGCGAGAATCTGTGCCTGGATGGTCACGTCGAGCGCGGTGGTCGGCTCGTCGGCAATCAACACCTCGGGCTCGCCCGCCAGCGCGATCGCGATCACCACGCGCTGCTTGAGCCCGCCGGAAAGCTGGTGCGGGTAGGCATCCCAGCGTCCGGCCGGGTCCGGCATGCCCACTTCGGCGAGCAGGGCGAGGCCGCGTTCGCGCATCTGCTTGCCGCGCAGTTTCAGATGGGTGGCCAGCGCCTCGCCGATCTGCTGGCCAACCGTAAGCACCGGGTTGAGCGCGCTCATCGGCTCCTGAAACACCATGCCGATACGCGCGCCGCGGCGTTCGCGCATCGCGGCTTCGGACAAACCCAGCAGATCCTCGCCGCCCAGACGCACGACGCCGTCGAGCACACGCGTGGCCGGGCGCGGCGCCAGCCCCATGAGCGACAGCGCGGTCATCGACTTGCCGCAGCCGGATTCACCCAGCAGCGCCAGCGTTTCGCCGGGCGCAATGGAAAAACTCACGTCGTCGACCGCGCGCAGCAGGCCGGCCGGCGTGTCCAGATGCGTGCGCAGGGCGTCGACTTCGAGCAGCGGAGGATTCGAGGTCATGCCATGAGTAGATCATCGGCGCGGCCAAAACGAAACCGTAGCTCATGCCGGGTATCGGCGCGTTTGTCGGCCGCCCTGGCGATGGCGCCGCACCAAGGTAGGGGACTACTCGTTTCGACAGTTACATTTTTTAGTGATAGGTTGCCATTGATTGATGTAAATAAGGCGTGTGTCGCCTCAGGAGTGAACATGGCAGCTGTGATGGACTCGTCGGCCCAGGACCAAACAGCGCAGCAGAAGAAAGAGATGCCGGTTCGTCATCTCGACTTCGAATTCGATGGCAAGGATGTCGACACCGTTTTCTATCGCGACAGTGAGTTGGCTTCGGCTTACTTTCATGCACTGTCGATCTTCCTGACCTTCGGCGAGGATCTGGTCATCGACACGGCCCGTCATCATCGCCAGTTCCTCAGCGATCCCGAGCTCAAGCGTCGCGTGACCGCGCTGATCGGCCAGGAAGCCGTGCACTCCAAGGTTCACGATCAGTTCAACGACACCCTGGTCGAATATCACTACCCGCTGAATCTCTATCGCTGGCTCGCCGACAAGGTGTTCACCTATGGCTTCAACCGGCTGCCGCATCCCATGCAGCTGTCCATGATGGCCGGCATCGAGCATTACACCGCGGTGCTCGCCGAGTTCATGATGAAGCACGAGGAAGTCTTCTACGCCAGCCACGATGAAAAACAGCGTGCGCTATGGATGTGGCACATGCTCGAGGAATCCGAGCACAAGGATATCGCCTACGACGTCTTCCAGGAGCTGTCCGGCAACTACGCGCTGCGCCAGAGTGGATTTGCCGTTGCCACGGTCACGATCCTGTTTCTGGTGGCGCTCGGCGGCGCGATGATTCCGCCGTTTCGCGAGCCGCGCAAGCTGTTCAGCCGTTCCTACTGGAAGGGCCTGGCTCGCGGTGCCGTGCTGCTCTACGGCCCGCGGGAAGGCGTCTATGGCAGCACGGTCGCCCATATCCTCGATTATCTGCGGCCGGGCTTTCACCCCAACGATCACGACGTCAGCGAGCACCTCGACTACTACGAGAAGAAGCTGCTGGACCCGGACAACGGGCTGCTCACGAAGTATCTCACCAAGGAGTTCTATCCGAAGCTGAGAACGGCCTGAGCCACCGCCGCCGCTTATCCCTGAACCGCCGACGGATGACTTCATGATCGGATTATTCAAGGCGCGTCCGCGCCCCAGCCATAACGCCTGCGCGGTCGTGACCGGCGCGGGCAGCGGTATCGGCCGCAGTTTCGCGCTCACGCTCGCTAGACGGGGTGGAGCTGTGCTCTGTGCGGATATCGACCTCGCCGCGGCCGAGGAAACCGTTGCGTTCGTCAGCGAAGCAGGCGGGACCGGCGTAGCCTTCGAGTGTGATGTCTCCAAGGCGGCCCAGGTGCGCCGGCTGGCTTCGCAGGCCGAGAAGCTGCTCGGTCAGCCGGTCACACTGCTGGTGAACAACGCCGGCGTGGGCCTGGGCGGCAAGATCGACGACATGTCGCTGGACGACTGGAAATGGTGCATGGGCATCAATCTCTGGGGCGCGATCCACGGCTGTCATTACTTCGTGCCAAAGTTCAAGCAGCAGGGCTTCGGAGCCATCGTCAACGTGGCCTCCGCCGCGTCCTACACCGCGGCACCGGAGATGAGCGTTTATAACGTCACCAAAGCAGGCGTGGGCGCGCTGTCGGAAACGCTGTCCGCCGAGCTTCGCAAACACAATATCCGCGTCAACGTGCTCTGCCCGACGCTGGTACCCACGAATATCATCAAGTCGGGCCGGATCCCCGGGCGCTACGCCAAGCTCGCCGATACCGCGCTAATGAACTATGCGCTGACCACCAGCGACAAGGTGGCCAAGCTCACGCTGGATCGCCTGGACAAGGGGTATCTCTATACCACGCCGCAGGTGGACGCGAAGCTGTTCTGGTGGTTCAAGCGCGCCTCGCCGTCGCTCTACGCGCGCTTTCTGGGTTTTTCCTACCGTTTCGTGAGCTAGCGGCGTGCGTTACGACCTGAACGACAAGGTGGTGTTGATAACCGGCGCGTCCGGCGGTATCGGGGCCGCCACGGCGCGCGCACTGTACGATCGCGGCGCGTATCTCGTGCTGGCTGACCATAACGCCGATGCCGTCGAGCGACTCGCGGGCGAGTTCGACGCCGAGCGGGTGCTGGCCGCGCCCCTGGACGTGACCGACGCCCCGGCCACACGGGCGCTGGTTGCGCGGGCTGTCACTCGATTTACACGTGTCGATGTGGTGATAGCCAATGCCGGCATCGCCTGGCGCGATGGTCCGGCCACCCTCTCCAGCTGCGACGAGGCCGAGTTCGAGCGTATCGTCGATGTCGATCTATTCGGCGTCTGGCGCACCGTGCGCGCGGCGTTGCCCGAGGTCACGCGCAATCGCGGCCAGATTCTGATCACGTCGTCGATCTATGCCCTGCTCAACGGCATGGCCAATGCCCCGTATGCCGCGTCCAAGGCCGCGGTGGCGACGCTCGGACGCACCTTGCGCACGGAGTTGGCCGGCACCGGCGCGAGTGCTGGGGTGATCTATCCCGGCTGGACGGCGACGCCGATCGCCGAGATCGCCTTTGGCGGCAACGCGCTGGCCACGCGTCTGAACGCCACCGCGCTGCCCCGGCTGCTGCGCGCGCGAGTCGCGCCCGAGACGGTGGCCGAGGCGATCGTCGCCGGCCTCCAGCGGCGCGCCCCCCGAATCGTCGTGCCTGCCCGTTGGCGGGCCGTGTTCGCCCTGCGCGGCGTGCTCGATCCGCTGCTCGATCGCTGGCTGGACGGCCACACCCAAATCCACGGCCTGCTGCGACAGGTGGCCGGCGAGAAACCGCGCGCAGATGAACCGCGTGGCGCGCCTGCCGCCAACGATGCACCGGCCCAGGGAGGAGAACGTCTCAATGAACACTCATCATGACATCGTGATTGTCGGCGCCGGTTTTTCCGGTATCGGTACGGCTATCAAGCTGCGCGAGGCCGGTTTCGACGACATTCTGCTCATTGACGATGCCGACGGCCCCGGCGGGGTCTGGCACTGGAACACCTACCCAGGTGTGGCCGTCGATATTCCGTCGTTCAGCTATCAGTTCTCCTTCGAACAGGCGTCGAACTGGACACGGACCTATGCGCCCGGGCGCGAGCTCAAGCATTACGCCGAGCGCTGTGTGGCCAAATACGACCTGGCACGACATATTCAATACAGCACACGGGTAACGCGGGCCGAGTTCGACGAGCCGAGCGATCGCTGGGCCATCGAAACCAGCCGCGGCGACCTATCCGCCCGCTGGATGATTCACGCCGGCGGTCCCCTCAGCCAGCCCAGCCGGCCGGCGATCGACGGTATCGACGATTTCGCCGGCCAGATCATGCACACCAGCCGCTGGGATCACGATATCGACCTGGCCGGCCAGCGTGTGGGTATCATCGGGACCGGCGCTTCCGCTGTTCAGGTGATTCCCGAAATCGCGCCCGAGGTCGCGCATCTCACCGTGTTCCAGCGCACGCCGATCTGGTGTCTGCCCAAGCCGGACCTGGCCTTGCCGCGGGCTGCGCGCGCCGCGCTTTCGGCCGTGCCCGGCGCGAAATCGGCGGCGCGGCTGGTCAGCCAAGCGTTCGTGGAGTTCACCTTTCCCGGCATCGCGCACTATTACGCCCGTATCCCCGGCGTCGGCCAGGTCGAAAAAGCGGCCCGTGCCTGGCTCGCCAGTCAGGTGCGTGACCCCGAGACACGCGCGAAACTCACGCCGGACTACACCTTGGGCTGCAAGCGGCCGAGTTTTCACAATGGCTATCTGAAGACGTTCAATCGCGAGAACGTGACGTTGGAGACGGATTCCATCGCCCGGGTTACCGCCGACGGCATTCGCACCGAGGCCGGCAACGAGCACACGCTGGACGTGCTAATCCTGGCGACCGGGTTCAAGGTGACGGACAAGGACGCCATGCCCAGCTACCCGGTCGCCGGGCGTGGCGGCGCGGATCTGGGTGATCACTGGGACACCTACCGTCACCACGCCTATCAGGGCGTGTCTACGGCCGGCTTCCCGAATTATTTCACCACCTTCGGGCCGTACGGCTACAATGGCGCGTCGTTCTTTACGCTGATTGAAGCCAGCGCAGCGCATATCGTGCGCGTGCTCGAGGCCGCGCGCGAGCGCGAGGCCTCGCGCGTTGAAGTGACCGAGGCGGCCCAGGAAGCCTTCATTGCCGACATGCACGCCCGCGGCCATCGGCAGGTCTTCCGCCAGGGCGCTTGCGCGAACGCCAACAGCTATTACTTTACCCGCCATGGTGATGTGCCTTTCCGGGCCGCGACCACCCCGGAAATCCAGTGGAAAAGCCGGCATTTTCCGCTCGACGACTATGCGTTCATGAAAGCCGGCTGATGTGGTATCGACGCATGTTTCGCTGGGCGACGTCGGTTTCGGGCGATCGACGGGTAGCGTGTTTTCGACGAAACGCTTTAAATGCTTTTTAGGCATATAAAATAAAAATAATATTCTTTTTATAAAATAATCGTCGTGCTTAAAGTGCGTTAACCGTCTCGCTCTGGCACGACCCCATGCAAAAACTTCTGCTCTTCGGTATCGCCGGGTTCATCGCCCAACTGGTCGACGGCTCGCTCGGCATGGGCTACGGCCTGACGTCCTCGACCATGCTGATCGCGCTCGGCATCAGCCCCGCTGTCGCCTCGGCATCGATTCATTTCGCGGAGATCGCGACCACGGCCGCCTCCGGTACCGCCCATTATCGTTTCGGCAACGTGGACGTCGCCCTGCTCAAGCGCATGGTGCTGCCGGGTGCCATCGGCGCGTTTGTGGGGGCGCTGTTTCTAGGCTCCATTTCGGGTGATCTGATCAAGCCATTCGTATCGGCATTTTTGCTGTTACTCGGCGTATACGTGACCGCGTCCGTGCTGTTCGGCTTACGCAATAAGCGTGAAAAGAAGCTCTTGTCGCATTGGAAGACCGTGCCGCTATCGATCGTGGCCGGCTTTTTCGACAGCGTCGGTGGCGGCGGTTGGGGGCCGATCGCCACGCCCACGTTGATGGCGCATACCGCGATGTCGCCGCGCCGTGTCGTCGGCACCGTGGATGCCAGCGAGTTCGCCGTCACGCTGGCGGGTTCGGCCGGTTTTCTGCTGGTGTTGGGCCTGCACGGCATCAACTGGTCCTGGGTGGCGATCTTCGCGGCCAGCGGGCTGGTCGCGGCACCGATTGCGGCGGCGCTCGTACGCTATTTGCCGGCCCGGGTGCTGGCGGCGATTGTGGGCGGCGCGATCATTCTCACCAACGCGCGTACCGTGCTCGGATCATTGAGCGTCGATCCCGCGATCGTGAGCTCGCTGCTGCTGGGAGGGCTCGTGCTGTGGGTCGCGCTTGTGGTTTTCGTCGTGCGCCAGCACCGTCGCACGGCGACAGTGACCGCGGCCGCAGGCTGATTCTTAGCGCGCGCCGCCGGCGGGCTTCGCGGGCGCCTTGCGCTTGAGCGCACGCCCGCCCTCGTCGCCGCGCAGGCGCGGATCGAAGGCGTCCCGTACCACGTCCGCGAACAGGTTGGCGGCGAGTACCAGCACCAGCATGAACACGAACGCGCCGCCCAGGCGCCACCACACGATCGGATCGCGCGCCATTTCCAAGCGCGCGGCGTTGATCATGTTGCCCCAGCTGTCCATGGTCGGGTCCACGCCGACGCCGATATAGCTGAGCACGGCCTCGGCGAGCACCAGCGCAGAAAAATCCAGCACCACCTGGATGAGCACGATATGCATCACGTTCGGCAGCATATGCTTGCCGAGGATGCGCATCGGCGACGTGCCCAGACCGCGCGCCGCGCTCACGTAGTCTAGCTCCGAGAGCTTGCGCACCTCGGCACGCAGCAGTCGGCACAGCCCCGTCCAGCTGGTGATGCCGAGAGTCAGGCACAGGAACAGCAGCCGTAGATCGGCCCGCGCCGTGGTCGAGCCGAACGCCTCGGCGTGGTTTTCCATATAAACCTGCATCATCAGCACTGCGGCCGCGATGAGCAGTACGCCGGGGATCGAGCTAAGCGTGGTGTAGAGATACTGGATGACGTCATCCACCCAGCCGCGGAAATAGCCGGCCAGCGTGCCGAGCAGCAGGGCGAAGGGCAGCATCACTAGCGTGGTCAGCGTGCCGATCGCCAGCCCCGTGCGGATACTCTTTACGGCTTGATAGAGCACGTCCTGGCCGACCTTGTCGGTGCCGAGCACGTGGTATTCCGCGGCCAGCGACGCCGTCACGCCGACGATGACCGCCAGCACGCCCGCAGTCACAAGCGCGGCCCGCCAGGCCAGCGGCGTCGCGTCACGGGCGATGTCGCGGACGACGTTTCGTGGCGAAGTTCGACAGTGCGCGGCGATCAGCCCGATCAGCGGTACACACAGCGCCAGCCATGCCACGAGGCCCCACGCCGCGCCCTTGGCCGCCCGCCGGGCGATATCCTCGCCGCGGGTCAGCCCGCTCTCGTCGAGCGACGTCCCCGCATGCGCGAGCCGCGGATAGACCTGCGCCTTGCTGCCGTCGGCCGCGGTCACCACCTGCTGCACATAGGAGCGCAACGCGAACGGTGCGGAGTAGGTGTATTCGGTGTCCTCGATCAACGGCGCGGCGATCGCATCCAGCACGCTGACCACCTCGCCGGATACGCGCGTCTCGCCCGCATCGTTGGTTACCGTCGGCCGGTAGTGGATGCTGTCGAGCACGCCCACCGCCGTATACGCCAGCAGGATCACCAGCGTGATCATCCCCACCGGCCGCGCGAACACCCGCAGCCACGGTACGGCCAACGGCTTGCTGCGCGACGCGACCACCACGAACACGGCGATCGCAATAAGCAGCAGGTAGATCAGCGCGTCGGTGTAGAGGAGGACGTACATGATTGTCTAGGTCTACCCAGCAAGCTATGCAGTGATCGATTGGTGCGCGTTTATCCCTGATTCGCCAAGGAACTTCTTAAGAGAGGCGTATTGCTGGCGGTACCTTGGAACGCGGATTGATTTCGGACTAAAGAACAGCGACGTCTCGGCGATTTCGCCGCTCTGGTCTCTTTCGTAGAGCGGCGCGATAAGTGAGAGAAGGTTTTGTGCACTGTCGCTAAGCTTTGTATTCCCTCGGCAATGGACGTTGAGAGCAAACCTAACGGAGCCAATAACTATATCCACTACGCTTGCGAAGTGAGCTTGTCCCATCGCGGAGTAATGAAAGCCTAAGATGTTGTTCAGTCGCAGCTCACGCGCGTGAGGCAGCCCAGTTACGCCTATCGAAAACTTCTCTCTCAAATGGGAGTCAATTTGTCGGTCATCGAATCTGTCTAGTAGGACTAGGCCACACTCATTTTCACGTTCTAACAGTTGGTCGAAGTTGTAGCAGACTCGATTAATTTCGTTTCGCCGTGCTTCGTTAGGGTTCCTTGCGATATCGTGAGATATAAAGGACGTGATTAATGTTGCCCCGCATCCGGCTGCGGCTTCTAATACGGATTGTTTCAGATCAATAAAATTTTGATGGCTAAGGTGATCTGGGCCAGGATTGAACTTGAGCTGGAAACTCTTATCAATTCCGGCCCCTCTGCGAATTGCTTCGATCCGTTTGGATAGTGCTGATGCGGCGCCGCCTCGAATTACAAGGCCACCGTAGACGAAAAAATCTCCGGGGCGCGATTCTAGGTTCGATTCGTCGCAATAGAATAAATGCATTCGATTTACGCTAGGTATTTATAACCGTATCCGCGGATCAAACAGCGTATAGCTGATATCGGTCAGCAGCAGGCCGACGATATAGAGTACGGAGCCGAGAAATACCATCGCCCGCACGATGGCGAAGTCCTGCTGGTTGATGGCTTCGATGGTGTAGCTGCCCAGCCCCGGGATGCCGAAGAAGGACTCCATGATCAGGCTGCCCATGAACAGCAGCGGCAGAAGCACGACCACGCCGGTGAGGATCGGGATCATGCCGTTCTTGAGCACGTGCACGAACAGGATGCGCAGATCGCTCAGGCCCTTGGCGCGGGCGGTGCGGACATAGTCCTTGCCGTATTCCTCCATGAAAATCGTGCGATACCAGCGGGTGCCGGAGCCGATGCCGCCGACCACGCCGATGATCACCGGCAGGATCAAAAACTTCGCCATGTCCCAGCCGGCATCAAAGCCGGAAATGGGCACTAGATTCATGAGCTTACCGGCGACGTACTGGCCGGCAATGATGTAGAACAGCGGCGAGATCGACATCAGCAGCACGCAGAGCACGACGCCGCCCCAGTCGATCGCGGTGGAGCGAAAGAACACCAGCAGCAGCCCGAAGGTGATGTTCACCAGCATGCCGACGATGAGCGTAGGCACGGCCAGCGCCAGGCTCGGGCCCATGCGTTCGAGAATGTCGGACGAGATCGAACGGCCCGCGTCGGACTGGCCGAAGTCGAAGGCGATCACCTTCACCGATTTCTGGAAGAACAGCGTCTGAGTAACGCTATCCAGCCCGTCGGCCTGTTCGTTATAGAGATAGGGCAGGTCGTAGCCGTGGGTGGCTTTCCAGGTTTCGATCGCCTCCGGGGTGACGCGCTTGAAGCCGAGCTGCATGCGGGCGATGTCGTCCGGCGTGTTGACCACGAAGAACAGCAGAAACGTGATCAGGTTCACGCCGATAAGCACCGGAATGGCGTAGAGCGCGCGGCGGATGATGTAGGCCAGCATCGCCTAGCCTCTATCCGTTCGACGCACGGCGCCGCGCTCGCGCCGGCGATAGATCCATAGCCCCGGCGCAAGGGCGAGGGCGAGCAACAGCAGGCCGAGGCCCACCGGCCAGATCACGGGGTCGTTCCATTCGCGGCGTTTCGCGGCGCGAAGGTCGGCGTCGAGGCGCAGGTACTTGAGCGAACTCTGGAGCATGCCGTTGGGCTTGGTGTTGTGCAGCCACTGGTGATACAGCGAATACTGGCGCGGGAAGAAGCCCCAGTACCAGGGCGCGTCGCAGCGCACCATGGCGAGCATTTCGTCGATCACGGCCTGGCGCTCGGGGCCGTTCTCCATATTGCGCATCTGGCGGAACAGCGCATCGTATTCCGGGTTGTCGTAGTTGGCGTAGTTCGAACCGGAATGTTCGGCGGTGCCGTTCGGCCCGTAGAGCTGGGAGAGGAAATTCTCCGGGTCCGGGTAGTCGGCCATCCAGCCGCTGCCGAAATAGATCTGCGTGTTGCCTTCGGCGATTTTCTGCTGAAACCGCGGCCAGGTGCTGGCACGCACGACAAGCTGAATGCCGAGCTGGTCGAACTGCTGGCGCATCCAGTCCATCTGCGTCTTGAACTCGGGGCCGGTGGCAGGCGTGTCGATATTCACCAGCAGCGATTGGCCCGTGTCCGGATCGATGCCGTTGGGGTAGCCGGCTTCGGCGAGGAGCTTGCGCGCGGCCTCGATCGACTTGCGCTGAGGTTCGCCATCCACCCAGTCATAGACCACCGGGTTCATGCCGGCCCGGCCGTCCTCATAGCCGAACAGCCCCGGCGGGATCGGGCCCTGCGCGACGATGCCGCGGCCGTTCAGGAACAGCGGGATATAGCTTTCCAGATCGACGGCAATGGAAATCGCCTGGCGCAGCTTGCGGCCCGAGGCGTCGCGACCGCCGACCACATCGTCGTTCATGTTGAAGCCGAGGTAATAGATGCCGGGCAGCACAGTGGTTGCCAGGTCCATGCCGCGTTCGGTCATGGTCTGGGTCAGATGCGGGTTGCCTTCGGCGTCGATACGAATCGCCTGGCCGAAGGCATCGTCGCTGATGCCCGAGGTGTCGTAATAGCCCTGCAGGAACTTGTTCCAGTACGGGATCGACTCCTTCTCGCGTGAATAGACCGCGCGCTGGATGAAAGGCAGCGGCTTGCCGGCATCGGCGAGCAGGCCGGCTTCGCGGTCGCCGGGTTCGCCCTCGCTGGGATAACGCTGGCCGTGGAAGTTGGGGTTGGCCGTCATCACCATGCGCCGGTTCGGGTTGTTTTCGGTGAGCATGTACGCGCCGGTACCCACCGGGAACGTATCCAGCGTGATGTTCTTGGCCTTGAGTGCCGGCTGGTCGTAGAAGCGCGTGACCTCGGGCGCCACCGGGGCAAAGAAGGCCAGCGCCAGCCAATAGCGCAGCTGCGGATACACGCCGTCGACACGAATTTCATAGGTGTGTTCGTCGACGACTGTCGCGCCCTCGAAATCGAAGGCGGTGAGATCGAGCGATTCGCCCGGCGCCAGCTGCTTGCGCGCGGCTTCGAGGCGCTCGCGCAGATCGCCCAGGCCCGCGATATGCGCACTCATCAGCCCGAAGATCGGCGAGTTCACCTCCGGGCTCGCCAGGCGCTTGATTTCGTGCACGTAATCGCGCGCGTGCAGCTCGCGCGTGCCCTGATGCTCGAAATCCGCCGGCGAGGTGATGCCGGCCATGTCGGCTTCGGTGAGGTCGCGATAGCGCGGCTTGCCGGCATCGTCTTTCGCGAACGCCGGATGCGGCTGATAGCGAATGCCCGGCTCGAGTTCGATGGTATAGACGCTGGTGGCGACATCTTCCGGCGGCGTGTCCGCGGGCAATGGCTCGCCCTCGGCGTCCAGGTATTGCGGCTCGGGCACGTCGGTCGCGGTGGCGGGAATCAGCGTGTAGGGGCGCTTCAGATAGTGATACTGCAGCGGCGGCTCGTAGATCGCGCCGGTGAAGCTGGCTTCGTCCGTGGCGTAGGAGCGGGCCGGGTCCAGATGCCGGGGCGACTCGCGAAACGAGCTGTAATAGATCGCGTTTTCGCTTTCGGCGTCCGGGTAGGGGTTGTTCCACGGCCCGTCACAGGCGGCGGTCGCCAGCACGAACAGCAGACACACGGCCAGCCGAAGGCCGTTCAGGCGTTGCATCCGATCAAGCGTCGCGGCAGCTGCATGCCGCCAATGTAGACGATCGGGAAACAGGCCCCAAGTCGTTTCGTTGCTGTGGTGCGGCGCACTCGCCACCTTGGTCGTATGGAGCGCGCGCAAGCGACGCTGGCACATTGGGCCGGATAACAAGATCGAAACGGTGAGGAGCAACATGTCCTATCAGGGCGAATTCCAGCAGGCGTTGGACGATCCACAGGGATTCTGGCGCGAGGCCGCGGGCGCGATTCGCTGGCACCGCGAGCCGCAGCAGATTCTCGACGACAGCCGCGCGCCGTTCTATCGCTGGTACCCGGACGGCGAGCTCAACACCGCCGACAATTGTCTCGACCGTCACGTGGACGAAGGCCGGGGCGATGTCACCGCGCTCATCCACGACAGCGCCGTCACCGATTCCCAGCAGCGTTATACGTACGGCGAGCTGCGCGATGCGGTGGCGAAGTTCGCGGGCGTGATCCGCAACCAGGGCGTGGAGAAGGGTGATCGCGTGATCATCTACATGCCGATGATTCCGGAAAGCCTCATCGCCATGCTTGCCTGTGCGCGCATCGGCGCCGTGCATTCCGTGGTGTTCGGCGGCTTCGCCGGCGCGGAGCTGGCCAAGCGCATCGACGACGCCACGCCGAAGCTGGTGCTGTCTGCCTCCTGCGGTATCGAGCCGAGCCGGGTGGTGGAATACAAGCCGCTGCTCGATCGCGGCCTGGAACTGGCCGAGCACAAGGTCGAGCGCTGCGTGATCTTCCAGCGCGATACCCAGCGCTGCGAACTCACGCCCGGCCGCGACGTCGACTGGCTGGACGCCCTGGCCGACGCCCAGCCGGCGGACTGCGTGCCGGTAGCCGCGACCGATCCGCTCTATATCCTGTATACCTCCGGCACCACCGGCAAGCCGAAAGGCGTGGTACGCGACAACGGCGGCCATGCCGTGGCCATGCACTACTCCATGCGCGCGGTCTATGGGCTGTCGAAGGACGACGTGTTCTGGACCGCCTCAGACGTGGGCTGGGTGGTCGGCCATTCCTATATCGTCTATGCGCCGCTGCTGCTCGGCTGCACCTCGGTGATGTACGAAGGCAAGCCGGTGGGCACGCCGGATGCGGGCGCGTTCTTCCGCGTGATCGCCGAGCACAAGGTGGACGTGTTCTTCACCGCACCCACGGCCTTTCGCGCGGTCAAGAAAGTGGATCCGAACGGCGAACTGGCGAAGCAGTACGACGTGT
Organism: Endozoicomonas sp. G2_2; assembly: GCF_017744135.1. GTDB lineage: Bacteria > Pseudomonadota > Gammaproteobacteria > Nevskiales > Salinisphaeraceae > Salinisphaera. Next base: position 123,954 of record NZ_JAGHQU010000005.1, read on the forward strand.
CGAGTCTGCGCGCGCTGTTTCTGGCCGGTGAACATACCGACCCGGACACCGCGATCTGGGCCGGCGAAAAGCTCGGCGTGCCGGTGGTCGATCACTGGTGGCAGACCGAGACCGCCTGGCCGATGAGCGCCAACCCGCTCGGCATCGAAAGGCTCGACGTGCCGCTCGGCTCTGCGGGCCGGCCTATTCCCGGCTACGACACCCACGTGCTCGCGCCCGACGGCGCAGAAGTACCCAACGGCGAAATGGGCGATATCTGCGTGAAGCTGCCGTTGCCGCCCGGCTGCTTTCCCACCCTCTGGCAGAACGACGAGCGCTACAAGTCCTCGTATCTGGAGCAGTTTCCTGGCTACTACCGCTCGGGCGACGCCGGGTATTTCGATACCGACGGCAATCTGTGGGTGATGAGCCGGGTCGACGACATCATCAACGTCGCCGGCCATCGCCTGTCCACCGGCATGATCGAGGAAGTCATCGCCGCCCACCCGGACGTGGCCGAGGCCGCAGTGGTGGGCGCAGCGGATGCCGACAAGGGCCAGCTGCCGGTGGCGATGGTGGTGCTCAAGTCGAGCGCGAGCCGCGCCGCGGACGAGATCGTCGCCGAACTGATCGCCAACGTGCGCGAACAGATCGGCCCGGTCGCGGCCTTCAAGCATGCCGCGATCGTCGATCGCCTGCCCAAGACGCGTTCCGGCAAAGTGGTCAGGGCCACGCTGCGCCAGATCGCCGACGGCAAGGAATGGGCAACGCCGGCGACCATCGACGACCCGGCGATTCTCACCGAAATAGAAGAGCAGCTGAGTCACATCGGTTACGCAAACAAGCGCGCGGACTGAAACGCGCGCTTTTCCCAATCGACAGAAACAGGTGTCCGGCCGCCGCAGTTGCGCTACCGTAGCGGCGTGATGGATTTGGATTCGAGGGGGCCGGGCTTGCGTCTCGGGTGGCGGATCGCCCTTGTGGCGGTCGTGATGATCTCGTGTCTGCCGGCCGTGGCGGCCGCCGACTATGCCGAGGGCGCGCGGGCCTTCGAGCGCCGCGACTATGCGGCCGCGCACACGATCTGGGCGCCGCTCGCCGAGGCCAACGACCCGCGCGCGCAATATGGTCTGGGCCTGCTGCATGCCAACGGCTGGGGCACGGACCGGGACGCGCTGCGCGCCCAGCACTGGTACACCATGGCGGCCGAACGCGGGCATCCGGGCGCCCAGTACAATCTCGCGGTGATGCGCGATACCGGCAACGGCATTCCCCGCGACTCGGCCCAGGCCGGGTTCTGGTACACGGAGGCCGCCCGCCAAGGCTTGCCGTCGGCGGCCTACAACCTCGCGCTCATGACGCTGGCCGGCGACGGGCTGCGCCGCGAGCCGGCGAAGGCGGTGGCGTGGCTGGACCGGGCGCGGCCAATGGATCGGGCACGCCTGATCGCCGCATTGCCCGAGGTGGAAGTCGCCGTGCGAGCGGCCAATATCCGTGCGAAACCGGCGCGCGATGCGGAGATCGTCGGCAACGCGCGGCGCGGCGAGCGCCTGCGCGTGTTCGCCCGCCAGGGCGACTGGCGCGAGATATGGCAGATGAACGCCGAGGGCGCGACGCGCGCCATTGGCTGGATCGCCGCACGGCTGTTGAATGGCCTGCCGGCCGCCGATGCCGCGGCCGTACGCCTCGACCGATTCGAATATGGCCCGCTCACCGATCTGAAGGCACGTTGGGCCCGCCGTCCGGCGCCGCCCACGGTCGCCACGACCACCGCCGGCGGCGATGCCCCGCCGGCCTCCGGGCGCCTGTTGCGCAACTCGGGCTGGCTCGCGGGCTTCGACGCCTTCGACGTGGGCGAGACACGCGGGCGTGCCGTGCGGGTGGCCACCGAGCGGCTGAACGTGCGAGCCGCGCCGTCCACGAACGCCGCGGTACTGCTGCAGCTGGGCCACGACGATATCGTGCAGGTGGTCGGGCGCCGCAGTGGTTGGCGGCGGATTCTGCTGCCCGGTCAGGCCGGTAGCGGTTGGGTCGCCGCGTTCCTGCTTGGCGATTACCAGCCGCCGCCCGGCGAGCACCTGCCGGGCCGCGCCGCCCGCATCGGCGCGCGTGACGTGAATCTGCGCGGTGGCCCGAGCATGGGCGCGCGCGTACTCGGCCAGCTCACCCGCGGCGAGTCGGTGCGCATCATCGACTCGCACCGCGGCTGGCGCGAAGTGACGGTGCCCGGCACATCGCGCCACGGCTGGGTCGCGGCGTTTCTGATTGCCGGCGAAACACCGCCTCCGATGACCACCGCCGAGAACGCCCGCTCCGACGATCCGGTCGGCGAAAGCGGCGGCTGACATCATCGCGGGTCGATGGACAACCGGGGCGCGCCGCATGGCGGCCGCGGCGCTTGCGGGCTTTGTGCTGCAGCTCGCCGTGCCCGCATGGGGCGATTTCAACGACGGCGTGGCCGCCTATCAGCGTGGCGACTACGCCGCCGCGCGAAACGCCTGGCAGCCGCTGGCCGAATCCGGCCAGTCGAACGCGCAATTCAACCTGGCGCTGCTGTACGCCAACGGCCTCGGCGTGGCGCAATCGCCCCCCGAGGCGCGGCGCTGGTTCCAGGCGGCCGCCGAGCAGGGCAATACCCAGGCGCAGTACAACCTGGCGCTGATGCTGCAGGCCGGCGACGGAGTCCCGCGCGATATTCGCGCCGCGCGGCAGTGGTATGAAAAAGCCGCGCGCGCCGGCCTGGCCGCGGCCCAGAACAACCTCGGGCTGATGTATCTCAACGGCGACGGCATGCCGCCGGACCAGGCCCGCGCCATTCGCTGGCTGGGCCGGGCCGCGGGGCGCAGCGCGCAGGCGAAGCGTAATCTCGACCAGTTGGCCGAAGGGCTGTCCAGCGCGCGTGTCGACGCCAGCCGGGTCAACGTGCGTGCCGGGCCGTCGCGCCAGTCACGTGTGGTCGACCAGGTGGGCGCCAACGATGTCGGGCTGCGGCTGGATGCCCGCGCCGGCTGGTCGCGGCTCTGGTTCGTCGAGCGCGACACGATCGGCTGGATTGCCGATCGCCTGCTGGCGGGCGGCGAGCCCGAGGCGGCACGCGCCGAAACGGCGCCGAGCGGCGCGCAAACACCCGCGCTCGTCGCGGATGACGACCTGCGCGATCGCGTCGCGCCGACTTCCGATACGCCGGAACAGACTGCCCCGCCGACGCGCAAGCGCACCCGTTTCACCATTGCCAGCGCCTCGGCCGACCTGCGTGCCGAACCGGCGCGCGATGCGCCGGTGCGCGAGCGTCTCAAGTACGGCACCGCCGTGGTCCAGCTCTCGCGGGATGGCGGCTGGCGCCGGGTGCGCAGCCTGGATAGCGGCCAGGAGGGCTGGGTTTCGGCCTTCGTGCTGGCCTGGGACGAAGCCGCGGAGGCCCGTGCCGGCAAGACCAGGCGGCGTGCCGGAGCGGGCAGTGGCGGCGGCTAGTGGGGCTCGACCGGCCGCTGCATGATGTAGTCGTCCATCACGAAGCCGTTGCCGATGGGTTTCACGTGGGTCTTTTCCACCTCGAAACCGAAGCGCCGGTAAACGGCGACCGCGCTGTCGTTGGTGCGATTGACGCGTAGTCGCAGCGTCGTGGCGTTCAGGTCCGCCGCGGTTTCGAGCGCCCATTCGATAAGCCGGCGGGCGATACCCTGGCCGCGGGCGGTATCGAGCACGTAGAGCTTGTCGAGCCAGGCCGTGTCGCCGTCTTGGGCATCGGGAGAAACCGCGGCGAAGGCCAGCGCGTTTTGCTCGCGGCAGGCCAGCACGAAGCGCGTGCCGGCAGCCTGCTCGGCGGCGAGGGTGTCGAGATCGTAGCCGTGGGCGAGCATGTACTCGATCTGGCCGACGGTGATGATGCCCGGATAGTGTTCGTGCCAGATACGCCGCGCCAGTGCGGCCAGGCGTTCGTGATCCTCGGTGCGCGTGGCCGGTTGCAGGGTGCAGGCGCTCATGGCGTGTCGCCGTTGCGGCTGTGAGCCAGCCGGTCGCGGATGGCTGGGCCGTAGGCGTGGTCGGCGAGCAGAGCGCGCCCGCGGCGTGTCTCGCGCAGCCGGGTTTCAAGCCAGCGCAGCCGGCGCGACAGGCGTTGCGATTCGGCGCTTTCCCGGCGCGTCATGCGTAGCAGATCCTCGATATCGCGGATCTCGCGCCGTGCCTCGAGCTCGGGCGGTACGAAGCCCGCGTTCTTGAGCAGTCGATAGCCGGCCCGGAGTTCGGGCGGCACGTCGCGATCGTCGTCCAGATCGAGCGGTTTGCCGGCGCCGGGCAGGTTGTCGAACTCGCCGCGTTCGGCGGCGGCGTCGATATGCGCGTCGGCCAGTCTTTCGAGTAGGCTCATGCGCTTAAAATAACGTTTTTTGCCGACGGCTTGCAGCCGCTCGCGGCAATCTGCGATATCGAGGAACCTGCATGAACGAGTTTCTGGCCCCCGACCTGGACGGCGCGGATGTTGCCGATCGTGTCGAGGCCAACGGCCTTGAGCTGGCCTACGAGCAGTTCGGGCGCGATGATCACCCGGCGCTCATCCTCATCATGGGGTTGGGCACGCAGCTCACCGGCTGGCCCGATGCCTTCTGTCGCGCGCTCGCGGATACGGGTCTGCGCGTGCTGCGCTTCGACAATCGCGATATCGGCCTGTCGACCAAGTTCGACCGCGGCGCGCGCTATGACGGCGCCCGCAAGGCCTTCGTCAAGTCGCTGCTGGGCCGGCGTATCCGCACCGCGTACACGCTGGACGATATGGTCGCCGACACCATCGGTCTGATGGATGGCCTCGGTATCGACAGGGCGCATCTGGTCGGTGCGTCCATGGGTGGCATGATCGCCCAGCTCGTGACCGCCCAGTATCCCGAACGCGTCGCCACGCTGACCTCGATCATGTCCACCTCGGGGGCGCGGGGCCTGCCGCGCGGGCGCATGAAGGTGCTGATGCGACTCGGCAAGGCGCCGAAACGCAATGACCCGGATATCGTGGCCCGCCACATGGCGCGCACCATGCGCATGATCGGCAGCCCGGAATACGGCCGTAGCCTCGAAGACTGGACCAGCGAGATCCGGCGCAACGTCAAGCGCAGCTATTACCCCGCGGGTACCCAGCGCCAGATGCTCGCGGTGATGGCCGCGCCCTCGCGCGTGGCCATGCTCGGCGAGATCACCCATCCGGCGCTGGTGATTCATGGCAAGGCCGATCCGCTGCTGCCGGTCGCGCATGGTCGCGACACCGCCCGCAGCCTGCCGAACGCGCAATACGAGGAGATCGACGGCATGGGCCACGACCTGCCGCCGCGCCTGCTGCCGCGATTCGTGGCTTTGATCTCGGCGTTGGCCCACGGCGATCCGGCGCGCCCGGCCGGCGAGCCGTATATCTAGCCGAAATCCAGGCTCTGCTGGTCGCCGGTGGCCGGCGGACAGCGAAACCGGCTGCTGTCCAGCGGCAAGCGTCGGCGTGCACCGATACCGGCGCGCTTGCAGGCCAGTTCGAAGCGCCGTGCGAGCAACTGTGCATGAACGCCGCTGCCGCGCATGCGCGTGCCCCAGCGGGAATCGTAGTCGCGTCCGCCGTGCATCTGCTGGATCAGGCTCATGACATGATCCGCGCGCTGCGGGTAGTGGGTATCCAGCCATTCGCGGAACAGGCCGCTGATGCTGTGCGGCAGGCGCAACAACACATAGCCCGCAGTGGCCGCCCCGGCAGCGGCGGATTTTTCCACCAGCGACTCCAGCTCGTGGTCGGTGATCGCCGGGATGACCGGCGCGACCAGCACGCCGACCGGCACGCCAGCGTCGGCCAGCGCCGTGATCGCGCGCAGACGTTGCTGCGGCCCGGCCGCGCGCGGCTCGAGCGTGCGTTTGATGCCGGCATCGAGGCTGGTCATGCTCACCATCACGCTGACCAGACCGCGCTCGGCCATCGCCGCCAGGCGGTCGATGTCGCGCGTGATCAGCGCCCCCTTGGTGATGATCGACAGCGGCTGGTTGGAGCGATCGGCCACGGCGAGCAGATCACGGGTGACGCCGAGCTGGCGCTCGTCCGGCTGGTAGGGGTCGGTATTCGCGCCGAGCGTGATGGGTTCGCAGCGGTAGCCGGGCGCGCGTAGTTCGGCCTCGAAGCGCGCCGCGGCATCGGGCTTGTAGTAGATCTCGGTTTCGAAATCGAGGCCGGCCGAATGATCCAGGTACTCATGCGTCGGCCGCGCGAAACAGTAGATACAGCCGTGGCTGCAGCCCTTGTAGGGGTTGATCGAGGCGTTGAAGGGCACGTCCGGCGAGTTGTTGCGGCTGATGACGCGCCGCGCCGGGTCGGCGTGCAGCTGTGTGGCCGGACGCACCGGCGTGTCTTCTGCATCGTCCGCGCCGCCCCAGCCGTCATCGAAGTCCACGGCATGGGCCGCCGAAAAACGCGACGCACGATTACTGAGCGCGCCGCGGCTCTTGTGATGGGTTGGGATATGGCGCATCCGGAAACTGTATAAACGAACAGTTTTGAGCGCAAGATGCGCGGTCAGGGGGTGATGGTCTTGCCCGCCCAGTCGAAGATCTGGCCGCTGTCCTCTGGCGTCAGTGTCGACAGCACGTCGAGCAGGTGGCGCGCGGCGGTGTCGCGCGATTGCAGCTGCTTGTCCGGCACGTTGCGCTGGAAGGGTTCGGACAGCCCGGTATCGACCGTGCCGGGGTGCAGGCCCACGCAGATCAGCTGTTTCGAGCGCCGGCGCAGCTCGATCGAGGCCGTGCGCGTGAACTGGTTCTGTGCGGCCTTGCTGGCACGGTAGGCATACCAGCCGCCGAGCCCGTTGTCCGATATCGAGCCCACGCGCGCCGACAGGCTGGCGATCACGGCGCGCTCGCCGTGGCACAGCAGGTCGTGAAAATGCTTGATCATCAGCAGCGGGCCGCTTGCGTTCACGGCAAAGGCGCGGGCGAGGTGTGCCGGCTCGACATCGGCCAGTTTCTTCTCGGGCCACATGCCCTGATCGTCGTGGAGCAGGCCGCCGCAGGTGATCATCAGATCGAGCCGCGCGGTGAGCGCGCCGATGCGTGACCGGGCCGCGGCGATGCTGTCTTCGTCGGCGAGATCGAGCGCCACGACCTGTAGCCGTTCGTCGCCATGTTCCTGCGCGAGACGCGCCAGTGTCGAGGCCTGCTCGGGGTCGCGCACGCTGGTGATGACGCGGGCCCGTTCGTCGTCAGCCAGCAGCCGTTCGACGAACGCCAGGCCCAGCCCGCGGCCGCCACCCTGTATGAAGTAGTGTCGGGTCGGCATATATCTCCAATCGTTGTGTCTGCGCATCGTCAGCCGATGGTCGCGGTGTCGCGCCGGGCTGGAATGGCAGATACTAGGTATGGCGCAACTATTTTTAGTGCAAGCCGACGATGCGTGGGATACTCGCATCGCGGGGAATTAATGAAATCGTCTTCCACTGACCTATATAGCCTGAACCTGGCTGTGTCGATGCAGCCTGCCGATACGGCACAGGAGGCGCCGACGCGTCTCATTCAGCGCCAGATTGATCGCGGCTTTGTCGGGCTGCGGTTCATGCCCGCGCTTGAGCGTGAGTTTCACGGCTATCTGCGTCAGTCCAGCCGCCTGAGCCGGGCCAGCCTGATCTTTCTGGCCGTTGCCGGCGTGCTGTCATCCGCGCTCATCGACTCGAGCTGGCTGGGCCTGCCTTTCGAACTGGTCGGCACCACGCGACTGATCCAGTTCACCGTGATGATGCCGATGGCCCTGATCTGCACGCTGTTGTGCCTGCGCTATCCTGCGTCCCGGTCGATGGAGGTCGGCATACTTCTTCTGTTTGCGGTCATGGTCGCCGGTCTGCTGGGCCAGCGTGTGGTGGATTCCCAGCAGGGCTTCGACCTGCCGCTGGAACTGATCGGCGCGACCGCGGTTGCCATGTTCTGCCTGTCGCGGGTGCGTTTCTGGGTCCAGTTGCCGTTGCTTCTGGCCATTGCCGTGGTCACCGTCCTGGTCGAGCTGAGCCTTGTCCACCTCGGCGACTCGGGCTACTACGACATGTTTGCCACCGGGGTCCTGTTCATCGTCGCCCTGCTCGCAGGCTATTCGTCCGAATACACCATCCGCTGGACTTGGCTTAATGCGACGCTGCTGCGCTATCTATCGCGGCTGGACCGGCTGACCGGGCTGCTCAACCGTCACGCGCTGGAAAGCGCGCTCGCCAGTGCTCACGCCCATGCCCTGCGCGAGCGCAAGGGTTATGCCGTCGCGATGATCGATATCGACGCCTTCGGCGCCTACAACGATCATTATGGTCACCAATATGGCGACGCCGCGCTGCAGCAGGTCGCCGACGCGTTGTCCGATCATGCGCGTCGGCCGCTCGATGCCTGCGGTCGCTACGGCGGTGAGGAATTCGTGCTGCTGTGGATGGATTGCGGCGCCGAGCAATCGCGTGCGCTGGCCGAGTCCGTGCGCGAGGTGGTCGAGCGCGAGCGTATCGCGCATGCCGAATCACCGGCCGCGCCCTGGGTGACGGTGAGCGTGGGGCTATGCCATGTGGATGCCGATCGCACGGATGCGCCGATCGAATCGGTGCTGCGCGAGGCCGACCGCGCGCTGTATGCCGCCAAGAGCGAAGGCCGCAATCGGGTGGTCTACACCCGTTATCGCAGCGGCGTGGCCGATGAGAACGACGAAACCCTGCCCCTTGCGTGGCCGCGCAAGACGCATTCGGGTACGCGCTAGTGGATCAGCCAGCTCAGCACGATCACGCCGAGCACCGTCCATAACAGGGTCGGCACGACCGAGCGGCGCATCAGCGCCTTGGCCGCGGCATAGAGCATGGCGATGCCGATGAGCAGGATCAGCAGCGAGAATATCGACGCATTGATGCCCAGCGCGCCGGTCAGCCCGCGGATGAAACTGTCGATCGCGCCGTAGAGATTGTCGAAAAGCCAGCCGAGGCTGTCGACGATGAAGCGGATCGCGGCGCCGAGCTGCTCGCCGATCCAGTGGAAGAAGTTGTCGATTTCCATGCGCGCGTCTTGCCGGGTGGTCGGTGAGCGTTTGCTCCAGGCGACTCAGTGTAACGGCTTGGCGGCTTGTTGCCGCGTCCGGCGCATCGGCCGTAGTGCTGGCCGTGTGTCGCGAAGTTGCCGCAGGGGCGCGAAAGCCGGCCACGGCCGCTGGGGCCGCGTGCCGGCCGTGAAACGTGGCGGTCCGCCTTATTCGGAGGCTTCTTCCTGAACTTCCTCGCCCGCCTGTTCCATGTCTTCGCCGGCACCCTGGATGGTGTTGCAACCGGCCAGCAGGGTGATCGAGAAAACGGCCAGCGCGAGCAGGCTGGCGATCCTGGACTGACGATTCATGCATTACTCCCTTGTGATCTGGGTTTGCGGCACGACCGTGCGCGATGCCGACCGTACGACGGCTGAATATAGGCGATGCACGGTAGCCGACACCAGGCCCTAGCGCGGCGGCAGCACACGGTCGTGCAGAACGCGGCGCAGCACGAAACTCGAATGCACGCCGGATACACCCTCGATCCGGGTAATGTGCTGAAGTAGCAAGCGCTGGTAGTCGTCCATGTCGGCCACGGCGATACGCAGCTGATAGTCGGCTTCCTGGCCGGTGATCAGCAGGCATTCCTGGACTTCCGGCAGGGCTTCGACCCGGGCCTCGAAGTTCGCGAAGCGCTCGGGCGTGTGCTTGTCCATGGAAATGAGCAGCAGCGCGGTCAGCCCGTAGCCGAGCGCGCGGGCATCGACGCGGGCGTGATAGCCCGTGATCAGGCCGGCCTCCTCGAGTGCGCGCACGCGACGCAGGCACGGCGAAGGCGAGAGATTCACCCGCTCGGCCAGCGCCTGGTTGCTGATCCGGCCGTCTGCCTGGAGGGCTTCCAGAATCTGACGGTCGAAGCGGTCGATCTGCAGGGTATTACTGTCGTTTTTCATTTGGCGCAATTATTATGCTCAATATAGCGTAATATTTAGCAAAATATTGCGCAATTCGCGAATCGGGCGAAATTTTGGCAATCCGCTGCCGCCCGCGGCGCGTTAGACTGTTCGCCTGATGCACGTCGGCTACCGGCGACGTGTCCGAAAACACGCCAGTGCGAGGACCACCATGAGCCGTTTTGACCACCGCAAGTATCGCCCCGCCCCGCGGGTGACCGGTTTCGACCGCACCTGGCCGGATCGCGATCTTCAGAAAGCGCCCATCTGGGTCAGCGAAGATCTGCGTGACGGCAACCAGGCGCTGCTCGAACCAATGACGGTGGAACAGAAACAGCGGCTCTGGAAGCTGCTGGTGGATGTCGGCATCAAGGAGATCATGGTCGGCTTTCCGTCGGCCAGCCAACCGGACTACGACTTCGTGCGCTGGCTGATCGACGAGGACCAGATTCCGCACGATGTGACCATCGCAGCACTCACCCAGTCGCGCGATCACCTGATCGATCGCACGTTCGAGTCCTTGGAAGGGGTGAACAAAGCGATCATCCATCTCTACAACTCGACCTCGACCGTCCAGCGCGAGCGCGTGTTCGAGATGGACGAGGACGGCATCATCGATATCGCTGTCAAGGGCGCCCAGCGCGTGAAGGAGAACGCGCAGAAGCGCCCGGGCGTGCACTGGAGCCTGGAATATTCGCCGGAGAGCTTTTCCTCCACCGAGGTCGAGTTTTCCGTGCGCATCTGCGAGGCGGTCATGGATGTCTGGCAGCCCACGCCCGACGACAGAATAATCTTCAACCTGCCGAACACGGTGGAACTGGCCGGTCCGCATCACCACGCCGACCAGATCGAGTACTTCTGCCAGCACATCAAGAATCGCGAGTCCGTGATCGTGTCCGTGCATACGCACAACGATCGCGGCGGTGCCGTGGCGGCCGCCGAGCTGGCAATACTGGCGGGTGCGGAGCGTGTCGAAGGCTGCCTGCTGGGCAACGGCGAGCGCACCGGCAACATGGATATCGTGATTCTGGCGATGAATCTCTATGGCCAGGGCATCGACCCCGAGCTGGATCTGTCCGATCCCGACGAGATCATTCGCGTGGTCCATGAATGCACCGGCATTCCGCTGCATCCGCGCCATCCCTGGGTGGGCGAACTGGTCTATACCGCGTTTTCCGGCAGCCATCAGGATGCGATCCGCAAGTCGCTGCGCAAGCAGGGCGAGGACGAACACTGGCAGGTGGCCTATCTGCCGATCGACCCGCGTGATATCGGCCGTGACTACCAGGCCGTGATCCGGGTGAACAGCCAGTCCGGCAAGGGGGGCATGGCGTTCCTGCTCGAGCGCGATTTCGGCATCAATCTGCCGCGCTGGATGATGCTGGCGCTCGCCCCGCACGTGCAGGCCGAGAGCGAGCGTACGGCCGGCGAGTTGTCCAGCGGGCGCATCCGTGACCTGTTGTTCGAAAAATTCTCGCGCGAGGCGCCGCTCACGCTGGTGGATTACGGCCTGCGGCGTGGCGCCGAGGGTCAGACGCTGGATGTGACGCTTTCCGACGGCCGCCAGCGTATCGAGCTGCAGGGCCATGGCAACGGACCACTCTCGGCGTTCATCGACGCCTGGCATGCGCATGCCGGCGAAGAGATCGCGGTGGCCGACTACTCCGAGCACGCGTTGTCCACCGGCAGCGATGCCGATGCCATCGCCTTCGTGCAGCTGCGCAAGGACACGGTGCGCATCCCCGCCGTCGCGGAAGACAGCGATACCGTCAGTGCCGCGCTCAAGGCGATCATTGCGGCGCTGAACCTGTCACGCGAGGACGACGAGACCGGCCAGCGCGGCGGGCTCACGGCACTCGCCAGCTAGGCTTTCACGCGGCAGGCGTCTGTCGCGGCGTACGCGAGGGCGGTGGTTTCGGCCACCGCCTTTTTTCATGCGCGCGTCGCAGCCGCGCGGTCAGCGCCGGAGATTGGTCGGCGTTACCGGCGCGGCGTCGTTGCCCCAGCTGCCGCGGATAAAGCTGAGCACCGCGGCCAGCTCGCGCTCGCTCAGTTTGTAGAAGGGCGGCATGCCGTGCGGGCGCGGGTTGTCGGCGGTGGCGGCAGCGAAGCCCCCTTCGCGGATCATGTTCGCGGCGTTGAGCGGAAAATCCATGGTGACCGCCCGGTTGCCGGCCAGCGCCGGCGCGCCCGCGTCGCCACGGCCGTCGTCGCCATGGCAGCCGGCACACCGGTCGGCATAGATGGCGCGGCCTTCGGCCATCGCCGTCTGGCGGCCGTCTTCGGACATGCGGATCAGCCGCAGGGGCGAGTCGACCTGCTGTTCCGGCAGCGCCGTGAGATAGGCGGCCATGGCGCGTGCGTCGTCGTCGCGCAGGTATTGCAGGCTTTCGAAGACCACATCGGCCATCGGCCCCAGCATGGCGGCATGGTCGCGCTTGCCGCTTTGCAGGAAGTCGGCGGCGTCGGCGATCGATAGTCCCTGCAGCCCGGCCTGTGCCGGGTCGGCCAGTGGCGGCGCATACCAGCCGTGGATCATCGCGCCGGGGGCATCGTCGGCCGTTTCCATTGCGCCGAAAGCGCCGCGCGCCCGATGGCAGGCATCGCAGTGGCCCAGTCCCTCGACGAGATAGCGGCCCCGGTTCCAGTCTGCGCCGCGCGCGTTGTCGTCGGCCTGTTCGCCGGGCTCGAAATAGAGCGCCTGCCACAGGCCCAGCAGGCTGCGATAGCGATAGGGAAAGTCCAGATCGTGCGCGGGCTGCGCCTGTTCGACGGGGGCCACGCTTCGCAGATAGGCGTGAATCGCGTCGATATCGTCGCGCGCCACGTGCGTGTAGCTGGGATAGGGGCAGGCCGGATACATCGGCGAACCGTCGGCGCGCACGCCCTCGTGCAGGGCGCGATAAAAGTCGTCGGCCGACCAGTTGCCGATGCCGGTCGCGCCGTCGGGAGTGATGTTGGGCGTGACGAAGGTGCCGTAGTCGCTGTTCAGGTGCAGGCCGCCCGCGAAGGGCTCGCCGCCGGGCGCGGTGTGGCAACCGCTGCAGTTGCCGATCCGGGTCAGGTATTCGCCGCGCTCGCGCATGGCCTCGTCGGCGGCCGTGGCCGGCAGGGCAAGCGCGAACATCAGGCACGCAAGCAACAGCTTCATCATTCGACCGGCGAAAGGGCGTGGCGCGTTCATGGCGTCGCGGGCTGCGGTACGCTGCCGCAGGTCATGGGGGGCGCATCGATCGGCTCGGCTGCCGGGCGCGTATCGGCCGGTGTCGGCTGGGCCGCCAGCCAGGCGGCCACGGCTTCCACATCGCGGCCCTTAAGCCGGCTTGCGATATCGGCCATGCAGTCCGGTGCGGCGGCGTGCCGCGTGCCCACCTGCCAGGCACCGAGCTGCGCCATGATGTACTGGCGCGGCAAGCCCACAAGTCCCGGCGTGTTCGGCTGTACGCCGGTCAGCCGTTCGCCGTGACAGGCGTCACAGGCCGGGATGCCGGCGGCTTTGTCGCCCTTGCGCGCCAGCTGTCGCCCGCGTTCGGCCAAGGGCTCGGGCGGCGCGGCCGCGGCGGGTGGATAGGGCGTGTGCTGGTCGGCGAAATACTGCGCGATCTCGAATAGATAGGCGTGCGACAGATGCGCGACCATGTGATTCATGCTCGTATTGCGGCGCCGGTAGTCCTGATAGTTCACGAGCTGGTTGTAGAGATAGCCGGCCGGCTTGCCATGGATGCGCGGCACATAGCCGTCCTCGAGTTCGATGCCCTGCGGGCCGTGGCAGGCGCTGCAGGCCGCCACGCGATCCTTCATGCTCGGGCGCGCCGGCTCGGCCGCCGCGCCCAGCGGCAGCAGCAGAACCAGCGCGATGATGGCCACATAGCCTGCCGTTCGTGGTGTGTATGCATAGCGGGTCATGCGGCAATCCTGCGCCGAATATTGTGCGGGCCCCCGTGTCGGCCGATAACCTTCTCGAGGGGTGCCGAAAACCGGCTGCATGATAAAGCGTTTCGGCTGCACGCGCAGGGCGGGCCGGGCGCATCGCCCGCTTCTGTCGATTACGGATGGCGGGGGTGCATGCCGGCACGCTAGGGTAACGGCGCTCTCGCGTCGCGAGAGCCATTCAGTTCAGGGAGAATGCGTTGAGCGAGTCCACAGTCACGCCGGACGGCGGCGACCGGAATCCGGAACAGGGCGACAGCCACGTGCTGCGGCTGTTCGAGCGGCCCATCCAGATCCGCTCGTTCATCATGACCGCCATTCTGGTGATCCTGCTGCTCTATACGCTCTACTTCGCGCGGTTCATCTTCATCCCGATCGCGCTGGCGCTGATCTTCAATCTGCTGCTCGGGCCGGTCGTCACCAAGATGCAGCGCATCTACATGCCCCGCTGGATCAGCGCGCTGCTGTTGATCGGCAGCTTCGCGGCCATCGTCGTCTACGGCGCCTATACGCTCATGGGCCCGGCGCAATACTGGCTCAATCACGCGCCCGAAGCGTTCACCTCCTTCGACGAGAAGACGAGTCAGCTCCAGGAGCAGATCCAGGAGATGAACGAGAGCACCGAAAAGATCAAGAAAGCCGCGACCGAGATGATCGGCAAGGCGGCCAATCGCCAGACCATCACCATCAACGAGGAAGGCCTGCGCGATCAGATCGTGGCCAATCTGCAGTGGACGGCCGGCATCCTGTTCATGACCCTGATCATGCTTTACTTCATGTTGTGCAGTCGCGGGTTCGTGTTCCGAAAACTGCTGATCATGACGCGAACGGGGCGAAGTCGACGCAACGCAGTGCGCATCGTGCGGCATCTGCAGAGCGATATCAGTCGTTATCTGGTCACGGTGACCGCGATCAATATCCTGCTGGGCGCGAGCGCCGGGCTGGTGCTTTGGATGATCGGCCTGACCGATCCCATCCTCTGGGGCGTGCTGGTGGGCGTGCTCAATTTCGCCCCCTATGCCGGAGCGGCGATCTCGCTGGCGGCGATCACGCTTGCCTCCTTCGCCACTTTCGACACGCTCGGGCACGTGCTTGCCGCGCCAGCGGCGGTGTTTGCGCTCAACGTGCTCGAGGGCAACTTCGTGACCCCGGCCATCCACGGCCAGCGTTTCGAGATGAGCCCGCTGATGGTGTTCTTCGCGCTGTTCTTCTGGGGCTGGCTATGGGGCGTGGCGGGCATGCTCATGGCCGTGCCGCTGCTGGTGGTCTGCAAGGTCACCTTCGACCACATCGAGGAGCTGCGTCCGCTCGGTCGCCTGCTCGGGCGCTAGCGTCGCGGCGGCGCGAGCGGGGGCGGCTACTGGCGCAGGAAGAGGAAGTAGCCGAGGAACACCACCGCGAGCGCGATCATCAGCGGGTGGATTTCGCGATGCCGGCGTGCCGCCAGCATGGTGATCGGGTAAGCGATGAAACCCAGCGCGATGCCGGTGGCGATGGAATAGGTCAGCGGCATCAGCAGCACGGTGAGAAATGCCGGTACCGCGGTCTCGAAGCGGTCCCAGGCGACATGCTTGAGCGAAGCCGCCATGAGTACGCCCACCACGATCAACGCCGGTGCCGTCACGGCTTCGGTGACCACCGCCAGTAGCGGCGAGAAGAACAGCGCGAGCAAAAACAGCACCCCGACCACGACCGCGGTGAAGCCGCTGCGTCCGCCGGCGGCCACGCCCGAGGCCGATTCGATATAGGCCGTGGTCGACGAGGTGCCGATCAGCCCGCTGGCGGTGGTCGCCAGCGCATCCGCGAACAGCGCGCGCCCGGCGCGCGGCAGCTTGTTGTCGCGAATCAGGCCGGCCTGGCGGGCCACGCCCATGAGCGTGCCGGCGGAGTCGAAGAAGTCCACGAAAAGCATGGTGCCGATGACCACCGCCATCTGCGGGGTAAACAGGTCGGGCAGATGCGATATCGCCGCGCCGGCGACCGGGCTGATATCCGGCACAGGGCTGACGATATGCTCGGGCAGGCCCACCAGCCCCGTCGCCATGCCGACGATCGCGGTAATGACCATGCCGAGGAATATGGCGCTGGTCAGGCGCAGCGTCATCAGGACCACGGTGACCATCAGGCCGAAGATGGCGAGCAGGGTATGCGGATCGGTGAGCGGCGCAAGGCCGACCAGCAGCGCGTCGTCGTTGACGATGATGCCGGCATTGGTCAGACCAATGAAGGCGATGAACAGGCCGATGCCGGCGGCCACGGCGTGCTTGAGTTCTTCCGGGATGGCGTTGATCACGCGCTCACGCAGGCGTGAGACCGTCAGCGCCATGAAGATCAGGCCGGAAACGAACGTACCGGCCAGCGCGGTCTGCCAGTCGATGCCCATGCCGAGCACCACCGAGAAGGCGAAGAACGCGTTCAGCCCCATGCCCGGCGCCTGGGCGATCGGGTAGCGCGCCAGCAGCCCCATCACCAGCGAGCCGAAGGCGGCGGCCACCGCGGTCGCGGTGAATACCGCGTCGCGTGGCATGCCCAGGCCGTCGGCGTCCGGCACCGACGCCAGCGACAGCACCGTCGGGTTCACGAACAGGATGTAGGCCATCGACAGGAAGGTGGTCAGACCGGCCACGCTTTCCGTGCGCCAATTCGTACCGAGGGTTTCGAAATCGAAGTAGCGGGCGATGGCGTTCAAGGCGGATCCTGCGCTCGGGCGTTGTCAGGCCGCGCATGATACAAAAAACATGCCGCACGACGCCCGCGCCGCGGGGCCTGGGTGGCTAAGCGCGGCCCGTGTCAGACTTTTTCGGCCGCCGGCGTTCCATCTGGCGCGCCAGGCGACTGCTGCGCGCCACGTCGGAGAGGGTGAGCACGCCTTCGACCTCGCGCGGATGGCTCATCCGGCCATCGGCGGTGACCAGCGCGACCTCGCACTTCGCGGCACGCAGGCGCCCGACGATATCGAAGATCATGTCGTCGGCGCCGACCACGATGTAGTCGGTCTCCATATGCTCGTCGGCCCAGCTGCGAATCCGCGCACGCCGCGTCAGCCGGTAGTGCCGGCGCGAGGAAAAGATCGCCTGGATATTGTGATCGGCGTCCATCACCAGCACGTTCGGCGTCTGGCGGCCGAAACGCCGGAAGCGCCGGCGAATCTCGGCCAGGCCGCGGCTGTTGCCGACCCGTACCACCCGCGGGTCGTAGAAGTCCGAAGCCTTCTGGAGCATGAACAGATTGGTCTCCAGCGAGCCCGGCACCGGATGATTGCGCCGCGTCAGCTTGAAGGTATAGACCGTGTCCGCCATCAGGAACTGGCGCACGTAATAGGCGATCGACACCACGATGATCATGGGGATGATCACGTGATAGTCGCGCGTCATCTCGAAGATGATCACGATCGCGGTGAGTGCGGCGCCGGTGGCGCTGGCCACCACGGCGGCCATGCCCAGCACCGCCATGGTCGCGACGTCGAGCTCGAACCAGGGCGCGACGTGCTGCATGCCCACCGCGAAGGCCCCGCCGAGCGTGGCGCCCAGATACAGCGCCGGCGAGAACACGCCGCCGGATGCCCCCGAGCCGAGCGTGAGCGAGGTCGCCAGCAGCTTGGCCACGAACAGCAGCAGCAACAGCCACGGGGCGGTCAGTGCATTCTCGAGAATGTCCTGAATCGTGGCGTAGCCCACGCCTTCGATGTAGTAACGCCCGGTCAGCGAGACGAACGCATACATCATCACGCCGACCAGCCCCATGCCGAGAACATGGCGCAGGTAGTCGTTACCCGGCATGCGCTCGAACGCGCCCTCGAACAGATAGATGCTGCGCGTGAACACCAGTGCGGCCAGGCCCATCACCACGCCGAACACAACATAAACGCCGAGCAGCTCGGGCGAATTTAGGTCCAGCGCGTTATTGGCCAGCGCCGGAATGTCGAAGGAGGGCGTATTGCCGAACAGCGCCCGGCCGACGAACGACGCCGCGCCCGTGGCCAGCGCGACGGGAATCAGCGTGCGCCCGGAGGTTTCGGGCAGGATGATCTCGATGGCGAACAGCAGCCCGCCGAGCGGGGCGTTGAAGGTCGCTGCGATGCCCGCGGCCGCGCCCGCGGCGATCAGCGTATTGCGCTGCCACTCGCGCAGCATCGTCGCCTGGCCAAGGCTCGAACCGATGGCCGAGCCAATCTGGATGATCGGTCCTTCGCGGCCCACCGCGCCGCCGGTCGCGATCGAGATCGACGACGCGAGCGCCTTGGTGGCCGCCACGCCGGGACGAATACGCCCGCCCTTGTAGTAGATCGCGTCGATGACTTCGGGCACGCCGTGGCCCTTGGCCTCGGGGGCGAAGTTCTGCACCAGAAAGGTCACCGCCACCGCGCCGAGCATCGGCACGATGATGATCCAGGCGCCGAAGGGGCTGGCCGCGGTGTGCGCGTTGGCGTCGTAGGCCCGCGAGAGTTCGCCGAAGAAGGCGAGATTGTGGAAGACGGCGATCAGATCGCGGAATATCGAAGCGCCATAGCCTGCCGCAATGCCCACGCCCACGGCGAGCAGGCTGAGCACGAGGCCAGAACGTTCGATAGTGCGCGGCCGAGCCAATGCCTTCCCTTGATCGGTGAACCGGACAGGCGAGCCGCCGAGAGCCGTACTCGCGCACCCGTCGGGGCCGATGGACATCGTCGGTTGCGGCGCTGCCAGACGCTGGCGCGGCCGCCTGAATTGCGTGGAGTATACAGCAACCGCGGGCGCAACCGAAGCCGTGGCGTGGCCACGACAGGCGAATTCGGCCTGTTAAGCTCGGTCGGGCATGAGCACGGCACACCGGATCAACGCACTGCGGCATCGGCTCAAGGCGCCGGTGGTGAAATGGCTCGGCGCGGAGTCGCGCCCGCTGGGCATGCCGCGCAACGACTTCGCGCGGCTCTGCGAGCATCTTGCGCGTGCCGATGTCGTGCTCGTCGAGGGGCGCTCGCGGGTGTCCGGCGTGATCCAGAGTGTGACCCTGAGTGCATGGACCCACGCCGCCCTGCATCTGGGCACGCTCGCAGAAGTCGCCGCGCGGGGCGCCGACGTGCAGGCCCTGCGCCGCGAGGGCGCGTCCGACAACACGCCTATCCTGCTCGAGGCCGAACTCGGGCGCGGCGTGCATCTGTCGCCGATCACGCGGTATCGCCACGAGCATCTGCGCCTGTGTCGTGCGCGAGAGCTCACCGCCGACGATGCCGATGCGGTGGTCGACTTCTGCCTGCAGCGTCTGGGCACGCCCTACAATCTGCGCCAGATCACCGATCTGCTGCGGTTCTTCTTCCCCTACGGCCTGCTGCCCAGGCGCTGGCGCTCCACGCTGTTCGAGATCGGGCACGGCGACATGGCGCGCACGATCTGCTCCACGCTAATCGCCCGGGCATTCGCCAGCGTGCGCTACCCGATCCTGCCCACCCTGCATCGCGGCGAGGACGGCGCGATGGTGTTCCATCGGCGCAATGCGCGGCTGATCACGCCGCGCGATTTCGACCATTCGCCGTATTTTGACATCATCAAGTATCCGTTTTTCGGCGACGACGTCGCGCGTTACCGCGAGCTGCGCTGGGAGGACGAGACCGAGCCGTAGCCCGTCCGGCAGGCACGGCCGGCCCGGGCCCGCCCGGGCGCGTTACTTCGAGAACATGTGCGTGGCGTGGGTAATCGCGCCGCCGGCGCGGATCGCGGCTGCCACGACGGCCGTCTCGCTGAGCTCTTCGTCCGACGCGCCCGCGTCTCGGGCGGCCTGGGTATGGAGCTCGATGCAGTAGGGGCACTGTGTGGTCAGCGCCACGGCGACGGCGAGCAGCTGCTTGGTCTTGCCGTCGATCGCGCCGTCGGCAAAGGCCGCCTTGTCGAAGGCCCAGAACGCCTTCATGCCGTCCTTGGCGTTCTTGTCGAGTTCGCCCAATCGTTCCAGATTTCCGGCTTCGTACATGGTGTCTCCTCCGATTCCAGTCGGCTGTTAATACTTGGTTTTTATCGCCACCGCAGAGATGGCGTCCCATCGACACTGCGCCGGCCTTCGAATGCTGTCAACGCAACGGTTGGCGGCGCGCGGTGAACATCGATGGCCGCCTGCTGTCCCTAGCCGGTAAGGCTTTCATGGCGGAACAGGGCGATGCGACATATCCACGACAGGCGCTTCGCGCGTAGCCCGGCACGCCGCGTGTTGCTGGGCTGTTTTTTGGGATTCGTCGCGCTGGGCGGCGCGGGTTGCAGCGGCCACGGCGTGGCTCAGGCACAGTCGGCCGAGAGCGCCCCGGCCTTCGCGCATTACCGCAACGCGCGCTACGACTATGAGTTCGACTACCCGGCCAGTTTCGAAGCCGAGCCGGTCGCCGGCCACGGCGATGGCCGCGTGATGCGTTCCGATCAGGCCACGCTGCGCGTGTTCGGTGTGCAGCTGGCGGGGCGTTCGCTGCGCGCGCTGGCCGCCAGCGAGATCGCCGATCCGACCGCGGCAAGCGAGATCCAGAACAGCGAGGGCAGTGTGGTGCTCGTGCAGGAACAGCCGCACACGACGCGCACCGTGAAAACGATCGCGCTCTCCGGCGACCGGGCCGCGGTACTGGTGATCGACGGCGCGCTGGCGCCGCCCAACAGCCGCGAACGCCTGCTGGCCAGTTTCAAGCCGGTGTCGCAGGGGGCAGCCGACGACGGCGAAACCGACGCCGATCGGCGCTACCGCAATCCGGCGCTGGGTTTTTCCATCGAGCGCCCGCGGGGCGCGCGAGTGTCGCGCGATAGCGCCGACAGCGTGTCCTTTGCCGTTCTCGGCCCCGCGAACCAGGCAGCCAGCGAAATCAGCGACGGCTTCACGCTCACCGTGGTGCGCGATACGCGTATCGACGCCGATACGCTGGCGGAATATGCCGAGGCGGTTCGCCCGGACGGCGCGCCGTCGGCCCAGCGCCTGACCGTGGGCGATCAGCCGGTACTGCGCTACGAGAGCCAGTCGGAACTGGGCGATACGGTTACCCATTGGCTGTTCATGCCGGCCACCGGCGGTCTTTACCACGTGAGTGCGACGGTCAGCGGGCCGACGCGGGATTATCCGTCCCAGATTCGCGACATGCTGGCGAGCCTGCGCTTCGACGCGGGCCAGGCATCCGCGCGATAGACGTCAAACCGGCGGCAACGCGCCCGCGCGGACGCTCAGCGCGGCTGGCTCTGCCGGGCGCCGGGTGCGGGCCGGGTCGCCAGAAAGACCGCGATCAGGCACAGCCCGGCGATCACGCCGGCCGCCAGCGGCCAGTAATCGATATGCCACCACACGATCACGGCGCTGACTGCAATCATGGCCAGGGCCGTGCACTTGGTACGTAGCGACAGCGCCCGTTCGCGCTCCCAGCTCACGATGGCCGGGCCCGCGTAGCGGTTGGCACGGATCCACGCGGCAAAGCGTGGCGAACCGCGCGACGCCAGCGCCAGTGCAGCCAGCATGAAAGGCGTCGTGGGCAGCAGCGGCAGGAACACGCCCAGTACGCCGAGCGCGAACAGAACCGCCGCCCCGGCCACCTGCAGGCGCTGGACGAGCGTCATGCCGGCACGCCCGACTCAGGCGGCGTGGCGACGCGGTTGTACGCGCGGGGCAAAGGCATGGCGCGATGCTACGCCGTGCGCCGCGTCGCTGTCATGCGCTCATCCTCGGCGAAGGCGAGCCCGTATACTCGGGTTCGACTCCCCGCCAGGACGAGGTGATGGTGCACCGTCGCAATGCCAGGAAACTTTCGCTCGACACGCCGGTTCGGCGAGACGGCCGCGGGCGTCGCGCCGGCACGCCGGTCAACATTCCCTTCAAGGGTTGGCGCGATGTGGTGCTGCGCGTCTACCACGCCTTTAACGACAACAATCTCTCGATCATTGCCGCCGGGGTGTCTTTCTACGGCATGCTGGCGATCTTTCCCGGCGTCGCGGCCTTCGTGTCGGTTTATGGGCTCATCCAGGATCCGGCGAACGTCGTGGACCAGATGGAGGCGCTGTCCGGCGTTGTGCCGCCGGATGTCGTGTCCACCGTCACCGGGCAGATGACCCAGGTGGCCGCCCGGCCGGAAGCCTCGCTGGGTTTTGCCGCGCTGTTTACGCTGGCGCTCGCACTGTGGAGCGCGCGCAAGGGCACGACAGCGCTGATGATCGCGCTCAATGTCGTCTATGCCGAGCGCGAGACGCGCAATTTTTTCGTCAAGATCGCGGTATCGCTCGCCCTCACGCTTGCCATCGTGCTCGGTCTGAGCGCGGTGGCCCTGCTGGCGGCGGGTGTGCCGCTGCTGCTGGCCGGGCTGGGTTTCGGCGACTGGATCGTGGCGGTCGGCCGCGGGGTCGGGCTGGGCGCCGCGGCGCTGCTGCTGATGATCGGCATCGCCGGGCTGTATCGCTATGCGCCCAGTCGCCGGCCGCCGAAGTGGCGCTGGGTCATGGTGGGCGCGGCAGTGGTCACCGTATTCTGGATACTCGGCTCGCTGGCGTTCTCGGTCTATGTGGCGTTCTCGGATTCCTATTCCGCGACCTACGGCTCGCTCGGCGCCGTGGTCGTGGTGCTGACCTGGCTCTATATCACCGTGCTGATCATGCTCGTGGGTGGGGAGCTCAACGCGCAGCTGGAATTCCAGACCGCGCGCGACACCACCACCGCGGGCGATCGGCCCATGGGTCAGCGCGGTGCGTTCGTGGCCGACAATATTGCCCAGCGCGCCGAGGAAATCGATTTCGAGAAAAACAAGACAGGGCCCGGTTGATGACACACGCCGAAGACTTCTGGATCGACAGCAGCGCGGCGCCTGCCGAACGGATCCACGTGCGCGAAAAACATGCCGATGGTGAGCCCACGGCCCCCGGCAAGGCCGTGCTCTTCGTGCATGGCGCGACCTATCCGGGCGCGATGTTCGACGTGCCGGGCAGCAGTTGGCTCGATCACGCCGTGGCGGATGGCTACGCTGCCTATGCGCTCGACGTGCGCGGTTACGGTGCCTCGACGCGCTCTGCGGCGCTCGACGCGCCCGCCGCGGACAACCCGCCGTTCGCGCGTGCCGAGAGCGCGGTCGCCGACATCGCGGATGTGATCGCGGCCATCCGCGAACGCGCCGGCGTCGACACCGTGGATGTGGTCGGCTGGTCCTGGGGCACGATGACCACCGGCATGTATGCCGCGACCCGGCCGGGCACGATCAACCGCCTGGTACTGTTCGCGCCCGTGTTCTGCTGCGAGCAACGCACCCGCATCGCCGCACTGGCCGATCCCGACGATGCGCTTCGCCTGCGCCCGCTCGGCGCCTACCGCACCGAAACCGCTGCCCAGGCGCGCGAACGCTGGGACGCCGAAATCACCGTCGAAGACCCGGCCGAATGGCGCGACCCGGCGATTATCGACGCCTGGTTCACCGCCATGCTCGCCGACGAGCCGGGTGATGCCGTGCGTGCGCCCAACGGCGTGCTCGTGGATCTGTGGGAGGCGTTCAACGGCCGCGCGCGCTATGAACCGGGCGAGATCGACGTGCCGGCGCTGGTGATCCGTGCCACCCAGGACGCCACTGCCGTGCGCGACGACGGGCTGGCGCTGTTCGACCGGCTGGGGAGTACGCACAAGCAGTACGACGAGATTGGCCGCGGCACCCATTTCCTGCTGCTCGAGCGCCGTGCCCCGCAGCTGTTCACCCGTGTGAGCCGGTTTCTAGACAGCCCGCTCTGACAGGCCGCTCAGCCCAGTACGGCGCGCAGCAGGAAGTAGAACACCGCCGTGAACAGCGCCGCGCCGGGTAGCGTGAGCAGCCAGCCGAGGAACACGCCCCGGAGCACCGACAGATCGAGCGCGCGCAGCCCGCGCGCCATGCCCACGCCCAGCACGCCGCCGACCAGCGTCTGGGTGGTGGATACCGGCAGCCCGAAGAAGGTCGCCAGAACCACGGTACTCGCGGCGGCCAGCTCGGCCGCAAAACCACGCGTCGGGGTCAGCTCGGTGATGCGCGAGCCGATGGTGCGCATCACCTTGTGGCCATAGGTCGCCAGGCCGAAGACGATGCCCGCGCCGCCGAGGATCAGCACCCAGCCGGGCAGCTCCGAGCTTTCGCCGACCGCCTGCGGGTCATTGAGCACATTGATGATCGCGGCGACCGGGCCGACCGCGTTGGCCACGTCGTTGGAGCCGTGGGCGAAGGCCATGGTGGCCGCAGTGAACACCTGCGCCACCGCGAAGATGCGCTCGACGTTGCGGTAGCGATCGGAGGCGCGCGCCTCGGCCGACAGATCGATCCGTCGCAGCAGCGCCGCGCTCGACGCCGCCGCGACCAGGCCGAGGGCCACGGCGCCGGCCACGCCGGCCCCGATGCTCAGCTCCAGACCGATATGCGACAGCCCCTTGATCAGCGTCACGAGGCAGATCACGAACGCCGCGAGGAATACATAGGCCGGCAGGTAGCGGCGCGCGCCCACGGCCGGGTCCGGATGGTTGAACACCAGCCGGCGGATGGATTCGAACAGCAAAAAGGCGATCGCGCCGGCCAGTAGCGGCGATACAACCCAGCTGGCGGCGATCTTGCCGATTTCGCCCCAGTTCACCGGCCCCGCCCCGAAGGCGACCAGCGCGAAGCCCAGAATGCCGCCGACGATCGACTGGCCGGTCGAGACCGGCACGCCGCGCATCGAGGTCACGACCAGAAAGCTGCCGGCACCGAGCAATGCGGAGAGCATGCCGATGACCAGCGTGTCCGGGTCGTCGGCGACGATCTGTGGGTCGATGAGCCCGCCGCTGATGGTTTCGGTCACCTCGCCGCCGGCCAGCCAGGCGCCGAGGAACTCGAAAACGCCGGCGATGATCACCGCCTGACCCAGCGTGACGGCGCCGGAACCCACCGACGTGCCCATGGCATTGGCGACGTCGTTGGCGCCGATGCCCCAGGCCATGAAGAACCCGAAAAGACAGGCCAGGATCAGCAGCAGATCGGCGTGTTGCGCGATGATCGACATGTAGCAGGCCTTAGCGCGCGCCGCGACCGGCGGGGAAGACGTGATCCACGACGGAGCGGCCCATGGGCTCTACGGCGGCGGCAACAAAGCGGTTGGCGTTAACGATGACGACTCTCACGGGTTGGCGCGGCGCGCGCAGGGTAGCGCAAAGCAAGCGTCAACGGGCCATCATGATCTGCAGGCGCGCGCCCACGGCTTCGGCGCGGTCGGATATGCGCCCGATCCAGTGGATCACGCGATAGAGGAAAATCACTTCCAGCGGGGGCAGTTCCGCTTCCAGTGCCAGCAGCTGGCTGCGAATGCCCACCTGCGCCTCGTCCGCGCGTTTTTCCAGCCGGCCGAGCTCGACCACCATGTCGGCGATCATCTCGCTGACATTGCGCCCGAACCCGGAGTCCAGCAACTCGTCGATTTCTTCCAGCACCTTGCGTGCCTGGTGTACGGCCTCGATGGAGATCTGCAGGTATTCGCGGATCGGCGCATCGAGGCTGTCCGGGAACTGCATCTTCCGGCCCGTCATCAGGCCGGATATGTCCTTGACCTTGTTGATGATCTTGTCCTGCACGTCGATCAGCACGAGCAGGTCGGAGCGCGAGATCGGCAAAAACAGCGTGCTGGGCAGATTGAGCCGGATCTTGTCCTTGAGGTCGTCGGCGTTGTGCTCGCATTGGGAAATGCGTTCGTGCACTTGTTCGGCGGCCGTCCAGTCGCCGGCGCGGCTGGCATCGAGATACTCGACCAGCAACGCGGTGCCGCGATCGACTTCGTGAATATGCTCGGTCAACGCGCCGAACGGCGAGCGGCCGAACAGGCGCGATAGCGGACTGGTCTTGCTCGGATCCATGGCGTCCTCCTTTTACCCCCGAATATCCACCCGAATGTCCATGATACGGGCAACGTCACGCGCGGGGCGCGATTCGCCGCGGCAGGCGGCGATCCGGGGCGATCTAGCGGTTGTGGTCGAGATGCGCGGCGCGGCGCGAGCCTTCGGCAAGCGCGGCCAGGTCGAGATCGCCCTCGCCGGCTGCCAGCGCTTCGCTGAGCCGCTCGCGTACGGCCGCACCCACCGGCAGCGGCACGTTCTCGGCTTTCGAGGCCGCCAGCGCCAGGTCCATGTCCTTGGCGCCGAGCGCGAGCTTGAAGCCTTCGGGGTTGTCGTATTCGCCTTGGGCCATGGCCGGCGCGTAGCCCATATAGGCCGGGCAGCCGAACACCGAATTCGTGATGATCTCGAGAAAATCCGCGCGTTCGATGCCGTAGGCCGAGGTCAGACTGGCGGCCTCGCCCATGGCCTCCACCGCCGAGACCAGCATGAAATTGGTCGCGAGCTTGATGGCGTTGGCCTTGTAGGCGGCTTCGCCGGCGGGCCAGACTTTCTGGCCCATCGCCTCGAGCGCCGGGCGAGCGCGCTCGATGGCGTCGTGGTTGCCGGCCGCGACGATATTCAGCTTGGCGGCCCTGGCGATGTCCGGTCGGCCGAGTACCGGCGCGGCCACATAGTGGCGGTCGGCGTTTTCGTGCCGCGCCGCCATGCGCCGCGCGCACTCGACCGAACAGGTCGCCATGTTCACGTGCACACCGTTGTTCGGCATCGCTTCGATCAGGCCATGCGCGTCGAGCACCGCGGCGAGCGCGTCGTCATCGGCCAGCATGGTGATCAAAACGTCGGACGCCGCGGCCCCGGCGGGCCGTTCAGCGCGGCGGGCGCCGGCTTCGACCAGTGGCGCGACCCGGTCGGGGGAGCGGTTCCAGACGGTCACGTCGAAGCCCGCCGCGATCAGGTTGTGCGCCATGTGCTGGCCCATGGCGCCGAGACCGATGAATCCGATACGCATAGTCAGGTTTCCGCACGATTAGCTGTAGAGCGCAGGTTAACACCGCGGTCGAACGCCGGACGGGTCGCTGCGCATGCCGTGCATCGGCGCCGGCGCCATCGATAGGGGAACCTTGGGAAATACGTGTGTCATATGACTTCACGCACCGCTTTTGCCGACACTCGTTTGCTGATGCTCAATCCGATCACGCCGGGCGCGGGTCGCGGCCCGCTGTTGCGCTGGCTCGGCTGGCTCGTCATTGCCAATACCCTCGTACTGTCGCTCGTTGCGGCGCGCTATCTCGATGTCGGCGATCTGTCGGCGGGGCTGGTGGCGCGGACCTTCGGCGTGACCATGTTCCTTGCCCACTTTCTGTCGGTGGCGCTCATTCCGATGCTGCCGGTCATGCTGCTCGCGCTGTTGTGGCCCCAGCGTCACGTCATTGCGCCGTTGGCCTGGCTGATCAACTTCGCGCTGACCTGCCTGCTGCTGGTGGACACGCTGGTGTTTCAGCAATACCGGTTTCATCTCAACGGCGCGCTGGTCTCGCTGTTCTTCTCCGGGGCGTCGGAGGAGACCTTCGAATTCTCGTCGATGATGAAAGTCCAGGCCGGGCTGCTGGGCCTGGCGGTGGCGGTCGCCCACTGGGCGCTGGCCTGGGGCGTATGGCGGTATCTTGTCGCGCGGCGCGCGCCACGGCGCATTGCGGGTTTCGCCACGACGGCCGGCTGCATTGTGCTGCTGCTGGGCACCAATGTGTTCCATGCCTGGGCCGATGCCACCGGCCAGGGCAGCGTCACCCGTCAGACCCGGCTGCTGCCCGGCTATGAGCCGTTGACGGCCAAGGGTTTTCTCGAAGAGCAGGGCTTCGATGTGGCCGATTCCACCTGGGGCGGCGCCGAGGCAATCGACGGCTCGGTGGACTATCCGCGCGAACCGCTGGCCACCTCAGCGCCGAAAGACAAGAAGAACATCGTCTTCATCGTCATCGATTCCTGGCGTTTCGATGCCATGAACGAAAAAGTCACGCCGAATATCGCCCGCTTTGCCGAAAACAATCAGCGCTTCATGAACCATTACAGCGGCGGCAATGCCACCCGCATGGGCATGTTCAGCCTGTTCTACGGCATTCCCGGCACCTACTGGCACAGTATGCTGCAGACCAACACGCGGCCCGTGCTGGTTAGCCGGCTGCTGGATCTCAGCTATGAGTTCGGCATCTTCCGCAGCGCGCCGCTGTCCTCGCCGGAATTTCATCGCACCATCTTTTCCGGCATGTCGCATCTGCGGATGGAATCCGAAGGTCACGATTCGCCCGCGCGCGATATCGACGCCAACCGCGACTTCATCGATTATCTGAAACAGCGCGACCCGGCATCGGACAAGCCGTTTTTCGGCATGGTCTTTCACGATTCGCCCCATGCCTATGATTTGCCGGACGATGCGCCGCGCCCCTTCCAGCCGAGCTGGGACAGCATCAACTACCTGACCCTGGACGAAGATACCGACCCGACCGGCCTGCACAATCTCTATCGTAATTCCGTGCATTTCGTGGACCGGCTCGTCGGCGAAACGCTCGACGAACTCGAGGCCCAGGGCCTCATGGACGACACCATCGTCGTCGTGACCGGCGATCATGGCCAGGAATTCAACGACCTTGATCAGAACTACTGGGGCCACAACGGCAACTTCAGCCGCTACCAGACCAAGGTGCCGATGATCGTGCACTGGCCCGGCCGCACCGAGCCCGGCAAACGGGTCGAGCGCCTTACCAGCAGCTTCGATGTCGCGCCCACGCTGCTCGACCACGTGCTCGGGGTGGACAACGCCTACAGCGCCACCAGCGTCGGGCACGACCTGTTCAAGAGCGCCGATCGCCTGCCGCTGGTCATGGCCAAGTATCGCGGTCATGCGGCCATGACGGAAGACGGCTTCGTGGCGTTCCACCCCTTCGGCCCGGTCGAAGCGCTGGACGCCGACTACCGCCCGCGTGAAGGCGGGCCGTCACCGCAGGTCATCCAGTCGACGCTTGATCAGATGCAGCGCTTTCGCAAGACCGACTAGCCGCGTAGCGGTCGCTGACGGGGTCAGACGAACGGCGACCAGACATGCGGCAGAAAGCGATAGCCGTCGCCGTCGGCCACCACATAACCGATGCCGGGGAAATCGATATGGTGGCCGGCGATCGGCTCCCCGCTTTCGGCCACCTCGGCGAACAGCGCCTGGCGCGAACGCACCGCCTGTGCCGGGTCGGTATCGAACATCACATGCGCGTCCGGGCGCGCGAACTGGATCTGCGGCAGATGCACGATATCCGCCGCAATCAGCAGGTTCTCGCCGTTGGAAGCGATGCGATAACCGCTGTGGTCCGGCGTATGGCCTGGCAGGGGATATCGCGTGATGCCGGGCCGGATCTCGTCGTTCTCGATTTCCCGCAGGTTCGCCGCGCAGGCATCGAACACACGCTGCGCGCTCGCGAACTGGTTGCGCAGCATGTCACTGGCATCTGCCGGCACGTCGCCGCGCCAGAACGCCAGTTCGCCGGCCGGCACCCAGACGTCCGCCTGCGGGAATATCGGCTTGTCGTCCTTATCGATCAGCCCGCCCAGGTGATCCGGATGGCTGTGCGTAAGAATCACGCGGTCGATATCCGCCCGTGAGAGCCCCATTTCGCTGAGCCCGGCCTCCAGCCGCGCGCCCTCATCGCCCACCAGCACGCCCAGACCGGTATCGATCAGAATGCGCTCGTCGCCCGTATCCACCAGATAACAGTTCAGCGTGATCTTCGGCGGCGTCGGCCGCCGGCTCGCCGCGTGCAGATCCTGCACGGTTGAATCATCCAGGTTCGTGATCAGCCCGAACCCGCCCTGCAGATAAGCGTCCTGAATGGTCGTGACCACAAAATCGCCCACCCGCAGGTGATGGATGTTGGTGGATTGGGTCTGGGGTTGCTCGTGCGGCATGTCGGTTCGCCGGCGGGAAGCCAATACGAACGGAGGTGGTGATGAACGCGTGGCTTTAAAGCGGCAGTCGAGCGAGCCAATGGTTGTCATAATCGCCTGAATGGGGATCCGGCAGATTCTGCTTAACGTATCGATCGAACTCGGTTCTATGGACGCGTCCGCGGCCATGTCGAAGCGAACGATATTCACGCGGATGTAAAACTACTCATAAGGGGCGCATATGCCAGTCGCTACGAGTGGCTACGCTGCGCGGCTCGGCGCTAAGTTAAGCCCGCTTAATTAGCAGCATGCTAAGTAAACGAAATGCAGGTTTGCTTTATTAACGCTCGGCGAATCAGTTAATGAGGGAGATGTACCGCCAGCCCTAGCGAATATTGCTAAGGCGAAATCCAAACACGGGGCGATAGTGCTCGCGCCATCGACAAACTCTTGTTGTGCTTGGCCTTTCGCATGCTGGAACTACTCGTGATATCCACGGACATTCTTGAAAATCTCGGCAGCCAAATGCTCGTGCGCGGCGGAGCGGAACGATTGATCGCCCATGACGCGTGAGAAGATTTCCTCGTTGCCTTCCATGCGTTCGATGAACAGTTCATCCATGATGCGTTCAAGGTAGGACTTGAAGTTAGGCCACGTGTTGGCCTTTGCCGCCTCGCTGATCTTTTCGTCCTGTTCGGCGGATACACGTATCTGGTCGAAGAAATGCTGGTCCGCCTCGGTGAAGTTGGTACCGAAGCGTTCGTTGAGCTTATCTACGAGCGTCGATAGCGGGACGTGTTCGTCCTTGACGCCGGCGGTGCCGACTTCGGTCGGGCCTTTAAGCGGATAAGGTTCGCCTTCCCCAAGCTCGATCGAACCATCGGTCAGCTGTTGGATGCGGTAGTAACGCAAGGCCACATCGTCTTCGAGCGTAAACGGCCGGCTGTCGTCCGGCAGTGGAAGTTTTGTAAGCAGGTTTCGGACGAACGTATAGAGCTTTTCCAGCTCACTGTCCTGGTACGGAATGATCTGTGATAGGAAAGAGTAGAGATTGCGAAACGCGGTCAGCTGGCCGCGAAAGCGGGACTGCTCTTCGTGGCTTAGGTCGTTGAAGCGCGCCACCACACGGTCGAGAACGCTCGACATCTGCTGATGTTCGCGCCCGCTATGTTCGCGTTTGCGCAAGTACCAGATCGCGGCAAAGGCGCCTACATCGTCCGGAGAGAACACGGCCCACTGCAATAGCTCGTGATGCAGTTCATTGAGACGCTGCGGGTCGGCATTCTCTTCAACCGGTGTCGTCTCGTAGTAAGGCTTGAATGCCTGGTAGATGTCCGCCTCGTCGTTGACGAAATCGAGCACGAAGGTACGCGCCTTGCCTGGTGCCATCCGGTTGAGACGCGAGAGCGTTTGTACTGCCTGAACGCCGGCGAGGCGTTTGACCACATACATGGTTTGCAACAGAGGCTGGTCGAAACCGGTCTGATATTTATCGGCGACAAGCAGTACCCGGTAATCGTCGCGCTCGAATGCTTCGGGCAGTTCGCGCTCCGGCAGCCCATCATTCATTGCCACTTCGGTATACGAAACGTCCGAATCCGGGTCATCGACGGTTCCGGAAAAAGCGACCAGCGAGCGGATGCCCGTGTAGCCTTGATCTTTCACATACTTATCGAACGCCTTCTTGTATTTCACGGCCGCGAGGCGCGATCCCGTTACGACCATCGCGCGGGCTCGGCCGCCGATTTCGTGCATTACGTTCAGCCGGAAATGCTCCACGATGACCGACACCACCTGGTCGATATTCACCGGGTGCAATTCCATGTAGCGCGAAAGCGCCTTCGCTGCTTTCTTGCGCGGGACTTCCGGGTCCGCCTCGGCCTGTTTTACGAGGCCATAGAAACGTTTATAGGTCGTGTAGTTGGCCAGCACGTCCATGATGAAGCGCTCTTCAATCGCCTGGCGCATCGAGTATTCATGGAAGGGCGACGTGCCGTTTGGCCCGGGCTCGTCGAACAGTGCCTTGGTCTTGAACTTGGGCGTCGCCGTGAAGGCAAAGAAGCTAAGGTTGGGCTGCCGCTGGCGACGCGCCGCATCGCGCAGCAGATTGGCTTTCGCGTCATCCGATAGCTCGTCATCTTCCGCGTCGGATAATTGCGCCGCGATGGTTGATTCGATGCCGTCCTTGTTCAGCATGCCTCGCAGCGCGCCGGCCGTTTCCCCGCTCTGTGAGGAGTGTGCTTCATCCACGATCACGGCAAAGCGTTTGTTCGCCGTATCGATTCGAAGGCCTTCGCCTTTCTCGTCCAATTTTTCGAGCGCCTGGGCGATGAAGGGGAATTTCTGAATCGTCGTAATGACGATCGGCGTGCCTTGCGACAATGCCCGTGCAAGTTGCTGGGTGTCTTCGTCGATCTTTTCGACCACGCCCGTCTTGTGCTCGAACTGATAAATCGTGTCCTGCAGCTGGGTATCGAGTACGCGACGATCGGTGACCACAACCACCGAATGAAACACCTTGGCATCGGTCACGTCATGCAGGCTGGCCAACCGATGGGCGAGCCAAGCGATAGAGTTGGATTTACCCGAGCCGGCTGAATGCTGCACCAGATAGTTATGGCCTGAGCCATTGGCCTGGGCGTGGCCGACGAGCTGGCGTACCGCATCAAGCTGGTGGTAACGCGGAAAGATCATCGTTTCCTTGCGCACCGTGCGTATGCCCCGGCCTGCCGGTGTCTTGCGCTCGGTTACCTCCAGATGAATGAAGCGCTGGAGGATATCCATCAGGCTATCTGCCTGTAGCACCTCATCCCATAGGTAATGCGTTTTCCAGTTGTCCGCGACTGGCGGATTACCGGCGCCGTGGTTCACGCCGCGGTTGAACGGCAAGAAGAATGTGTCGTCGCCCTTCAACCGGGTCGTCATCCACACTTCGTCCGGGTCCACGGCAAAATGCACGAGTGCGCGCTGCTTGAAGCTAAACAACAGATCGCGCGGGTCGCGATCCCGTTCGTATTGCTTTATCGCGTCCGCCGCACGTTGCCCGGTCTGCGGGTTCTTCAGCTCGGCGGTGACGACCGGCAGGCCGTTCACGGCTAGCACAACGTCGATAATGCAGCGT
This sequence comes from Endozoicomonas sp. G2_2, assembly GCF_017744135.1. Classification (GTDB taxonomy): domain Bacteria; phylum Pseudomonadota; class Gammaproteobacteria; order Nevskiales; family Salinisphaeraceae; genus Salinisphaera. The sequence goes on from NZ_JAGHQU010000005.1 coordinate 156,652, forward strand.
CGATGCTTACCGTCCGGCCGTTTTAGCACGGAGGTAAAAGCGACTTGGCGCGTAATCGTCAACCGGTTCTGCTGATAGCGCGCGGCCGCCTCCGGATTCATGCCCGAGTTCGGCTGGAAATACGCCAGGCGCAGGAGCTTGCCGTAGCACTTGAAGCCATGCCGCAGGACATGCAGCGTGCCCTTGAGCGCAAGCTCCTTGGTCAGGCTGTCCAAGACGGTGGCCGCAGTCTTGTCGGCGAGCAGCGCTTCAAGCTGTGTCCAGCGTTTGGGTTGTGAAAGCTGGATAAATCCGATGGCATCGTCGGGGAACAGCGCCATCGTTTCGTCGTAGGCGCTCGGGTCGCGCTTTTCGTAGCCACCTCGGTCGATCAGGCCTGCTTCGATCGCGGTTTCGAAATCATGTTCGGTATGTGCCGGCATCGCCGTCCCCTATCGATCGGCTTGATTCTGACGCGCCTGCGCCTTATATTTTCTTTAGCGACTAGAGGGCCGTTCCCAAAAGCGGCCTAACCCACGCGGTCTAGTCGTTCCGAACATCAAGGCCAGTGCTGGATATGCATATCAGCACTGGCCTTTATCTTTTCCCATATCTCCCAGACCTTGGCATCGTGCCATTTTTCCGGCACCTCGGCCTGGTGGAGATAACGCCCCGCCATATACACCACCACGTCGGCCAGCTGTAGAAACCGGCTATGGTGCGATTGTGTGAAGTACACCGTATCCACGAGTCGCCCCAGCGGGCGGCCGTAGTGCATCGGCGTCTTGCCCGAGGTCTTGTACTCGGAGAAGTCGACCACTGAGCGAGCGACTTCGTCCTGCTCGTAATCGCCGAATGCGATCCCCAGGTCGTCGACCGAATCCAGATAGTCGCAGGCGCGCTCCAGAAACAGCATCAGCCCCAGCCGATATTCCGGCTCAGGGTAGGTGTATTTCCCGCGATGCCGATTCACGTCGATATGGATCAACCGGATCGGGATCGCGTTGTCCACGAGGAACGTGGCCAGATAATCGAATAGCTGAACGCGTTCCGCCAGCTTGCGGCCCTTGAACGGGCCTTTGCCGTGGAACATCTCCTTGCCGTGAAACTCGTTTTGGGTCGTGAGATGGCTGCTGCCAAAGAAATTCGACTGAATCTTGGTCAGTGTTTCATCGAGCTCCAGCACCTTTGCTTCCGGCACCAGCACGCCGCCAATCGTGAAGAACGGATTGGCTTCGCTGTATTTGTTTTCGTCGAAGTAAATTAGGTGCATTCAGTCACGTTTGAGTTATATGTCTTCCAGTGACAGCGCCCGTAACAAGCGAATCGCGGTATTCGAGTAGTTTGGAAATCGATTCGTCGATCTTTGCACCCGCTTTAGAAAGAGCTGTGACCGTCTGGTCAAGGCGACTAGCTATTTCTTTCTGCTCATCGATCGGCGGGATGCATACGACATATTCGTTAACGCTTGATTGGGAAATATTATTTGCGAGACCTTCGGCTCCACTGATGGAAAGCGCAATTTGTACTCTTAAAGGCTTCGAAGCCATTAAATAAGTAAAAAATTGTGGGGCCATTTGTTCAGTATCGAGAGTAATCCGATAAGTCTTGTCGGAAAACATCAGGTGCGGTCGAACACTTTCTACGAGAGCCACAGATCCGATGAAAGCTGTGGAACCGCTAGCGCGACACATCAGTACATCGCCCGTTTTTACTTCCAGTAAAGGCTTAGGATCCACTCCAGCAGGAAGCGTTTTGTGTTCGTCTTGATTAAAAACGCCCGCGTTTACGCAGCCGCTCTTGAGAACACCCCATTCATCTAAGGCTGCCCTTTTGTCGTCGGCCGACGGGCTCCAGCCTTGCTCGATTTTAGCGATTACCCGTTTTAAGGGAAAAATATGCCAGTGCTCGGGTACACAGCTGAGCCAGTCAACACCTGGCTTCTTCAGAGCTATATGTAGATCTAGCCCTCGTGTGACGGTTTGAGTAATTAGCGCTTGGCGTTTTTCGGCCAGCCGATCAAGAAGGACGCGCTTCTTTTCGATCAGCGCATCGATTCGGGCAGTTTTTCGATCGAGGAAGCAAGCGATTTCTTCTTGCTTTTCAATGCCGGGTACATCTGCTTTGATATTTAAGAAGCTGTTCGTGTCTAGGTTCTGTATCCCCGTGCTCTGTTTAATGTGGGGGTATGTACCGCGAGCGCTATATATGGCCAGCATCAGGTAGTTCAGGAAGCTGGGGTTCGTTCCGGAAGCTGGCCTTAACCGAGCCAAGAAGTTAGAGCAGATGCTTTTTTGAACGTCCTCGAACAGCACGGATCGGCCGACTAACTGCTTATCCCCGCCGCCCGATTTTTCAATGATTAAGTCGCCTGGTCGAAGTCCGACTTTACGATATGTCGGTTCGTCGATCGACCTGAACGTTCGTTCGAGGTTCTTAAGCTTACCTAGTTGCTTATCGAAATCGGCTGCGCGAATGCAAGCGATGTCGCCTTTGCCAGTTGGTTCGTCTCCCCATGCGCCGTTCTGGCACCCCTCAAAAAGCCATTTGATTCGAGTAGCCCGCTCTTTTCCTGAAAAAATCATACGGACAAGTCTTTGAGGAGGCTGGTTATTTCGCGCTCGAGTGACGCGATATCAGCCTCTATTTCATCGACAGCCCGAGGAGGACGATAGACGTAGAAGTGCCGGTTGATCGGAATCTCGTAGCCGATCTTCGTCTTGTCATAGTCCACCCAGGCGTCCGGTACGTGCGGCAAGACTTCGCGCGCCATGTAGGCGTCGATATCGTCCCGAAAGGCCTCGACCAGTTCGTCATTCGGCTTGTCTGGCCCGAAGCTCATCGGCAACGGTAGCGTCGTGTTACGCGGCAGCGGAATGTTTTCGGTATCCCGGAGTTCGCTATCCGGCTCCGGACGCCCCTTGCCGTCGTAGCAGATTTCGGCGTCCGGATCGCGTTCGCCGAGCGCGTTGAAGATCGCTTTCTTGAGCGGGGCGGCTAGTTTCACGTCGGGTTGTTGCGCTGCCTGTTTCAGGTCGTGCTCGAATGCCGCGCGATCCATGTATCGACCGTTCGCGGCCAGGCCGGCAAGCAGGGCACGAATGGCGGCTTGCAATGCTTTACCGGCGGCGATCTCCCTGGCCGCGGCGTCTTTATCCTTGCGTTTCTTGGATTGGGCCAGGTTGGCGAACGCGGTTTGATCGTCGAGTCGGGCGATGCGTTCGGGCGTGGCCTCGAAGTTCATACGCAAGGGCCGTTCGACGGTGACCTTTAGAAAGCCGAACTCGTGGTTCTTGAATATCCGCGAGACAACGCGGTTTTCGGTTTCGCCGCCGATGACGACGTCCGCCGTTTCGCCGTCCTGGTAGCGCCCGTAAATCCGCGTCAAATCGTCGATCTGATCGTCGCCGATTTCGTGGCGCTTGTTGTTCAGGCTTTTCTTCATGCGCTGGAAAAAGCGCGTGCCGTCGATGAGCTGCACCTGGCCACGACGTTCTTCCGGCTTGCGATTGGAGACAAGCCAGATATAGGTATAGATACCGGTGTTGTAGAACAGCTGATCGGGCAGGGCGACGATGGCATCCAGCCAGTCGTTTTCGATAATCCATCGGCGAATGTTCGACGGCCCAGAACCGGCATCGCCGGAGAACAACGGCGAGCCGTTGAATACGACGGCGATACGCGAGCCTTCGCCGCCGTCTTTGGGCGCGGCGTGCATCTTAGAAATCATGTGCTGGAGGAACAGCAGCGAGCCGTCGTTGATCGGCGGCAGGCCCGCACCGAAGCGGCCATTGAAACCGTTGGTCTTGTGCTCGCGTTCGACGCCGCTCTTCTGGTCTTTCCACTCCACGCCGAACGGCGGATTGGCGAGCATGTAGTGGAACTGTTGGCCTTCGAAGCCGTCCTTGGTCTTGCCGTCACCGAGCGTATCGCCGAGGACGATATTGCTTGTTTCCTCATCCTTGATGAGCATGTCGGCACAGCAGATCGCCCAGGATTCCGGGTTGTACTCCTGGCCGAAGAGCGCGAGGTTGGCGTCTTCGTTCTGGCCGTAGATGAATTTTTCGGATTCCGAGAGCATGCCGCCCGTGCCGCAGGCCGGGTCGTAAATGGTGCGATAGATGCCGGGCGTATAGACGTCCTGTTCGCCGGTGTAGACGAGGTTCGCCATCAGGCGGATGACTTCACGCGGCGTGAAGTGGTCGCCGGCTTCTTCGTTGGCCTGCTCGTTGAAGCGCATGACCAGATGCTCGAACAGATAGCCCATTTGCAAGCTGTCGATCCGGTCCGGATGCAGATCGAGCGCTGCCATTTCCTTGACGATGGTGAACAGCCGATTACTGGAGTCCAGCTTTTCGATCTGCTCGGTAAAACCGAACTGTTCGAAGATATCGCGCGCGATGGGGGAGAAGCCGTTGATATAGGCCACCAGGTTCGGCGCGATGTTCTCCGGATCGCCCAGCAGCTTGTCGAAGGTATACGGGCTGATATTGTAAAGCGCCTGTTGCCGTTTCGGGTCTGCCGCACGGCCGAGTAGCTTTACGAGCGTGTCGGTATCGTGATTCTGATGCTTGAGACGCTCGTATTCCGCGAGTACGTATTGCTTGCGCTCTTCGACAACGCAATCCAGCCGCCTCAACACCACCATCGGCAACATGACAAGCCGGTACTGCGGCGGCCGGTAAGGGCCACGCAGACGGTTGGCAATCTCCCAGATCGCGCCTTTGAGTTGTTCGTGCGCTTGAACGTTCAATCGCGTCCCCTTCGTATAACGCGCAATTAGCCGGTCGCGTGATTGAATGCGTCACCGGTGTCACTTAGCTAAATTAGCCAAGTAGTTTAGTAACTTGGCGCTTGCAGTGCGATGGGCCAAAAGGCGGAGATCGAGGCTAATCCGCCCATGCAGGCCAGTACGTCTTTTCGAGTGGCAGCAGCGTTCGAGTCTTGGCATCGGCGTTTTCGTAATACTCGAGTAAGGCGCTGACGAGTTCGTCGAGATCCATGAGCATGAGCGGGATCTTGGCTCGGTCGGCTTCGTAGCGGGCGTCTTTGGTGAAGCCACCGGTGCTGACGTACAAGCCCTTGTCGTTGTCGTGTCGGCCGCCCAGGAATGTCCGTAGCTCCTGTGCACCCATGGCGGTACTGGAACGATGTTTCACCTCAACAACGATGCGAGGCGATTCGAAGCCGAAGCCATCGGGCGACGCCATGACGTCAATACCGCGGTCCGCCCCCGTGGGCGATACTCGCGTTTTATAGCCCATTGCCCGGAGCAAGCCGGCAACGAGCTGTTCCATCTCGTTGGCATCCAGGCGATTCACTCGGTCCTTGATGAATTCGATAGCGCGTGATTTGGAGTCGGCGAGAATCGTATTCTCGTCTTTATCCGCATCCTCTTCGTCGTGCTCAGGTGTCGCCACTTGGCCGGCGAGCGCACGTTCGATTTCCTCGGCCGCGGACTCGGATAATCGGAAAAGCGTGAGCGTTGAGCCGAGTGTATTTCGCGTTGCAACGGAGAGCCTATCTCGTTCGACCACGCCGACCCAGGCAACCTTTCTGACGTTTGGATATTCGGGCAATAAGTCAGGTCTATGCAGATAGTCGCTTTCGACCGTGCCTACGTGATAGATACGGCGGCTGGAGTCGTAAGTCACGACTCGGTCGCCCACGCTTAGACCGAGACGGAATCTCTGGAGCTGACTGGACGAAGATCTATGGCGCCCGGTTGGCCAGTCTGGATACTCTTCGCGAATGGCCGATTCGATCGCCGATTTCTTGTCGAATTCATCCAAGGGGCCTATGTCGCCCCACCCGATGCCGACTAGGCCTTTTTCTACGAAATCATCTGCCACAAGACCGCCGCTGCCCGCGCGTACCATCCAGCAATTCGGGGCCATATAACCTTATCCTTCTTAGGTGCGCGGTAAGCGCGAATCGGGATATATATAGTTTTTGGCGATTTGTATGCACGTTAAGAGCGACGTGTTCAATCTAGGACTGAAACTATGCACGTCGCCTCGGGTTTGGTGCATATTCGCCGGTTCGGCAGGGGAACTGCCGAGGATTTTCCGTAACTGCGGTTGCGAGGAGCCGCCGAACACGTAAGGAATAGTTAGCTGTTCAAGATCACGACGGCCATCGAGCGGTTCGGTCTATGAGCCGCTGGCCGGGATTATGGTCAAAGACCGCACCCCCTGTGCCCCGCGCACAAGCACGCCTTCGATATCTGCAGTCGCGGACGGGCCGGTGTGGAAGACGGTGTAACGGGCACCGGCGAAATCGTCGCGTTGGTAGGCGCGGTGCAGGTTGGTGACGATTTCGGCCGGGTCGAGCAGCACGACGAGGTGCTGGGCGAGATAGGCGACGGCGTTGACGGTGAGTTCTTTTTCCGTGAAAGCGACGCTGCCGGTTTCGGCGACGCCGAAGGTCGCACGCAGCACGGCGATGTCGACATCGTGCAGCGTTGTCGGATCGTCGTTTTCGTTGATGCCGCGATTGCCGGCGACTTCCGACACGTTCGAGGCGATGACCGCGTCTTTGAAAGGTTTGCCGAGCTTGTCGGCGAGCGCTTCCTGCAGGGCATCGTCCAAATTCTGGCCGTCGGTGGGCGCCTGCCAGATGCCACCCATGGTGGTCAGTCGTTCCGCAAATAAAGCGGTGAGATGCTCCCGGTCTTGCGGGTAGCCGTCGTCGTAGCTGGGCACGGCCGGGGCGGGTGCATTCATGGCCGGTTTGCCGGCGCGAATGGCGCCGAGGATATCGTCGCGCGCGCTCATCGGCTGTCGCTCCCGGTCTTCGTCTGGCCGCTCAGACGGTTGCGCTTGTACCAGTCGTGAAAGGTGCCGTGTTCGGGCGGCGTGGGCATCTCACGGCCTTCGCCCCAGGCGTTCATGCGGTTGTAGAGCGCCCAGCGCGGCAGGTGCTTGAGCGCGGAGTTCGTGGTCTTGATCGCGGCGCGATAGCCCTTGGGGCTGGCCAGCACCTTGCCGGCGGCGCTCAGTGCGGTCTTTTTCGTCCAGGGCAGGTGGCCGTCCTCGGCCAGCACCTGGCGCCAGCCGAAAATTTGTTCGTGGATGTTGATCTTGACCGGGCAGACATTGGTACAGCTGCCGTTGAGCGTGGACGCGAACGGCAGGTTGGAATAGCGGTGTGCGTCGAAGCTCGGGTTCAGGATCAGGCCCAGCGGGCCGGCATAGGTCGCGCCGTAGCTCAGCCCGCCCGATCGGCGATAGACGGGGCAGGTGTTCATGCAGGCGCCGCAGCGAATGCACTTGAGCGACGACCAGAACTTGTCCATGCCGAGCCGCTTGGAGCGGCCGTTGTCGACCAGCACGATATGCATCTCGCCGCCTTGCTTCGGGGCGCGAAAATGCGAGGTGTACTGGGTGATGGGCGAGCCGAGTGCGGAGCGCGACAGCAGGCGGATGAACACGCCCATGTCCTCGACCTTCGGCACCAGTTTCTCGATCCCGATTGAGGCGACGTGCAGGTTCGGCACGTTGGCCGACAGGTCGGCGTTGCCTTCGTTGGTGCAGACGACGAAGCCGCCGGTTTCGGCCACGGCGAAGTTCGCGCCCGTCATGCCCGCATCGGCGTCGAGGATCAACGGGCGGGTGGCGTCGCGCTGGGCGCCGGCCAGGTAGTGGGCGTCGTCGTTGTCGGGATCGGAGCCGAGTTTTTCCGCGAACAGGCGCGCCACGTCGGAGCGCATCTTGTGCACCGGCGGGACCACGATATGGCTCGGGTCCTCGCCGTCGAGCTGCTGGATGCGCTCGCCCAGATCGGTCTCGATGATCTCGATCCCCACGCTGTCCATGTAATGCCGGAAACCGCATTCCTCCATGAGCATGGACTTGGACTTGATCACGCTTTTCACGCCGTGATTGTCGAAGATGTCGTGGACGATGCGGTTGTGCTCGGCGCCGTCGCGCGCCCAGTGCACGTGTATGCCGTTGGCCTTGGCGTTGGCCTCGAACTCTTCGAGATAGCTGCCGAGGTTGGTGAGCGTGTGCGTCTTGATCTGGCTGGCCAGCTCGCGCAGCTCTTCCCATTCCTCGATGGTATGCGCCTGCTTGTCGCGCTTCGTGCGCATGGCCCAGACGCGGGTGTCGTGGGACTTCGCGTGTTCCGGCGCGTTCAGGAACTGTTTCGCCGACCGCGCATGATCCACGCGCTTGCCGTCGGGCGCTTTTGCCGGGCGCGGCTGGGGCTCGCGGGTGGCGGTCTTGCTCTGAATGGTCGCGGCGGGATCGGGCTGATTCGTGCTCATTGGGTCGCCCCGTTGAGAATCTCGGCGATGTGCTTGAAGCGGATCGGCGCGCCGATGCGTGCGCCGCAACCGGACTGGTGCATCAGGCAGGACGAGTCGGCGGAGACGATGTATTCGGCGCCGTTGCGGCCGTGATCGGCGATCTTGTCGCGGCCCATCTGGGCCGAGACTTCCGGCTCGGTCACGGAGAAGGTGCCGCCGAAACCGCAGCACTCGTCCGGCCGGTCGATGGTCACCAGTTCGATGCCGGCGACTTTTTCCAGCAACGCCCGCGGCTTGGAGAAGTATGCGCCGTGCAGCTCGCTCGGCTTGCCGTGGCCGAGGTTGCGCAGCGTATTGCAGGAATCGTGATAGCCCACGCGGTGCGGAAAGTTCGCCCAGGGAAATGCGTCGACCTTGAGCACATCGTGCAGGAACTCGACGAGTTCGAGCGTGTTTTCGCGAACGTGCTTCACTTCCGGCGTCTGCTCGACCGCGGTCAGATTGTCGCGTACCTGATGCACACAGCTGCCGGATGGCGCCACGATCACGTCATATTTGGCGAAGTTCTCCACGAACAGTGCTTCGGTGGCCCGGGCTTCCGCGTGGCAGCCCGAGTTGACCATCGGCTGGCCGCAGCAGGTCTGGTCGAAGGGGTAGTCGACATCGCAGTCGAAACGCTCCAGCAACTCCAGCGTCGCGATGCCGACGTTCGGATAGAAGGCGTCGATGAAGCAGGGGACGAACAGTCCGATTCGCATGGGGTCTCCGGCAGTCGGCAGCGATGCGCTATCGACAACATTGGCATGCCGCCGCGCGGATCGCGCCGGCCGCGACGGCAGGAATCATTGCAGTACGTACATGATAGCGAATCAGACGTACCGCATGGTGGCGGCGCCGAACACGGGTTGCGGTGGCCGTAACCTGCTATTTCGGGCCGAGAATCTCCTCGCGCAGGGCGCCCTGGGGCATGCCCTGCTTGATCGCGATCTTGCCGGCGTCGTTGCGATAGACCAGCCCCGGCGTGCCCTGGATGCCCAGCGACGACATGAGGATGTTGTTGTTTGCCACCTTCTGGCGCAGCGCGGCGGGGATGTCGTCCATCGGCTCGATGCCGCCGCGGCGATAGTTGGCCTCGTGCCTGGCGAGCGCCGCGCTCGGGTCGTCCGCGCCGAGAATGGCCGCGGACTTGGCCGTGCTGGTCGGTTTGAGGATACCCACGGGGATATGGCGCAGCTGGACCTTGCCGGCTTTAACCCACGGCCGCGCCGCCTGGTGGAATTTGTGGCAGTAGGGACAGTTCGGGTCGGTGAAGACATAGATCGTGCGCGGCGCGTCATCCGCGCCGTCGGCGACCCAGTTCGATTGCTCCAGTTTCGGCCAGGCGCTTTGCAGGTCCGGCTTCTCGATCGCCTCGTCGAGTATCGGCTTGGTGACGTTGTTGCCTTCGGCATCGAGCATGGTGCCCACGATCACGTGCTTGCCGTCCGGCGTGAGATAGAGCGCCAGAGGCCGGTTGCCGGCGCGCGCGGCAAAGCCGGTGAGCCCGCCCGGCCCCTTGAACTGCTTGACGATGGTGACGCCTTTTTCCTCGATGCTGCGGATCGGTGCGGGCCAGGGTTGGGACAGCGCGGACAGACTAACGAGCAGCAGGGCAGACAGCGCGAGGCCGTGAACAGCAAACCGGGCAAGGCGCGGCATGAAAGGCTCCTGAATCGAAACGGGTGGCCCGATGGGTCGGCCGGCCAGTCTAGCGGATCGTCCGCGGCGTAGTCCCGGGCTGTTCGTGGCGCTGTTATGTTGCAGTGCCGCAATATCGGGGCAACAATGAGCGCAATCGGCGTGGCCGTGCCGTGACATCGACCTGCGGCCACGCATGCAACGCCCAACATCATGCGTCTTGGACTGCCGGCAGATGGCCGGTGCGGGCGCTTTGTCGGGGCGGGCCGGGATGAAGCCGGCGCGCGAGGCCGCGGGGTCTGTTCGACTATGGAATGGTAACCATGAAACGACTACACGAGATGCGGACCGACGGCGGCAGCCTGCTGGCGGGCCTGTTCGACCGCCAGTTCACGACGGTGATTACCACCCAGATGGTGCCGACCATCTATACGCTGGGCCAGCTGCTGTCGGGCATCGCGACGGTTTACGTCATCTTCTGGGCGTTCCAGCAATCGCTGATCAGCGGTGCGGTGTGGCTGTGCCTGCTCGGGCCGGCCATGTTCCTGGCGCTGATCGTGACGATCCGCGTGCTGCTGGAGTTCGTGCTCACGGTATTTCGTATCGCCTTTTTCCTGGAGGCGCTGGGCGGACAGATCGAAACCATCGCCAGCCAGGCAGAAGAGATTCACGAGGATCTGCCGCGCATCCGCTTCTGGCGAAGGCCGCGCGATAATGGACGGTAGCGCGAGTTGGATCCGGTGCGGATCCGGGGTCGTTAGGCGGCCGGTTCATCGAACAGCGGCGCGAAACCCTGCCACCGGTTCTGGGCGATCGCGGCGTCCTTGAAGCGTTCTGTCGCGTTGGTGCCACGGGCCTGGATGCGGTCGGTAGCGGTTTGCCGGTCGTTTTCCTCGTCGAGTGCGCCGACGATCGTGGTGATGAGCGCCCAATCCGCGTCGTTTTCGGCGCGTTCGATCAGCCGGCCAAGGGTCTCGCCGTCGCGGGCAACCACGGCTGTTGCAACTTGTTGGCGGGCCGGGCCTGTCATACGGTCAACCACATCGTGTACCAGCGCGGTATGACCAGTCTGCGTGGCCGATTCGAGCAGCGTCGCGAGCAGGCGCCGCTGGGTGAGCGCGGGTAGTTGCGACAGCCGGTCGCGCTCGGCGTCGTCGAGATGTGCCGCCAGCGTCAAAGCTTCACGCCACGCGCCGGCCCGATGGGCGGCCCATAGCACGGCATCGGCAATCTCGTCGTCCTGGCGCAGCGCGGCATGGGCCACGGCGCGCTGAGCGTCGGCCCGCATGGGCGCGGTCAGCGGTAGGGCGATATCGAGCAGGCCGTGTTCGTGGGCGGCGACGATCAGCCGGCCCAGCAGCGCTTCGTCGCGCAGGGCGGGCAGGTTGACGATCTTGCGGTGGTAGCGGGCGTCCATGCGCTTGATCGCGCGCAGCACGGGCGGCCAGAGGGCTTGCCGGTCGGCGACCGTCACCAGATCGTCCAGCGTATCCGTATCCTGCTCGGCCATCAGTCCGGCCAGGCGGCCGGCGGTGGCGGTGTCCACGTTGTCCACGATCGACAACGCCTCGGGCCAGAGTTCGCGGGTGGTGCCGGTGCGCATGATGCGCGCCACGCGGTCGTTATCGATGAGCTGGACGATACGCGTGAGCTGGGTCTTGTCGGTCATCGCAAAGGCGATATGCAGCAGCGTGGCGTCGTCGTCGACGGCGTCGACTACGGCCCGGATCGCGGGCGCGGACAGCGCGTCGGCGAAGCGCCCGAGCACCACGGGGTCGTCGCGCTTGATCAGCACCAGCGCCGCGTCGCGCACCAGTTCCGCCGGCAGCTGCGCCACGATGGGCCGCACGCGGGCGGGGTCGATTTCCGGCGCGGCGTCGGCGATGAACGCGGCCGGTAGACGCTTGGCGACCTTGACCGCGCGCAGCGTGTCCATTTCCCCGACCAGGCGGCCGGCCAGGCGCGGCCCGAAACTGTGCTGAGCCAGCCGTGCGAGCGTGCCGGCTGGAAACACACCGACCAGGCGCGCCAGTCGTTTGAAACGCGGCCGGCGGCGTTCGAATACCGCGGTTTCGATATCGCCGCGCAGGCGCTTCAGCTGGGCGGCGTCGGGACCGGCAAGGGCGTCGCGCTGTGTTTTGCTTAAGTCGAGTAGGCGCTGCCAGCGCATCAGTTCGGCGCGGGTTTCGAGCGGGGCGTTCATCGGCGTCGTCATGCGCCGTCAGCCCAGCAGAACACGCACAAAGGGCGCGACGTAGAACGGCAGGTCGGCGGCGGCGCGCTCGGCAGCGGCGTCCAGTTCCCGGTCTTCCTCGATGAGCCTCGCCTCGATGACATCGGCGATACTGGTCGCCGTATCGTCGGACAGATGGTCGACGAACGCCACGCGCTCTTCTGCAGTACCGATGGCGCGCTGGATCCGCTGGGCCGGCGTATCACTCATGACGGCGAGCGCGCGCTGAAACGGGGGGCGGGGTGCGACGTGCGATGAAGTCCGTGCATGGCGGCCTCGTCGTTATCATTGGTTGTTGTCAACGTTAGAAGCTGCTAATGATTGAAGTCAAGCACGCCGGCGGCCGCCGCCGGCGCGGCCGATAGACCAACAAGAACATGCCGCGAGCATGCCGAGAGGAGAAAGCCGATGCCATCAGCGGTGACGGTGTCGCGACGTCTTTTGCACCGAGTGGGCCGCGGATTGCGTCATCTGCCCGGCGCGGACCGGCTTGAGGCCCGGGCGCGCGGCGTCGAGCGGCTCGTGCTGCGCGCGCTAGAGCTGCGGCTGGCACGTATCCGCGTGGATCAGGCAGCGCTGTCCGACAACAGCGCGTCTTCCTCGGGCCATGGCGCCGCCGGCTGCGGTGCGCGTATCGAAACACTGATGGCCGAATCGCTCGATCAGCGCCCGGAGCACGCCGAGCGCGCTCTCTATGATCAACTGATCTCGCAGATCGTGCCCGACGAGATGCGTATCGTCGCCGCGCTGTCCGACGGCTCACGCCTGGCCGCCTGCCACGTGGACGTGGTGTCGCCGCTGGGCGGATCGCGCACGCGCGTGCTGTCGCACGCCAGTCGCGCAGGCACGCAGGCCGGGGTGATGCTCGACGAGCACACGCCGTATTATCTGGCCCATCTCGAACGACTCGGTCTGCTCGAAACCGGCCCGGAAGACAGCGCCCACGCCGAGACCTACGAGCTCATCGAAAACGATTCCGCCGTGCGCCGCCTGTGCACGGAGGTGGAGTCGGCCTCGCGCCGCAAACCCAAGCTCACGCGCCATACCCTGCGCCTGTCGGCGCTAGGCCACCAGCTCTGGGCCCAGCGGGAAGAACGCGGCGAGGGAGCCGCATCATGAGCGCGTTCGCCGACCTGTTCGCCCATCCGTGGCTGTATCTGTCCATGCCGGTCGTCAGCGCGCTCGTGGGCTACGTCACGAACATCGTCGCCATCTACATGATGTTTCACCCGCTGGAGTTCATCGGCGTCTGGCCGCCGGTGGGCGGCTGGCAGGGCATTATCCCGCGGCGCGCAGCGAAGATGGCCTCGATATCGGTGGACACCATTACCGAAAAACTCATCGATCAGCGCGAAATCTTCGAGCGGCTGGACTCCGAGCGCATCGCCGAGGAGCTGGAGGGGCCGCTGCTGTCGCTGATCGAGGACATCACCAATCGGGTGATGCTCGAGCACCAGCCGGTGTTGTGGGAGTCGCTGCCGGAGGTGGTGCGCCGGCGTATCTATCGCCGGCTCGAGCGCGACATGCCCGAGGTCATCAGCGAGATCATGGACGAGCTCAAGGACAACCTCGAGCGCATGTACGACCTCAAGGACATGGTCATCACCACGCTCACGCGCGACAAGGAACTGCTCAACACCATCTTCCAGGAAGTTGGCCACGAGGAGTTCAAGTTCATCGGCCGATCCGGCATCTATTTCGGTGGTCTGTTCGGCCTGGTACAGATGTTTGTGTGGCTGCTCTTTCCGGCCTGGTGGATCCTGCCGGTATTCGGGCTGGCCGTGGGCTATGCGACCAACTGGCTGGCGCTGAAGATGATCTTCAATCCCAAGGAGATCTTTCGTTTCGGCCCGTTCCGTATCCAGGGCCTGTTCATGAAGCGCCAGCCCGAGGTTGCGCGCGACTACGGCCGGCTGGTGGCGGCCCAGGTGATCACCCCGGCCAACATCATCGAGGCCGTGCTCAAGGGCCCGTATTCCGACAAGGTCTTTTCGCTGATCGGTCGCCACGTCCAGCGCGCGATCGACGAGCAGTCCAGCATCGCCAAGCCGTTCGTCACATTTACCGTGGGCACCGAGAACTATCGCCGCATCAAGACGTCGGCGGTGGACAAACTGGTCGAGCAGCTGCCCGACACGCTGCACCACATCGAGTCTTACGCCGACGACGCGCTGGATCTGCAGAACACGCTCCAGACGCGGCTGCAGGCACTCACGCCGGAGGAATTCGAGGGCATGCTGCGTCCGGCCTTCGAGCAGGACGAGTGGATTCTGATCGCAGTGGGCGCCTTGCTCGGCTTCGCGGTCGGCGTGTTCCAGCTGGTGGTGATGTTCGGTGGCGGCTGACATGCCGAAAAGGAGACATCAATGACCCGGCTCAAGGACATGCAAAACGACGGCGGCAGCCTGCTGTCCGGACTGCGGGATCTGCGTTTCGAAACCGTGGTCACCACCCAGATGGTACCCACCATCTATACCCTGGGGCTGGTGTTCTCGGCATTGTCGACGCTATACATGATCGCCTGGGGGTTCGGGCAGTCGTTGTGGATTGGGAGTGCCTGGGTCGTGGTGCTCGGGCCGGCGATGTTTCTTGCATTGGCGATCACCATTCGCGTGTTGCTCGAGTTCGTGCTCACGGTATTCCGGATCGCGTTCTTTCTCGAAGCGCTGGGCGGGCGCATCGACAGCATCGCGGGTCAGACCGAGGAAATCGCCGAAGATCTGCCGCGTATCCGCTTCTGGCGATCGCGCCGCAACCGCGACAATACGACGCAGAAGTAAGCCGTGGCGCGCCGTCGCCCGGAGATCGACGTGGCCGGCGTTTCGAACAACCCGAAGCGGCGAGTCAGTCCGCCGACACCGCGTGGTCTGGTTCCGCCCGCGGCAGCGTGACCACGAGCGTGCCGTCATCGCGCATGCCGAGGCGCCCGCGTGCGATCTGGGCCTTGTAGTCGGGGATGCTGAAGGCCATCGACTGGCCCGATTCCGGCTCTACGAGCACATGGGCGTTGACGATCAGCTTGTCGAGCGCGGCCAGATCCCCGGCCTGCACCCAGATATAACTGTCTCCCGCATCGGCCGGCGGCTCGAGGGTGACTTCGGGCGCACGGTCGAAGCAGATGGTCACGCCCTGGTCGTCGACGTTCAGGCGGTCGGGCGTGGTGGTGATGGTGGGCGGCGGAAATACTTTCGTCACGTCCAGATCGATCGCATATTCGCCAACCGTCACGCCCGGCCGGTCGATCGACAAGAGCTGGTCGAGCGCGATATGGGTCAGGTGGAGCACCTGATGGGCGCGCACCTTGAGGGCGTCAATCCGGTCCGGACGGTAGACGAGCTGGCCGTTATTCAGCGTGAGCGGGCCGCGCAGATACAGCGGCATCCAGAAACCGGGAAACCAGCTCCAGAGCTTGATCTGGCCGTTGATGGTCAGCGTATCGGCCGTGGTGCTAAGCGCAAGATCGTTCAGGGGCCGGGGCTCGTAATCGAGGATATGATCGTTGAACAGCGCCGAGAGCTGGGCCGGTGACAACCGCGCGCAGCCGTGCGCGACCTGTACGGAGAAACCCGCCGGGTCATTGAGATCCACCGGCGTCCCCGGCGTTTCGGGCACCAGTTTGGCGGTGACGTCCTGGGCGTAGAACCCGACATCGCCCTTGAAATACAGATCCACGTTGCGGATGCGTACCCACACGCCCCCCACGCCCGAGTCATAGGCATCGACCGGCGCGGTCGGTGCGTCGACGCCGGCCGGCACGTCCGGCGTTTCCCAGCCCTGCCGTTGCGCGTGGTAGGTCGACTGCTGGCGCTCGATGAATGCCGGTTCGGCCTGCGCGGCCGCCGCCGTAAACAGGATCAGCGTCAGCGCGAAGGCCGTGCGCACGATCGCGGGGTTCATGGCGTGCTCCCGAGCGTATCGAGATTGGGAATACGCGCGATGAAGACCTCGCGCGGGCTGCGCTCGAAGTTGAAATAGCCGGCGACGACCTGGCGGCGGTACTGATACAGGGACAGATTCAGCCGCATGCCGGCGTCGATGGGCAGCA
Source organism: Endozoicomonas sp. G2_2 (assembly GCF_017744135.1). GTDB lineage: Bacteria > Pseudomonadota > Gammaproteobacteria > Nevskiales > Salinisphaeraceae > Salinisphaera. The sequence goes on from NZ_JAGHQU010000005.1 coordinate 172,837, forward strand.
GCTCCAGATTGGCGCCGCGCACCACCGTACGCATGATCTTGACGTCGCCGCCTTGGACCAGCACATAGCTGTCGGCGTCGCTGGTGGGCTCCAGCGCGGGCACGTCGACGCCGTCGTCCACGTCCAGCACCACGCCGTCGTCGCGCACCTGCGCGGCGCGGACCGACAGCTGCATGGCCGGCGGCGGGAACATGTCGAGCACGTGGAGTCGGATGGTGTTGCCGGACAAGACGACGCCGTTGGCGCTGACGTCGAGAATATCGTCGAGCTCGACGTGAGCGGCGGCCAGCAACTCGGCGGCCGGGTGGCCGGCGACGGTGATCTCGTCGGCGACGAATTTCAGCGTCTGTGGATTCTCGACCTCGAGCGCGCCGTGCATGGTGAAATCCACCCAGCCGTCGCGGTAATACTGGCCCGCGAACCCGAGCTGCCCGTCGCGCGTGGTGATCCGGATCCGGCGCAGCGGCGCGCCTTCGAAGGCGAAGCTGTAACGATTGAGCAGGGCAGCAAGCTCGTCGGCGCTCATGATGACCCGGCCAGAGTGCACCACGATTCTGAACGCCGTGGGATCGCCCAGACGCAACGGTTCGGCCGGATCGCTGGGATAGGCGCTGGCGGTCAGCGATTCGAGCGTGAAGCCGATGCCGACATCGAAATGCAGCCCGGCATTGCGCGCGAACAGCAATGTTTCATCAATGCCGGACGCCCGCGAGGAGCCGGCGCCGGACGTCGCGAGCGCATAATCGCCAATCTGGCGGCCGGTTGGCAGCGTGCCCTCGCTGACCAGCGCGCCTGAATCGGCGGTCGCCGGTGCCGAAGCGTTCGATGCTTTCGGCGGTACCGTATTTGCACAGGCGACCGCCGCGCATAGTACGAGCGCAAAGGCGCCGCACAGGCCCTGTCGCATCGCGTCTCCTCGCCGTCATTGTTGTTATTGCGCCGCGTATGCACGCGCTGTTCTAACCGCATTGGAGCGGCACGGACGCGATCTTGTCAATGTTCGATGGCGAGGTCGGGCGCCGCCGGCCGCTCAGACGCCGCCGTCGACGTCCAGGAACGCACCGGTCGTGAACTGGGCTTCGCTGAGATAGAGAATCGCCTCGGCGATGTCCTCGGGCTGGCCCACCCGGCCCAGCGGGATCACCGACTTGGCCTGCTCCGGTTTGTCCGGCAGGCCGCCGCTGGCGTGGATCTCGGTATCCACCACCCCCGGGCGTACCGCGCTCACGCGGATCTGCTCGGGCGCGACTTCCTTGGCCAGGCCTTCGGTAAAGGTGTCGATCGCACCCTTGGAGGCACCGTAGTCGATATACGTGTTGGCGCCGCCGCTACCGGCCGCATGGCTGGCTGCCGACGAGACGTTGACGATCACGCCGCCCGGGCCGCCGTAGGAGGTGCCCATGCGGCGAATGGCTTCGCGCGCGCACAGGAACGGGCCGACCACGTTGACGCTCATCATTCGGGCGACGCGTTCGGCCGCCATGTCGGCGACCTTGGCGGGCTGATCCACGATCCCGGCGTTGTTCACCAGCGCGGTGATGCGCCCGAGTTTGTCCTCCACCGTGGCGAACAGGCGCACGACATCCTGTTCGTCGGCCACATCGGCCTGGATGGCGAGCGCCTTGCCGCCCTCCTTCTCGATGGCGGCCACCACGGCGTCCGCGGCCTCGCGATTGCTGTGATAGTTCACCGCCACGGCATAGCCGTGCTTGGCGGCCATCAGGCAGGTGGCCGCACCGATGCCCCGGCTGCCGCCGGTGACGAGCATGATCTTGTCCATAGCGAAAACGCAGTCTGAAGATTTGCCGCCAGCCTAGACAAAGACGCGCCGTGCGCGCTAGCCGCGGATGAACATCAGCGCAGTCATCGCCAGCCCTATCACCACGATCCCCGCGCGGTGCCATTGCGGTGCGATGCGATAGCCGAAGGACGCGCCGATCCAGCCGCCCAGCATCGCGCCGGTTGCCATGAGTGCGGCGATCGGCCAGTCGATGAGCCCGAACAGGGCGTATACGGTCACCGAGATCGTGGTCAGCGTGGCCGACATGACGGCTTTCATCGCCACCGACGTCAGTAGCCGGCTCTGGCCGAGCAGCCCGAGTAGCGCGATGACGATGATGCCGACGCCGCCGTTGAAATATCCGCCGTAGGTACAAGCCAGATAGAGCGCGATCGCCGCGACGGGCGTGCTTGCCTCGCGCGCCGCCAGCGCGCTCTTGATCCACGGTGCGGCAGCAAAGATCGCGGTGGCGACCAGCATCAGCCAGGGCACGATGGCCGAGAACGCGCGATCCCCGGTGGCGAGCAGCAGCGCCGCGCCACTGACACCGCCGGCCGCGGCAATGGCGACCATCGCGATCAGCGACAGCGAGGCCGGCGGTTCGACGTCCTTGCGAAACCGAAACAGCGTCGTGGCATAGCCGGGCAGCACGGCGGTCGCGCTGGTGGCGTTGGCCACCGTTGGCGGCAGGCCGTGGAACAACAGCGCGGGTAGCGTGATGAAGCTGCCGCCGCCGGCCAGCGCGTTGATCGCGCCGGCCGCCAGCGCGGCGGCAAACAGCAGGGCCAGTTCCAGCAAGCGTCAGTCCCCGGGCGAGAAAGACGGCACTCTAGCGTAATCGCATCCGTGCCTGTGCTCGCATGGATTCAACGCCCCGGCGCGGGCACGCGCCCGCGCTGGTGCTCGTCGCCGTGCTGCGATGTTTCATGCGCGCTCGTCGCCCTTGGTCATGCGCGCGATCATGGGTTGTTTCCAGGCGTAGGTATGCACGAACGCCATGATGATATGGCCGGCGATGAGCGCGAACAGGGTCCAGCCGACGAAGCCGTGCCAGTCGTTGCCCAGGTTCGACATCCACTCGATCTTGGTCGCCTGGCCCGCGAAGAAGTCGATGCCCAGCGCCGAGAAGGGGCGCGTACTGCCGTAGGCGCGAATCAGCGCGATCACCGGCACCGCGATCAGTAGCGCATACATCGCCACGTGGCCCAGTGCCGCCACGCGATCCAGGCCGCCGCTGTGCGCCGGGCGGCGCGACAGATTGAGCAGCCCCCAGAACCCGCGCAGGATCGTCAGTCCGAGCAGCAGCACCCCGTTGGCGAAGTGGTAGCCGAAGAAGAAATCGGTAATCGGCGTGTCGTCGAGAAAATAATGCAGTGCTGCAGAAATCACCTGCCAGAGCAGTAGCAGGACCATCGCCCAGTGGAAGAAACGACTGACCAGACCGTAGCCGTACGCGTGATCCATAACGCGGGTATCCATGTGTTCGATCCTCGTGCTTGCGAGTAGAGTTTCCCAGCCTAGCGGAACTTGTATGACAACGTCCTGATTTCAGGCATCTTTGATGCCGGAGGCGGCGACATCCGTGGCATGCCGGACTTGAATCGGTCGCGGCGCACAGGCAGATATTGGGCTTTCGCGAACCTTTGGATTGTCATGCCCAGCCTGTTCGACGGTGCCAGTGCCCGAATCGAAGCCGCACTGGCACACACGCAAATTTCCGACGACATCGCCCAGCAGCTGGCCCAGCCGGATACCGCGCTCAAGGTGTCCGTGCCGCTGCGCCACGACGACGGCGCAATGAAGCTCTATCCCGGCTATCGGGTGCGCTACGACAACACCCTTGGCCCGTCCAAGGGCGGTATCCGCTTTCATCCGGACGTGAACGCCGACGAGGTCTCGACGCTGGCGTTCTGGATGACTATGAAATGCGCCGTGCTCGGTCTGCCTTTCGGCGGCGGCAAGGGCGGTATCTGCATCGACCCCAAGCAGCTTTCGCCGGCCGAAATGGAGCGCCTGTCGCGCGCCTATATCGACAAGGTCGCCGATTTCATCGGCCCCGATACCGACATCCCCGCGCCGGACGTGAACACCAACCCGCGCGTGATGGGCTGGATGATGGACCAGTACCGCATCATCAACCGCGCCGAGGAACGCGCCGTGATTACCGGCAAGCCGGTGGAAATGGGCGGCTCGGTGGGCCGCACCACGGCCACGGGCGACGGCGCTTTTCACACCCTGCAGACGATGATGCAGCGCTGGGACCGCAAGGCCCAGGGGACGACCGTGGCCGTCCAGGGCTTCGGCAATGCCGGGCAGCAGTTTGCGCGGCTTTGTGCCGATGCCGGCTATACCGTCGTCGCCGTGAGCGATTCCGGCGGCGGCATTCACGACGCGAACGGGCTGGACGTGGACGCCGTGGCCGAAGCCAAGGCGGCCGAAGGCTCGGTATCCAGCGCCGCGGGCGAGACGCTGTCCAACGCAGAACTCGTCGCACTCGATGTCGACGTGCTTGCGCCGGCCGCGCTGGAAAACGTGATCACGGCCGAAAACGCCGGCGAAGTGAAAGCCGGCGTGCTCGTCGAGATCGCCAACGGCCCCGTCGCCAGCGAGGCGGACGCGACCTTGATCGACAACGGCGTGCAGGTCTTGCCCGACATCCTCGCCAATGCCGGCGGTGTCACCGTGAGCTATTTCGAGTGGGTCCAGAATCGCCAGGCGTGGTACTGGGATGCCGAGACCGTCTCCGAGCGGCTCGAGTCGCGCATGGTCGATGCCACGCAGCGCGTTGCCGATCGCGCGGATCGGCTCGATATCGACTATCGCACCGCGGCCTATGTGCTCGCGCTGGAAAAGCTCGAAAACGCGGCGCGTGCGCGCGGTACCAGCGCGTTCTTCCGCGAGGGCGCCTGACCCGCGAAACAGCGAACGGCGTCAGGCGCAATGCCCGGCGCGCGGGCGTTTTCGTCGTATTTGCGCGATCGCAGTGCAACATCGCACGTTTGCAGTGCAGCATGATCCGGCCGGCGATATTTTAATTTCGCCGGCGGCGCGCCGCTGCAAGCCACTGAGATACGACATGAAACCATGTTTCGGCAGGGCGTGTCCGGCGGCGGCGTGGCCGGCGATCCCGTTGTAGGCCTGGGTTGGCGCTTGACGAATTCGTCGTAGCGGTGGATTACTCACCCAGTCGTTGAAATCGAATTTCGCAATTCGGTTCTGCGGCCTGAAAACACGACGAACATAACCAATTAGCGCACCCGAACCGTCCACCACAGAGACGGCGGTGACGCACGAGGGGATATACATGACGGATCTACGCTGGACGAAAGTCCTGGCGCTCACGATGGTGGGCGCGCTGGTGGTCGGCTGTTCCGATAGCGGGGGCAGTGACGATAATGTGGATACTGGCGATCAGGCGACCCGTGTGCAGGACACGCGCGAATTCGCGGTTCAAGAGGAAACGTTGGCGTTCGAGGCGATCGACGGTGTCGAGACCGATCGCTGGACCGGGGTCATGGACAACGGCGCGGGTTATCGCGTCGAAGTGCCGGCCGAAGGGAACTGGAACGGCATGCTGGTCATGTATGCCCACGGCTACCGCGGTGAAGGCTCTGAGTTGACAGTGAGCAGCCCGGCTCTGCGTAGCTACTACATTAGCCGGGGCTACGCTTGGGCCGCCTCGAGCTACAGCACGAACTACTACGACGTGCGTACTGGCGTCGAAGACACCAACGCGCTGGCCAATGCGTTCGTGGATATCGCCGCCCAGAACGGCCGCACGCTGATGGCGCCGTCCAAGATCTATATCACCGGCGATTCCATGGGTGGCCATGTGACCGCGGCCGCGATCGAAGCCGAAACCCAGGCCACGGCCGCGAACAAGGTCACCTATGCCGGTGCCGTGCCGCGCTGTGGCGTGGTGGGCGGCACCTACGAGTTCGACTACCTGTTGAACTTCACCTTCGCCGCTCAGCATGTCGCAGATATGGGGCCGACGAGCTACCCGGCGACAGACTTCGACCAGGCCGCCATCGACGACGTGCTGTGGACCACCACGCCGAGTTTCGCGGCGCAGGGGGTGCCGACAGAGGCCGGCCTGCAGCTCGAGAACATCGTTCGCACGCTCAGCGGTGGCGATCGTCCGACCTTCGAACAGGGCTTTCGCGGCGGCTACTACAACGTGGTCATGGGCACCGGCGGTCGTGACGGCACCGTCAACGGCATCCTGCTGCGCAACCTGAGTGGCAACGAGGGCGTGAATTACAACCTCGACGGCGACCCGGACAACAGCACGTCTGAGGAAACGGCATTCAACGAGTCCATGTTCCGCGTCATGGCCGATCCGGCCGCCAATCCGCTGCGCAACGACGGCGTGCGCTGGATCCCGCAGGTCAACGGCGAGTTCACCGTGCCGGTGGTGAGTCTGCATAACCTGGGCGATCTGTACGTGCCGTTCGTGCACGAGCAGATCTATCGCGAGCGTGCCGAGGCCAACGGCAGCGACGCCTGGCTGGTGCAGCGGGCCATCCGTTCCTCGCCGCACTGCAGTTTCGAAGCCGCCGAACTCATCAGTGCCTTCGACGCCATGATTGCCTGGGAGCAGAATGGCACCAAGCCGGAAGGCGACGACGTAACCACGGCCAGCGTGGTGGCGGACGAGAACTACGGCTGCCGATTCACTACCGCGACGCGCACGGGGGTGCCAGCCTGCCCGGCGACGGTGCAGTAAGCGCCGCGTATTGTTGAACCGGTGTACGGGCCGGGGCTGACGCCCCGGCCTTTTTTTGTTTTGCCGGAGTTGGTGGGCGTTCGCGGCCCCGCGCTGTGTGCGCTCCATAGCGCGACGCCTCGGCAAGGTGTCGGTGCCGCGCGGCCCGGCGGGCCGCTAATCGGCAGGCGTACGCGCCACCGCGTCGTGCGCTCTATTGCAGGTCCCGTGACGCAGCCCTGGAGCACCGAAGCCGAGCGCGCGCACGCCACGCCCCTGTCGGCGCAAGGGGATCCGGCGGCTGAAACGCGCGTCGTGCGCGTTCAGCGGGTCAGTGCGATTTTCGGCTGCTCATCAGGCTCGCCACGGTCGTCACGATCAGAACGCCGATGATGATCGACAGCGACAGCCAGATCGGGATTTCCGGCACCAGATGCACTTCCTGGCCGCCGTTGATGAAGGGTAGCTCGTTGGTGTGCAGCGCGTGGATCATCAGCTTGATGCCGATGAAGCCCAAAATCACCGCCAGACCGAGCGAGAGATAGACCAGCCGGTCGAGCAGCCCGCCCAGCAGGAAGTAGAGCTGGATCAGGCCGAGCAGGGCGAAGGCGTTGGCGGTGAACACGATATAGGGCTCCTTGGTGAGCCCGTAGATCGCCGGGATCGAATCCAGCGCAAACAGGATATCGGTGGCGCCGATGGCGATCATCACGATCAGCATGGGCGTGATGACGCGCTTGCCGTTTTCGATCGTGAACAGGCGCGTGCCGTCGTACTCGTCGGTGGCCGGCAGGTATTTCTGCGCCAGGCGCACGAGAATATTGGGCTCGTATTCCTCGTCCTCGTCGTGCGAGGTACGCGCCAGACTCCAGGCGGTATAGATGAGAAACAGCCCGAAGATATAGAACACCCAGGAGAAGTTCTCGATTGCGGCTGCACCGAGGGCGATGAATATCGTGCGCAGGATGAGCGCGATCACCACGCCGACCAGCAGCACCTTCTGCTGGTATTCGGCCGGCACGTTGAACGACCCCATGATGATGACGAACACGAACAGATTGTCGACGGACAGGCTCTTCTCGGTGATGTAACCGGCGAAGTACTCGATGCCGTGATCGTGGCCCCAGACCATCCACAGGCCGATGCCGAAGATCACCGCGAGTACCACGTAGAACACCGACCAGCCGCCGGCCTCCTTGAGCGACGGGGCATGCGGCGTGCGCACGTGTGCATAGAAGTCGAAGATGAGCAGGGCCAGAATGCCCGCAATCGTGCTGCCCCAGACCCAGACCGGTACGTCCATCGAATCGTTCTCCTCATGGCGCGCGAAAGCGGCGCGCCGTCGTTGCCGCGATGCTACCCGCATGGGCGTCAACGCATTGTTAACGCGGGCGACGGCCCATGGGCCACGGCGATCGCCCGCGGCATCATCGCACGTTAGCGGTGTGCGTCACGGGAATTGCGAGGGCGACGGGCTGGCCGGCGATGCTATCTTACGCGCCTCGAAATTCAGGGAGAGTTGATGGTGCAGTGGGCAAAACGCACGGCAGGTGAATCGCCGTACTGGGGCGCGGGGCCGTTCAAGGTTCGGTTACCGTTCTTGCATTACCGCTTCGAATGGCCGGATTACCTGCAGGGCCTGTTGATGTGCGCGGTCGACCTGGCCGCGATTCCGCTGATGACCGATCTGCTGGGCATGCCCTTCGAGGCTGCTCTGGCCGTGGTCATGCTCAACGGTCTGTTCTATCTCACCCATCATCTGTTGGGCGACCCGGTGGTGCCGGGCTGGATCACCCCGGCGATTCCCCTGCTCATCGCCTACTGCGAAGGCTTTCCGGAGGGCGTGGATCGCGTGCATGCGCTCATTGCCTTTCAGTTCATGCTCGGGGCGCTGTCGATAGGCCTCGGCGTGACCGGGCTGGCCAAGCATGTCGTGCGCTTCGTGCCGCCTGCGCTCAAGGCCGGCATCATCATGGGCGCGGGCCTGGCCGCGGTGAACAGCGTGTTCTCCGACGGCGGGCGTTTCTGGACGTTTCCGTTCACCATCTCGATCGCCGTGGGGCTGGCCTTCCTGCTGATCTTTTCGCAGGGCTTCAACGTGCTCAAGCAGCGCAACGCGGTGTTCGGGCTGATCGGCAAGCTGGGCATCTTCCCGATCATCGCGCTCGCCATCGTGATTGCGCCGCTCTTCGGCGAAGCGCCGTGGCCGAACGTGGAATGGGGCTTTTCCAAGCCGGACTTCGCGACCCTGTGGGCCGAGTACACGGTGTTCGGCGTCGGTCTGCCGCCAGCCTGGTTCTTCATCCAGGCGCTGCCGATGGTTGCGGCGACCTATATCGTGCTGTTCGGCGACGTGCTTCAGTCCAAGGCGCTGCTCGACGAAGCCGATAGCGCGCGCCCGGACGAGGACATCGACTACAACCCGGACCGCGCGCACATGATCTTCGGCGCGCGTAACGCGAGCATGAGTATCCTCGGCCCGGATGTTGCCATGTGCGGCCCGCTTTGGGCGGCCATGCATGTGGTGATCGTCGAGCGCTACAAGGAAGGCCGCAAGGCCATGGATTCCATCTTCGGCGGCTCGGGTTCGTTTCGCTGGGGTACCAACACCGGCCTGCTGCTGCTGCCGATCGTGTCCGTGATCCAGCCGATTCTGGGCGTGGCCCTGGCGCTGACCCTGCTCATTCAGGGCTATGTGAGCGTGCGTATCGGCATCATGGAAGCCCGCAGCCAGCGCGATCTGGGTATCGCAGGCGTGACCGCCGGCGTGCTCGTCACCCAGGGTGCGGCCTGGGCGTTCGGCATCGGCATCGGCCTGTGCCTGCTCATCTACGGCAAGCGGTTCTTTTCCGGCGAGGTCGATGAAACCTTCGTCAAGGATACGGACGGTGACCGCTAGCCCGATCGCGTGGTTCGAGTCTGCGCCGTGAGCGGGGTGCGCAGTGTTTGTGTCTACTGCGGCTCGCGCGACGGTGCGCGGGCCGACTACCGACAGGCGGCGAGCGCGCTGGGTGGGCTCATCGCCCGGCGCGGCTGGCGGCTGGTCTATGGCGGTGCCCAGATCGGGCTGATGGGCGCAGTCGCCAATGCCGCCCTCGCGGCCGGCGGTGACGTGCTGGGCGTGATTCCCGAATCCATGATGGATCGCGAGATTGCCCATGTCGGGCTGACCGAGCTGCAGGTGGTATCCGGCATGCATGCGCGCAAGCTCGCGATGATGGACGCCGCCGATGCCTTCGTCGCGCTGCCCGGCGGCTTCGGTACCCTGGAAGAGCTGTTCGAGGTGCTGACCTGGCACCAGCTCGGCTGGCACGACAAGCCTTGCGGCCTGCTCGACGTGGGCGGTTTCTACGCGCCGCTGGTGCAGGCGATGGCCCACATGCGTGACGAAGGCTTCGTCTCGGCGACGCATGTAGAGCGCATCAAGGTTGCCAACACCCCCGCCGGCCTGCTCGAATCGCTTCAAACAGACGCCTGAGGCGTCTTGCGAACCCGCGCGCACCACAGGCAGACCGTCGCGCTGCCGTATTCGGAGACTACCCATGAGCCCCAGTCAGGACAGCGTTTCCTCCAACCAGCAGAAGGCGCATTCGACCAGCCGCGCCGGGCGTATCGGCCTGTTTCTCGGCCCGCTGCTGATGCTGGTCACGCTGGTGCTGCCGGCGCCGGCCGGCATGGAAACCGCGGCCTGGCATTGCGCGGGTCTGGCGCTGTTCATGGCCACGTGGTGGGCAACCGAGGCAATCCCGATTCCCGCCACCTCCCTGCTGCCGCTGGCCATCGGCCCGGCGATCGGCGTGGGCGGCATCGAGGATCTCGCGGCGTCCTATGCCGACGACATCATCTTCCTGTTTCTCGGCGGCTTTTTGCTGGGTCTGGCGATGCAGCGCTGGAATCTGCATCGGCGCATTGCGCTGGCCACGCTGCTGGCGGTCGGCTCCAGCCCGGCCCGTCAGATCGCGGGTTTCATGATCGCCACGGGCTTCATCTCCATGTGGGTGTCCAACACCGCGACCTCGATCATGATGCTGCCGATCGGCATGTCGGTGGTCAGTCTTATGGCTGAAAACCCGGGCGAAGAACGATCGCCCGCCGTCGACCGCTACGCCACGCGCCTGTTGCTGGGCATCGCCTATGCCGCCTCGATCGGCGGCGTGGCCACGCTCATCGGCACCCCGCCCAACGCGCTGCTGGCGGGCTATCTGTCGTCGGACCAGGGCATCGATATCGGCTTCGCCCAGTGGATGATCGTGGGCATTCCAGTGTCGATCACCATGATGGCTGCGGCCTGGGCATGGCTGGTGTGGGGCGGCTTCGACCTGGACAACAGCCAGTCCGGCCGCGACATGCTCAAAAGCGAGATGGACAAGCTTGGCGCGCTCACGCCGGCGGAGAAACGTGTCGGCGTGATGTTTATGCTCGCCGCCGGCCTGTGGATATTCCGGCCGCTGCTCAACAGCGCCGGTCTCGACTGGTTGTCGGACGCGATGATCGCCATGGCTATTGGCGTGGCGTTGTTCGTGGTCCCCGCCGGCAGTGGCCGCGTCGGTCCCGATCGCGAACCCGCCGAAAGCGGGCGGTTGATGAACTGGGAGAACGAGGCGAACGTGCCCTGGGGCGTGCTGCTGCTGTTCGGCGGTGGCCTGGCGCTGGCCGGTGCGATCAAGAGCACCGGGCTGGCGGAATGGATCGCCACCCAGATGGAGGTCTTCGGCGTGCTGCCCAGCGTGCTGCTGATCGGCGCTGTCGTGCTGGTAATCATCTCGCTGACCGAAGTCAGCTCGAACACGGCGACCGCGGCCGTTTTCATGCCGCTGCTCGGGGCGCTGGCCGGCTCGGTCGGCGTCGACGTGCTGCTGTTGACCGTGCCCGCCGCGATCGCGGCCAGCTGTGCCTTCATGATGCCGGTCGCCACGCCGCCCAACGCCATCGTGTTCGCCACCGGGCGCATGCGTATCCAGTCGATGATGCGGGCAGGGCTGGCGCTCAACGTGGTCTGCGTGATCCTGGCCACGCTGATTCCGTATCTCATCATCAGTACGTTCTGGTAAGGGGCCGGCCTTGGCCCGCCCCATTGAGGCGCCGGTGCGCGCCGACCGCGTGCCGGATTTCATCGCCATCGACGTGGAAACCGCGAACAACGACGCGGGCAGCATCTGCCAGATCGGCTTCGCGACCTTTGCCGACGGCGCGCTGGTGGACAACTGGTCGTGGTTGATCAATCCGCGTACCTGGTTTTCCGGTCACAACATCGCGATTCACGGTATCCGCGCGGCCGATGTCGCCGACGCCCCCGGCTGGGACGAACGTTACGACGAGATCGCGGCGCTGCTCGCCGGGCGCACCGTGGTCTCGCATACGGCCTTTGACGTCACCGCGACGGCACGCGCCTGCGCGCGCCACGACTTGCCGTTGCTGGCCGCGCAATGGCTGGACTCCGCCCGGGTCGCGCGGCGCGCGTTTCGTCAGTTCGCCCGGCGCGGCTGGGGGCTCGCCAGCCTGTCCGCGCATCTGGCGATCGATTTCGAACACCACGATGCGGGCGAGGATGCCCGTGCCGCGGGCCTGGTGGTGATGGCCGCCGTCGAGGCCAGCGGCCGTTCGGTTAGCGATTGGCTCACCGACGCCCACCGGCCGCTGCGCGAGTTTGCGTAGCCGCGTTCGCCCGGCGTGCGAGACGACGGCTAAAAGTGCACGCGTGCAGTTTTAGCGGCGCCACGCGCATCTGCCGGCCCAGGCGCGCGGTATAGTCGAAAGCCTGTTTTCATCGAGTTTCATGCCGGTGTTCGATCGTTTCACCCAGCGCCTGCCTGCGCCGAATCAACTGCTCACGCCGCTGCACAAGCGTCTGCGCGACTGGATCGTGGGTGTGGTCGCGACGACCGAGGACTTCGGCATCGACTACGACGCGCCGGTCGGCGACGCCGGCCTGTTCGGCCCGGACAGCGTGACCTGGAAGATCCACGGCGATTTCCCCGGCATGATGTCCGGCGGCATTGCCGCGCTCATGCTGCAGACGCTGCATCCGCGTGCGCTCGCGGGGGTGTGGGATCACTCCAATTTCCGCGACGACCCGCTGGGTCGGCTGCGGCGCACGACCATGTTCGTGGCCGCGACCACCTATGCGCCGACCGCCGACGCCGAGCGCATCATCGAGCTGGTCGACCGTATCCACGACCGCGTGCGCGGCACCACGCCCGAAGGCGAGCGCTATTCCGCCCACGATCCGGATCTGCTCACCTGGGTGCACTGCACCGAGATGGCGAGTTTTCTCGACGGCTATATGCGCTATCGCCGGCCCGACCTGAGCGTGGCCGTGCAGGATCGCTACTTCGACGAGACCCGGCGCATCGCCGAAGCGCTCGGGGCACAGAATGTTCCGGGCTCGCGCGCCGAGATGGACGACTACTTCGCCGCCATGCAGCCGCGGCTGCGCTTCGACGAGCGTTCTCGCGCGACGCTGGCGGTGCTCGAAGCCATGGAGCTGCCGATTCCCATCGCCGGCGTGTCGCGGCGCATGTTTCTCGGTGCCGGCGCGGCACTATTGCCGCTCTGGGCGCGTGAACTCATTCACCGCACGCCGCGTCAGCGGTTGATCGATCGCGGGGCTGCCGAAAGCCTCAACCGTGTCGCGCCGCTCATTCGTGCGGCGATGTCGGAAGGCGTGGCCGTGCGCTCGGCCCGGCGGGCTGGGGCGGACAGGGATTGTCTGCGTTTCGACTGAGGGTTATCGAACAAAACTAGTTCGGTGCTTTGTAACCTCTTGTTTCGGGCTGCCGGTTCTGTAGCACTCACGAGTTTGTTGGACCGATGGTTTCGCACTGCTGTGCGAGTCACTTCTCTTTGCTTGTCCAAAGAGAAGTAACCAAGAGAAAAGACACCCGGGTTACGCGCCGGCGCGGAGCGCCGGTGCACTGCGATGCTCGGTCCGAAGGGATGCGGCCAGAACTCGCGTCGCTTTGGCGACGCTCAAACAGCTGGCCGCACCGGCGCAGTGCGCCGGACACCCTTCGGCCCTGTGCTTCTCGTCGCTTCACAAGGGGCCCGAATACAGGCGCCGCGGCCCGACTGTCGCCGTTGGAACAACTGCCGAGTAGAGGTTGGATCGGATGGCTGCGTTCCGGTCGGACTTGCCTTCGGCATTGTCCGACGAAGATCGCTTTGCGATCTTGGCGAAGCGTCAGCGAGCCGGTCTTCGTTTGTATTAGGCCCCCTTGGGCGCAGCGCCGAGCAGCGCGGGCCGCAAGCGGATCAAGGCGGCCGGATGTTTGAGCGCAGCGAGTTTCCGGCTGGCCCGCTTGCGGCCGGAGCCGCGCAGGGCACCGATGCGTAGCCTCGGCGCAAGACAGGGTGTCTTTTGTTTTGGTGCCTTTTATTTGGACAAGCAAATAAAAGACACTCGCACAGCAGTGCGAAACCCCAAGTAAAAATTCACCCGCATCGTCGGTTCAAACACTCGCGCTATCAAGTGGCGAGCCTCAGCCTGACGGTGAGAGTCGATTCCGATCGAGCACGCTCAAAAGCCACCCAAATCAACTCTCCGGCAACCGAGGCGGCGGCCCCAGAAACGGTGCCGGGTCGACCGGCCCGAAGCCGGTATAGATGCCGAAATGCAGATGCGGCGGCGTGGTCCGCGCATTGCCGGTATTGCCGACCGTGCCGATCACGTCGCCCGCCTGCACGCGGCTGCCCGACTCGACCGAGAAATCGTCGAGATGCGCGTAGTAGTAGCGCGCGCCGCCGATGCCGAGCATGCCGGACGACAGCCAGACGTGGTTGCCGCCGATCCCGCCCGTACCGGTGCGCACGCGCCCGTCGGTAACCGCCCGAACGGGCGTGCCGCGATCGGCGAATATGTCCACGCCGTGATGTTCGCGCGAGCCGCCGTCGCGCGGCGCACCGAAGCCGCTGCCGATATCGTGCGCCGCTGCGCCCTCGACCGGGAAGGGAATCGAGCCGCCACGGGCCATGGCGATCTCGTAGCTGACCCCCGCCGCGAGCTCCGGCTGGAGGACGACGCGATAGTCGCCGTTCTGGTCGACCACACGGCTGTCGGTCTCGCCGCCGGTGTCCAGCGTGGCCACCGTTGTCCAGTCGGCCGGGTCATCGCTGTCGGCGGCACGCCGTTCGAGGCTCGCGTAGAGCGCGTCGCGGCCGTTTTCGCACGGGGCGTCGCGGCGCAGACGGATGTCGAAACGCTCGCCGCGTTGCAGCGCGGTTTCGTACACATGCGCCTCGATCTGGTCGGCGGCGAATTCGTCGCGGGTGGCGTAGCGAGTGGTGAAACGTCGCGGGTCGGCGCCTGCGCGTTCGACCGCGCTGCGCCAGCGCTGGCCCAGCGCGCTGTCGTGCAGACCCGCCACGCGCAGGCGTAGGGCATAGACCGCCCGCGGCGAGATGTTCAGCCCGTCCATCACCGCGCTTCGTGTCGTTTCCAGTGCATCGTGACGCAGTTCCGGGCGTTGCACGAGCAGCGCGATGAGGGCGGCCAGCAACAGCAGCAAAAGCCACGGCCGCCAGCGTGCGCGCGCAGGCGTGGCCGGCGTCTGTGTCTCCGGCATGGACGCGTTTTCCGGGGCGGCGACCGGTTCGGCGACGTGTTCGTCCGTCGGTGCCGTCGAGTCCCGCTCGCTATCGTCATTCATGTATTGGATCGACTCGGATCGGATGCGCTCGATACGCGCAGGCCAATGGTCCGGATGATGACGGCGCCTTGCGCCTCGCGATTTGGGTATTTGTACGCATTGGCCCGGGCGCGCGAGGTCGATAGGGTCCGCGCCCTGATTTTTGGCCGTATGGGCACCAGAGCAACATGAGTGCAAACGATACCGATCTGGGCACGATGGATGCCGGCAAGCTTGTCTCGCTGTTCAAGTCGGGCGAGGCTTCGCCGCTGGAGGCCACGCGCGCGGCGCTCGATCGTATCGACCGATTCAACGGCGACGTCAACGCCTATGTCCATGTCGACCGCGAAGGCGCGGAGGATGCGGCCCGCGCATCCGCACGGCGCTGGGGGCAGGGCAAACCGCTATCGCCTGTCGATGGCGTGCCGACTTCGTTGAAGGACCTCACCGAAGCGGCCGGCATGCCCGCACGCGACGGCTCGCTGACCACCGGCACGGCCAAGTGCAAGACCGACGCACCGCCGGCGCGCATGCTGCGCGAGGCGGGCGCGGTCTTTCTGGGCAAGACCAACACCCCGGAATTCGGCTGGAAGGCCGTGACCGACAATCGCGTGCACGGCGCGACCAGCAATCCCTGGGATACGCGCCTGACGCCGGGCGGCTCGTCCGGCGGCGCTGCTGCGGCGGCGGCGCTGAACATGGGCGTGCTCCATCAGGGCGGCGACTCGGGCGGTTCGATTCGTATCCCGGCCGCCTTCACCGGCGTGTTCGGCTTCAAGCCCACCTTCGGCTGGACCCCGCAATGGCCGCCGGCCAAGATGCCGACGCTGTCGCATATCGGTCCGCTGACCCGGCATCCGCGCGACGCCGCGCGCATGCTCAACGTGATCGGTCGCTACGATTATCGCGACCCCTATGCCACGCGCGGTCAGCCGGAAGACTGGGGCGTGGATTTGGAATGCGATCTGCGCGGGCTGCGTATCGCCTACTCGCCGGACCTCGGCTATGCGGATGTCGATCCGCAGATCGCCGAGCGCGTGAAGGAAGCCGCGCAGAAGCTGGAAGAGCTTGGCGCCGAGGTGACCGAGATCAACCCGGGCTTCAGTTCCCCCATCGATATCTTTCGCAAGCTGTGGTTCACGGCCTCGCTGCAGGTTTGGAACAGCTGCGATCAGAAGGGGCGCGAGCTGCTCGACCCGGGGCTGGTGGCCAACGCCAAGCATGCGCAGAACTGGAGCGCGCTGGAGCTGTTCCAGGCCTTTTCCGAGCGCGCGGACCTCACCCTCGAACTCGAGAAGTTCAACCAGGACTATCACCTGCTGATGACGCCGACGGTGCCGCTCATGCCGTTCGAGGTGAACCACGAAGTCCCGCCGGGCAGCGGCATGCGCGACTGGGAGGAATGGGCGCCGTTCTCCTATCCGTTCAATCTCAGCCAGCAGCCCGCGGCGTCCGTGCCCTGTGGTTTCACCGACTGCGGCCTGCCGGTCGGCTTCCAGCTCGCGGGCGGCAAGTTCGACGATATTCGTGTGCTGCGCGCCTGCAACGCCTATATGGACGCCTACCCGGCGCGCTTTCCGACTGTGCCGAATCCGGCCGAGTACGGCTGACACGCTAAAGGCGCGTTCTGGCGTCAGGGAGGCCGGTGTGGAGAGACCCTCGTCGGCTGCGGCCCGGTAGAGTATGTCGCTCAGTCACCACAATCGGTCGCACATGGATCCGAGAGTCGCGCAGGTCGCGAATCACCCACTGCATCGCCATCTCGGCATCGCAGATGTGGTATCGGAAGCGGGGACAGGCCGTCTGTCAGTGGCCGTTGAAGAGCGCACGGTCAATCCGGCCGGCGTCTTTCACGGCGGTGTGCTCTACATGCTCTGCGATGTCTGTGCGTATGCCGGGCTGTTAAGCCAGCTCGATGCCCAGACCGAGGCGGTGACCCACGACATCCACGTATCCGTGATGCGCGCGGCACAGCCGGGCGAGGTCGTGGTGTTCGAGTCGACGCCAGTGCGCGTGGGCCGACGTATAGCCTTCATCGACGTGCGCGCCGCCGTGGGCGAACGGTTGATCGCCCAGGCGCGGGTAACCAAGACGCTGATCGCGGTCTGATTCCCGCGCCCGGAAGCTAAAGCGCCTGGCCGGACGCAGGCCGGTTCGTATCGCCGTCGACTGCGAGGCGGCGACGCCGCAACGATGTGTCGTCGTTGCGCTGACCCCGGCCGCCGGCACCGGGCCCAAACGCCATGTTGCGATCCGTCACAGCGCGGCGCGATCGCGCCTGCGAGGGGCGAAGACCGCTCTACAGCTCCCAGGCTTCGGCGTAATCGTCCACGTCCACGCCGTGGCTGCCGGGCGCGAGCATGCGCGTGACATGGAACTTGGGAAAACGCATCAGATCGCGTACACGCTGCGGAAAGTAGCGGCGCTTCTTGTAGTCGAGCACCAGCAATATCGTGGGCTTTTCCTGACGCTGCTGGCTCGGAATCACGAAACCCACTTCGCCGGTGTTGAGTTCGACCATGCTGCCGATCGGATAGTCGCCGAGGTAGTCGGCGAACTGGCGCAACAGCTCGTCGTTGAAGTCGCCATCGAAGCTCATCATCAGTTTCAGGGCTTCGGCCGGCGAGCGGCCCTTCTGATAGACGCGATCGCTGGTCATCGCATCGTAGACGTCGGCGATCGCGGCGATCTGGCTGTAGTAGGAGATCTCCGCGCCCTTGCGTCCGGCCGGATAGCCTCGGCCGTTGAGGCGCTCGTGGTGGTCGCGCACGATTTCCAGGCTCGCCGGTGTCAGGTCCGGCGAGTTCTTGAGAATCTCCACCCCGTACTCGGGGTGTTTCTTCATGATCGCGTATTCCGCGTCGGTGAGCTTGCCGGGCTTGTTCAGCACTTCCAGCGGCACCTTGAGCTTGCCCACGTCGTGCAGCAGTGCGCCGATACCCATTTCCTTGATCGCGCGAGCGTCGTTGCCCACCCAGGCGGCCAGCGTGACGGCGAGCATGCACACATTGAGGCTGTGCACCGCGGTGTATTCGTCGCGATCCTTGAGGTTGGAGAACCACACCAGCGCATCCGGGTGGCGTGCGACGCTGTCCATCATGCGCTCGACCACTTCCGCGATGGCCGCGGTGTCGAGCTTCTCGCCCTCGCGGACATCCTCGTGGAGGTTCGTGACCAGGCTCTTGGCATTGCTGTGGATCGCGCGAGCGATCGGCAGCTCCTGGCGAAAGGAGCGCGGCGTCTGGTCGCCCAGGGCCGGCATTTTCGGCGTGTCGTCGCTCGCTGTTTCCTCTTCCGCGGGCGGCTCGTCGCTACTGATATAGACGAATGCGCACAGCGACTGCAGTTCGTCGATATCGTTCTGGTTCTCGATGGCGATGCCTTCGAGCAGATAGGGCGTTTCGAGCCACGGACGGTCGAGCGCTTCGACGAACATGCCGGGCCGAAGATCGCGGACTTCGATTTTCTTCTTGTATAACGCCATCAGGTCGGCCATGTCCGATCGTTCCGCGGCAACGCGGTAGTCTATTTCTAATATATCGCACAAAACGGCCAAGTCTTGACCCCCGACGGGCGACAAGGCACGGGGCATATGGATTACCGCAGCGCGTCGGCGGCGGCCCGGCCCGAATGCCAGGCGCCTTCGATGCGCCCGCCGGCCAGCCAGTCGCCGGCCAGGGCGAGTCGAAGCTCGGGGCGCGCCAGGCAGCGCGTCTCGGCCGGCGGTGGCTCGGCGCCGGGGCGCGCGTAGCGCCAGCGGTGCTGGTGTACCGGCTTGATGCGCGCCGTGGCCAAACCGCCGAGCGCGGCGAATTCCTCGATCAGCAGCGTGGAGATCGTCTGCGGGTCGTCCTCGAGATGGTCGGCGCTGAATGCCGGCCCGGCGTGCAGTATCCACAGATGCCTGCCGGCCTCGCCGTGCCCGGCCTTGTGGGTGTTGTCGGCACACCAGGCGAGATGCCCGCCCTTGACGAAAATGCCGTGACAGTCGGCCAGGGCAGGCGCGGCGACGACCAGCGAGTGGCAGGGACTCAATGCCGAGTCGGCCGCTGCCAGCTCGGGCATGTCGTCGGCGAGATCGCCGAGCAGGCCGGCCGCCTGCACCGCGGGCAGGGTGACGATCAGGGCGTCGGCGTTCTGCGATGCGGCGTCGTCGGCGAACTGCAGCTGCCAGCCCTGCGTCGAGCGCGCGACCGCCGACACCCGGCGCTGACACTGGATATCGGCCGTGGTTTGGTCGAGGCGATGCCGGATCCAGTGGTTCAGGCCGCGCGGGCCGATCAGCCGTTCGCGCTCGTCCGGCGACGGCGTGCGGCGCCAGCCGGCATCGCCGTGCTCGGCGACATGCAGCATCGGCCGCCAGTGACACAGCGCGCCGGCGTCCAGATCGCTGGCGATTGCCTGCCGAAACGCCGGGTCGCGCGCGGTGAAATACTGGGCGCCATAATCGAACCAGGGGCTGGCGGTATCGGCGGCCAGGCGGCGGGTCGCACAGCGCCCGCCCGGACGTGCGGCCTTGTCCACGAGCGTCACGCGCCAGCCTGCGTCGGCAAGGGTTGCGGCCGCGCTCGCGCCCGCCACGCCGGCGCCGATGATCACAACATGAGGCATGGGCGGCATTGTCGGCTGAGCTGCTGCAGCGCGCAAATCGTGCGGAACACGGTATAATCGCGCCTATTGTGTTCGATGTTTCAGATAGCGCGGGTTTAATCCATGCGTAGCTTGTTGCGTGCTTTGGGGGCGCTTGGATTGCTGGCGACAGCGCTGGTGGTATCGGCCCAGCCTGCGTCCGGCACCTACCCGATCGAGGACGGGCTGGCAGCGACGGTGATCGGCACCCCGGCCGACTACAAGGCCGATCTGCCCGAGGATCTGGATTTCGAGGTGCGCAGCCTCGAGCCGCTGGTCGAGCGCGATACGCCGCCCACGCTGCGCTATGCCCGCCCGCTGCAGTATCTGCGCGTGACGCAGGACGAGCCGGCGCCGCTGGCCTTCGTCATCGCCGGCACCGGCGCGAGTGCGTTGTCGAGCAAGTGCGTCATGCTCTCGCGCGCGTTGTACGACGTCGGCTACAGCGTGGCCTGTCTGCCGTCGCCGACCAGCGTGACCTTCATGCTGGGCGCGGCCGAGCATCCGGTGCCGGGCCGCATGCGCACCGACGTGGCCGATCTCTATCGGCTCATGGGCGCGGTGCGCGACGATCTCGACGAACAGACCCAGGTCACCGGCTATGCGTTGACCGGCTGGAGCCTCGGCGCCACCCAGGCCGCGTTCATCGCCCGGCACGATGCCCGTGTGGGCACATTCGGTTTCTCGAAGGTGTTGCTGCTCAACCCGGCGGTGAATATCTGGGCCTCGGTGCAGCGCATGGACGCGCTGCTGGCAGAGAATCTGGACGGCGGGATCGACGGCATCCCGGCGTTCGTCGCGCGCGGGCTTGGCGGCCTCAAGCAGCTGTATGCTTCCGGCGATCCGCTGCGATTCAACGAGGATTTCCTCTATCGCGCCTACACGTCGCAGTCGCCGGATCGCGCCGATATCGCGGCCATCATCGGCCTGGCCTTTCGGCTGTCGCTGGCCAACATGGCGTTCGGCGCCGACGTGATCACCCGTGCCGACGTGATCGTGCCGCGGGATGAGGAACTCGGCCCCTACGATTCGCTCGATCCCTATATCCAGCGCTCGTTCAAGACCTCCTTCGCCGCCTATATCGACCGGCTGCTGGTGCCGTACTGGAACCGCGACGGCCGGCATGTGCCGCGCGAACGGCTGATCGCCGAGGCGGATCTGCGCGCCATTCGGGAATTCATCGTCGACAATCCGGATATCGGTGTGTTCACCAGCGCCGACGACCCCATTCTGAGTGACGACGAGATCGACTTTCTGCGCGACAGCTTCGGCGAACGCGCCCGCATCCGTGCGCGCGGCGGCCACATGGGCAATCTGTCCTCGCAGAATACCGTGCGCGCTCTACAGGACTTCTTCTCGCCATGATCGCCATGACCCGGTTCGGCTGCATGCATGCACGCCAGCGCGGCGCGCTGATACTCGTCTTGACCCTGCTGCTGGGTGCCTGTGCCAGCACACCGCCGCCGCGTACGGTCGACGAAAGCACGCCCGACGACGTGCCCGTGACCGCGACGACCGCCAACCCGCTCGCGATCAATGATCCCTGGGAAGGTTTCAACCGGCGCGTCTATCGCTTCAATGCGCTGGCCGATCGCTACGCGTTGATGCCCGTGGTGCAGGTGTATCGCACCGTCACGCCCGGGTTCGCGCGAACCGGCGTGCAGAATTTCTTTTCCAATCTTGGCGAGATCAACACATTCGCCAACAGCGTGTTGCAGATCAAGCCCGCCAGTTCGGCGGTCACGCTGTCGCGTTTCGTGGTCAACTCGACCGTCGGCCTCGCCGGGCTGTTCGACCCGGCAACGGCGCTCGGCCTCGAACAGCGCAACGAGGACCTGGGCCAGACGCTGGGCCACTACGGCGTCGGCGCCGGCCCCTATCTGGTGTTGCCGTTCTTCGGCCCCTCATCGCTGCGCGACAGCGTCGGTCTGGCGGGGGATCAGGCGTTCTTCTACGTGCTGGACCCGCTGCAGTTCGACGAACACCCCTGGGCGCGGGTGCCGTACTGGCCGCTATACGTGATCAACAAGCGCGATACGGTCAACTTCCGCTATTACCAGACCGGCTCGCCGTTCGAATACACGCTCGTCCGGCTGGTCTACATGAACTACCGCGCACTTCAGGTCGAGGAATAGCGTTGCGGCTGGGCCGCGGCGGCGCCGCTCAGCGGGTCGCGGCGGCGATCAGCGCCTCGGCGTCCCGGCCGATCTCGGCAGCGGCGTGACGTACCCAGTGCAGCGGTTGAGCCAGCGCGGCGTCTG
The DNA here is from genome assembly GCF_017744135.1 of Endozoicomonas sp. G2_2. Classification (GTDB taxonomy): domain Bacteria; phylum Pseudomonadota; class Gammaproteobacteria; order Nevskiales; family Salinisphaeraceae; genus Salinisphaera. Next base: position 194,839 of record NZ_JAGHQU010000005.1, read on the forward strand.
CCGAGCCGGCGCGCTCGACCAGCGTGAAGCAGCCGGCGAATCGTTCGGCCAGCGCATCGACGGCGTCGTCGGCGATCGCGCCGGACAACAGCACCGTGGGCGTCGGCGCGGCGGCACGCGCGATCGCCAGAGGCAGCTTGCCCGACAGGGTCTGCGTGTCGGAACGGCCTTCGCCGGTGATCACGAGATCGGCTGCGGCGAGCGCGTCGCGCAGGCCGGTCATGTCCATGAGCGTGTTCGCGCCGGGCTGGAGATCGCCGCCCAGCAGCGCCAGGGCGAAACCCAGGCCGCCGGCCGCGCCGCTGCCCGGCTTTTCGGTCAGCGCGCGTGCGCTGCTGCAGGCGGCCATATGGGCGAATGCGTGCTCCACCGCGTCGATATCCGCGTCGGTCAGGCCTTTCTGCGGTCCGTAGACGCGGCTGGCGCCGCCCGCGCCGAGCAGCGGGTTGTCTACGTCGCAGAGCACGTGAATGGTCGTTTGCGCCAGTCGTGGATCAAGGCCGGACAGGTCCAGCGTGTCGAGCGCGAGCAGACCGTCCATCGTCGGTTCGACCGGGTTGCCGCCGGCATCATGCGCGGTGGCGCCCAGCGCGATCAGCAGGCCGAGCCCGGCATCGTTACAGGCGCTGCCGCCGAGGCCGATATAGAGTTCGTGAACGCCTTCATCGAGAACCGCTGCAATGAGCGCGCCGAGCGCGGCACTGCCGCGCGCGTGCAGCGTCGGCGCATCGGCGCTGGCCTGAACCAGCGGCAGCCCGAGCACTTCGGCCGATTCGATGATGGCGCGGCCGTCATCGGTGAGATACCAGCGGGCGTCGACAGGCGCGCCGTGAATCGCGTGTACGCCGACCTGTGCCCAGCGGCCCTCAAAGGCGGCCGCGACACAGTCGAGGGTGCCCTCGCCGCCGTCGGCCATGGGGGCGAGCGTCAGGCGGGCGTGCGGCAGCGCGGTCTGCAGGCCTTCGCCGAGTGCGTGTGCGATTTCGAGCGCGCTGGCGCTGCCCTTGAAACTGTCCGGGGCGAGTACGATACGGGGCCCGGTCATCGCGGCCGTCCTGTTTCAGGGGCCGCGCTGTGGTCTAATTTCGGGATAGTGACAATGGCTATGCGGGTCATTTGACGGGTCGTTCGCAGATGTTTTCGACAACTTCCAAGGCGGGGGGCGCCCGTGGCCGTGGCATTCGTCGATCATAGCGCGTCGGTGCTGGTCGTCGCTGCCAGCCGCGATGCCGCTGCCCCCGTACTGGATTATTTCTTCGATCAGGGTCTCGCTTTCGGCTTCAGTCGTCCTGCGGATCTCGCTTACGCCAGCGGCCGGCTGGACGCGATCTATCGCCTGGCGGTCGTGCTCGACCTCGGGGTCGGCGATCGTGTGCGCGATGCCGCGCACGCGCTCTCGCGAGAGTTGCCCTGTGTGCTGGTCAGCGACATGCCGGTGGCGCAACGGGGCGAATTTCGCGCCGTGCTGCACACCGACACTTCTCCGGCGGAACTGTTCGACAGCGTGCGTGGCGTGCTGGCGGGCAAGGCGACGGATTCCGGCCTGACCGGCACATCGCCGCTGATGCAACATGTTCACCGTCTGGTCGAGCGGGTGGCGAACAAGGCCACCACGGTTCTGCTCCTAGGCGAGAGCGGCACCGGCAAACACCTGGCCGCCCGCGAGATTCATCGCTATTCCGGTCGCCAGGGCGCGTTCGTGACCGTCGATTGTGCGGCCCTGCTGGATTCGAACCTCGAGGCCGACCTGTTCGGCGGCAACAGCGGCGGGCGTGCCGGCGGCGGCTATTTCCAGGCCGCGCAGGGCGGCACGCTTCTGCTCGACGAGGTGGGGGATCTCAGCATGGCCAGCCAGGCGCGGTTGCTGCGCGTGCTCGAGAACACCCGCCATCGGCGGCCCGGCGACGCCCATGCCCAGGCGCCGGACGTACGCGTGATCGCGACCAGCCGGTGCAACCTCGTCGAGGCCATGGACAACGGTGCGTTCCGCAGCGATTTGTTCTTTCAGCTGGCCGTGTTTCCGATTCGCCTGCCGCCGCTGCGCGAGCGCATCGCCGACCTGGCCGCGCTCGTCGAAGCACTCGGTGCCGGTCTGCCGGGCGGCCGGCCACGCTTCGATGCCACCGCGATGGCGCGTCTCAAGTCGTACGGTTGGCCGGGCAACGTGCGCGAACTCGCCAACGTGATCGAGCGGCTGGCGATTCTCTATCCCCACGAGACGATCGATCGCAGCACGCTCGATGCGCATCTGCACCCCATCGACGTCTCTCTTCTGGCGTCGCAATCCCTGCCCGGCGACGGCCAGGTGCCGGCGACCCAGATCTCGGCCATGTCGCTGCCGGAGGATGGCGTCGACCTGCGGGAGCTGGTCGAGCGCCTGGAGAAGCGACTCATCGAACAGGCGCTCGATCGCAACGGGCGTGTTGTCGCCCATGCCGCGCGTACGCTGGGTCTGCGTCGGACGACGCTCACCGAGAAGCTGCGCCGCTACGGCATCAGTACCGACTGATTGCCCGTCCCTCGTGCCGGCACGGCACGCGCCTGTACTGCGCTTGTATAAACGCCGTTTTTTGTCTAAAAGTGACGCAAAGTGTCGTTTTCTTGTCACCGCTGCGCAGGAAAAAAATCCCTCAAACGCCGCGTTTTGTCACGCTGTTTCGCAAGTCATTGAATAAAAAGCGTCATAAAAACGGCACGTCGTTTGCTAGAGCGATAGCGTGAAAACAACACAAACGTGACTCGAGCGCCGGTTTCCTGCCGCGCTCGAGGATCGGGTAACCACCGAGCGGGCCGCGGCATGGCCCGCCAGCTTCGAGGGGACAACATGTACGCGGCACTACATAACCGGAGCCCGATACAGGATATTGGCGTGGTCGTCGACGAGAACCTGGAGCTCGTCAAGCGCATAGCCTGGCGTCTGCATCAGCGCCTGCCCGACTGTGTGCAGGTCGAAGACCTGATCCAGGCCGGCACCATCGGGCTGCTCGAGGCCTGGGAGCGCTACCAGCCGGATGAAGACGCCAGTTTCGCGACCTTCGCTGGTATCCGCATTCGGGGTGCCATGCTCGACGAAATCCGCCGTGGCGACTGGGCGCCGCGATCGCTTCATCGTGCTGCCCGTGCGGTGAAGCAGGCGCGGGCCGATGTCGAGCGCCGCGTCGGTCGCGCGGCCGCGAGTACGGCCGTGGCCGCCGAGCTCGGCATGCCGCTGGCCGAATATCGCCGGCTGTGCGACGACGTCGCGCTGTCGCACGTCGCCAGCCTTGATGCCGCGCTCTCGGACCAGCCGGCGCTGGAAGTCTCTGCCGACGACGGTTTCGCGCCCGAAGCCGCGGTCGAATATGAGGACATGTGCGAAGCCATCCAGCGTGCGGCGGTCGAATTGCCCGAGCGCGAACAGCTGCTGCTGCATCTCTATTACGAAAGCGGCCGGAACCTGCGCGAGATCGCCGAACAGCTCGGCGTGTCCGAATCGCGGGTTTGCCAGCTTCACGGTCGTGCGATCCGCCAGATCCGCACGCTCGTCGGCGAAGCCGCCTGACCCGGCAACCGAATCCCTCCGTCGTGACCTGACCGCCTTCGGGCGGTCTTTTTTTGTCGCCGGCGATCGCTTGCGCTGTAAGCTTGCGCTCGCCAATCGACGTTCTAGCTATCGATGTTCTATTTTGCCTACGGCTCGAACATGCTCACCGCGCGCCTGGCCGAGCGGGTGCCCACCGTGCGCCCGGTCGGGCGCGGCTGGCTGGTCGGTCATCAGCTGCATTTTCATCTGAGCGGCAGCGACGAATCCGGCAAGTGCAACGTGCTGCACACGGGAGACGACCGCGATGTCGTCCACGGCGCGGTCTATGAACTCGACGCCGAACGCCTGGATCGCCTGCATGCGGCCGAGGGGCCGCCCTATGCCTTTCTCGAGCTCGAGATCGGCACGCCTGAGGGGCCGCTGCGTGCGGCGACCTACCGTGGCCGTGCCGAGTATCTGGACGACCGGCTCGTGCCGTTCGACTGGTATTGCGATTTCGTGGTCCATGGCGCGCGGGAACACGGCTTGCCTGCCGATTATGTCGCTGCGCTGGAGGCCGTCGTGCCGCGGGCGGATCCGGATACGGCCCGCGCCGCCATGAATCGCCGCATCCTGCGGCATAACGCGACCAATGTGCGTCGCGACAGGCTGGGTTGAGCCGGCGCGGCGCTGCACGGGTTTGCGGTTTCGTCGCCGCAGATGCGCTCGACCTTGGCTCGCGGCCATGGCGGCCATCGCGGGCAGCGGCTAGTAGGCCCCGGTCAGCCGCGCGAGGGCACCCGGCGCGGGGCGCGGCCGGCGCGACAGGGTATGGATGTGGCGGCGCAGCGCGGCCGTTGCATCGGCCAGCCCGTCGCTGCGATGGCCGGCGGTCGCGGCCGCGTGCGTGTCGGCATTTTCCAGAAACGCGCCGAGGCAGGTCAGCGACAGCTTGTGTAGCGGGGCACTCGCGCCTACGCCCATGCTGACGATCGCCTGGGCGTTCAAGCGCTGTTCGACCGCGTCCTCCGGCAGTGCCAGCACGGGTTTACCGAGATAGACCGCTTCCGAGAGCAACTGGTTGCCCGCTGTCGAGACCACCGCCTTCGCGGCGGCCAGATCGTCGATGAAGCCTTGCTGCGAGGGCGCCTTGAACTCGAGGTTCGCGCTCTTGCCGCGACGTGCGGTGCCGTAGACGACGACATCCTCGCCGCAGGCGCGCAGCGCGGTATCCAGCGCTGCAGTGTACTGATGCGCGCCTTTATTCAGGTACACCAGCACGCGTTCGCCGCGTATCGGTCTGGCCGTGCGCACGGGTTCGCGAAGGATCGGGCCGACCATCTGGACGGTGTCGCGCCGCGGCCGGGCCGGGTAGAAGCTGGACACGATCACGCGATCGGGGTCGCCCATGAAGGCGCGGTAACCGAGGCCGTCGCGAATGCCGGCGAACGCATCGCCGGGCGCGAAGTCGCAGTGGCAATAGGCCATGATCCCGACATGATCGAAGCCGATACGCGGAATGCCGTGGTGACGCGCGAACCGGTGACCATAGGTTTCGGAGTCGGATATGACGATATCCGGGGCGAAATCCGCCATCTGTTGCCAGACGGCGCGGGTACGCGGGCCCGCGGCGAGCAGGTCGGCGACCAGCGGCGCGTTGCGCAGCATCGTTCGGCGCGGGCAGATGCGGCCGTTGCTGCCGTACTGATAGCCGATGACGGGAATTTCGACACTGCCGTGGTCGCGCGCGAGCATGTCGTGGGCGTCGCGCCCGGCAAAAACGCGGACATCGTGATCACGTTCAAGGGCAGGCAGCACGGCCGCGGTACGCATGGCATGGCCGCGACCGTAACCCATGACGGCATAGGCGATTCGCATGACGGTCACTGTTTCGTGTGTCGGCGCCAGTATCGAGGCCGAGCATGACGAATTCGTGACCGTTTCAGGTCAGCGGCATCTGGGCCTCGAACTCGACCAGCAGTTCCTCGCGACAAAGCGGCGCGTGCAGCAAGGCGATCGGTACCCCGGGCGCTCGTGCCTTCGCGATCGCCTGAATGGTGGCCGCATCGCGCGGCACGCGGATATAGGCCTTCAGACATTCGAGTGCCGCCAGCCCGGTGGCCGGATCCCACGCGTCGGCATGGGCCATCACCGCGGCGACGTTGTCGAGCGCTTCGTGGGTCTGGGCGGCGACGTCGCCGATATGTCGGCTCTCGTGGCCGACGATGCTCGCGGTGCCGGAAATCAGCAGATAGGGCGTGCCGCCGAGTTCCATACGGCCGGCGCGAGCGAAGGCCGGAGCCCGCTCGCCGTACTGGCGTGGATAGTCGTAGGCGCTGACCTGACGCGGATTCTCGATCGGCGTGACCGGCCGATCGCCCAGCAGCACGTGCAGGCGCACGCCGCGACAGTGTCCGGCCACCAGTGTTGCCGGCGGTAGCGTTGTCATGTCGTGCCCGGGCAGATCGAGTGCCTCGGCCCGGCCACGGCAGAAACGCTTGTAACGCTCATCGTCGCCGTCGCCTGCGGTGACCGCCGACAGCCAGTGCCAGATGCGCTGGACATGACGCAGGCCGAGCTCGCGCTGGAGCGCGAACAGCCCGGTGTAGGCCGCCAGCGCCGCCTGCTGGATGGCGCCCGGTGTGGCCGGATCCTCGCCGTCGTCGATATGGCGAGCGGCAAAGACTAGCCCCGGTTCCGCGCGCGCATATGTCCAACCGTGGGCCTCGCCGCGCGTGACCGGCGTGCGCGCCAGCCAGCGTTCGGCGTCGAAATCGCCGCCCAGACTGGGCAGCGGGCAGTTGCATACGTCGTCGTCCGGGCGGTGGTGTACATCCACGAGCGTGTGTACATCGTCGGCCGGCGATATGCGGTCGGGGTCGGGTAGCCAGCGCAGGGCGGCGCGGCCGGTCGAGGCATCGGACATGCGTTGCGCAGCAGCGTCGAGACAGGTTGGCGCGCCAGTCTATCCGGTGTGCGCAGGGCGAACCAGCGGCTATGCCGCGCCGCTGGTCCGGCGACGCGTGATCATGTCGGCGACGGCATCGACCGCGCCTTCGGGCGTGAGCGCGTCGCCGCTGAGCGAGACACAATCGGGGCCGAGCGGGGCGTAGGCGGCCGGCGAGGTGCTGCGAAACAGGCCGGCGACCGGCACGCCGGCGGCAGCGGCCAGATGCATGGGGCCACTGTCCGCGGCGACGAAGGCATCCACCCGCGACAGGGTGGCCGCGAGCACGTCCAGCGCGGGAATGCATACGCTGGCGATATCCGTCGGTGCCGCCATGCCCGGCGGGCATATCTGGAGCAGCCGCGCGTTCGGCAGGCGGGCGGTGATCTGCTCGCGAAATGCCGACCACCAGGCGTCGTCCAGCTGCTTGTTGCCCGTGGCCTGGGTGAAGAAGGCCACGACCGGCGCATCGACCGGCGTCGCACCGAATGCCTCGACCCAGTGCGCTTGCGCCGCCCGGTCGGCGGCATCGCTGGGAAACACGGCGAGGCTGTCGAAGGTGTCCCAGCTCTTGCCGGTGACGCTGGAGGCCAGCAGTTCGACGGCCTGTTGCGCCTGATGACGGCTGCGCGGGCGTGGCGCTGCATGGGTGAGCGGCACCCACTGGTCGGTTCGGGCAAAGCCCATGCGCTGACGCGCTTTGGACAGCGCGATCGCAAGGCGGTTGCTGGCCGAGTTGCCGCTCGGGTCGATGGCGAGATCGTAGCGCCGCGCACGCAGCGTGCGCAGCAGCCGCAGGCTGGCGCCGAGCGATTTGTCCTGGATCCAGACGCGGCCGATGCCGGGCAGCGTTTCGAGCAGCGCCTTCTGGCGGGCGTCCTGTATGACCACGTCGATACGCGCGGCCGGAAGCGACGCCGCCAGTGTGCGCAGCATGGGAGTAAGAAAGAGAATATTGCCGAGGCGCTTGTTCAGCCGCACCACGAGTACGCGCCGGGTGTCGTCGGCGAGGGGGGCACGGCGTGGTTCGGCCGTGCCCAGCAGCCGCGCGAGCACGCGATTGAGGCGCTCGCGCGAGCCGCGGCGGGTGCGTTTGAGCCCGGCCTTGAAGCCGGTCGCGTTCACATGGCTGCGCTGGCCTGCCATGGTGAGGATCCCCTACAAGCGTCGATGAGTGAATAGGATGAACGTCCGCCGTTGGCGGGATCGTCAATACGAAATCAAGATTTCGTTAACGCGCGGCCAGTCGCACCTCGATACGGGTGCCTTCGTTTTCCCGGCTGGTCAGGCGCAAAGGCCAGGCATAACGGTCGGCCACACGCTTGACCAGGTACAGCCCGAGCCCGAGTCCGGCGCCCTGGCCGTTGCGATAGCCGCGTTCGAACGCATGACGCAGCTGTTCACGGCCCATGCCGTTGCCGTCGTCGGACACGCTGAGTACGCCGTCGGCCAGCGTCACGCGTACCGTATCGCCGCCGTGGCGCAGGGCGTTGCGGAGCAGATTGCCGAACACGATCACCACCGCGATACGCGGCGCGGCCACGCGGCAGTCATCCAGAGCGGGCACCTGCAGGTGCTTGTTGCCGAGCAGGGGGCGATAGGCATCGATGACTTCGCTGACCACGGTGTGTGCGCGGCAATCGGGCTCCACGCCGTCGCTGCTGCGGTCTTCGTCGCGGGCCAGGAACAGCAGCGATTCGATCAGCTCGGCCATCTGTCGGGTCGCGCGCTCGATGCGGGTGAGCGGCGCACTGTGGGCGCCGGGCGCTTCCTGCTGCAGGACTTCGAGCGCGCCCTGGATCACGGCCAGCGGCGTACGCAGCTCGTGGCTGGCGTCTGCGGTGAAGCTGCGCTCGCGCTCGACGAAGCCGTCCAGCCGTTGCATGAAGCGATCGAACGCGCGCGCGATAACGCCAACTTCGAAGCCGTCGAAACGATCGGCGAGATCGCGCCCGGCCGCCTCCGGCTGAAGACTGGCGACATGGTCGGCCAGCTCGTTAATGGGCTTGAGGCTGATCCGGGCGATCCAGATGCCCAGCGGCAGCGCCAGCGCCACGACGACGATCGCCGCCACGATCAGCACGGTGCGAAACAGCGACTCGCGTTGTTCGATGGCGGTGACGTCGTAGGCCAGAAACGCCCGCTTGCCCTCGATGACGGTGGTCGCGACCCGATAGCTGCGGCCGTTGAAGGTGAGGTCCATGCCGGGGTGGTGTGCCGGCAGGCTGCGCAGCGGCACCGGCAGGCTGTCGAGCGCGTCCGCCTCGACCACGAAGGCCTTGATCGTGGCGGAGTTCGGCAGCGCGGCCTCGCCCTCGACGGCGTATTCGGTTTCCAGCTCGTTGACCTCGTGGGCGACGATACCGTCGAGCAGGTCGTCCTCGAGGCGTTCGTTGATCGCGAACAGCGCCATCACCATGAGCGTGGCCATCATCGCGACGAACAGGGCCAGCGCCGCCGTCACCCTGAACTGGAGACTGTCGAGCCGGCGTTTCATCGCGTCGCGCCGGGGCGGCTCATGCGGCGTCGGGCGCGATCAGTCGGTAGCCCATGGTCGGCACCGTATGCAGCAGCGGCGTATCGAACGGCTTGTCGATGGCGGCACGCAGGGCATGGATATGGGTGCGCAGCGCCTCGGAATCCGGCGGATGGTCGCCCCAGATCGCGGCCTCCAGCTCGGCGCGGCGCACCAGACGGGGCGAGGCGCGCATGAGCACTTCCAGCAGGCGCAGGGCGGTTGGGGTGAGGGTGATGCGCTGCTCGGCGCGCTCGGCCTGCCAGGTATCGAGATCGAGGACCAGGTCCGCCACGCGCAGTACGTGCTGACTGCGCCGCGGGCCGCGGCTGCCGATGGCGGTCAGCCGCGCGTCGAGCTCGAGCAACGAGAACGGCTTGATCAGATAATCGTCGGCGCCGGAGGCGAAACCGGCCAGCTTGTCGTCGATGGTGTCGCGCGCGGTCAGCATGAGAATCGGCGTCTGGCAGTCCACCTCCCCGCGCAGCCGTGCACACAGATCGATCCCGCCGATGCCGGGCAGCATGAGATCGAGCACGATCGCGTCGTACTCGTTGACCACGGCCAGATGCAGTCCGGTCACGCCGTCGGTGGCGCTGTCCATGATGTGATGGCGCGCCGACAGGAATTCGATGATGTTGGCGGCGAGGTCTTCATTGTCCTCGATCACGAGTATGCGCATGCGATCTCCCGTTGGGTGCAGGCGCGAGCCGACAGGCCGCAGGGGGCCCCCGGCAGAATAAAACGGGCTGTCATGAGGTTATTTTATCCGCATGTCGCGCGGGCCGGGGCGGCGCGGGTGTTCTACACTGCGGTTGAAACCATGTCCCCCGCTCGTTGTTCGATAGACACGCATGCCGCCACGCCGTTCCCCTGCCGTCGTATTCACGGATCTCGATGCGACCCTGCTCGATCACCACGACTACGACTGGTCGGCCGCCCGTGCGGGCATGGCACAACTGGCGGCACGCGATATTCCGCTCTGCATCATCACCAGCAAGACGGTGGCCGAGGTCGCCGCGCTGCGCGTCGCACTGGGCAATGGCCATCCCTTCGCGGTCGAAAACGGCGGCGCGGTCGCCGTGCCGCGCGGCTATTTCGAGGGCGCGGCCTGTGATGCCCACACGCCGGTGGATGTCACCACGCTCGGCGCGCCGCGCGAGGCGTTGACCGCGCTGGCCGCGACGCTGCGCGCGCAACACGGGTTTCGCTTCACCGGCTTTGCCGATATGGATGTGGATGACGTCGTGGCGGCCACCGGGCTCGATCGCGAGAGCGCCATGCGGGCACTCGAGCGCAGCGCCTCAGAGCCGCTGCTATGGCAGGACAGCGACACGGCACGCGAAGACTTCATGCAAGCCGTCGTCGCCGCCGGTTATGCCTGCCGCGAGGGCGGCCGCTTCGTGCACGTGCTCGGGCATGCCGACAAGGGCGACGCGCTCGCCTGGCTGCGCAGTCGCTACGGCGCGGCGCGCGGCCCGATTCTTGCTATAGCGATGGGCGACAGCGGCAACGATGCCGACATGCTCGCCGCTGCCGATATCGGCTACTGGGTGGCGCGACCCGACGGCTGCCATTACGCGGCGGCGGGCGGGTCGATCCGGCATGCCGACGGCATCGGCCCGGCCGGCTGGTCGGCCGCGATCGACGATCTGATCGCGCATCACGACATCTGACGAGGACAGGACATGGCGGATTTTCACCAGAACGGTCTGATCACGACCCTGCACCGACTGGGCGATCGCCCGATCGCCGCACTCGAAGCCGAGCTGCGGGCCTTCGGCCGGCGCCGGCCCATGTCGCTGATCCTGCCCTGCCTGTATTCGGAGCTGGAAGGCGATGCGTTGCCGAACATCGTCGAACAGATCGCCAAGGTCGACTATCTCGACGAGATCATCATCGGCCTCGATGCCGCGAACGCCGAGCAGTTCGCCCATGCGCACGCCTTCTTCAAGCAGTTGGGCCAGCCGCATCGCCTGCTCTGGAACGACGGTCCGCGGCTGCAGGCGCTCTACGATCAGCTGGATGCCGAGGGCCTGGCGCCGGAACGCCCGGGCAAGGGCGCGAACGTCTGGAACTGCATGGGCTATTTCCTCGCCTCGGGCCGGGGGCGCGTTCTGGCCATGCACGACTGCGATATCAAGACCTACGACCGCGATCTGCTCGCGCGCCTGTTCTACCCGATGGTGCACCCGAACTTCACCTACAAGTTCGCCAAGGGCTATTACGCGCGTATCGCCGAGGGCAACATCAACGGCCGGGTGGCGCGGTTGTTCGTGACCCCCCTGGTGCGCTCGCTGATGACCGTGGTCGGCGACATGGACTACCTGCGGTATATGGACAGCTTCCGCTATCCGTTGTCGGGCGAATGCGCGATGACCGCCTCGGTGGCCGAATCCATCCGCATTCCCAGCGACTGGGGCCTGGAGATCGGCATCCTCGCCGAGGTGCACCGCAACTACACGCCCAACGCCATCTGCCAGGTGGATATTGCCGACGCCTACGACCACAAGCACCAGCCGGTCTCCGACCACGAAGCGGATACCGGTCTGGCCAAGATGAGCGCGGATATCGCCAAGGCGCTCTACCGCAAGCTCGCGACCTATGGGGTGGTGCTCACGCCGGAGACCATCCGCACCATCAAGGCGGTGTATCTGCGCAACGCGCTGGACAGCGTGGAGCGCTTTTATTTCGATGCCCAGATCAATGGCCTCGCCTACGATCGCCACAAGGAAGAAAAGACCGTCGAGGTGTTCGTCGAGGCGATCATCAAGGCCGGCGAGCAGTACATCGCCAACCCCATGGAAGTGCCGTTCATGCCGACATGGAACCGGGTACGCGCTGCGTTTCCCGAATTTCTCGACCGCTTCCACGAGGCGGTGGAAGCCGACCACGCGCAGGCGGAGTCCGCGCACCGCTGACGCGCGCATTTTTTCGCTGGACGGTCGATGGCGGCCGGCCGGTAACGCCGTCAAATCAGGCCGCTGCGCAGCCGTTCAGCCTGAGCGCGGGCGCGCATGTTATCTAGACGCCCTTCACCTGTTTGCAGGATGACGAACATGCGCAGTTCGCGTGTCGACGCGTTGGCAGATGCCCGGGAGATCGAACAGGCGCAATCGGCGCCGGCGCTGATCGGGCTGATCCGGAAACAGCTCGTGCGCGGTTTCGCTTGGCTGCGTTTCGCCAGCGAACTCGAGCAGGCGTTTCGCGTCGATAACGACCGGGCCGCCCGGATCAACCGCATCGCCTTGCTGGTGATTGCCACGCTCGTGCTGCTGCTCAGCCCGTTGTTCGACATGGCCTATTTTGGCGTGCCGGCGTCGGCCGCCTTCTGGTCGCGGCTGCTGCTTGTCGGCGTGCTGGTACCGGTCACACTCGCGGCGCTGGTCTGGTGCCTGCGCCGCGGCGAGTCGCGGGCCACGGAGTTCGTCATCACCGGGCAGTTCGCGATCGTCACCGTGGGGCTGCTGGCCAATCACGTGATCCTCAACCGCTACAGCGCCGATTTTCCAATCGAGTTCGTGGGTGTCGGTTTCGTGGCCGTGGTCGCGCTCGGCCGGGTGCGCTCCTGGGTGATTCTGCCGGTGGGTACGGCGCTGTCGGTACTCACCTGCGTCACCGTGGCCGGGATCGTGAACGCGAGCCCGGCGGATTATTACCACCTGGCCGCGGCCGGCGTGCTCGCCCTGTTCGCGACCTATCTTCAATACGCGAGCGAGTACGTGTTGCGACGCAGCTGGCTCGACCGCCAGCTGCTGCAGCTGGTCGCGCGTCACGACGGCCTGACCGGGCTGCTCAATCGTCACGCGCTGGAGAGCGCGCTGGCCACCGCCCACGCCCATGCCGTGCGCGAACGCAATGACTACAGCCTGGCGATGATCGATATCGACAAGTTCGGCAGCTACAACAACCGCTACGGACACCCGGCCGGCGATGAGGCGCTGCGCCGGGTCGCCGAGGTGATCGAAACCCATGCGCGGCGACCGCTCGACGTCTGCGGTCGCTACGGCGGCGAGGAGTTCGTGACCTTCTGGATCGAAGGCCGGCCCAACGAGGCCGAAGAACACGCCGAAGCCCTGCGCGCCGCGGTCGAAGCGGCCGCGATAACGCACGAGACGTCCGACGTCGCGCCGGTGGTGACGATCAGTATCGGTCTCTGTCACGTCGAGCAACCCCAGAAACGGGATTCGCTGTCTGCCGTTTTCGCCACGGCCGATGCATTGCTTTACGACGCCAAGGCCGCGGGGCGCAACTGCGTGAAGGTCGGCCTTTTCGACCGCAGCGAAACCCGCGATGAAGAAACTGAAGAGACTAGGGAGGCGGCCGGTTGAGGGCGTTTCGTTGAGCGGGCGACTCGCGCGGTGTCGGCGTGCCCGGCCGCCCCGGTGTCGCTGGCAGCGCACAGCCGCTTTCGAATTCGCGCACTCAATCGCTGATCCAGGCCACCTCATACGGTGCGAGGGTGATCGAGCGTGTTGACCCGCTGATGCCCTGGGCGGCGACCACGTTGCGGCGTATCCGGGCATCCGGCAGTACGTGGGCGGCGACCTTGACCGGTCGGTCGGTGACGTTGTGCAGGGCCAGCAGCGTCTGCCCGAAGCCGCGCCGCTGCAGGGCGAACAGCTGCGGGCCGAGATCGACCACCGTCTGCGCGGCTTCGGGGTGCAGCGCCGGCTGGCGCGCGCGCACGGCCAGCAGATGCTTGAGACGCGAGAAAACCTGCGCGTGGTGGGTATTGCCGCCGAGATGGTATTCCAGTTCGCCCACATCCCAGCGGCGCCGGTTGATGGTGCGATAGCGCCCGCTTTCCTCCACCCGGGACAGATCGTTATGGGTGCCCGTGAGACTGTGGAAATACAGCGCCGGAATACCGGCCAGCGCCATCGCGATCGCCTGACTGCACACGAAGCGATCCATATGCACCGGCGTGTCGCGCTCGGCGACATCGGCGAGCAGGTCGTAATAGGCGATGTTGAGTTCGTAGGGCTTGTGCGACCCATCCGATACCGCGCGGGTGGACACGAAGCCGCCGCGTTCGCGCACGGTCTCGACCAGGCGTTCGATCGCCTCGGCTTCCAGGATCGACTCCACCGCGCGCAGGCCGATGCCGTCGTGGCTGGCGGTGAAGTTGAGGAAATGACAGCCGGTCGGCAGCGAAGGCAGGTTATGCGCCCAGCCGGTCAGCGTCCGGGCGTCGCCGCTGAGCAGGGCGTCGGCGACCAGCGGCGGCAGCGCGAACTGGTAGGCCACATGGGCCTCGTCGCCGTCGACAAGATAGGAGATGTTCTCCACATGCGGCACGTTGGTCTCGGTGATCAGCTGTACGCCCGGCGCGTAGTGGGCGAGCAGGGCGCGCAGGAACTTGATCAGGCGGTGGGTCTGCGGCAGGTGGATACACGGCCCGCCGATGTCCTTCCACAGGAATGCCACCGCATCCAGGCGCAGCAGCCGCGCACCGCGCGCGACATATTCGAAGATGATGTCGATGAATTCCGACAGGACCTTCGGATTGGCAAAATCCAGGTCGATCTGATCCTCGGAGAAAGTGGCCCACAGGTGACGCGTGCCGCGGGCGGTGGCCACCTCGGCGAGCAGCGGCGTGCTGCGCGGGCGCACCACGGCACGCAGATCGGTGCCGGGCTCCACCTCGATGAAATAGTCGCGCCCGGGGTCGGCGTCGCCGAGATAGTTGGCGAACCACTGGCCCTTGCGCGAGGCATGGTTGAGCACGAGATCGAACATCAGCGGGTGGTCGTCGCCGAGCGCGGCCACGTCGTCCCAGTCGCCAAGTTTCGTATCCACCGCCCGGTAGTCCATCACCGAAAAGCCGTCGTCCGAACTGTGCGGATAGAAGGGCAGGATATGGATCGCCGCGATCGAATCGGCCAGATGCTTGGCCATGAACGCCTTGAGCGTGGCCAGCGGCGCCTCGCCGGGGCGCTGGACGATATCGCCATAGGTGATCATCACGTTGAACGACTGGTCGATTACCGTCTCGGCGGCGACCGGCAGGCCGTGACGGATCGCCGCATCTGCGGCGCCGTCCACGCAGCGCGCGGCATCGTCCGCGCCGTAGAGCGGGTCGAGCCAGTCGATCAGGGACGCGCGTGGTGCCCGCGTCGGGCTGCTTGCATCAGGCATGCCTAAGCGTCAAACAAGAGTTGTGCCAGCATGCATTATGCCGGCGTCCCACCTATGATTGTGCTTCCAGATCCCACGATCGGCAGGAAGGATTGATCATGATCACGGGCGGTTGTCTGTGCGGCGGCGTGCGCTACGCAATCCACGCCGCGGTCGACGAGATCCAGCTCTGCCACTGCCGCAGTTGCCGCAAGGCGCAGGGCGGGCCGCTAGCGAGCAACGTCCCGGTTGCCACGCGCGATTTCGAACTCATCGACGGCGCCGAGCGGCTGCGTGATTACGAGTCCTCCCCGGGCAAGCACCGGCTGTTCTGCAGCGTTTGTGGTTCGCCGATCATCAGCCGCCACGACGATCGCCCCGAGGCGGTGCGCGTACGCGCCGGCACGCTCGACGGCGACCCGGGGGCGCGTCCGGTTTCGCAGGCGTATGTCGGCGAGGCCGCGCCCTGGTGGACGGTGGACGAGGATCTGCCTTGCCATGTCGGCCCGCGGCCGGCGTGACGCCATGCCATTCTTACGACCGCGAGTACGCTCCACATGATTCGCAAGACGCTGCTGCTCGGTCTGCTGGTGCTCGTCGCCCTGGCGGCGGCCGCGCCGGCGCTGGTGGGGTTCTATCTCGAGCGTGAATTCGACGACGTGATCGCGCGCTTCGAGCGCCCCGGCCTGACCCGGGTGGTGAGTAGCGACTTCGAGCGCGGCTGGTTTTCGTCGCAGGCGCGTCTGCGTCTCGAGCTCGACGACGCCCTCTGCGAGACCCGGCCCTGTGCCGGGGTGATGCTCGACACCACGGTGCATCACGGGCCGATCCCGTTTGGTGCGCCGGTCGATCCGGACGCGGGCTTCAGGCCAAGTCTGGGTGTGGCGATCACGCGGATGGACCCGGCGGCGCTGTGGCCGCGGCTGGTCTTCGACCCGGCGTTGGCGCCGCTGCGGATCGTCACCCGTGTGGGCTTCGAGGGTAGCGCCCGCTCCACGCTTCGGATCGAGGGCAACAGCGTCGACATCTCGCGTGAGCGCCGCCTTGCGCATGTCGATTCGGCGCCGGTTACGGCCCGGGCCACCGTGCCGCTCGGCGCCGGTGCGATCGAGGCCGGGGTGGACGCGCCGCAGTTTCGCATCGTCGGCGAAAACGGCGGCCAGTTGGCCTGGCGTGCTCTCCAGGCCCGTCTTGGCCAGCCGGAGCAGAGCGGCAACGCCACCCGCGCCGGCGGCGTGCTCCGTGCCGAGTCGCTGCGCATCGCAGACGGGCTCGGGCTTTCTGCGCTGCTGCAGTCGCTGTCCTGGCAGTGGCAGCCGCTGCCGGCTACCCAGGAGCGCGTGAGTGGCCGGCTCGACGGGCGCATCTCGCGCGCGGTTATCAACAACGGTGAATACGGGCCGCTGATGCTGGGCGCCGAGGTTCGGGATATCGATCCCGACGCCTGGCGTGCGCTGTTCGATCAACTCGGCCTGCTGCGCGACGTGGAAACCGGCGCGCTCGATCCCGATGCCCGGGCCACGCTCTACGGCGAGACGCTGCCGGCGCTGCTTTCGGGGGCGCCGCGTATCGATATCCAGCGCCTGGTGCTGACCACGCCGCAGGGCGAGGTGCGGGCAAGCCTGCGTATCGACGCGCCCGAACAGATGCGAGAGGCGCGTCTGCTGGCGGACGTGATCTCGCAGTTGGATGTGGATTTCCAGGCCCGGCTGCCCGCAGGGCTGGCGCGCGACCTCACGGTGCAGGTCATGCTCGCCAGCGGGCGTTCGCCCTACGATATCGAGGAAAGCGATATCGACGCCGCACTGGCCGAGCTGGTGGCCGAAAACCTTATCGAGTCGGTCGACGAGGGCGCCGCCTATCGCCTGCGTCTGACGATCGAGTCGGGGCGTTTGACCCTCAACGGGCGCAACCAGATCGGCTGGCAGGCGATGGTCGATCAGTTCGAGGCGGCCCGGGAGCGGCTGTAGTCGAAGCATTCGAGCCGTTATACTGCGCGGTTCAGCAAGCAATACGGTATACCGCGTCACGCCGCGGTATCTCCCGCTCAGCAGGTGCGCACATGAGCAGTCAGACGCAATTCGACGTCATCGTTGTCGGCGGCGGCCACGCCGGGACCGAGGCCGCGACCGCGGCCGCCCGCATGGGCGCGCGTACGCTGCTGCTCACCGACAATATCGAAACCATCGGCCAGATGTCGTGCAACCCGGCGATCGGCGGCATTGGCAAGGGGCATCTGGTGCGCGAGATCGATGCGCTGGGCGGCGTCATGGGCCGCGCCGCGGATCGCGGCGGCATTCAGTTTCGCACCCTCAACGCGCGGAAGGGCCCGGCCGTGCGCGCCACCCGTGCCCAGGCCGATCGCGCGCTCTACAAGGCCGCAGTACGTTCGATGGTCGAGAACCAGCCGAATCTTCATCTGTTCCAGCAGTCGGTGGCTGATCTGGTGGTCGAGAACGGCCGGGTCGCCGGTGTCGAGACGGCCATGGGGCTGACCTTTCATGCGCCCACCGTCGTGCTCACCGTGGGCACCTTTCTTGGCGGCACGATCCATGTCGGCCACAAGCGCTTTGGCGGCGGCCGCGCGGGCGACGCGCCATCGAACGCGCTGTCCGAGCGTCTGCGCGCGCTGGATCTGCCGGTGGGGCGGCTCAAGACCGGTACGCCGCCACGGATCGACGCCAAGAGCATCGATTATTCCCAGCTCGCCGAGCAGCCGGGCGATACGCCCGCACCCGTATTTTCGTTCATGGGGCGGCGCGCCGAGCATCCGCGCCAGGTGAGCTGTCATATCACCTACACCAACGATCGCACTCATCAGATCATCCGCGACAACATCGGCGAGTCGGCGATGTATTCCGGTCAGATCGACTCGGTCGGCCCGCGCTATTGCCCGTCGATCGAGGACAAGGTGGTGCGCTTCGCCGACAAGGAATCGCACCAGATCTTCATCGAGCCGGAGGGGCTGACCGCTGCCGAGGTGTATCCCAACGGCATCTCGACCAGCCTGTCGTTCGAGACCCAGCTGCAGGTGGTGCGCTCGATCGCCGGCTTCGAGACCGCGCATATCACGCGCCCCGGCTATGCCATCGAGTACGACTATTTCGACCCGCGGGCGCTGAACTACACGCTGGAAACCAGGGCGATCGGCGGGCTGTATTTCGCCGGCCAGATCAACGGCACGACCGGTTATGAAGAAGCCGCGGCCCAGGGGCTGCTTGCGGGCATCAACGCGGCCCGCGCGGCGACAGATCGCGCGCCCTGGTGGCCGGGCCGCCATGAGGCCTATCTCGGCGTGCTCGTGGACGACCTGATCACGCGCGGCACGATCGAGCCCTATCGCATGTTCACCTCGCGCGCGGAGCATCGCCTGCTGCTGCGCGAGGACAATGCCGATACCCGGCTGACGCCGATCGGTCGCGAACTCGGACTGGTTGGTGACGACCGCCTGGCCGTGTTCGAAGCACGTCGTGAAGCCGTCGCCGCCGAGCAGGCGCGGCTGGCGAAGATCACGGTCAAGCCGGCCGATCTTGGCGCCGACCACGGCGCGGCCTGGTTGGGCAATGGGCTCAAGCAGGCGCTACCGGCCGCCGAGTTGCTCAAGCGCCCGGGTGTATCCCATGCCCAGGTGGCGGCGATCGAAACCGTCGGCGCGCCGGCGCTGGCGCATCTCGACGCGGAAGATGCCGAGGCCGTGGGCGAGCAGGTCGAAATCCAGGCCCGCTATGCCGGCTATATCGATCGCCAGCAGGCCGAGATCGAGAAGACCAAGGCCCACGAGGCGACTGCGCTTCCTCGAGAGATGGACTATGCGGCGGTCTCCGGCTTGTCGAACGAACTCCGGGGCAAGCTCGAGGATGTCCGCCCGGCCACCCTCGGTCAGGCGTCGCGAATTCCGGGCATGACCCCGGCCGCGATCTCGTTGCTGCTCGTGCATCTGAAGAAAACCGGAGCGCCGCTACAGAAAAGCGCCTGATCACGGTGTTCCTGCGCGCCCGGCGCGTAGCGCCAGGGCATTCGAACAGCGCGTCTTTCGTGTAGTCTGAGCGCGCATCCCAAGCTGGTTATTGTCTGCGCATGCTGTCTCGTCGAATCCTGCTTTGCCTGCTGTTTCTCTGCGTCGGTCTGACGGCCTGCAGCAGCGACAAATCCGAGCAATTCCCGGTCAAGAACACGCCGGAAATTCACGACGACGGCAGCACCACCCTGCGTCGCGGCAATGGTGCGGAGCCGGAAAGCCTGGACCCGCACCAGGCGCGTAGCGTGCCCGCGGCCAATGTGCTTCGCGATCTCTATGCCGGGCTGGTGCAGATCGCGCCGGACGGCGAGATCGTGCCGGCAGACGCCGAATCCTGGGAGGTTGGCGAGCAGAAGCTGGTCTATACCTTCACGCTGCGCGATAACGCGCGTTGGTCGAACGGCGAGCCGCTCACGGCCCAGGACTATGTCTACAGCCTGCGGCGCAGTGTCGATCCCGTCACCGGTTCGCCGTATGCCCAGCTGCATACGCCGATCGTCAACGCCAACGACATCATCCAGGGCGACAAGCCGCCGGAAAGTCTCGGCGTACGCGCGCTCGACGACAAGACGCTCGAAATCACGCTGAAATCGCCGACGCCGTATTTCCTGGGCACGCTGGCGCACAGCATCAGCTATCCCGTGTATCGCCCCGCTGTCGAGGCCCACTGCGCGGCTTTTCCGCAGCCGGGCAACGCGGTCACCAACGGTGCCTACAAGATGGCAAGCTGGCGGGTGAACTCGATGATCGGCCTCGAGCGCAACACCGAATACTGGGACGACGCCAACACCGCCATCGACCGGGTCGAGTTCTACCCGATCACCAACGGCAATTCCGCGCTGTCGCGCTACCAGGCCGGCGAGCTGGACTGGGCGACCAAGGTCCCCATCTCGCAGTATGACGCGATCGAGAAATACATTCCCGCGCAGCTGCATACCCAGCCCACGCTCGGCGTCTACTACTACGGTCTGAACCTGCGGCGCCCGCCGTTCAAGGATGCGCCCGAGCTGCGCCATGCGCTGTCGATGGCGATCGACCGGCGCGTGATCGTCGACAAGATCACCCGCGGCGACGAGATCCCTGCCTATGGCTGGATTCCGCCGGTGGTCGAAGGCTACGACGGCGCCAAGTTCGAGTGGACCACGCTGTCGGATGCCGACCGCAACGCCAAGGCGCGCGAACTCTATGAAAAGGCCGGCTATTCCGAGGACAAGCCGCTCGAGGTCGAGATTCGCTACAACAGCGGCGAGGGCAACAAGAAGATCGCTTCGGTGATCGCGTCGATGTGGCGCAGCGTGCTCGGCGCGGATGTCACCCTGCGCAACGAGGAATGGAAAGTCTTTCTCGACAGCGTGCGCCAGGGCGCGACTACCGAGGCCTACCGGTTGGCCTGGATCGGCGACTACAACGACCCGAATACCTTCTTCGAGCTCATGAACTCGAAGTTCGGCCTCAACGGCACCGGCTATGCGAGCGCCGAATACGACCGCCTGCAGGAGAAACAGGCGCATATGCCGGACGGGCCAGAACGCAACAAGGTGATGAAGCAGGCAGAGGCCACGCTGCTGGCCGACAGCCCCGTGATCCCGATCTATTTCTATGTCAGCAAGTATCTGATCAAGGACTATGTGAAGGGCTTCGAGGGCAACCCGCTCGACGCGTACTACAGCAAGGATCTGTCGATCGAGCCGTGAGCGGCTCGGTGATCGACATGCGCGACAGGCACGGTTGATCATGCTGTCCTATGCGCTGCGCCGGCTGCTCGGCGCGTTTCCCACGCTACTCATTTTGCTCACGCTGGCGTTCGTGATGATGCGCGCCGCGCCCGGTGGTCCGTTCGATGCCGATCGCGAGCTGCCGGCGCAGGTCAAGGCCAATCTCGAGGCCAAGTACCATCTCGACGAGCCGCTCTATCAGCAGTACGGCCGTTACCTCTGGGATGTGGCCCATTTCGATTTCGGCCCGTCGTTCCAGTATCGCGATATCACCGTCAACGACCTTATCGCCTCCGGCTTTCCCGTTTCGCTCAAGCTCGGCGGTGCATCGCTCGCCTTCGCGCTGCTGTTCGGCGTGCCGCTGGGCATGGTCGCGGCGCTGCGCCAGAACCGGCCGGCGGATTACGCCGCGATGACCACGGCCATGCTCGGCATCTCGATTCCTAACTTCGTCCTCGCCCCGCTCATGATCCTGCTGTTCGCGGTCTATAACGACTGGCTGCCGGCCGGCGGCCTGGGCGGCTGGCAGAACTACGTGATGCCGGTGCTCGCGCTTGGTACGGCGATGATGGCCTATGTGGCGCGCCTGTCGCGGGCCTCCACCATTGAGGTCATGCGCTCGAACTATGTGCGCACGGCGCGCGCCAAGGGCCTGTCCGCGCGGCGCGTGGTCTGGGTGCATGCCTTGCCCGCCGCGCTCACGCCGGTGGTGTCGTTTCTCGGCCCGGCCGCGGCCGGCATCATCACCGGGTCGGTGGTCATCGAGACCATCTTCGGCATTCCCGGGCTGGGCCAGTTCTTCGTGCAGGGCGCGCTCAATCGCGACTACACACTGGTGATGGGCGTGGTGCTGTTCTACGGCATGCTCATCGTCGCCTTCAATCTGGTCGTGGACCTGCTCTATGGCTGGCTTGACCCGCGGGTGAGCTACTCGTGAGCAGCCGCGCCGATGAAATAGAGATCGCGAGCGCGCCCGAAAAGGGGCGCAGCCTGTTTTCCGACGCATTGCTGCGCCTGCGCGCCAACCGCGCTGCACTCGCCTCGTTGGGCCTGCTGGGCTTCATCGTGGTCGCGGTGGTGGTCGGGCCGTGGCTGTCGCCGCACGATTACTTCACCCAGAACTACGGGGCGATCTGGGTGCCGCCGACGATGACCGAAAGCCACTGGTTCGGTACCGACGGTCTCGGCCGTGACCTGTTCGTGCGGGCGCTGGAAGGCGGGCGCATCTCGCTGCTCATCGGCCTGGTCGCCACGCTGGTGAGTCTGGTGATCGGCGTGGCCTACGGCGCCACGGCCGGCTATGCCGGCGGGCGCGTGGACGGCGTGATGATGCGCATCGTCGATATTCTCTATGCGATGCCGTTCCTGTTCTTCGTGATCCTGTTGATGGTGTTCTTTGGCCGCAACATCCTGCTGATCTTCGTGGCCATCGGCGCGATCAACTGGCTGGATATGGCGCGCATCGTGCGCGGCCAGACGCTTGCCCTGAAACAGCAGCCGTTCATCGAGGCCGCACGCATGTCCGGGGCCTCACCGTTCGCGATCGTGCTGCGGCATATCGTGCCCAACCTGCTCGGCGTTGTGGCGGTGTATATCACCCTCACCATTCCGCAGGTGATCCTGTTCGAATCGTTCCTGAGTTTTCTCGGGCTCGGCGTGCAGGAACCGGCCACCTCTTGGGGCGCGCTGATCAAGGATGGCGCCGATGAGATGGGGCGCGCGCCCTGGCTTTTGATCGTGCCGGCGGTTTTTCTGGCCGTGACGCTGTTCTGTTTCAACTTCATCGGTGATGGTTTGCGGGATGCGCTTGATCCGAAGGATCGGTGACTGCCTGAGCGTGTTGCCGCGCTAAAATCTGTCGGCCTTCGATAGCGACTCACTTTGAAGTGCTGGGCTGACGTAGCCTGCAATCAAGAGTGTTGGATCAACGGTGGAGGTGGATTTTTACTTGGGGTTTCGCGCTGCTGCGCGAGTCACTTTTATTTGCTTGCCCAAATAAAAGTAACCAAAACAAAAGGCACCCTGTCTTGCGCCGATGCTACGCATCGGTGCCCTCCCATCGCGGTCCGCAAGCGGGACGGCCGGAAACTCGCTGCGCTCAAACATCCGGCCGTCTTGATCCGCTTGCGGTCCGCGCTGCTCGGCGCTGCGCCCAAGGGGACCGAATACAGACAAAGACCGGCTCGCTATCGCTTCGCCATGAAGATCGCTAAGCGAGCTTCCTCGGACAACGCCGAAGGCGAGTCCGACCGGAACGTAACAAAACACCGCAACTTCGACTTGGTAGCTGTTCCCACGCTGTTGCTAGGCAGGCCGCGCCTGTATTCGGGCCCCGTGTGGCGCGACGAGAAGCGCAGGACCGAAGGGTGTCCGGCGCACGGCGCCGGTGCGGCCAGCTGTTTGAGGATCGCCAAAGCTATCCGAGCCTAGTTAACTGACTAGGGCTGCATCCCTTCGGACCGAGCATCGCAGTGCACCGGCGCTCCGCGCCGGCGCGTAACCCGGGTGTCCTTTTCCTTTGCTTACTTTCTTTTGGACAAGCAAAAGAAAGTGAGTCGCACAACAGTGCGAAACCCCAAGCCGGAATTCACCCGCGCCGTTGATTTAGAAAACCCAGTTTTCGCCGCCGCAGCTTTTAATAAGCGCTCGACAGAAGCCATAGATTCTCGTGAAACAGCGCTGATCTTCGCCAACTGTGGCGAGTTCACCGAGGCGGTAAAACTCAACAGGGCAGGCACGGCTGGCCCGTTCGAAGCAGCGGTTGCCTTACACTGGGCGCCATGCTGCTCGATGTCCGCGATCTGAAAGTAAGCTTCGACACGCCCGACGGCGTGGTTGAGGCGGTACGAGGTCTG
The DNA here is from genome assembly GCF_017744135.1 of Endozoicomonas sp. G2_2. Taxonomy (GTDB): domain Bacteria; phylum Pseudomonadota; class Gammaproteobacteria; order Nevskiales; family Salinisphaeraceae; genus Salinisphaera. The sequence goes on from NZ_JAGHQU010000005.1 coordinate 218,511, forward strand.
GATCTGCAGCTGGCGGCCGGCGAAGCGGTCGGCATCGTCGGCGAATCCGGTTCGGGCAAGAGCCAGAGCGTACTCGCGCTCATGGGCCTGCTGGCCGACAACGCGCGGGTGACCGGCAGCGCGCGATTGGAAACGCCGACCGGGCCGGTGGAATTGATCGGCGCCAAGCGCCGCGTGCTGGAGCGCATCCGCGGTGCGCGTATCGCGATGATCTTCCAGGACCCGATGACCACGCTCAACCCGCATCTGCGTATTGCCACCCAGATGACCGAGGTGCTCAAGCGCCACCGGGGTCTGAAAGGTAAGGCCGCGACGGCGGCGGCGATCGAGATGCTGGAAGCCGTGCGTATTCCCGACGCGTCGCGACGGATCCGCTACTACCCGCACCAGTTCTCGGGCGGCATGCGCCAGCGCGTGATGATCGCCATGTCGCTGGCCTGCGAGCCCGACATTCTGGTGGCCGACGAGCCGACCACCGCGCTCGACGTCACCGTGCAGGCCGATATCCTCGACCTCATGGCCGAACTGCGTACGCGCACGAATACCGCGCTGCTGCTGATCACCCACGATCTCGGTGTGGTTGCCGGTCAGACCGAGCGCGTACTGGTCATGCGCAATGGCGAAGTGGTCGAGCGCGGCGCGATCGATACGCTGTTCGCCGACCCGCAACACGACTACACGCGGCGGTTGCTGGCGGCCGTGCCGCGGCTGGAAACGCCGCGGGACGTGGCCTCGGGCCAATGAACCTGCCGGACTATCTGACCGCGCCGGAGCTGGTCTCTCTGCTGCGGTTCTGGGCAACCGTGCTGTTGCTGGTGGGCACCGCGCTGGTGGCGAGCGTACACGCGCTGCTCACGCGCGAAACCCCGGCGAGCGCTTTCGGCTGGATCGGCGTGTCGATACTGTTCCCGCCGGTTGGGCCCTTGCTCTACTACATGTTCGGCGTCAATCGCGTGCGTATTCGTGCGCGGCGTCTGGACCGGCAATCGCGCCACGGCCTGGGTGCACGCCAGCCCGGCGCGTACGCGGAACTGCGCGACTACAGCGATATTCTGGACCGGCGTCGTCTCGGCCTCGCCGCCGCAGGCGACCGGCTGTCCGCCTGGCCGGTGGTGGCCGGCAACGCCGTGGACATGCTTCATAACGGCGAGCAGGCCTATCCGCCGATGCTGGAGGCGATCGAAAAAGCCCGGCGTTTCGTCTATCTGACCACTTATATCTTCGAGACCAACAAGGTCGGCAAGCGCTTCATAAACGCACTCGGGCGCGCTGCCGAGCGTGGTGTGGACGTGCGCGTGCTCATCGACGGCGTGGGCGAGTACTACGCCTGGCCGGGTCGGCGCGCGGTGGCACTGCTCAAGCGACAGAACGTGCAGGCCGCGCGTTTTCTGCCGCCGCGGCTATTGCCACCGTCGCTGCGTATCAACCTGCGCAATCATCGCAAGATTCTGGTCACGGATGCCGGGGTGGCCTTCACTGGCGGCATGAATATCGGCGATCGGCATTTCTATGCCGACGGGCGCGGCGTCGAGGACATGCATTTTCGTTTCGCCGGCCCGATCGTGCGCCAGATCGAGGCCGTGTTTCTGTCTGATTGGGCGTTTGCGACCGGTCGCCAGACCGGCGTCAGCCGCGGCGAGATCGCGGCCTCCGGCAGCGCGGCCTGTCGCAGTATCGAAAACGGGCCGACCCGCGACACCGAACGCCTGGCCACGCTGGTGCAGACCGCCATCGCCAGCGCCCGCCGGCGGGTGCTGATCATGACGCCGTATTTCCTGCCCGGCCCGGCCCTGATCGGCGCGCTGCAGTCGGCGGCGTTGCGCGGGCTGGACGTGCAGATCGTGCTGCCGTCGAAGAACAACCTGCCGTTCGTGGAATGGGCCTCGCGCCACGCGCTGGGCGAACTGATGCTGCGCGGGGTGAAGATCGTCTACCGGCCGCCGCCGTTCGCGCACACCAAGCTGCTGGTGCTCGACGACGACTATGCGCTGGTCGGTTCGCCCAATCTCGACCCGCGGAGTCTGCGTCTGAATTTCGAGCTGGCGGTAGAGATCTTCGATACGAGCGGTGTCGAGGCGCTGGCGACGCATATCCAGGGCATCGCCGAGCGCAGCCGCGCCTACACGCTCGCCGACCTGCGGCGCCGGCGCTGGCCGGCGCGCGTGCGTGATTCGATCTTCTGGCTGTTTTCGTCGTATTTCTGACGCGTTGCGGGCGCGACCCGGGCCCCTCGCTCTCTAGCCTTGACGGCCGTGATGGGCGCTTTCCAGCGCCTGCTGCAGCGCTGTCGGCAGTTCCACGGTCATGTGCAGCGGCAGGTGATCGGAGAGCACCGTGTCGATCGCCCGTGCGTCGCGAATCGCGAGGCTGGGCGAGGTGAGGATATGGTCGATGCCGCGCCGCGGTCGCCAGCTCGGAAAGGTGGGCAGCGGCCGGTCGTAGACGTGTAGGCCGCTGGCCGCCAGCGCCGGGTCCGCGATCAGCGCGTGGGCGGTGCAGTTGGTGTCGCCCATGACGACGACGTGTTCGTCTTTCGCCACCAGATCACAGATTGCGGCCAGCTGGCGCGCACGGCTGCCCGCGCCCAGCGCCAGATGCGTGACCACCACCGCCAGGCTGTCGCTGGGGGTGCCGAAACGCGCGATCAGCGCGCCGCGGCCGGGCAGGCGCCCGGGCAGCTTGTGCTCGCTCACCGCAAACGGGGTGAAGCGGCTGATCAGGCCGAGGCCGTGCTGGGCCACGCGCCCGAGATTGCGGTTGACCTGGACCCGCCAGTATTCGAAGCCCGCCTGTTCGGCGAGGTGTTCGATCTGGTTGCGATACTGGCTGCGCCGGCTGCCGGCGTCGATTTCCTGCAGGCCGATGATGTCGTGGCCGACCAGTAGTTCGCCGATGCGGTCGAGATTGTCGCGCACCTGCTGGCTGGGCAGCACATGGCGCCAGCCGCGGGTGACGTACTCGCGATAGCGCTTGGTGCCGACGCCGACCTGCATGTTGAAGCTGAGCAGGGACAGACGCGGCCTGTCGCGACTGGGGTGACGCAGGGCGCCGGGAGCGTTGGGCGAATTCACGGCTTCAGCGTACCATCGTTACCGGACTTAGTAGGTGCCGTACGGGCGGCTTGCCGATGAACGAAACGCTTCTGCACGCGCAGGATCTCAAGGTGCATTTTCCGCTGAGTGCCGGTTGGCCGTGGCAGGACGCGGGCGTTCTCAAGGCGGTGGACGGCGTCAGTCTGGCGCTGCAGCCCGGGCGCACCCTGGGGCTGGTCGGCGAGTCCGGCTGCGGCAAATCGACCCTGGCGCGGGCGCTGACCGGTATGGTGCCGATCACAGCGGGCGATCTCGTGTTCGACGGCCGCCGCGTCGAGCACCGGAAACCGACAACCTGGAAATCACTGCGCCGCGACGTGCAGATGATTTTCCAGGACCCGCTGGCCAGTCTCGACCCGCGCATGACCGTGGGTCAGATCGTGGCCGAGCCGCTGCGCCATCTCAGACCCGAGCTGTCGCGGTCCGAGCGCAACCGGCGCGTGCGGGACATGATCGAACGCGTCGGCCTGTCGCAGGCACAGATCAACCGCTACCCGCACGAATTCTCCGGCGGCCAGTGTCAGCGTATCGGCATCGCCCGCGCGCTGGTGGTCGAGCCGAAAGTGCTCATTTGTGACGAGCCGGTTTCAGCGCTGGATGTCTCGATCCAGGCCCGGATCGTCGAACTGCTGCAAGAACTGCAAGCGGAGTTCGGCATTGCGATCCTGTTTATCGCCCACGATCTCGCCGTGGTCCGACAGATCAGCGACGAAGTGATGGTCATGTATCTCGGCCGGGTGATGGAGCAGGCCGAGGGCGACGCCCTGTTCGACGTGCCGGCCCACCCCTATACCCGCGCGCTGCTGTCGGCGGTACCGCGCCCCGACCCCGCACTCGAGCGCGCGCGTCGTCGTATCGCGTTGCCGGGCGAGCTGCCGTCGCCGGCGAATCCGCCGTCCGGCTGTGTCTTTCGCACGCGTTGCCCGTGGGCGCAGGCGGACTGCGCGGCCCAGGTGCCGGCGCTGCGCGCGTTCGGCGAGGCCGGCCGCGTGGCCTGCCTGCATGCGGAGGCCGTGGCCGAGCAGAGCATCGCCGCGGTGTCTTGAATCGCGATGCCGGGCCGCTGGAGTCTGCGTGCATTGGGCGTTGCCGTCGTGCTGGCCGCGTTCACGATCCTCGTGTTCGCCGGCTGGCGCGCCGCGCTCGACCGCTACGCGGGCGCGTGGACCCATCAACCCGAAGATGCCGCCTGGGTGCTGCCGGACACCGCGCAGACCCTGGTCGAGCAGAGTTTTGCCGACCTCGACGGCGCCGTGGTCGACCAGCATGTGGATCTCATCACCGACGGCCAGCTCGCGTCTGCCGCGGTCGGGGGCGGGGCGCAGGCGGATGTCCGGGCGTCGCCGTCCGGGTCACCGATCGCCTGGGCCCGGCGGCGGGCGGTGCGCCATGCCGCCGGCATGGGCGACGGCGTGTTCGCCGATGCAGAGTACATGTCGCGTCTGCTGCGCCAGATGGCGGCGATGCCCGGTGATTATCGCGCCCGGCTTTTCGCCCGCGACGCGGTCTACGACGACCAGGGCCGGCTTGCGGCGGCCGCGACCACGGATTTCGTCGCCAACGCTGTGGTGGTCCGGCTTGCCGAGCGCGCGCCTGATCGACTGGTGCCCGTGGTTTCGGTGCATCCGGCGCGTGATGACGCCGTGCAGGCGCTGGCCCACTGGGCCGAGCGGGGCGTGAAGCACGTCAGCTGGCTGCCCGTCGCCCAGCGTATCGATCTCGACGGCGCCGCCGCGAACGCGGCCTATGCCGCGATGGCCGAACACGGCATGACGCTGCATACGCGCGTCGGCCGATGGAAAAGCGCCGCCGGGCACGAGGACACGATCGATCCGGCCGCGCTCAAGCCGGCGCTCGATGCCGGCCTGGAGGTGAGCGTTGCGATCGGCGACGTGGATGCGGGGGCGGATATCGACGTGATGGCCTCCCTGTTCAGCCTGCTGCGTCAGCCGGCCTACAACGCGCGGCTGCGCATCGACCTCGGTGGCGTGCTGAAGGCCGGCCGACTCGCCGACGTGCTCACCCCGTTGCTGCAACATCCGCAGTTCTTCGATCGCATGCGCTATGCCAGCGCGTATCCCGATCCGGCCCTGGCGCATGCGATCGATCCGGCACGCCTGGCGGATCACGACTTCCTCGACCCTGCGCTGGTCGAGCCGCTGCGCGCGATCTACGACGTGAATCCGTTGCTGTTCGCGCTGGTCACGCTGCGCCATGTGCGGCTGCCGACGACGGGGCTGCATTTTCCCGCGTCGGTCTTCACACAGGAAAGCGGGTCATGAAGGCTTAACAGCGGCGATCGAACCTGACCCGACCATCCTTCGTTATCGGGTCAGGGGAGATACGCCATGGGTCAGCCGGACAGCAAGCGTGGCAACGCCTGGGCGCCACAGTCGCGTCGATCGTTTCTGCGCCGCGCGGGATTTGCGGGGAGCGCGGCCCTTTCGCTCGTCGGTCTGTCGGCCTGCAGCGACGACGGCAAGTCGCGCACGCGGCGCACGCCGGGCAGCAGTGTCGACGTGTTCGCCCACGGCGTGGCCAGTGGTGACCCGCTGGCCGATCGCGTGATGCTCTGGAGCCGCGTCACGCCCGCTGCCGAGGGCGATGTCAGCGTCAACTGGACGTTGTCCGAGTCGCCCGACATGAGCGACGTACTGCGCAGTGGCACCGTTGTGACCGGCGCGGCGCGCGACTACACGGTCAAGGTCGATGCCACCGGCCTGGCCGCTGGGCGGACGTACTACTACCGCTTCGAGGCCCTGGGCGAGACCTCGCCCATCGGGCGGACCCGAACGCTGCCGGCGGCCGGCGTGGATCGGCTGCGCATCGCGGTGCTGTCCTGCTCGAACTACCCGTTCGGCTTCTTCAATGTCTATGCGCGGGTCGCGGCGCGCGCGGACCTCGATCTGGTGCTGCATCTGGGCGATTACATCTACGAATATCCCGGTCGCGGCGTGTCGGCCGAAGAAAACCCCGACGAGTACGGCGACGGCCGCCCGCTGGGGCGTGCGCCGGAGCCGCCCTACGAAATCGTGACGCTCGAGGACTACCGCACCCGCCACGCCTGCTACAAGACCGACCCGGACCTGCAGGAAGTCCATCGCCAGCATCCGATGATCGCGGTCTGGGACGATCACGAATCGACCAACAACAGCTGGCGCGACGGTGCACAGAACCACGACTCCGATAGCGGTGAAGGTGCGTGGCGCGAGCGCGAGGCGGTCTCCATCCAGGCTTATTACGAGTGGCTGCCGATCCGCGAGGTGGCGGCGGACAACCCCGAACGCATCTACCGCGGCTTCGACCTCGGCGACCTGGTGTCGCTGTCGATGCTCGACACGCGCCTGATCGGTCGCGATGAACAGCTGGCGCCGAACGTCGAGCAGGGTTTCACCGACACCGGCGCCTATGCCGACGCCGGGCGTACGCTCATCGATGCCGCGCAGCGTGACTGGCTGAGCGAGCGCCTGAACAACGGCAACGCGACCTGGCATCTGCTCGGTCAGCAGGTGATGTTCGGCCAGCTCAAGATTCTGGGCGCGCCGAACGCCAGCAATACCGACAATTCGGGCGGCCAGGGCGGCGTGTTCCTGAACCCCGATCAATGGGACGGCTATCCGCGGGCCCGCGAGGCGATCTGGGACATTATCCGCGGCGGGCAGGCCGCGCCCAATGTCGCGATCGACAACGTGGTGGTGCTGACCGGCGATATCCATACCTCCTGGGCGATGGATATCACCGAGGATCCGAACAATCCGGGCACCTACGACCCGGATACCGGCATGGGGTCGATGGGCGTGGAGTTCGTCACCACGTCCGTGACCTCGCCGGGCAGCGATGCCGAACCGGCCGCGATCATGAGCCAGAACCCGCACATGAAGTATGTGGAGCTGGCCAGCCGCGGGTATCTTCTGCTCGATATCACGCCGGCGCGTATGCAGGCGGAATGGTGGTATGTCGACGACATCGAAAGCCGCAACGACACGGAACGATTCGCCGCGGCCTGGCAGGTGCGTGCCGGCGAGAACCACGTGGTCGCGGCCGATGCCGCCAGCACGCCGAAGGGTGAGGCGCCGCTGCCGGCGCCGGCAGCCAGCCGTGCGGTCGGCGGTCGCTAGGCCGTTATAAGCGGCGTTCCGGGTCCGCTATTTCGGCATCGATTTAAGGAAAAGATGTCATTTCACAGTAGCGTCATATGGGCGGGCTAGTTTTTCCCGGACAAGACTTCGATTCGGTACGGGGGAAATCATGGTCAAGCTCGTTGCGGCACGGCCGCACGATCCGGCGCGTCGTCGTTTGTTGCTGCAAAGTCTCAGCGGTGCCGGTCTGTTGGTTACCGGAAGCCTGCTCAGCGGCTGCAGCGATGGCGATGCCGCGGTCAACCTGGGGAACGGGGGCACGAGCAGTGGCTCGGACGGCGGCGGCACGGTGCGCCCGTCCATGCCGGACGGCGGGTCGTCGCCCTCGCCGATCAGCCAGCTCGGCGCGCTCGGCGAGCCGGACGCCAACGGGTTGCGACTGCCCGAAGGCTTCACGTCGCGGGTGATCGCGCGCGCGGGCGAGGCGCCCTATGGCGGCTCTCCCTATCGGTGGCACATCTTTCCCGACGGCGGCGCGACGTATGCGCTCGAGGACGGCGGCTGGGTCTATGTCTCGAACAGCGAGTTCATTCCCGGCGGTGTCGGCGCACTGCGTTTCGACGCCGCCGGCGAGATCGTCGATGCCTACGCGATTCAGACCGGCACCATTCTCAACTGTGCCGGCGGGCCCACGCCCTGGGGCACCTGGCTGACCTGCGAGGAATACGAGGGCGGCCATGTGTTCGAGTGCGATCCGCGGGGCAATGGATCGACCGCGTATCTGTCCAACATCAAGCGCGCGCTGGGCACCTTCAACCACGAAGCCGCGGCTATCGACCCGGTCAACGGCATCGTCTATCTCACCGAAGACGATGCCGACGGTGGCTTCTATCGGTTTGTCTGCGATGCCTATCCGTCGCTGGACAGCGGCACGCTGCAGATTGCCGAAGTCGTGGGCGACGACCCCATGACCCGGCGGCCGGTCATCTGGCACGACGTGCCGCAGCCGAACCCGCAGCTGGCCGTGGTCAACGAGGCCACGCTCGCCGCCAATGAGGCGCTGCGCGAGATTCCCGGTCTGGGCGAGGCGATCGCCAACGGGCTGGAAAACGTCAATCTCGTGGTCGGCACGCCGACCCGGCAGCAGGTCGAGGCGGCCACGCCGTTCGATGGCGGCGAGGGCATCTGGTATCACGAGGCCATCGTGTTCTTCACCACCAAGGGCGACAACCGCGTCTGGGCCTACGACACCACGACCGACTCGATCGAAATCATCTACGACGACGATCTGTTCGAGGACGCGATCCTCACCGGTGTGGACAACGTCACCATCTCCCCGCTGGGCGATATCCTGGTCGCCGAGGACGGCGGCGACATGCAGATCGTGGCGATCACGCCCGAGCGCGAGGTGCTGCCGGTGGTGCAGGTCGTTAACCAGGACGGCTCCGAGATCACCGGGCCGGCGTTTTCGCCCGACGGACGGCGCCTGTACTTCTCCAGTCAGCGTGGTAACGCCGCGGCCGGCGACCAGGCAGCCTCCGACGGCGGGCAGGGCATCACCTACGAGATTGCCGGCGTGGGCGACAGGCGCTTCTTCACGCCGGCGGCCTCGTGAGCCCGCCGCGCGATCCGAAAGCCTATTCGCCGTCGCGGCGCGGTTTCCTGCGCCGCGTGGGCATGGCCGGCTCGACGCTGGCGGCCACGCCCTGGCTGGCCGCCTGTAGTGACGATACGGCTGTCGCATTCGCGCCTGCACCCGAAGACGGTCGCGATCCTGCCGAGCAGACGCCGGACACGGCGCCGGAAACCGCGGACGTCGCGGTGCGTTTCGAGCACGGCGTGGCCAGCGGCGATCCGCTGCCGGACGCGGTCATGCTCTGGACCCGCGTCACTCCGGCCGCGCCCACGACATTGCCCGTTGCGGGTCGCTATGTCGTCGCCCGGGATGCCGGCATGGCCGATATCGTGGTCGCGGGCGACTTTCTGACTGACGCCGATCGTGATTTCACGGTGAAGATCGACTGCGCGGGCCTCGACGCCGGCCAGACTTACTATTACGGCTTCGTGGTGAACGGCGTGCGGTCGCCCATCGGTCGCACGCGCACCGCGCCGATCGGCCCGGTCGATCGTCTGCGTATCGCCTTTACGTCCTGCTCGCAGTACACCGACGGCTATTTCAACGTCTACGGCGCGATCGCCAGGCGCGACGATCTGGATGTCGTGCTGCATCTGGGCGACTACATTTACGAGTACGGCAGTGCAGGCATCGACGGGCGCGATCACGAGCCCGCCCGCGAAATCGTTTCGCTGGCCGACTATCGACAGCGGCATGCCCAGTACAAGCGGGATCCGGACCTGCAGGCCCTGCATGCCGCACACCCGATGATCGTGGTCTGGGACGATCACGAATCGACCAACGACAGTTGGGCCAACGGGGCAGACAATCACCAGCCGGATACGGAAGGCGACTGGGCGTCGCGCAAGGCGCGGGCGATCCGTGCCTATTACGAGTGGCTGCCGATCGGGGCCGTGGACCCCGATCGTCCCGAGCGCATCTATCGCCGCTTCGCCTACGGCGACCTGGTCGACCTGATCATGCTCGACACGCGTCTGGTCGGCCGTGATCAGCAGGCGTCGAGCCCGGCGGATGCCGCCACGATCGGCGATGAAAGCCGCACGATGCTGGGTTTCGAACAGGAGGCCTGGCTCAACGGCGCGCTCGCCCGTTCGACGGCGCAATGGAAGCTGCTGGGGCAGCAGGTGATGTTCATGCCGCTACGGCTGGGCCTGCCGCGGCTGCTGGAACTCGATCTGCTGCCGTCGCTGAACGAAAAGCTGTCACTGCTTACCGACGGCGGCGTTGCGATCAATGTCGATCAGTGGGACGGTTATCCGGCAGCACGCGATCGCATCATCGATCAGCTGCGTATTCAGGGGCTCGACGATGTCGTCGTACTGGCGGGCGATATCCATACCGCCTGGGCACAGGACGTGACCGAAGACCCGAACAATCCGCTGGTCTACAACCCGGTCACGGGCGAGGGCTCGCGCGCGGTGGAGTTCGTCAGCCCGTCGGTGACGTCGAGCGGCCTGCCGGAGCTGCAGCCGGTGCGCGACAGTATTCGCCTGCTCAACCCGCACATGAAATACGTGGATCTCGAGAATCACGGCTATGTGCTGCTCGATATCACGCCGCAGCGGCTACAGGGCGAATTCTGGTATGTCGATACCGTTCTCGCGCGCAACAGCGACGAACGGCGGGCGGCCGCGTTCGCCACGGACGCGGGGGCCAACCGTCTGCGGGCGGTCGATGTGCCGGACGCCGAAGCCGGCGCCGGCGCGGCCAGCAGCCGACTGCCGCCCGTACCGGCAGCGGACGCCGGCTGACGGCGCCGCCGAAGACCGGCCAAAAAAAAGCCGCCCGATCAGGCGGCTTTTCTTGTTCTTCGCGAACGGTCGCTCTTAGAAGCGACGCGGACCGCGGGGACGGTCGTCGCGCGGACGCGCTTCGTTCACCCGCAGGGTGCGACCACCCAGGTCCTTGTTGTTCATGCCTTCGATGGCTTCCTTGGCGGCGCTGTCGTCCGGCATTTCCACGAAGCCGAAGCCGCGCGAACGGCCGGTCTCGCGATCCATGATCACCTTGGCCGACGACACTTCACCGAACGCCTCGAAGGCGCCACGGAGTTCGTCGTCATTGGTGTTCCACGACAGGTTGCCCACGTAAATATTCATCTCGACTGATCCTAGCGATACCGTGTCATTATTTCTGAAAAACCGTACGGACTCGTCAACGACACCAAACTAAGACCAACGGAGAACGGCTAAGCCGTACAAATCCGAGTCTACATATTTTTTCCGCCGTGCAATAGCTCAAGACGAAAAATATTTCAAGTTTTGACGTTCATCACGCCAGACTTGCGGCAGGCTAGCTGCAGTTCGTCTTGTTCGGCGCCTGCTGGTAGAGCTGCATCGCCTGATTCATATGACTTTGCAGGTTGTTGATGCGGGTCTCGTTCGAAGGGTGGGTCGACATGAATTCCGCCGGCTTCTCGCCGCCGGCCGCGGCCATGTTCTGCCACAAAGCCACGGATTCGCGCGGATCGAAGCCGGCCCGTGCCATCAGTTCCAGCCCCACGGTGTCGGCTTCGCTTTCCTGAGCGCGCGAGAACGGCAGCAGAATGCCGACCTGAGCGCCGAGGCCGAGCGCGGACATCACCGCCTGGCTGCCGGCGCCACCGCCGGAACCGCCGAGAAAGGCGGATACGACCTGGAGGCCGCCCTGGGTGGCCGCCTGCTGGGACACCCGCTCGTTGCCGTGCTCGGCCAGTACATGGCCGACTTCATGCGCGATGACCGTTGCCAGTTGATCGTCGGTTTGGGCGACATCCAGCAGTCCGGAGTAGACGCCGATCTTGCCTCCGGGCAGTGCGAACGCATTGACCTGATCGCTGTTGAAGACCACGACTTCCCAGGTGCCGCCGGTTACATCGGTAATGGCGTCGGCGACACAGCCTACGTAGTTATTGACGGACGAGCCGTTGGCGACCGGCGTCTGACTTTTCATTTCCTGAAAGCTCTGGGCGCCCATCTCGGCCAGGCGCTGCTCGGAAAACAGCTTGAGCTGATTACGCCCGGTGGGGGAAGTCGCGCAGCCCACCAGTACGAGCAGAATCAGCGCAGGCGTGATGAGTCGATGCATGGTCTGGAATCTCCCGGTCGGTCGGCGCGAGCCGACGGACTGTCTACTCTCGTTACCGCCTATTCTAGGCACTTCGCCTTTCGGGCGCATTAACGCACGACGCCGCTGGGGCCTTGGTTACAATGCGCGCCATGGACGACGTATCGACGATTCTCGAACCCCTGAACGAAGCCCAGCGCGAAGCGGTGGGTGCGCCGCCCGGGCACATGCGCGTGCTTGCCGGCGCCGGCTCCGGCAAGACCCGTGTGCTCATTCATCGCATTGCCTGGCTGATTGGCGTGGAAGGCGTGGCCCCGCAATCGATTCTGGCGGTGACCTTCACCAACAAGGCCGCCGGCGAAATGCGCGCGCGCCTGGAGCCGATGCTGCGGGTGCCGGCGCGGGCGATGTGGGTCGGTACCTTCCACGGCATCGCGCATCGGCTGCTGCGCCTGCACTACAAGGAAGCGAAGCTGCCGCAGGCGTTCCAGATCATCGATGCCGACGATCAGTACCGGCTCGTGCGCCGCACGCTCAAGAATCTGGAAATGGACGAGCAGCGCTGGCCGCCGCGCCAGATGCAGGGCTTCATCAACAGCTGCAAGGAAGCTGCCGAGCGCCCGCGCGACCTGGCCGATACCGGCGACTATGCTAGAAGTCAGATGATTCGGGTCTATCAGGCCTACGAGAACGCGCGCGAGGCCGCCGGCCTGGTCGATTTCCCGGAGCTGCTGCTGCGCGCCTTCGAGACCTGCCGCGACAACGCGGATCTGCTGGCGCACTATCGCCGCCGCTTCAGTCATATCCTGGTCGACGAATTCCAGGACACCAACGCCCTGCAGTACGCCTGGATACGGCTGTTGGCCGGCACCAACGGCAAGGTGTTCATCGTCGGCGACGACGACCAGTCGATCTATTCCTGGCGCGGCGCGCGGGTGGACAACATCCTGCGCTTCGAAGACGACTTCAAGGACACGGCCACGGTTCGCCTGGAGCAGAACTATCGCTCCACCGGCACCATCCTCGGCGCGGCGAACGGCCTGATCGGCCACAATCTCTCGCGTCTGGGCAAGGAGCTGTGGACGGCCGGCAGCGACGGTGAGCCGATCGATGTCTACGCCGCGTTCAACGAATACGACGAAGCCCAGCACGTCGTCACGCGCATTCAGAACTGGATCGCCGAGGGCGGCAAACGTTCGGATATCGCCATTCTCTATCGTTCCAACGCCCAGTCGCGGGTGCTCGAGGAGCGGCTGATCGCGGCCGAGATCTCCTACCGCATCTATGGCGGCCAGAAGTTCTTCGAGCGCGCCGAGATCAAGGACGCGCTGGCCTATATGCGCCTGCTGCAATCGCGCGCCGACGACGCCGCCTTCGAGCGCATCGTGAACACGCCGACGCGCGGCATCGGTGCGACCACGGTCGACAAGATCCGCAGCCATGCCCGCGCCGGCGCGATGAGCCTGTGGCAGGCGGCCTTCGATCTGGCAGAGAACGGCCTGCCCGCCAGGGCCGGCAAGATGGTGATGGCGTTCATCGAGCTTATCGACACGCTCGACGCCGAGATCGAGGGCATGGCCCTGCATGAGATTGCCGAGAAGGTGATCGTCGCCACCGATCTCAAGGCCCACCACGGCAAGGGCGGCGATGAAAAGGCCGAAGGGCGCAAGGAAAACCTCGACGAACTGGTCTCGGCCGCGCGCGCCTATACGGCGGACGACGACGAAACCATGGACGAGATCACCCAGTTCTTGGCCTATGCCTCGCTGGAGGCCGGCGAAAACCAGGCCGGCGAATGGGATGAATCCGTGCAGCTGATGACCTTGCATTCGGCCAAGGGGCTGGAGTTTCCGCTGGTGTTCATGGTCGGTCTCGAGGAAGGCCTGTTTCCGCATCAGCGCTCGGTCGACGACGACAACGGTCTCGAGGAAGAACGCCGGCTCTGCTACGTGGGCATGACCCGCGCGATGGAGAAGCTGCATATCTCCCACGCCGAGGTACGGCGCCTGCACGGCAGCGAAAACCTCTGCGCGCCGTCGCGCTTTCTGCGCGAGATTCCGGCCGATTATCTGCGCGAGGTGCGTCCGCAGGCTGGGATTAGCCAGCCCGTGTTCCGGCCCGGCAGCATCGCCAAGTCCGAACAGCGGGCCGCCGGGTTGTCGCTGGGCCAGCGGGTGGCGCACAAGAAATTCGGTCAGGGCACCGTGCTGGCGTTCGAGGGCGACGGCGCGCGGGCGCGTATTCAGGTGAATTTCGACGGCGTGGGCAGCAAGTGGCTTATCGCCGGGTATGCCAAACTCGATCCGGCATGATCTGAATCGTGTTATTAACCTGGCAGGGAATACCTTCATGCCGGGTTAACAGCGCGAATGCGCCTCGGCGCATTCGCCACGGCTACCGGCCGCGAAGCCATTGAAGATAAAGAACGGACATGCCCCGGTCTTTATTTTCGGCGGCTTTGAAAACAGCCGATCTTTCAGCTGTTTGGGTGACGATTAATAAAAACGAACGCGCCGTACGGCGCACAGCCTTGGGGGCGACATGGGGTTACGTCGTGCAGGGAGATGGTACGGGTTGTCGGTGCTGGTCGGCGCGGTGGTGCTGACAGCGCCGGCATTTGCGCAGGATGACGATCGCCTTGCGCCACAGCCGCTGACCTTTTCGGATCAATCGCCGACGGTGAGCATCTACGGTCTGCCGCGCGCCGACGGCTATACGGTGGCGCAGCCGGGCGCATGGCATGCCGGGCTGCGTATCGACTACACCAGTCATTACACCGAACAGGAAAGCGGCAACGAATCCCTGCTGTTCGACGGCGAGACCACACGCGCGGCCCTGGTGTTCAGGCGCGGCTTTGCGGGGCGCTGGCAGGCCTCGGTGGAAATTCCCTTCGTCGATCACAGCGGCGGCTTCGCCGACGGTTTCATCGACGATTTTCACGACGTCTTCGGCTTCGCCGACGGCGGCCGCTCGGGCGCGCCGGACGATCGCCAGACCTTTCGCTATCAGCGCGACGGCCGGCTGGCGCTGGATGTCAGCGATTCGCCTTCCGGCATCGGCGATGTTCGTCTGGGTTTGAAGAAGCGGCTGCCCGGCGTTGGCGACTGGGGCATGGCTGTCGCCGGTGAACTCAAGCTGCCCACCGGCGATGCCGATCGGCTGACCGGCAGCGGCGCGGCGGACGTGTCGCTCTGGGCCACGATCGGAAACAACCAGAGCGGGACATCACGCTGGCGCATGCTGGCCGGCGCCGGTGGCCTCTATTCCGGCGAGGGCGACGTACTGGAACGACAGCGCGTACAGGAAGTGGCCTTTGGCTGGGCCACGCTTGGCTATGCGCTGACGCCGGCCTTCGTGGTCGAAGTCCAGGCCTATGCCCACAGTGCCTTCTACGAAGACACCGATATCGAGGCGCTGGACGGTACCGCGGTGGCTGGCGCACTGGGTTTCGACTGGCAGCTCACGCAGCAGTCGAGCCTGGATTTTGCGATTATCGAAGACCTGAATACCGGCGCCTCGCCGGATGTGAGTTTCATGCTGGGGCTGCGTCACGATTTCTGACGCCGTACCCGTCATTAGGGGGAATAGATGAAAGATCTCTTGTCGTTCAAGACGCTGACGACACTCGTGCTGTGTGCCTTGCTGGCCTTGATGGCCTCGCCGGCCTGGGCGCAGCAGGATGCCGACGACGCGGTCTCGGCAGCCATGCCGGCCAGCGAGCGCGGCGCCGATCTCATTGTCGGCACCAAGGCTGCGCCGCCTTTCGTGGTCGAGGACGAGGCCGGCGCATTCTCCGGTATCAGCATTCAGCTCTGGGAAGCGGTGGCCGATCGGCTCGGGGTGCCGTTCGAGTACGCGCCCAGCGACCTGAGCGGCCTGTTTACCGGGTTGGGCGACGGCACGCTCGATCTGTCGGTGGCCGCGCTTACCGTGACCGCGCCGCGCGAGGCCAATATCGATTTCTCCTACCCGTTCTATTCCACCGGGCTGGCGATCGCGGTCCCGGCGGGTGGCAGCGCGGTATGGGGCACGATCAGCCGTTTTTTCTCCTGGCAGTTCTTCACTGCCCTTGGCGCGCTGGCGCTCGTGCTGCTGGGCGTCGGCGTGGCCATCTGGTTCTTCGAGCGCCGATCCAACGCCGAGGAATTCGGCGGCACGACCGCACAGGGGCTGGGCAGCGGCTTCTGGTGGGCGGCGGTGACCATGACCACGGTGGGTTATGGCGACAAGGCACCCAGGACGTTCGGCGGCAAGGTCATCGGTCTGATCTGGATGTTCGCCGCGATCATCATCATCTCGAGCTTCACTGCGGCGATCGCCACGTCGTTGACCGTCGATCGGCTGGCTTCCGGCATCAACGGCGTGCAGGATCTGGCCAACGCGCGGGTGGTGACGGTCAAGGGCTCCGCCGCGGCCGACTCGCTGAGCGAACGCGGCATCGCTTTCACGACGCGCACCGAGCTGGAAGAAGGGCTGGAGGATCTGGCCGCCGACCGTGTCGATGCCGTGGTCTATGACGCGCCGCTGCTCAATTACCGCGTGCTCAACGACTACGCCGGCACGCTCGAAGTGCTGCCGTCCGTGTTTGACCGCCAGGATTACGCGTTCGCCCTGCCCCAGGGCAGCGATCTGCGCGAGCCCATCAATCGCGCGATTCTGGAATACCTCGCGGGCGACGAATGGCGCGCGACGCTGACGCAATACATGGGCAAGCAGCCCTAGCTGCGCGTTATCCGGACGATCGTGCGGCGCCCCCGGCGCGGGCGCCGCGCTATTTCTTGGCCCGCATCACCAGGGTGTCGATCCGGTTCTCGCGCAGGCGCTTGAGCATGCGGTTGAGCTCGTCGCTGGAGCCGATGGTGTTGCTCTGCACGCGATAGACGGTCTTGCCCGAGGGCAGGTCGACCTGCACGATCCGCGCCGCCAGGCCCAGCAGGCCAAGCTCGGCCTTGCGCCGATCCGCGTCGGCGTGGGTCGAGAACGAGCCGGCCTGAATGATGTAGCTGCCCGGCTCCTCGACGCGGGGGGTGGTCGGCTGCGGCGTCTCGGTTTCTTCCGGGTCGGGCGGCGGTGCCGGCCCCGCGCCCGCGCTGGTGCCTTCCTCCGGATATTCCTCCTCCGGGATCACCACCTCGTAGTTCGGCAGCATCTTGTAGAAGGAGAAACGCGGTTCTTCCTCGGCCTTGGCGGGCTCGGCCGGCTGTTCTTGCGGCGCGCTTTCGGCGGACTTGTCGCTGCCGGTGACCTTGGGTGTGGCGATCTCGACCTGTTCACGCGCGAGCGTGCCGCCGGGGCGCGCAAAGACATAAAACACCGCGGCCACGGTCAGCCCGATGCACAGCCCGCAGACCATCCATACCCAGCCCGGCGGGCCGCCGCCCTTGGCGCGCCGGCTCTTGGTCGGTTTGGCCGCCGGCTTGCTGCGCGTGGTCTTGCGCTTGCCGTTCTTCGACGAGGCGCTGCCCGGACGCGAGGAATAGTCTCGAGCCATCAGGAAACCTCTGATCTATTCAGCCGTGGATCGCGTTCGCGTCCCATGCCGTCTGACTGCAAGGCGCCGGGCGAAGTGCCGTGGCAGGTGCCACGGTCGAGCCCGGCAACGCCGCTGGCGGGCGGCATGGGCCAAACCTTTTGCCTTGCAGGCAAAAGGCCAGGCTCTTGCGCGCGCCTGATCTGCGTCATTTGTCGTTCATGTGCAATAAGCACATTTCTCTCCTCATTCCTTGTCAGCCGCGCGCAAGAACTCTGGCGCGACCGCGTATGAATAGATCAGAGGTTTCCTACATTTTCTCCGGAGCACTCACGCCCAACAGCCTAAGCCCGTTGGCGAGCACTTGCCGAGTCGCGTACACCAGGGCGAGGCGTGCGTTGCGCAGCGCGCCGTCGTCGACCAGGAACTGCTGGGCGTTGTAGTAGCTGTGGAAAGCGTCGGCCAGATCGCGCAGATAGTGCGCCACGGTCTGCGGTGCGCAATCCGCCGCGGCAGACTCGACGAGTTCCGGAAAGCGTGACAGAGCGGTGATCAGGCGCTGTTCGTGCGGCGTATCCAGGCGCGCCGGATCGGCCTCGTCGCGGGCGAAGACGAGGCCGCGCTCGGCGAGCTGCCCGTCGACGCTGCAGATACGCGCGTGGGCGTACTGGATGTAGTAGACCGGGTTTTCCTCGCTCTGGCTGCGGGCCAGGTCGATATCGAAGGTCTGTTGCGAATCCGGCTTGCGCGCGGCGAGAAAATAGCGCGTTGCGTCGCGTCCGACTTCGTCGATGAGATCGCGCAGCGTCACGTAGGAACCGGCCCGCTTGGACAGTTTCACTTCCTCGCCGCCGCGCATGACGGTAACCATCTGATGTAGCACATAGTCCGGCCAGCCCTCGGGTATGCCCATATCCAGTGCCTGCAGGCCCGCGCGCACGCGGGCGATGGTGCCGTGGTGATCGGCGCCCTGTTCGTTCACCGCGCGGGTGAAGCCGCGTTCCCATTTGGCCACGTGGTAGGCGACGTCCGGCACGAAATAGGTATAGCCGCCGCCGGCCTTGCGCATGACGCGGTCCTTGTCGTCACCGAAGTCCGTGGTCTTGAGCCAGAGCGCGCCGTCCGCCTCGTAGGTGTGACCGGCGGCGATCAGGGCCTCGACGGTCTGCTCGACGCGATCGTCGGCATACAGCGCGGACTCCAGCGAATACACGTCGAAGTCGACGCCGAAGGCTTTCAGGTCGGCGTCCTGCTCGCGACGCAGATAGGCCACGGCGAATTCGCGGATGGCGTCGAGATCCTCGGCATCGGCCGCACCGGTGACCTCGCGGTCGTCGGCAGCCACGGTCTCACCGGCGAGATAGGCGGCCGCGACATCGGCGATATAGTCGCCGCGATACCCGTCGTCGGGCCAGGCGCTGTCTTGCGGTGTGATGCCTTTGGCACGCGCCTGCACCGACACGGCCAGGTTGGTGATCTGGGCGCCCGCATCGTTGTAATAGAACTCGCGGGTGACGTCGAAGCCTACGGCCTCGAACAGCCGCGCCATGCAGTCGCCGACCGCGGCACCACGGCCGTGGCCCACATGGAGCGGGCCGGTCGGGTTGGCCGAGACGAACTCGATCATCACCTTTTCGCCCGCCCCGGCATCGCTGCGGCCGTAGGCGTCGCCGGCATCCAGCACGCTGTCGATCGCGGCACGAAAGGCAGCCGGTGCCAGGAAGAAATTGATAAAGCCGGGGCCGGCGATCTCGACCTTGGCGATGCGTTCGTCGTCGGGCAGGGCATCGACGATCGCCTGCGCGATCTCGCGCGGATTGCGGCGCGCGGCCTTGGTCAGCGTCATCGCGATATTGCTGGCGAAATCGCCATGTGCGGCATCGCGGGTACGTTCGACATGTGGCGTGGCCGACGTGTCGATATCGGGCCAGGCCCGATCGGCGGCACGGGCGAGCAGATCCTGTACGAGGCGTTTCACGGTGGTATCGGTTCGAGGCGGTCGCGAATGACCGCGCAGTCTAACGCGGCGCGTCACACCCGGCTATGTCTCGGCCTCGATGAGAGCGAAAGCGCGCTCGGCGGGCGGCGGCGCGCGCCCGGCGTCGGCCAGTTCGGACTCCGGCAACACCCGGGCGTCGGCGAAGCCGCTGGACTTGAGCAGTGCGATGGCCTCGCCAGTATCGGCACAGAGCTGGTCGAGCATGTCCCGGCCGCTGATTCTACGCAGTGCGTCGAGTACGAGGTGGGCGGCCGGCCCGAAGCGCTCGATGCGATCGCGCGGGTGGACTTCCAGCAGATAGCGGCCGCCGCCGAGCCGCTTGAGCAGTGACGCAATCGCCTGCCAGGCGCGTTGTTTCTCGGCGCGGTCGAGATAATCCGTTACGCCTTCGGTCATCGCGATCACGCGGGCGTTGTTCGGCGCGGTGAGTGCGGCGCCCAGATGCGGCGCGAGCAAATCGCCGGCTTCCAGCGTGTAGTTCGTCGGCAGCGCGTGGGCCGCGAGCATTTTCTCGCGGGCGCGCACCATGTCGGGCAGGTCGTAGTCCACCCAGTGCATGTCGGCATGGCGCTGGGCGTAGGCGATGCCGCGGGTCGACAGGCCCGCGCCGATCTCGATCGCCAGCCCCGGCGCTTGGCTTTTCGCCCACTCGGAGAACCAGTAGTGACGCCAGTAGAGCGTCTCGGTGAACGCGCCCGGCGCCGGTGCGACGGTTCGCAGCGCGCGACAGCCCAGATGCATGGGCAAGAACAGCGCGCGGCCGCGCAGGGTGCTGAACCACTGGGCGTGTTCGAAGCCGAAATGTGCCCAGGCGCTCGCCGTGGCGTAGCCAGTCAGCGAAACGCGCGGATTGCCGGCAATCGTCTCTGTCATGGTCGTGTTCGATAGGCCTGCCAATACCGCAGGCTCGCACAACTGCGGCGCTCGTGCGCGCTAGAGCAGGTCCTGCGGGTCGACATCGATCGACCAGCGTACGCGGCGCGCGCCGGGCAGATCGGCGAGCACGCGCTGCCAATGATCCAGCGCCGGGTGCAGGCGCGCGCGCCGCGTGGCGTGCAACAGCAGATGGGCGCGATAGCGGCCCGCGCGGCGCGGCATCGGGGCCGGAACCGGGCCCCAGCAAGCGATATGTTCGTCGACGTTGATGGTCGCCGCGGCCTGTTCCAGAAACGCCTGTGGCGGCTGCATATCGTGTGCTTCGGCGCGCAGCAGGGCGAGATGCCCGTAAGGCGGCAGCCCGGCTTCGCGCCGCTCCGTCAGTGCGGCGCGGGCAAAGCCGTCATAGCCGTCGCTGAGCAGGCGATGCAGCAGCGGGTGCTCGGGGTTGCGGGTTTGCAGCCAGACCTCGCCGGCCAGGTCGCCGCGTCCGGCACGCCCGGCGACCTGCGTGACCAGCTGCGCCATGTGCTCGGCGGCACGAAAATCGGCCGAGAACAGGCCGCCGTCCACGTCGAGCACGCCCACACAGGTCAGGCGCGCGAAATCGTGCCCTTTGGCCAGCATCTGGGTGCCTACGAGCAGCTGTGTGGCGCCGCTGGCGACGTCCGCGAGTTGCGATTCCAGCCGCCCCTTGCGCGCCATGCTGTCGCGATCGAAACGGGCGATGCGCACATCCGGAAACCGGCTGCGCAGCGCCCCCGCCACGCGCTCGGTGCCGGCGCCGAGTGCGACGAGCTGTTTGGAGCCGCAGCTCGGACAGGCAGGCGGCGCGGGCTCGTTCGCGCCGCAGTGATGGCACTGCAGGCGCGCGCCGCCGCTGTGCAGGGTCAGCGGCGCGTCGCAACGCGCGCAGGGCGCGATCCAGCCGCAATCGTGGCAGGACAGGGCGGGCGCATACCCGCGGCGGTTGATGAAGATCATCACCTGATTGCCGGCGGCGAGGTGGCGTTCCACGTGGGCGAGCATCGGGTCGGACAAACCGCCGAGCAGCGGGCGTGAGCGGATATCGATCACCCGGATTGGCGGCATGGCCGCACCGGTGGCGCGCCGGGGCAGCTGCAGATGGGCAAAGCGTTTCTGCTCGGCGTTGTGGAGGCTCTCCAGCGCCGGCGTCGCACTGCCCAGCACGATCGGCACGCCGCGCTGCTGGGCGCGTCGCATGGCGACATCGCGGGCGTGATAGCGGAAACCGTCCTGCTGCTTGTAGGAGCCGTCGTGTTCTTCATCGACGACGATCAGCCCGAGCCGCGGCAGCGGCGTGAACACGGCCGAGCGCGTGCCGATCACGATGTCGGCATCGCCGGCGCGCGCCGCACGCCAGACATCCGCGCGTTCGCCTTCGCTGCGCTGGGAGTGAAGTACGCCGATGGCGGCGTCGAAACGCGTGCGCAGGCGCTCGATGAGCTGCGGCGTCAGGCCGATTTCCGGCGCGAGGAACAGCACCTGCCGGCCGGCGGCCAGGGTGCGGGCCATGCGCTGGAAATAGACTTCGGTCTTGCCGCTGCCGGTGACGCCTTCGAGCAGAACGGGGTGGAATGCGTCCCCGAGCGCGCACAGATGATCGACCGCCACCTGCTGATCATCGCCGAGCGCGGGCGCGGTGCCGGCGACGCCATGCTCGAGGGCGCCGGGCAGGTCGACGGGTTCGATCAGACCGCGACGTTCGAGCGCCTTGAGCGGCGCCTGCACGGAACCGAAACGCGCGAGCAGATGCGAATGAGCGGTGGGATGCGGCGTGGCGCGGATCGCGGCCAGCAATTCGTGCTGGCGCGTGGCGTTGGCCGCGGGCTCGTTCGCGCTCTCGTTCGCGGCGGCCTGCCAGCCGCGGTGGCGGTTTGGCGTCTGGTCCATCCGTGTACGCCGCAGGGCCACGGGCAGGGCGGTCGCAAGCGCTTCGCCGACAGGGTGGTGATAGTAGCGGGCGGCCCAGCGCAGCAGCCCGAGCAGTTCCTCGTCGAGCACCGGCGCGTCGTCGAGAACCGCTTCGATGGCGCGCAGGCGCGCGGCGGCGACGTCGCTTTCGTGGGCGTGCTCGATCACGATCGCCACCAGCCGACGACGCCCGAAACGCACGAGCACGCGACTGCCCACCGGCGTCGGTGCGGCGTCGCCGATGTCGAGATAATCGAAGCCGCCGTACAGCGGAACCGGCACGGCGACACGCAGGATCGGCGGGCTTTCGCGGCCTTCGATCAAAGGCTTATAGCCTGTGGATAAAATCGTGGATGGTTTTGCACCGCAGCGAGCATAGTTTTCTTCTAAGAACCGAAACGGCTTGAAATAAATTAACAATAAATATTAAAAACAGTCAGTTGCGTTCTATTGTCTTCAAGCTGCAATGCAGCAACCGGTGACGCGCGATCTTTTGAACGTTGTGCATATGTGGACAACTTTGGCTCATCCCCATGCTCGTGCGGCCGGCCCGGCCCCGGCCGACTGTGGACCTCAGGCTGCACGATACGGGTGCGTTCAGGCCAGTGCGCGGAGCTCGTCGAGCATCGCGAGCGTGAGGCCCCAGAGTCGGTGCCCGTCGCCACAGTCGTAGCAGGGCATGGGAACCGGCACGCGGCCGATTTGCCAGTGCATCGTGCGCCGTTGGTCCGGTTCGTCGAGCCAGGCCAGCGGCAGCCAGCGCGTTGCCGTGATTTCGTGGTTGAGTGTTGGCGTGTGCGTGCGGGCCTGTCGATAGACGAAGGGGGAGACCACCATCGGCGCGCGTCTGCGGTGATCGAGCGTCAGCCGATCGCCAAGGCGGCCGATGCCGTCGTCGCGAGAAATCGTCAGCCCGACTTCCTCGGCCGTTTCCCGGCAGGCGGCCGTGGAAGCGCTGGCCTCGTCGGCGGCGTCGACGCGGCCGCCCGGAAAGGCCATGTCGCCCGACCAGGGGTCGCCCGGGCGGTGGGCGCGCACGGTGAGCAACACTTCGGCGCCCTGGCGGGTTTCGCGCAGAATCACCGCGACCGCCGCCCGCTTGAGCCGGTGCCGCCAGCGATAGCGACGCGGCCGGTAGCGGGCCAGTGCCGCAGCCAGGGGAGCGATCTCGTGCATGATGTCGAGCTCAGCGCGGAATATGGGAGCCGAACGAAAAAAGCCGCCCGCAGGCGGCTTTTTCCTCTTTGGCCCGACAGCCCTAGAGCTGCTTGAGGCCGTTGGCCAGATCGGTACAGACCTGCTTCGCGTCGCCGAACACCATGCGGGTGTTGTCGCCGAAGAACAGGGCGTTCTGTACGCCCGAGAAGCCGGTGCCCTTGCCGCGCTTGACGACATAGACCTCGCGGGCCTTGTCGACGTCGAGGATCGGCATGCCGTAGATCGGGCTGGATTCGTCGGTACGCGCGGCCGGGTTGACCACGTCGTTCGCACCGATGACCAGGGCCGCGTCCGCGGTCGGGAACTCGGCGTTGATCTCTTCCAGATCGAAGATCTTGTCGTAGGGCACGCCGGCCTCGGCCAGCAGCACGTTCATGTGACCCGGCATGCGGCCCGCCACCGGATGGATGGCGAACTTCACGTCCACGTCGTGCTCCTTCTCGAGCATCTGCACGAACTCCCAGAGCTTGTGCTGGGCCTGGGCCACGGCCAGGCCGTAGCCCGGAACGATGATCAGGCTGTCGGAGTAGGCGAACGAGGCGGCGGCGTCGAAGGCCTCGACCGATTTCATTTCGCCTTCCGGGCCGTCGGCTTCGCTGCCGTCGTCCACGCCGAAGCCGGCGAACAGCACGTTCGAGATCGAGCGGTTCATGCCATTGGCCATGAGCAGCGTGAGCAGCGTGCCGGCGGCACCCACCACCGTGCCGGCGATGATCATGGCCGCGTTGCCGAGCACGAAGCCCTCGAACGCGACGGCCAGGCCGGTGAAGGCGTTGTACATCGAGATGACCACCGGCATGTCGGCGCCGCCGATCGGGTTGGTCAGCAGGACGCCGAAGGCCAGGCAGAGCACGAAGAAGATCGTGACCAGAACCGGCGCGCTGCCGGTGGAGAAAATGATCCAGATCGCGAGCAGCACCGTGACCAGCGCCACGCCGCCGTTGATGGCCTGCTGCGCCGGCAGACGGATGGTCTTGCTCATCTTGCCTTCGAGCTTGGCCCAGGCGATGAGCGAGCCGGAGAAGGACACGCCACCGATCAGGGCGCCGAGCACGGCGAGAATGAGCACGGTCGTGCCGTGATCGAAGGCGCGCCCGGAGTACATCTCGATGAGCGCGATCGCGGCTGCTGCGCCGCCGCCCATGCCGTTATAGAGCGCAACCATCTGCGGCATACCGGTCATTTCGACCTTCTTGCCGGAATACCAGGCGCCCGCACCACCAATGCCGATCGCAAGCAGGATCAACACATAGCGGAAAAAGCCGGCATCCATCATCGGATGCCAGAGCGTGACCACGGTGGCCAGCACCATGCCGATGCCGGCCCACTTGATGCCGCTTGTCGCGGTCTTGGGCGAGCCCATGCGCTTGAGGCCGATGATGAACAGTACGGCCGCGATGAAATAGCTCGCGTCTACGGTGAATTCCCAGAAACTCATATTCGGTAACCCTTTCGTGTAATCGGTATTCGCGGTCGGGGCGTGATCAGTCCTTGGAGGACTTGAACATTTCGAGCATGCGCGCGGTCACCACGTAACCACCCACGGCGTTGCCGGCCGCGAGGATCACGCCGATGAAACCGATCAGCGTTTCCCAGAAACCTTCGGCATGGCCAAGTGCGACCATGGCGCCCACGAGCACGATGCCGTGCACGAAGTTGGAACCCGACATGAGCGGGGTATGCAGAATGGCCGGAACCCGGCCGATGATCTCGTAGCCGGTAAAGGCCGCGAGCATGAAGATATAGAGTGCGACAAAACCTGTGATCACTGTCTTTTCTCCCGGAAAAATTTGCGCCGCGTACGCAAGGCCTAGGCCTTGTCGCCGAGGGCTTCCTTGGCGGCTTCGTTGACCGTTTCGCCGTCGTGCGTCAGCGCGGACTTGGCCAGGATCTCGTCGTCCCAGTTGATTTCCAGCTTGTGCTGCTTGTCCGCCGGCTTGGCGTCTTCCTGACCTTCTTCCGGCACCACGATGAGCTGCAGGAAGTTGAACAGGTTCTGGGCATACATCTCACTGGAATGCTCGGCGAGCAGTGCCGGCACGTTCGACGGCCCGTAGATGGTCACGCTGCCGTGGGTCACGGTCTCGTCGGGCTTGGTCAACTCGCAGTTGCCGCCGCCCGAAGCGCCGAGATCGATGATCACGGAGCCCGGCTTCATGGCGTCGACCATCTCGGTGGAGATGATCTTGGGCGCCGGCCGGCCGGGCACGGCAGCCGTGGTAATCACCGCGTCGGCATCGGCCATGTTCTTGGCCAGCATGTCCTGCTGTTTCTTCTTTTCCTCGTCAGTCAGCTCGCGCGCGTAGCCGCCCTCGGCCTCGGCCTTGACGCCTTCGGCCATGAGGAAGTCCGCGCCGAGTGATTCGACCTGTTCCTTGGTGTCGGTACGCACGTCGTAGGCGAACACCTTGGCGCCGAGACGCTTGGCCGTGGCGATCGCCTGCAGGCCGGCCACGCCGGCACCGATGACCAGCACCTTGGCCGGGCGGATGGTGCCCGCGGCGGTGGTCAGCATGGGCAGGAAGCGTTCCAGCGAATTGGCAGCCATGAGCGCGGCCTTGTAGCCGGCGGCCGAGGCCTGGGAAGACAGCGCGTCCATCGACTGCGCACGGGTGATGCGCGGCACCAATTCCATGGCGAAAGAGGTCACGCCGGCCTTGTTGAGCGCTTTCACCACGTCCGGGTTATTGTGCGCCTGCACGAAGCTGACCAGCACCGAGCCCTGCTTCATCTTGCCGATCGCCTTGGCGCTCGGTGCATTGACGGCCAGCACCACGTCGGCGCCGAAAATATCGCCCGGCTTGTCGCTGAGCTTGATCGGGTCCTTGAAGGAGTCATCCGGAATACGGCTGCCTTCGCCGGCACCGTTCTCGATGGTGAGATCGACGTTCAGCTTGGCCAGCTTGTCGGCCACCTTCGGCACCATGGCGACGCGTGTTTCGCCGCTGGCCGTCTCTTTCGGGACTGCGATAGTTACGCTCATGTTTTCCCTTGTTTGATTGCGATGAACATCCGGCGCGGCAGCATGGTCGGCGCGAGGCGCGCCATAGCCCCCTTCGGGCCGCAGGCCGGATCAACCCTCAGGCAGTCTAACCGAAACCATACGGCTTTCGTAGCAGGCGGCGCTGTGGCACGCCCCTAGCCGCCAGGCTGCGTGATCGCGGTTTCGATATAGCCATCGGGGATGGTGAAACGCTTTTCGGGCAGCGAATCGTGGGCCACGTTGGACAGCTGACGGCGCTCGCCGGAATTGGTGTCGGTGAAGCGAACCGGCATGCCGGACAGGCTCAAATAGGGCAGGCCCGCGGTCTCGAAACCGGTGCCGGCGAGCATGGTCTGCATGAGGGAGAACATCGACTTCACGCTGGCGAAGGTCTGCTTGGACATACCCAGCGCGTCGGGGCTGGCAATACACAGCGTTTCCGCCGGCTTGCCGTCGCGCACGACCTGGACGACCTCGCAGGGTACGCCGGCCACGCTGTCCTCGCGGCCGGTACGGTCGAGGCCGACTTTCTGGGCGCTCGTGTCCAGGCCGGGTACGGACTGGAGCATGGCAGCGCGGGCGGTGGCCTGCTGACCTTCGGGCAGCTGCTGTACCCGCGACT
Organism: Endozoicomonas sp. G2_2; assembly: GCF_017744135.1. Lineage (GTDB taxonomy): Bacteria > Pseudomonadota > Gammaproteobacteria > Nevskiales > Salinisphaeraceae > Salinisphaera. Next base: position 245,466 of record NZ_JAGHQU010000005.1, read on the forward strand.
CGATCTGGGCGCGCAGGGCGTCGACGCGTTCGCGTATCGCACTGGCGGTGTTGCGATCCAGCCGCGTGTAGCTGCGATCCGACGGGTCGATCGAGAAGATCGCTTCGGACGACTCTTCATAGAGCTGCCACTGGCGCGTCGCGTCGTCGATGCGCACGGCGCCGGGTTTCATGTCGACGGTGAACTCGCCGCTGGCGCCCTGATAGGTCAGCGTCGTGTCGGCCTGGGCAGCGGTGGCCGCCACGCCCAGCAAACCGGCCAGCAGGAGCGTGCTGGCGCGGGTAAGATATCGGCTCATGATCGGTTTCCTCCGGGAATGAAATCGGTACGGGGCATGACAATCGGCGGTGCCGGCACCCGAACGCGGTCAGCGGTGCAGTACACTAGCGCCATGCTGCTCGTGGACGCCAGTGTCTATATCTTCCGGGCCTTCCACTCGCTGCCCTCGAGTCTGACCGGGCGCGATGAGCAGCCGCTGAATGCCGTCTACGGCTATGCGACCTTCCTCGCACAGCTGCTCGACGCCGATGCCGACCCCGAAATCGCGGCCGCTTTCGACGAGTCGCTGGTCAGCTCGTTTCGCAACGCGCTTTATGCCGACTACAAGGCCAACCGCGAGCTGCCGCCACAGGCGCTGGTGGACCAGATCGCGGCGTGTCGCGAGATCACCGAATCCCTGGGCGTGCCCACATTATCCAGCCCGGTCTACGAAGCGGATGACCTGATCGGCACGCTCGCGGCCTCGACCACGTCGCCGGTAACGATTGTCACGTCCGACAAGGATCTCGCCCAGATCATGGGCGCCGACGACATTCTCTGGGATTACGGGCGCGAGACGCGCTACGACACGGCCGCGATCGAGGCGAAGTTCGGCGTGCCCCCGCGATTGATTGCCGATTATCTCGCGCTGGTCGGCGATACGGTGGACAACATCCCGGGCGTGCCGGGCATCGGTGCGAAAACCGCCGCCGCGCTGCTGCAGCGTTTCGACGGCATCGACGCGTTACTCGCCGATCTGGCCGGCGTGGCCGCCAGCGGCCTGCGCGGGGCGAAATCGCTCGCGGGCAAGCTCGAGGCGCACGCCGATCAGGCGCGATTGTCGCGCCGGCTCGCCACGATCGTGACGGATATCGAACTCGATGCCGATCAGCGCGACGTGGCTCGCCGTAGCCCCGATCACGATGCGTTGGCCGCGATCTGCGATCGCCTCGGCGTGGGCGACCGGCTGCGCGGCCGGCTGGGACTGTCCGGCTCGTGATCGACTGGGAAGGGATCGATGCCGCCATCGCCCGCACCACCGGCCGCAGGTTCGCAAGCGGGCACCGTACGCGGGTCGGCGGCGGTTCCATCAATAGTGCATATCGGCTGGGCGATGCGCGCCAGCGTTTCTTTCTCAAGCTCAATCGGGCCGATCGTCACGCCATGTTCGAGGCCGAGGCCGCCGGGCTGGCCGAACTCGGGCAGGCGGTCGGACTGCGCGTCCCGCGGGTCGTCACCCACGGTACCGTCGGGGCACATGCCTTTCTCGTACTCGAATACATCGCCCTGCAGCCGCTCGCGCCCGCGGCGATGACGCGCCTGGGCGAAGCCCTGGCCGACATGCACGGCATTGTGGCCGCGCGCTACGGCTGGGATCGCGACAACACCATCGGTTCGAGCGCCCAGCCCAACGCCCGACACCCGCACTGGCTGGAGTTCTGGCGCGAGAACCGGCTCGCGGCCATGCTCGACGCGCTCGCACCCATCCATCCCGGCCTCGGGCGTGACGGCGACGCGCTGCTTGCCGTGCTCGATGAACTACTGGCCGGGCATCGCCCCGAGCCGTCGCTGGTGCACGGCGACCTGTGGGGCGGCAACGTGGCCATGGACGAGGCGGGCACGCCGGTGCTCTACGACCCGGCCGTCTACTACGGCGACCGCGAGACCGATCTCGCGATGGCCGAGCTGTTCGGCGGTTTCTCGCCGCTGTTCTTCGAAGCCTACTGGGGGGCCTGGCCGATGAGCCCGGGCTATCGGTATGTACGGCGTCCGCTCTACCAGCTCTATCACCTGCTCAACCACGCGCGTCTGTTCGGCGGTCACTACGTTGCCGAAAGCCGACGTGTGATGCAGTCGCTGCTCGCCCGCGTGTAATGAGGCGCATGCCGCGGCTGTCGGCGTTTTCGCGCCTCGGTACAATGGCGCTCGTTTTCGATTCACCGCAATCCCTGCCAGCGTGGCGCACATGTCCGATATTCCGGTTCTCGATACCCGCCCACCGGCCGGCCTGACGCCGGGTTCCGTCGGCGCGAACAAGCTTGCCAAGCGACTGAAGCGGCTGACCGGCCAGGCCGTGACCGACTACGACATGATCCGCGACGGCGATCGCATCATGGTCTGTCTGTCCGGCGGCAAGGACAGCTACACCATGCTCGACATGCTGCGCTATCTACAGAGCGTGGCGCCGGTGCGCTTCGAGCTTCGGGCGGTCAACCTCGATCAGAAGCAGCCGGGCTTTCCCGAGCACATCCTGCCGCAGTATCTGGACGGCCTCGGCGTCGACTACGAAATTCTCGAACGCGACACATATAGTGTGGTCACCGAAAAGGTGCCCGAAGGCGCGACCATGTGCGGGCTGTGCTCGCGTCTGCGCCGCGGCATTCTGTACCGCTATGCGCGAGAGAACGGCTTCAACCGCATCGCGCTGGGCCACCATCGCGACGACATGATCGAGACGATGTTTCTGAACATGTTCCACGGCGCGCGCATGGCGGCGATGCCGCCGAAGCTGCGCTCCGACGACGGCGACAATGTCGTGATCCGCCCGCTGGCGTATTGCAGCGAGCGCGACATCGAGAAATACGCGCGGCTGGAACAGTATCCGATCATTCCCTGCAATCTGTGCGGTTCGCAGGCCAATCTGCAGCGCCAGAACATCAAGGCCATGCTCGCCGAATGGGAGCGCACCGATCCGGGGCGCAGCGAGCGCATCTTTCGTTCCATTACGCGCATCGCGCCGTCGCAGATGGCCGATCGCGAACTCTTTGATTTCGCGGCGCTCGACTGAAGCCACTGCGTCCGCGGCGGAACGACTGTCGTAACAGGGCGTCCAATCGCAGGAACAGGCACAGCTGTTGCCTGTATTTCCCGGCATGGTCTTTCTTGAAAAGCGATCGGACCTGCCGCATACTTTTTTGGCGCAGTGAACAGTTGTGCACTGCAGCGAAACACCGTAACCTCGTGAGGGCTGACCAGCCGATGACCGCAGAAAGGAAATACCCGGCCAATCCAGAGATGGACGACCACTTCAACTGGGTCGAATTCATTCCGTTCGCGCTGTTGCACGTGGCGCTGATCGGTATCTGGTGGACCGGCTTCACCGCGACCTCGATCGCGATCTGCGTGGGCCTCTATATCGCCCGCGTGTTCGCCATCACCGGGGGTTACCATCGCTATTTCTCGCATCGTGGCTACAAGACCAGCCGCGGTTTCCAGTTCGTGATGGCCTTCATCGGCTCTGCCGCGCTGCAGCGCGGGCCGCTCTGGTGGGCCGCCAAGCACCGCGAGCATCACCGCGATTCCGACATGCCGGCCGACGCGCACTCGCCGCGCCAGTACGGCGTGCTGGATGCGCATGTGGGCTGGGTCTATCGCGAAGCGCGCTCGCACGCGGACCTGGATCTCATCAAGGATTTCTCCAAGTATCCGGAAATCCGCTGGATCGAGCGTCACCAGTTCACGCCGGGTCTGATCGTCGCGGCGCTGTGCTTCCTCGTCGGTGGCTGGGCCGGTCTGGTCTCGGGCTTCGTGCTCTCCACCGTGCTGGTCTATCACGCGACGTTCACGGTGAACTCGCTCAACCACATGATCGGCCGTCAGCGTTATCTGACCGGCGACGATTCGCGCAACAACTGGTTCCTGGCGCTGCTGACCATGGGTGAGGGTTGGCACAATAACCATCACTACTATCCGGCCGCCGCGCGCAACGGGTTCTTCTGGTGGGAGATCGACACCACCTACTACCTGCTGCTGGGCCTCGAAAAGCTGGGCTTGGTCTGGGACCTGCGCCAGCCGCCGCAGACCATTCTTGCCAACGAAAAGGCGCCGACGCAGAAGATCATCGACAAGTGCGCGGTCTACATCGCGGAAGGCTTCTCGGCCGATCGCATCAGCCGCAATATCCGTGCGCGCTGGGAAGGCAGCCATGTGCTCGACGATCTGCGTTCGCATGCACGTACCAAGTGGGACGCAGCCGAAGCCTATCTGGCCGAAATCGAACTGCCGGATCTGCCCAGCGCGGAACAGCTCAAGGCGCGTGCCTACGCGAAGTTCAAGATTCGCCACGAAGGTCTGGATCGCGCGATCGAGCGCGCGCAGGAAATGCTGCGTCGGTCGGTATCGCACCGTCTGATCGAACAGGCGCGCTCGGAGCCCGTGCCGGCCTGATCGCAAGCTGGCGCATGCCACCGCGAAGCCCGCTGCATTTGCAGCGGGCTTTTTTTATGCGCATCGCGCGTTACGGCGGGGCCTCGTGATGGGTCGCCGTGCGCTCAGGGGCGTTGCGCGATCCGCCGGCAACATGGCCTGAGGCCTGCCCGGCGGCGCGACGTCGGACCCGCGTATGCAAGCGCACTCGGGGCGCCGCGCTGCGCGGCGGGGAGGCATCGCAGCGTCGGCCTGAATGCTCAGTCGAGTTTTTCGCGGGCCTTGGCCTGATCCTCGTCTTCGGGTGGCTCCTCGTCGGGGTCGCCATCGAGGTCGCCGCCGCAGAACTTGCAGTAGTCGGCATCCTTCTCGTGGCCGAAGCGCTCGCAGTGCGGGCATTGCGCCGAGCCGCGCTGGGTGCTGATTTCGGTGGTCAGTTCGGCGGTGATCACGCCGGTGGTCACGGCGAGCACGCCATAGCCAATCAGGATCGCGATGCCGGCGATGGTCTGGCCCACCGGCGTGGTGGGCGAAATATCGCCATAGCCGACGGTCGTGATCGTGACCACGGCCCAGTAAATGGCGCGTGGGATGCTGGTGAAGCCATGTTCCGGGCCTTCGACCACGTACATGATCGCTCCCAGAATGGTCACGAACAGCGTGAGTATGCCGAGAAAGATCTGCAGCTTGCGTTGCGCCTGCATCAGCGAGCGGCGCAGCGTGTAGAGATCGTTGGCGTAGTTGGCAAGCTTGAACACGCGGAACATGCGCACGATGCGCAGTGAGCGCACGGCCACGAAGTAATGTGCGTCCGGAATCACCGGCGCCAGATACATCGGCAGGATGGCCGCGAGGTCGATCAGACCCCAGAAGCTGCGGATATAGTGCCAGCGATTCTCTGCCGCATAGACGCGGGTCGCGTACTCGAGGGAGAACACGATCGTGAAGACCCATTCGAGCGTGGACAGCTGCGGGCCGAGCCGGGCCTCGATGGCGGCCACGGAAATGAGCATGAGGTTGATCACGCTCGCGGCGATCACGAGTAGCAGCAGGATGTCGAAGGTGCGCCCGGCGGTCGACTCGGTGCCGAAAATGACGTTGTGCAGCCGCTGGCGCAGCGACCGCTTGGGGTGGGAATCGGTCATCGATCGTCAGCCGCCACGCGTTAACAGGCCCTAATTCGTGCGTGTGTTCAGCCGACGGGACTGCCAGTAGTGGCGCTGCCAGTAGACGTTGTCCAGTCGCGACATGGTCACCCCGCGGCTGGTCGAGGCGTGCATGAAGCGCCCGTCGCCGACATAGATGCCGACGTGCTTGCTGCGATAGCCGGTCTTGAAGAAGACCAGATCGCCCGGTGACAGATTGCCGGGCGGCACGGGCTGGCCGGCCAGCGCCTGGGCGCTGGTCGTGCGCGGCAGGTTGAGCGATTTAAGATCGCTCATCGTCTGGCGCACGAAACTCGAGCAGTCGATGCCGGAGCGGTCCACGCCGCCATAGCGGTAGGGCACGCCGCGCCACTGATGGTAATAGTCGTAGAGCGCGTCCGAGACGGCCGAATGGTCGCTGCCGTGGCCCGTGCCGGCGTAGGGCACCCCGCTCGTGCGCTGATAGGTCGGCTGACCCGCACAGCCGGCGAGCAGCAAAAGCATGAGCACGAGCGATAACGACGACAGGTGCAGCCGCGCGCGGCATTGCGACATAATCGCCTTCGCAATTCTCAAGTGCACGCGCATGCCCCCGTTCATGAATTCATATATCGGCGCGGCGTCCCGTTGGCTTAGGCATTGGCCATGAGCAACAGTCAGCCCAATCGCGCCACTCAGGCGGCGCCACAAACCGTCGCCGCCGTCGATCTCGGCTCCAATAGCTTCCACATGATCGTGGTCCGTGCCGATGGCGGCAAGTTGCACGTGGTCGATCGCCTCAAGGAGTCGGTGCGGCTGGCCGCCGGTCTGTCCGCCGATCGTACCCTCGACCCGGATGCCGCCGACCGCGCGCTGGCCTGTCTCGAGCGGTTCGGCCAGCGTCTTCGCGGCCTGGCGCCCGGGCATGTACGCGCGGTCGGCACCAATACCCTGCGCCGCGCGCGCGATGCCGATACCTTCATGGCGCGCGCCAGCGAAGCGCTCGGCCATCCGGTGGAGGTGATCTACGGCGCCGAAGAGGCGCGGCTGATCTACGGCGGCGTGATTCAGGACCTGGGCCGCGAACAGCCGCGGCGTCTTGTCATCGATATCGGCGGCGGTTCCACGGAGCTGATCATCGGCGAGCTGGGGGCGCCGCGACTCGTCGAAAGCATTTCGCTGGGCGCGGTGGTGCAGATGGGGCGCTTCTTTGCCGGTGGCAAGATCACCCGCAAGAGCTGGCAGGCCGCCGTCACCGATGCGCGCCTGACCCTCGAACCCATCGCCCGCGCCTATCGCGATGCGGGTTGGGATATCGCCATCGGCGCCTCCGGCAGCGTGAAATCCATCCTGCGTGCGACCGGCGCACAGAGCGCCGAGGAAACCATCACCCCCGACGGATTGAAGTCGCTCGGGCGCGCAATCGTGAAGGCGGGGCGGGTCGACAAGCTCGACCTGCCGGGCGTGTCCGACGAGCGCAAGGCGATCTTCCCCGGTGGCCTGGCGGTGTTGACCGGCATCTTCGAAAGTCTGGGCATCGACGCCATGCGTGTGTCCGACAAGGCGCTGCGCGAGGGCGTGGTCGCCGATCTGCTGGGGCGGCTGCACGACCGTGATGCGCGCGAGAACGGCGTGATGGCCGCGCTCGATCGCTACGACGTCGACCATGCCCAGGCCGAACGGGTTGCGAGCACCGCCATGCGCCTGCTGGGGGATTACGCCGACGACAAGTCGGACGCCCATGCCAGCGGCATGGCGCTGCGCCTGCTGCGCTGGGCGGCCCTGTTGCACGAGATCGGGCTGGCCATTTCCCACAAGGGCTATCACAAACACGGCGAGTACATCCTGCGTAACGCCGACCTGCAGGGCTTTTCGCGCACCGATCAGGCGCTGCTGGCCACGCTCGTGCGTCTGCATCGTGGTCGCTTTCGGGCCGACCTGATCGAGGCGCTACCCGCCGACTGGCGCGCACTCGCACGCCAATTGGTCATCGTGCTGCGTCTGGCGGTGATCCTGCATCGTGGCCGGGACCCGAACCTCGCGCCGCCGGTACGGCTGCGCGTGGGCAAGCGCGAGATTCGCCTGGTCTGCGACAGCGACTGGCTTGCCGAGCGCCCGCTCACCCAGGCCGATCTCGATCGCGAGGCGGAGCTGCTGGCACGCGCCGACATCCGGCTGGTGAGCGCGCGCGACAATTAGGGGCTGTTGCCGTTTCATCCGAGCGCCGTGTTGGAGACCGCAAATCGTGTGCTGCAAGGCGCGAGCCGCCGGTCGTGGCGTGCCACGATCAAGACTTGCAACGCCGTAGCACGCGATTTGCGGCCCAACCCTATGGGACAAGCGCTGTTTTGCGGCAATCCAGCGTTCTAGCACGCTTGCGCAGACTGACTGCGCGGCGCGCGCTACGCCTTGTTTTGCCGCAAAACAGCGCTTGGCACGGACTCGTATGAAACGACAACAGCCCCTAGCCCGCGTTGTACTCGCGGGTGTTGGCGAAGGTGATGTCGGGCCAGCGTTCCTCGGTGAGCTGCAGCTTCACGCGGGTAGGCGCGAGATAGACCAGCGCGCCGCCGTGATCTTCGGCGACGCCGTCGTCCATGCGGTCGCGAAAACGCCGGATCTCGCGGTCGTCGCCGTAGATCCAGCGCGCGGTATGCACGTTGATCGGCTCGAAGGTGGCTTTCACGCCGTACTCGTTCTTGAGCCGCTCGGCGACCACGTCAAACTGCAGCACGCCGACCGCGCCGAGGATCACGTCGTTGTTGTTGATCGGGCGAAACACCTGGGTGGCGCCTTCCTCGCAAAGCTGATCGAGGCCCTTGTGCAGTGCCTTGGCCTTGAGCGGGTCGCGCAGCACGACGCGCTGGAACAGCTCGGGCGCGAAGTTGGGGATGCCGGTGAACTGCAGATCCTCGCCCTGTGAAAAGCAGTCGCCGATGGCGATGGTGCCGTGGTTGTGGATGCCGATGATGTCGCCGGGCCAGGCCGTTTCCGCGGCCTCGCGCCGATTGGCCATGAAGGTGATCGCATCGTTGACGCGGATCTCCTTGCCGGCCCGCAGGTGCTGCATCTTCATGCCCTTGGCGTAGTGCCCGCTACACACGCGCATGAAGGCGATACGGTCGCGATGCTGCGGGTCCATGTTTGCCTGGATCTTGAACACGAAGCCCGACAGCGGTTCTTCGGCGGGCTCGACCTCGCGGCTGGTGGTCGGGCGCGGCAGCGGGGCGGGCGCCCATTCGACAAAGGCGTCCAGCAGCGGGCGAATGCCGAAATTATTGACCGCGGAGCCGAAGAACACCGGCGTGAGTTCGCCGGCGCGGTACATCTCCAGGTCGAAATCCACGCCCGCCTCGCGCACGAGTTCGATTTCCTCGAGCAGATCGTCGTAGAAGATGCCGGCAATCTCCTTGAGGCGCGGATCGTCGAGGCCGTCCATGGTGACGGTCTTGCCGCCGGCCTCGTTGTCGGAGCCCTCGTAGAGATGAACCTTGTCTTCGAGCAGGTGATAAACGCCCTTGAACTGCCCGCCCATGCCGATCGGCCAGGTGATCGGCGCACAGGCGATGCCCAGCACGTCCTCGATCTCGTCGAGCACTTCCAGCGGCGGGCGGCCTTCGCGGTCCATCTTGTTGATGAAGGTGAAGATCGGCGTGGTGCGCAGCCGGCAGACCTCCATGAGCTTGATCGTGCGCGGCTCCACGCCCTTGGCGATATCGATGACCATCAGCGCGCTGTCGACCGCCGTGAGGGTGCGGTAGGTGTCTTCCGAAAAGTCCTCGTGACCGGGGGTGTCGAGCAGATTGACGATGCGCTCGTTATAGGGAAACTGCATCACCGAGGTGGTCACGGAAATGCCGCGCGACTGCTCCATGGCCATCCAGTCCGAGGTGGCATGGCGTGACGCCTTGCGCCCCTTGACCGTGCCGGCGAGCTGAATCGCGCCGCCGAACAACAGCAGTTTTTCGGTGAGCGTGGTCTTGCCCGCGTCGGGGTGCGAAATGATGGCAAAGGTCCGACGCTTGGTCGCTTCGCGCGCAGTCGGCGTGTTGTCGAGGGCGGGTGACGCGCTCATCGATGGCTCCCGGTCGCTATAAAAGGCTGTATGAGCAAATAAAAATGTGTGTATAGTGCATCGCTATCCATAGCAATAAGAAATGCAATTAGGAATCACGATCGCGCTTGCCTATAATTCGTCTCGAAGCCGGCGGGGCGCAACGCCTCGCCGAATTCGCAGAATCGGTGTCCCCCCTTCACCGGTTTTTGCGCCAACGCAGCGCAAGCTACCCGAGCGATAGCGCTGCGATGCTGGTGCCGCTCTCCCCCTGGCGGCATCACTCTTCAGGCCCGGATCGGCTGCCCTCCCGATTCGGGCCTTTCTTTTGTCGGGTGCTTTGTGTGGCATGCCGCGATGGTCCGCGCCCGATGCGCCGGCGCCGCGTATTCTGCCGCACTCGCGCGCCGAAGGGGCGGCCGGTCAGCCGCCCTGAGGCACATTGTTGCGTCGGTGGCGGATGCGGGCGATCACCGCAACGATATAAAGCGCCAGGAAAACGGCGAACATCAGTTCCTTGACCTCGCCGGCATCGATATCGAAAGGAAACGGCACCTCATCGAACGCCGCTTCGAACAGTTTCTCGGGGATCGAGGCCAGAGGCGCGATGAAGCCGATCGGCACGCACTCGATGCCCGGCATGATCCAGTAGCGAACCGTGCCCGGCGCGTAGACGACACCGCGGGCGCGCCGCACCAGCGGCAGAATCGCCCCGCCGACGAGCATGGCGATGGCCAGCAGATTGCGCGGCAGCTGGTCGAGCAGGGATCCGGCCAGCGCGTTGGAGTTGTGCAGGTTGGTTTCGGCCTGATTGTTCAGGGCGCGCCATTCCTCGGGCGTGGCCCAGCCGAACCAGTGCTGGCCCCAGCTCGCCTCTTCGCCACCGAAATAAAGACAGCCGAGCGCGAACAGGCCGAAGAAGAGCATCAGTCGCCGGTCGCCGGTATGCACCGCCCAGCGGGTGACATACAGCCCGCCCGCGAGCGCGAGTGCGAGCAGCAGCACCGTGCCCGATTCCGTCAGCCCCGCTTCGTGACGCAGCCAGGCGTCGTATACCGGATGGCTCAGGAATGCCCGCGCCAGGTAATGCCCGAAGTAGAGCAGGATCGGCACGCCCAGCCAGAACCAGCGGGGCAGATAGGTGTCGTTGGAGTCGTTCATCGGCATCGGTCTGGACGTTGTGCCGGCAACCGCCGGGGCGGGGCTCAGCGTACGGTGAAGGGATGAGGCGGTTCGTCCCGGGCCTCGACGGTTGTTGTATCGACGCGGTCGACACGCGCGATGGACGGGCCACCGTGCTCGAACCAGAGGCGCAAGGCCTCGAGCGCATCAGCGGTGCCCGTGGCCCGTGCTTCCACGCGCCCGTCCGGCAGGTTGCGCACCCAGCCCGCAAGGCCGAGTTCGCGTGCCTTGTCCTGCGTGGCGGCTCGAAAGCCGACACCTTGAACGCGGCCGCTGATATTGAATCGTTGTGTGTCTGCCATGCGAGTATTTCCAATAGGCCATTATAATCCTTCCATTGTCTAGATGGCGCAGGTTGATCCATGTTCAACACCATCCGTCGCCGCGTACGTCGCCTGGCCGGCCGTGACGAATCCACGGCGCGCGCCCACGACGCCACGGTCCAGTTGCGCGTGCCCAACCCTTACGGCGGCAAGCCCTGGCTCACCGCTACCGTCGCGTTGAGCAGCACGCCGCGCGGGTACGGCGAAACGGTCCGGCTGCGCGCGCATTTCGACGGCGCGCTGAAGATGCCGACGCCGGGAAGCGCCAGGGAAAAGCTCGCGTTCGAAGCCGGCGAACGCTCGGGCGGCCTCGTGCAGTTCGGGCGGAATACGGCGGCCGCGCTCGCCCGTGGTGTCGTGGCGCGGGTGCCGGCTCGGCAGTTGGAGTCTTTGGCGGCACGGCGCTGGCGCAGCTGGCTGGACGTCCAGTTGAGTACGGCACCGCTCGATCGCGGTGCCGATGCGCTCATGCCCGAACCGCTGCGCGGCCTCTACGGCGGCGGTTTGCCGCGCGCGGGCAGCGGCGAGCCGCGTATCGGCGTCTGGTCCGGGCCCGCCGGCGGGCCCGCGGGTGGGGTCGCGAGCCTGGCCATGCTGCAGCTCGACGAGCGGGATCTCGGCCGCGACCGGCATGAGAACGGCGGCTCCGGGTTCAATCTCAGCGCCAGCATGGCGCAGGTCGTCGAGCCTTCGTTTCCCTATGCCAAGGACGACGAAACCGACGACTGACGCGCGTGCCGCGAATTGACTCATGCGCGGTTTTACAAGAGCATATCGCTGCGCCGGGCTCCATGGCGCATGCTGTCACCGGGAGAGTTTGATGATGCAAAGTTGGCGTAAGGCCCTGATGGCCTTGATCTGTTGCGCCTTCGTGAGTGCCCCTGCGTTTGCCCAGTCCGGGGACAACGCCGACGCACCGGGGGATGCGGCCGCAGGCAAGGAGCGCTTCTATACCTGCGTGGGCTGCCACGGCATTCCCGAATACAGCAACGCCTACCCGACCTATCACGTGCCCAAGCTGGCCGGTCAGCACGCGACCTACATCGTGTCCGCGCTCAAGGCCTACCGCAGTGGCGCACGCAAGCACTCGACCATGCACGCACAGGCATCGAGTCTGAGTGATCAGGACATCAAGGACATTGCGGCATACCTGTCGCAGCAGAAGCCGTAATGGCGGGGCTGGCAACGATGACGCATGCATTCACGCGTGGATTGATTCTTATGGTGCTGTGCTGTCTGGCGAGCGTCGCCCTGGCCGCCGAGTCCGGAGAGGACAAGCCGGCCGGTAGCGATTGGGTATCGCAGGCGGCCCAGACCTGTGCCAGCTGCCACGGCAAGAAGGGTGTGTCCCAGACCGAGAATTTCCCGATCCTCGCCGGTCAGTATCAGGATTACCTGCTGCACAGCCTCAAGGCCTATCGCGACGGCGAGCGCAAGAACGCGATCATGTCCGGCCAGGTTCAGGGCATGAGCGACGACCAGCTCAAGGCGCTGGCGCGTTACTACAGCCGCCAGGAAAGCCCGCTGTACACGCCCACGGTCGAATAAACAGACGCGCAAAGCGCTTTTCAGGGAACGACGCCGATGTCGAATTTTTCTGTCTACATGATTGGCATCATCATCGTGGCCGGTGCATTGGCCTACGGTGCCTACGCGCTGAGCGTGCCGCCGGTCTGGATTGGCGTCGGTGCGGCCGTGATTATCGGTTGCGGCCTGATGGGCGCGGTGAAGAAGACGCGCGGGCCCTCCGGCAACGGGCCTCGCCGCTAGGCGATCGTCCGCGCGCCGGCCGATTCAGTCGCCGGCATAGCCCAGCCGGGCCAGAAGGCCGTCGAATTCGTCGAGATCGTGAAAGGCGATCCGCAGCTCGCCGCGACGGCGATCTGCGTCATAGTCGATTCTGACCGCGTTGCCGACCAGATCCGCGAGCTGGCCTTCCAGTTCCGCCATGCCGTGGTCGACGGTCGCTGCCCCCGGCGTGTCGTCGGCATCCAGTTTGCGCGCCGCCGCTTCCAGCTGACGCACGCTCATGCCCCGCGTGGCCGCCAGACGCGCCAGCTCGATCTGGCGCGCGGCACCGAACCCGGCCAGCACCTTGGCGTGGCCCAGATTGAGTTCGCCCGCATCCAGTCGTCTTTGCACCGGTGCCGCGAGCTGACGCAGCCGCAGATAATTGGTGACGTACACCCGCGACTTGCCGATCCGTCGGGCGACGGCATCGTGGGTGAGGCCGTGTTCGTCGCAGAGCCGGGCCAGTCCGTGCGCCGTATCCATGACCCCGAGCGACTCGCGTTGCAGGTTCTCGATCAGCCCCAGCACCGCCGCCTCGGCCGCGCCGAGGTCGTTGCGGACGATCGCCGGCAGCTCGGTGAGCCCGGCCCGCTGCGCGGCGCGCCAGCGACGTTCGCCGGCGAGCAGTTGATAGCCCGCCGCCGCATCGCCGCGCACCACCACGGGCTGGATGATGCCGGACGTGGCGATCGATGCCGCGAGCTCGGCCAGGCCGGCCTCGTCGAACGCCGTACGGGCCTGACTCGGGCCGGGGCTCACGTGTTCGATCGCCAGCGTGACGACGCGCTGGCTGACGTGATCTGTGGCGGTGGAATCGTGGGGCATCGAACGCCTTCCCAGTGCTTGGCACGCCGATCTGCGTGCTAAGCTCGATGGTCATAGGCTGCAGTGTAAAACCAAAGGCGCGCCCGCCCCAGAACCGACGGACGCGCCGTGCGAGGAGTTCTATGCGCACTCGGCAGTTTCTCAAGCCCCGTACGGTCGGTCGGGACGTGGATCGGCTCGTCGATGCGCTGCCCAAGCACAACATCGGCACCCAGGGCTACGACCCCTGGGGGCTGAATCCCGATACCGCCAAGATCACCTTCACGGCGGTGCGCTGGCTCTACCAGAACTATTTCCGGGTGCAGGCAAACGGGCTCGACAACATTCCCGGCGAAGGGCGGCTGCTGATCATCGGCAACCACAGCGGTCAGTTGCCGATGGACGGGGTGATGGTGAGTTTCTCGGTCGCCAACAAGGCCGAGAACGCGCGCCTGCCGCGCTCCATGATCGAGCGCTGGTTTCCGTCGGTGCCGTTTCTGGGCAACTGGATGAACTCGGTCGGCGGCGTGATCGGCGATCCGAAGAACTGCGCCAAGATGCTCGAGCGCGAAGAGGCCATCGTCGTGTTTCCGGAAGGCATCCGCGGTTCCGGCAAGCCATATCGGCTGCGCTATCAGTTGCAGCGTTTCGGCCACGGCTTCATGCATCTGGCCATGGAGCACAACACGCCGATCGTGCCGGTGGGTGTCGTCGGCTGTGAGGAGACGATGCCCTCGCTTGTGGATATCAAGCCGCTGGCGCGCATGCTGGGAATGCCGTATTTCCCGCTCGCGCCGCTGGTGCCGCTGCCGGCGCGGGTGTTTCTGAACTTCGGCAAGCCCATGCATTTCGCCAACGATGCGCGCAACGAGCGCGATGTGGAATGGCGCGTGGAAGAGGTCAAGGACGCCATCCGGGACCTGATCGATACCGGCATTGCCCAGCGCAAGAGTATTTTTTGATGACCGAGTCGACCGAGAACAAAAGCGATATCGACGAAACGGCCAACAGCACCCAGGAAAGCGCCACCCCGCGGCGCAAGACGCCGGCGCGGCGCCAGAGCCGGGGCCGCAACACGCGGTCGCGCCCGAAGGCGCACGGTATCGGCAGCGACACGCGCGGCAAGGTGCTGGTCACCGGCGCCGCGGGCGCGCTCGCCCAGCATGTGATCGCGCTGCTCAAGGAAAACTACGAGGTCGTCGGCGTCGAATTCCGCGGTCTGCAGACCGATTACCCCGATACCGTCGACTACGTAGTGGATTTCAACACCCGGCCCTTCGAGGACGTGTTCCGCGAGCACGGTTTCATGGGCATCATCCACCTCGGGCGTATCCGCTTCACCCAGTCGACACGCAATCGCCGTTATTCGGCGAACGTGGTCGGCACGGCCCGCCTGCTGCGTCTGGCGCGCAAGTACGGCGTGGAGCAGGTGATCGCGTTGTCGACGTATCACGTCTACGGTGCGGACGCGCGCAACCCCTCGCTGATCGACGAGGAGTATCCGATGCGCGCGGCCAATCTCATGCCCGAGATCGTGGACGCGGTGGAGCTGGAAAACCTGTTCAACATCCATCTCTACAAGCACCCGGAGTTGAACATCGCGATTCTGCGGCCCTGCAACATCGCCGGGCCGGGCATCAACAACGAGATCAGCCGGATGCTGTCGCAGTCGGTGGCGCCGTGTCTGTTCGGTTTCTCGCCGCTGATGCAGTTCATTCATGTCGAGGACATGGCCGCGGCGGTGTTGCGGTCATTCGAGCGTAACCGGCCGGGCGTATACAATGTCGCGCCTGAGGATTACGTGGCGTATCAGGATGCGCTGCAGCTGGCCGGTTGCCGGCGGCTTTTCCTGCCCTCGGTGCCGCCGTCGCTGGCGCGCCGGTCGGTACGGGCGCTGGGCCGCTATGCGCCACCGGATTATCTGATCGATTTCTTCAAGTATGCGGTGATCATCGACGGCGGGCTATTTGCGCGTACCTTCGATTTCACGCCGCAGCATTCGCTGAGCGAGCTGCTCGGCCATTATCGCGGCCGCAAGTAGCGCCTGCCGGCGCGCCCATATCTCGAGGATAACCATGATGAAACTGTTGCCGTCCCCGCTGCTTTCGATTCCGGGGCTGTTCGCGCTGCTCGTGCTTGGTGGCTGTGTGCACAGTCCGCCGTCCGAGCCCTGGGACCCGATCGAGCCGGTCAACCGGGCGGTGTACAAGTTCAACGACACCGCCGATCGGTACGTGCTTCAGCCCGTGGCCCGCGGCTACGACACGATCACGCCGGACCCGGTGCAGCGCAGCGTCGGCAATTTCTTCGACAACGCGCGGGAGCCGATCAACATGGCCAACAGCGCGTTGCAGCTCAAGTGGGGCTCGTTCAACACCTCGCTGGGGCGTTTCATGGTGAATACCACCGCCGGCGTCGTCGGGCTGTTCGACGTTGCCAGTGCCGTGGGCGTGGCGGAAGTGGACGAGGATCTCGGTCAGACGCTCGGCTACTGGGGGCTCGGACAGGGACCCTATCTGGTGCTGCCGTTTCTCGGCCCGAGCACCGGCCGCGATCTGACCGGTCGTCTGGGCGACCAGTTCTTCTATCCGTTCACATATGTGGATGAAGATTACGACTACATCGTCTGGAGTCTGCGCGCGCTGGAACTGATCAACTACCGCGCCAGCCTGCTCGGCTTCGAGGAAACGCTGGCGCAACAGTTCGATCCCTATGCGTTCATGCGCGGCTACTATCTCGAGAACCGGCTCAAGGACGTCTACGACGGCAACGTGCCGCCCGAGCGCATGTACGGCGACGACAGCGACGACGACGGCGGCGCCTAGCCCAGGAACTGCATGCCCCATGATCGGACCGATCTGCAGGCGCTTCGGGGGCTGACCCGGGCGCAGCTGCATGCGCATGCGCGTCGCTACTACAAGACGGGCGGGCGCACCGAACCGGAGGTCGCGCTCGTCGTCTACGGCGATGCACAGGCGGTGTTCAAGGACTATGCCCGCACGCCGGGCTGGTTCGGGCGCATCATCGCGCCGGTGCTGATCTGGCGCGAGGCGAGCGCCCTGCGTCGTCTGGCCGGCATCACCGGCATTCCGAAGCTGTATCGCCAGCTGGATGCGCGCGGCGTGCTCATCGAGTACCTGCCGGCCACGCCCTGGCCGCAGGCGAAGCCGCCGGAGATCGCCTACGAGCGCCTCGACGCGCTGGTGGCGGCGATGCACGCGCGCGGCGTGGCCCACTGCGATCTGCGTGCACCGAGCAACATGCTGGTGAGCGACGACGGCGTGCCCTACATCGTCGATTTCGTGGCGCGGGTCTGTCGTGGCCGGGCCTGGAATCTGCCCTGGAACTGGGTGTTCGCCCAGTTCGTGGGCGCCGACGAAAGCGCGCTGGCCAAGCTCCGGGTTCGCTTTGCACCGTCACTGGCCACCGGGGCGGATCGGGCGCTGCTGGCGGAACAGGGACTGGTCGAGCGTGTCGCACGGGCCATCGGCGAACGTACCCGCGAGATCGTGCGCTTTTTCGTGCGTTCCGGCTGACAGGTCGCGAGAGGAAAAGGCCATGCGTTTTCTGTTGCGCTTTCTCATGCTGTTCATGCCGCTGCTGCGCTGGCCGCTGCGGGCATGGATCAACACCCACGCCTCGCCGTCCGACCTCGAGGAGATCTCGCTCGCGGCCGACAAACCGCTGTGCTACGTGCTGCCGGTCGCAAGCGTCATGGACTGGCTGGCGCTTGAGGCGGTCTGTGCCGAGCATGGCCTGCCGCGCCCGCAGCTGGCCGGCAACCGCATGCCGAGCATGCAGCGTGCGGTGGTGCTCGCGCTGCCCGTGGGGCGTAGCCGCGAGCGTTCGGAGCTGCAGCGTATCGTCTCGCGCGGCCTGCACGACAAGAACTTCGACGTGCAGATGGTGCCCGTGTCGGTGTTCTGGGGGCGTAACCCGGTCAAGGAAACGTCGTTGTTCCGGATCCTGTTCGCCGACAGCGAACGCACCGGCCGGCTGCGCAAACTGCTGATCGTGCTCGCCAACGGCCGCAATACGCTGGTGCACTTCGGCCAGCCGCTCGACTACCGCGGTTTTCTCGACGAGGGCGCCGCGCCCGATACCATGGTGCGCAAGCTGGTGCGCGTGCTGCGCATTCACTTTCGCCGCCAGCGCGCGGCCACCCTCGGTCCGGCCCTGTCGCGGCGCAGCCAGCTGATCAATTCCCTGCTGGCCGATCCGGACGTGCAACACAGCATCGAAGCCGCGGCGCGCCGCGAAAACGTGACCGTCTCGGCGGCGCGTGCCCGGGCGCGCGACTATGCCAACGAGATCGCGGCCGACTATTCGAACATCGCCATCGGCTTCATGCTGCGCGTGCTCACCTGGCTGTGGCATCGCATCTATGACGGCGTGGATGTGCGCCATCTCGCCCGCCTCCGCGCGACCACGCATGACCGCCGCGAGGTGATCTATCTGCCCTCGCATCGCAGCCATATGGACTACCTGCTGGTGTCCTACATCCTCTACCAGGAAGGGCTGGCGCTGCCGCAGATCGCGGCCGGGGTGAATCTCAACTTCTGGCCGGTCGGGGCGCTGCTGCGTCGCTGCGGGGCGTTCTATCTGCGGCGCAGCTTCAAGGGCGACCGGCTCTATACCGCCGTGTTCCGTGCCTATGTGGACGTGCTCATCCAGCGCGGCCAGCCGATGAAGTTCTATCCCGAAGGCGGGCGCAGCCGGACCGGGCGGCTGCTGTCGCCCAAGACCGGCATGCTGTCGATGGCGGTGACCAGCGCGCTCGGCGGCAAGGGCGCGCCGGCGGCGATCGTGCCGGTCTATATCGGTTACGACCGCGTCATGGAGGTCAACAAGTACTTCGACGAGCTGCGCGGCACGCGCCCGAAGAAAGGCGAGTCCATGGGCGATCTGGTGCGTGGCTCCACCAAGGTGCTCAAGCGCAAGTACGGGCGCGTGTTCGTTTCCTTCGGCGAACCCATCGATCTTCAGGCCTATGCGGATGCGCACCTGCCGGACTGGCGCGAGCAGATGCGCAGCCTCGACATGGATGCGCGGCCCCGCTGGCTGCAGGATTTCGTCTCGTCGCTGGCCGAGCGGGTAATGGAGGGTATCAACGCCACGGCCACGCTCAATGCCACCGGGCTCGCCTCGCTCGTGCTGCTTGGCAGCCCGCAGAAGGCGGTTGCCGAAGACGAGATGGTGGGCACGCTGGCGCTGCTCGCCCAGCTGGCCCGCCACAGCCCCTATTCGCGCGACGCCACCGCGCCGGCCGAAACCGACGGGCGCAAGCTGCTCGCCGAAGCCGAGCCGTTGATGCGCCTGATCCGTGTGCCGCACGCCTGGGGCGATGTGCTGACCGTGGAGTCGCGCCAGGCCGTGCTGCTGACCTACACGCGCAACAACGTCATGCACCTGTTCGCGCTGCCGTCGCTGGTGGCCAATTTCTTTGCCCATTTCGAACATCGCGATCGCGCGCGGGTGCTCGACGATGCCGTCGAGCTCTACCCGCTGCTGGCTTCGGAACTGTTCCTGCGCTGGCGGCCGGACGAAGCGCGCGCGGCCCTGGACGGCGCGATCGACGGGCTGCTCGACTGTGGTTTTCTGCTGACCGACGAGTCCGGCCAGTTGCGGCGGCCGCAAGCGGGCAGTAACGCCTTCGCCGCCCTCATGAGCCTGTCACGGATCATGCGCGAAGCGCTCGAGCGCTATGCGATGACCGCGATGCTGCTCAGCCACAATCTCGAGTCCGGCTGCGTGGAACGCGGCCGCTTCGAGCGCCAGTGCCAGCTCATGGCCGAGCGCATGGCCATTCTCACCGGTCGCAACAGCCCCGAGTTCTTCGATTCGCGCCTGTTCCGCAACCATCTGCAGACGCTGGTGCGTGTCGGCCTGCTGCAACAGCAGGGCAACAAGTTGCATATCGACGCCGCGCTGCGCGATGTCGCCGAACACGCCCTGCAGTTGCTGGGCCCGGACCTGCGCCAGTCGATCGCCCATCTGACGTCGCTGCCGCATCTCGAGGATGGCGCCGAGGCGCAGGCCGGCGACAGCGCCAGCACGGCTGCCGCCGGCTAGATGTCCGAGCCGCTAGCGCGACGCGGGCGGCTGCCAGAGATAGAGCGGTTGGGTGGCAGTGCCGGCGTTGCTGTCGATCGACAGATCGATAGGAACGCCCGCAGCACTCAGGCTCAGGCCGCTGCCGGCGGCGGCTTCGGCAAGAATCGAGCGTGGCGCGCGGGCGCCGCGGTAGTAGCGGATGACGCGGGCCTCGTCCACGCCGGCCTTGGCCCGTGCCAGCGTCAGCACATCGTCGATATGCCCGATTTCGTCGATCAGCCCGAGACGTCTGGCGTCGTCGGCGGCGACGATACGGCCGTCGGTGACGGTATCGAGTTGTGCCGGGTCCAGGCCCGGCCGTCCGGCCTCGACGACGGCCACGAAGCGCGCGAACAGCGAATCGATCACGTCCTGCACGATTCTGCGCTCCTCGGGCGTGGCGTCGCGCAGCGGCGACATAATGTCCTTGTGCGGCGCGCTGACGTAGCTGGCGTCCTCGACGCCGAGCTTGTCGAGCAGGCCTTTGGCATTCACGCCCGGAATGATCACGCCGATCGAGCCCGTGATGGAGGTCGGCTGGGCGATGATCGTATCGGCGGCCATGGCCACGTAGTAGCCGCCCGACGCCGCCACGCCGCCGAAGCTCGCGATCACCGGTACGCCCGTCGTTTCGTGGTAGCGCTGAATACGAGCGTGGATCTCGTCGGCTGCGGACACCGTGCCGCCGGGGCTGTTGATACGCAGCACCACGGCGCCGATATCGTCGTCCTGCGCCGCCTTGTCGAGCGCGCGGGTTACGCTGGCCAGCGTCGACGGCTGCTGTACCAGGCCGAAGGCCTGGCGTCCCGGCGCATCCGAGATGAAGCCGGAAATCGGCAGCCAGAGGATCTTGCTGTCGCCTTCACCCTGAACCGTCGTCTCGCGCAACTGGTCATCTTGGCCGCCGAACGGCGAGATGACCACGCAGCCCGACAGCCCGATCAGGGTTGTCGCGAGCAGGCCGGTACGCAGCGCGCTGGCAAGACGGCCCATGGTTAGTGCACCTGCGTCTGCCAGGCCTCGATTGCGGCGATCACGCGCTCCGAAGCCTGCTGGAGGCATTGGGCGGCCTCGTCGCGCTGGTCGTCGTCCAGATGTTCCCACGCCATGGCGATGAACGGGCGCGCGTCGTCGATTACGTCGTGTTCGTAAAGCTGGCGATAGGCGGTCTCGAGCGCAGCCAGGCACTGGCCGATCGCGTCGGCCGGCATCTTGGCCTGTTGAAAGACCATGACGCAGGCGCCGGTGGCGGCATTCTCGAGCATCGGCTCGTCCCGGGCTGCCTTGGGATAATGCTCGATGAACAGATCGGTCAGGCGCGTGACCATGTCGACCAGCGCGAGCATCGCCGGCATGTCGTCATGCAGCGTCGGGTGGCCGCGCTTGGCGGCGATGTCGGCCGCAGCCTTGAGCGCCGGGCCGATCACGCGGTGATAGGTCTTCGGGTCGAGTGCTTCCGGGTCGAGCTTTTCCGGGTCGAGGGCTCGTGCGCTTTCGGTGTTTTTCATGGGTCGTGTGTCGTGTTCGATAGATGAAGCCGCCGCAGCGGCCCGGCGGTTCAGGCGTGCGGGCGCCACGTCGCCGCGGGTCGTGTAACCGTTGGGGCAGTCGCGGCGCCGGGCAAGCCGTGGGCCGCGGCGGGGGTTCGTGATGGCACGGAATCGATCGTATCACCCGGCCGGCAGTACGATGGCGACCCGCGCGCCGCCCTGTTCGCAGTGCGTGAGCGTGATCTCGCCGGTATAGGAGCGCACGATTTCGGCAGCCACCGCCAGGCCGAGGCCCTGGCCCTCGCGGCTGGTATCGGCGCGCACGCCGCGCTCCAGCAGGCGTTCGGTCGAGCCGTCGCCAAAGCCCTGGCCGTTGTCGTCGATCTGCAGGTGCAGGTCGCCGTCGTGGGTTTCGGCGCGAACGTCCACCTCGCCGTTGCCGTATTTGGCCGCGTTGTCCATGAGCGTGCCGAGCAGCTCGGTGAGATCGCCTTCGTCGATCGGCGCCTTCACCTCGGGCGCGATATGGACCCGAAAACGCGTGCCGCTTTCCGCATAGACCTTGGTCAGCGCCCGCCCCAGCTTTTCGGCGATCGGCGCGATCGCGATCGATGCCGTCAGGCTGCGCTTGCCGGCCGCGGCAGCCTTTTGCAGCTGGTAGTCGAGGATGTCGTTCATGCGTGCCAGCTGATTGCGCAGCGGCCGGCGCTGGTTTTCCTCCAGACGCTCGTCCTCGGCGAGGCCGCGCAGTACCGCCATCGGCGTCTTCAGGCTGTGTGCCAGGTCGCCAAGCGCGTTGCGATAGCGGGTCAGCCGTGCCTGATCGTTGGAGAGCATGGTGTTGAGATTGCTCACGAGCGGCTGGATCTCGTCCGGGTAGCGGCCTTCGATACGCCGCTTTTCATGCGCCTGGAGGGTGGCCAGGTTACGCGCGAGCCGGCGCAGCGGCGCGAGCCCCCAGCGCAGAATGAGCAGCTCCACAACCAGCAACACCAGCGCCGATGCGCTCAGCAGCGCCCACAGCACGCCGCGAAAACGCTGCATCTGCTTGACGAAGGTACTCGCGTCCTCGGCGACGACGAGCGTATAGCGATAATCCTTGCCGGCATCGGTGACCCACCGGAAGCCGAACGAAAGCGTGATCAGCGTGCCTTGCTCGGGATAGACACGCATGAACTGCCATTCGCCCACCGCGGGCACGGTGTCGAGTTCGATTGGATCGAGCAGCGACGGCGAGCGCCACACCGTTTCGCCGTCCTCGTCGAGCACGAGTGCGTAGAGGCCGGAGTCCGGGCGGGTAAGGTCCGATTCGGGCAGTACCCGCGGGGCAAGCTTGAAGCCGCCGTCGTCGGTGATCTCGGCACTGCCGAGCAGCGCATAGCTCAGCCCCTGAAGGCGGTCGTGCTCGGCCTGGTCGGCGCGCTCGCTCACGGCGGTTTCCAGCGCGACGCCGGTCAGCACGATGAAGGCCAGCAGAAGAACCGCGGTCGCGGCCAGCAGCCGCGCCCGCAGCGAGTTCATCACGAGTCCGTTGCGCCCGTGCTGCCGGCGGTATCGGCCTCACGCGAGGACAGCCCGCGCGACAGGCGATAGCCGCGGCCACGCAGGGTCTCGATCGGTTTGCGCGTGCCTTCGGGGTCGAGCTTGGCGCGCAAGCGGCGCACGAACACCTCGATGACGTTGGAGTCGCGCTCGGCGTTCTCCTCGTAGATGTGTTCCGTGAGCGCGGTCTTGGACACGACCTCGCCGGCGTGCAGCATCAGATGCTCGAGCACGCGGTATTCGTAGGCGGTGAGCTCTACCGGCTCGTCGGCCACGAAGACCTCCTGACGGGCGGTGTCGAGCACGATGTCGCCCGACTCCAGCTTCGGCTGCGCCCAGCCGCGCGAGCGGCGTACCAGCGCCTGGATGCGGGCGGTCAGTTCTTCCGGCTGAAACGGCTTGACCACATAGTCGTCCGCGCCGGTCTCCAGGCCTTCGACCTTGTCCTGCCAGCGGCTGCGCGCGGTCAGGATGAGGATCGGGTAGTCGAGGCCGGCTTCGCGGACCTCGCGGATGATGTCGAGGCCGGTCGGGCCGGGCAGGCCCAGATCGATGATCGCGATATCGATCGGGTACTCGCAGGCGAAGAACAGGCCTTCCTCGCCTTCGCCGGTGGCATCGACCGCGAACCCGTCACTGCGCAGCTGTGCGCACACCTGCTCGCGCAGATCGACGTCGTCCTCGATGACCAGTGCTCGCATGGGTTGTCCTACGAATGCGGTTGTGTGGATCGCCGCTTGGCGAAGATGTCAGTGGCGGGCTTCGACGTGCACCACGCGCACGCGCCCGCCGTCGAGCAGTTTGACCCGATAGTACGGGCCGCCCGGACCGTCTTCCAGCACGACATTGAGAACACGCCCGCCATATTCGCGCGAGGCGCGCCGGGCGGCTTCGCCGGGCGCGACATTGGGCTTCGGCCGGCTCTCGCGTGCCGCCGCCTCGCGGGGGCGCTGTTTGCCCGGGCCAGCACTTTCTGCCAATGGCGAGCGCAGCGCATTGCCGTCGAGCTGAGCGAATGCCGGCGCGCCGACGGCGAGCGCTGTCATGCAGGCGGCAGTCGCCAGCAGACGCATGGGGCGGGAGCGCATGGGGTCGCGGGATAGCATGGAAAACGATTCCGGTCGGCCGCGGCGGGCTAGTAGCCGCTCTGATTGGCCGGCTGATAACCGCCCTGATAGGTATTCTGGCGCTGCAGACAGTTGTTCAGTCGGTTGTTTTCCATGCGGCGCGCATTCCAGGCGCCCGCGCCGGCACCGGCCAGCGCGCCGACACCCGTGGCGATATCGCGCCCGGAACCGCTGCCGAACTGGTTGCCCAGCAGACCGCCGGCGGCGCCGCCGATGACTGCTTGGCCGGCGGTGCTCGTTGCGCCCTTCACGGCGACGTTGCGGTCATCCGACTGGTAATAGCAGTCGTACTGACCGCCGGGCACGGCCTGGAAGATCGGGTCGACCTGCGGTTTCGGGTTGCTGGCGCAGCCGGTCACGAAGAACAGGCCGCTCAGCAACGCCGCGATCAGCGGTCGCCGACAGGCTTTGAAGATGTCTGATGTCATGGCGTGGTCCCCGTAGCTATAGCGCAAACGCTAGGCCCGAAGCCCTGAACGTCTGCTTAATTCTGGTCCCCGGGTCGACGTGCGGTCGCGGCCATTCATGCCGTATTCACGCCCGTGAGCCGAGACTGTTGAAAAAGTGGGCATTGCCCGCGAGGAGGTCTGCCATGTCGATGCACACACGCGCGCTGAAGCATTTCATCGGACTGTTCGTCATTGTCTCGACCGCGCTGCTCGGCGCAGGCCCCGCACTGGCCGCCGACAACTCCGGCATCGTGATTATCGAGCAGCAGCAACGGTCGACGCCGTTCGGCAGTTACGACAGTCGTCGCCGGACACAGGTCTTCGGCCCGTCGAGCGGCTTTCGCTACGAAGAGTATCGAACCCCGGTGCAGCCGGTGTACCCGCAGTACCGGCATCGCGGCCACCACCATGATGATCGTCGTCGCGGCGGTTATGCGTACGGGCCAAGCTATCGCGGGGATCGCCACGATGGCCGGCAGGGCCGCGTAATCGAACGCTACGGGCCCGGCGCCTATGGGCGCTACGGTGCGCCCGCGGCGCCGCGGATCAACGGGTATGCCAACCCCTATCGTCATGATCACGATCGATATCGCGGCTCGTATCGCGATCGCCGTGATCACGGGCGCGCCATCGAGCGCCCCGAGCGCGCCATTCAGCCCGCCGAGCGGGCGATCGGGCGGGATCGGCGCTAACGCTCCGGTGCCGGCGTGCCCGGCATGAGATTGCAGGCGCCGAGGGCGTCCTGCCAGCGTTGCGTATGGGCGTCGAGCGCCTTGCTCAGGCGGGCCCAAACCCCCGTGTTTTCAGACAGCGTGTCGCGCCGATAGGCCGTAAACGTGGCCGGCAGCGTCGCCGTCTGTACCGCAATGAGCCGATCCGTGGCTTGTCGCCACAGTCGCCCGGCGCGCACCAGATCGGCGAGATAGGGCTGCACGCGCTGGCCGTAGATATCCAGCAGGATGGTCCGCAGTATCTTTGCGCGTCGATTGGGGCGTTGATTGAAGCAAAGCGGACGGTCGGCGAGGCGGGCATCGATGAGCGCGGTGGCCTGTTCCAGTGCGCGGCTGGCCTCGGCCGCCGCGATCTGCAGTGCGCCGCCGTATTCGACCGTGTCGAGGGTTTCATAGGCTGAAGCGAGCGCCTCGCGTTCGACCGCCTGTCCGTCGCCTATGGCCGCGCTTCGATCGGCGAGCCGGGCCAGCGCCTGGCGGCTCGCCTGCCCGGCCAGCGTGGGCTGCAGGCCGGCATCACTGCCGGCGACGCTGAACAGGTGGGTCATCGGTTCGCTTGCCCAGGTGTTGTTCCAGAGCGTCGCGGCGCGACTGGCGCTCTTGCGCGCGATCAGCGTATCGAGGCGGTCGAGAAATTCCGGGTCGACGCCGTCCGCCTGGGCGCCGAGGCGCTGCCGGCAGTCCACCAGGCCGGCTAGCAGTTTCGATTCGTAGGCGAGCCGCGCCTGTGGCGGGGCGACGCGCCCGAGAATGCTGTTGCGCTTCGAGACCAGGTTCATCACGCCGCAGCGGTGCAACTGGAAGAAGCCGATCCAGCCGGTGCGCGGCGTATCCACCGGCTGTAGCAGCGTGCGACGGGCCGGATAGCCCACACGCGGCGCTGCCGGCGCGGCTGGGATGTCGCGGTCCAGCGTGCGGGCGAGTCGGCTCAGATAATCGTCGAAACGCGCGGTCGGGCTATCGCTCACGCCGCAGCCGCCGATACAGACCAGCAGCAGGAGCAATCCGGCCCGCGCGAGCCCTGCGATGGGCCGAAACCGTCTGGGCGCCGTGCGGCTCTCGTCAGTGCGCATGGGGCAGGATACGATCGCCCAGGGGGCGCAGTTGCCGGGAGTAAACGCCATGTTCGGCGCTCGAAAGAATAATCAGATCGACAGCGCCAGACCGGCGCGGCGCCGGGTGGCGGTGCATGTGGAATCGCGTCTGGCGCAGAACGAGGCGATTCAGGAGCGCATCGTCGATGCCGTCGCGCCGCGGGCCTGTACGCCGCTGGTCGCGCCGGTCGGGCAGGTGCCCGATGTCGATGCCGTGTTTGCGCTTTATCCCGATCTCGAAACGCTGGATGCGCTCGCCCGCGCCGTGCGCGCTCAGCGCGAAAGGCGCGACGACGGGCTGCCGGTTCTGGTGGTCGGCCTGTCGCCGGACCATCTCACGGCCTTTGGCGGCTGGCTGGCCCGCGCCGCGCGTGACGATGCGGTTCATGGCCTGCGCCTGCTGGTCGATCGCGACCCGAGTGTGGTGATCTCGCGGCTCGAGGCATATCTCGAGCCGGTATACGAGACCAACATCATCGCCATGCCGGTATCGGTGGAAGTCGAGACGCGCGAGTACAAGTATTTCTTCTGCCTGAGTCCGGAGTTGCGCGGGCTGCTCAACTATCTTACCGAGCTGGCGGAAAACAACGTCGAGCGCATCTATCTGCTCGGCGGGCCGGGCGCGGGCAAGACATCGCTCGCGTACTACTACTACCTCTGCCGGCAGCGGGGAAATTTCGTCACCGTGAACCTGTCGGCCGAGTCTACCGACGACAAGGCAGCGATGAAGTCGCTGCTGTGTGGCCATGTCTCGGGCGCGTTTGCCGGTGCGGGTTCGCGTACCGGCGCCTTTTCGCACGCGCGCGAGGGTGTGTGCTTTCTGGACGAGTCCCACGGCGTGTCGGGTTCGGTGATGGAAGTGCTCGATTCGGGCCAGTATCTGCCTTATGGCGCCTCCGCCAAGCGGCCGCTGGAATGCGCGCTCGTGTTCGCATCCAACCGCAACTGGGAGACGTTGATCTCGGCGGTTAACATGGACGAGCACGCGCGCCTCGCGGCGCAGGTGCTGCATCTGCCCGATCTGGCCGTGCGGCGCGAGGATCTCGTCGCCGTGCTGGCGGTCACGCTCGACAACATGCGTCGCCGCGCGACCACCTGGCAGGCGCCGGCCGGCCTCACGCATGCCGCGTGGCAGGCGGTATGCAACTGCCCGTGGCGCGGCAACACCCGGGCGTTGATCCGCGTGATCGAGACCGCCTTCGTCACCGCAGCCACGCGACGCGCGCCGTTGATCGAGCGCGACGCCATCGACGACGCGCTGGCCCTGTGGGAGCCGGAAACCCACGCCAGCCACGGGCTATACACGATCGGCGGGCGATAGCGCCTGGCCGGTCACGGCCGAACCACAACACCGGCGCGCGGATGTATCGCCGGAAACGACGCGCTATGCTGGCCCGATGCAAGCACATCCCGACGACAAACCCGCGCCGAGCGACCATGCGCTCGGTGATCTGCGTACCCCGCTGACGCTGCCCTGCGGCCAGCAACTGCCCAACCGTGTCGCCAAGGCAGCGATGACCGAGGGTCTGTCGGATGCGGGCATGAACGCCACGCCGGCGTTGGAAACGCTCTACCGGCGCTGGTCGCGCGGCGGCGCCGGCCTGCTGATCACCGGCAACGTTCAGATCGACCGCTGGGATCTTGAACGCCCGGGCAATGTCGTCATCGACGGCGACGCCGATCAGGCTGCGCTTACGCGCTGGGCCGCGGCAGCCAGGGAGGGTGGCAACCGGGTCTGGATGCAGCTGTCGCACGCCGGGCGGCAGGCACCGCTGTACTGCACGCCGCGACCGGTCGCGCCCTCGGCGGTCGGCCTCAAGCTGCTCGGCGCCTATCGCACGCCGCGCGCGCTCACGCGCCAAGGCATCGAGTCCGTGATCGAGCGCTTCGTGCATGCCGCCACGGTGGCACGCGATGCCGGCTTCGACGGGGTTCAGGTGCACGGCGCGCATGGTTATCTGCTCAGCGAATTCCTCTCGCCGGTGACCAACCGCCGCAGCGACGACTATGGCGGCAGTCTGGAAAACCGGGCGAGGCTGCTGCTCGAGGTGGTGCGTGCGGTGCGTGACGCGGTCGGGCCGGACTTTGCCGTTGGCGTGAAGCTCAATTCGGCCGATTTTCAGAAGGGCGGATTCACCAACGACGAATGTCTACAGGTCGTGCGCTGGCTCAACGATTGTCATATCGATCTGCTGGAAATCTCCGGCGGCAGCTATGAGCAGCCGCGCCTGCTCGGCCATTCCGGCGATGCCGCCCAGGCCCAGGACGATCGGCGAGAAAGCACGAAGCAGCGCGAAGCCTATTTCATGACGTACGCCGCACTGATTCGCGAGGCGGCGACGATGCCGCTGATGGTGACCGGGGGTTTTCGTTCCCGCGACGCGATGGTCGATGCGCTGGCCAGTGGCGACACCGACGTGATCGGCCTGGGTCGACCGCTGTGTGTCGATCCGGCGTTCGCGCAGCGCCTGTTCGAGCGGACCACCGAGCGCGCGGAGGACCCCGGCGCCGATCTGGCCTACGGGGCGGGAAAACTCGGGCCGCGGTCGTCCGTATCCGCGCTGCGTTTTCTCAACATCTTCTCGCAGATGGGCTGGTACTACGTCCAGCTCATGCGGATGGGGCGGGGTCTGGAGCCGGACTGGAAGATGCCGCTATGGAAGGGCCTGTTGGGCCACGTGAAGGCCGAACTCGCTGCCGCGCGCCGTATCCGGCCCTTCCAGAAGAAGGCGCAGACGCTCGACGCGGAATGATGCCGCGCCGGTGTTCTAGCTGAAGACCGCGATCCCGAGCAGAAGCACGCCCAGCGTGTTGATCGCGCCGTGGCCGAGAATGAGCAGGCGCGGCGGCGCGCTGTGTTTCCAGACGAGGCCGAACAGCACCGCGCCCGCACCAAAGCCCACCGCCAGCAGCGCAAACGCGCTCCAGACCAGCGTGCCCGGCACGATCAATGCGCCGATGAGCAGGCACAGCAGGCCGAGGCCCGCGATCGCGCCGTGACCCATCCGCAGCGGCGCGGTGGCACCATCGAGCACCGCCATCGCGGCGCCGCCCAGCGCGGCGATCAGCAGTAGCCAGAAGGCGACGACCAGCATGGTCTAGCTCTCGCCGGTCTGCGGTTCGGCCGGCGCGGCGGGCTTGTCCTCGGCGGCGTTATCGCCGGCTTCGGCGTCGTCGCCGCCGTCATCGCCCTGCGGCTGCGGCTTCTTTTCGGACTGGGTCGGCTTGTCGCCCGCCGCTTTCTTCGGCGGCTGGGCGTTCTGTTCCGGCGTTTTCTGCTGCGCGTCGTTCGAGGGCTTTTCGGTCTTGCTGGCGGCTGCCGGGGCGCTCGTCTTGCCGTCCGCGACTTCCAGCTCGTCGACGACGTCCTGCACGCCGGCCTGCGAGCGCGCCAGCTTGATCGCACGCTTGCGCGTCTCGTCGTCCGGCACGTTGCCGGTGAGCGTGACGACGCGGTTCTTGACGCCGACCGAGATAGCCGCCTTGTCAAATTCCTTCTTGTCCAGCACCTCGCGCTGGATCGTACGGAACAGCACTTCGTCGTTGACCGTCTTGTTCACGGCCTGGGAAGCGGCTTCGACCTTCTTGCGCGCTTCCTGGAGCTTGGCTTCAGCCTCGTTGAGATTGGCCTGCAGCTCGCTGAGCTCTTCTTTCTTGTCGTTGACCTTTTCCTGGGCCTCGTTACGCGATTCGCGGCTCTCGTTGAGTTTTTCGACCGCGTTGTCGTACTTCTCCTGCGGCGTTTCCGAACAGCCGGACAGGGTGGCGAGGCCCAGCGCGAGGGCGACAAGCAGGGCGGCAGGGCGAAGCGAGGTGTTGATCATCGAAGCCTGGAAAGGTGATAAACCGATGCAATCGAAAATAACACGTTTCGATCCGCGATCTGCAGGGCGTATCGCGACGTGCTTTAGAATACGCCGCCATGCGTATCGCCGGTTTCCAGTTCGATCCGGGCCTCGCGGCCGCGCCTATGGCGGGCGTGACCGACCGTGTCTTTCGCCAGCTCTGCCGGAGTCTGGGCGCACGCGCGACGACCGCCGAGATGGTGTCGGCGCGCCCGGAGCTGCGCGCCACGCGCAAGTCGCGGCTACGGCTCGACCACGACGGCGAGCCGACGCCGCGCATCGTGCAGATCGCCGGTGGCGATGTCGCCGATCTGGTGCATGCGGCACGGGTCAATGCCGACGAAGGCGCCGATATCATCGACATCAATATGGGCTGTCCGGCCAAGAAGGTTTGCCGCAAGGCTGCCGGCTCGGCCCTGATGGCCGATTACGACCGGGTGGCCGCGATTCTGGATGGCGTCGCGGCCGCGGTCGATGTGCCGGTCACGCTGAAGATGCGCACCGGCGTCAGCGCAGACCGGCGCAACGCCGTGGCGATCGCGCGGCGCGCCGAACAGGCGGGCATCGCAGCGGTCGCGGTGCACGGGCGAACGCGCGACCAGCACTACAAGGGCGTGGCCGAGTACGACACCATCGCAGCGGTCAAGCGCGCGGTTTCGATCCCGGTCTGGGCAAACGGCGATATCGACTCGCCCGCGAAGGCGCGACACGTGCTTTCGGTGACGGGCGCCGACGGCCTGATGATCGGGCGTGCCGCCTGCCGACGGCCCTGGCTGTTCCGGGATATCGCTATCGAACGGGCGACCGGGCGGGCGCCGGCGCCACCGACGCTGGCCGACGAGCGTGAAATTCTGCTCGCGCTCGTCGAGCAGCTGCACGACTTCTACGGCGAGCAGCAGGGCGTGCGCGTTGCGCGCAAGCATCTGGCCTGGCTGCACGAACGCCGGCCCGCACGGCCGGCGCTCTACATGGACATGGTCCAGGCCGACACCGCGGCGCGTCAGCTGCGCCTGCTCGACTGCTATTTCGACGCCGCGCACGACGCCGAGGCGATGCGCGGCCCGGGCAGCAGCGCCCGCGCGGCTGCCTAGCCCGGTACGCCCTAGACCGCGGGCGCCGGCGACGGCCCGCCCATGCCCAGGCTCGCGGCGCCGCCCAGCAGCGCCAGGATGAGCAGCTGCGCCAGCCAGCCGATCAGGCAGACGCCGATGGCGCGCCCGGTGCTGTTGTAATCCAGCGCCTGGCGTACGGCCACCACCATGGTCGCCAGCATCCAGACATAGACGACCAGCAGTAGGATCGGCCCCAGCACGGGAATGAAGCCGAACACGCGCAGCAGCCCCGGCGCAGCCGCGAAACCGAGCGTGCGCAACAGCTGGCCGACGTCGGCCTCGGTCTGTGCCTCGGGCAGCAGTTTGGTGCCCACCGCCCAGATGATTGCTGCCCAGATCAGCCAGCCGAGCAGCGAGGCGATGGCGGTCAAAAACAGCGCGCCGATGCTGCCGCCACCGAGCGCGCCGATACCCGCCGCCAGCGCGGCAAGCACGACCACGATCGCGGCCTGGCCGGTGGCGCTCTTGTCGTGTTCGACTTCCTCGTAGGTCGGCACCTGCAGTTTCGCGGCGCCGATCATCCGTTGGGTAAAGCTTTGCATGGGGGACTCGCGGGTTCGTTTCGTGTTCGATATTGCTGCAAAGCCGCGACGCTGGCCAGCCCCCGCGCCCGCGCGCGACGCGTCGATTGCGCTGGACTCGGGCGGCCACTACGCTAGCCGCAACCGCTTTCTGCACGGATGACCATTCTGCGCGCGCTACTGCTGATCAACCGCGAATCCCGCCAGGGCGAAGCCAACGCACAGGCGGCCCGCGACGCGCTGGAAGCGCTCGACGTCGAGGTCACGCTCGGCCAGTTCGAGCAGCCCGAGGACGTGCCGGCCGAGATCGAGCACCACGCGCCGGCGGTGGACGTCATCGTGCTTGGCGGCGGCGATGGCACGCTCAATCTCGCCGCGGCATCGGTGATGCGCGCGGGCAAGGCCATGGGCGTGCTGCCGCTGGGCACCGCCAACGATTTCGCGCGCACGCTGCTCATCCCGACCGAACTCGAGGCGGCCTGCCGGAACGTGGTCGAAGGCGTCACCCACAGCGTCGATCTGGGCCAGTGCAACGACGTGTATTTCGTCAACGTCGCAAGCATCGGCCTGGCCGTGCGCGCCTGCGAATATCGGTCTGACGCGGCCAAGCGCTGGCTCGGTTCGCTGGGTTATGCGAGCAACGTCTTCTCGGCCTATCGCGATACCGAGCCCTTCTACGCCACGGTGCGCTTCGGCGACGAGACCCATCAGCTGCGTTCCATACAGCTGGCGGTCGGCAACGGTCGTTATTTTGGCGGCGGCCTGGCCGTGGCCAACGACGCGGCGCTCGACGACGGTCGCCTCGATCTTTACAGCCTCAAGCCGCAGTCGCTGGCCCGTCTGGTGGGCATGCTGCCGGCGCTGGTGCGCGGGCCGGACAAGTCGGTCCAGGGCGTGCAACTGTTCGAGGGCACCACGTTCGAGATCACCACCGACCGGCCCATGCCGGTCAATACCGATGGCGAGATCCTGACCGAGACCCCGGCGAGCTTCCGTGTGCTGCCCGGCGCGTTGCAGGTCAAGGTGCCGCAGGCTTACGTCGATCGGTATGGCCGCAACCGCGACGTCGCCTGAAGCCGAGGGCGCCATGACCGGCTGTCGGCACGCACATCAGGACACATCGCATGAGTGATCGCCCGCTACGCTTCACCGAAGCCGAGGCCACCGTCGACTGGATCATCGAGACCGTCGGCCACGATATCCGCGTGGGTGCGCCGCTGGGGCTGGGTAAGCCGGCCACGCTGCTCAATGCCCTCTATGCCCGGGCCAAGGCCAACCCCGCGATTCGGCTGAGTATTCTCACGGCGCTGTCGCTGGACGTGCCACACGCCTCAAGTGAGCTGGAACGGCGGCTCATGGATCCGATCGTCGAGCGCGTGTTCGAGGACTATCCGGGCCTGCACTACTTGCAGGACGTGCGTACCGGCGCACTGCCGGACAATGTCACCGTTTCGGAATTCTTCTTTCAGCCCGGTTCCATGCTCGGCAACGAGCACGCCCAGCGTCACTATCGTTCGGTGAACTACACCCACGTGGCGCGCGACCTGATCGACTCGGGCGTGAACGTGCTCATGCAGATGGGCGCGCCGGGGCCCGACGACAGCTGTTTTTCTCTGTCCAGCAATACCGATGTCACCCTCGACCTGGTCCCCGTGGTCGAAGCCATGCGCGAACGCGGCGAGCCGATCTGGGTGGTGGGCCAGCTCAACGCGCGCATGCCGATGATGACGCGCAGCGCCCTGGTGGATGCCTCGCTGGCGGATGCCGTGTTCGAGGGCGAGGCCGCCAGCTTCAAGCCGTTCGGCGCGCCCGCCATGCCGGTCGCGCCCGCCGACTACGCGATCGGCCTGCGCGTATCGAGCCTGATCGCCGACGGCGGCACGCTCCAGATCGGCATCGGCTCGTTGTCGGATGCGATCGCCTACAGTTGCGATCTGCGCCACAACCACAATGCCGACTACCAGGCGCTGATGGCCGGCATCGACCGCAGCGACGACGAGGGCGCGCTGATCGAGGCGATCGGCGGCCTCGAGCCATTCGTGCAGGGCCTCTACGGCTGTACCGAGATGCTGGTCGAGGCCTATATCCAGATGTATCGCGCGGGCGTGATCTCGCGTCCGGTCTACGACGACATCGGCATTCAGAAGCTGCTCGATAGGGGCGCGATCGGCACCGACGTCAACGCGACCACGCTGGCGGCGCTGCGCGACGCTGGCGATCTGCGCAGCCAGCTCGACGAAACGGACGTGGCGCGGCTCAAGCATATCGGCGTGTTTCACGACCGCGTGTCGCTACGCGCTCGCGAACTCGACGCCGGCGATGGCGGCGCGACCATCGCCGCCGATCTCGACGACGACGAGGCCCGCGCCGCGATCGAAACGCGCTGCCTGGGCGACCGGCTCAAGGGCGCCACGCTCGTGCATGGCGGTTTCTTTCTCGGGCCGAACAGCTTCTACGACGCCCTGCATGATCTCGACGACCACGAGCGCGAGCTGTTTCACATGACCAGCGTCGGCGAGATCAACGAGCTCTACGGCAACGAAGCCCTGCGCCGCGGCCAGCGCCGGCAATCGCGCTTCGTGAACACCGCGATCAAGGCGACGTTGTCTGGCGCCATCGCCTCGGACGGACTCGAAAGCGGACAGGTGCTGTCCGGCGTGGGTGGCCAGTACAACTTCGTTTCCCAGGCGCACGCGCTCGACGACGGCCGGTCGATCATCTGCGTGCGCGCGGTGCGGCAATCCAGCGATGGTTCCGAGTCGAACATCGTCGCCCACTATGCGCACACGACGATCCCGCGCCATCTGCGCGATATCGTGGTCACCGAATACGGTGTGGCCGACCTGCGTGGCAAGACCGATGAACAGGTCGCCAGGGCGCTCATCGAGATCGCCGACGCGCGCTTCCAGGACGAGCTGCGCAGTTCGGCCGTTGCCGCCGGCAAGCTGGCCCGCGATTACCAGGTGCCGATAAGCGCGCGCCGCAACACGCCCGAGAACGTCGGGCGCTGGCTGGCCGCGGAACAGGCCCGGGGCCGGTTCGAGCCGTACCCGTACGGCAGTGATTTCACCGAAATCGAACGCGCGCTCATCGGTGCGCTCAGGAAGCTGCAGGGCGGCTCGGCAGGCCAGACGCTGTCGCAGTTCGTGCGCCATGCCTCGCGCCTGGCAAGCCTGCCGGTCGCGGCCGCGCCCTATCTGGAACGCATGGGTCTGGAGCGCCCGCGCAGCCTGCGCGAGTCGCTTTATGCGCGCCTGGTCACGCTGGCGCTGATCAATGACGGCGTGATCGACGCAAACGACGACGAAACCGAAGACAGCGACCACGGCGCATGACCGGCGCGAACCCGACAAGGCGCTTCGACAGCCCCGAAGCGCTCGACGCCGCGCTCGTCGATCAGGCCTATATCACCGATTCCGAGCTGCGCATGACGCTCTATCTGGCCATGGCGCTGGGCAAACCCTTGTTGGTGGAAGGCCCGGCGGGCGTCGGCAAGACCGAGATCGCGCGTGCGCTCGCGGCAGCGCTGGATACGCGCCTCATCCGCCTGCAGTGCTATGAAGGCCTGGACGCGGCCCAGGCGCTCTATGAATGGGACTATCCGCGCCAGTTGCTCGAAATCCGGTTGCAGGAAGCCGCCGGCGCGTCGGTGGACACCCTGCGCGCCAGTCTTTACAGCGACGACTTCCTGCTCGAGCGCCCGCTGCTCGCCGCGCTGCGCCGCAGCCCGCCCCCGGTGCTGCTCGTCGACGAACTCGACCGTGCGGACGAGGCGTTCGAGAGTTTCCTGCTCGAAATCCTCTCCGAGTGGCAGATCAGCATTCCCGAATACGGCACGGTGCGCGCGGCCGTGCCGCCGGTGGTGGTGATCACGGGCAATCGCACGCGTGCCCTGGCCGAAGCCACGCGCCGGCGCTGTCTCTATCTCTGGCTGGATTATCCGGATCGCGCCAAGGAACGCGCCGTGCTCGAACGCCGGCTGCCCGGCATCGACACGACGCTCGCCGATGCCATCGTCGACTATCTGGCCTGGGCCCGGGGCCAGGATTTGCTCAAGACGCCGGGCCTGTCGGAAACACTGGACTGGGCAGCCGCCCTGATCGAGATCGGCGCGGCGGATCTCGACAACGCCCAGGTCCCCGCCACGCTCGGCGCGCTGTTCAAGGACCCGGCCGATATCGACGCGATGCGAGAACGCCTCGCGGCATACCGCGGTGGGCACTGAAGCGTCCGATCGCGGCGCGAGCGGGGACTGGTCGCTCGCGCAGGGCGTGGCCGCCTTCGCCGGCGAATTACGTGCCCAGGGGGCGATCGTCAGCCCGGCTGAAAGCGCCGACGCCCTGGCTGCACTGCGCGCGCTGCCGATGCTGGACAAGGGCCGCTTCGCGCGCGTCTTGCGGGCCTGCATGGCGAAAACGCCCGAGGATCGCGCCCGT
Source organism: Endozoicomonas sp. G2_2 (assembly GCF_017744135.1). Classification (GTDB taxonomy): domain Bacteria; phylum Pseudomonadota; class Gammaproteobacteria; order Nevskiales; family Salinisphaeraceae; genus Salinisphaera. The sequence continues at coordinate 281,588 of NZ_JAGHQU010000005.1, forward strand.
TTTGACGTGGCCTTTCGGCGTTTCTGGGGCGCGATCGACGCCACGCCTGCACAGGTGGTCGATGCCGACCCCGAGGCCGATACGAGCGACGACAGCGCGACGCCTGTTCGCGCGGCCGCCGAACGGACCGAGCCCGAACCGGCGCGCGCGCAAGCGGTCGAGCAGGCGCGCAGCGATGGCCCCAACGACGGCGCCAGCGGCGAGCAGCGTGCGATGCGGGCCGATCTGGGCGCCATCGACGATCATGAACGTGCGGCGATGGAGCGGCTCATACGCACGCTGGGCCGCCAGCTCGCCCGACGCGCCGCACGGCGCTGGCGTCAACGCAGGCGCGGTGCGCTTGACCTGCGTGCGAGCCTGCGCGGTGCGATCGCGCGCGGCGGCGAAGTGATGGCGTTCAAGCGTCGCTACCGGCCGCGGGAACGGCCTCGGCTGGTGGTGTTCGCCGACGTCAGCTACTCGATGGACGCCTACAGCCGGTTCTTTCTGTGTTTCGTGCACGCCTTCGGCCAGGTGTTTCGATCGATCGAAAGCTTCGTGTTCAGTACCCGGTTGTCGCGGGTCAGCCAGGCCCTGGCGCAGGGGCGTGTCGAATCCGCTCTGGCGCGGTTGGCCGATACGGTCGAGGACTGGGCCGGGGGTACGCGGATCGCCACGTCGCTGGAAGCGTTTCTCTTTCGCCACGCGGACTCCATGCTCGATCGCAATACCGTCGTGATGATCGTGTCCGACGGCTGGGACAGCGACGAGCCGGCGTGCCTGCAGGCGGCTCTGAAAGAATTGCGCGGCCGTTGCCGCGCGCTCATCTGGCTCGATCCATTGATGGACCACCCGCGTTATTTCACGAGTGCGCTGGGCGTGCAGCATGACTCGCCGCATGTCGATCTCTGTGCGCCGGCGCGAGATCTCGATGGACTCGTGCGGTTGGTGGATCGGCTTTCGCGAGAGCGGTTGGTCTAGATCCTATTGTCGGGAGCTGGTGTTGGACGGCGTTGGCATCTTTCCGTGATTGTTCCCAAAGACTTGCCGTTCTCCGGCTAAGAGTTTTTCGGAACTCACGAGTTCGTCGAGTTTTTCGGAACTCACGAGTTCGTCGCACCTGTTGTTTCGCACTGCAGTGCGACTCACTTTCTTTTGCTTGTCCAAAAGAAAGTAAGCAAAGGAAAAGGACACCCGGGTTGCGCGCCGGCGCGAAACGCGCCGGTGCACTGCGATGCTCGGTCCGAAGGGACGCGGCCAGAACTCGGATCGCTTTGGCGATCCTCAGACATGCTGGCCGCACCGGCGCAATGCGCCGGACACCCTTCGGCCCTGTGCTTCTCGTCGTTTCACACGGGGCCCGAATACAGCGCGGCCTGCCCAGCAACGGAGTTGGAACAGCTGCCAAGTCGACGTTGCGGTGTTTTGCTACGTTCCGGCCGGACTCGCCTTCGGCTTTGTCCGACGAAAATCGCTTCGCGATCTTCACGGCGAAGCGATAGCGAGCCTGTCTTGAGTCTGTATTCGGTTCCCTTGGGCGCAGCGCTGAGCAGTGGAGGCCGAAAGAGAAAAAGACAGCCGGATGTTTGAGTCGCGCGCAGCGCGGCGAGTTTCCGGCTGTCCTCTTTCGGCCGGAGCCGCGCAGGGCACCGATGCGTAGCATCGGCGCAAGACAGGGTGTCTTTTGTTTTGGTGCCTTTTATTTGGACAAGCAAATAAAAGACACTCGCACAGCAGTGCGAAATCTCAGTTCTAACAAAAACTTGGCGTTGATCGAGAACTCGCGCCTTGAGCCGAGATCCGCAAAAGCATTTGCCGCTATTCGACCGTAAACCGCCGCGCACCAATCAACTGCCCGTCATCGGTAATAACCGCCACGCGCCAACGACCGGACGGATCGTCACCCAGTGCGAGCTTGTGGCTCCAGGCGCGATACCCGTTCTCCGGCCCGCCGCCGGTGATCTCCAGCGGAATGCGATCGACCACTTCGCCGTCGTGCGACCAGACGTGGAGCACCTGCTGCTGCAGGCCACGCGGCGCGGCAATCGCGGAAAAGGCGTAGAGGCCGTCGCCGCCGAGTTCGTCGGCCGAGAAGCGCGTGCGGTTGTCGGCCGGGGTGCGGTTGGCCACATCCACATGAAGCGTGATCGCCATGTCGGTGGCGCGCAGCGTGGCGGGCGGGATCCAGAAGCGACCGAACCAGGCCATGAAGCCGAGCGCGACCGACAGCCCCGCGAGCAGGAACCAGCGCCACCAGTGGCGTGCCTGTAGGGCATCGTTGAAGCTGGGCAGGGCACAGACGCCCATAGCCACGGAAGCGATGGCGACCGTCTCGCCGGTGGTCAGCGAGAGCATGATCGGCCCGGCGGTGAGCAGGGCGACGAACAGGGTGAAGCCGTGAAAACCCAAAAACAGCCAGCGTCGGCCCGCGATGCCGTTCAGATAGAGCGGATCCACCGTCGATACGCCCGCGGCAACGATGAGCAACCCGGTGAACAGCGCCTGGCCACTCAGCCATGTCGTCGTTGCCAGAAAGAATGGCAGCACGAAGAACAGCGTTTCCTGGTGCAGGCACTGGGCCGCGAAACGAACCGCGGCCTGCGGTATGCGTTCGCCGAGAAAACGCGCGAGCAGGCGACAGAGCAGGCCCTCGAACAGCAGCGCTACCCAGCCCAGCAGCATCAGCGCGGTCACCCACTGGGCCAGCGTGGCCTGACGCTCCACCAGGAAAAAGCTGGCCGCGCCCATGGCGAAGGATGCCACCGGCACCAGTCGCCGATAGCGAAAGGCGATCCGGCCGGCACGGCTGTCCAGCAGACGCGCGAAGTAGCGCTCGGCAGGGCTTGTGGCGGGCTGTTCGTCGAGGGTGTCGGTGGCCACGGGGCTTGCTTTGCGGTGGGAAATACGGCATTCGGCGCGCATCGCGGGATGCGGCGTGCGCGATCATAGCAACGCGCGGGCTGACCGGCAGCTGACCCTGGCCACGGCTTGCAACTCGCCGCGGTGCCCGCAGCGTAGACGACATGCGGCCGGGGCACGCGACCCCGGTGTTATCATCAGCGCTGGTCAACGACACAGCAGTCATCGACGGTCGAAGACACCATGAGCGATTTCAAAGGCATACCCGTGGTCACGGGCAGCAAGGTGCAAAAGCCCAACGGCACCCGTGCGATCAAGAACGGCATGAAAGCGAGCAAGAAAGCCGCCTCGGTGCCGATCGGACGCAAGCCGGACTGGCTGCGTGCGCGCCTGCCGACGGGCGAGAAATATCAGGCCGTGAAGAAGAACGTGCGCGAGCACAAGCTGGCCACGGTCTGTGAAGAATCCATGTGCCCGAACATCGGTGAGTGCTGGAGCCACGGCACGGCCACCATCATGATCATGGGCGACACCTGCACCCGCGCCTGCCGCTTCTGCGCGGTGGATACGGGCAACCCGCGCGGATGGCTCGACCCGCAGGAACCCGAGCACTGCGCCGAATCCGTCGAGATCATGGGGCTGAACTATATCGTGCTCACCTCGGTCGATCGCGACGATCTGCCCGATGGCGGTGCGCAGCATTACGCCGACTGCGTGAAGGCGATCAAGGCTCGTACGCCCGATGTGCGCGTGGAAGCACTGGCGCCCGATTTTCGCGGCGTCGAAGAGTATGTGGACAAGGTCGTCGATTCGGGCCTCGAAGTGTTCGCGCAGAACGTCGAGACGGTCGAGCGCCTGACCCATGTCGTACGCGACGCGCGGGCCGGCTATCGGCAGACGCTTGACGTGCTCGAGCACGCGAAGAAGCACAACCCGGACGTGCTCACCAAGACGAGCGTCATGCTCGGCCTGGGTGAGACCGAGGACGAGATCGCGCAAGTTCTGGACGACCTGGCCGCGATCGGTGTCGATATCGTCACCTTCGGCCAGTATCTGCGGCCGACGGTCAATCACCTGCCGGTCGAGCGCTATGTGCCGCCGGCGGATTTCGCCAAGTATCGTCAGTGGGGCCTGGCCCGCGGCTTTCTCGAAGTGGTCTCCGGGCCGCTGGTACGCAGTTCCTATCGCGCGGATCGCGTGTTCGACAAGAATAACGCCGGGTTGGATCAGACCGCGTAGCTTGTCACTGCTGACTTTTTAAGGAGAAGCCTCGGCTGCGTGCCGGGGCTTTTTTTTGTCAATTAATAGCCATCGCCATATTATTGACAGCCGTTTCGCATATCAGATAGTATTTCTCGTACTTAATGTCTGGAGGCATTTATGGAAGAGGGGAATTATTCGCTTGATTCGTTAAGACAGTTTTTCGATCGAGCAGCTAATAACGGTTTAATGAACCGAAATACCGCGCAGAGTCGAAAGGCAGCTGCTAACAAGGTGCTTGGCGTACTTCCAGAGGACGAAGTCGGTGACTTGCGGGAAGTGGACTTGGAGGATGCGTTCCGCCGTTTCCAAAATCTGGAGGGGATGTCATATAAGCCAGATAGCCTGCAGGTCTATCAGAGCCGTCTTAGAACAGCTGTCTCGGAATTTATTTCATTCGTTGATGCGCCGGCTCAGTTTAAGCCCACCGGGAATAGACGAGGCGGAGGAAAGAAACAGGCGAAGGGCAACGATCAGAGGACGCCCGACAGTCAGGAGGAAGTCAGTACGAGCCTCCATACGACGACATATGGGGTGAACGCAAGGCGGGACTGTATTGCGGTGCCTGTGCCCATTCGCGAAGGGGTGACAGTCCAAATACAAGGAGTGCCGCTTGATCTGACAGCAGGAGAGGCGGGGAAAATAGCTGCGATAATAAAGGCTTATGCGGCTACAGAAGAGCAAAAATAAGGAGGCTCTATAGAGGAGCCTCCTTATTACGCAAGAGAATGGAAAGTCCACTTCCTTACGGTTGGCACCATTTACGGTAGTGGATTCTCTTTAACTAATCAACGACGGAGTGTGCTTTCCCGCTTCGTTGAGGTTAATGCTATGGACGAGAATCTACCTGCGCCGTCAGGCTATAAATGGGTGTATTGCCGTTTTCGGCGTGTAAAGAATAGCGATCGCTATCTTGATGCGCATGAATATGGCTATCAAGCTTGGCGGTTTTTAGTTCGCTGCTAAGTTAACGGAGGGGGCATATAACGCCCCCTCTTCTTTGGCGCTCGCGTATCAGCTCATGTTCGGCTGGCCGTTGGAGGCCGACAGGCCGCCGTCGACCGGCAGGTTCACGCCGTTGACGAAGCGTGCGTCGTCGCTGGCCAGAAAGGCGATCACGTCGCCCACTTCCTCGGGCTCGGCGGCGCGCCCGGTGGGCATGCGGTCGGCGAACTTGGCCATCAGTTCGTCGTTGTCGAACATCTTGGCGGTGAGTTCACTGCGGGTCAGGCTCGGGCAGACCGCGTTCACGCGCACGCCGTCGCCGCCATGATCCAGTGCCAACGCGCGGGTGAAGTTGGTCACCGCGCCCTTGCTGGCGTTGTAGATGCCCATGGCCCAGTCGCCGCCGATGCCGGACACCGATGACGTATTGACGATGTTGCCCCGGGTCTTGAGCAGACGACCATCCCCCACTATTGAGTAGCAGGCCGATCTGGAGTCCAATCACCCGAAGTCTGGAGATTGGACATGAAGAAGCGTTACACCGAAGAGCAGATCATCGGTTTTCTGAAGGAGGCCGAGGCCGGTACGCCGGTTAAAGAACTGTGCCGCCGGCACGGTTTTTCCGAGGCCAGCTACTACACGTGGCGGAACAAGTTCGGCGGCATGGACGTCTCGGATGCCAAGCGGCTGAAATCGCTTGAAGCCGAGAACAGTCGCTTGAAGCGGCTGTTAGCCGAGTCGATGCTCGAAAACGAAGTCACGCGCGAGGCCTTGCGAAAAAAATGGTTCTTCGCAGATAAGCGTGAAAGGCGGCGGTGACCGCATGGCTTAAGCTTGGATTGCTACCACGCATTCCAGGCAACCAAGAAAGGCCACCGCCATGCCCGAGGCTAATCTGCTTTCCCTGTTCT
>NZ_JAGHQU010000006.1 GCF_017744135.1 Endozoicomonas sp. G2_2
GGCCATGGAGATCTCGCAGGACTGGCAGACGGGGCGACGCTATCTGAATATGAGCGAGGACGACAGCGAATAGAACGATTACGCCAACGTCAGGATCGCGTTTTTACAGAAAGAATGTTGCTTAATCACCTGCCGCCGCGACTGGCACAACGCATTCGATAACGCTTCATGAAAATACTCGTCACCGGCGGCGCCGGCTTCATCGGCTCGGCACTCATTCGCCATCTCATCCGCGAAACCGGGCACGAAGTCGTCAATATCGATACGCTAACCTACGCGGCCAACCCCGACGCGCTCGAGAATGCTGCCGACGATCCGCGCTACGTCTTCGAACACGTCGATATCTGCAATGGTGACGCCGTGCGGCGCGTGCTGGCGACCCATCAGCCCGACGGCATCATCCACCTCGCCGCCGAATCACACGTGGACCGCTCTATCGACGGCCCGGACGATTTCATCCAGACCAACATCGTCGGCACCTTCAACCTGCTCGAGGCCGCCCGCGCGTACTACGAAGAGCTCGACGGCCAGCGCAAGGCGCGTTTTCGTTTCCACCACGTCTCGACGGACGAAGTCTACGGCTCGCTCGGCGCCGACGGCCTCTTCACGGAAGAAACCCCCTACGCGCCCAACTCGCCCTACTCCGCGTCGAAAGCATCCTCCGATCACCTGGTACGCGCCTGGCAGCACACCTATAACCTGCCGACCGTATTGAGCAACTGCTCCAACAACTACGGCCCGTGGCAGTTCCCGGAAAAGCTTATCCCGTTGATGATTCTTAACGCCCTGCGCGGCCGCGCCCTGCCGGTCTATGGCGACGGGCAGAACGTGCGCGACTGGCTTTACGTGGAAGACCACGCCAACGCACTCCAGCAGGTCTTCGAACACGGCCGAATCGGCGAGCGATACAACATTGGCGGTCGCAACGAGGTCACCAACCTGGATCTGGTCCACACGCTCTGCGCCACGCTCGACGAACTGGCGCCAGACCCCGAACTGGGAGCACGCGAACAACTCATTACTTTTGTCGAGGATCGCAAGGGTCACGATCGTCGCTACGCCATCGATGCCACAAAGATGGTCGGTGAACTGAACTGGCAGCCGCAGCAAACACTGGAAACCGGCCTTCAACGTACCGTGCAATGGTATCTAGACAATCCCCATTGGGCGGCGTCGATACGCAACGCGGGCTACGATGGCCAGCGTCTGGGGCTGGCAAGCAGTCATCGCGCCGCCCCCCGATGACGAGCCGCGACGCTCCATACTCCGCGAAGCTGGGTTCTAATACCGCGCTCCTGGTCGCCAACACGGACTGGTACCTATTCAATTTCCGACTCAACCTGCTCAAAGCGGCAGAACACAACGGCTGGCGCGTCCAGTTCGCCGCGCCGGATACCGGCTATTTCGCGCGTCTACAATCGCAAGGCTATACGGGCCATGTCGTACCGCTCGCATCCTCCAGCCTCAACCCTTGGCATGAACTAAAAGCGCTCATCGCACTCGCGCACACGTTCCGGCGCACCCGGCCGGCGGTGATTCACCTCTTCACGCTCAAATGCGTGCTCTATGGCTGCCTCGCGGCGCCGTTCGCGCGCCGCGCACGCATCATCGGTGCGATCACCGGTATGGGGCATCTGTTCACCACCCATAGTTGGCGTACGCGCCTGCTCAAGACACCCGTGCTCGTCGCGCTCAAGCTTGCGCTCAAGATCGCCGATGCGCATCTGATTTTTCAGAATAGCGCAGACCGCGACGAGTTCGTCGAACACCGGTTGATACTGTTCGAACGCACCACCGTCATCCGCGGCTCCGGTGTCGATTGTGACCGTTTCGAACCCGCGCCAAAGCCACGCGATAACCACAAACGGCCCCGACTACTCTTCTGTGGCAGGCTCATCGAAGAGAAAGGCATCCGCGAATACCTTGAAGCAACACAAATGCTGCGCGACAACGGCTACGTTTTTGAAAGCCAGATCGCCGGCGCACCGTATCCAGGCAATCCGAGTTCGCTAAGCGAAAACGAAGTGGAGCGATTGGCAGAGAGCAACGAACACAGCTTCCTCGGCCACCACGAAGACATGGCGACTCTTTTTAAAGAGACCGATATCGTCGTGCTACCCACTTACCGCGAAGGCACACCCAAGGCTTTGCTCGAAGCCGCAGCGTGTGGCTGCATCATTGTCACGACCGATATCCCGGGCTGCCAGGGTATCGTGGACCACGGCCAGAACGGCGCACTTGTCGAACCGCGAAACGCCGGGGCGATCGCCTCCGCCCTGGAAAAGATTCTGAGCAGTACACTCGAAGAGCGCCAGGCCATGCGCAAGTGCTCACGCGCAATCGCCATCGAGCGATTCAGCGACCACGAAGTCAACCGAAAAACGCTCGACCTCTACGCCCCATAGGCAGGACTGGCCCATAACGCGTAACTCGTAGGTCGGATTAGCCAAAGGCGTAATCCGACAAAACAAGTCGCAAACGCCAGAACACCGTCTTACCTGATACTCATCCCAAAACCCGGATATCTATAATTACCCGGACCAACTCGAACCATCACAACCGCCCATCCGTGTCCGCAACAGGGAACGCATACTTCACGTCATAAACGATATGCGGATCGCGACAATAACCACGAATCACCTCGACCCCGGCTTCTTGAAAATCCCGATGCGCCACGGCGACCACCGCAGCGTCATAGGTGCCGGCTTCCGGTTCTTCGGCTAGCGTCAACCCATATTCGTGATCGACCGTGGCCGCATCCGCCCAGGGGTCGTAAATATCCACGGCCACGTCCATCGACGCCAGTTCCCGCACAATATCGACAACGCGCGTATTCCGAATATCGGGGCAATTTTCCTTAAATGTCAGCCCCATAACCAGCACTCGGGCACCGTTGACTTGGATGCGCTTGCGCAGCATCAGCCGAATCACTTCCTGCGCGATATATCGGCCCATCCCATCGTTTATGCGACGCCCCGCCAGAATCATCTCTGGATGCAGGCCAACGGCCTGCGCCTTATACGTCAGGTAGTATGGATCCACACCGATACAATGGCCACCAACCAAACCTGGCCGAAAAGGCAAGAAGTTCCACTTGGTCCCGGCCGCTTCCAACACTTTCTGTGTATCGATACCCAGCCGTGAAAAGATCTGGGCCAACTCGTTCACCAGCGCTACGTTGATATCGCGCTGAACGTTCTCTATCACCTTGGCGGCTTCTGCCACCGCGATACTGGATGCGCGGTGGATACCCGCCGGCACGATCTCGCCATAAAGCACAGCCAGTCGATCCGCCACGGCCGGTGTCGATCCGGACACCACTTTCACGATGTGAGCGAGGCCATGCTGGGTGTCACCCGGATTGGCCCGCTCTGGGCTGTACCCCACGAAGAAATCTTCGTTGAAGATGAGCCCTGAACCCGCCGCCAACAACGGCACGCACTTCTCTTCCGTGGCCCCTGGATATACCGTGGATTCATAGACCACGACATCGCCGGAGCGCAGGTGCGGCGCCAGCGTTCTAGATGCCGCTTCCAGCGGTCCGAAATCGGGCACTCGTGCGTCGGTGACCGGCGTCGGGACTGTCACGATATAAAGATTCGCCGTGGCGAGCGCATCAGGGTCACTGACAAAACTCAATTGCGACGCACTCGACAACTCGTCTTCCGGTACTTCGCGGGTTCGATCATGGCCGGCCTGCAACTGCGCAATTCGCTGTCCGTCAATGTCGAACCCTAGGGTCGAATACCTCTTGCCGAACGACACCGCCAACGGCAAGCCGACGTAACCCAATCCCAGTACAGCGATACGCGGCTCACTTAACATCGACTCTTTATGCATGAATTGTCCTAGTTAGAATCAAGGGATAGGGCAGTTACCCGCTAACCATTGGCCAGAAACGGTACGGTAGCCACGCATTGCTGTGCGCCGCGTAGTTAAGCCAAACGAACTGCACCAGCGCATAAAACGCGATGATCGCGCCACGCGCCATGAAACGGCTATTGCCGCGCACAAGCTGCGGTAGATAGCTGAAGACCACTAGCTGGATCGGCATGAAATATAACGCGACACGATCTACCGCTGTAGGCGCTTGAAACACCAGCGGCAAGCATATGATCGAGAACGCCGACATCCAGAACCAAAGCTTATGCTCTTCTGCGGCCATACGAAATCGGTCGCGATACAAGAGAAACAGTGCGGCCGGAACCACATTCATGGCAACACGGATTGGCCCACCCTCAGAGGCCTGTGAGTATTCGGCGATGACATAGTTTTGCCACAAACCAGATATACGTTCGGCAAGAAATAACCAGTAAAGTAGCCCGCCGACGATCCCGACCCACAATGATGTCCAGACACGGTTGCGGGTACTGGCGAGCGCCGCCAGCGGCGCGAGGATCACCGCGGATTTGTGGAAAGTGGCAGCGATCGCCAGAAGCAGCATGAAACCGACAATCCTGCGGTCAAGCAGATACGTCAGACCACAGAGCATGAAGCCGAACGCCACGGCCTGGCGGGTATACCCCATCGCCAGGACAATGACCATATAAGGGATTGCGACCGTCACAGCCAACATAGGCGCCGGCAGACGACGCACGAAAAGAATTAGGCCAGTGGAAAAAACGGCCCCCGAAAACAGGTTAACCAACCAGACGCCTGCACCGAGCTGCGCTACGACCCAGTTCAGCAGATAGTAAGCGGGATCTGAAAACGCGAAGAGTTCGACAAAAGCGACATTGCCGGCGCGATAAAAAATCGACACATAAGTGCTCCAGTCGCCGCCAACCTGAAATCTCAGGCCAATAAACGCGCAAAGCAATGCACTCAATAACAGCCAGCTGGCGGATGAAACGCGCAGCTTAACCATCGCACCGGAAGCGGCCAGCACAAAGGCGGCCCAATAAGTCAGCATGTGTGCCGTTATTAGCTAGGGGTTTGGCTTAAATCGACCACTTTCAGCCGATCATTGTAACGCAAAGGCGATAGACCGTATCGATGACGACCGAACTCCCTACAGCAAACCTCTAGAGATAGCACCGCATCGACCTCCGGTATCAGCGATTTCGCACCCTGCATTCTCAAACCAATAATGCAGGAATCCGCGGAACGTAAAGCATGCGGCTCAACTACAGCTCCTTGTCAGGGCCATATCGTTAGTTACAAGCTTTGAATGGAGCAAACGCTTCGAAAATATCAAACATGGTAAAACTTTTTCTACCCCGAAAAAAGCCAGAGATCGACTACCCATCATCACCTTCGCAGACAGCAGTCGAGCTTTTGCCATAAGTCACGGTGATGGGTTTCTCGCGCTTTCTGGCAACATGGCTCATAACAAGACTGACCTTACCATTCGGGCCTTTAGGCAGTATTTCGACAATCTCAGTATCGAGGCGAATATTGTATCCCAGCACACGCTCAAAGCTGTTCTTCACAGCTTGCGATACTGTGGCTTCATCGAATCCAGGTACGAGCACCGCGCGAAGCTGAAATCGATCGTATTCACGTTGTATGACTTGAGATTCTCTCAATCCATCAACGTATTTCAGTGTACGGTAAGTAAACATGCCTAGCGCTCGACCGTCTGGCGTATAAATTAGGTCCTCAACTCGCCCCACCACTCCTTCAACGGTTGGGGTCGTCAAACCGCAAGTACAGGTCGCCAGTTCTTGCTGCTTTAGTCCCGAGACGAGATCGCCGGTACGGTAACGAATTAGAGGCGTTCTATCCTGAACGAAACTTGTCGCAACAATCTCTCCGTCACCTTCATCGCTAACACCGTCGGGCGTTAAAACTTCTAGTATTCCGGACTGCCAACGCACGTGATATACGCCAGCCCGACATTGCTGTACCAACGGCAACCCCTCGCTTGCCGAGTAATAATCAAGGACCGGCGCTTTAGTTTTGAGCTGCAACTCGTCTTTGACCTCGCCTTGAAGCGTCTCAGCAGTTGTGACAATTGCCTTAAGCGACGAGAGCGTTTTGGGTGACCGGGAAAGCAGCCTAACCAACTGCAAGATTGCGGATGGATAGCCATCGATAACGCGTGGCTGCAAGTGCTCTACACGCCGACAAATCGCCCATGCATGATCATCGTCCAAGTGATATGAGGAAACGAAAAGCTGCTGCTCTGCTGCATTATAGACCCAGGGTTTGGCTACCTTTCGCCCCGGCGGTGCAACAAGCCGACCAGAGAGTCTGACGCTAGGCTCGAGAATACCTGCTCCTCCGGCATGCCGGATATGATCAGCTTGAAAAGCAAACCGCCTCTGTATAGATGCAAGATCGTGTTCGACCCGCGTAGGCATGCCAGTAGAACCACTAGTAGAAGACTCGCTATACCGTCGAATACTCTGATTGAGAAAGGCATCGAGATCTTCCTTTAAAGCCGCTTTTCCGAGAAGAGGCAGCATTGCTAACGAATCATAAAGTGACGCGTTTTTCATCTCCAAAAAATCAATGTGCTCGAAGGCTTCCCGATAATGCCTACAACCTTCTCGCGCTGATTCTGCGAGCTGCAGAAGTCTCTTGTGCTGCCACTCTCTTTGGCGCTCGGGATACCAGTCTTCGGAATATTCCACGAAGTCAAGCGTACGGTGAAACTCGCCGCGGTAGCGTACGATCCGATTGCGCACACCCAGGCCGAGGACAAACGCTTGACGCAGTGGCCATGGTAGTGACTCAAAATTTATTTTCACTGGTTACGCGCCACCTATAAAGATATTTGAGATCGACTTGCAAACCGCCGGTCGGGACAGCTACCCCGCGCTCCTGTAAACTGCCAAGTAATTTTCCGCCGTTGTAGCCAACGAAAATTTTTCGATAACTCGTTTTCGTGCGTCATGTCCAAGCGCACAAGCCTCCCGTTTGGATAATTTCAGTGCATTGCTCATGCTTTCCGCGAGAGATTCCGGATCGCGTGGCGCAACTAAAAAGCCGCAGTCGCCTAGAACCTCTTTGACGCCGCCACAATTGGTGGCAACAACGAGTCTTTCACAGGCCATCGCTTCGGCGACTACTAGTCCGAATCCTTCGTAGGAGGAAGACAAGACGAAAACGTCACAAATCGACATCAGTTCGGGTACGTCGTGTCGCACGCCCAAAAAACGTACTTGCGGCGCCACACCTAGAGACTCGGCCAAATCGACTAATTGGGCTCGCAGTGGTCCGTCGCCCACTATTAGCAACTGAGGACAAAAATCCATATTTGAAAGTAGAGCGACAGCGCGCAATAAATTTGGGTAGTCCTTCTGGTTCCATAACCTCCCTACCGCAAGCAGCACGGAAGTATTTTCACCTATCGACAATTCCGCGCGCAATCGCTCACGCACCTCTGGATCGAACACGAAAGCCGTAGTATCGATACCGTTAAACACCGTAATCATGCGTCCAAGAGTAGTGCCGCCTTTTTGACGGAATAACTCAACCGCCTCATCAGACACATTCGTCGAAATATCGGCGAGCCAGTCAGTAACGCGATAAGCCAACATACGCGCGGGCTTCCCTTCGTTGGTGATATGAGCGCTGGAGATCAGCCGCCGCATTGGCGTAACAATCCTAAGCAGTCGCGTAAGAACATTCGCATGTACTAAGTGACTGTTCACGACATCTGGTTCGAACTCACGGATCAACCGCCTCAGCCGCCACAAGCTCCGGATCACCGCATACGGACGCCGTGCCATGCAAAGATCGACTAGGCTGACTCTCGCGTCCAATGGCTTGAGCGAAGCAGGACCGTGAAAATAAGAGAGCACGACTTCATGCCCTTCGCTGACAAATTTATCCGCCAAAGTTGTGACCATGCGCTCGGCACCGCCGACACCAAGGCTCGTAATCACGAAAAGTATTTTCATTTATTTTCAGCCTCGGCGCAGTTCTCAATAAGCTTCGTGATAATCACGTGGATATTTACCTAATGCTCTCTCTTCGCGGCATAACATCGCGTTCTCAATACAGGCGTCTTTGCAGCTCTCGCTTTCGTTAAGCAACGTAAAAAGCTGCTCGATAAACTTCTCAATTTCTAGACACAAGGGATCGATCGAATGCCGCCAACGGCAAGACGTCTTCTATAAATTCAACACAGTAATAACCTGCACTGCGCGCTGATCGCTGGAACGCCTCGCGTATGCACCTCGATGAGAGGTGTAGCGGGGCATTTATGATGGCTGGTAAACGCGAAACGTTTCAAGGGTAATCTTTCTTTTCGCCGAGGGGTGAAGATTGATCAGTTAATGGGCTCTACCCCGTTTCGGCGGACGACTGAGAAAAGGTTAACGGATACTTTCGATCATCAGCCGCCATGCGCTGTCGGATACGCGGATTATGGAAGCGCTCGATGTAATCGAAGACATCGGTTCGGGCTTCGGCCAACGTCTGGTAACGGCGCCGGTTCACGCGCTCTCGCTTGAGCATGCCGAAGAAGCCCTCCGCAGCGGCATTGTCACCGCAATGGCCGACAGCGCTCATACTGCAGATCAGGTTGTGGCCGCGTAGAAAACGCTGGTAGTCGTCGCTCGTAAATTGCGTACCGCGATCCGAATGCAATACGACCGGCTCGTCGTGCGTCTCGCGTTGCCAGAGCGCCATCAGCACGGCTTTGAGTACGAGATCCGGGGTCTGACGGGCGCTCATCGACCAGCCGACCACGGCCTTGTTATAAAGATCGACGACGACGCACAGATACAGCCAGCCTTCGGCGGTCCGGATATAGGTGATATCCGTCACCCATTTCGTGTTGGGTTCGAGCGCGACGAAGTCGCGCTCGAGGTGGTTGCGAACATGATCCGGACGAACACCGGAGGGCTTGGCCCGCCAACGCCGCCGTTGGGGGATGCCCTGAAGGCCGCTGGCGGCCATGAGTCGAGCCACCCGATTGCGGCTGACGCTCTCGCCCTCGAACTGCAGCGTCTCCGTGATCCGCGGTGCACCGAACACGCCATCGCTGTCGCGATGCAGCGTGTGGATCTTCTCGGTCAGGCGCGCATTGGCACGGGCCCGAGCGCTTGGCGACCGGCTCGCCCAGGCGTAATAGCCACTGGTCGAAACTTTCAGGCAGCGGCACATTAGCTGGACAGCGTAATCAGAGCGACAACGCCGGATCGTCGCGTACCTCACGATGATTCCTTGGCGAAGTACGTTGCCGCGTCGCGCAAAAATCGCGCTCCTTCTTGACCTGTGCCAGCTCGCGCTTCAGACGGGCCAATTCCTGGTCACGCGGCGTACCGGTGCCTTGGAACGCGCCTTTTGGCGCACGCCAGGCCTCGCGGCACCAGCGGTTGAGCATCGTCGGACTGAGTCCAAGATCGCGAGCGACTGCGCTCGCACTGCTTGATGACGAGCGCACCAGCTCAACGGCTTCGGCCTTGAACTCGGCACTGTACTTCTTGCGTGGCATAACACTCCTTGTTCGGTTCCATGATGAGCCTTCTTTGAAGTGTCCGCATTAACGGGTGAGAACCCCAACATATCCTAGCGATCAATGCGCTCATAGAAATAAAAATTCGCTAAGGATGTATTACTGGCATCTGCAGGATCAAACGGATATCGATTTAAAACCTTATCTATTAACACAAAGTCATTGACTCTCCGATCGACCCAGTCAGTAAAGATTCGATGTCTCTCATGACCTGATCCAGTGTCGTCGTTAGTATGATTTGATGAGAAAATACCGACATAGCGCTTACCTGCGGCAAATAGCTCCTGCATATAAAGGTCGAAAACGTCATCTTCGACAAGATGATAGATCACATCTAAAGAAAGACTAAGATCTGCGCGCTGCCCACTATAATTAGTTCTCGAAACGAAAGTCTTTGAAACATCACAGCCGAAGCTAGCGCGACACATCTCTACAGCTCTCTGCGATACGTCGACGCCAATATATTCGGGGAAGCGAAATAGTCCGAGTTGATTCCCGTCACCGCACCCAAATTCGATTACGGAACGAATATCGTGAGTCTCGACAAAATTATTCACAACTTCTGCTTTAAAGTCGGCCAGCCTTCCATAGCTGCCGGCCCCGGACGTGCCGGCGTTTGTATATCTTCTTTCCCAATAGTGTGCGCTATTATCAAAGGGAATCCGCTCTGTTCGTGTTATTTTTCGAGCTAAGCTTTCGAGCGGCGTTTCTGCAATGATTTTTTTAGCGAGATCTGCAACTTTGCGAATCATAAATACGTTGTTCCATGACTTGTCTTCTGGTGATTGCGATAGCGATAGCCTTGCCATATGAGATAGCTAGTCCGCGACTCAAGGCGATCGCTGACTCCGCGAATGAAGCTAAGTTTTAGCGCAGTTTGGAGTTGAACCAGCAAGCCTGCTCAGTTTCATTTTAGATCAAATTCACCGAACTAATTCACTCCCAAACTTTTCGGGAATAGCAATGACCAACGAGTGATCGAACGCAGGCATGTCCGACTAATTATAGATGCAATCGCTCCGTCAGAACACATATTCAAAAACGTTTTCAACGATCAAGGGACAGGCCAGGCTTTGCTGTGACGAGCGAGCCAAAAAAGCGAGCATTCATTATCGCTTGCGGAGCAGTCGAATCGACTGGCTCCCGCCGCTAAGGAAATCGTCTGTAAGCTGCTTAATTGATATAACCGGCTAATGCCTAGTGAACAATGCCTATCCGCGTTGAAGAACGGTCGATGCAGAGCCTTTCACTTCGATTTTCGCCAGACTCGCATTAAGGAGTTTCCTTTCCAGCTCGTCAAGAATAGCAACCTTGACTTGGCTGCTTTTATTGGCACAGGGCGTTCCTTCGGAAGTGAGCCACCGCTCGGGACTCCATGTTGGTAGCGCGTGAGTTCATCGTCCCGGCACACTTCGCTAGAAGAAAGCAGTTCGTCTCGCTCTGATTTCCGGATAGGAACGGACATTGAACTTGAAGAGCTCAAACGTTTTGTCGTTTCGCTTAAAAACTGACAACCGCGCTGAACAGGTTGCTAAAATGGATTGAGTGGTTACCGACGTTGTCGCCGATGTTCAATGCAGCCATCTGCGATGATGGACCGGGTGCTGTTCAGAAACTTAAAGATCGCCTCCAATATATCCAATTTGCAACAACCGAATATATCGATTTGGTAACCAATGAAATCATTCGCGAATACGGCTATAGTGTGCTTGCGCGAAGAGCGTGTTTTCGCCACCTCCTTGCCAAGATGATGGGCAACTCATTTCTCCCTAACTTTATCGAGGCCTGAGGCGGCGTCTGTTTCGAGAGACTTCCTGCCTCATATGCCCGCTTCCTTTTCTCTATAGCACCTTCGGCGCAGACGGATACCGGCCCCATGTCGGTTCTTCATAAGAAAACGGTGGTTCAGGCATCAATTACAGCGCGATCGGGTCGCCTACTCTCGCCAAATAAATATCGCGCAGCTTCGCCGCTTCCATCTGCACATCGTAACCCTCGTCGCGCAGGAGAGCGATGTGAGAAGAACTGTTGTTCGCCCTGATCGGCGAAAGGGCGAGAATTCGAGAGACCCATGCGTCGACAGGCAAATTCAAACTCACGGGATAAACGCCGGGACATATGATCGCATCGTTCGGTATGTTCTTGGATATCACACACTGCAATCCGTTGGCCTGCGCTTCAATAAGCGAAATACCTAAACCTTCGAAATGCGAGGGCATCAAGAATATATCCATTGCGCTCATGAATGGACTAACATCGTCTTGTTGGCCGACGAAGAGCACTCGATCGAGCACACCGAGATCATGCGCGAGTTGCTCGGTTGCCGAACGCAGCGGCCCCTCACCGACCAGCATAAGACGCGAATTCGGGCGCTGCGAAGACAACGCTGAGAAAACCCGCATAAGCCATTCATGATTTTTCGCAAAGGCGAATCGACCCGTATGGCCCAATACGAGCGCATCAGCCGGGATACCGTGGGCGCGACGCACTTCTTCCCGACGCTCAGCAGAATAGCGAAAACGGTCAAGGTCGATGGCGTTCCTAATGACCGTAAACGGACAATTGGAGAACATAAAGCGACCGGCCGGCTCGGAACAGGCTAGCCGCGTGGTCGCAAACCAGCTGGCCAAAGGAGCCAATAACGGTTTTGCATAGGCCCTGCGTGAACCTAGAAAACTATAAGTGTGAGAATGGACGATCCGGACCATGTCGTACTTTCGGACCGCAGCAAGCAGGGGCACCCCCCTCAACGCGGAGTGAACGTGCAAGGCCCGATACTCATGCGCGTGATCGCGCAGGATCCCAGCAAACTTGCGCTGGTAGCGTATCGGCGCGTCCAGGTAACGACCCATTGACCATATACGGCCTCCCAACTGCTCGATTTCGTCAAATTGCGGCATCCGCTCTAGCGTATCGACTACGAAATCATATGCAAGACCCATTTCAGCATGGATACGCAGGAAATCGAGTAAAAAACTTTCCACTCCGCCGAAGCGAAATCCAGGTACGAATTGCAGCACTTTCGCGCGGGCGATCATTGTTTCTCAGATTCAATTTTAGACTTTTTCGCGCGTATCACGGTTTTTCCCGGCATTTTTAACCCGATTGCGTCATTTAGATATACTAACGGGAAATGTATGCAGGCCATTCTCATACGTGCCCAAATCGCATTGCCGTCCGAGAGCCATCGCCTCGATAAGGTTTGCTTCGGCATCAAAACGTTCGTTCCGATCTATAACTCTCTCTTGCGATGTATGGAATGCATTCTCCCGCAGTTTCCTTATATCGATTTCATCGTTAAGGATCTTCTCAGTGATATCCACTGCCTCGTCGAAGTCATCCACAAGAAAGCCATTTTTGCCATTCTCGATGTAACCGTCCAGTGAGCCATCGTTCAATCCGATCACCACAGAACCGGTAGCGAAAGATTCGAAAAAGACATTGCCAAGGTTCGAAAAGTCGTAGAAAAACGGGTTGGCTACGGCATAATAGGCGTAGAAGCGGAGATCATCCTGAGCGATGGAGCCTAAGAAGCAAACGTATTCTTTCAACCCGAGCTCCGCGATCAAAGCTTTCACTTCGCTGAGATACTTTTCCGACTGAACGCTGCCGCAAAAATACAAGTGAATTGCATACCCCTTTTCATGTAGGTTTTTCAACATGCGCACCACCTTGTCGTGACGTTTCCACGGATCGAAACGCGCAGCGAAAAATAAATAGGGGTGAGTCGGAACTTCCCGCCTGCTTCGGACCTTATCAATCGGCTTAACCTCTACCCCAGTTTTCCAAAAGAGATACTTATAGCGCTCTTTGCGCGGCCTCCAGGCCTGATAGACAGCATCGCCTCGGGTGCCGTCATCCGTCATAAGAAAATAGCTCTTAGGGAGTCGGAACGATAAGTATTCGGCCGGTTTGCGTAACGCAAGCTTAAAAGCGCCCTGGCGTTGTAGCTCGGGATAAAGCATGGTCCCCATGGCCCGCATTCCGCATGGAATGCCATAAACCTTGGCAAAAATATTGCCGACCAGTCCTTCATAGAAAGCCCAGCAAACAATGAAGTCGTATCGCTCCCGTCTTATCGCTCTGTTTGTATGATAAGCAAGCCGCCCTAACCTACTGAGCCGCCGAAAAATACGTTTGTGCCAAGACGCCTCCAAGGCCGGATCGTAGATATTCGCTTTAAGATTATTTTCTGAAAACCAATCGACTTTAACGTCTGCTTCAACATTGTCATTCGATGTGACGACGAAATCGACCTGGTGGCCGCGCTTAGCCAGCCGGTACCAGGGCTGGAAGAAACCCGGAAGGTGCCTTGCGTCCTCTGCCGTCTTGCCAGACAGGATGTCACGTAGTGGGGTTGCCATTCTGCCGACATAAAGTATTTTCAGCTTCTTTCGGGTTTCGAGCTCTCGCGGTCGGTGTTCGTCCATCGGTCGATATCCTTGATCTTAAATTTTACAGCCTCTCAACGTGCGTCTAGGAACAGCCCATCAACTCAGCGACAATCTTACCGGCAGCATCGCCGGAGCCGTAGTCGACCGACCTCTCTTGAGACTCGGGAGCCGACTCCCGGATCCACTTGGATATAAGATGAGAATTAGCTCCCGCGAGAATATTCCAACCTGACGATATCAACTCGCTCCATTCAGTTTCATCCCGAAGGACGATACAGCGCTTACCGTGAAACCATGCCTCCTTCTGGAGGCCGCCGGAGTCAGTAGCAACTTTGGCGCAATTCTGAATTAGCCACGTCATTTCCAGATAACTGACGGGATCGACCATCCGCACCTGCTCGGCCAAGTCTTCGACCAGCGTGCCGATCTTGCCGCGAAGGCGCGGGTGTACGGGCAGGATTACGGGCGTGTTGCTTTCGGCTAACCCGCGGAAAATGCCCTCCAGCCGCAGCGGATCGTCGGTGTTTTCGGCGCGGTGCACGGTGGCGAGTACAAACTCGTCGGCATGCAGCCCGGTTGCCGCGAACCAGTCGGGGCGGGCGGCCCGCTCGCCGTAGAACAGCGCGGCATCGTACATAACGTCACCGACCTGCCGGACCTTGTCGGTATCGATGCCCTCGTTGCGCAAATGGCCGACGGCTTCGGCGGTTGGCGCAAAGAGTCGGTCGGCAGCATGGTCGGTCAATATGCGGTTGATTTCTTCCGGCATTTTGCGGTTGAAGCTCCGCAGGCCCGCCTCGACATGGGCTACCGGAATGTGCAACTTCGCGGCCGCAAGCGCGCCGGCGAGCGTGGAGTTGGTGTCGCCATAGACAAGCACCCAGTCCGGTTTTTCGTCTATGAATACGCCTTCCACCGCCTCCAGCATCCTGCCGGTCATCTGTCCGTGCGGACCGCCGCCGATGTTCAGGTGGTGGTTGGGCTTCGGAATCGACAATTCATCGAAAAACACGTCAGACATGTTCGCATCATAATGCTGTCCGGTATGCACGATGATTTCCTTGACGTCGTGACGCCCGGCGACCGCCCGCGACACCGTCGCGGCCTTGATGAATTGCGGCCTCGCGCCGACGACGGTCACGATTTTCAAAGCTGCCATATTACTCTTTGTGCCTTGCCGGTTCTGAGAGAGGCCGAAAGTCAGGACAAGATATCGGCATAGATTTGCTGCCATTCCCGCGTGATCGCGACCGGTCCAAAACGACGTTCGCAGCTATTCCGTAATTCCTCGGCGTTCCATTTCTCGCGCTGGCAGTACAGGTTCTCCATCGCATCCGCCAATGCCAAAGCGTTATCATTTGCGACCAGAAACCCTGAGTCTTCGTCGACGATATCTTCTGGGCCGCCGCAGCGCGTCGCAATGACCGGGCGACCCGTGGCAAGTGCTTCTATAAGAACTACTCCGAACGTCTCGAATCGGCTGGACAATACGAATACGTTGCAGTCGCGCATTTCCCGGCGAACCTCTATTCGAGATAGCTTGCCGGGGAACTTGACCTGCTTAGAGATACCAAGTCTCTTTGTCTGTTCGATTAGTGCCGCACGAAACGGCCCATCCCCACCGATAACCAGCTCAACAGCTTCATGCCCAGCGAAGCGTTCGGCAAAGGCGGAAAGGATGATTGTGGCGTTTTTGTTTGCGTCGAGACCGCTTACATGTAAAAAGCGAAATGCCTTTCCTGTTTTCTCTATGAGCGGCGCTTCAAGGAAATCTACGGCAACCGCATTGGGCATAACCGACCATTTGTCGTACGGCATCCCCAGCTTTTCTGCGAGCATTTTCGCAAAGGAGGAACTCACCGCAAAGCGCGCTTCGGCTACCTCTGCTATTTCGCGCGCCACTCTTAGGCCTACCTGGGGCATCTTTGGGCGCCTGAATACCGAACTGTGTTCGCTAACCACGAAAGAGATACCGTATTTCTCATGCAACGCCATCGCTCCCGCGCCGGCGAGCAGCGAGGAGTGGACATGAACTAAATCTGGGCGACCAAAGCGCGCTTCGTATCGGCCATAAACATTCAATGTCAGTCGCGCGAACCGTCGGGCCGCGAGGCGCCACATTTTCGGCGTCCAGTTAATCATCGCACCGCGATAAGTGGCGATTCCCTGGTCGTTCTCAAAATAGAGTCCGCCTCGCTTTCGCCATGAGGACAGCGGATTGCGTAACGAGCGCATTGTCAGCGACAGAACGCCTACATCAATCCCTGCGTCCTTCAACGCAAGCGCCTGGTCTCGAAAAAAACTTCCGCCGATGTCGTCAGCCGATGCCGGATACCAGGACGGCAGGATGAGGATATGCCTCGCATCCGTCCTAGCCTCTCCGACCCTCAGCATGTCCTGCCCATCGGGTTTCATGTCTGCTGTCCCCGAAACAATGACCGGGCATTTTTCATGTCCTCTCCCGGCGATAGGATGAACCGCCACCATTGAACCCGCGAGATTCGGTGCATGAGCAGAAGCCGCACTACGAAGTCCGACGTATAGGCGATGCTTGTCGCTAAGGCCGCTCCGACGATCCCGTAGATCGGAATGAGCAGGATGTTGCCGATCACGTTCACCACGAGAGTGAGGATGGCCAGATACATGTTGATGCCGACCATTCCACGCGCGGCGAGATCATTGGCGATCACGCGCCCGCTGGAGATTAGGACAACACCTGGCAGGAGAACGATAAGCGCCGTTGCCGCACCACGAAACTCTTCGCCGAAAAGCAATTCGGTCAACGGTCCAGAGGCCGCCGCGAGGACGGCTGAGGCGAGTAGCGTGGCCCACATCGTGAGACGTGAAACGAGTGAGGTCAGCGCCCCCCTGCCGACTTCATCCCCTACCATCGCTGACAGTCGAGGTAGCAATACCGTCGATACGGCGGTCGATATCAGCCACAACTGCTCGATAAGTCTTACCGCAACGGAGTAAAGCCCCGTCGCCGCCGGCCCGAGCAGCAGGTTTACTAGGAAAATATCGAGACGGTAATTCAAGAACGCCACGATACTCCCCAACTGCGTCTTGAGACCGAAAGGCAGTGCGAGGCGGAGATATTCAGCACTGTCATCCTTCGCTTCGAGAGGCCCGACGATCCGTCTTACACGCGAGAGCCCCAGTGCCAGCGCGATAACGTGAGAAAGCACCATGGCGACCAGCACTGAGGGCAGACTGAAACTGTCCAATATCCACAACGCAAGCAGAAACGCTAGCGCCACCGTCGGCTGAGCCAGAACTAAAAAGTTATATTCGCGGAAATTCTCAGTTGCTTGAACCAAAGACACCGCGATCATCCTTATCATGTTTGGCGGAAACATCAACAGTGCCAACATCAATATATGCGGTTGCGTGCCGGGAAATAGCACTTCTCCCGCAACCAGAATGACCGACGCGCCGAGCATCAGACCGATCGCGGACATCGCTACGGCTATCTTCCGCGACGCACGCCAAGCTTGGGCCAAGGTATATTGCCCAGAAGCCACGAAGTAGACATTGGCGGGCCCAATTCCAAGGTTCATCAGCAAGGCAAGCAATGCCGGAACCAGAATTGCTACCGTGTATTTCCCAGCTCCCTCAGGACCCAACAGCCTGCTAACAAGAAGGATGATGCCGAGCTGACAAAGGCCGCCTACAAATTGCCGGCCGAATGTCAGAAAAG
This sequence comes from Endozoicomonas sp. G2_2, assembly GCF_017744135.1. Classification (GTDB taxonomy): domain Bacteria; phylum Pseudomonadota; class Gammaproteobacteria; order Nevskiales; family Salinisphaeraceae; genus Salinisphaera. Next base: position 17,507 of record NZ_JAGHQU010000006.1, read on the forward strand.
TATCGAACGATAACCTTCGCAGGCCGAGAGACCTCATGCTAAGCCATCGACGTTGAATTGGGGAGGCACGCTATTTCAGCTGCGTGTAGCTGACATGATATCGATACTGCCCTTGCGCTGGTCTTAGAGTTCGCCGCGCTCACCTTTCACGGCGCCCGAACTTACGCAAGTACGACAGGGCACGTTTGATTCCGTTGGCTCGTCCACGTGACAGCTCAAGCGTGACACCACTCAGGATCTCCCGTCGGGCAGGCTGCTCCGAACGGAGGCTTTGTTCAACAATAAAAGCCAGCGCATCTTCGACCAGCTCCATCCGTCCGGCTTCGGTCTGGTGCCGCTCCAAACTGGAAAAATAATAGTCCCAGCCGACTTTCAGAACTTTCGTCCAACCAAGCTCATTTAGCAGGTCGAAAGTCTCCTTGAATCTCGGTGAGCTTTCGTGAAGTTCAATCTGCATAATGCCATGGTTGGTTCTGAGAAGATCTCGAGCGCCAAGCAATACGCTGTATTCATGCCCCTCCACATCGATTTTTAAAACGATGTTCTTTCCCCGCATGCTCAGTAGTTCGTCAAGCGACTGGGTCCTGATCGTGTCTTCAGACGCATAGGGAAGATCCTTGAACAAGTGCGTATCGCTGATTCCGTTGCCTCCGGAATAATCGGACATTCGACGAAAGCTGGCCGTTCCAGCCTTATCCGAGAGCGCTACATCCATGATTCTGATCTTATCCGCAAAGCCGTTCATTTCGGCATTGCGCCGAATCTCATAAACACAGTCTGACATCGGTTCGAAAGTAAACACTTCCGATATGTTGGGTCGCGCCGCCAGGAAGATCGAATAGACCCCGATATTGGCACCAATATCGAGAAAGGCGACATCGGGCAAGCTTTCGGCCATTTTCCATAGAAAAAATGGTTGAACCGGCTCGAAGACTTGCGTGAGCTCGTTTCGTTTTTTCGAAACAGAAGTCCAGCGAAATTTGTCGTACATTACATACGCCTTTTCGACTTAAGGGCGTCGCACACCGCCCCAATAATCTCGTTTTGGGCCGCCTCGTCCATATAGGGATGCATGGGCAGGCTCATGACCTGTTCGGCAGCCTGCTCGCTTTCGGGGAGCGCGGCTTTAATGTCTTCGACGGCGGGCTGGCGGCTGAGCGGGAGCGAATAGTGCACGGCGGTGGGGACGCCCTGCTTCTTCAACTGCGCCTGGACCGCCTCCCTGTTCGAGACGCGAAGCGTATATTGCGCCCAGGCGCTCGTCCTGTTCGGCCCGATCACGGGCACGGCCAGACCGGCGTCCGCGAACGCCGCATCATAGCGGTCGGCCACGCGCTGGCGGGCGGAAATTTCATCGTCGAGAATCGCCAGTTTGGGCAGCAATATAGCGGCCTGAAGCGTGTCCAGCCTGCTGTTTATTCCCACACGGACGTGATAATAGCGGCGTTCTTGACCGTGCCGCGCGATTTGCCGCGCAACCTTGGCAATTTTGGGGTCCGAGGTTAAAAGCGCCCCGCCGTCTCCATAACAGCCGAGCGGCTTGGAAGGGAAAAAACTGGTGCAGCCGATGGTCGCCAGGCCGCAGGACTTACCGCCCTCATACGACGCGCCAAAGCTTTGCGCTCCGTCCTCGACAACGGCAAGGCCGTGCCGCCCGGCAATGGCGTTGATCGCGTCGAAATCGGCCGGCTGTCCGTAGAGTGATACCGGCAGGATGGCCTTCGTCCGCTCGGTCAGCGCGGGCTCAATCAGCCCCGGGTCAATGTTGTAACTGGCGGGGTCGATATCGACATAGACGGGCTTCGCGCCCAGAAGCGCCGCGGCTTCGGCTGTTGCGATATAAGAGAAACCGGGCGTGATGACCTCGTCGCCCGGCCCGACGCCCAGCGCCATTAGCGCGATCTGCAACGCATCGGTGCCGTTCGCGCAGCTTATGCAATGATCCACACCGCAATATTCAGCGAGCCTTTGCTCCAACTCGTCGACTTCCGGTCCGAGTATGTACCGACCGTGCGCCATAACACCGTTTATGGCGGTCTCGATTTCGGTGCGAAGCCGCTCCTGCTGTGCTGCTAGATCGACAAAGGGAATCATGCCGCTTCTCTCATGCGGACCTTGCCGTCGACCAGCTCGTAGACGTCTCCCGTCGCGCTGCATGTGGCAGTAGCATTACCGGCGAGCGGAAGGTCGAGCCGCACTCCATGCGAGCTCATCCAGCCGATCTGGCGGGCGGGCACACCCGCCATCAGGGCGAAATCGGGCACATCGCGCGTAATAACCGCACCGGCACCGACAAAAGCGTATAGGCCGATGCTCACTCCGCAAACTATCGTGCAATTGGCGCCCAGCGTCGCCCCGCGTCTAACATGAGTAGCGCGATACTCATCCTTGCGCTCCACGAAAGAACGTGGGTTATAGACGTTGGTAAAGACCATAGAAGGCCCACAAAAAACGTCGTCTTCCAGCGTTACTCCATCGTAGATGGGGACGTTATTCTGTACTTTGACGTTTTTTCCGAGCGTCGCACGGTTACCAATAAAAACGTTTTGCCCCAAGGAACAATTCTCACCGATAACGGCACCGGCCGATACGTGCACCCAGTGCCAAATTCGCGTTCCCGCACCCACCATTGCCCCCTCATCTACAATAGCGGTGTCGTGTTTCTGGTAATCGCAACTTTCACGTGTCACGTCTAGTACTCCAGGGGCAACGCAACTTGCCGACCGTCGCGCGCAGAGAGATACGTCGCAATGAGCAGCTCCAATGATTTAAGACCTTCCCGGCCATCGGTCAGAGGTTTGGCCTCCCCACGCAACGTCGCAATCACGTTGTCGTAATATGCAGGATGGCCGAAACCATATACCGATCTTGTTTCGTAATTTACCCGTGTGATCTGCTCATCTTCGGGCTTAGGCTCGTCGAACTCCCAGTGCTGGATTTCGTTTACTGCAACACCCCCAACGCGCACTGTTCCTTTCTCTCCGAGAATGGTGATCGAGCCTTCTAGATTTTTGGGATAGGTCAGCATTGTGACCGCCATGCTGCCGAGGGTGCCATTTCGCCAGCGAATATTTAAGACTCCAGAATCCTCAACTTCTATATCGCGCCCCTGCGTCGCAGTAAAGGAGTGCACGCACTCGACTGGGCCGATAAGCCATTCAAGCAGGTCTACGTAATGACTAGCCTGATTCATGAACGCGCCACCATCGAATTCCCAAGTACCGCGCCAGCCGGCACTGTCGTAATACTCTTGGGGTCGCGTCCAAAACACGTTCAAGTTAACCATGTAGATGCGCCCAAAGCGGCGATCTTCCACTGCTTTCTTGAGTACTTGTAACGTCGCGTTATGTCGGTTCTGTTTGACCACGAATAGCCGTACACCTGCGGAGTCACAAGCTTCCACCATGCGTGTGCCGTCCGACCATCGAGTTGCCATCGGTTTTTCAGTAATCACATGCCTCCCCTCCTGCGCCGCCATAATCGCTTGTTGCGGATGAAGACCGCTCGGAGTGCACAGCACAACTGCGTCGGGATCACTCTGACTGAGCAATTCGCCGAGCGTCTCGTGACCCTTGGCACCAGTTCGGCACATCGCCTCCTGTAATGCTTGCGGATTATCATCACAGACGGCGACTAACTCTAGATTCGCGCTATGCTGCTCGATAGCTTCCAAATGCTTCTGCGCAATGCGACCGCAGCCGACAAGTGCTAAACGTATTTTTCGATTCGTTATTGGCTTCGACGTTACGAACATAGGTCGGAGTGCCTTATGACTTAGTAATATTTGCTGTAAGGCATATTAATGCCTCAGGGTTGGTAACAGTGGGTTTACGGCATCTTGCCTATTAAAAACCACCTTCAGTCGAACTCAGCCCATCTCATTAGTATTGATAGGCGTAGTACCCGTATTTGCCGTAGCCATACTTACGACGATCGACTCTCAGCCCGTTGAATATGGCGCCGGTGAGCTTGATTTCGTCCCGGTGCATGCGGCGGATGGCTTGATCCACTTCGTGTCCGGTACTGTGTTCGCTGCGCACAACAAGGAACGTGGCGGCGGTGCGGTTGGCGACGATATTGGCATCGGTCACGTTCAGGACCGGGGGCAAATCGAATAGGACGTAATCGTACTGGTTTTCGAGTTGCGCTTTCATTTCGTTGAAGTGGCGTGAGATGAGCAACTCGGCGGGGTTGGGCGGGCGTTTGCCCGTTGTCAGCAGGTCCAGGTTATCGACCTTCGATTGCTGGATAACGTCCTTGACGGCGGCATCGCCGGATAGCACCTCCGAAAAGCCAGGGGTCTGCTCAAGATTGAAAGTGCGGAACAGCTGGCCGCGACGGAGATCGGAATCCACAAGAAGCACACGGGCACCGGTCTGGGCGATGAGTGCCGCGGTGTTCGCGGCAATGAAGCTCTTGCCACAGGCCGGTGTGGGGCCGGTGATCGCTATGAACTTGGTATCACCCTCGATCATGGCGAACTGCAGGCTGGTGCGCAGGCTGCGGATGCTTTCGACCGTGGGATCGTCCGGCTTGTGCACGGCGAGCAGATTGAAATCGCGCTTGCGGCGCTTGATGGTACCGACCCAGCTCGAATGCGGGACCGTGGCGTAAACGGGCAAACCGTATTTCGACTCGACTTCGTTCGGGTCGTCAACGGTCACGCGCAGCAGCGCGCGGGTGAGAATGAGCAGCACGGCGATGACGATTCCGCCGAGCAGCCCCACGAACAAATACATTGTTCGGGCGGGCGACACCTTGCCGCTACTGGCATAGGCGCTATCCACGATATGGGACACGCCGGTGATGCCGGCCTTGGTAATCTCAAGACCTTGGGAGGTGTTGAGCAGCTGTGTATACAGCTGGTTATTGACCTCAACGTCGCGGCGCAGTTGCAATAGATCGGACTCTGCCTGGGGCAAAGTCTTGAGTTGTTCCTGCAGTTCCTGGCGCTGGCGCACAAGGCTCTGGCGTTTTTCGTTCGCGGCCTGCACCTGCGGTGCGCGCTGCGTGTACTCCTGAAGGAGTTCCTGGCGCTGGAGTTCGGTTTGCGCGATTTGCTGGTCAATGTTTGTGAGGCGCTGGAAGATCGACTGCGCTTCGGCGCTGAGATCGAGCGTACCGCTCTCGGTCTGATAGGCGCGCAGTTTGGTTTCGGCCTGATCGCGCTGTTCGCGCAGCTCCGGCAGTTGTTCCTTCAGGAAGTCGAGACGGCGTTGGGCCTGTTCCGATTGCTTCTCGACGTTCTGTTCGATATAGGACGCCATAACCGCGTCCAGCCGGCGTTCGGCTTCGGCAGAGGAACTCGCGGTAAGCGTGAGGTTCAACAGGCCCGAGCCCTGCGGCTGCTCCACGATCGATAGCCGGGATTGCAGGCCGGCGACCGCTGACGGATGCGGAACGTAGCGCACGGAAAAATAAGTGCCGGGCTGGGCGTTGAGCGATTCGACGAACAGACGGACAGTACCAATGCCCTGCAGGTTTCCGGTCGCGGTGGTGCCGACGCGACCTTCGAGCACGCGGTCGCCTTCCGGCGTACGCAGTGTGTATTGACCGCCCTCGCCCGCGATCAGTTTGAACGCGGCCGATTTAACCTCCGCCGGCATTTCGATACGGGTGACGTTGACCGATTCATTGCCCCAGGCGTAACCGCCGACGAGCGGCACGCTAAGCGTGCCGCCGAAGTTCGCGCTCACGAATCGGGCAATAGGCTCGCCGATGAGCGGGAAATAATCCGGGGCTGCACGCACGCGCAGGTGCAGCTCGTCTACCGCGTCGCTGATGACAGAGCGAGAGCGGAGAACCGCGGCTTCGGCACTGACGGCCTTGAGCGCGGAACCGCTGCTGGCCATCTGCTGTTCCATGAACGCCTGCGGCGCCATGTTCTGGCTCTGCTCCACGCGCATGAGCGACGTGGCCTGATAAACGTTCGGCGCTTTCCAGGCGAAGTACGTCGCAAGCAGCAGCCCGACGATGGCGAACAGCAGAATCCACGGCCAGCCGTCCAGAATGGTGCCGATATATTCGCGAAGGTCGATCTCCTTTTCTTCGTCGCCGTTGCGTTCGTCGGTAGGGTTCTCTGCTGCTGCCAAAATACGCTTGCCTAGTTGTTGTTGTCGCTGATGTTGTCGTACAGCAGATAGCTCTGCGTGATCGCGCTAAGCGAAGGGAGTACAAGCGCCAGGGCACGGTTGAAGTTCACGAAACTGGCCGGCGCGGCGAAGATGACGTCCCGCGGTTGCAGCTGGAACTGATTGGCCAGCAGCATGCCGCCCGGATTGCTCATATCGAGCTCGAACACATTGGGCCGCATGACGGTGCGCAGGCCGCGGCCCTGCTCGGTCGTGGTGCTTTCGACGAAGCCGCGGATGACATAGATCGCGCTGGTATCGGCGCTGGCCAGGCTTACGCCACCCGCGTCGGCAATCGCGTCGCTCAGATACATGCCGCCAGTAGAATACGGCAGGGCTGTCTGCTGGCTGAACTCGCCCACCATGAACACGCGGTTGGCGCTATCGTCGATCAGCAGACGGTCGTCCGGCTCGAGCGGAACAGGCCGGCCGGTGGCGTAGATTTCGTTGAGATCCAGCGCGATCGATTCGCCGTTGCGCATGAGCACGACGTTCTGTACACCGACGCCGCCGCCCTCTTTCGAGGCCAACGTGTCGCACTGATCGAGCGCCTGCAGCACCGTGAGTGTGATGTCCGTAATGGGCACGGTACAGGGTTTGACGATATCGCCCGATATATAGACGCGCTGGCTGCGGTATTCACGCACGCGCACATCCACCTGCGGTTGGCGAATGAACTCGGACAGGCCGTCGGCAATGCGTTCACGCATTTCCTGCAACGTGCGCCCGGCCGCCTGCACCTGGCCGACGTACGGGTAATAGATATTGCCGTCGGCACTGACCAGTTGGCCCTGGATGCCATCGTTGCTCGTCGTGCCCGCCGGATTGGTCAGCTCCGGATGGCCGAAAACGATAATCTGCAGAATATCGCCCGCACCGACCGTGTAGTTGACCGGCGCCGAACGTGCAGCCGAGATCCGCTGTTGGTCTTCGCCGAGTGTACGGCTGGCCTGCTGCTTCTGTTGGTAATTGATCAGCCCGGGGGTGATCTGCAGCACGCGCGGCTGGTAATCCACCGGTTCTTTCGACAGTTCTTCGTCGTATGTCGCCGAGTCGTCATTGCCGAAGTCGTACCAGCGGCCGTCGACCGAGCCGGAGTCGTAGCCCGGTAACGCACAGGCGGTTGTCAACAGACCGCCCAGTACGAGCGCCGCATAGACTTTTAGCGTTCGTGCCCGGGCGCGCGTCGCGCCGCCACCCACAACTTCGTTATTCATACCGACTTCCCCCAAAACCACTGGCCGCTCTGCTTTGTCTGATGCATGCAAAATAATTGCGGCAAATATCCGAACCGCCGCTCCGGTGTTGCGCGTTAGTATGCCGCACGGCTGGTTATTACGTCCCAAAATTTTTTGTTTCAGGAGGCGTCAAGCGCGCCCGCCACTGTTCCAGCGCCTCAACGAGCTCGGCGTAGACCTGCTCGAAAACATCGGCACTCAAACGATACGGGTCTTGTATATCGAGACCGGTCGTCCAGTGGCTGGCCAAAAATATACGTCCGCGTGCTTCCGGATAGTTGGCCGCCAACCAGTCGCGCTGCGCCTTTTCCATGACCAGCACAAGATCATGCGCCTGAAGCATCGGGCGGGTGATCTGGCAGCCGCGGTGTTCGGCGAGGTCGAGCTTTTCCCGCTTGGCGATCGCGATCGCGGCGTCCGGCATGCGCCCCCCATCGACCGCGCCCACACCGGCTGAGGCAATGGTCAACGACGGCAACTCGCGGCGTAGCCAGCCTTCCGCCAGCGGGCTACGACAGATATTACCCGTACAAACGCACAATATGCGGTTAATATTCATACACTTACGGAATCGCAACTCAAGCCAAGCGCGGCTCGTTATCTCACGCTCGCTTCACCGCGCAGGTTGTCGATCTGATCAACCACACGAATTTTGCTGTAATCCCCCTTGGGCGGCCGCAACGCGACGCAGGAGGCAATAAGCGCCTGGCTGACCGCTGCGTCGAGGCGCGGCGCGTTCCACTCCATGCCGATGGTGAGCGTACCGTTTTCGATGGCGGTCTTGCTGTTATCCAATCGGACGTTATACCCGCCGGTTGGCCGCTGCCCCATCTCGACAATCACGACGCCGCCGCTTGCCATTTCGGCATCGAATTCGTTGATGCCGCGGTAGTCGACCCAATCACCGAACGCTGAGGCATCGGGGAAATACAACACGTTGGAGTCCTGCGACGCGGTCCCGCAATACTGGCTTTCGCCAATAACCTTGGCCTGCGGGCCACCATGGCTGGGGCCCATGGCACAGGCGGCCAAAGCCATGAGCGTCAAACCGGAGAACAACAGTCGATACATAGAAGAACTATCCAAACGTGGCTCGATCGAGCGATGCGGTCGCGATGGCGACGAAGCCTATCATGTTGCGGTTCGGCAGAAGATGAACGCACGCGCAATCTTGCGACGCTTCGGTCGGATTAGCGGTCCGGCGTTGCACGACATCTACACGCAGCTGCGTGACGCGAACGACGACAACGGTCCTGCTCGGCCCTGATTTCAGTCCACAGCAGCAACGAGCTCGTTTTCGATGTAACCGTTGCTACACAGATAGTCGACGATCTGCGTCACGCCGTCGGCGATGCTGGTTTCGCCAGTGCGCACGTGAATTTCCGGGTGGTCCGGCGCCTCGTAGGGCGCGCTGATTCCGGTGAAGTTCGGGATGCTGCCGGCACGGGCTTTCTTGTACAACCCTTTGGGGTCGCGCTGTTCGCAGACGTCGAGCGGCGCATCGACGAATACCTCGATGAAGTCATCATCGCCGCGCTGCGAGAGGTTTCGCGCCATATCGCGGTCCTGACGGTACGGCGAGATGAATGCGGTGAGATTGATGATGCCGGCATCGCGGAATAGCTTGGCCACCTCGCCGATGCGGCGGATATTTTCGATACGGTCTTCCGGGCTGAACGCCAGATCGCGGTTGAGGCCGGTCCGCACATTGTCGCCGTCCAGCCGATACGTGCGACAACCCATACCGTAGAGCCGCTCTTCCAGAGCGACCGAAAGCGTGGACTTGCCGGAACCGGACAGGCCCGTGAACCAGATCGTGAACCCACGATGCTGGTTCAGCACTTCACGATGCTTTCGCGTGATCGTGCCTTCATGCCAGACGATGTTCGAGCTTTTGCTTTTGTTCATTACAAACCTTCAGACAAGCAAACCACGGCGCCGTAGCGCCGAGCGAACCCTCGTTCAAAACCTGCTATTCAAAATCAGCATTCAAGACCCGACGCGAGCGCAGGAAGGACTTGTGCCGCGCGCGCACGCAATCGAACGTTGCACCATTCAGACAGCGCCGTACGCGCCGGGTTGATCTCGATTGTCGCATGACCGGACGCGGCAGCCTGTTGCACGGGTGCCGCGATGTACGGAAAAACCGCCGTTGTACCCACAGCGATCACGAGATCGAAGCCCTGCGACAACGCGAACTCGTAGCGGCGCACCGCGTCGTCGGGCAGCATCTCGCCAAACAATACAACCTCGGGCCGGACGATTCCTGCGCACACCGTGCACCGCGGTGGCAGCGAGGCAAATTGCGCATAATCCTCGACAACGCGGCGATTGCCACAGCGGGTACAGCGCAGCCGATGGGTCGTGCCATGCATCTCGATCACGTCGCGACTGCCGGCCGCTGCGTGAAAACCGTCGACATTCTGCGTAAGCACGCAGAAACGATCGAATCGCGGCGCCATCCGTGCCAGCGCGGCGTGGCCTTCATTGGGCTTGGCGCCGCGACAGGCGCGTTCGATCTGCGCGATGTACTTCCAGGTCAACGCCGGATCACGCGCGAACATGTCGCCCGACAACGCGTCCTCGATTGCGATGCCGTCGTCAGTCAGATCGCGATCGTACAACCCACCGACACCGCGATACGTCGGCAACCCCGAATCCGCAGACATGCCCGCCCCCGTAATGACAAGCACGCGACGGGCAACGCGCATCATCGCAACGGCGCGTTCCATATCTTCCTGCGCGAGCGCGGTGTCTTCCATGCGCTGCGCATGGGACGTCGAGTGATGCATCCGGTTAACGATGACGGGCTGGCTTTGCCCGGCTATTCTGCCCGACCCGTTCGATGTCGCCAAAGCTGACGACAGGTGTGGGCGACGACTGGGAGAAAACACCTCTTGGCGCATATCCGAAATCTCGTGATCGTCCTCGGCGATCAGCTCGACCCCGACCTGTCGGCGCTCGACGACTTCGACCCGGAGCGCGATGTCGTGTGGATGGCCGAGAACGAGACCGAGGCGAACCATGTGTGGTGTCACAAGAAACGCCTCGTGCTGTTCTTCGCCGCCATGCGCCACTACCGCGTAGCGCTCGAAGACCGCGGCCTGGCCGTGGATTACCACGCGCTGACGGCCGACCGCCGACACGACAGCGGCAACGACTTCGACCAGATCCTCACGGCTGCGATCCGACGCCTGAAGCCGCACAGGCTGGTGATGACCGAATGCGGTGATCACCGCGTACGCGAAGTGCTCGAGACCTGCGCCCGGAACAACAACCTGAACCTGCAAGTTCGCCCCGATCGACATTTCTATTGCGATCTGGACGCGTTCGACGCCTGGGCCGACGAGCGCCAGTCGCTCGTGCTCGAGGACTTCTACCGCGCCATGCGCCGCGAGCACGGTGTGCTGATGGCCGGCGACAAGCCCCGCGGCGACGCCTGGAACTTCGACAAGTCCAATCGTGAAAGCTTCGGCCGCGGCGGGCCTTCCGACCTGCCCCATGTACGCCAGTTCCGACCCGACGAGATCACCCGTGACGTGATCGACATGGTCGACGCCCGCTACACCGAGCATCCCGGCGATACCGACGGGTTCGACCTTCCCGTGACGCACGACGAGGCACGCACCGCGCTGCGCGACTTCGTCGATCACCGGCTGGCGAACTTCGGCGCCTATCAGGACGCGCTCTGGACCAATCTGCAGTTCGGCTACCATTCGCGGCTGTCCGCCGCTTTGAACCTGCACCTGATCAGCCCGCGCGCGTGCGTCGACGCCGCGGTGGCCGCTTACGATAACGGCGACGCGCCGATCAACAGCGTCGAAGGCTTCGTGCGCCAGATCCTCGGCTGGCGCGAGTTCGTGCGCGGCGTCTACTGGCGCGAAATGCCCGGCTACATCCGGCGCAACGCGCTGCGTGCGCAACTGCCCGTTCCCAAGGCGTACTGGGACGGCGAAACCGACATGGCATGCGTGCGCGACGCAATGCGTAACGTGCTCGACAACGGCTACGCCCACCATATCCAGCGCCTCATGGTGCTCGGCCTGTTCGCGCTCAACGCCGGCGTGCACCCGCGCGCTTTTCACGACTGGCATATGGCGATGTATCTCGATGCCGTCGACTGGGTCAGCCTGCCCAACGCGCTGGGCATGAGCCAGTTCGGCGATGGCGGCATACTCGGTACGAAACCGTATTGCGCGTCGGGCAATTACATCAACAAGATGAGCAACTACTGCAAGAACTGTCGGTTCGATTACCGTAAGGCCACCGGCGAGAACGCATGTCCCGTCACCACGCTTTACTGGGATTTTCTCGACCGCAACCTCGACCAGTTCGCCCATAACCGCCGCATGGTTTTTCAGGTCAAGAATCTCGAGAAAAAGCGCGACGACCCCGAACTCATGAACGCCATTCGCGACGACGCCCGCGCCTTGCGCCGCCAGATCAAACAACAGGACTATCTATGAAGCAACGAGCGATCGTCTGGTTTCGCCGCGACCTGCGGCTGGCCGATAATCCCGCGCTCAGCGCCGCGCTCAACAGCGATTTCGATGCCATCGTGCCGGTGTTCATTCATGCGCCGGACGAACTGGGCGCCTGGGCGCCCGGCGGCGCACAGCGCGTATGGCTGCACCTCTCGCTCGAACGGTTGAGCGCGCAACTGGAAGCGCTGGGGTCGCGCCTGGTCATCCGTCACGGGCCGACCCGCGAAGCACTCGACACGCTAATCGAAGAAAGCGGCGCGACCGCCGTTTACTGGAACCGTCTATACGACCCGCTCACCATCGCCCGCGACAAAAACGTCAAGAAGCATCTCGACGACAGCGGCATCGAAACCGCCAGTTTTCAGGCGCACCTGCTGCACGAGCCATGGACTGTGGAAACCAAGCAGGGCGGCCCGTACAAGGTGTTCACGCCGTTCTGGAAGGCGATCAAGGACCGTAACCTGGACGCGCCGATGGCCGCGCCGGACGCCCTGCCCGAAGTCTGGTCGCGAATCGGCACCGAAACGCTGGCGTCCCTTGACCTGCTGCCACGTCTCGACTGGGGTCGCAGAATACGCCAGACGTGGACGTCCGGCGAGGACGGCGCGCACGAACGCCTGGAGCAATTCCTCGATAACGCCATCGACAACTACGACAACGATCGTGACCGCCCTGCTCGGCACGGCACGTCGTATCTTTCGCCGCATCTGCACTGGGGCGAGATCGGCCCGCGCCAGATCATGCACCGGCTCGAGGAATGGCTCGACACGCACAGCGGCAAGGCGCTTCAGGATCATGCGGCCAGCTTTCGTAGCGAAATCGGCTGGCGCGAGTTCGCCCACCACGTGCTCTATCACTTCCCCGAAACCCCGGAGAAGCCGCTCGACCCGCGCTTCGAGGCATTCCCCTGGTCCGGCGACGACGAAGGGCTCAAGCGCTGGCAACAGGGCCAGACCGGCATCCCCATGGTCGACGCCGGCATGCGTGAACTTTGGGCGACGGGCTATATGCACAATCGCCTGCGCATGACCGTCGCCTCGTTTCTGACCAAGAACCTGCGCGTGGCCTGGCAACACGGCGAACGCTGGTTCTGGGATACGCTGGTCGACGCGGATCTGGCAAACAACACGCTCGGCTGGCAATGGGCCACCGGCTGCGGCGCGGATGCGGCGCCCTTCTTTCGCATCTTCAACCCGGCACGCCAGGGCGAACGCTTCGACAGCGACGGCGAATACGTGCGGCGCTGGGTACCCGAGCTCGCGAAGCTGGAAAACCGCCATATCCACGAACCATGGAAAGCACCCGCCAAGGCGCTGAAGGTCGCCGGTATCACGCTCGGTGACGATTACCCGCAGCCGATCGTGGACCTGAAGGCATCGCGCCGCGAAGCACTGGAGGCATTCGACCAGATAAAGCAGTCGGACTGACCCGCCGCAATCAAGACCCGGAAGACGGGGCAAAAAAAAGGCTCCCGAAGGAGCCTCCAATTGCTTATCCCGTACATTGTCGTTCTTGGTTACCCGTGCAGGACGGGCATCGACGGGAAGCCAATTCTTTTTCTGCCCGGTGGGCGGTTTATGTTCTACCTCCGAAAGCGCCTGCCGCCTGTGTTATTTTCGTATGGAACGCTGCGGTTCCTGAAACGGCGCGTTTTCTTGATTTCTTTTGTACACGCCCGCCGTGCCGAGGTCAATGTCGTCGCCGTGCCGGGCATTGCCAATCTATCCTGAACTCAGCGCCTTAGCGCTTGGCCCGCGCAACGACCGCGACGCGGCTACACCTTGAGCAGCGTACTCCGGTAATAGGCGAGTTCATCCAGCGAATCGCGAATATCGTCCATGGCGAGATGGCTGGATTTTTTGTTGAAGCCGGTCGCGATTTCCGGCGCCCAGCGCCGCGCCAGTTCCTTGAGCGTGCTCACATCGATATGCCGATAGTGAAAGAACGCTTCCAGTTCCGGCATGTAACGCGCAAGAAAGCGCCGGTCCTGGCAGATACTGTTGCCACACATCGGGGATTTGCCGGCCGGCAGGTATGCCGACAGGAAATCGATCGTCTGGCGCTGAGCCTCGGCTTCATCGACATCGCTGTCTCGAACGCGGGCAGCCAGACCGGACCCGTTGTGCTGTCGCGTATTCCACGCGTCCATCCCGTCGAGCAGCGCGTCGCTCTGGTGCACCGCAAGCACCGGACCTTCGGCGAGCACATTGAGGTTCTTGTCGGTGACGAGTGTGGCGATTTCGATGATGCGATCACTGTCCGGATCGAGGCCGGTCATTTCGAGATCGATCCAGATCAGGTTGTCTTCGGCGTAACTCATAAGGTCGGGATGGAAGATAAAGCCACATTGTGCGGCTGCCCTCGCCCACGCGCAAAGCACAACGACTATCCGCCCACGGTAGCGCCCCTGTTACGGTGAATGCATACCTCGACCAGGAGTACGCAATGACAGCACTTGCCGACCGCCGCTGTGCCCCATGCAATGCGGACAAGCCCGCGTTAGACACGCAGGCGATACAGAACCACCTCGACATGCTCTCCGGTCGCTGGGAGATCGACGCCGACGGGCGTCTGGTGGCGCGGCTCAAGTTCAAGAACTATTACCGCACCCAGGCATTCGTGAATGCCGTGGCCTATATCGCCCACCGCGAAGGCCATCACCCGGATATCAGCTTCGGCTATAACACCTGCCGGATCGAGCTGATCACGCACGCGATCGCCGGTCTGTCCGACAACGACTTCATCAGCGCCGCGAAGATCGACGCCCTGCTCGACTGAGCGCGCCGGTTCGGGCGAGCTAGAACGGCCGCCGGCCGGAAAACGCCTGGCTGAGTGTGCCCGAATCGACGTACTCGAGTTCGCCGCCGATCGGCACACCGTGCGCGATGCGCGATATGCCGGCATCGTGCTGGCGCGCCAGGTCGGCGATGTACTGGGCGGTGGCCTCGCCTTCCACGGTCGCGCCCGTGGCGAGAATCACTTCCTCGACGCTGCCGTCCGCGAGCCGCGAACGCAGAATGTCGAGGCCGAGTTCGTTCGGCCCTACACCGTCGATCGGCGACAGCCGACCGAGAAGCACGAAATAGCGCCCGGTGAAGTCCGTGTTCTGCTCGATCGCCATCACGTCCGCGGGGCTTTCCACCACGCAGACCAATGCGCCATTGCGTCGTTCGTTGGCGCAGATGTCGCAGAGCTCGGCCTCGGTGAACATGCGACACGCGCGGCAGTGCTGCACGCTGGCCATCGCCTGTTCCACGGCTTGCGCCAGATAGCGCCCGCCGTCACGCTCGCGCTGCAACAGATGAAACGCCATGCGCTGGGCGCTTTTCGAGCCGACGCCGGGGAGCACGCGCAACGCGTCGATCAGACGTGTCAAAGCCGGCGAAAACGCCATCGATTCATCTTCCTCGCGAAAAAAGACTGACCGGCGCCATCGCGCCGCTCAGTCGGGCAGGCTTCAGAACGGCAGGTTCATGCCGGGCGGCAGATCCATGCCGCCGGTCAACTCCGACATTTTTTCCTTGGTCGTCGAGCTGACACGCTGCACGGCATCGTTGATCGCCGCGGCGATGAGGTCTTCGGCGAACTCACGGTCTTCCTCGAACACGCTCGGGTCGATCACCACGTTCTTGACCTCGTGCTTGCCGTTCATCACGACCTTGACGAGACCGGCGCCGGATTCGCCGGTAATCTCCATCTTGGCCATCTCTTCCTGGGCTTCCTGCATCTTGCCCTGCATGGCCTGGGCCTGCTGCATGATCTTGCCTAGTTGACCTTTCATAGCTCGTCTCGCTTTTCGGTTGCCGCTTTCGGGTGATGAGGTTTGATGGTTTCGGCACGCAGTTGCGCGCCCAGCCGTTCGCGCAACTGTTGTACGAACGGATCGTTTTCGATCGATGCCACGGCGGCCTGCTGGCGCGCCTGGGCATCTTCCTCGATACGCTGCGCCGGCGTATCGCGTGTTTCATCGACGAATTCGATGACCAGTTTCGGTGTCGATGCGGGCGCCCAATGGCGTGCCAGCGCGTCCTGCAGACTGTCGCGTGCGCTGCCCATCGCCAGGAACTCGTTGGCGCGCGCCAGTGCCAGCACCACCCGCTCGTCATCGAGCCGGCGGCAGACGCCATTGTTGGCCAGCTGCGCGGCAAATCCGCTGATGTTCAGGTCCGATACAAGATCGTGCCACGCATCGACGCCGTTGGCCGTCGCAGCCGGCGTATCGTCGGGCGCGTCATCGGCGTTGTTCTCACTCGCGCTCGCGGCTTCCGCGCGCTCGGGCTCGTCCCCGGTGGTTGCGGCGTTCCCCGCCGCTCCGCCATCGGGTTCCGCCTCGGTTGCCGTTGGGCTGGACGCTTCCTTGGCGGGCACAGCCGATTGCGTCTCCATAGACTCGGAAGCGGGCTGTTGTGCCGGCGCGGGCGCGTCGCTCGCATGCGGCTTTGATTGCGTTTCGCCGGAATCGACAGGCGCCCCTTTGTTCACTTCGGCATCGGGTTGCGGGGACGCTGCCACGGCGGGCCGGGTGTCTTGCACCGCCGGCCCGGGACGTTCGGCAGCCGTCGCACGGTCACTTGCACGCGCCGGGCGGTCCGCCTTGCGCAGCTGTTCCCGAACCTGCGCCACACCACTGGACGCGCTCGTTGTCGCTTTCCGCTCGGGCTGTGGCGTCGCGGCGGGCGTTTCCGTCGGCCCGCCGGACTGTGAAACGCTCAACTGGGCCGGTGCAAATGCCAGCATGCGAAGCACGCACATCTTCACGCCCACGAGCGGATCCGGCGCATGTGCGAGATCGCGTACGCCCGCGACGGCGATATCGTAGAAGACATGAACCGAAGCCGGATCCGCGCGTTCGGCGAGCGATTGCCAGGCCTCGCCGGCGTCGTCCGTGGCTTCGCCAACCACATGAATCGTCGCGATCTGCTGCCACGCCGTGGCCAGCGCCTCGAGCAGGTAACGCATGTCGATACCCTGCGCGTAGAGCGCCGCGAGCGCATTCAGGGCGTGCGCAGCACGGGCATCGACGATCGCCTCGACCAGTTCGGCGACACGCCCCTGGCCGATGGTGCCCAGCATGTCGCGCACCGGCTCGGCCTCCAGCCGGCCGCCACTGAATGCGATCGCCTGATCGAGCAGCGACAGCCCGTCGCGCATGCTCCCGTCCGCCGCGCGGGCGACTTCCGTAAGCGCATCCTCGTCCGCGTCGATCGTTTCGGCGTCGACGATATGGCGCAGCTGGGCCGCGATCTCGGCCACAGGCAGACGTTTGAGCGGAAACTGCAGACAGCGCGAAAGAATGGTCACCGGAATCTTTTCCGGCTCGGTGGTCGCCAGCAGGAACTGCACCCTGGGCGGCGGCTCTTCCAGCGTCTTCAACAGCGCGTTGAAGGAATGCTTGGAGAGCATGTGCACCTCGTCGATGAGATACACCTTCGTACGCCCGCGCGTCGGCGCGTACTGGACGTTGTCCATGAGTTCGCGCGTGTCATCGACGCCGGTACGGGACGCCGCGTCGACCTCGATCAGATCCACGAATCGGCCGTCGTCGATTTCCCGGCAGGTGGCGCAGGCATCGCCGCTGCGACAAGGATGTGCTGTCGTGCCGTGCTCGCAGTTCAGGCATTTGGCGATGATGCGCGCCAGCGTGGTCTTGCCCACGCCGCGCGTGCCCGAGAACAGCAGCGCATGGTGCAGCTTGTCCTGCTCCAGCGCATGCGTGAGCGCGCGTACAACGTGGCTCTGGCCAACGAGCTCGTCGAAGCGGCGCGGCCGCCAAGTGCGTGCAAGCGCCTGAAAACTCATGCGCGAGTACAATCCGATTGGCAGAAATCCGCAGAATGGCTCGTCATGATTCGCCCGGGATGCGCCGCTGTGCCGCGCCGTTGCTCATACGCATGACTATCGCGTTGCAGGCGGCGGGTTTCAAGCGTCGAAGGTGGCGGCCCGCGCCAGCGACACCCCGGCGCCCGAGTCTGCCGCTGCCGCTGCTCCCTTCCGGGCCTGACGGGGTTGACGGCATGTCGTCGCGGGGGCACCGACGCGGGCCACCCTCGAAAGCGGTGGTACGGCCTCGATCGCCAGGCGACCGATCCGTCGTGCGCGCAGACGATACACAAAAAGCGGCGGCTCAGCCAGCGCGGTCTAAAGCGCTGACCCGCGCGCCGTACGCGTGCCCGGAAATACGCCGATCAGCGCATTGGCCCCGAAACACGGATCGGCCCTTGTTCGCGTTCTAGTAGAGCGAGCAGCCGATCCGCCGGGAGCGGCCGACTCAGCAGAAACCCCTGCACTTCGTCACAGCCGATACGCTGCAGATACGCGAGCTGCGCCTCTGTTTCCACGCCCTCGGCCACGACGCGAAGCTGCAACTGGTGCGACAGCCGGATGATCCATTCGACGATCTCGGCCTTGGGCTCGCTGATGTTCGGCAGGTCGGCAATAAAGCTGCGATCGATCTTGAGCTGCTGGATCGGCAACTGCTTGAGATAAAACAGACTCGAGTAGCCCGTACCAAAATCATCGAGTGCGACCTCGATCCCCATGCTCTTGAAGCGCCCGAGCGCACTGCGGGCCTGCGCGATCTCGCGCACCGCGAGCGATTCGGTGATCTCGAAGCTGATATACGCCGGATCCAGCCGGTAGCGTTCCAGACACCCCTGCACCTGGTCCGGCAGGCTCTCGTCGCGGATGCGCACGGCGGACAGGTTCACGGAAATCGGCGGCACGACAAGACCATCGTTGAGCCAGGCCCGAATATGGCCGCCGACCATGTCGAGCACGTTGATCTCGAGTTCGGTAATGAGGCCACAACGTTCGGCAATCGCGATGAAGCGATCCGGCGAAATGAACCCCCGTGTCGGATGCGGCCAGCGAACCAGGGCTTCGGCGCCGACCAGCCGCCGGTCGCCCGTGCGAAACCGCGGCTGGAAATACACCGCGAGGCCGCCGTAGCGAATCGCGTCCCGCAACTCGGATTGCAGCGCAAAGTCGTCGGACATGCGCGCCCCCATGTCTTCGCGATAACGCTGCACGCGATTCTTTCCCGCCAGCTTGCCGCCATACATCGCCATGTCCGCTGCGGTGATCAAGGCATCCAGATCGGCGCCGTCGTTCGGACACAGCGCATATCCCACGCTCGCTGCCAGCTCCCCACCCGCATACTCGACTTGCGAAATCGCCTTGAGCATGCGCGTGCATACCGCCCGGGCATCGTCCTTGTCGGCGATGTCGTTCATGAGCACCACGAACTCGTCGCCGCCAATACGCGCAGCCACGTCGCCGTCGGTCAGCGCATCCCGGAGAACCAGCGCGATCTGTTCGAGCAACTTATCGCCGGCCCGGTGGCCGAGGTGGTCGTTGATGGCCTTGAAGCCGTCGAGGTCGATATAGGCGATCGCGAAACCGACGCCCTGACTTTTCCAGCGCTCCAGGCTCTTGTCGATCCGCTCGTTGAGCAAGGCGCGGTTGGGCAGCCCAGTCAACGGATCATGCCGGCTCATGTGCAACAGCTCGGCGTTCGCGCGGCTTAACGAGGCAACGAGATCGGACGTCGAGTTCTCCAACCGCCGATCGAGGATCGAAACGATCAGCGCGATGGCGAGAAAGATAACGGTCGACGCACCGACGAGCGTACCGAGCCAGACGGTGTCCAGCTTTGCGGACGCGCCGAAGAGGCTGTCGACGCGAAAATGCGCGGCGGCCATGCCCGTGTAGTGCATGCCAGCGATCGCGACCCCGAGCGCGAGCGCGGCGAGAAATTTCCGCCCGAAGCGGCTACCCGCTTGTGCTTGCCGCAGAAACGATGCAATTCGCAGGGCGACGGCGGACGCAGCAAAAGCGATCAAGAGCGATACGCCCACAAGGGTCGGCGTGTATTCGATGCCGGGGTGGAGCCGCATTGCGAACATGCCGGTGTAATGCATGCCGCCGATACCGGCGGCCATCGCGCTCGCGCCCACCACGAGCCGTGCACGCGTCAGCCTGGCGTGCGTGACCGCATTGAGCGCGAAGGCGCAGGCGACGACCGCCATCAGCCACGACGCCGAGGTAATGTCGACGTCGTAGCCCATGTCCAGCGGCAGGCGAAACGCGATCATGCCGACAAAATGCATCGCCCACACGCCGGTACCCAGGGCGAGCGCCCCGCCAGCCAGCCAGCCATAGCAGCGCCAGTCACGCCGTTCGCCCATGCGCCCCACCACGTCCAGCGCGGTATAAGACGCGAGGATCGCGACAACAACCGACAACGCCACCAGACGCTGGTCGTAAGCGCCGGCCATGTAAACGCTTTCCAAGCCCGGCCCCCTCCATGTAACGAGTCCGCCATTACGTGTCGCGCACGGCGCGTCCGAACACCGGCAGTTCGGCAGAGCGGGAAAGAACACCGCTATCGGCCCATATACGGCGCGCCCGCTCGATGCCACGTGGTCTCAGGCTGTAAATCGGCCCGCGCGCCTAAATCTTTATGTATCAGGCAGCTTGCCGGGTCGACACAAGCGCGAGTGCAACGCCTATGCGCCGCGCATCAGTGCCTAAACGCAACCTGATCAACCCGTAAAACGTACGATGCACGCATTGCGCGCAAAACGTCACAATGCGCTATTGCAGGCATTCATTGCGAAAGGACAACAGTATGAAAACGACAGCCTTGCTACTGACTCTCGCGTTCGCCCCGACGCTCGCCGTGGCGGCCAACCAGTGTGAAAAATCCGCCGACGGCGACGTGACCTGTCAGCAGGTCAGCGGCGAGAGCGCCAAGGATTCCGAAACGACGTCGCAGCCGGTCGGCGACGCCCAGCAGACCGAAGATGCGCAGCAATCGGATGAAAAGGAGACGACACAGGGCGGCGAATTCGGCGACGAGACCACCCAGAGTCGAGAAACGGGAATCGAGTACTGATTCGACCGTGGACGCCGGCGCGCAGCGGAATGCGGGCTGGCGCCCGGCCGAAATGGCGGAGAGGGAGGGATTCGAACCCTCGGTACGGGGTTACCGCACACACGCTTTCCAGGCGTGCTCCTTCGACCGCTCGGACACCTCTCCGTTTCGGGAGCGCGGATTGTAACGTATTTCGCCGCGTTACGAAGCCCCGCCTGCGAGCGTCCGCCTCGTGATATGGACGAATCCAGCCAAAGCTATCCAGAAACGCACAGGATATGACCTGCGCTTAAGCGAGCCAGTTTGAAAGACGGGAGAGCAAGCGGCAAAGGCCTGCGTGATCCGCGACAGGCCGACATTGCCCCCTAACGACGGCGTCGACGGTCGGCCGACGGATGAGAGTCTCCCAGGCACGTACGCCGCGTTGCGCCAGATACGGTCTGTCTGGCGGTGTCGGCCTGGGGGCTAGCTTGTTATCGAGCCGCCATCGCCGGCGGCGTCACCAGACAACGGGCCGCGGGGTCTTCGGCGTCGCGATCGGCAGGCACGTCGTCGAAGGTCCCGACCGGTCCGGAAGCGACCTCGGGCACACGCATGCTCGGATCCGGCTCCGGCACATCGAGCCCCGCGGGGCTCTTCAACGGCGGAAACGCCTTGGCGTTCATGTACGGCTGCGATTCGAGACAGGACGGCGTCGAACTGCAGGCCGCCAGTCCGAGCATCGAAAACGCCAGTACGAGTAAAGCCGGTTTAGTCACTGCTACTCCGATAAAAAAGTTATTGACCGCCACGATATCGGCGATCGCATCGTACCACCCGCCCTACGAGCTCACGAGCCCGTAGTCCGCACGAGCGAATGGACCGCGACGACTATTAGCCGACTATCAGGGGCCTGCATCCTCATAATCCTGCCAGTAATCGCCCAGCGCGCGCTGGCCGGTCAAACCGTACAGACTGTAACGGCGCGCCAGCTTCGCACCGCCGTCGCGAGTCAGCGGGCGCCATGCGACCGACGCGTATCGACGGCTCGATTTATTGAAGAACACGTCGAGCGGCATGCTCAGATAAATCCCCTTGTCGAAACCACCCTCGCCGTAGTCATCGCCGGCATCGGTAAACGTCGCGTAGGCGCCGAGACGAACCCCGGAGTCGAACTCGCGGGAAAAATCGAAAGTCGCACCGATGTCCTTCGCCAGGTAGCGCCCTACGCTGATCTTCGCAAGCACGTCCTTGAAACCCGTATCGACATAGGCCGTGGCGTTGCCGACCCAGGTCTCGTAGTCGCGAAGCCCGAACTGCGTATCGAACTCGCGCTGCTTGACCCAGTTCGCATCGATGCCGAAGGCCACGTTGCTGTTGAACGGCCGATAGAGTATTTCGCCACCCGCGCCGGCATACATCTGCTCGAGATAACCGGCATAGGCCATGCCGAACCAGTTATCAGCAAGGCGCGCTGTGCGCGTGTACTGCAGGTTGTAGATGCCAAGATCGGTTTCGTCTAGATATCGCCCGACGAACGTGCGCACGCGCGGCAGATCGGAATCGGCGATGTAGTCGAATTTATCGAAATTGTCTAAAAGCGTGTAAGCGAGCGTGTTCGAGAACCAACCGTGCTCATCGG
The DNA here is from genome assembly GCF_017744135.1 of Endozoicomonas sp. G2_2. Taxonomy (GTDB): domain Bacteria; phylum Pseudomonadota; class Gammaproteobacteria; order Nevskiales; family Salinisphaeraceae; genus Salinisphaera. Next base: position 39,856 of record NZ_JAGHQU010000006.1, read on the forward strand.
TCTTGAGCTGCGTATCAAGCCGCGCAAGGATTTGATAGAGATAACCGTCTGGTCCGCCGTAATTCTGGTTGAGACCGGGCGACAGATTCCAAGAAAACACGTCGCCCGCCGATTCGTACACCGTCTCTCCCGCGCTGCTGTCGGCACGAGACTGCGAGGAGGTGATGGACGCAACACCGTGGCGATAGTCGTCGCGACTAAACGTGCTTTCGGGCGCGACTAGAAGCGGGTCTTCCGGCAGCGGCGCACGCGGCAAGATATCCTCTCGCAGATAGAACCCGCGTTCTTTCCAGCGATAACGGAACTTCTGGATATCGCTATCCGCAACGTTGTGCAGTATTTTGTTCGCTCGAAGCTCGGCTTCCGGCATCGACCGGAAACGCGTGGGCTGGCCTTCGACAATCAGTGAATCGGCATCGCGCGTGATCCGTGTCGCCGATATGCCGGCGTTCTGCGAGAGATCGCTCGCCACACGCGACCAATCGTCGGCATGGTGGTCAGTACCCGGTTTGGCCGCGACCGGCGGTGCATCGCTCTTCGGCTGAGACAGGCCCGCCAGGTTTACGCTGAGCGTCGCACCCAACATGGCCGTGTTGCCTCGCTCCCAGGCCGCGGACAATACGAGATTGTCATTCACCCGAAACCGCGCGCCGATGTTTAGGGGCGAATCCTGTTCCTGAGGGTTATTGAGGGGCTCCGTTTCGTAGTCGTTGCCGTCATACTCAAGTTGTAACGTGAGCGGCTTGTAAGGGGTTTGATACTGGATCCCACCGAACAAACTCGGGCGCCCCGAGAAGAGTTGTTTGATATTGAAATCGCCGCCCTGCCCCGTGTCTTCGTCTATACGCTCAGCGAAACGATCGCCGAAGACACGCAGAGGGTTACCGATATCGCCACGCGATCCCAAATAACCCCAACCGAGACCGAGACTGAAGTCGAAATCGTGCCAGCGTTTGTTAGCGACCAAGTATTCGCTGCCGAAAAGCCCGGTGCCGCCGAAGTCGCGAAACCCGACCGCGAGCGTCGGCATATACCGCCCTTCGTCGACCAGTGAAAGCTTGAGATCGACGCCCTTGTCTAGATAATCGCGATCGCCGGCGATGGCCCGTCCGAACAGACGGTTTTCGATCTCCGTATAGCGAAACCCTGCCTCAAACCATTCGAAAGGCTGAAAGCTGAACGCGTAGTGGGTGTAGGGGTCGACTTCGTCATAGGTCAGCGACATTTCACCAAGCGCTGCCATACGGGCCGTGGGCGTCTGCAGCAAACCGACACCACCGAAGTCGCTCTGAAATACCGGTCGGTTGTCGCTGGCGTCGCTTTGGGCGATCGCGCGAGTCGCCCCAAGGGGCAACAGGAACGTCACGCCGACGATGACGATCCCGCGCCCCAACATCCGATTGGGTTGAGCTCTTTCGTCAATCATTTCTTGATTCTTCTTCGACCAAGTTCAACTCGCGACATGCCGACCCAGCCGGCGTATGCGCCAAAAGATGAGCGATAGTGTCGCGAATCCACGGAAACGCCTCGCCGCCCAGGGGTAGTGCAGCAATAATGCGCGTGCCCGGCGATACCCCGGTGTCGCTGTAGTTGAACGCGGCTTGCCCATAATGCTCTATGGCGCCCTCGGGCGTTACTACGGCAACCTTATCGACACCATGCAGTTCAAGCGGGCCATCGCGCCTCGAGAGATCAGAGAGTGCCAGCCCACTCCGCCATTCGACCCGGTCGATTCCACTCGAATCCCACACTTCAACCCAGGACGGTGGCTCACAGGCGCCGATCGCTGCCACGCGTGATAGCGGAGGCGACTGGCTTGGATGCGCCATCAACCACGCCGGGCTCCAGTCGCCAGGCTCACGGTAACGCTCGGTCTCGGACAGCCGGGAGCGCCATGTGTCGATAACGCCCGCCAGGTTACGATACGGCCCGCTCTTGAGCCGCCAACCCAGCTGATCGAACTCCTTGAAAAGGTCTTCTCGCTTCGCCTGTTCGCGAGCACTCGTCGTGTCGGCTCGCAGATACGCGAAAGGCCATTCCACGCTACCGAGTTCCGGAAAACTCAGCCACGCATCGATAAGGCTTCCGGGACGCTGCGCGGACTGTGTTTGCACGAGCGTTGTCGATTCCTGCGCGTAGGACAACGTCGGCAGAACAGCAACGGCCACAAAAGCGGCTAGCGTAATAGCCGCTGCGCGCGCCCAACGACTAAACGAAACCTCGCAACTACAGTTCAAACCCCATTCCCCTTTACATGACCGCTGCCGTCGGTGGCAGATGCCGTGATTACCACCAGGGTCGCGCCACCTGCCAGGTAACCTGCGGCCCGCCGGGCCATGCTACGGCATCACCGGCCCATATACGATTCGTGTCGGGGTGGCGCCACAGCACCGAACGCGTTGTCTTCCCGCTGTCCCATTCCAGTGTCTCGGTGCAGCGACTCAAATCCAACGTCGTCAGCGGCAACTCAACGCTTTCCAGCTCATCGTTACACGCAAACGTTGCCTGGGCACGTCCGGCCTGGGGCTGGCCGCCGGTATTTTCCCAGCTGCGCTCGACGCGATAAATCACGGGCTGATCGGCTGCAAGCCCCCATGGCTGAATATCCTCGCCACCGGATGTCAGACGATTGGATAGCAGGTTACGCTGAAGACCCCGCGTGGAGTTCAAGTAGCCGCCTCGAAAAACGATCGTTTCGCGACTGCTGGATTGCCAGAACGTCAACCCGTCGGCTTGCTCCGCAAGAATGAGCAGGCCGCCCGGCCCACCCACGGACAGGTCTACGGACGCATAAGGTATGGCGGCAGCCTGCTTGCTCAAGTCCTGCGACTTGACGCCCCCGGGGAGCGTGGAAGCAAATGTCGCCACCCACGGGCTCTCGCGCCCGCCGACGCACGCCGAAAGTGTGGCCACCACAGATACAACGGACACACAAAGAAAGACCGCCCGGAGGCGGTCTCTCTTTGCGTACTTGAATGTACGCCTAAGCACTGTTGATCAGCGAACTACTGAGATGTGCCGACCGTGCCCGTGGTGCCGGTTGCACCGAGTTGCACGTTCTCGTCGTCATCGTCGCCACTGTTAGCCAGCGCAATCACGCCGCCAACGAGCGCAGCGGTGGAGAGCGCTGCGAGCGTGCCGTAACCGGCGACTGCGGCGGAGCCAGATCCGGCAGCGCCGCCGGAGGCGACCGCGTTGGAGTTGTTCGCGTTCTGGGCCATGGCAACAGGCGACGCCACAAACATCGCGATGGCCAGAGCTGCAAAAAGGTTTTTCATCGTTATGGCTCCCGTGTAAAGCTAAAGCCTTCGGCTTCATCAACAAAATATCGCGAATACATCTCGCGCGCAAGCGATTTCTACTAAAACGACGCTAGGCCAGCCGTGGGTCAGTTCGTAGTCCCAGTGGTGCCGGTCGTCCCGGTTACCACGTTTTCGTCGTCATCATCACCGCCGCCGCTGTTAGCCAACGCAAAAGCGCCGCCGATAACAGCCGCGGCACCGACGCCGGCCAAGACCGCGTTACTACTCACGGCCGCACTGGTCGATCCAGCGGACCCGCCACCTTCGACCTGCCCGTTAGCGGATTCGCCTTGCGCATTGTTCGCGCTTTGCGCAAATGCCGCGGAGGAAACTGCGAACGCCGCGAATACTGCGGCAATGACTAACTGTTTCATGACTCGATCCGTACCAAGGTTATTAATTTGGTAAGTCATCGCACCATACCACCGCCAGCAGCTAGTACAAGTGACGCTCATTTGACAGCACACACGACGCCTGCCTCTAGCGCACCAACGAGAGTTGCCGCAACGCGTCCAACACCGGCTCATGAAAATGATCCGCGAGCGGCGTCATGGGCAGGCGAATACCCGGGCCGATATAGCCCATCTGGTACAGGGCCCACTTCACGGCAATGGGGTTGGGTTCCAGAAACAGAGCGGTATGCAGCGGCTGCAGCTGCGCGTCCAGTGTTTCCGCCTCTTCACGATTGCCTGCGATCGCTGCGGCGCACATCTCGCGCATCAGCCGTGGCGCGACATTGGCGGTAACCGATATATCGCCCTTGCCGCCGACGAGCATGGTTTCCATGGCCGTGCCGTCGTCGCCGGAGAAGATGTCGATGCCGTCGCCCACTTCTTCGACGAGCGCATGAATGCGTTCGATCGAGCCCTTGGCCTCCTTGAGTGCCACGATGTTGTCGATGTGCGCAAGACGGGCCACGGTCTCGGGCAGCATGTCCACGCCGGTACGGCTGGGCACGTTGTAAAGCACCTGCGGGATGTCGACCGCCATCGCGATGGCATGAAAATGCCGGTACAGGCCTTCCTGGGTCGGCTTGTTGTAGTACGGACAGACCAGCAGACAGGCATCCGCACCGACCCGCTTGGCGTGGCGGGTCAGCCGAATGGCTTCGTCGGTCGCGTTACCGCCGGTACCGGCAATCACCGGCACGCGCTTGTCGACCAGCTCCACCGTGCGTTCGATAACTTCGTCGTGCTCTGAAAAACCCAGCGTCGCAGACTCCCCGGTCGTGCCGACCGAGACGATACCGTCGGTGCCCTCGGCAATATGCCAGTCGATGAGTTTCTCGAGACTTTCCCAGTCGACACTGCCATCGGCATGCATGGGCGTGACGATTGCCACCATGCTGCCACCGAGTTGTGCGCTGCCTTGAGCCAACGTTCTCTCCTCAACACGTTACGGAGCGCCAGTGTAACCGCGTGAAGGCCGCGCTTGTAGTGCTAACATAGCCGGCTTTTACGCACCGCCGTACTCGTTCAGGATCACGTCACGCTCATGCCGGAAATCAAGAAGTATCTGTCTATCGTGGCACTGGGGGCGAACCGCGAGAATCTCGCGCGCGACCTGGTGGGTGCGATCGGGCGTCGCGGCTGCGAGATCAGTGAATGTCGCATCACCCCCCTGGGCGACCATTTTTCCGCTTCGCTGCTGCTCTGCGGCAACTGGAGCGCGATGGGCAAGATGGAGAGCGCTCTCCCTGGTCTCGCGGAACATCTCGGTCTGTCGATCCAGTTTCAGCACACCCGCCCCGCCGAGCCGCACAGCGATTTTCGCCCGTATGCTGCGGAAGTGGTGGCGCCGCAACAGCCGCGCCTGCTCGGAGAGCTGCTGGATTTCTTCACCGATCAAGGCACGAGCGTGGTGGAAGTCAGCTGCCAGGCCTACGACTCGGGACTGACCGGCGCCGCCATGTGTACCATTCACATGGCAGTCCACGTACCGGTCAATCATCACCCGCAGACGTTGCGCGACGCGTTTATGGATGTCTGCGACGACCTGCACGCCGACGGCCTGCTCGATCCGATCAAGACCTAGCGCCGGATCGCAGCCACCCAGACCGCTGAAGGAGTAACCCGACCGATGACGCTGCAAGCCCAGGACCGGGCGCCGGACTTCAACGCCCCTGCCACCGGCGACAAGAAGCTCTCGCTGTCCGACTTCACCGGCCGCACGCTGGTGCTGTATTTCTACCCGCGCGACAACACGCCCGGCTGCACGCAGGAGGGCGAGGCCTTTCGCGATCTTTACGACGCGTTTCGCCGGGCCAATGCCGATATCGTCGGCGTATCCCGCGATTCGCTGCGCAAGCACGACAACTTCCGGGCGAAGTACGACTTCCCGTTCGACCTGATCAGCGACGCGGACGAGAAGCTGTGTAACGCCTTCGGCGTACTCAAGGAAAAGAACATGTACGGCCGCAAGCATATCGGGATCGAGCGCAGCACCTTCGTAATCGACGGCGACGGTCTGATCCGCCATGTCTGGCGCGGCGTAAAAGTCCCCGATCACGCCGACGAGGTGCTCGCCGCCGTGCGCGCACTCGACTAGGGCCTGTTGCCGTTTCATGCGAGCGCCGCGTTGGAGACCGCAAATCGTGTTCTGCAAGGCGCGAGTCGCCGGTCGTGGCGTGCCACGATCAAGGCTCGCAACGCCGCAGAGCGCGATTTGCGGCCCAACCCTTCGGGACAAGGGCTGTTTTGCGGCAATCCAGCGTTCTAGCACGCTTGCGCAGAATGACTGCGCGGCGCGTGCTACGCCTTGTCTTGCCGCAAAACAGCCCTTGGCGCGGACTCGCACGAAACGGCAACAGGCCCTAGAACGACTTCCGGTTCACGCCCGTCCACGGGATCGCTTTTTTTATGTCGCAACGCGTTTTCGTTCTCGATACCAACGTGCTGATGCACGACCCGACCGCGCTGTTCCGGTTTCAGGAACACGACATCTTCATCCCGATGGTCGTGCTGGAGGAACTCGACGCCGGGAAGAAGGGCGTGTCCGAGGTCGCACGCAACGTGCGCCAGGTCAGCCGGTTTCTCGACGAACTCATGGCGCACAAGACGCACGAGGAAATCGACGCCGGGCTCGCACTGGATCAGGGCATCGAATTCAACGGCCACGGCAAGGACGACACGCCGCGGGTCACGGGCCGGCTCTACTTCGAAACGCGACCGGCCGAGGGCACGCTGCCGGCGATGCTGCCGGGCAACAAGGCCGACAATTCGATCCTGATCAGCGCGTTATCGCTGCGCAACGTGTTCATCGACTCCGAAGTCGTGCTGGTATCCAAGGACATCAACCTGCGCATCAAGGCGTCGGTGATCGGGATCGAAGCCGAGGATTACACCAACGACAAGGTGCTGGAAGACCTCGACCTGCTCTATACCGGCCATGCGGAACTGCCCGACGATTTCTGGGAGACGCACGGTCAGACCATGGAGTCCTGGCAGGAGGCCGGCAACGCCTTCTACCGCCTGCGCGGTCCGCAGGTTGCCGACTGGCATCTCAACGAACTGCTGCATTTTCGCCACGACAACGATGTCGAGCTGATCACCCGCGAGTTCGACGGCGAAGGCGAGAACATGGGCAGTGTGCTCGAGCTCGCCCAGGATTACCGCGAAGGCAAGCAGGCGGTCTGGGGCGTGCATGCCCGCAATCGCGAGCAGAACTTCGCGCTCAATCTGCTGATGGATCCGGAGATCGATTTCGTCACCCTGCTGGGTGCGGCCGGTACCGGCAAGACCCTGCTCACCCTGGCCGCCGGCCTGGCCCAGACGCTGGACGAATCGCGCTATCGGGAAATCATCATGACCCGCGTGACCGTGCCCGTGGGCGACGATATCGGCTTTCTCCCCGGTACGGAGGAAGAAAAGATGACGCCCTGGATGGGCGCACTCATGGACAACCTCGAAGTGCTTACCGGCAGCGGTGGCGGCTCCGACTGGGAACGTGCCGCCACGAACGAACTGCTGTCCAAGCGCATCAAGATCCGCTCGGTGAACTTCATGCGCGGGCGCACCTTTCTGGAGCGCTACGTCATCCTGGACGAGGCCCAGAACCTCACACCCAAGCAGATGAAGACCCTGATCACGCGCGCCGGTCCGGGCACCAAGTTCGTCTGTCTCGGCAATCTGGCCCAGATCGACACGCCCTATCTCACCGAAACCACGTCCGGGCTGACCAACGTGGTGGATCGCTTCAGAAACTGGCGCCATGCCGGCCACGTAACACTCGCGAGAGGCGAACGGTCACGGCTTGCCGATTACGCGTCTGATAAACTTTAGCCACTAGGTGGCTTTACCAGCAGTCTCGCTTTTCATGGCTGACGACTGCTGCCCTACCCGGAGATCCTCATGGCCGATGCCGCTATCGCGGACGCTGCCGAAAAGGTGCTTGCGTCCCGTCCCGACAAGGCACAGCTGATCGACAAGCTCGTGGCCGAACTGCCCGAGCACGTGGTTCTGCACGCCGAGGAAGACCTGCGGCCATTCGAATGCGACGGGCTGTCCGCTTATCGGCAGTTGCCGATGATCGTGATCCTGCCGGAAACCATCGATCAGGTGCAGACGGCCATGCGCGTGTGCCACGCCAACGATGTCGCCGTGGTCGCACGCGGCGCCGGCACCGGTCTGTCCGGTGGCGCGTTGCCAATGGATAACGGCGTGCTGTTGTCGCTCGCCAAGTTCAAGCAGATTCTCGATATCGACACCGAGAACCGACGCGCCACGGTACAGCCCGGCGTGCGCAATCTCGCCATCTCGGAAGCGGTTTCACACCTCGGGCTGTACTACGCGCCGGACCCCTCCTCGCAGATCGCCTGCTCGATTGGCGGCAATGTGGCCGAAAACTCTGGCGGCGTGCATTGCCTGAAATACGGTCTGACGACGCACAACATCGTCCAGCTCGAGATCGTCACCGTCGACGGCGAGCGCATGACCATCGGTAGCGAAGCGCTGGACACGCCGGGCTACGACCTGCTCGCACTCATGACGGGCTCCGAGGGCCTGTTAGGGGTGATCGTCGAGGTGGTCGTGAAGCTGTTGCCAAAACCGGAACGTGCCCAGGTGGTTCTGGCCGCGTTCGACGACGTGCGCAAGGCCGGCGACGCGGTCGCGGCGATCATCCAGGCCGGCATCATCCCGGCCGGGCTCGAGATGCTCGACAGTCCGGCGATCATCGCCACCGAGGAATTCGTCCACGCGGATTACCCCACCGACGCGGCCGCCATCCTGTTGTGCGAAGTCGATGGCACGCACGCCGAGGTCGATGAGCATATCGCCGACGTCACCGCGGTGGTCGAACGCGAAGGGGCGACCGAAGTGCGCGTCTCCCGCGACGACGCCGAGCGGGCCGTGTTCTGGGCCGGACGCAAGGCGGCCTTTCCCGCCATGGGTCGTATCTCTCCCGACTACTACTGCATGGACGGCACGATTCCGCGCAAGGCGCTGGCCGACGTACTCATCGGCATCGGCGAGCTGTCGAAGAAGTACGGTCAGCGGGTGGCGAATGTCTTCCACGCGGGCGACGGCAACCTGCACCCACTGATCCTCTACGATGCGAACATCGAGGGCGAACTCGAACGCACCGAGGAATTCGGCGGCGCGATCTGCGAACTGTGTCTGGAACACGGCGGCACGATCACCGGCGAACACGGCGTGGGGGTCGAGAAGATCGACCAGATGTGTGTGCAGTTCCCGCCGGATGAACTCACCCAGTTTCATGCCGTCAAGAACGCGTTCGACGACAAGGGCCTGCTCAATCCCGGCAAGGCCGTGCCTACCCTGCATCGCTGCGCTGAATTCGGCGCCATGCACGTGCACAACGGCGAACTGCCCTTCCCCGAACTGGAGCGACTGTGACGACGTCTGCCGATCAGACCGACCAACTGACCGAACGCGTACGCGCGGCTTTCGAAAGTAAGAGCCCGCTCAAGCTCACCGGCGGCGGCACCAAGGCTTTTCTGGGCGAACAGGTCAAAGGCGATACGCTCGACGTCACCGGCCATACCGGCGTCGTAAACTACGAGCCCGGCGAACTGGTCATGACCGCGCGTGCCGGTACGCCGCTGTCCGAGCTCGAGGCCGTGCTGGAAGCCGAAGGCCAGATGCTTGCATTCGAGCCGCCCCACTACGGCGACAACGCAACGCTGGGCGGCACGATCGTGAGCGGCGTATCCGGTCCGGCCCGGCCGTTCACCGGCGCGGCCCGCGATTTCGTGCTCGGTACCCGTATCATCAACGGCCAGGGCCAAGCGTTGCGCTTCGGCGGCGAAGTGATGAAGAACGTCGCCGGCTACGACCTGTCCCGGCTCATGGCCGGCGCTTACGGCACGCTCGGCGTATTGCTCGACATCAGTCTCAAGGTTCTACCGCTGCCCCGCACGCAGATCACGCGCGTGTTCGAACACGGCCCGTCCGAAGCACTCACCCAGATCAGCGACTGGCAGCGCAAGCCCTGGCCGATTACGGGCGCCTATTGGGAAGATGGCAAGACCTATCTCCGGCTCGCCGGCGCGACCTCGCCGGTCGAATCCGCCTGCGAGAAACTCGGCGGCGAAACGCTGGACGACGACAAGCCTTTCTGGCGCGACGTGCGCGAACAACAGCGCCCCTTCTTCTCGAACGCGGACAAGCCGCTATGGCGGCTGTCGCTACCGCCGGCCGCGCCCATGCTCGACATTGACGGCGACTGTGTCATCGACTGGGGCGGCGCCCAGCGCTGGCTCGCGTCCGATATCGACGCGGTCGCCCTGCGCCGTATCGTCAAGGACGAAGGCGGCCACGCCAGCGTCTATCGCGGCGATGCCAGCCCACGTTTTCATCCCATCGGCGAATCCATGCTGGCGCTGCAACAGCGACTGAAACGATCCATGGATCCCGCGGGTATTCTCAACCCCGGCCGGATCTACCCCGAACTCTAGATTCCGAACCGGCCCGAATTCCAAGCGAAACAACGCCCATGCAAACTTCTATCATTCCGCAACTCCGCGATACGCCGGATGGCGAAGAAGCCGACCGCATCCTGCGCGCCTGCACGCACTGCGGTTTCTGCACGGCGACCTGCCCGACCTATCAACTGCTCGGCGACGAGCGCGACAGTCCGCGTGGCCGCATCTATCTGATCAAGCAGGTGCTCGAGGGCGAAGCGCCGACCCAGAAGACGCAGATGCATCTGGACCGCTGTCTGACCTGTCGTGCCTGTGAAACGACCTGCCCATCGGGCGTCGAATACGCCAAGCTGGCCGATATCGGTCGCGATCTGGTGGATCAGCAGGTCGAGCGGCCCGTTCATGAGCGCGCGATCCGCTGGTTGCTGCGCCATATCGTCGCCTATCGCAACCGCTTCGCGTTCTTCTTCCGGCTGGGGCATTTCTTCAAGCCGCTTCTGGTCGGCCCGCTGGCGCCGCTGAAGCAGAAAATGCCGCCGCGTCGCAAGGCGCTGGCATGGCCGAAGAACGACAATGCAACGCGCACCATGCTCGTGCTCGACGGCTGCGTGCAGCCGGTCGCCGCGCCCAACACCAACGCGCACGCGGCCCGTATCTTCTCACAGCTCGGTGTGCAGCTGATCGCACCCAAGGCGAGCGGCTGCTGCGGCGCCCTGTCCCAGCACCTAAGCCATCGCGAGGAAGCCAACGACTTCGCGCGCCGCAATATCGATGCGTGGTGGCCCTATATCGAGGATGGCGCAGAGGCCATCGTGCTGACCGCGAGTGGCTGCGGCGCGTCGGTGGTCGAATACGGCCACATGCTTCGCAACGATCCGGCGTACGCCGAAAAAGCCGCACGGGTCTCCGAACTCGCGCGGGATCTCAGCGATATCCTGGCCCAGGAAGATCTAAGCCAGCTCGGCGATCTCGGCCACGGGCGCCAGGTCGCTTATCACCCGCCCTGCACGCTGCAGAACGCCCCCCAATTGCACGACAACGTCGCCGAGATCCTGGCCCAGGCCGGCTACAAGCTCACGCATGTGCGTGATTCGCATCTGTGCTGCGGCTCGGCCGGAACCTACTCGATCCTGCAGCCGACGATGGCCAACCAATTGCGGGAGAACAAGCTCGCCTCGCTGAACGCCGGCGATCCGGATGTCATCGTGACGGCCAACGTCGGCTGTCAGCTGCATCTCGAATCCGCGGCCGGCGTGCCGGTACGCCACTGGATCGAACTACTGGAGCCCTCAGCAGCCGCCGCCTGAACAGGCGTCGGGTCGTGCGACGGCGCTGATCGCGAGATCGCCGCTCAGCCGATCTCGCGATCGCTTTGCGGCGACCCGGTGTCCAGCCACGTCTGCGCCTTGCGCGGCCATGCCTTGATGACGGCGTGGACGACGGTGGCCAGCGGGATGGCAAAGAAAATCCCCCAGAAACCCCAGACGCCACCGAAGAATAGCACCGCCGTGATGATCGCTACCGGGTGCAGATCCACCGCTTCGGAAAACAGCACGGGTACCAACACGTTGCCGTCGAGCATCTGCAGCACGCCGTACGCCACCAGCACATAGAGCGTCTGCGCTTCGAAGCCCCACTGTGCATACGCCACCAGCATGACCGGCACCGTCATGCCAAAGGCCCCGATATAGGGCACCAGCACGGAAAAGCCGACCAGCGCAGACAGCAGCATGGCGTACTTGAGTCCGAGCAGCGAAAAGACCAGGTACGCGACGATCCATACGATCACGATCTCGACGGCCTTGCCACGCACGTAATTGCCGAGCTGTGCGTTCACCTCCGCCCACACATTCTGAACAAGGCGGCCGTCGCGTGGCCCGAAGCGCGCGAACCAGGTCAGAATCTGGTGCTTGTCGCGCAGCATGAAGAAGACCATCAGCGGCACGAGCAAGAGATAGACCGTCAGGTAAAGCAGGCTCATACCGACGACGAGCGAGCGGCTGAGCAAGGCCTGTCGCATGGACCCCACGTCGAAGGTCATGCTGTTGACCATGGCATCGATCTGGTCCTGCGTAATCAGTGCCGGATAGCGGCGCGGCAGCGCAGCGATCCAGTCCTGGGCGCTACTGATCAGGCTCGGCACTTCCTGAAGAATCTGGCCAGCCTGGCGCGTAAGCAACGGCAACAGGGCAAAGCTGACCCACACCACACCAATCAACAACGCGGTCGATACCAGCGCCGCGCCCGCCCAGCGCGGCAGGCGCACGCGTTCGAGCCATTGGACCGGCCCGTCGAGCAGGTAGGCCACCACGACCGCCGCGAGTACCGGCGTCAGCAGCGCGCCGAATATCATGACCAGCGCGATACTGCTGACCAGAATCAGAGCCAGCGCGACGACCTGGGGATCGGAAAAGTGGCGGGTGAACCATTCGCGAACGATGTTCATCGCGCAAGCCTGCGAACTTGTATCACGGGCGCGCTCTGGGCGGCGCCTGCCCGCACGGTTGAAGATATCGGCACATTCACTCCTGTGCGCTGCGTGAGCTGCGCGGGCCCAGCCGCCGAGCGACGATTGGCCCTGTGTTTTCCGCAGTTTAATCCAATGAACGAAACACGCTAACCTGCGGTCTGAACTCTCGTCGCCCCTGCATGGCCCGCACGCTCGTAATGACCGCACGCTGCTCGATTAGCCGACTACTCATCGGCCTGCTCGCCTGTCTGACGGTGGTCAGCACGGTGGCGAGCGCGCGCGACTATCAGTTGCCGAGCATCGGCCAGCCCGCGGATGCGTACATGTCACCCGCCGAGGAAGACAAGATCGGCCGGCAGGTGGTCGCACAACTTCTCGAACGCAGCCTGATCATCGAGGATGTCCAGCTGCGCGAATACCTCACGTCGATCGGGACACGGCTGGCCGAACACACCAGCAGCGACGCCAGCGCGTTTCGTTTCTACCCGATCGACAGCAGTCAGATCAACGCGTTCGCCCTGCCTGGCGGCTATATCGGCATCAACGCCGGGCTGGTGACCGAAACCGAAACCGAAAGCGAGCTCGCCGGCGTGGTCGGCCATGAAATGGCGCACGTCACGCAGCGCCACATCGCCCGTCAGATCGAGGCAACCTCCGGCATGGGCTGGGCAACGGCTGCCGCTATCCTGGTGGCCGCCATTGCGGGCGGAGGCGACCCGGATGCTATTTCCGCCGCCGTCACGGCCGGCGTGTCCAATCTCGGTCAACAGCAGACCAACTACACGCGCGCGCACGAATTCGAGGCCGACCGTATCGGTATACGCACGCTGGCCGCGGCGGACTTCAACCCGGACGGCATGGCCAGCTTCTTCGAGAAGATGCAGCGTCGCTCGCGGCTTTATGGCAACCAATTGCCGGAGATTTTGCTCTCGCACCCGGTGAGCAATACGCGCATGGCGGAGGCCGAATCACGCGCGAAGGACTACCCGTCGCCTTCGGTGCGCGAGAGCGATGCCTACCCGCTCATGCGCGAACGCGCCCGCGTGCTGATGAGCCGGCAACTAGGCGAGCTGGTGCGCTACTACGAACAACGCCGCGCGGATGCCGACGACGGCCAACCGAACGCGGCGATCGACTATGGCTACGCGCTTGCGCTGTCGCGAATTGGCCGCAACGCGGAAGCCGCGCAGATTCTCGCGCCGTATGTCGAGCAGAATCCCGACAGCAAGGCGTTCACCCTCGCCCTGGCCGATGCCTACTCGCAGGCCGGCGACACAGGGCGTGCCCGCGACATGCTCGAAGCCGCGCGCCGACAGTTCCCGCGCAGCCCGGCGGTCAAGCTCGACTATGCCCGGCTGCTGGTCGACGGCAGCGATCCGGAAGCCGCACGGGCGTTTCTGCTGCAAGACCGTGACCTGCTCGGCCAGTCCTCGGAAGCGCAGCAAATGCTCGCCCAGGTCGCCGGCCAGCAGAATAATCTCGGCGAGGCCTACTACCGACAGGCGAAATATTACGAACTGCGCGGCGCGTTCGCGCCGGCGATCAACCAGCTCCGCACCGCCCTGCAGACGGCGGAGTTGAACGCCTTCGACAAGGCCCGCCTGCGCGCGTTACTGGACCAGATGGTCCGCGCCTGTCATTCGGCCTGGTCGGAGCGCGAATGCCGCGAACAGGTCACGGCCGACGCGCGCTACTGAGCCAACCCTCCCCGCACGTCTTGGAATTACCCGCTACGCGCGGAGCGTGTCGGCGCCGACTCGGCCGGGCGCACGTCTCGCACCGGCACGATCGTGTTCCATTGGCGGCAGCTCGGACATTGCCAGTGCAGATAACGCCCCGAGAACCCGCACTGGCCACAGTGGTAGGTCGGCTGGCGTTCGATAATCTGGCCAAGCGACTGGCGCAGGCTATCGAGTGGCCCTGTCAGGGTACTGCGGGTCTGGGACCACGTCAGGTCGAGCAGGTGATAGAAGCCGATCCAGTTCGGCTCGCCCTGCAAGTACTGCGAGATATGCGCGATCGCCTCGTCCGTCTTTTTCTGGCGATGCAGAAAACGCGCATACGCAACATGAGGATGCGCGCCGTCGTATAGCGGCATGACCTCACGCAGAAACTGCGCATAGCCGGGCGAGTCGTCGATTGCGTCGAAACAGCGACGCATCGGCTCGATGATTTCGCTGATGAAATCCACATCCTGACGCATCACCTGGCGATAGATCCGAACCGCGCCGCGGTAGTCCTTCGCATGTTCGGCCATGGCGCCGCCCACCAGGCTCGCGCGGGCGCAATCACGAAACGACTGGCGTGCGGATTTGAGATGCCGCTGGGCGATATCCGTCTGGCCGTTGCCGCGCGCCTGCTCCGCCAGTTCGCAGAAATACTGGGCGATCACCGGGCGCAGCGACGTGCCACGCACTGTCTCCAGCCGCCGCGTGGTGGCGATGGCCTGTTCCCAGTCGCGCTCCTGCTCGTAGATGGCCACCAAGCCCGACAGCGCACGCTCGAGAAACAGATTCTGGTCCGCAAGCTCGCGAAACAGGCTTTCGGCGCGATCGAGCACGCCCGCGCGCAAATAATCCTGTGCAAGCTCGTAGCGCGCCTGGTTGCGGTGTGCCGCCTTGAGATTGGGGCGCGCCACCAGGTTCTGGTGCATGCGCAGGGCACGGTCGACCTCGCCCTGCCGGCGGAACAGGTTGCCGAGCGCGAGATGGGTTTCGGCCGTGTCGTTGTCGACTTCGAGCACGCGCACGAAGGTGGCGATAGCCTTGTCGGCGTCGTCGTTGACCAGCTGGCTTATGCCGCGCAGGTAGTCCGCATTGACCGGCGGCGTCGGCTCATCGTCGCCCTGCGCTCGTCCGCGTACGTACCAGCCCGACGCTGCCGCAAGCGGCAGCAAGGCCAGAACGATCCACCAGATGCCATCAAGCATCGTGGATAGGCATGCTCCGCAGATTGGAAATCTCGGCCTGCGCGTCCTTGAGCCGTCGGCGGGAACTCGAAAGCTGGCCACGCAGCCGCGCGATGCGGGCCGTGCAGACCAGTGCCGCGATCACGAGCCCGAGCACGAAGGCAATCACGAGCAGAATGACCAGCGGCGCTTCAGTCGTGGTCCAGAGCAGGTCGATCGATACCAGATCGTAATTGAAGAAACCGAACGCCACGCCGAGCACGAGCCCCACGACCACGATCAGGTTACGAATCAGACGTAGCATTGATTTCCCGTTTTCCGCCCCGGCCGACTCGATCCGCGTCGATTGCGGCCTGTCGATCGGCTATGAATGGCTCGTGTTGACGCGTTCGCGCAGTTCCTTGCCGGGCTTGAAGTGCGGCACGTACTTGCGTGGAATATCGACCGCTTCGCCGGTCTTCGGATTACGCCCACGCCGTGCCGGCCTGTGGTGCACCGAGAAACTGCCAAAGCCGCGGATTTCGACCCGGCCACCGCTGGCCAGCTCCGTAATCACGTCGTCGAGTAGTAGTTTGACGGCAAGCTCAACGTCACGGTGCGACATATGCGCCTGACGCTGGACCAGCCGTTCGATCAGCTCCGATTTAGTCATCCAGCGTCCTCTCCCTGGAAACGCCGCCCCCGTCATATGCCGTTGGGCATATCCCTAATCAGAAAGGTAATTAAAACGCGGGGCGCCTGCAAGCACCCCGCGTCTTTCGCCGCGATATTTTTAGTTGTTGCGGTCGCTTGCGTCGATTTGCTCCTTGAGCAGCTCGCCGAGGCTGGTGGTGCCGGTGGAGGCATCCGTATCGGCGTAATCGCGCATGGCCTGCTGCTCGTCCTTCTCGTCCTTGGCACGGATCGAGAGGCTGATCGTGCGATTGCGACGATCAACGCCAACGAAGCGGGCTTCGACTTCCGAGCCTTCGGACAGCGCGGTGCGCGCGTCTTCGACACGATCGCGGGAGATGTCCGATGCGCGGATGTAGCCGACCACATCGCTGCCGAGATCCACGGTCGCGCCACGGGCGTCCACGCTCTGGATCGTGCCGGACACGACGCTACCCTTCGGGTTGTCGGCAACGAAAGAGCCGATCGGATCCTGCGCCAGCTGCTTGATACCCAGCGAGATGCGCTCGCGGTCGGCGTCGATCGAAAGCACGACGGCTTCAACCTCGTCGCCCTTCGAGTACTCGCGAACCACGTCTTCGCCCTGATCGTTCCAGGACAGATCCGACAGGTGCACGAGGCCGTCGATGTTGCCCGGCAGACCCACGAAAATGCCGAAGTCGGTGATCGACTTGATCTGACCGGAAACCTGGTCGCCGCGCTGATGGTTGGCCGCGAAGTCCTCCCAAGGGTTGGACTTGCACTGCTTCATGCCCAGCGAGATACGACGGCGTTCCTCGTCGATCTCCAGAACCATGACCTCGACTTCGTCGCCGACGTCGACGATCTGGCCCGGATTGACGTTCTTGTTCGTCCAGTCCATCTCGGACACGTGCACCAAGCCTTCGACGCCCTCTTCGATTTCCACGAAGGCGCCGTAGTCGGTGATGTTCGTGACGTTGCCGAACAGGCGCGTGTTTTCCGGATAGCGGCGGGCGATATCGACCCACGGATCGTCGCCGAGCTGCTTCAGACCGAGCGAGACACGGGTGCGCTCGCGGTCGAACTTGAGCACCTTGACCTCGATCTCCTCGCCGACATTGACCACGTCGGTCGGGTCCTTGATGCGCTTCCAGGACATGTCGGTGATATGTAGCAGGCCGTCGATGCCGCCCAGGTCGACGAACGCACCGTAGTCCACCAGGTTCTTGACGATACCCTTGAGGACGATGCCTTCCTGGAGCGTGTCGAGCAGCTGCTTGCGCTCTTCGCTGTACTCTTCCTTGAGCACGTCACGACGCGACACGACCACGTTATTGCGCAGACGGTCCAGCTTGATGACGCGGAATTCGAGCGGCTTGCCTTCGAGATAGGTGGTGTCGCGCACCGGACGCACATCGACCAGCGAACCGGGCAGGAACGCGCGGATGTTGCCCACGTCGACGGTGTAACCACCCTTGACCTTGCCACTGATATGGCCGACCACGGACTCGCTGTTCTCGTACGCCTCGGTGAGGAAGTCCCAGGTGCGGATGCGCTGCGCTTTTTCCTTGGACAGGCGCGTGGCGCCGAAACCGTCTTCCACGGCCTCCAGCGCGACTTCGACCTTGTCCCCTTCCGATACGGAGAGTTCGCCGTTATCGTCGTAGAACTCGTCGATCGGGATCACGCCTTCCGACTTGAGCCCGGCGTCGACGATGATCACGTCGGACTTGACTTCCAGCACCTCGGCGTTGATGAGGGAACCGGGCTGCATGGTACGACCCTGCAGACTTTGCTCGAATAGTTCGGCGAAACTTTCAGACATGGGGGGAGAAAATCCTGCGGCGCAACGACTACGGCGCCATCCGTGGTTGATAAAACAATCCGGCAGTGGCCTTGCGCCACGACCGGTCCCATTTAACGCGAGGCCGATATATCCGGCCCTGGACCGCTCAGCTTAAATCCAGCCCTTTTCGCGCACAAGACGGCGCACTCGTGCGAGTGACGCCGCCACCGATTCGCCGGTGGTATCGATGACATGCGCATCGTCCGCCGGCTTGAGGGGCGCGACCTCACGCGATGCATCGCGCGCGTCCCGCTCCAATATCTCTCGATATATCCGGTCAAGATTAGCATCAACGCGCATACCCGACAACTGCGCAAAACGCCGATCGGCGCGTTCCCTGGCTGTCGCGGTCACGTACAGTTTCAGGTCGGCTTCGGGAAAGATGACGGTACCCATGTCACGCCCGTCCGCGATCAGCCCCGGCGGCACTGCGAAATCGCGCTGGCGAGCAAGCAGCGCCTGCCGAATCGACGGCTGGACCGCCCATTGCGATGCGGCCCCCGAAACGGCGTCGGTGCGAATGGCATCGGTCACGTCTTCGCCATCGAGCCACACACGCTGACCCGCGCCGGTATCCGGCTCGAAGATCAGGTCGAGATTGCGCGACGCGGTCACTGCGGCGTCTAGATCCTGCGACCGCCCGGCATCGAGGCCACGCCGCAACGCCAGTAGTCCGACCAGACGATAAAGCGCGCCGCTGTCGAGCAACCACCAGCCGAGTTCGCGCGCCAGCGCCGAGGCGAGCGTACCCTTGCCGGCGCCGCCCGGCCCGTCGAGCGTCATGACCGGCGCGCGGCTCATGCGCCCTGCTCGCGCGCGTCGATCACGAGACCGGCCGCGCCGGCCTTGGCGACGAAGCCGGGAAAAGAGGTATCGACATAGTCACAGTCGTCGATCTCGATCGGCGCGCTCGCTCGCAGACCGGCCATGGCGAAGGCCATCGCAATGCGATGATCCTCGTGGCTATGGATTTGCCCGCCAGTGAAACTGTGCGGCTCCGGCCGCCCGGTGATGGTCAGCCCGTCCGGCTGCACGCTCACCTCCACACCGAGCGCGGCCAGGCCGTCGGCCATGACCGCAATACGATCGGATTCCTTCACGCGCAGCTCGGCGGCATCGGTGAGTCGCGTCTTACCCTGCGCACAGGCGGCCGCGATGAAGATCGCGGGAAACTCGTCGATTGCAAGCTCCACGTCGCGCCCGCCGATATCCACTCCTCTCAGGGACGCCGGGCGCACGACGATATCGGCCACGGGCTCGCCCGCCTGTTCGCGCGTGTTGGTGAGCGTAATGTCCGCGCCCATGCGATCGAGAATATCGATCACACCCCGCCGTGTCGGATTGATGCCGACACCGGTCAGCGTCAGCGGCTCTGCCCCGTTGCGCGGTTGCGCGATCGATGCGCCGACCAGAAAGAACGCGGCCGACGACAGATCCGCGGGCACGGCCACGTCGAACGCCCGTAGCGACTGACCGCCGGCAAGCGACAGGGCCGCCCCGTCGCGCGAAAGCGCCACGCCGAAAGCGCCAAGCATGCGCTCGGTATGGTCGCGGCTGACGCCGGGCTCGTGCACGGTCGTCACGCCCTTCGCGTAGAGACCGGCAAGTAGAACGCAGGATTTGATCTGCGCGCTTGCAACCGGCGGCGTGTACTCGATTGCCTGCAGTGACCGGCCGCCCGTGATACGCAGCGGCGCGCGCCGGCCTTCGCTTCCCGCGATATGCGCACCCATCGCCGTGAGCGGGTCGATGACGCGCCCCATCGGCCGGCGCGAAAGACTGGCGTCGCCGGTGAGAACGCTATCGAACGCCTGGCCGGCCATCAGGCCGGACAACAGCCGCATCGACGTACCGGAGTTGCCCAGATCCAGCGGCATACCGGGCGGCGTGAGCCCATCGCGCCCCACGCCGTCGACCACGAGCGACTCGGCGTCGCGTACGAACGATACGCCCATCGCCTCGAATGCGCGCAGCGTCGCGAGACAGTCCGCGCTTTCCAGAAAACCGGTGATACGCGAGCGCCCATCGGCGATCGCCGAAAACATGATCGCACGATGCGAAACCGACTTGTCGCCGGGCACCTGTAGCGTGCCGCCGAGCGTGCCGCCGGGCTGGACATGAAAACAGCGCATCTCAGCCACGCCCCGCAGCAAAGCCGTCGCGCGCGGTCTTGGCTCGACCAAACGTCGTCGCCAGCGTGGCGCGATCACCGGCCGCGATCGCCGTACGCACTGCTTCGAGATCGCCGATATAGCGGTCGAGCACCGGCAGAATGGCGTCGTGGTTGGCGGTCACGATATCGCCCCAGAGGTCAGGGTTGCTGGACGCGATGCGGGTGAAATCGGCAAACCCGCCCGCCGCGTATTCGAAGATTTCGGTGCGTTCCGCCATGCGCGCCAACGTATCGACGAGCGTGAACGCGAGCACGTGCGGCAGATGGCTGGTCGCGGCCAGTACTTCGTCGTGATGGGCCGCGTCCATCTCGCTGACACGCGCGCCAAGCGCTGACCAGAGCGCCTCCACGCGGGACAGCGCATCGCGGTCTGTTTCCGGCGTCGGCGTGAGAATGACGCGCCGCTGCTCGAACAGCGTGGCAAAACCCGCGTCGAGCCCGCTGCGTTCCGTGCCCGCGATGGGATGACCCGGCACGAAGCGCCCGATCGCCGACCCCAGCCCGGCACGCGCGTCCGCAATCACGCTCAGCTTGGTGCTGCCGGTGTCCGTGACCACCGCGTCCGGCGCCAGCCCGTCGACAATATCGGCAAACACGCCGGGCATGGCGCCGATCGGCACCGCGAGCACGACCAGCGTGGCGCCGTCGACCGCCCGCGTCAGGTTCGTCTCTGCCCGATCGGCGAGTCCGAGCGCCCGTGCCCGATCCGCTTCCGCGCGATCGGCCACGCCCGCGCTGATCCCGCCGCGATAGCCGGCTGCACGCAGACCGCGCGCGATCGACCCGCCGATCAGCCCGAGGCCGACGACACAGATCCGTTCGTTATTCAGCGCCGTGTCGACAGCGCTCATTGCGCGGCAAGAACCGTGTCGAGCGCGGAGAGAAATGTCTGATTTTCCGTCTCGCTTCCGACCGTTACACGCAGATGCTCAGGCATGTCGTAACTGGCCAGCGGACGCACGATCACGCCCTCGCGCAGCATGGCATCGAACAGCGGGGTGGATTCGCGGCCGCAGTCGAACGTGATGAAGTTCGCCTGCGACGGTAGACAGGACAGCCCGCGGGCTTCGAGTTCCTGGGCGAGCGAGGCCCGCTGTACCGCGTTCGTTTCGGTGCTGTAGACGACGAAATCGTCGTCTGCCAGCGCCGCTTCGGCGCAGTGCATGGCCACCATGTTGACGTTGAACGGCTGACGCACCCGGTTGATGAGGTCGGCCACTTCCGCCGACGACAGGGCATAGCCCACACGCAGGCCGGCCATCCCATAAATCTTCGAGAAAGTGCGCGTAACAATCAGATTCGGATACCGTTCCAGCCATGCGCGACTGTTCGGCCGCTCGCTGTCTGCCTGATATTCGAGATAGGCCTCGTCCAGCACGACCACGACGCCTTTCGGGACCGCATCCATGAACGATTCGATCGCGTCCGGCGCCAGCCAGGTCCCGGTCGGGTTGTTCGGGCTGGCAATGAACACCACGCCGGTGTTGTCGTCGATATGGTCGAGGAACCCGTCGAGATCGTGCCCGTAGGGCATGTCGGCCTCGGCGCCGAGCGCCGGCACGACCCGCGTCTCGGCGTTCACCGCGCGCGCGACGATGGGATAGACCGCGAAGGCATACTGCGAGAAAACGGCGTTCTTGCCCGGCCCGAGAAATACGCGCGCCGTGAGTTCAAGCACATCGTTGGAGCCGTTGCCCAGCGTAATGCGTGACATCTCGATATCGTGGCGCACTGCCAGCTTCTGCTTGAGCGCGAAGCCGTTGCCGTCGGGATAACGGTGCAAATCGCCCGCACCATCGCGGGTGAACGCGGCCAGCGCGCGCTTCACGGCCGGTGCCGTGCCGAATGGGTTCTCGTTCGAGGCGAGCTTCACGATCGAGCTCAGGCCCAGCTCGCGCTTGAGGTCCTCGATCGGCTTGCCCGGCACGTAAGTGTGCAGGCCATGAATACCGGCATGCGCCTGCTCCGAGATCGTAATACTCATGATTTCAATACGTTCCGAACAGATTTGAACGTGACTTATGAATTCGAATCGGGGCCGATCGCGCGCGGATAGGAACCCAGAACCTTCAGCATGGCCGCCTGCGACTCGATCGCGTCCAGCACCTGGCGCACACGCGCTTCCTCGATATGGCCTTCCAGATCGATGAAGAAATTGTAGTCCCAGGCCTGGCGACGTGACGGGCGCGATTCGATCCGCGTGAGATCGACGCCGGCCTCTGCCCCGGGGGTGAGCAGCCGATGCAGCATGCCCGGCTGATTGCGGATCGCCACCAGAATCGACGTCATGTCGTTACCGGTCGCCGGCACGCGCTGATTGCCGAGCACGAGAAACCGTGTGGTGTTGTTCGGCTCGTCCTCGATGTTCGAGGCCAGCATGGGCAGCTCGTAGAACTCGGAGGCGGCACGACCCGCGATCGCAGCCGCCTGGCTTTCGGCAGCAACGCGACGCGCGGCCTCGCCATTGCTGGACACCGCTTCGCGAACCACGCCGGGCAGCTGGCGATCCAGCCACTTGCGACACTGGGCGAGCGACTGCGCATGGGCAACCACCCGCTTGACCGACCCGAGATCGCTCTCGCGCGAGAGCAGGTGATGATGCACCGCCAGCGCCACCTCGCCGCAGATGGCCAGCGAACTGCCGACCAGCTGATCCAGCGTGTGGCTGACCACCCCTTCCGTCGAGTTCTCGACCGGCACCACGCCGAAATCGGCGTTGCCGGCCTCGACTTCGCGAAAGATCTCGTCGATCGCGGGCAACGGCAAGGCCCGCACCGAGTGGCCGAAATGCTTGTAGACCGCGGCCTGGGTGTATGTGCCTTCCGGCCCGAGATAGGCGACTCTGAGCGGCGATTCCAATGCCAGACACGCCGACATCACCTCGCGCATCAAACGCGTGATGGTGGCGTTGTCGAGCGGGCCTTCGTTGCGTTCGGCAACGCGGCGCAGCACATCGGCCTCGCGCTCGGGCCGATAGAAATCGGTTCGCTGCTGGGCCTGCTTGATCTGCGCGACATCGAGCGCGACACCGGCGCGCTCAGCGATAAGAGACTGGATCTGCTGATCCAGTGTATCGATACGCTGGCGCGCCTCGGCCAGTGCCTGATCGTCGGACTTGTCGCTCATGGCCGCGCGCTAGGCCGCGTCGCTGCCTACCGCGCCGAGATAGCGTACGCACAGCACGCCTTCGATACCGCGCAGTTCCTCGAGCGCCTCGTCGGCCACCTCGGCGTCAACATCGACCAGCGTGTACGCCACTTCGCCCTTCGACTTGTTGAGCAGATCGGCGATGTTGTGGCCATGCCGCGCGAGCGTCGACGAGATCTGCCCGACCATGTTTGGCACGTTGTTGTTCACGACCGCAATGCGATGGGCATTGGCGGTCGGCGGCATGATCGCTTCCGGGAAGTTCACCGAATTGCGGATGTTGCCGACTTCCAAATAGTCACGCAGCTGCTCGGCGATCATGACCGCACTGTTGTCCTCGGCCTCGTCGGTGGACGCACCCAGATGCGGCAGCGTGATCACGCGCTCGTGGCCACGCAGCTTTTCGGACGGAAAATCGCAGACATAGTAGTTGATCTTGCCGGACTCCAGCGCGCCGAGCACCGCGTCCTCGTCGACGATTTCGGCACGCGAGAAGTTGAGCAGCACAGCGCCCTTGCGCATCAGCTTGATGCGCTGGGCATCGATAAGCCCGCGCGTATCCTCCACCAGCGGCACATGCAGGGACACGAAGTCCGAGCGCGACAGCAACTCGTCGATCGACAGCGCTTCGGACACGCCGGCGTTGAGGCGCCAGGCGTTGTTCACCGTGATGCCGGGATCGAAGCCCTGGACGCTCATGCCCAGGCCCTGGGCGGCATTGGCCACGTTCACGCCGATTGCGCCCAGGCCGGCGACGCCGAGCGTGCGGCCCGGCAGTTCGACGCCCTTGAAACGCTTCTTGCCGGCTTCGACCTCCTTCTTGAGGTCGTCGCCCGTGGAGGTGAGATCCTCCACATAGCGCCAGGCGCTCATGAGGTTGCGCGAGGACAGCAGCAGCCCGGCCAGGACCAGCTCCTTCACCGCGTTGGCGTTGGCGCCGGGAGCGTTGAACACCGGCACGCCACGCTTGCTCATGTCGGCCACTGGAATATTGTTCACGCCTGCGCCGGCACGGCCGATGGCGCGCACGGAATCCGGAATGTCCATGTCGTGCATGTTGTGCGAACGCAGAATGATCGCGTCCGGCGTGGACAGTTCGGAAGCGATCTCATAGAGATCGCGAGGCAGGCGGTCGAGGCCCTTGGCCGAAATGCTGTTGAGCGTTTGTACCTTGAAGGTCATGACTATCCTTTGATCCACGAAAATCGTTGACGGCGAGCGGCGACGGTTCGCGTGTCAGCCGTTGTCCTTTTCGAAGCCGCGCATGAAATCGATCAGCGCGTCGACGCCCGCTTCGGGCATGGCGTTGTAGATCGACGCACGCATGCCGCCGACCGACCGGTGACCCTTGAGCGTCGACAGACCGGCCCCTTCGGCTTGGGCCAGAAACGCCTTGTTCAGATCGTCGTCGGCAAGCAGGAACGGCACGTTCATGCGCGAGCGCGCCTCGGGCGCAACCGGGTTGCGATAGAAATCCGAGCTGTCGATGAAGCCGTAGAGCTTGTCGGCCTTGCGCTTGTTGCGCTCGGCCATGCCCTCGAGGCCGCCGTTGGCGAGAATCCACTCGAAGGTTAGGCCGGCCATGTACCAGGCAAAGCACGGCGGCGTGTTGAGCATGGAATCGGCATCGGCCTGCTGCTGGTAGTCGAGCACCATGGGCGTGGACTTGATCGCACTGCCCATGAGGTCGTTGCGCACGATGACCACGGTCACGCCGGCCGGGCCGGCGTTCTTCTGCGCGCCGGCATAGATCACGCCGTATTTGGAGACGTCGATCGGCTTGGACAGAAACGCCGACGACCAGTCGGCCACCAGCGGCACGTCGCCGACCTCCGGCACATCCGGAAATTCGACGCCCTGAATGGTCTCGTTCGGGGTGTAGTGGACATAGGCCGCGTCGTCGCGCAGCTGCCAGCCATCACGTCCCGGAATCTCGGTAAACCCGCCTTCTTCGCTGGAGGCGGCGACCGCGATATCGCCGTACTTCTTGGCTTCCTTGACCGCCTTCTTGCCCCAGTTGCCGGTCACGACGTAATCGGCCTTGTCACTGTCGCCGAACAGGTTCATCGGCACGCCGGCGAACTGGCCCGCGGCGCCGCCCTGCAGGAACAGCACGCTGTAGTTGTCCGGCACGTTCAGCAGCTTGCGCAGGTCCTGGGTGGCCTTCTCCGCAATGGAGACAAAGGCATCGCCGCGATGGCTCATTTCCATCACGGACATCCCGCTGCCCTGCCAGTCGAGCAGATCGGCCTGGGCCTTTTCGAGCACTTCGACCGGCAGCGTGGCCGGACCTGCACTGAAATTGTAGACGCGTGCCATAGAACAAGTCTCCCGTTTTAAAATCGACAGCGCGCGCGGCGTCTAATCCGCGGCGTCGTCCGAATCCGAATCGTTGTCGTCGTCGGCGGCCGGTGCGTCGGGCAGGTCGTCATCGACCGCCGCGCCATCGGCGTCGCCGTTTTCATCCTCGTCGTCTTCCGTGACGATTCGATCAACGCCAACCAGATGCTGGTCGTCGGCGACGCGGATGATACGCACGCCCTGGGTGTTGCGCCCGAGCACCGAAATCTCGGCAACCGCGGTGCGAATCAGCGTACCCATATTGGATATCAGCATGATTTCGTCGTCTTCGAGCACCTGGGTGGCGCCCACCACCGCACCGGTCTTGTCGGACTGCTTGAGCGCAAGCACACCCTGACCGCCGCGGCCACGCAGCGGATAGTCCTCGACCGGCGTGCGCTTGCCATAACCCTGGGCGGTGACCGTGAGGATCTCGCCATCGCGGATCACGATCAGCCCGATCACGGCCGCATCGGCTTCGTCGTCGGGCAGGCGAATGCCGCGAACGCCGGCCGCGTTGCGCCCCATTTCACGCACGTCGGCCTCGGCGAAACGAATCACCTTGCCGCCCGAGGAAAACAGCATCACCTGATCCTGACCCGACGTGCGATCGACACCGACCAGCGCATCGTCTTCGCGCAGATCGATGGCGATAATGCCGTTGGAACGCGGCCGCGAGAACTGCTCCAGCGCGGTCTTCTTCACCGTGCCGTTGCGGGTCGCGAAGAACACGTTTTCGTTGGTGTTGAAATCCTTGATCGGCAACACCTGCGAGATGCGCTCGTCGTTTTCCAGCGGCAGCAGGTTGACGATCGGCTTGCCGCGCGCGCCGCGACCAGCACTGGGCAGTTCATAGACCTTGAGCCAGTACGCCTTGCCGGCCGAGGAGAAGCACAACAGCGTGTCGTGCGTGTGCGTCACCCACAGCTTGTCGATGAAGTCGGCATCCTTGGTTGCCGTGGCCGACTTGCCGCGCCCACCGCGACGCTGGGCACGATAGGCATCCAGCGGCTGGGACTTCACATAGCCTTCGTGGGTGAGCGTGACCACCACGTCTTCCGGCGAGATCAGGTCCGCCGTGGTCAGATCCAGATGATTGCCGAGGATCTCGGTCTTGCGCTCGTCGCCGTAGTCGCGACGGATCGCTTCCAGCTCTTCGCGGATCACCTCGAACAGCCGGTCCATATTGGACAGGATCTCGATATAGTCGGCGATCTTGTCGAGCAGCTGCTCGAACTCTTCGATGATCTTGCTCTGCTCGAGCCCCGTCAGACGATGCAGGCGCAGATCGAGAATCGCCTGTGCCTGCGTCTCGGTCAGCCGGTACTTGCTCTGGCCTTGGCCGTTGTCCTGCAGACCATAGGCCTTGGACAGATCTGCCGGGCGCGAGGATTCCGCGCCCGCGCGCTCGAGCATGTCCACGACCTGCCCCGGCGGCCATTCGCGATTGATCAGTGCCTCGCGCGCCTCGGCCGGGCCGCTGGAGGCCTTGATCAGCGCGATCACCTCGTCGATGTTCGCCAGCGCGATGGTCAGGCCTTCCAGCACATGGGCCCGGGCGCGCGCCTTGGCCAGCTCGTACTGGGTGCGCCGGGTGACGACCTCTCGCCGGTGGCGGATGAACGCCTCGAGCATCTGCTTGAGATTGAGCGTGCGCGGCTGGCCGTCGTCGAGGGCGACCATGTTGATGCCGAACACAGTCTGCATCTGCGAATGCCGATACAGGTTGTTGAGCACGACCTCGGGTGTTTCGCCGCGCCGCAGCTCGACGACCATGCGCATGCCGTCCTTGTCGGACTCGTCGCGCAGTTCGGTGATGCCTTCGACGCGCTTTTCCTTGACCAGCTCGGCGATCTTTTCCAGCAGCCGCGCCTTGTTGACCTGGTACGGCAGCTCGGTGACCACGATCGCCTGCTTGCCGCGCTCGTCCACTTCTTCAAAGTGCGCCCGGGCGCGCATGTAGATCCGCCCGCGGCCGGTCTCATAGGCCTCGCGGATGCCGTCGGCGCCGTTGATCATGCCGGCGGTCGGGAAATCCGGGCCCGGCATGTGTTCCATCAGGCCCGCGATGCTGATCTGCGGGTCGTCCATCACCGCCAGCACGGCGTTCACCACCTCGACGAGGTTGTGCGGCGGGATGTTCGTGGCCATGCCGACCGCAATACCGGTACCGCCGTTGACGAGCAGGTTCGGCAACCGGGTCGGCAATACCGCCGGCTCCGATTCGGACTCGTCGTAGTTCGGGATGAAATCGACCGTATCCTTTTCGATATCGGCCAGAATCTCGTGCGCCAGGCGCGCCATGCGCACTTCGGTGTAGCGCATGGCCGCTGGCGCGTCGCCGTCCACGGAGCCGAAGTTGCCCTGGCCGTCGACCAGCACATAGCGCATGGAAAAGTCCTGCGCCATCCGCACGATGGTGTCGTAGACCGCGCTATCGCCGTGCGGGTGGTACTTACCGATCACGTCGCCGACCACGCGGGCGGACTTCTTGTACGACTTGTTCCAGTCGTTGCCCAGCTCGCGCATGGCGTAGAGCACACGCCGGTGCACCGGCTTCAACCCGTCGCGCACATCGGGCAACGCACGCCCGACGATCACGCTCATGGCGTAGTCGAGATACGACTGGCGCATCTCGTCTTCGAGGTTGATCGAAAGAATCTCTTTTGCGACGTCGGCCATAGACTTGTTCTGGTAGAGCGGCCTGCACGCGCAGGCCACGGTCTTCGCGTATCCACGGGCTGGCGGTCAGCGTGTTTTCAGGCCTGTTCACAAGCCCGTCCAACGCAGTTCAGCGCCGTCGCGTAAAGCCGGTCATGTTAGCACAGCGGCGTGTGCCAAAAACGCTTGATTGCGCTAGAGTGGCGGGCGTTCGCGCTCCCCGGCTTCCAACCCTTCGAAACGATCCCCATGCGCAAGATCGATACGCTGATTCACGCCCGTTGGGTGGTGCCGGTCGACGGCCCCGCACGGGTGCTCGAGAACCACGCCGTGGCCGTTCATCACGGCACGATCGAGGCCGTGCTGCCCTGCGCCGAGGCGCGCGCCATGTTCGAGGCCGACGAGGTCATCGAGCTGGACAGCCACGCTCTGCTGCCGGGGCTGATCAACACCCACACCCATGCCGCGATGAACCTCATGCGCGGCATCGCCAACGACATGCCGCTCATGCCGTGGCTCACCGAGCACATCTGGCCGATCGAGGGCGAGTTCATGTCGCCCGAGTTCGTGGCCGACGGCACCGATCTCGCCATGGCCGAAATGCTGCGTTGTGGCACTACCTGCTTCAACGACATGTACTTCTTCCCCGACGTGGTCGCCGAACGCGTCGAGGCCGTCGGCATGCGCGCGACCGTGGGTATGATCGTGATCGACTTCCCCACCGTCTGGGCCGCCAACGCCGACGAGTATCTGGAAAAGGGCCTGGCCCTGCGCGACGCCTGGCGCGGCCATGAACGCATCTCCACCGTGTTCGCGCCGCATGCGCCCTACACCGTGTCGGACGAGCCGCTGGAAAAGATTCGCACCTACGCCGACGAAATGGATCTGCGCGTGCACATGCACGTTCACGAGACCGCGTTCGAGGTGAACGACGCGCAGCAGAAGACCGGCAAGCGGCCGCTCGCGCGACTCAAGGACATGGGCCTGCTCACGCCCAATTTCCTCGCCGTGCACATGACCCAGCTCACCGACGACGAGATCGCCACCTGCGCGACCCACGGCGTGCACGTACTGCATTCGCCCGAATCCAACCTCAAGCTCGCGAGCGGCCTGTGCCCGGTACAGAAGCTCATCGATGCCGGTATAAACGTGGCGCTGGGTACCGACGGCGCGGCCTCCAACAACGATCTCGACATGATCGGCGAGATGCGTACCGCCGCCTTCATCGGCAAGATTGCCGCAGACGACGCCGCCGCGGTCAGCGCCGATACCGTGCTGCGCATGGCCACGCTTAACGGCGCCGAAGCACTGGGCATCGCCGATCACACCGGTTCGATCACGCCCGGCAAGGCCGCCGACCTTTGCGCCATCGACCTCGACGCGATCGAAACGCGGCCGACGTTCGACCCGGTTGCCGCCGTGGTCTACAACGCGTCGCGCGAACAGGTCACCGATACCTGGGTCGCCGGCCAGCGGCTGCTCGCCGATCGTCGCCTGACCACGCTCGACGAAGCGGACCTGCGCGAACGTGCTGCCGGCTGGCAGCAGAAACTGGCGGCACAGGACAAGAACGAGGACAGCCAATGACAAGCGATCAGAACGCCGAACTGGCCAAGTTCGGCCGTCTCGCCGAACGCTGGTGGGACACGTCGGGCGAGATGCGCCCGCTGCACGACATCAACCCACTGCGTACGGAGTTCATCGACCGGCGCGCGCCGCTGGCTGGCAAGCGTGTGCTCGACGTCGGCTGCGGCGCTGGCATCCTCTCGGAAGCGCTGGCGCGGCGCGGCGCGCAGGTGACCGGCCTGGACCTGTCGCCCGAGTTGATCGAGGCGGCCAGCGCCCATGCGGCGGAAAG
Organism: Endozoicomonas sp. G2_2; assembly: GCF_017744135.1. Lineage (GTDB taxonomy): Bacteria > Pseudomonadota > Gammaproteobacteria > Nevskiales > Salinisphaeraceae > Salinisphaera. Next base: position 70,077 of record NZ_JAGHQU010000006.1, read on the forward strand.
CGATCTGGCGATCGACTATCGCTGCGTGTCGAGCCGCGATCTGGCGCGCGAAATGGCCGGCGCCTTCGATATCGTTGTCTGCTACGAAATGCTCGAGCATGTCGACACGCCGGCCTATGTGGTCGACGACTGCGCCATGCTCGCGGCACCCGGTGGCGATCTGTTCTTCTCGACCATCAACCGCAGCCCGAAATCCTGGCTTTTGGCGATCGGCGGCGCCGAGTACGTGCTGGGGCTTTTGCCGCGCGGCACGCATGAATACGCCAAGCTCATTCGGCCATCCGAGCTGGGCACCTGGTGCCGCCACGCCGGGCTCGAAGTCAACGAAATCGCAGGCATGCGCTACAACCCGCTCACGCGTCGCGCGGCGCTCGAAAAACGCCCGGACGTGAACTACTTTCTGCACGCCAAGCGCCCCGTGAGGCAGCGCACATGAGTGTCGCGCCCTACCAGGCGGTGCTGTTCGATCTCGACGGCACCCTGCTCGATACCGCGCCCGATCTGGCCGGCGCGATCAACGACATGCGCCGCGAACGCGGCCTCGAGCCGATGCCGCTGGCCGAACTGGCGCCGCTATGCTCGTTCGGCGGCCGCGGCATGCTCGGCAAGGGCCTCGACCTGCGCCCGGAAGACGACGATTACAGCACCGCCTACGACGCCTTCATCGAAACCTATCGTGGCCGCATGACCCGCGACACGCGCGCATACGACGGCATGCGCGAGCTGGTGCGCGAACTCACCGAGGCCGGCTGCGCCTGGGGCGTGATCACCAACAAGATGGAAGCGCTCGCCCTGCCCCTGATGACCCACATGGCTTTCGATCCGGCGCCGGCCTGCGTGATCGGCGGCGACAGCGCGGGCGTGGCCAAACCCGACCCGGCGCCGATGTATCTCGCCTGCGAGCGGATCGGCGTCGATCCCGCGCGCTGCATCTACGTCGGCGACTCGGATCGCGACGTGGCGGCAGGGCGCGCTGCCGGCATGGCCACGATCGGCGTGGCCTACGGCTATATCCCGCCGGGCGACGACATCCACGGCTGGAACGCCGATGTCGTCGTCGATACCGTGGCCGATCTGCTGCCCGCCATCGAGCGCCTGAAACAGATCCGTTTTTCGACCGCAAAGACCGCACCGCAATGACCGACTCCGATTCCTCCCGCCCGCTCGCCGATCGCGTGATCCTGATAACCGGCGCCGGGGGCGGCATCGGCGCCTCGGTCGCCCGTGCGATCGCCGCGGCCGGCGCTGAATGCGTGCTGATCGGCCGGCGCGAGCGCACGCTCACGCCGGTTTTCGATGCGATCGTGGCCGACGGCAGCCCGGAGCCCGCACTGTTCCCGCTCGACGTGACCAAGGCCGGCGAAGACGACTACCAGCGTCTGGTCGACGGCATCGCCGCCGACTGCGGCGGCCTGCATGGCGTGGTCCATCTCGCCGCGCGCTTCGACGGGCTCATGCCGCTGGCGACGCACGCCATCGACGGCTGGCAACGGATCATGCACATCAACCTCACCGCGGCCTTCGCGCTGACCCAGGTCTGCCTGCCGCTGCTGCAGGCGGCCGAGGATGCATCGGTGGTCTTCACCGTCGACCAGGCCGCCGCCCAGCCCAAGGCGTTCTGGGGCGCCTACGGCGTGAGCAAGGCCGGGCTTGCCGCTCTCGTGCGCCTGTTCGCGGTCGAGCACGAGCAGAATCCGCGCCTGCGCTTCAACGCCATCGACCCCGGCCCGCGCGACACGGGCCTGCGTTCCGCGGCATTTCCGGCAGACGACCCGGCGGCCCGGCCCGTGGATGAGCTCGGCGCCCATTACGTGAAGCTGCTTTCCGGCGCATCGCGCGGCACCACGGGACGCATTTTCGGCGTGGACGGCACCAGCACCGCGGCCTAGCGTTTTCAGCGCACCGCGTTCACCCCGCGCTGCGCACAGCGCGCCTGTAACGCGCAGGCGCGGCAATCCGGCCGGCTCTTGTGACAGCGCTGTTTGGCGTGGGTCACGATCAGCGCATGCAGTTCGTCGTAGAACGGCGCATCGTCGACAGGGCCGGCGGCTTCGACGCGCTTGCGCAAACGCTCGTAGTTACGCGCCCCGGCCGACCAGCCGTAGCGCTCCATGATGCGAAACGCGTAGGCGTCGGCCACGAACGACGGTCGGCCAAAGGCATAGAGCAAAATCACGTCCGCGGTTTCGTGGCCGATGCCGTGTAGCGCCAGCAGTTCGCCGCGCAGCGCTGGCGTATCCATGCGTGCGAGCGCTTCGAAGCCGCCACGCGCCACGAACCACTCGCAAAGCGCGCGCAGGCGTTTCGCCTTAACATTGTGCGGCCCGGCGCGCCGGATCAGTGCTGGCAGGTCGGCATGGGCGAGCAGGGACTCCGCCGTCAGCGGGCCGGCATCGCGCAGCTGTGCGATCGCGATCTCGACGTTCGTCCAGGCCGTGTGCTGGGTGAGCACGGCGCCGATGAGAATCTCGAACCGAGGGTTGTCGACGTCCTGGGTCGGCCACCAGCGCTGCGGCCCGTAGGCCTGGAACAGCCCGTCGTAGAACCTCCGAAGCCCGGCCGCGCTGGGGCCCGCGACATCCACCTAGCGCTGCAGATCGACCAGCGAGGCGAGCGCGCGCACCTCCTTGCGGTCCAGCTCGCGCCAGCCGCCGGCCTTGACGCCACTGGGTAGCGCGACGTTACCGAAGCCGGTACGCATGAGCCGCGATACGGTCACGCCCTGGGAGTCCCAGAGGCGACGAACGACCCGGTTTCGGCCTTGGCGCACGGTGACCTCGAACCAGCGGTTCGCGCGGTTGTTCTCCTCGCCCACGCGAATGGACTCGAAACGCGCGACACCGTCGTCGAGCTCTACGCCTTCGAGCAGCCGTTCGATCATGGCGTCGTCCACTTCGCCGCGCACGCGCACCGCATAGCTGCGCATGATCTCGTAGCTGGGATGTTCGAGCCGCCGCTTGAGTTCGCCATCGGTGGTGACCAGCAGCAGCCCGGAGGTGTTCACGTCGAGCCGCCCGATCGCCAGCCAGCGTCCCGCCTTCATCTTCGGCAGACTCTTGAAGATGGTGGGCCGGCCCTCCGGGTCCTTGCGGGTGACCACCTGGTCGACATGCTTCTTGTAGGCCAGCACGCGACAGCGTACCTGCAGCCGTTCCTCGAGATTGAGGCGTTTGCCATCCATGCGGATCTCGTCGCGCGGGCCGGCCTTGTCGCCGAGCGTCGCGACCTGGTTGTTCACACGGATACGGCCGGCCTCGATCACCTGCTCGATCTGGCGGCGCGAGCCATAGCCGGCGCGCGCGAGCAGTTTCTGGAGACGTTCGGTCATGGGGGTCCTGGCGGCTGCTGGGCGAGCGTGGGTTGGTGGCGTTCCGGTTACTTGGAGACGAAAGCGCGTTCGATGACGTAATCGCCCGGCGCGCCGATATGCGGCGAGATCTCGAAGCCACGCGCGTCGAGCAGCGCCGCGGAATCCTCCAGCATGGCCGGGCTGCCGCAGATCATCGCACGATCGTGCTTCGGATCGAGCGGTTCCAGGCCGAGATCCTCGGTCACCCGCCCCTCGTCGAGCAGCGTGGTCACACGACCGCTGTTCTCGTACGGTTCGCGGCTGACCACGGGGTAGTAATGCATCTGGCGGCTTATCATCTCGCCCAGCAGCTCGTCGTTGGGCAACGTCTGCGAAAGCAGTTCGTGGTAGGCGAGATCGTCGATATAGCGCACGCCGTGCATCACGATCACGCGCTCGAAGCGTTCGTAGGTTTCCGGGTCGCGCACGATCGAGAGAAACGGCGCCAGACCGGTGCCGGTCGACAACAGATACAGATTGCGGCCCGGATGCAGGTCGGAGATCAATAACGTACCGGTCGGCTTGCGGCTGACCAGGACTTCGTCACCCGCCTCGAGATGCTGAAGCTGGGAGGTGAGCGGCCCGTCCGGCACCTTGATGCTGAAGAACTCGAGATGCTCCTCGTAATTGGCCGAGACGATGCTGTAGGCACGCAGCAGCGGTTTGCGTTCCTGGGCAAGCCCGATCATCACGAACTGCCCGTTCTCGAAGCGAAGTGCGCGATCACGCGTGGTCGTGAAACTGAACAGCGAATCGTTCCAGTGGCGAACGCTGAGCACGCGCTCGGAGTTCAATGCGGCCATGAGGCTCCCGTGAATTACAGACGGCTACCGCGCGCCCGTCGGGCACGCAGGCGTCTCGTTACACCTGCTGATGGCATCAACATGGGTACCGATGGCAACGAATCCAACCCCGCGGCGGGGCGCGGCGCCCGACTAGGGCCTGTTGCCGTTTCATGCGAGCGCCGCGTTGGAGACCGCAAATCGTGTTCTGCAAGGCGCGAGTCGCCGGTCGTGGCGTGCCACGATCAAGGCTCGCAACGCCGCAGAGCGCCATTTGCGGCCCAACCCTTCGGGACAAGGGCTGTTTTGCGGCAATCCAGCGTTCTAGCACGCTTGCGCAGAATGACTGCGCGGCGCGTGCTACGCCTTGTCTTGCCGCAAAACAGCCCTTGGCGCGGACTCGCACGAAACGGCAACAGGCCCTAATGGACCGAATCCGACGACGGCGGACGATTCGGCCCGGTGTTATCCGTATCGGACGGTTCGTCGCCGGGCGACGCGGATTCACCTGACGGATCACCGGCCTCGTCTGTCTCGGGCTCGTCTTCAGCGCCGCTCTCGCCCGTCTCGCCAATCTCGCCCGTCTCACTGCTTGGGCTGTCGCCCTGCAGCCGAGCGATCGCCGCGTCGAGCGCATCGAGGTCCTTGATTTCCGGCAGACTCGGCAGATCGGACAACCGCTTCACGCCGAAGTCGTCGAGAAACTTGGTCGTGGTGCCGAACAGTGCCGGCCGGCCCGGCATGTCGCGATAACCGACCACCTTGATCCAGTCGAACTCCTGCAGCGTCTTGACGATGTTCGACGACACCGACACGCCGCGCACCGCTTCGATATCCGAACGCGCGATCGGCTGGCGGTAGCAGATCAGCGCCAGGGTCTCGAGCATGGCGCGCGAGAGCTTGGGCGGGCGTTCTTCCCACAGGCGGGACACAAGCCCGGCATAGTCGGCGCCGACCTGAAAGCGCCAACCGCCGGCCACTTCGACCACGTTCACCGCGTTGGCCGCGTAGTTCTCCGCCAGTGCCGCCAGCGCGACCCGCACATCCGCACGCTCGACCGCGTGCGTGGTTTCCAGCAGTCGCACGATCTGATCCACCGACAGCGGTCCATCGCTGGCCATGAGCAGCGCCTCGATACAGCGCAGCACCACTTCGGACACCACCGGCTCGTGCCCGGAGGCGTTGTCGGTCGCCGCTGCACTCGCGTCCGATCGGGGTTCGTTCGTATTCACGGGCGCCCTCTCATCATTCGTAGGCGGATTCCGGGGCCGGACCGGCGAGGCGTAACGCGACCGGGGCGTACGGCGCGCTCTGTTCGATCGCGATCAGGGCCTCGCGCGCCAGCTCCAGAATGGCGAGAAAGGAGACCACCACGCCGAGGCGCCCTTCGCTCGTGTCGACCAGGGTGACGAACGCACAGGGCGCGCCGCTGCCCAGCCGCTCGAGAATCCGGCTCATATGTTCGCGTACCGACAACGGTTCGCGCTCGATACGGTGCTCGGTGAACAGCTCGGCGCGAGTCAATACATCGTGCAGCGCATGCAGCAGCACCCGCAGGTCGGTGTCCGGCTCGGGGCGCTCGATCTCGAGGCGCTCGGGGCCGTGCTGGACGGGCGTGATGTCGCGGCCGACTCGCGGTGTCTCCTCGAGCCGCTCCGCGGCCTCCTTGAACTGCTCGTATTCCTGCAGCCGGCGCACGAGTTCGGCCCGCGGGTCATCGCCCTCCTCTTCTTCCTCGGTCGGCTTGGGCAACAGCATGCGCGACTTGATCTCGGCCAGCATCGCGGCCATGAGCAGGTATTCACCGGCGAGTTCGATCGCCATCTCCTGCATGACCTCGATATAGGTCATGTACTGGTGCGCGATGGTGTGCACGGGAATATCGAGGATGTCGAGATTCTGCTTGCGGATCAGATACAGCAGCAGGTCCAGCGGCCCCTCGAAGGTCTCGAGAAACACCCGCAGCGCATCCGGCGGGATATACAGATCCTCGGGCAGCGCATCGACCGGTTCGCCGGCGACCCGGATCGCCGCCAGTGCCGGCATCCCGGGCGGCTGTGTGGCCTGCTCGGGCTCGGTCGAGCTCATCCGCGCGCGCCCCTCGGCCTGACAGACGCGGCATAACGGCGCGCGACGATGCTCATGCCGGCGGCAGAAAACCGGTCAGCGCGAAGGCGCGCTCCAGCGTCGGTTCTGCGCGCTGGCGGGCCGCGGCCGCGCCCCGGGCCAGCAACGCATCGAGGCCGGCGGTGTCGTCGCGGAATTCGCTGTAGCGCTGCTGCAGCGGCTCGAGAAACGCGACCACGGCATCGGCCAGATCGCCCTTGAGCGCCCCGTAGCCCTGGCCCGCATAGCGATTTTCCAGTTCGCCGATCGACTCGTCGGTGACCGCCGAGTAGATCGACAGCAGGTTCGACACGCCCGGCTTGTTCTCCTCGTCGAAGCGAATCTCGCCGTCGGAGTCCGTGACCGCGCGCTTGATCTTCTTGACCACCTTATTCGGCTCGTCGAGCAGCTTGATGACGTTGGCCTCGACATCGTCGGACTTGCTCATCTTCGCGGTCGGATCACCCAGGCTCATCACCCGCGCGCCGACCTCCGGAATGAACGGCTCGGGCACGGTGAACAGCGCCTCCCCGGCGCGCGCATTGAAGCGCTCGGCGAGATTGCGCGCCAGTTCCAGATGCTGCTTCTGGTCATTGCCCACCGGCACCGCATCGGCCTGATACAGCAGGATGTCCGCCGCCATGAGCACCGGATAGTCGAACAGGCCCGCGTTGATGTTGTCGACGTTCTTCGCCGACTTGTTCTTGAACTGCGTCATGCGGTTGAGCTCGCCCATCGACGTATGACAGTTCAAGAGCCAGGCGAGCTGGGCATGGGCCGGCACGTGCGACTGCACGAACATGGTCGCGCGATCCGGGTCGATGCCGGCGGCGAGATACAGGCACAGGAACTCGTGGCAGCGTTCACGCAGCGCGGCCGGGTCCTGCCGCACCGTGATCGCATGCATGTCGACCAGCGCAAACAGGCAGTCGTGGGTGTCCTGCATGGCCACCCAGTGCTTGAGCGCACCGATATAGTTGCCGAGCGTCAGCTCGCCGGAGGGCTGGATGCCGGACAGGACGATGGGTTTGGCGATCTCGGAACTCACACGCGGCCTCGGGACAATATCGGTTGGGCGCTCAAGTCGGCGCTGAACGATCAAAGGCGCGAGTATACATTCGCGTGCTTTGTGCCATCAGGCGCGAGCCGCTGGAACAAGCAACACAAGCCCGCCAATAAACGCCAATACAGGCCGAGGCCGGGTTTCGAGGCGTGGTTGAACAAACGGGTCTCACGCAAAGCCCCCAAGGCAGAAAAACCGACCGATCGGGACATATGACGTTTCACTTCGCGGCTTTGCGCCTTTGCGTGAAAACCAGCAAATCACGGATCGCGAGTGCGCTATCGCCGGTGACACGCGGCGTTCTCTCTCTTCCTCTACGCGCACCCGCGGTCATTCTCGGACCACAGCGCGTCGCCGCGCTGCTTCGGCGCGACGCTCAGGCCTCGACGGGCTCCAGGCCGAGCGCTTCCGCACTGCCCTTGCCCAGCCGCAGGATCTGGGGCACGGCCGGGGTGAGATCGACGATGGTGGTCGGCTCGACGCCGGTCGCGCCGCCGTCGACGATCATGTCGAGCTGCTTGTCGAAGGCCTCGCGCACATCGAAGGCCTCCGACAGCGGCACGTCCTCGTCCGGTCGCTGCGCGGTGATCGACATGATCGGTTCGTCCATGGCCTCGGCGATGGCCCGGGCGACGGGGTGACCCGGCACGCGAATGCCGATGGTCTTGCGCTTCGGATGCGCCAGCCAGTTGGGCACGACCTTGGAGGCAGGCAGCACAAACGTGTAGGCGCCGGGGGTTGCCGCCTTGAGCAGACGAAAGCTGGTGTTCTCCACCTTGGCGTACGTCGAGATCTCGGACAGATCACGACAAACCAGCGTGAAGAAATGCTCGCGCCCGAAGCCGCGCATCTGACGTATGCGTTCGATGGCGTTCTTGTCGCCCATCGCACAGGCCAGGCCGTACGACGAATCCGTCGGGTAGGCGATGACCCGGCCCGCGCGCAGCGCATCGGCAACCTGCGCAATACGGCGCGGCTGGGGGGTTTCGGCGTGTACGTGAACAATCTCTGCCATGGCGGCGATTATATCGCGTACCGCCCTATTGCCGCCCGTGTTTCGCGCAAACTTTTATCGCCGCCGTGGCCCGCGCGTCACCGCATGCGGCACACTGACCATCATTCGCGCGCCGGCCTAGGCCCGCGGCCACTCAACCGCCAAGGAACTGAATATGGACTATTTCGCAATCGTCTCCTTCGATGTCGCCGAAAGCAGCGATGGCCGCAAGAAAGCCGTGGGCGAACACCGCGCGCGTCTGGAAGAACTCGACCAGGCCGGACGCCTGCTCACCGCGGGCCCGCTGCCGCGCGTGGACGCCTACGGCAAGGTTGTCGACGGGTTCCAGGGCAGCATCATCATCGCGGCCTTCGAAAGCCTTGAAGAAGCGCGCCAGTGGGCCAAGGTCGACCCCTACAACGCCGAAGGCGTGTACATGGAAACCACGGTCTATCCGTACAAGAAGGTCTTCTAGTTTCCGGCGCCGGCCTACAGGGCACGCGGCGAGAAGACGCAACGCGTACCAACACAGGACACGCACGATGAGTGATCGCATACCGCGAATCCGCGCGGCCCTGGAACAGGGTCTGGACACCGAGGACGTCGCAATCCGCGACGACAGCCACCTGCACGCCGGCCACGCAGGCGCCAAGAGCGGGCTCGGCCACTACCACGTGACCATCCGCTCGCCGCGTTTCACGGGCACGTCGCCGATCGAGCGCCACCGCCTGGTCTATGAAGCGCTCGGCACGCTCATGCAGACCGATATCCACGCAGTGTCGATTCGCGCCATGGCGCCCGAGGAATAGCCACGAGAACCAGCCGGACCGCTTCGGCAGACGAAACCGTGCGATTGCGGTAAAAAACGAACGATAACCAGAACACGAGGGAACGCCGCGGCGTTCGGGGGAGACAATCATGACTATTCGCCCTGACCGGCGTGTGCCGGTGGCGTGCGCGCTAGCTCTGGCGCTCGGACTGCCGGCCCATGCCCAGAACGACGATGGCGCCGGCGAGGCGAGCAGCCTGCAGTCGCTGGCGCCCATCGAAGTGGAAAGCGTGCGTCTGAATACCGAAGTGCTGACCACGCCGGCGGCGGTCGACGTGACCGAGGCCCAGGATATCCAGCAGGGTCGCGCCAAGGCGCAGCTGGATTCCGCGCTCAATCGCACGCCCGGCGTCTACGCCAACAACGGCAGCAACTTCGCCCAGAACCTGCGCATTTCGATTCGCGGTTTCGGCGCGCGCTCGGCCTTCGGCGTGCGCGGCGTTCGCGTACGCGTCGACGGTATTCCCGAAACCCTGCCCGACGGTCAGGCCCAGACCGACAGCATCGATCTCGGCGCGGTCGAACGCCTGGAAGTGATCCGTGGGCCCTTCTCCGCGCTCTATGGCAACGCCACCGGCGGCGTGGTCGACATCACCACCACAACGCCCGCGAGCGGGCCGGTGGACCGCGGCGAACTGACGCTCGGCAGCTACGGCTATCGCCGCATCGAAGCCGCCACGGCACACGAACGCGGCGACTGGGGCTATGCGCTGACCGCATCCCAGCTCGACCTGGACGGCTACCGCGAAAACAGCGAAGTGAAAAAGCAGCAGCTGACCGGCAAGCTCGAACGCCGCGTGGGCGCCACCGGCACCCTGCGGCTGATGACCCGGATTCTCGACGCGCCCGACACCCAGGATCCGGGCGGCGTGACCCTCGAGCAGGCCCGCGCCGACCGTCGCGCCGCGCGCGACGCCAATATCGCCTTCGACTCGCGCCAGTATGCGTCGCAGCAGACGGTGGGGCTGGTCTACGAGGATCAACTCTCCGATCGGCAATCTTATGAAGCCAATCTGTTCTATACCAACCGCGATTTCATCCAGTACCTGCCCTTCGAGGACGGCGGCGTGGTCGCCTACGACCGCGATTTCTTCGGCGGCGGCGTGCAGACCACGCGCTTCGACGATCTGTTCGGCCATGCCAATCAGCTGGTCGCCGGCGTCGATGTTCAAGTCCAGCAGGATGCGCGCGAACGCTTCGACAACGTCGCCGGCGACAAGGGCGCGCTGGGCCTCGAAGAAGACCAGCAGGCGACCAGCGTCGGCGTATTCGCACAGAACGTGTTCTCGCTCACCCGCGATCTGGAGCTCACGACCGGCGTTCGCTACGACTATCTCGACTTCGATATCGACGACGCCTTCGTCACCGACACCGACCCGGACGATTCCGGCTCGCGCACCTATCACGAACTCTCGGCCAACGCCGGGCTGAGCTATGCGTGGGCCGAGCGCCAGCGCGTCTATGCCAACGTCGCGAACGCCTTCGAATCCCCCACGTTCACCGAATTCGCCGACCCGGCCGGCAACGGCGGCTTCAACGCCGACCTGGAACCGCAGAAGGCCGTACAGTACGAGATCGGCGCCAAGGGCGAGCTCGGCGGCTCGGCGCGCTATCAGATCAGCGCCTTCTGGATCGACGTAAAAGACGAGCTCATCGTATTCAACGACGACGGGCGGCGCGACTTCTTCGAGAACTCGGGCAAGTCGCGCCGCAAGGGCATCGAGGCCAAGCTGGAATACGCGCTGACGCCGGATCTGTCGGCCACCGCGGCCTACACGCTGGCCGACTACGAATACCGCGAATTCGTCGACAACGGCGGCAATGACTATGCGGGCAACGCCATTCCCGGCCTGCCCGAGGAACGGCTGTTCGGCGAACTGGCCTGGCGCCGGCCCGGCGTGGGCTATGCAGTGGCCGACATGCGCTACGCCAGTTCATTCTTCGCCGACAACGCCAATATCGCACGGATCGAAAACGCCTGGATCTTCAACGGCCGCCTCGGCAAGACCATTCCGGCCGGCAACGACGAACTGACCGTCTATCTGGGCATCGACAACATCTTCGACGAGATGTATTTCGACAATATCCGGATCAACGCCTTCGGCGGGCGCTACTACGAGCCCGCCCCGGGGCGCACGTTCTATACCGGGCTGGCGTACGAACTGTAAGCAGCGCCGCCGTTCAAGGGCTGCGCGGCGCTAGGCCTCGTCGAGAAAGCGCTCGATCGTATCGGCGTCGATATCGTCGAGACGCACGATACGGGACGTCGGCTGGGCAGCGGCGCCCTCGGCCTTGGCGCGCAACACCACAAGTGGCTGATACGCGTCGAATTCGGCGATACGAAACGCGAGCGTCGGGTCGCGTTCGAAGGCGCCCGGGCTGTGCACACCGCAACGCACGACAGACCATTCCGTATCGTGCATCTCGACGTATTCCCAGCCGCCTTGCGCCGCGGCGGCGCGAAATGCCGGCGCCACCACGTCGTTCACCACGCCCCGCGCGCGCTCGGCAATAGTGTCGCGGCGCTCTGCCAGGCGCGCATTCGCACCCAGTTTGGACTGCACTTCATCGGTGGTGACTTCAAGCCAGCTACGCGCCACGAGACTCTACCTGTGTGAATTCGAAAATCGGCGGCCAAGCGTAAGCGGTGGCGTGATGACACACAAGCACGCGAGCCGGGCCCGGTTGGTCATCACGACGCGCGGTGCGCCGATTTTCACACCCAAACGGGGCAATGGCTCGATTAGCCCGCCTTGGGTTTGCGGGCGCGATCCGAGGACGGCGTATCCGGCGCTTCGTAGCCGCAGCTCGCCCGGGCATGGTCGGCGGCGTCCACGAGCAGATCGAGCATCGGCTGACGCGCCTCGGCGCTCACGCCGTCGGCCAGCGCGCGGCGCGCCGCCCCGGCCGCGTTCTCGACCTCGGCGAGATCACGCGCGCACTGGCTGTCGTCGCTGCGCACGAACAGCGTGCTGCAGCCGGCCAGCGTGGTCGCGATGAGTACGCTCGCCAGAACTCTCGATACCGATCGTTGCATGTCTCTCCCTCTGGCTGGCCTCGACCAGCCGTTGCGTCTAAAGCTTCACGGACGTCCCGCAACGATCGCGCCATGCCGCCTCAATCGGCTTCGGCGTCTTCGAGCAGCGAGAGCAATCCTGCTTCGTCGAGCAGCGCGACGCCGAGCTTTTCGGCCTTGTCACGCTTGCTGCCGGGACTGGCCCCGGCCACGACGTAATCGGTTTTCTTCGACACGCTGGACGTCACGCGCCCACCCAGTGCCTCGATGCGTTCGCCGGCCTCGTCGCGGGTCATGCCTTCCAGACTGCCGGTGAGCACAAAGGTCTTGCCGGACAGAGGCTGGGCGCCCGACGTGGTCCGTACGCTCTGCCACTGCACGCCGGCGGCAACCAACGCGTCGATGACGTCGCGATTGCGCTGCTCGGAGAAGAAATCGGCGATGCAATGGGCGACCCGGCTGCCCACGCCCGGCACCGCCTGCAGGCCCTCGGCGGTCAGCAGGCGCTCGCGGGCGGCGCGATTGTCCGGATGCTCGTGCGCGGCGCGCTGTACGCGCGCGATATAGGCGGATGCTTCGTCCTGCAGGGCGTCAAGCGTGCCGAAATGTCGCGCGAGGTCGCGCGCCATCGTCTCGCCAACCTCGCGGATGCCGAGCGCGAAGATGAAACGCTCCAGCGTCGTCTGCTTGCTGGACTCGATCGATGCAAGCAGATTCTCCACCGATTTCTCGCCGTAGCCTTCGCGCTCGACCAGCGCGTCGCGATGCTGGCCGAGCGCGAAGATATCGGCCGGCGATTCGAGCAGGCCTTCGTCCACGAACGCCTCGATCTGACGATCGCCAAGGCCTTCGATATCCAGCGCTCGACGCGAGGCGAAATGCTTGAGCGCCTCGCGGCGCTGGGCCGCGCAGACCAGGCCGCCGGTACAGCGCGCGACCGCCTCGCCTTCCACGCGCTCGACCTGGGAGCCACAGACCGGGCAACTGGCCGGCAGTTCGATGGCGTGCGTATCCTTGCCGCGCTTTGCCAGCGCCTTGACCTCGGGGATCACGTCGCCAGCCCGGCGCACGATGACCTCGTCGCCGATACGGATATCCTTGCGCGTGATCTCGTCCATGTTGTGCAGGGTGGCGTTGGACACCGTCACCCCGCCCACGAAAACCGGCGCGAGCTTGGCGACCGGCGTGAGCGCCCCCGTGCGCCCGACCTGGAACTCGACGCTGTTGAGCGTCGTGGTGGTCTCCTCGGCCGGAAACTTGCGGGCGATCGCCCAGCGCGGCGCACGCGCGACGAAACCCAGCTCGTCGCGGGTGGCGGCATCGTCCACCTTGAACACGCAGCCGTCGATCTCGACGTCGAGACCCGCGCGGCGCTCGGCCATGGCCTCGTAGTACGCCTTGCACCCGTCCAGGCCATCGACCCGCTCGACGTATTCACTGATGGTGAATCCCCAGGCCGACAGCTGCTGCAGCTGCTCGAACAGGCTGCCCGGCAACGTTTGGCCATCCACGCGCCCAACCCCGTAGGCCATGAACGCCAGGGGCCGATCGGCCGTGATGCGGGAATCCAGCTGGCGCAGGCTGCCCGCAGCGGCGTTGCGCGGGTTCACGAACGCCTTGTGGCCCTGTTCTTCCAATCGCGCATTCAACGCCTCGAAGCGCGAGCGCGCGAGCACGACCTCGCCGCGAATCTCGATAAAATCCGGCGTATCGTCGCCGGTATCCGAACTGTTCAGACGCAGGGGCAGATTGCGGATCGTGCGCGCATTCGGGGTGATGTCTTCGCCGGTGATGCCGTCGCCGCGCGTGGTCGCGCGCTGCAGGACCCCATTCTCGTAGCGCAGGTTCAACGCCGTGCCGTCGAACTTGGGCTCCGCGCAGTAGGCCAGCGCGCGGCCATCGACGGCATCGCGCGCACGCCGGTCGAATTCCGCCAGCTCGTCGTCGTCGAAACAGTTGCCCAGCGACAGCATGGGCGTGGCGTGATCCACGGACACGAACTTGTCCGAAGGCGGCGCGCCGACGCGCTGGGTCGGCGAGTCGGGCGTCACCCACTCCGGATGCGCGGCTTCGATATCCTGAAGTTCACGAAACAGCCGGTCGTACGCCGCATCCGAGATCGTCGGCGCGTCGTCGACATAATAGGCCCGGCTGTGCTCGCGCAGTTCGTCGGCGAGGCGTCGCGCGTAAGCGCGCGTGCTGTCCTTGCCCGCCACTACCGCCGCTTCGCGATCTTCGCCCGCCGGTCGATGTCGGCAATCTGGTCGAGCATGTACTGGGCGGTCTGCGCCTTGAGCAACGCCCGCTTGTCGTCGAGCACCTCGCCGCCCAGCGCCTTGGCCAGCCCGTTGGCGGTTTCCATCATGTCGCGCATGGCCGGGCCGCCGTCGATCGGGCCGGGCACCACCATGAACAGCACGAGACCCGGCGTATGCAGATGGTCCTGGTCCACCGGATCGAGCGTGCCGGGCTTGAGCATGTTGGCCACGGCAAACACCGACTCCGGCACGCCGTGGGTCTCGGTCACGCGGTGATAGACATCGTTGAGCCCGAACTTGAGGTCCTGTGTCTTGAGCGCGGCGTGGACATCCGGGCCGTCGAACAGGCCGTCGCCCACCGCGGCGACATGCAGCATGAACACTTCCTGCTCGCCGCCGGGCGGCGCGGTCTGCGGGCGCATGTTCTCGACGCGTTCGACACCGTCGTGCGCGGCTTGCTCGGGCGCAGGCGCCGAAGGCGCTGGCGACGGCGCGGAGCGCGTGGGTTCCGGCTCGGGTTCGGCGGGCTGCGGCGCCGGTTCGGGCTCGGCCGCGCGTTTCTTGTACGCCGACCACGAAGCTTCGACGCTGCTCTCGTCCATCGCTGCCGGATCGTCGTCGCGCGGTGCACTCGAATCACGGGCGGCGCGGCGGCTGGCCGGTGTTTCGCTCGATAGGGTGCGCACCCCCACGATGTACGAATCGCCGCCGAGGGATTCGCCGCGATCGATGGCGTCATCGGCTTCCGGCTCGTCGTCCATGCCCTGCCAGGGATCGTTCGCCGCCTGGTGGCGCATGTACCAGTAGGCGCCGGCGACCACCGCGATCACCAGGATGAGGAGAAGCCATTGCACGATAGACATAGGCGGTTGTCTTGGTTTGCGTTGCGTGGCGCCGGCTTCAGCCGGCCATGTCGAGAGCCTGTTCGATGTCGACACTGACCAGCCGGGATACGCCGGGCTCGGCCATGGTGACGCCGTGCAGTTGCTCGGCGAGCGACATCGTCAGCTTGTTGTGCGTAATCACGATGAACTGAACCTGGGCGGACATGCGCCGCACCAGGTCGCAGAAGCGCGATACGTTCGCGTCGTCCAGCGGCGCGTCGATCTCGTCCAGCATACAAAACGGCGCCGGGTTAAGTTCGAACAGCGCGAATAATAACGCAACTGCGGTCAGCGCCTTCTCACCACCGGACAGCATCTGGATCGAGGCGTTGCGCTTGCCCGGGGGGCGCGCCATCACGCGGACACCGGTGACGAGCCAGTCGTCCTCGGTGAGTTCCAGCGCGGCTTCACCGCCACCGAACAGCTCGGGGAACATGCTCGCGAAGCGGCTGTTGACCTGTTCGTAGGTGGCCTTGAAGCGCTGGCGGGTTTCGCGGTCGATCTTGGCGATCGCACTTTCGAGCGTTTCCAGCGCTTCGGCCAGATCCGCGTGCTGCTCGGCCAGGTACTTTTCGCGCTCGGCCTCGGCCTCGTATTCCTCGATCGCCGCCAGGTTGATCGCGCCGAGGCGCTGGATCTTGCGCTCCAGGGTCTCGATCTCGGCGCTGCAGGCGTCGATGGTCGCGCCTTCTGCAATGCGGGCGACGAGTGCGGCCGGGGTTTCGCCCAGCTCCTCGATCTGTTCGGCGATTCCGGCACGGCGCACGCCGGCCGTCTCGACGTCGATCTTGGCCTGCTGCAGCGACTCGCGCGCGCCGTCCACCTGCTGCTCGGCGCGCATCAGCGCCTGTGATGCCTCGCCGAGCGCGTTCTCGCTGGCCTTGAGCGCATCGCGCGCGGCGCGCAGTTCGCGCTCGGCCTGATGCTGGGCCTCGAGCGCCTGCTCGTGTTCGCTTTCGTCCGGCGCCTTGTCCTGCGCCGGCGTGGCCTCACGCTCGGACTCGAAACCGGCGAGGCGTGTCTGAACCTCGTCATGCGCGGTGCTCGTGTCGGCCAGCCGCTGGGCGATATTCTCGCCGCGGCTGCGGTTCTGTTCCAGCCGCGATTCGATCTCGCGCAACGCGCGCTCGGCGCGTGTGTGTGTCTGCCGGGCCGCATCGCGGGCCTGACGACTGTCCGCGAGGCGCTGTTGCGCTTCGCGACGCGCGGCGCTGAAGGATTCTGCCTCGTTTTCCAGGCGTGCCACTTCGATCTTCAAACGCTCGTTCTCGCGCGTGGCCTCATCGAGCTGTTCGCCGAGTTCCGCGAGTTCGGCGTCCAGTTCCTCGGCGCGCTTTCGCAGCTGCTCGGCGCGCATGCGCCGGCCCTGCTGCTCGGCACGCGCCGCCTCGAGTTCGCGCCGCGCTTCGGCGATCCCGCGCTCGAGCGCCTGACGCGCCTGTGCACTCGCTTCGCGGCGTTCACGCAGCTCGACCAGCGCTGCTTCGCGCGCCTCGAAATCGCGCTCTTCATGCGCCTGCTGATCGCCCAAAGCCTCGATGCGCTGTTCGCGCTCGAGCACGCCACGTTCGGCCGACTCGCCGGCAGGCGTGACGAGGCTGTGCGGGCCGACACAGCAGCCGTCGAGCGTGACGAACCGCTGGGTTGGACCGAGTTCCGTGCGTCGGTCGAGGGCATCGGCGAGCGTGTCGATCAAGAACACCCGCTCGGCGAGCGCACGAATGACCGCCGGCGCGTCGATGCCTTCGGCAAGGCTGGGCGTACCGCCCGGGCCGGGCGCGCTGGCCGCCGCGCTCGCGGATTCGGGCTCGACCAGGGTGATGGACTCGCCCGGCCAGTCACCGCCGAGCATCGGCAGCGTGTCCACCAGAAAACCGCGCAGCCACGGCCCGAGCACAGCCTCGGCGGCGGTTTCCCAACCCTTACGCACCTTCACACGACGCGCCACGCCGGTCGCCGCCTGCTGCCCCTGGGTGTCGAGCCAGGCAGCGAGCGTGGCGTCGTCCTCGCGCAGCACGGACTGCTGGAGCTGACGCTCGGAGGCCAGCCGGGCCCGCGTCTCGCCCAGGCGCGTGCGCAGGGCCTCGCGCTGGGTTTCGGCTTCGGCGATCGACTCCCGCAGCGCCTCGTCGGTTTCGGCCTGCTCGCTGGCGCGGGCTTCGTCGGCGGCGAGGCGTTCGGCGCGGGTTTCGATATCACGCTCGCCGGCGTCCAGGTCGTCCTGCTGCTCGCCGGCGAGCGCTTCGCGCTCCTGTTGGCGCTTGTCGCGGCGTGCGCTCAACTGGCCAAGCCGTTCCTCGGCGTAACGTGCCCGGCGGCGTTCGGCGTCGAGCTGTTGAACCGGGTTCTGTTCGGCGTTGTTGTGGGCATCCCAGGCGCTTTCGGCATCGCGCGCGGCCTGCTCGCGGGCGTCCAGCTGCTCACGGGCCTGCTTGAGCTCGGCCTCGGCCTGTTCGCGTTCGCGGTTCGCGCTGTCCTGTTCGGCGCGCACGGCATCCGCGGCTTCGCGGTCCTCGTCGATACGGCGCGCGAGCGCATCGCGGCGCTCGACCAGTTCGTCGTGCTCGCGCTCGCGCAGCTGACGCATTTCGCGGGCATGGGCCAGCGCCTGTGCAATGCGCGAGGCTTTGGATTGCGCGTCGTAGAAAGCCGCCTGCTGGGTCTGCACCTGGTTCATGGCGCCCTGCTGGGCGTTCGACTGCGTCTCGCGCGCGCTCTGGGCTTCACGCTGGGCGGAGACCGCGTCGCGCAGCCGGTCTTCGCATTCGCGCAGGTGCTGTTCCGCAGCCTGGACCTTTTCGTCGTGCGCGGACCAGCGCAGGGCAAGCAGATCGGCGCGCAGGCGCCGTTCCTCGGCCTTGAACTGCTTGAACTTCTCCGCGTTCGCGGACTGGCGCTTGAGCACGCCCAACCGCTGGGTGACCTCGCCGATCAGATCGTTCAGGCGATCCAGATTCTCGCGCGTGTGGCGGATGCGGTTCTCGGTCTCGCGCCGGCGTTCCTTGTACTTCGAAATGCCGGCGGCTTCTTCGAGGACCTGGCGCATGTCTTCCGGCTTGGCCTCGATCAGGCGGTTGACCGCGCCCTGCTCGATCACCGCGTAATTGCTGCGCCCACCCAGGCCGGTACCGAGAAACAGATCGATCACGTCGCGCCGGCGGGCCTTGGTGCCGTTGATGAAATAGCGCGAACCACCGTCACGCGACAGCTCGCGCTTGATCGAGATTTCACTGAACGCGCCGTACTGGCCGGCGAGCTTGCCTTCGCTGTTGTCGAACTTGAGTTCCACGGACGCACGACCGACCGGCTTGCGCGCCTTGGAACCGTTGAAGATGACATCCTCGAGCGCTTCGCCGCGCAGCTGGCGCGCGCTGGATTCGCCGGTGACCCAGCGCACGGCATCGATGACGTTGGACTTGCCGCAACCGTTCGGCCCGACGACGCCCGTGAGGTTGGAGTTCAGCGCCAGCGTCGTGGGATCGACGAACGACTTGAAGCCGGCCAGGCGTATCGAGGTCAGGCGCATGGACTGTGTACGCAGCGACGATGCGCCGGATGGCGCGTGTATCGCCTAAGTGGTTGTCTGGATGCCCCGCGCAAATCGGCCTCCCGGTGATGGCCCTGAGGATCGGCTGCGTTACCGTGCGCAAAGCCGGCTAGTGTACCCTAGCGCGCCCTGTTCTTATCAAAGAGCGCTGCCCACGGAGGCCCGCATGGCGACCCAGCCGAGCCGCGATCTCGACACCTTTCCGAACCCGACGCCGGAACGCGACTACACGATCCGCATGCGTATTCCCGAGTTCACCTGCCTGTGCCCGAAGACCGGTCAGCCGGACTTCGCGACGCTGCATCTGGAATACGTGCCGGACGCCACCTGCGTCGAACTCAAGTCGCTCAAGCTCTATATCTGGTCGTTCCGCGACGAGGGCGCCTTTCATGAAGCCGTGACGAACCGGATTCTGGAAGATCTCGTGGCCGCGACCGAGCCCCGTTTCATGCGCCTGCGCGCCGAGTTCTGGATGCGCGGCGGCATCGACACCACCGTCATCGCCGATCACCGCGCCGACAACTGGCATCCCGGCACGCCGGTTCATTTGCCCTAGTTCGTCTGCCCTAGGTCGGCGGTTCTGGGCGCGCGAGCGGCCGCCGCGCCACGGCGGCGGCCGGCGTGATCCGCGCGTCTAGCGCATGAGCACCAGATTGTTGCCCTGCACCTGAACGCGGGTACCCGGAGAGATGCCGCTGGTGGTGTCGACATTCACGCTGCGCGACCCGCCCGTGTCCATGGCGACATCGACCTGGTAATAGGTCTTGCGGCGCACGCGCTTTTCGATTTCGCGACCGGCGAACACACCGCCAAGCGTGCCGGCGATCTGCGCGACGGTCTTGCCCGATCCGCTGCCGATCTGGCTGCCGACCACGGCACCGGCCACACCGCCGGCGACGCTGCCGATCAGGCTCGGGTCGCCGTTGGTGGTGACCGGCGTGATCGAACTCACGGTGCCGCAGTCGTTGCAGACCGGCTTGTCCTCGCTGCGCGCCTGCTCGCGGGCCTCGGTGCGCGCCTGCTGGGTCGCGGTCTTGGATTGGGCCCTGGCCTCGGTCTGGCGTGCAGCAGCTTCCTGTTTCTCGGCCTTGGCATCGGCGACCTGCTCTTGCGCGGCGGCCTTTTCCTTGGCTGCCTGCGCATCGGCCTGGGCCTTCTCAGCGGCCTCGACCTTGGCCTGCGCGGCTTCGAGTTCGGCGTTGGCCTGTTCCAGTTCGGCCTGCGCGTCGGCGGCGTCGTTCTGCGAACAGGCCGACAGCGCGAGCGCCAGACTCACCAGCATGGCGCCGATCCATTTCGATCGATGGGTTTGCATCACGAGACTCCCGTTGTTTCTTCTACACTCTCGACGGTCCCGGCAGCGGGCAGCATCTGCCATGCCTGTTCCTGTGGACCGTGACTCTATGAATTCGCAACCGAACGCCAGATGAATCCGATTACCGAGTTTACCGCCGGCCCGCGCTATCTGCTGCGCGGCTTCACCATGCTGCGCGAACCGGCATTGCGGCGTTACGTGGTGATCCCGATCGTGATCAACATCGCCCTAATCGCGCTGATCGTGTCGCTGTTTGGTTGGCAGCTCGACAGTTGGCTCGATGCCTGGCTCGCCGGCCTGCCCGACTGGCTCGCCTGGCTGGAAACCCTGCTCTGGTGGTTCGGTGTCCTGCTGTCGACGCTGGCGTTTTGCTATGTGTTCACTCTGCTCGCCAACCTGATCGCCAGTCCGTTCAACGGCCTGCTTTCGGCACGGGTGGAAAAGCTGGTCACCGGCCGCGCGCCGGAATCGGGGATGAGCCTCGCGCGGGAAATGCTCGACGGCGTGGTCGGCGAGCTGCGGCGTCTGCGCTACTACTTCGCCCGCGCCCTGCTTCTCGGCGTGGTGAGCGTGGCGCTGTTCTTTCTGCCCCCGGCCAATCTCGCGATCGCGCCGCTGTGGTTCATCTTCGGCGCTTTTATGCTGTCGTTCGAATACCTGGACCAGCCGATGGCGAACCGCGGGCTGCGCTTCGACGACAAGATTCTGCAGCTGCGCGCGCGGCGCTGGCGCCATCTCGGCTTCGGCAGTCTGGTGACGGTGATGACCGCGATTCCGCTGGCGAATCTGGTCGTGATGCCGGCGGCCGTGGTGGGCGCGACGCTGCTTTATATCGAATCCCAGCCGGCGTCGGCCATCGCCCGACGGCGCCGTTGAGTACTCTTGCGGCTCAGCCCGCCCCGCGCGTGTGCGCCAGCGCCGCGGCACTGGTGCGGCGGAGCACGTCCAGATCGACATAGTCGAAGTCGAAGCCGGGCGACTTGATGATACCGACCGGCTTGTCCGGCTCGCCGAGGGAGTCGAGCACGGCGATCGCGTGTTCGAAGGCTTGATCACGGGTGTCGTCGTTGACCGTGACCAGCGCGGGCACGCGCGCCGCATGGGCCGCGGTCACGCCGGCGTTTGAATCCTCGATTGCGATGCAGCTCTCCGGGGCACAGCCCAGGCGCTCGCAGGCCATGCGGTACAGGTCCGGCGCGGGCTTCTTGTGTGCGACCTCGTCGCCGCAGACCGTCAGTTCGATATGCGCCAGCAGCGCATCACCAAGCGCATAGGCCAGAAACGGTTCAAGCGTGGCGCGCGTGGCGTTGGTCACGATCGCGATCCGCATGCCGGCCTCGCCGGCCTCCTGGATCAGACGCGCGACGCCCGCTCGCAGCGGCACCTGACCGTCCTGCAGGCGATCCCGAAAATACCGCGACTTGCTGCGGTGAATCTCGTCGATCCAGCCCGCGCGATCGTCGCGCACGCGCTCGTCGTGCGGGCCGAGCTCGGGATCGTAGCGATCCAGGTAGTGATCGATTCGCTCACGCCCGCCGGAGATCAGCAACAGCTTGCGGTAAAGCTTCTTCGTCCACGTCCAGTCCAGGCCATGTTCGCGAAACGCGCGATTGTAGGCAGGCAGATGGCCTTCGGGTTCCGTGTCGGCGAGCGTGCCGTCGACATCGAATAAAAGCGCGCCAAGCGTCATGTTGCGGGGGCTGCGGCGAAGTGGTGTCAAGCGGGCAGAGTTTGCCAGAACCGTGCCAGGATCGCAGCCCCGCGAACTTTTTATTGCGCGACGGCCTTTTTCCGTGCTAATGGTACGCGCTGTTTTCCGACCCGAGGCCAGCATGGCTGCAACTCAGAAAGACTCTAAACTCGAGGCGCCTCAGCAGTTTACGCCCTACACCCCGAAAGAGGGTGAAGAGTATATGAATGAGGCGCAGCGCGATCATTTCCGCCGCATCCTCATGAACTGGAAGCGCGAACTCATGGAAGAGGTCGACCGCACCATGCATCACATGAAGGATGAGGCGGCGAACTTCCCGGACCCGACCGATCGCGCCAGCCAGGAATCCGAGTTCAGCCTCGAACTGCGCACGCGCGATCGCGAACGCAAGCTCATCCGCAAGATCGATCAGGGCATCTCCCGCGTCGATCGCGACGAATACGGCTTCTGCGACACCTGCGGTACCGAGATCGGCATTCGCCGTCTCGAGGCCCGCCCGACCGCCACGCTGTGCGTCGACTGCAAGAGCCTGGACGAGATCCGCGAGCGCCAGCTCGGCCGCTAAGCGGTACGCGTGCACGTCGACCCTGGAACGCCCGCCTTCGTGCGGGCGTTTTCGTGTCCGACGTTTGGACAGCTACGTTCGCATCGATCGATCTGGCACAATCGTATTGCCGCAATGCAGCAACGCTGCGCGCCGCGGCCTTTCTCAAAACGACGGGGCGACAGGAATGAGTGACGAGACGCGGATCATCAAGAAGTATCCGAACCGGCGGCTCTATGACACCGAAGTCAGCCGCTACATCACTCTGGAAAACATACGCCAGCTCGTGATCCGCGGCGAGCATTTCACCGTGATCGACAAGCGCAGCGGCGACGACATTACCCGCACCATACTGCTGCAGGTGATCAGCGAACAGGAGGAAGGCGGCGACCCGATCTTTCGTACCGAAGTGCTGCGCAACATCATCCGCTTCTACGGCGACTCGATGCAAAGCACGGTGAGCTCCTATCTCGAGCTCTCGCTGGAGTTCTTCAGCGACCAGCAGCAGCAGTTCAAAGACCGCATGCGTCGGCTTCTGGGCGCGAACAATCCGCTGACCGCCCTACGGGAGCTGTCGCAGTACCAGGTGCCGATCTGGCGTTCGGTTCGACGCGAATTCCTGGCCAATCTCAAGCGCAAGGAGCGCGGCGAGGACAACACCTCAGAGGCCTCCAGTGACAACAATTCCGACAGCGCGGGGAACGATCGCGAAAAACAATAGTCTTGATAGAAACGCAGTTCCACGATTCTGCGGATCGATAGTTGACTAAAGTCGTAGATCGCCCTATACTGCACCGCAACATCAGCGAACACGCTGATCAACCGAATCTCCTCCGAAAGGCCTGACGGCCTTTCTCGCACTTGCCCCCTTACCCTAGGGGGCTTTTTTTATGCGCGACATATACGTGCGACCGGCCAAAGCGTGAGCCGGTCTAAACGTCGCCCATAAAAAAGGCGCCCCGCAGGGCGCCTTCAAGACCGGGCGGGCTGCGCGAGCCCGCCTGACAAGCGTAACTTAGCCTTCCGCCTGCTCTTCTTCGGCCAGTTCCTTCATCGACAGGCGCACACGGCCCTGACGGTCGACTTCGAGAACCTTGACCTTGACAACCTGGCCCTCGGACAACTCGTCGCTGACCTTCTCGACCCGATGGTCGGCGATCTGCGAGATGTGAACGAGACCATCGCGCCCCGGCACGAGGTTGACGAAGGCGCCGAAATCGACGATGCGCACGACCTTGCCCTCGTAGACCTGCCCGGCCTCGATATCGCGTGTGATGTCCTCGATACGCTTGATCGCCATGTCCGCCGCGCTCTTGTCGACCGCCGCGACGTGGATGGTGCCGTCATCTTCGATATCGATGCTGGCACCGGTCTCCTCGGTGATCGAGCGGATGGTCGCGCCACCCTTGCCGATTACGTCGCGGATCTTGTCCGAGTCGATCTTGATGGTGAAGATGCGCGGCGCCCACTCGGAGACTTCCTGACGCGGCTTGTCGATGGCCTCGGACATCACGCCGAGAATGTGCAGCCGGCCTTCCCGGGCCTGTTCCAGCGCCACTTCCATGATCTCGCGGGTGATACCGCCGATCTTGATGTCCATCTGCAGCGCGGTCACACCGTCGGTGGAACCGGCCACCTTGAAGTCCATGTCGCCGAGATGATCCTCGTCACCGAGGATGTCGGTGAGCACGGCGAACTTGTCGCCTTCCTTGATCAGGCCCATGGCCACGCCGGCCACCGGCGCCTTGATCGGCACGCCGGCATCCATCAGCGCCAAGCTGGTGCCGCACACCGAGGCCATCGAGGACGACCCGTTGGACTCGGTGACTTCCGAGACGATACGCATGACGTAGGGGAATTCTTTCTCGAGATCCGGCAGGACGCCCATGATGGCGCGCTTGGCGAGCTTGCCATGGCCGATCTCGCGGCGCTTCGGGCTGCCCATGAAACCGGTCTCGCCCACGCAGTAGGGCGGGAAGTTGTAGTGAAGCATGAAGGGATCTTCATACTTGCCTTCCACCGCGTCGATCATCTGCGCGTCGCGGCCCGTGCCCAGCGTGGACACGACCAGCGCCTGCGTTTCGCCGCGGGTGAACAGGGCCGAGCCGTGGGTACGCGGCAGCACGCCGGTCTTGATGTCGAGCTGGCGCACGGTGCGGGTGTCACGGCCGTCGATGCGCGGTTCGCCTTCGAGGATACGCGAACGCACCGTCTTCTTCTCGAGTGCGCCGAGCGCGCCCTTGACGTCGTCACGGCTCCAGCCTTCCTCGCCCTCTTCCACGGCGAGCTCGGCAACCACGGCTTCCTTGATCTCGCCCAGGCGCGTGCCACGATCCTGTTTGTCGGCGATCTGGTAGGCGGCCGTCACGTCGTCCTTGGCGACACGCTCGACGGCCTGCGCCAGGGTTTCGTCGGTGGGCGCGGGCTGCCAGTCCCAGGCCGGCTTGCCGGCTTCAGCGGCCAGCTTGCCGATGGCGTCGATGGCGGCCTGCAGCTGCTCGTGGCCGAAAAGCACGGCGCCGAGCATGATCTCCTCGGAGAGCTGCTTGGCTTCGGATTCCACCATGAGCACCGCTTCGCTCGTCCCGGCGACCACGAGGTTGAGGTCACCGTCCTTGAGCTGGCTGGCGCTCGGGTTGAGGATGTACTCGCCGTTGGCATAGCCCACACGCGCGCCGCCGATCGGGCCGGCGAACGGCATGCCGGAGATGGCCAGAGCCGCGGACGCCCCGATCATGGCCGGGATATCGGAATCGATTTCCGGATCGACCGACATCACGGTCGCCACGATCTGCACTTCGTTATAGAAGCCCTTCGGAAACAGCGGGCGGATTGGCCGGTCGATGAGACGGCAGGTCAGCGTTTCCTTCTCGCCGGGACGGCCTTCGCGCTTGAAGAAACCGCCGGGGATCTTGCCGCCGGCGTAGGTGCGTTCCTGGTAATTGACGGTCAGCGGGAAGAAGGCGGCGTTCGGCGCGGCTTCCTTCTTGCCGACCGCCGTGACCAGCACGACCGTGTCGCCCATGCTCACCTTCACGGCGCCATCGGCCTGGCGCGCGATCTCGCCGGTTTCGAGGGAAACGGCGTGCTCGCCGAACTGGAATGTCTGCTTGCTGGTGACGGTAACGTTGCTCACTAGAATTATCCTGTGTCTTTCAAACAAAAAAGCGCCCGGCTCGGTTTACCGAGGGGCGCTTTCGTGGGCGTGGATCTGATGCTCGCGCTTAGCGACGCAGACCCAGCTCGCTGATCAAGGCCTTGTACCGCGAAGCATCACGACGCTTGACGTAATCCAGCAATTTACGACGCTGGTTGACCATCTTCAGCAGGCCGCGGCGCGAATGGTGATCCGCCTTGTGGGCATTGAAGTGTTCGCCAAGCTGGCTGATACGGGTCGTCAGTAGTGCAACCTGCACCTCGGGGGAACCGGTATCGCCGGTGCCACGACTGAATTTGTTGATGACTTCGGCTTTTTCTTCGGTGGACAGGGCCATGTTTACTCCTGAGTATCAATACAAACACCGCAGCCCCCACCTACCTGGAACAGGCCGGCTTTTTCCAAACCACAAGTCGGGAAGAGCGGTTGCTCACATCCCACGAAACGGTTTGGAAAAAGCCCGTGCTCCAGGCGCCGGGTGGCAGCCGCGTGTGCCGCGAGGCGCATATTCTAGCCGCTTGCCGCCCCGCTGTACAATAAATTTCGGGCTAGCGAGCAGTCCCCGCCAAGGCATCGCGCGTGCCGCACTCGGCTCTAGCGCTGCGGACGGGCAAACAGTCGCCGAGGCGCGAGTTGGCCGCGGTCGTTGATCCGGCCCAAACCAAGCAGTTGCCCTCGATCGTCCTCGATCAATAACGTGTCCGGCAGCGGGGACGGCAGGCTGCAGTCCACGGCACGGCCATGGTTCATGTCGGCAGCGCCGACCGCGTCGAGCGCAATACGGGGCCAGTCCTCCACCACGGTGGAGAGCGGCAGCAACCATTGGTCGAGCGGGCCGCCGCTCTGTGCCGCGGCCTCGATCTCGGCCAGGGGCGTCATGCCCAGCTCACGGCCCAATCGACCGACGCCGGTGCGATGCAGCGTACCCACATGGGCCACACCGCCCCAGGTACGCGCGATATCTTCCACCAGTGTCCGGATGTACGTCCCGCTGGATACCCGCGCGTCCAGCGTAAAGGTGCTCGCATCGCAATCGACGAGTTGCAGCTCGTGTACCACGATATCGCGCGGCTCGCGCTCGACGGTCTCGCCCGCGCGGGCATGCTCGTACAGCCGCTTGCCATCCTTCTTCAAGGCCGAATACATCGGCGGTATCTGCTGTTGCGGGCCGATGAAGTCCGCGATGACCGCCTCGAGGCGCTGGCGGTCGGGCATTGCCACATCGCTGCGGGCCACCACCTCGCCCTCGCGATCGCCGGTCGCGGTCTGTGCGCCGTGAAGCGCGGTCACGCGATAGCGCTTCGCCGCCGAAAGCAGATAGGAGGAGACTTTGGTCGCCTCGCCGAGACAGACGGGGAGCAGCCCGCTGGCAAGTGGATCGAGACTGCCCGTATGGCCGGCCTTGCGCGCGTCGTAGGCACGCCGAACACGCTGAAGCGCCGCGTTGGACGAGCAACCGACAGGCTTATCGAGCAGTACGACGCCGTCGATATCCCGACCGCGCTTACGACGTCCCATGGTCGTCGCCAGCGTGCTCGGCGCCGTCGCCGAGCGGATCGCCGTGACGTTGATCCTCCGCGACCGCCGAGTCGATCAGACTGCTCAGATGCTGGGCATCGCGTTCCGTGGTGTCTTCAATGAAACGCAGCTCGGGCATCGATCGCAGACGCAGGCGCTTGCCGAGCGCGCGCTTGAGAAAACCGCGTGCTGCACGCAGGCCTTCCAGCGCTTCGCTTGGGTCTTCCGTGGCTGCCGTCACGTCGAAGGAACCGACGAATACCTTGGCGTGCTTGAGATCCTGCGAAACCTCGACATCGGTGATCGCCACCAGACGCACCCGCGGGTCTTTCACCTCGGTGGTGATCAGTATGCCCAGCTCGCGCTTGAGCTCCTCGGCAACGCGGTGCTTGCGAGAAAATTCCCGTGCCACGACTGAACGCCCCGAGCCGGCTTATGCCGGCTCGGCGGTCTGGACTTCGCGCTGGACTTCCGTGCGCTCGTAGACCTCGATCTGGTCGCCGGGCTTGATGTCGTTGTAGTTCTTGACACCAATACCGCATTCGGTACCCGCCGGCACGCGATTGACGTCGTCCTTATGGCGACGCAGCGACTCGAGCTCGCCTTCGTAGACGACCACGTTGTCGCGCAGCACGCGAATCGGCTGACCGCGAACCACGGCGCCATCGGCCACGAGACAGCCGGCGATCGCGCCGAGCTTGGACGAGCGGAACACGTCCCGCACCTCGGCCAGGCCGATGATCTCTTCGCGCACCTCGGTGCCGAGCAGGCCGCTGACCGCATCGGTGACGTCCTGGATCGCTTCGTAGATCACGCTGTAGTAGCGCACATCCACGCCCGATTCCTGGATCACCTTGCGGGCCTTGGCGTCGGCCCGGACGTTGAAGCCGATGATGATCGCCTTCGACGCCAGCGCCAGCTCCACGTCGGACTCGCTGATACCGCCCACACCACTCGAGATGATGCGGATCTTGACCTCTTCCGAGGGAATCTTGCCGAGCGACTCGACCAGCGCTTCCACGCTGCCCTGCACGTCGCCCTTGATGAGCAGGTTCAGATCCTTGGTCTCGGCGGGGCCGTCCTCGCCGATGGCCGAGAAGACTTCCTCGAGACGCGCAGCCTGCTGCTGGGCCAGCTTGTTCTCGCGCTGGCGCTCGTCGCGCTGATCCGCGATTTCGCGCGCCTTCTTTTCGTTGGCGACCACGAAGGCGTCATCGCCGGCTTCCGGCGTGCCGGACAGGCCGAGCACCTCGACAGGAATCGACGGGCCGGCCGATTTCACCTGCTCGCCCAACTCGTTGAACATGGCGCGCACGCGACCGAAATGCGGGCCGGCCAGAATGGCGTCGCCGCGCTTGAGCGTACCCGCCTTGACCAGAATCGTGGCCACCGGGCCGCGACCTTTCTCGAGGCTGGATTCGATCACCGTACCGCGTGCCGGCACATCGACCGGCGCCTTGAACTCGGCGACTTCGGCCTGCAGCAGAATCGCGTCGAGCAGATCGTCGATGCCTTCGCCGGTGTGCGACGAGACCGGCACCACCATCGTGTCGCCGCCCCAGTCTTCCGGGATGATCTCTTCGGCGGACAGGCCACTCTTGACCTTCTCGATATCCGCGCTGGCGACGTCCATCTTGGTGACCGCGACGACCATCGGAACACCGGCAGCACGGGCGTGCTGGATCGACTCCTTGGTCTGCGGCATGACGCCGTCGTCGGCCGCGACGATGAGAATCGCGATATCGGTGATCTCGGCACCACGGGCACGCATGCGGGTGAACGCGGCGTGGCCCGGCGTATCGATGAAGGTGATCGCGCCCTTGTCGTGCTTCACGTGATAGGCGCCAATATGCTGCGTGATGCCGCCCGCCTCGCCGGCCTGCACCTTGGTGCGCCGGATGTAATCGAGCAGCGACGTCTTGCCGTGGTCGACGTGACCCATGATGGTCACGACCGGGGCACGGGACACGCCTTCGACTTCCTCTTCCTCTGCGCGGACCTCGTCGATGAGCGTCTCTTCGGCGCTCTCGGACTTCACCGGCTTCGGATTGTGTCCCATCTCCTCGACGAGCAGATAGGCGGTGTCCTGATCGACGGTCTGGTTGATCGTCGCCATGACGCCGAGCTTCATCATGCGCTTGAGCAGATCGCCGCCCTTCACCGCCATGCGCTGAGCGAGATCCGACACGGTGATGAGTTCCGGAATCTCCACATCGCGCACGACAGGCGCGGTCGGGCGCTCGAAGCCATGCTCGGTCGCCACGTTGACCTTGCTGCTGCGCGTCACGCGCTTCTTCTTGCTCTTGCGCCGGCCCTGCTTGCCCTCGGCGACGTGCAGCTCCTTGCGCTTGCCGCGGTTCTTCTCGCGTTCGACATCCTCTTCGGTACGGCCGTGACTCTCGGCCGCGCGGCGCAGGTTCTCCTGTGCGCGCGAGCGCGCATCGTCGACGCGAACCGTACGCTTGGCACGCTCCTTCTCCAGCGCTTCGCGATCGGCCTGTTCCTTGGCCTCGCGCTGCGCATTGATCTCGGCTTCGCGGCGCGCCCGCTCCTCGGCTTCCTGGCGTAGCGCTTCTTCATGCTCGCGCTGCGCCTTGGCGTCCGCCTCCTGGCGCTCGGCCTCTTCCTGGCGTGCCTTTTCCGCAGCCTCCTGGGCCTCGCGATCCTGCTCTGCCTTTGCAGCCTGCTCGCGCGCCTCTTCCTCGCGGGCCTTTTCGTTTTCGGCCTCCTGCTCGGCACGGCTGGTATAGGTGCGGCGTTTACGCACCTCCACGCTTACCGTACGGCCCGAGGTGGCGCCGCGGCCGGTATTGACCTTGAGCTCCGAGGTCGAACGCCGACGTAGCGACACGCCACTCTTGCGCGTGCCGAGCTTGCCGCCCGACTTGGAACCGCCGCTGTCACGCAGGTGCCGCAGCAACTTGAGCTTGTCCTCGTCGCTGATGCCGTCGCTCTCCGTCGAAGCGGAGACACCGGCTTCGGCCAAGCGCGTGATCAGTCGCTCCACCGGAATTCCGACTTCCGATGCCAGCTGTTTGACTGTCGTTTGCGCCATATTCTGCTTACTCCATGGGGCCCGCGCTGGTGCGTTGCCCGCGCCGGGCGTCCGTTTATTCAGGACAATTCTATTCGGCGCCGGCCTGCTCGTCAGCAAACCAGTGCGCCCGGGCAGCCATGATCAGCTTGCCGGCCGCGGCCTCGTCCATCTCGATCATCTCGACGAGTTCGTCTGCACCGAGTTCGGCGAGATCGTCGCGCGAGAGGATACCGTTTTCCGCCAGCGCTGCAGCGATTTCGTCGTCAACGCCCTCAACCTCGTAGAGATCGTCTTCCGGGGTGGCGGCGTCGCCGCCTTCGGCCGACGAAATCGCCTTCGAGAGAAGATAATCGCGCGCGCGGTTGCGCAGCTCCTCGACGATGTCCTCGTCGAACTCCTCGATCTCGGCGAGTTCGTCGAGCGGCACGTAGGCGATCTCTTCCGTGGTGGTGAAGCCTTCCTGCACCAGGATGACCGCCACCTCGTCGTCCACGTCGAGCTGCTCGCGGAACATCGCCTGCAGGGCTTCGCCTTCGGCTTCGCTCTTGGCGTCGGCATCCTCGACGGTCATGACATTGAGCTGCCAGCCGGTCAGATCCGAAGCCAGGCGAATGTTCTGGCCGCCGCGACCGATAGCCTTGGCGAGCACGTCCTCGGCGACCGCGAGATCCATGCTGCTCGAATCCTCGTCGAGCACGATGGATTCCACTTCCGCCGGCGCCATCGCGTTGATCACGAACTGGGCCGGGTTCTCGTTCCACATGATGATATCGATGCGCTCGCCGGCCAGCTCGTTCGATACGCTCTGTACGCGCGAACCGCGCATGCCGACGCAGGCCCCGACCGGGTCGATACGGCGGTCCTTGGCCTGTACCGAAATCTTGGCCCGCAGACCCGGGTCACGCGCGGCGCCGCGCAGCTCGATCAGGCCCTGACCGACCTCCGGTACTTCCAGCTTGAACAGCTCGAGCAGGAACTCGGGCTTGGTACGCGAGACAAACAGCTGCGGACCGCGCTGCTCGGGCCGTACGTCGTAGAGAAAGCCGCGTACGCGGTCGCCGGGGCGCATCGGCTCGCGGGGAATCATCTGATCACGCGGAATGATCGCTTCGGCATTGCCGCCGAGATCGAGGATTACCGCGCCGCGCTCCATGCGCTTCACCAGCCCGGTGATCAGTTCACCGACCCGGTCCTTGTACTGGTCGACGATCTGCGCACGCTCGGCTTCGCGCACCTTCTGCACGATGACCTGTTTCGCGGCCTGCGCGGCGATACGGCCGAATTCCACGGATTCCATGGGCTCTTCGACGAAATCGCCTGCCGCGATCTCCGGATTCTTCTCGCGCGCGCTCTCCAGCGAGATTTCGCGATCCGGCTCTTCGATGAAGACCGGTTCGCCGTCTTCGTCTTCCATGCCGGGCTCGATCACATGCCAGCGGCGGAACGTCTCGTAGTGGCCGGTCTTGCGATCGACCGCAACCCGCACGGCGATCTCGCCGCCATGCTTCTTGCGCGTCGCGGACGCCAGCGCGGCCTCAATCGCTTCGAAGATGATCTCTCGATCGACGCCTTTTTCATTGGATACCGCTTCGGCGACCAAAAGGACATTTTTATTCATCGCTGCCACCCGAAATCGTTCGTGTTGCGTTGCACCGGCAAAACCGACCCTGTTGCGCGTCTATTGCTCAAATACCGGCTCCAGCCGCGCCTTGGCCATGTCACCCGTGGCGAGGCTGTATGTCTGGTCGTCGCAGCCCAAATCAACCGTGTCGCCGTTGACGGCCAAAATCGTGCCGCGAAACTTCCGCTGCCCGGCCACGGGCGCGAACATGTTGATGCGAGCGCGCTCGCCGATGAAACGGCGAAAATGTTCGCCCGTCACCAGCGGCCGATCCATGCCCGGAGACGACACCTCGAGGCTGTACTGGCTATTGCTCGAATCCTCGACGTCGAGAACCGCGCTGACCTCGTGACTGACCTTCTCGCAGTCTTCGAGCGCGATGCCTTCGGGGGAATCGATATACAGCCTCAGCACACTGCTGCGCCCGGCACCCACGGACTCCAGATGCCAGAGCTCGTAACCGAGATCGGTCACGATGGGTTCGAGCAGGTTACGGAGTCGTTGCGACATAAAGCGCCATAAAAAAAGCCCCGCATCGGGGGCTTAGAATCCAACCAAGATGTGGTAGCGGGGGCAGGATTCGAACCTGCGACCTTCGGGTTATGAGCCCGACGAGCTGCCAGACTGCTCCACCCCGCACCCGATGGCGCGAAACTATAATGACTTGCGACTCACAATGCAAGGACTGCGAGTGATCATTACAGTTTCTGGAAAACTGTATTCGTCAGGCCGAAACCGGCGCTTGACGAACTACCTCTGGCGTTCGAATGCCCGGAGTACGTCGCGACGCGTAAGCATTCCGGCGAGACGCCCATTGAGCATCACCGGCAGCGTTTTCATCGACGAATCCCGGAATATCCGAGCTGCAGCTACTATACTGTCTTCGGCATCCACTGTCACGACTTTTTTCGACATCAGTCGTTCGACGGTGCCGGCGCTGTCTTCGTAGTAGCCGGCGTCGAGCGCAATGCCCATCACGTCCTTCTCGGACAGAAAGCCGATGATGTTGCCGAGCCGATCGATGACCGGCGCGCCCGACACGCCCTTCTCCAGCAACAGGTGCACGGCACGGAGCACATCGGTATCCGGACGGAAGGTGACGAGCACCTCGCGCATGTACTCCTTGATGACCAGCGACGGGCGTGACATCAGGACGTTTCAGCCTTGTCGGTCGTCGGGCAATTGCCGCCCTTGCTGCAGGCGCAATCGCCACCGCCCACGCCGCCGCAACTGCCCTTGATCTCGCGGCCGGTCACCATGACGCCGACAGCCATGCCGGCCACGACCAGGGCCATGACGCCGAATGCGACCAGGGTAAGAATCAGTAGCTGTGTCATTTCGCCTCCTTAAGATAAGGCTCGAAGGCTTTCGAATAGCTCTCAGTATACGCCTGTGCCGTGCCACTCACGAACAACGCCGCGATGTCGTGCGCATCGGCATAGCGGCGCCCCGCGTCTGCGCCCATGACGAGCAGAGCGGTGGCCATCGCATCGGCAGTCATCGCGTCGTCGGCCACTACCGTCACCGAACGCAGATCGTGGGCAACCGGCCGGCCCGTACGCGGGTCGATGGTGTGCGAAAAGCGACGACCATCGATTTCGAAGAAGTCGCGATAATCGCCGGAGGTGGTCATGCCGGCGTTGGCGAGCCCGACCACGCGCTCGATCTCGCGCGTGCCGGCCTCCGGTTTCTCCACGCCGATGCGCCACGGTGTACTCCCCTGCTTGTTCCCGCGGGCATAGAGCTCGCCGCCGAACTCGACCAGATAACGCCGCGCGCCCATGTCGTTCAGGCGCTGCGACAACTGGTCCACCGTGTAACCCTGCGCGAGGCCCGCGAGATCAAGGGTGACCTGCGCTGCCTTCTTGCGTAATGCCGGCGGCTGATCGCGCACCTCGATCATGCCGATGCCGGTACGCTCGCGCGCGGCCGCCAGCTCATCGGTGGTGGGTAGTCTCGTGGGCTGCTCGGCGTCTGCGCCGAACCCCCACACCTGAAGAATCGGCCCCAGTGTTACGTCGAACGCGCCATTGGTATCGCGACCTATGCCGAGCGCCTCGCGCGTGAGCCCGGCCAGCTCTGGCGAAACCGGCACCCATTCGCCTGCGGGCGCCGCGTTGAAGCGCGCCACTTCCGAATCGTCGCGCCACGTGGACATCTGGGCGTCGATGCGCTCGATGACCTGCGTCATCGCGCCTTCCAGCGCGCTTCGATTCATTTCGGACGGGGGATTCATGACCGTGACGCTGTAGGTCGTGCCCTGCGCCGGCCCGCTTACACGGACCGGATCACGCGCGTCCTCGCAAGCCGTGAGCAGGCCGATCAGGGCCAGCAGCAGCATCCAGAACGCGAAGCGCGCCGGGGCCGCGCGCGCCACCTGTGCAGTCATCGGGTATGTGCTCGGGCTCATGGCTTGCATTCTGTCACGACATCCCATCACGGCGTTGCGCTCACGCAACGAAAAAGCCCCGCGCTGCCATGGGCGGACGCAGGGCCGAGCAGCCAGTTTCCGACGCGTTCAGCCGCCGAAATCGTCCAGCATGATGTTTTCGGGCTCGACGCCCAGATCCTCGAGCATGTTGATCACCGACGCATTCATGATCGGCGGGCCGCAGAGATAGTACTCGCAGTCTTCCGGGGCCGGATGATCCTTGAGATAGCGCTCGTAGAGCACGTTATGGATGAACCCGGTCTCGCCTTCCCACTCGTCCTCTTCCTTTGCGTCGGAAAGAGCGACCGTCCACTCGAAGTTGTCGTTCTCTGCCGCGAGCGTGTCGAAGTCGTTCACGTAGAACATTTCGCGCCGGGAGCGTGCGCCGTACCAGAACGTCATCTTGCGGTCGGTCTTGATCCGCCCGAGCTGGTCGAAGATGTGCGAGCGCATGGGCGCCATACCCGCGCCGCCGCCGACGAAGACCATCTCGGCATTGGTGTCCTTGGCAAAGAACTCGCCGAACGGCCCGGAAATGAGCACCTCGTCGCCCGGTTTGAGGCCGAAGATATAGGAACTCATCTCGCCGGGTTTGACATCCGGGTTACGCGGCGGCGGCGTCGCGATCCGGACGTTGAGCATGATGATGCCCTCTTCTTCCGGATAGTTCGCCATCGAGTAAGCGCGGGTCACGGTTTCGTCGACCTTGGAAACGTAGCGCCAGAGGTTATGGGTATCCCAATCCTCGTGGAAGCGCTCGTCGATAGCGTAGTCCTTGTAGGCCACCTCGTGCGGCGGGCAGCTGATCTGGATATAACCACCGGCACGAAAGTTCACGTGCTCGCCCGCGGGCAGTTCGAGGACCAGTTCCTTGATGAAGGTCGCGACGTTATCGTTCGAGCGGACCTTGCACTTCCACTGCTTGACGCCGAAGACCTCTTCCGGAACCTTGATCTTCATGTCCTGCTTGACGGTGACCTGGCAGGACAGACGATCGCCCTCACGGGCTTCGCGCTTGTTGATGTGGGTCTCTTCCGTGGGCAGGATCGACCCGCCGCCTTCAAGCACCTTGACCTTGCACTGCGCACAGGTGCCGCCACCACCGCAGGCCGACGACACGTAGAGCTTGGAATCCGCCAGGGCGCCGAGCAGCTTCGCGCCGACCGGGGCCTTGATCGTCTTCTCGCCGTTGATTTCGATATTGACGTTGCCGGTCGCGACCAGACGCGACTTGGCAATCAGGATCACCGCGACGA
This sequence comes from Endozoicomonas sp. G2_2, assembly GCF_017744135.1. Classification (GTDB taxonomy): domain Bacteria; phylum Pseudomonadota; class Gammaproteobacteria; order Nevskiales; family Salinisphaeraceae; genus Salinisphaera. Next base: position 105,495 of record NZ_JAGHQU010000006.1, read on the forward strand.
GGAACAACACGACGCCGGTGAACACGCCGACACCGAGACTGATTTGCGCTACTTCACCCATGGGTTCTCACGTTCTCCGAAGCGGCGTATCTAGAGCTGGATGCCGGAAAAGGCCATGAAGCCCAGCGACATGAGCCCGACCGTGATGAAGGTAATGCCGAGCCCCTGCAGGCCGTCCGGCACATCGGAATACTTCAGCTTCTCGCGCACACCCGCAAGCGCCGCGATGGCCAGCGCCCAGCCGATACCACTGCCGAAGCCGTAGGTCAGACTCTCGCCGAAACCGTAGTCGCGCTCAACCATGAACAGCGAACCGCCCATGATCGCGCAGTTCACCGTGATCAGCGGCAGGAACACGCCGAGGGCGGCGTAGAGCGCGGGCATGAACCGGTCCAGAAACATCTCCAGGATCTGCACCATCGCCGCGATCACGCCGATGTAGCTGATCAGCCCGAGAAAGCTCAGGTCGACGTTGGGCAGGCCGGCCCAGCCGAGCGCGCCTTCCTTGAGCAGAAACTGATAGATCAGGTTGTTGACCGGTACGGTCAGGCCCTGCACCACGATCACGGCCACGCCCAGGCCAATGGCCGTCGAGATCTTCTTCGACAGCGCCAGAAACGTGCACATACCGAGAAAGAAGGCGAGCGCCAGATTCTCGATGAAGATCGATTTGATCAGGATGCTGAGATAGTCTTCCACGTCGAACGTCCTCGGCTATCCGTTAGACCACTTCGGTGCGGTGCACCTGGTGAATCTGGTACTCGGCTTCCTCGACCTGATCCTGCTTCCAGCTGCGCAGGCCCCAGATCAGAAAACCGATGATGAAGAACGCACTCGGTGGCAGCAGCATGATGCCGACCGGCACGTACCAGCCGCCCGCGCTGGCCAGCGGCAGGATCTGGTAACCGAGCAGCGACCCGGCACCGAACAGTTCCCGAACGACACCAACGAGAATCAGAATCAGGCTGTAGCCGAGACCGTTACCGATGCCGTCCAGAAACGCCAGACCCGGCGGCTCCTTCATGGCAAACGCCTCGGCGCGCCCCATCACGATGCAGTTGGTGATGATGAGCCCCACGAATACCGACATCGATTTCGCCAGATCGTAGGCGAACGCCTTGAGCAACTGATCCACCACGATTACCAGCGACGCGATGATGGTCATCTGGACGATGATTCGAATGCTCGACGGGATATGGTTACGGATCAGGCTGATCGAGAAGTTCGAGCAGGCCGTCACGGCAGTCAGGGCGATAGACATGAGCAGCGCGGTGGCGACCTGGTTGGTCACCGCCAGCGCACTGCAAATACCCAGAATCTGGAGTGCAATCGGGTTGTTGTTGACCAAGGGCTCGGTCAACACCTTCATTGCCTGGCTCTGTGCCATGTTACGAAACCTCCGACCCGGTTATCCGCGGATCGCGTTTGAGTCCCCCGAAGGGATAGATGCAAGACACACTGCGCAGCGTCGTAGTTACTCTACGGCCACGCCGTGCAACGCCGCAGCTGCCCTTTCGGGGCCAAACCATTTCGCTGCTCGCGAAAAGGCCGGGCTTCAGCGCGCCCCTGAGCTGCGTCATTCGTCGTTCATGTGCGCGATGCACATTACTCTCCTTATTCCTCGCCAGTCGCGCGCTGAAGACGCCGGCGCGACCGTGCATAACCGGGTCGAAAATTTCTACCCCTCGGCGGAGAGGTTGCCGCTACGAATTTTCTTCAGAAAAGGCTCGAAACCGTTCGCGCCCAGCCAGTAGTGGATCGTGTTGGATACGCCGCGGCTGGTCAGCGTCGCACCGGACAGGCCGTCGACCTTGTACTCGGCGTTTGCGGTATTGGCACCCACACTACCCTTGATCACGCTCAGCTGCACTTCGCCGTCGTCGCCATAGACCTTCTTGCCTTCCCACTTGGCGCGCCACCGCGGGTTCTCGACTTCGGCACCAAGACCCGGGGTTTCGCCCTGCTCGTAGTACTTGATCCCTTCAACCGTATTGGCATCCGGTTTGAGCGCGAGAAAGCCGTACATTGTGGACCAGAGCCCATAGCCGTGAACCGGCAGTACGATCGTTTTCAACTCGCCCTGCTCGTCGTTGACGAGATAGACCTCGGCGAATTTGGACCGACGCTTGATGTCGGCAAGATCCTCGCGCGGTGCGATCTTGATGCTCTGCTCGGGGTCGGACGCGGCGTCACGCTGATCAAAACCGGAGGCTTCCAGGTCCTCGGCATACTCGCCGGTCGACAGATCGACCACGCGGCTCTCGATACGATCGTTGAACACCTCGTTGACGTCGACATCCGGTCCGCTGGGCAAGCCGGCGACTTCGAGAATGTTGCTGCGACGATCTGCCTTGGCGTTGACCGTCTGCATCGGCTTCAGGAAGGTGGCCGCGGACGCCACGAGCACGGAGCAAACCAGGCACACCGCCAGCGCCACCACCACGATGTAGCCGACACCGTCTCGGGAAAAACCTACGATTCCTACCATGATCTACTCCGCGGGCACCGCGTCGGCGTCATCGGCAACATCGCCGCGCGCACCGTTGACTGCCGCCAGCCGTTTCTGACGCCGTCGAACATTGGCCTGCACGACAAAGTAGTCGATCAGCGGCGCGAAGATGTTGGCGAACAGGATCGCCAGCATGATGCCTTCCGGGAACGCCGGGTTCACGACCCGCACCAGCCCAGTCATCACGCCGATGAGCGCACCGTAGATCAGCCGGCCCTTGTTGGTCATGGCGGCACTGACCGGATCGGTGGCCATGAACACGGCACCAAAGGCGAACCCGCCGATGACCAGATGCCAGTACCACGGCATCGCGAACATCGGGTTGTTCTCGCTGCCGATCAGATTGAACAGCAACGTCGTAGCGATGAGACCGCCCACGCAGCCCGCCATGATGCGCCAGGAGGCGACGCGCGTGTAGAGCAGGAACGACGCGCCAAGCAGGATGGCTAGCGTGGAGGTTGAACCCAGCGAACCCTGAATACCGCCGGCAAACGCATCCCACCAGGTCAACTGACTGGTGATCGCGCTCATGCCGTCACTCGCACCCAGGCCCAACGGCGTCGCGGCGGACCAGCCGTCAACGGCCGTCCACACGCTGTCGCCCGACATATAGGCCGGAAATGCGAAGAACAGGAACGCGCGCCCGGTCAACGCCGGATTGAGAAAGTTCTTGCCGGTGCCGCCGAAGACTTCCTTGCCCACGACGATGCCGAAGGTAATGCCGAGCGCGGCTTGCCAGAGCGGAATCGCCGGCGGCAGGGTCAAGGTGTAGAGAATCGAGGTGGCGAAGAAGCCCTCGTTGATTTCGTGGTTGCGCACGGCCGCGAACAGCACTTCCCACAACCCGCCGACCAGGAAAGTCACGAAATAAACCGGGGCGAAATACCAGAAACCAAAGACGAAATTGTCCCAGAAACTGTCCGGATCGTGTCCCACGCCGAGCAGGTGCAGCGGCATTTGCCGCCAGTTGTCGACGGTGTCGATACCCATCTGCGCCATGGCGGCATTCGCCTGGAACCCGGTGTTCCAGCAGGCCATGAAGATACAGGGGAACGTCGCGAGCCAGACGTAGATCATCACCCGCTTGAGGTCGATGCCGTCACGCACATGCGGCGCGGTGCGGGTCGTGTCGCCCGGCGAATAGAGGAACGTATCCACCATTTCGTAAACGGCATAGAACCGTTCCAGCCGTCCGCCCTTGGCGAACAGCGGGTGCATTCGATCCAGCGTTTCTCTCAAGCCGGCCATGTCAGCCCTCGCGTTCGATGATTTCGAGGTTCGCGCGCAAATGCGGGCCGAAGTCGTATTTTGCGACGTCGACGAACGACAGCAGCGCGACATCCTCTTCGTCGAGTTCCACTGCGCCCAGCGCCTGGGCACTATCCGTATCGCGGACCAGCAACGCACGCAGCAGCTGCGTGGGCAGGATATCGAGCGGCATTACTTCCTCGTAATTGCCGATCGGCACCATCGCGCGCGCGCTGCCATTCTGCGAGGTGTTGAACTTGTAGTTAGACGGCTTGAGCAGACTCGATAGAAACACGTTGATCTTCGAGAACCGGTCACGACCCGGCATCAGCCAGCCCATGAACGGCCGCTCTCGACTCTCCGGCAACAGCGTCAGCTGCGTGTCGTAGCGGCTCAGATAGGAACCCCACTCCGAAGCCCGCCGCCCGGACAGCACCGAGCCGGAAATGGCCCGCACCGCGTCGCCCGTCACCTCGTTATCCAGCAGTTCGTCGGTACTCGCACCCATACGCGTGCGCACGAGCCGTGGATTCGACGCAGCCGGACCACAAAGCGCTACGACACGCTCCACGTTGATTCGGCCAGTGGTGAACAATGCGCCGATCGCCATGACGTCCTGATAGCCCAGATGCCAGACGCGATCCGCCGAACTGACCGGCTCCAGGAAATGCACGTGGGTACCCACAAGGCCCGCCGGGTGCTTGCCTTCGAACTCCGCGGTGACGAAACGACCGCCACCGGGCTGGGGCACATCCGCCCCGGGCGCCTTGCAGACGTAGACCGATCCCGCCGTCAAATGCCCGAGCACGCGCAACCCGTTCACGAAATCCGAACGACGCGCGTTGATGACCACGGCAGGATCGGCGGCAAGCGGATTGCTGTCCATCGCCGTCACGAATATGGAACGCGGACGGGTGCCGGGCGCCGGCACTTTGCTGAACGGCCGGGTACGCAGCGCCGTCCACAGCCCGGATCCGACCAGCGTCGACTCGACCTTGGCGGGATCGAGATCGCCTAGCTTTTCAGGCGCATGGCTATCGAAGGTTATTTCGTCGTCTTCGCCGGGCTCGGGCTTGAGCCTTATGACGACTGACTGAAGCACCCGCTTGGCACCGCGGTTGATGGCGACGACTTCGCCTGCACCCGGCGCCGTGTAGAGCACGCCGGGCGTCTTCTTGTCTTCAAAGAGAGGCTGACCCAGCTTGACGTGATCGCCTTCGGCGACCCGCATGGTCGGCTTCATGCCGTGGTGATCGATACCGATAACCGCGACACGGCCGACGGGCGGCGCATCATGAATAACCTGCCTGGGCCCACCATCTATAGGCAGATCCAGACCTTTCTTGATCGTGACTCGCATGTCGCCGCTGGCGTGCCTCTCACGTCGCTGACAAATTGTTTGGTGCCGACGGCCGGACTCGAACCGGCACAGCTCTCGCTACTGCCCCCTCAAGACAGCGTGTCTACCAATTCCACCACGTCGGCATGATCGTGGACCAGCGCCCGCCTATTCGGGCACTTGCGCGCTGGTATCGGCCTCGTCGGCGTTATCGCCGGCGCTGCCTTCTGACTGTTGCGCCCCCGACTGCTCGGGCGCTGCATCCTGACTCCGGGCCTGACCGCTGTCGCCGGTCACGGCTTCATCACCGGCCACCCCGTTATTGTTGCCGTCGGACAACAACGACGAGCCGGGGGCCTGCTGCTGGACCTGATCGGTCACACTGCCCGTGGGCGTGCTTGCGCCATTGATCAGATACGCCAGCGTCAGGCTGATAGCAAAGAATACCGTGGCAAGCGCCGCGGTTGCGCGGGTCATGAAATTAGCGGAGCCCTTGGCCCCGAAAACCGTGCCCGATGCGCCGCTACCGAAAGCGGCGCCTGCGTCTGCGCCCTTGCCGTGCTGCACAAGGATAAGCCCTACGAGAGCCAATGCAACAACGACCTGGACGATGACCAGTATTGTATAAACCATGCCAGAGCCTGTGAACGCCGCGAGCCTAACCGGCCGCGTGCGCGATGTCCAAGAATGAATCGGCCTTGAGCGAAGCGCCGCCAACCAGCGCGCCGTCGACGTCCGCCCCGGCGAAAAGTGCCGCGGCATTGTCCGGCTTTACGCTGCCGCCGTAAAGCAGCTGAACCGATTGCGCCAGTGTAGCATCCCTGTCGGCGATTTGTCCGCGCAGGAATGCGTGAACGCCCTGAGCCTGCTCCGGCGTGGCCGACCGGCCGGTACCGATCGCCCAGATCGGCTCATAGGCGATCGTGACCTGCGCGAGCGTGGCCGCGTCGCACTGTTCGAATAGCGCCGCGATCTGCGCACCCAGCACCGCCTCGGTTTCGTCGGCCTCGCGCTGTTCCAGCGTTTCACCGACGCATACGATGGGCTTGAGGTTCGCCGCCACACAGGCGTCGGCCTTGGCCGCGACCACCGCATCGGTCTCGCCGTAAATTGCGCGGCGCTCGGAATGACCGACGATGACATGGCTGCAGCCGGTGTCGGCGAGCATTGCACCGTTCACCTCGCCGGTGAATGCACCGGCGTCCACTTCGGCCGCCAGATTCTGCGCGCCGAGTGCGACCCGGCTACCCGCCAGCCCCTGCTTCATGCGCTCGATATACACGAACGGCACGCACACGAGCAGATCCGCCGACAGACTATCGCTGCCCTGGGTCACATCACGCGCGAATGCATCGACCTGCGCGGCGTCGCCATTCATTTTCCAGTTGCCTGCGATCAGCATGCGTCGGCTCATCGTCTGCCCCTTGCTCTACAAATTGTCCAAATCACGCCGCGCCGGCAGCGTCGCGCACGGTGTCGGCAAGGCGGTTCGCGCAGTCCTCGACTGCCACCGCATCCATGCCTTCCACCATCACGCGCAACAGCGGCTCGGTACCGGAGGGCCGCAATAATACGCGACCTTCCTCACCAAGCGAGCTCTCGACTTCGCGTACGGCGCTGGTGACACGCTCGTCGTCCATCAGAGTGCCGGCGCTGCCACGCGTCACGCGCACATTGACGAGCGTCTGCGGACATTTGTCGACCGGCTGGACGAGCGTTTGAAGGCTCTCGCCGGCGGCGACCATCGCCGCGAGCACCTGGAGTGCGGACACGATGCCGTCGCCGGTGGTGGCGCGATCCAGGCAGAGAATATGGCCCGAGGATTCGCCGCCAATATTCGCCCCGAGCGCGCGCAGACGCTCGAACACATGCCGATCGCCCACCTGGGCGCGTTCGAAGGCCACGCCATCACGCTTGAGCGCGAGCGCCAGACCGAGGTTGCTCATGAGCGTGCCGACCACCGGCCCCTGCAGCTCACCGGCACGCCGGCGCGCATCCGCGATCACGTAGAGCAGCTGGTCGCCGTCAACGATGTTGCCTTCGTGGTCGACCATGATGCAGCGATCACCGTCGCCATCGAGCGCGATGCCGACATCCGCACCGGCTTGACGCACGGCTTCGGACAGGCCTTTGGGATGGGTCGAGCCGCAATCGCGGTTGATATTGAGCCCGTCCGGCTTGTCGCCGATGACCTCCACCTGCGCGCCAAGCTCCCGAAACACGTCGGGCGCGACGTGGTAGGTCGCGCCGTTCGCGCAGTCGATCACGACTTTCAGGCCCGACAGCCCGCCGTTCTCAAAGCGTGCGGTGGATTTGCAGAATTCGATATACCGGCCGGGGGCACTTTCGACGCGCCGCGCGCGGCCGAGCTTGTCCGACGCCACGCAGGTCAGCGGCTCGTCGATCGCGGCCTCGATCTCCCGCTCGACTTCGTCCGCCAGCTTCTGACCGAAGTGCGAGAAGAATTTCACGCCGTTATCGGCGTAGGGGTTGTGCGACGCACTGATCACCACGCCCGCCGCCGCCCGAAAGGTGCGCGCGAGATAGGCAATCGCGGGGGTCGGCAACGGCCCGACCAGCAGCACATCCACGCCTGCCGCCGCGAAACCCGCCTCCAGCGCGGATTCGAACATGTAGCCGGACAGGCGCGTGTCCTTACCGATCAGAACCTGGGCACGCTCGCCCGGGCTTTCCGGGACCCCGTGCTCGCCCAGACGTCGAATCAGCACGCGGCCGGCCGCCCAACCGAGCTTGAGCGAAAAATCCGGCGTCATCGGCGATTCGCCGACCTCGCCTCGAATACCGTCCGTTCCGAAGTATCGCTGTGCCACGTCTACCCTTTGCCTGATGAAGCCATCGCCTGGTTATCGGCCAGTGCGCGCGCCAGCGTAAGCACCTGCGTCGTCTCGCGCACATCGTGGGTGCGGATGATACCCGCGCCGTGCTGTGCCGCCCAGAACGCCGCGGCGAGACTGCCGTTGATTCGCGATGGCATATCGTCAGCGTCGAACAGCTGCTTGAACATCGACTTGCGCGAGACACCCACAAGCACCGGCAATGGGCCACTCGTGAACACGTCGAGCGCGCGCATCAGCGTGAGATTGTGCGTGAGCGTCTTGCCGAAACCGAACCCGGGGTCGATGCATAGCCGTTCGTCGGGCACGCCGGCCGCTCGACAGGCGGCCACACGCGCATCCAGAAAGGCGCGCACGTCGGTCACGACGTCGTCGTACGCCGGCGCCTGCTGCATGGTGCGCGGCTCGCCCTGCATGTGCATGAGACACACGGCCGCGCCAGTGCGCGCGGCGGCCTCCACCGCGCCGGGCGCACGCAGCGCCATGACGTCGTTGATCAGGTCCGCGCCTGCGGCGCAGGCCGCCTGCATGACCTGCGGCTTGACCGTGTCGATGGAGATGAACACATCGCTGCGCGCGCGTAGCGCCTCGATTACGGGCAATACGCGAGCGAGTTCCTCGTCTGCATCGACCGGCGTGGCGCCGGGACGCGTCGACTCACCCCCGACATCGATGATGCGCGCGCCCTGCGCGACCATGTCCAGCGCATGGGTCACGGCGCGCTCGGTTTCTACAAAGCGCCCGCCATCGGAAAAGGAGTCCGGCGTGACGTTGAGAATCCCCATCACCGCCGGCTCCCGCAGATCGAGGCGGGCCCGGGCGCTGGCAATGAAGCGCGGCGGCGTTTTCGCTATCTCAGACATAGCTCGAGGTATGGAAACGACCGTTTTGATTTCAAATAAAAAAAGCCGCCAGAGAAACTCTGACGGCCTTTCACTATCGAAGGCTCAGACCTGGCGGTGATGGGCCGGGCTGGGCACGCCCTTGTCCTTGTCGCCACTGTCGTCGCCGCCTTGCGCGCTATCCGACGTGCCGGCGCCGGTCGCCGGAGCGTTGCCACCGCCCGAACTCGGCGTGTCGGAATCGTCGTCCCAGCTCTCGGGGGGACCGGGCTCGTGGCCCTGCATGATCTCGTCGATCTGCTTGCGGTCGATGGTCTCGTACTTCATGAGCGCATCCGACATCAGATGCAGCTTGTCCATGTTGTCTTCGAGAATCTGTTTCGCCCGCTCGTAGCAGCCGTCGATGATCGAGCGCACTTCCTTGTCGATGGCGTGCGCGGTCTCGTCCGAGATACCGCTCGACTGCGTTGTCGAAGCCCCGAGGAACGGCTGGCTGTCTTCGGTATCGTAGGCAATCGGGCCAAGTCGATCCGACAGCCCCCATTTGGTGACCATGTTGCGCGCGATCTCAGTCACGCGCTCGATATCGTTCGACGCGCCGGTAGTCACCGCTTCCTTGCCGAAGATGATCTCTTCGGCCAGACGCCCACCGTAAAGCGTGCAGATCTTGCTGATCAGGCTCTGCTTGGAATGGCTGTAGCGATCCTCCTCCGGCAGGAACATGGTGACACCCAGCGCGCGGCCACGCGGCACAATGGTCACCTTGTGCACCGGGTCGTGCTTGGGCACCGACAGGCCGATGATGGCGTGGCCCGCCTCGTGATAGGCGGTGAGACGCTTTTCGTCCTCGGTCATGACCATGGACTTGCGCTCGGCGCCCATCATGATCTTGTCCTTGGCACGCTCGAAGTCTTCCTGGACCACGAGCTTCTTGTTCGCCCGTGCCGCGAACAGAGCCGCCTCGTTCACCAGATTGGCGAGATCCGCGCCGGAAAAGCCCGGGCAGCCGCGTGCAATGACCGACGGCTTCACGTTGTCATGCACCGGCACGTTCTTCATGTGCACTTTCAGGATCTGCTCGCGACCACGCACGTCCGGCAACGGCACGACCACCTGGCGGTCGAAACGGCCCGGGCGCAGCAACGCCGGATCCAGCACGTCGGGACGGTTGGTCGCGGCGATGACGATCACGCCTTCGCTGCCCTCGAAGCCGTCCATCTCGACCAGCAACTGGTTGAGGGTCTGCTCACGCTCGTCATGACCGCCGCCGAGGCCGGCGCCACGCTGGCGGCCGACCGCGTCGATCTCGTCGATGAAGATAATGCAGGGTGACTGCTTCTTGGCCTGCTCGAACATGTCACGCACGCGCGATGCGCCGACGCCCACGAACATCTCCACGAAGTCCGAGCCGGAGATCGAGAAGAACGGCACACCGGCCTCGCCCGCGATCGCCTTGGCGAGCAGGGTCTTGCCGGTACCCGGCGAGCCGACCATGAGCACGCCGCGCGGAATCTTGCCGCCGACGCGCTGGAACTTGCCCGGCTCGGACAGGAACTCGACCAGCTCCTGGACTTCGCCCTTGGCTTCCTCGACGCCGGCCACGTCGGCGAAGGTGATCTTGACCTGATCGGCCTGCATCATGCGCGCCTTCGACTTGCCGAAAGACATCGCGCCGCGGCCGCCACCACCGCCCTGCATCTGGCGCATGAAGTAGATCCAGACGCCGATCAGCAGCAGGAACGGGAACCAGGAGATCAGGATCTGCTTGAGGAACGACCCCTGATCCGGCGGCTCGCCCGTGATCTCCACGTCGTTGTCCATCAACGTGCCGATCATCGCCTTGTTGTCGGATTCCGGGCTGAACGTGGTGAAGTTCTGGCCAGACTTGAGCTGTCCGCGAATCCGCCGATCCTCGATGTTGACCTGCGCGACGCTGCCGCCCTCGACCTGCGTCAGGAACTGCGAATAAGGCACTTCGTTCGCATTCGAGGTGGACGGCGCGAAGCTCGAGAACACGCTCATCAACACGAGCGCGATCACGACCCACAGCAGCAGATTCTTAGCTAGTTCGTTCAAGATCTACATCCTCGACCGCTAGGTTGCGGTCGTGTGAATATCGTCGTTGCGTCTTTGCAGGACAGTATAAACAATCGGCCTGCCCGGCCGTTGAATTCTTTCCGACTCATGTACGCCAACCCTGGCCGAGCAGATACATCTCGCGGCTGGCATCGCGCGAGGCCTTGGGCTTGCGCACGGCCACGCGCCGGAAACGCTGGCGCATGTCCACCAGCATCTCGTCGAAACCTTCGCCCTGAAAGACCTTTATCAGCAGATCGCCGTTGGAATCGAGCACCTCGTTACACAGATCCAGCGCAAGCTCGGCCAGCTGCATGACCCCGGCCTGATCGGCGACCATGATCCCTGTCAAGTTGGGGGCCATGTCGGAAAGTACAAGATCGACGCGATCGCTACCGAGCGTGGCGAGCAGCGCATCCACGCCGGCCTGCTGATCGAAATCCACGTTCAGGAACTCGACACCCTCGATCGGCTTCATGTCCAGGCGGTCGAGGGCTACGACACGGGCCTCGGGACGCTGGCGCCGGCAATACTGGCTCCAGCCGCCCGGCGCCGCGCCGAGATCCACCACGCAGCGCTTGCCCTTGAGCAGGCGGTCGCGCTCGTCGACCTCGGCGAGCTTATAGACCGCGCGGGAGCGATAGTTGTCCTGCTGCGCGGCGCGCACATAGGGATCGTTGCGATGCTTGTTCAGCCAACGCTTCGTGTCGCTGCGCTTGCTCATGAGTCGTATACTGTTGGGCTGTTTTCTACCCGTTCCCGGCAAACAGCCATGTCTCTAACCCTCGATGCCGCGGCGCGCCGCGCGCTCAAGAAGCAGGCCCATCATCTCAAGCCTGTCGTGCAGACAGGCGCGGCCGGGCTGAGCGAACCGGTACTCGCCGAGCTCGACCGCGCCCTGCTCGACCACGAACTGGTCAAGATCAAGCTCGCCAGCGACGAGAAAAGCGAGCGGCGTGCCGAAGTGGACGCCGCCTGCGCCCGTCTCGACGCGGCTTGCGTGCAGCAGATCGGCAAGACCGCGACCCTTTATCGCCCGAATCCCGACAAGCACTAGGGCGCGTCGGGATCAGACGTAACGCACCGTCACGATCTCGAGCGTGCGCCGACCGCCGGGCACGTCGACGTCGACGACATCGCCCTCGGTCTTGCCGATGAGCGCCCGCGCGATGGGCGAGGCGAAAGACAGCAGACCGTTCTTGATGTCGGCCTCGTCCTCGCCAACGATCTGATAGGTCAGCTCCTCGCCGGTGTCCTCGTCGGCCAGTTCGAGGGTCGCGCCGAAAATGACGCGGCCATTGGCCTGTGCGCCGGCACGGGCCACATCGATGATCTGCGCGGTGGCGAGCTTGCTCTCGATCTCGTTGATGCGGCCTTCGTTGAAGCCCTGCTCCTCCTTCGCCGCGTGGTATTCCGCGTTCTCCTTGAGATCGCCGTGCGCGCGTGCTTCCTCGATCGCCGCGACGATGCGCGGACGCTCGGTCTTCTTCAGGCGCTTGAGCTCGTCACGCAGGGCATCCGCACCGTTCTGCGTCAGCGGAGTCTTGTCCATCTCGATCTACCTCGAAATATGCTGCCCTAAAACAAAACGGCCGCCGTGTCGGGCGACCGTTTCTCGATTGCTGGCGGGCAAGAATCGGTAAGTCTCGGGGCCACGTTGGCCCGGGTGGTTTCAGGCTAGCAGTGCGCGCGATTCAAGTCGAGACGGCGCGCTCGATGCCCTCGGCGGCCACCTGGCCGAGATGCGCGATCTGTTCCGGCGTGATCACGTAGGGCGGCATGAAGTAGATCACGTCGCCGAGCGGGCGCAGCAGTGCCCCCTGTGTGAGCGCATGGCGATAGACCTCGATACCGCGGCGCTCGCGCCAGTCGAACGGCGTTTTCGTGGCCTTGTCCCGAACCATCTCGATAGCCAGCACCATGCCGGTCTGGCGCACCTCCCCGACGTTGGGATGATCCTTGAGCGGCGCGACCGCATCGGCCATGTGCTGGGCCAGGCGCCGGTTGACGTTGACCTGGTCGAGACGCTCGAACTCGTCGAGCGTCGCCAGTGCCGCCGCACAGGCCAGCGGGTTGCCGGTATAGGAATGCGAGTGCAGGAACGCGCTCAGGTTGGCGTAGTCGTCGTAGAACGCCTGATAGATGTCCTCCGTGGTCATGGTCACCGACAGCGGCAGATAGCCAGCGGTCAAGCCCTTGGACAGACACATGAAATCGGGGCTGATGCCGTTGGGCTGGCCTTCCGGGCCGGCCTGTTCGCACGCGAACAGCGTGCCGGTGCGCCCGAAGCCGACCGCGATCTCGTCGGCGATGAGATGAACCCCGTGGCGGGTACAGGCCTCGCGCAGCAATTCCAGATACACCGGGTGATACATGCGCATGTGGCCCGCGCACTGCAACAACGGCTCGACGATCACCGCGCAGGTTTCGTGCGCGTATTCGGCAAGCAGCGCCTCCATGTCGGCGAACACGGCGCGGCTGTGTTCCTCCCAGCTCACGCCGGGTTCGCGCTCGTAGCAGTCCGGCGAGCGTGCAGTCAGCGGCTTGAGCAGCAGCGGCTCGTAGGTTTTCTTGTAGAGATCGACGTCGCCGACCGCCAGCGCGCCGAGGGTTTCACCGTGGTAGCTGTTCGACAGGTTGATGAAACGCGTCTTCTCGCCGTGGCCAGTATTGCGCCAGTAATGAAAGCTCATCTTGAGCGCGACTTCCACCGCGGCCGAACCGTTGTCGGCATAGAACGCGCGCGTAAGCCCGGCCGGCGTCGCCTTGACGAGACGCTCGGCCAACTCCACGGCCGGCTCATGCGAGAAGCCGGCCAGCATCACGTGTTCCAGCGTGTCGAGCTGGGTCTTGATCCGGTCGTTGATGGCCGGATTGGCGTGGCCGAAGATATTCACCCACCAGGAACTCACCGCATCGATATAACGATTGCCCTCGAAATCCTCGAGCCAGACGCCCTCGCCGCGCTTGATCGGGATCGGCGGCATGCGCTCGGTGTCCTTCATCTGGGTGCAGGGGTGCCAGACGACCTGGAGGTCGCGCGCGACCATATCGGCGTTACTCATGTGTCCTCGCTTTTGGAGCCGGGTTCGTGACGGTCGATCAGGCGACCGCCAGCAACGTATAGGGTGCCTCGTGCGGCGCGCGCGAATCGCGCGGATGTTCGGCCTCGAGCGTCATGTCGCGGTCCGGATCGTACACGACGAGCAAGCGCCCGCCACCCAGAACCGCAACCCCCTCGGCCTTGTTGGCGAACTCGAACACGTGCCCGGCTTGTGCCTGCACCGGTGCCGGGTCGCGCCGCGCCGCGAAGTCGTCGAGCGCTATCCACCATAGATAGGCACCCACGCACTCGGCGCCATCATCGTCCTCGACTTCGAAGCTGGTGAGTAGATACAGGCCCCGGTTTTCCGGGTCGTATTCCAGACTCGACAGACCGACATCGAACCGGATGCCGGCCCACTGTGACGGGTCGAAGTCGTAGACAACCTCGAACTCGCCGGTAAACACGAGTTCGTCGTCATCCACGCGATACGGCACGGCCACGACACGGCATACATAATCGAAATTCTCGTGGTCCACGCCCACTTCTCGCACGCCGAACAGCAGGCGGTCGTCACCGCCCTCGCGCCCGGGAATCGCGGCCAGGCCTTCGATCTTGTAGTACGGCGCGCCGAGCGCGGTTCCCAGATCGCGCCGCAGATCGACCGAGCTGCGCACGCCGTTATCCACGCTTTCGCCCGCCAGCCGCGGCAGATCGGGCCGATCCACGGGCCAGACCAGTAGGCGGTTGTAGTGATGTAGGCCAGCGGACTGGCTATCGACCCGGTCGAACCCGGTGGTCGCGATCACGTGCGTGCCGTTTGCGGTGAGCGCGAAGTCCTCGTACTTCTCGGCGTTGCGAATCAGGTCCGCGGTGTAATAAGCAATGGTGTCGTGCTGTGGTCGGCCGTCGATGCAGTCCATGGCGAAGACCGGCGAACGCGCTTCGCCGGGCACGCTCTTGTCGCTGGCCATCACCAGGCGGCGACCATCCCAGACGACCGCCGATACCTCTGCATTGACCGGCTCACCGGACGCGTCGGTCAGGCCGGACTCGAAACAATCGAACACGCCTTTTTCGAGGATGCGAATACGGGGCATGCAACGGATCCCGCGGTTGGAGTGCGACGGCGCAGGCTAGCGAATCGCCAGGTCCGCCACAATGCCGGCGAAAATGACCCCGCCAAGGATGTTGTGCTGCATGAACACGCGAAAGCAGGCGTCGCGATCGCGATCACGCGCCAGCCATTGATGGTAGAGCGCCATCACCACGCCACCGGCCAGTCCGAGGTAATAGAACACGCCGAGACCGAACTGCAGCCCCACGACCACCAGCAATGCGAAGAACAGGCACTGGCACAGGCCAATCACGGCACGGTCGTGGCGCCCCCAGAGAATCGCGGTCGATTTCACCCCGATCTTGAGATCGTCGTCGCGGTCGACCATGGCGTAGAAGGTGTCGTAGACCAGCGCCCAGATGAGCGTCGCGACGAACAGTGTCCAGCCCCCTGCCGGCACCCCGCCCGCCTGCGCGGCAAAGGCCATCGGTACCGCCCAGCCAAACGCGGCACCGAGAAACATCTGAGGCCAATGGGTCACCCGCTTGGTAAACGGATAGAGCACGGCCAGGCCCGCGCCGACGAACGCCATGGCGATCGTCAGCGCGTTGAGCGTGAGCACCAGCCCGAAGGCCATCAGGCAAAGCACCGCGAACAGGACGAGCGCCTCGCGCGGGCTGACTTCCCCGGTCGCTAGAGGCCGCGCCTTGGTGCGCTTGACATGGCCGTCGATCTTGCGATCGGCGAAATCGTTGATCACACAGCCGGCCGAGCGCATCAACACCGCACCGAGCACGAAGGCACACAGCACCCACGGGTCCGGCAAACCACCGGCCGCAAGCCATAGCGCCCAGAGCATCGGCCAGACGACCAGAAAGATGCCGATCGGCTTGTTCAGCCGGGTCAGCCGAAGCAGGGCATCGAAGCGCTGCGGCGACAGCGTCGTGGCGTTCATCGCGAAACCTCTATATGGCGCTGGGTCGCGGGTATCGGGCCGTGGCGAGCGCGCGAATGCGGCGCTGACGGACTCCGAGCCGTTGATTGCATTGACCAGCTACCCCGAAACACACGTTTTAACGTTACCATGCGCCAAATTCAGACTGCAGCATGAACCGGGCCTGGCCCGCCGGCCGGTTCATCGGTGATTGGAGAGTCCATGTCCGCGCCCTCGCAATCCGGCGGCGCGACGATCACGGATCGTCGTCAGCTCATCGAGTACTTCGAAAACGCCTGCAAGCCGCCGAGTCGCTGGCGCCTGGGCACCGAACACGAAAAATTCGTGTTCGAGCACGACACGCTGCGGCCGCTGCCCTATGAAGGCGAGCGCGGCATCCAGGCCTTTCTCGACAAGCTCACGCGCTTTGGCTGGCAGCCGATGATGGAGAGCGGCAAGGTCGTGGCCCTGGAACTCGGGCGCTGCCACATCACGCTCGAACCGGGCGGCCAACTGGAACTCGCCGGCGCCCCGCTGGAAACCATCCACGAAACCTGCGACGAGATCCACGTGCATCTCAAGCAGGTTAAGGAAGTGGCGGCCGAGATGGACGTAGGCCTGATCGGGCTGGGCTTCCAGCCGAAATGGCGTCGCGACGAATCGCCGTGGATGCCCAAACCGCGCTACGACATCATGAAGGCCTACATGCCGAAAGTCGGCAATCTCGGCCTCGACATGATGCTGCGTACCTCGACCGTACAGGTGAACATCGACTACGGTTCCGAAGCCGACATGGTGAAGAAATTCCGTGTCGGTCTCGCCCTGCAGCCGGTCGCCACCGCGTTGTTCGCGAACTCGCCGTTCACCGAAGGCAAGCCGAACGGCTTCGTCAGTTACCGCAGCCAGATCTGGACCGATACCGACCCGGACCGCAGCGGCATGCTGGACTGGGTTTTCGACGACGGCATGGGCTTCGAGCGTTATATCGAGTACGCGCTGGATGTACCGATGTACTTCGTCTATCGCGACGGCCAGTACATCGACGCCTCGGGCCAGTCGTTTCGCGATTTCCTGGCCGGCAAGCTGCCGGCGCGCCCGGGCGAGTTGCCCACGCTCTCGGACTGGGACGACCATCTCACCACGCTGTTCCCGGAGGTCCGCCTCAAGCGTTTCATGGAGATGCGCGGCGCCGACGGTGGACCGTGGCGGCGGCTTTGTGCCCTGCCCGCACTGTGGGCCGGGCTGTGCTACGACAGCGAAGCGCTGGACCAGGCCTGGCAATTGTGTCGCGATTTCACCGCCGTAGAGCGCAACGCGCTGCGTCTTGAAGCGCCGGTGCACGGCCTGGCCACGCCGTTTCGCGGCGGCACCCTGCAGGACATCGCCCGCGAGGTGGTGCGCATCGCACGCGGTGGGCTCGAACGGCGCGCGCGCCTGGATTCGCAGGATCGCGACGAGCGCATGTTCCTGGATCAGCTCACCGAGATCGCCGAAACCGGCATCACCCCGGCCGAGCACCTGCTCGAACGCTATCACGGACCGTGGGGCGGCTCCGTCGACCCGGTCTTCAGCGAGTTCGCCTACTAGCGGGCATCCGCGTCCGGGGCGCGACGCGTGTCGCGCCTCGCGCCGTAGAGCAGGCGAATGCAGGCCACCGCATCGATATCGCGCGCCACGCGCGTGAACGCCGCCTGCTCCTGTGCGTGACGATCCACGCGTGCCAGCGGCAGGTGAATCTCGACTTCAATCACGTCGTCGACATAGTGCAGCGTCACCCGCTGAATATCGGAGGCAGCCGGCAGATGCGCCCATGCCTGCTCGAGTTCGGGCAGGACCTGCTCGCGCAGCGGCAAGGCGTGGGCGGCATCCGAATCCGCGTGGCCGTCGGGTTCGATATGCACGCAGATATCCGCGATCTCGTCGACGTGGCGGACCAGCCGGGCGGTGATCGCCTCGCTGATCCGATGCGCTTCGGTCAGGCTGACATACGGGTCCACGAACACCCCCACATCGGCGAAGGCATCGTGGCCGCCCATGGTGCGCGTACGCAGGCGCCGCATGTGCCGTACACCCGGCACGGTCGAGATCTGGTCGCGCACGACCTGGATACGGTCGGCCTTCAGTCCGGTATCGACCAGCTCGCGAAAGCTCTGCCAGCCATAACGGGCGCCGATGAAGGCGAGCATAAGTGCGATGAGAATCGCGCCCAGCGCGTCGAGCGCGGGATAGCCCGCCATCGCGCCGCCGATCGCGACCAGCGCCGCGACCGACGACAACGCATCGCTGCGATGGTGCCAGGCGTTGGCTTCGATCAGTTTCGACTTCGATTTACGCGCGACGCGCAGCGTGTACCAGAACAGTGCTTCCTTGATCACCAGCGACAGCACCGCGACCGCCAGCGCCCAGCGTGTCGGCGGCATGATCGCGCCAGCGCCGGCCAGATGGCTCACCCCGTCGTACGCCAGCGCCGCCGCAGTCAGCAACAGGAACAGCGATACCAGGGTCGTCGCCGCTGTCTCCATGCGCGCGTGGCCGTAGGGATGCTCGCGGTCCGCCTTCTGCATGCTCACGCGCACCGCGCCGAGCACGATGGCGTCGCTCAGCAGGTCGGCCGCGGAATGCACGCCATCGGCGATCAGCGACTGCGAATGGCCGAGAAACCCCACCACGATCTTGACCAGCGCCAACGGCAGATTGACGAACGCCCCGACCAGGGTCGCCCGCTGCTTGGCGCGAAAATCGGCCTTGCTCTGGCGATGGGCCGCGGCGGAATGAACATGCGGTTGGGTCATGAAGCAATTATAAGTGGCGCGCGCCGGCGGCGCCCGCGCGCGTTGGCGTTGTACACGAGCATGCCCTGCGCCAGGCGCGGCTCGGGCGTTTCGACCGCGCCGCGCAGCGGCAAGGGCCTGCTACCCGGCGAGCCGGCGTGTCAGCCTAGCGCTCGCTGTCGTTGAGCGCGGGGTATTCGCCGCGACCGGGGATATTGCTCTTGAGCGCCTCGCGACCATAGAACTTGATGCCCTTCTGGATGCGCGGGCGGCCCGACGCCGTGCGATGACGATTGGTGTCGCGTAGGCTGTAGACGCAGCCGCAGTATTCCTGCTGGTAGAAGGCCTCGCGTTTGGCGATCTCGATCATGCGGGCCGCGCCGCCCTGCTTGCGCCAGTTCAAGGTCCAGTAGGTGACATCGTCATAGCGGTTGGCTGCGCGCACGCCGGCCTCGTTGATCTGGGCCATGTTCTTCCAGCGCGAGATGCCGAGCGTGCTCGATACCAGCCCATAGCCGTGCTCGGCTGCATACAGCGCGGTCCGCTCGAAGCGCATGTCGAAACATACGGTGCAGCGGCGCCCGCGCTCGGGCTCGTTCTCAAGCCCGCGAATACGGTCGAACCAGTTGTCGGTGTCGTAGTCGCCGTCGATATGCGGAATGCCGAGCTGCTCGCAGTAGCGGATGTCCTCCGCCTTGCGCATCTCGTATTCCTGCACCGGGTGGATGTTCGGATTGTAGAAATACACCGTCACGTCGATGCCGGACGCCTTGACCGCCGCCAGCACTTCGCCGGCGCAGGGCGCGCAGCAGGAATGCATGAGCAGCTTCGCGTCGGAATCGGGTGGTTCGAGCTCCGGGCGTTCGTACTGATCGAGACTGTAGCGGTTCATGGCCGTGCGGTACTGCGATGCGATAATGGCGCGTATTGTCCGGTTTTGACCCCGCCTCGTCCACGCGGGGCGCTTTCGAGGATGCAACGTATGCGACAAGGCAGCCTGGTGATGGCAATGATCTGGATGGCGGTGCTTTCGCTGCTGCTGTTCTGGCTGCCGCTGTTCGGCCCGCTGATTGCGGGCTTCGTCGGCGGACGTACCGCCGGCAGTGCGTCGCGCGGCCTGCTGGCTGCCGTGTTGCCGGCCGCCGTGCTGTGCTTCGTGCTGATCGGCGCCGGCACCGCGCTCGCCGGTCTACCGCTGATCGGCATCATCGCGAGCGCGAGCCTGTTTCTGCTGATCGTGGTACAGAGCCTGCCGCTGCTCGTCGGCGCCCTGCTCGGCGGTCTGAGCGTCTAGACGCCGCGCGTTCTCCTCGCCGGAGACCTCACAAAAAAAAGCCCCGGTCATCGACCGGGGCTTTCGATGCTGAATCACGCCGCGTGATCAGTCTTCCGGCGGCACATAGGCGCCGTCCGCGTCGTGGGTCTCGCGACCCGTGACCGGCGGGTTGAAAGCACAGACCAGCTTGAGCTCGGTCTTGGCCTTGAGCGTGTGCTTGTCGTGGTTGTCGAGCGCGTACACGGTGCCCGGCTCGATCTTGTGCTCTTCGCCGGTGTCCCGGTTCACGAGCGTGCCTTCACCCTTGTAGCAGAACACGGCTTCGAGGTGGTGCTTGTACCACATGTCGAACTCGAGCCCCGGCGGGAAGGTCGTCTCGTGGAACGAAAAGCCCATGTTGTCGCTCTTGAGCAACCAGCGAACACTGGTCCAGCCATCCTTGCTGATGACTTCGCGATCGGTACCACGCAGGTCTTCGGTGCGGACGATTTTCATGCAATCTCCTTAATGGTTAGTCGGACGAGTTGTACGCCGTTGCCATGCATATGACAACGGCTTGCGGTCGATTACGCCGCGCCCTGGGTCAGCCCGTGCTTCTCGAGCACCGCCTGCAGCGCCGTCGCAACGATATCCAGACCTTCGTCGATATCCGCGTCGGCGGTGTTCACGGCCTGCATGAACTTGATCACGCTGTCACGGGGACCGGCGGTTTCCAGCAGCAGTTTGTGCTTGAAGCACTCGGCCGCCACTTCATCGGCGATCTCGGCAATTTCGCAGTCCACGCCGATGAACATGCCGCGGCCGCGCACTTCGGCGTTGAAGCCGGGGTGGCTGTCGACGATCTCGTTCAGGCGCTTGCGCATGTGCTCGCCCTTGCGAAGGATTTCCTTCTCGAAGGCGTCGTCGCGCCAGTAGTGATTGATCGCCGCCACGGCCGTCACGAAGGCGTGGTTGTTGCCGCGGAACGTGCCGTTGTGCTCGCCCGGCTCCCAGATATCGAGATCCGGGCGGATCATGGTGATCGCCAGCGGCAGACCGAAGCCCGACAGCGACTTCGACACGGTGATGATGTCCGGCTTGATGCCCGACGGCTCAAACGAGAAGAACGGGCCGGTACGGCCGACACCCGCCTGAATGTCGTCGACGATGAGCAGCATGTCGTTCTCGCGACAGATGCGCTCGATCTCGCGCAGCCACTCGTCGCTGGCGACATTGATGCCACCCTCGCCCTGCACCGTTTCCAGGATCACCGCAGCCGGCTTTTCAAGCCCGCTGGAGCCATCCTTGAGCATGTACTCGAGATCGGCCGCGGTATCGCGCCCGTCGCGGAAGTAATCGCAGAACGGCAGCGAGCGGGTGTCCTGCAGGTTGACCCCGGCGCCACCACGCTTGGAGGAGTTACCGGTCACGGCGAGCGCACCCAGCGTCATGCCGTGGTAGCCGTCGGTGAAGCACAGCACACCGCTGCGGCCCTTGACCTTGCGCGCGATCTTGAGCGCGGCTTCCACGGCGTTGGTGCCGGTCGGTCCGGGGAATTGGATCTTGTAGTCCATGCCGCGCGGTTTCATGATCACTTCCTCGAAGGTTTCGAGGAATTTGACCTTCTCCGCGGTCGCCATATCGAGGCCATGGCAGATGTTGTCGCCCTGGATATAGTCCAGCAGCGCGGCCTTCATCACCTCGTCGTTATGACCGTAGTTGAGTGCGCCGGCGCCGCCGAAGAAATCGAGATAGACGTCGCCTTTGTCGTCGGTCATGCGGTTGCCCTTGGCGGTCGTGAAGACCGTGGGAAAACCGCGCACATAACCGCGCACTTCGGATTCAAGACGATTGATGGTTTCCATAACTTCTCCTGAGCTCGTTGCTCGGGTGTTTATAACGCGTAATGAATAGGGTGTCGGGCGCGCGAATCAGTCCCGGGACGGCACGGCTGCCGGATCGATCGGCCCGATACGAAACAGGATCTCCGGCTCGTGGGGTTCACCGTCATCGTCGCCGAAGAGTTCGCTGCCAAACAGTTCGTCTTCCTCGCACTGCGTGCCGAGTTTCTTGGCGAGGCCGCGAAACAGCGCCATGGAGGCGTCGTTGCTGGGGCCTACGGTGGTATCGAGATAGCGCACATGGCTGCAGGCCGGGCGACGCAGGATCTCGTAGAGCATGCGCGTGGCCAGACCCTTGCCGCGGCCGGCCTCGGCGACGCCGACCTGCCAGACGAATACCGTGTCCGGCTTTTCGGGCGGGCAGTAGGCCGATATGAAACCGGCCAGCTGGTCGCCGACTTCGGCGATCACGCTGGTCTGCGAATAGTGTTCGCCAACCAGCAGATAGGCATAAACGGAGTTGACATCGAGCACGCCGGTATCGCGTACCAGGCGAACGATGTCGGCCCCATCTTCCTTCAGGGGCGAGCGGAATTTGACCTCTTGCGAGGCCCTATCTATTTCGGGAATAGCATTAACGTCGGTTTTGGTTTGACGGCATTATAACGGCTCGCGAGAACTTTTTCTTATCGCGAGCCTGCCACGGCGTGGCGGGTTCGACACCCGCGCCACGCCTTTTTCCGCCTCAGGCCGCGGCGATATCCGCCTGCAGCGCCTGCAGCGAGTACACCTGCGACGCGCGATCGTCGGTCAGCGCCGTGCAGCTGGCCTGACCGCCGGCGATGGTCGTGAAATACGCCACCTTGTAGCGCAGCGCGGTGATACGGATCGAACGCGATTCCTCGATCGCCCGCTTCCCTTCGGTGGTGTTGACCACCAGCTGGATCTCGCCGTTCTTGATCATGTCGACGATATGCGGGCGGCCTTCCTTGACCTTGTTGACCACCGCACAGTCGATACCGGCGTCGGCGATCGCCGCCGCGGTCCCGTGCGTCGCCACGATTCGGAAACCGGCGTTGACGAGTTCGCCGGCGAGCTTCACGGCGTGCGGCTTGTCGGCGTCGCGAACGGTGATCAGGGCCGTGCCGCCTTCCGGCAGCCCGACGCCGCTGGCCAGCTGCGACTTGGCGAACGCCTCGCCGAAAGTACGGCCCACGCCCATGACTTCACCGGTGGATTTCATTTCCGGGCCGAGCAGCGGGTCGACGGTCGGGAACTTGCTGAACGGAAACACCGCTTCCTTGACCGCGAAATGATCGATGCGCCGCTCGGCACCCACGTTCTGGCCGGCCAGCGGCTGGCCCACCATGCAACGCGCCGCGATCTTTGCCAGCGGCACGCCGGTGGCCTTGGATACGAACGGCACGGTGCGCGAGGCCCGCGGATTGACCTCGAGCAGATAGACGTCGCTACCGCGGATCGCGAACTGCACGTTCATCAGCCCCACCACGGACAACCCGCGCGCGAGTGCGGCGGTCTGGCGGCGTACCTCGTCCAGCACCTCGTTGCCCAGACTGTAGGGGGGCAGCGAGCAGGCCGAATCACCCGAGTGCACACCGGCCTGCTCGATATGCTCCATGATGCCGCCGATGAACACTTCGCTGCCGTCGCAGACCGCGTCCACATCCAGTTCGATCGCGTCTTCGAGGAAGCGATCCAGCAGCACCGGCGAATCTTCGGAGACCTTCACGGCCGCGGCCATGTACTGCTGCAGATCCTCCGGCTCGTAGACAATTTCCATGGCGCGACCGCCCAGCACGTAGGACGGACGCACGACCATCGGAAAGCCGACCTCCTCGGCCAGGCGCATGGCCTCGGCTTCGGAGCGCGCGCTGCGGTTGGCCGGCTGTTTGAGGCCCAGCTTGTTGACCAGATTGAGGAACCGGTCGCGGTCTTCGGCCAGATCGATCGAATCCGGCGCGGTGCCGATGATCGGCGCGCCGGCGGCCTCCAGGCGCCGCGCCAGCTTGAGCGGGGTCTGGCCGCCGTACTGCACGATCACGCCCTTGGGCTTTTCGACATCGATGATCGACATCACGTCTTCGAACGTCAGCGGCTCGAAGTACAACCGGTCCGAGGTGTCGTAGTCGGTCGACACCGTTTCCGGGTTGCAGTTGACCATGATGGTCTCGTAGCCGTCTTCGCGCATGGCGAGCGCCGCGTGCACACAGCAATAGTCGAACTCGATGCCCTGCCCGATCCGGTTCGGCCCACCGCCGAGCACCATGATCTTGTCGCGGTCGCTCGGCGCGGCCTCGCATTCCTCGTCGTAGGACGAATACTGATAGGCCGTGGCGGTCGGAAATTCGGCCGCGCAGGAGTCCACGCGCTTGTAGACCGGCACGATGTCGTGCTTCAGACGCGCACGGCGCACGGCGAATTCGTCGCAGCCCAGCAGATCGGCCAGGCGCAGATCGGAAAAACCCTTGCGCTTGTAGGCACGCAGGGTGTCGGCATCGATATCGCCGAGGGTCGACTGCGTGAGCGCGGCCTCCATGGCGATAAGTTCCTCGATCTGGTCGAGGAACCACGGATCGATATGACAGAGCTGGTGCACTTCCTGGAGCGTGAAGCCGGCACGGAAGGCATCGGCGACATACCACAGCCGCTCGGCGCGCGGGGTCGAAAGTTCGCTGCGCAGCGTGTCTTTCGCCGCGTCGCTGGTCAGGTCCGTCAGCTTGGGCTCGAAGCCGTCGGAGCCGATCTCGAGACTGCGCATCGCCTTCTGCAGTGACTCCTGGAAGCTGCGCCCGATCGCCATCGCCTCGCCGACCGATTTCATCTGCGTGGTCAGGCGATTGTCCGCGGTCGGGAACTTCTCGAAGGTGAAGCGCGGCATCTTGGTGACGACATAGTCGATCGACGGCTCGAACGACGCCGGCGTCGCGCCGCCGGTGATCTCGTTGTTGAGTTCGTCGAGCGTGTAACCGACCGCCAGCTTGGCCGCGACCTTGGCGATGGGAAAGCCGGTCGCTTTCGATGCCAGCGCCGAGGAGCGCGACACGCGCGGATTCATCTCGATGATGATCATCTTGCCGTCGGCGGGGTTGATGGCGAACTGCACGTTCGAGCCGCCGGTGTCCACGCCGATCTTGCGCAGGCAGGCCAGCGAGGCGTCGCGCATGACCTGATACTCGCGGTCGGTCAGCGTCTGTGCCGGCGCCACGGTGATCGAATCGCCGGTATGTACGCCCATCGCGTCGACGTTCTCGATCGCGCAGATGATGATGCAGTTGTCGGCGTGGTCACGCACGACCTCCATCTCGTATTCCTTCCAGCCGAGCACGCTCTGCTCGATCAGCACCTCGTTGGTCGGCGAAAGCTCGAGACCACGCGAAAGCAGGTCCTCGAATTCTTCGCGGTTGTAGGCGATGCCACCGCCCGTGCCGCCGAGCGTGAACGACGGACGCATGATGATCGGGAACCCGATACGCGCCTGCACTTCGATGCCCTCGTCCATCGAATGCACGACCGCGGACTCCGGCGTGGCCAGGCCGATTTCGGTCATCGCCACGCGGAAGGCGCTGCGATCCTCGGCCATGTCGATGGCCTCCTGCGTCGCGCCGATCATCTCGATGCCGTGCTTTTCCAGCACGCCCTTGTTGTAGAGATCGAGCGCGCAGTTGAGCGCGGTCTGACCGCCCATGGTGGGCAGCAGCGCGTCCGGCTTTTCGGCCTCGATGATGCGCTCGACCGTCTGCCAGGTGATCGGCTCGATATAGACCGCGTCCGCCGTCTCCGGATCGGTCATGATCGTGGCCGGATTCGAATTGACCAGGATCACCCGGAAACCCTCGTCCTTGAGGGCCTTGCAGGCCTGCATGCCCGAGTAGTCGAACTCGCAGGCCTGACCGATCACGATCGGGCCGGCGCCGATGACGAGGATGGACTGAAGGTCTTGGCGTTTGGGCATAGCGTGCGTGCTCGGTTATCTGGCGCGCTCGTGCCGGCACCTTGCTTCAACGCCGGCAGCGCATCGTCTTAAGTCACATTCGACGGCTGCATCACAGCAGCCGCGCGTTATCTATCCGGCGCGGCGGGACGCCATGGCGCGTACGAAACGGTCGAACAGCGGTGCGACGTCGTGCGGGCCGGGGCTGGCTTCCGGATGCCCCTGGAACGAGAACACCGGCTTGCCGACGATCTCGATACCCTGCAGCGAGCCGTCAAACAGCGAACGATGCGTAACCCGCGCGGTTTCCGGCAGGCTCGCCTCGTCGATCGCGAAACCGTGGTTCTGGCTGGTGATCTGCACTTCGCCGCTGTCCACGTCCTGCACGGGGTGGTTCGCGCCGTGGTGGCCGAACTTCATCTTCAGGCTCTTGCCGCCGGCCGCGAGCCCGAGGATCTGGTGGCCGAGGCAGATACCGAGCGTCGGGAAGGCGCGGTCGATGAGTTCACGACAGGTCGCGATCGCGTAGTCGCAGGGCTCGGGATCGCCGGGCCCGTTAGCCAGCAGAACGCCGTCCACACCCAGCGCGAGCACCTCGTCGAGCGGCGTGCGCGGCGGCACTACCGTGACCTTGGCGCCGCAGTCCACCAGACGCCGCAGGATGTTGTACTTCACCCCGTAATCGTAGACCGCAACGTGATACTGCGCGGGCGCCGGCGCATGGCTGTCGTTCGGGCCAACCCAGCTGGGCTCGTCCCAGGTATAGATTTCGGTGGTGCCGGCGTCGGCGGCGAGATCGGCGCCCTTGAGGCCGGGAAAGGCGCGCGCCTGTTCGATCGCGGCGTCGGCGTCGATATCGTCGCCGGCAACAATACAGCCGTTCTGGGCGCCCTTTTCACGCAGCAGTCGCGTGAGCCGCCGGGTGTCGATATCGCCGATACCGACGATGCCGTTGTCTTCGAGATACTCGATCAGGCCGCCGCTGGCGCGCCAGTTGCTCTGGGCGCGCGGAATCTCGCGGATGATCAGACCGGCGGCCTGAACGCGATCGGACTCGATATCCTCGGGATTGGCGCCGGTATTGCCGATATGCGGATAGGTCAGCGTGACCATCTGCTGGCGATACGAGGGATCGGTCAGGATTTCCTGATAACCGGTCATGGCCGTATTGAAAACGACCTCTCCCACCGTCGTGCCGACGGCACCGATCGCACGACCTTGAAACAGGCTACCGTCTTCGAGCGCGAGCAGGGCTTTCGGGCGCAACAATGACTCCGGAATACGTTGGTCGGGGCGGGCCGTCATCCGATGAGCGAATTCGGCCGCAGGCGGCGCCGGATTATAGCCGCTTCGATCGGCCGCGGCCAGCTTCAGTCGTCCTGAAGCCCGAGAACGTCGTTCATGTCGTAACGCCCCGGCGCCTTTTCGGCGGCCCAGCCGGCCGCGCGCATGGCGCCGCCCGCGAAGGTCTGGCGCGATGACGCCTTGTGCGAAATCTCGAGACGCTCACCGTCACCCGCGAAGAGCACGGTGTGTTCGCCGACGATGTCGCCGCCACGAATGGTCTGAAAGCCGATCGTCTCGCGCGCACGCTCGCCGGTGTGGCCCTGGCGTGCATAGACCGCGCAGTCGTCGAGATTGCGGCCGGTGGCGTCGGCCAGCACCTCGCCGATTCGCAGGGCGGTGCCCGACGGCGCGTCGACCTTGTGGCGATGATGCGCTTCGACGACTTCGATATCTACGCTGTCGCCCAGCGCTTTTGCCGCGGTTTCAAGAAGTTTTAGCGTCAAGTTAACGCCGGCGCTGAAGTTTGGCGCCATGACCACGGCAATCGTTGTCGCCGCGTCTTCGATACGCGCCAGCTGGTCCGCATCGAAACCGGTGGTACCGATCACCATGGCCGCGCCGCTGGCAACGCAATCGTCGAGCGCGGCCAAACAGGGCTCGGGCCGGGTGAAGTCGATCAGCACGTCGAACTGCGACGCGTCACGATCCTCGGCCGACGCAATCGCCACGTTTGCATCTTCGCCGGTGGCCAGACGCCCGGCGTCCTGGCCGATCGCTTCGCTGCCGGGCGCTTCGAAGGCCGCGGCCAGCGTAAGCGCTTCGCTGCGCTGGCATGCGATAACCAGTTCCCGGCCCATGCGCCCGGCAGCGCCGTTGATCGCGACTCGTGTCATGGCGTACTCGCTTTCAGTCTTAACCCAGATGCTCGTTGAAGAACCGTTTGGCCTTGTCCAGCCAGGACGTTGTCGCCGGGCTGTGGCTGCGGCCGCTGCTGTCGAGGCTTTCGCGCAGCTCCTCGAGCAGGCTCTTCTGCTTGGCGTTGAGATTGACCGGCGTTTCCACCGACACCTTGCAAAGCAGATCACCCGGCGAGGACGTACGCACCGACTGCACGCCCTTGCCGCGCAGGCGGAACGTCTTGCCGGACTGGGTCTCGGGCGGGATGCGCAGGCTGACCTTGCCCTTGAGCGTGGGCACGTCGATCTCGCCGCCGAGTGCGGCCGTGATCATGTCCACCGGCACATTGGCCCGCAGGTTGTTGCCGTCGCGCACAAAGAACTCGTGCGGACGCACGTTGATCTGTACGTAGAGGTCGCCCGCGGGGCCGCCCATCTCGCCGGCCTCGCCTTCACCGCCGAGACGAATGCGATCGCCGTTGTCGACGCCCGGCGGCACTTTAACCGACAGGGTCTTGGACGACTGAACGCGGCCTTCGCCACCGCATTTCTTGCAGGGGTTACGGACCTTCTTGCCGGAACCGTGGCAATCCGGACAGGTCTGCTGGATCGACAGGAACCCCTGCTGGATACGGACCTGACCGACACCCTGGCAAGTGCCACAGGTATCGACCGGCGAGTCGGCCTCGGCGCCGCTGCCATCACAGCTGCCGCATTCCTCGAGCGTCGGGATCCGGATTTCGACGGTATCGCCGTCGATCGCGGTCTCGAGATCCAGGTCGAGGTCGTAGCGCAGGTCCGCGCCACGCGATGCCCGCGAACGGCCGCCGCCCATGCCGCCGCCGAAAATGTCAGAGAAGATATCGCCGAAGATGTCGCCGAATCCGCCGGCGCCCGCGCCGGCACCACCGCCCGCGGCACCGCCGAGCCCCGCGTGGCCGAACTGGTCATAGGCCTGGCGCTTGCGATCGTCCGAAAGCACTTCGTAGGCCTCGGAGGCTTCCTTGAAGCGCGCCTCGGCCGCCTCGTCATCCGGATTGCGGTCCGGATGATTCTTCATCGCCAGGCGGCGATAGGCTTTCTTGATCTCGTCCTTCGACGCACCTTTCGATACGCCGAGGACTTCGTAGTAATCACGGTTCGCCATGGATCGAAACTCTCAAAACCAGAAAAGCCGGGACAACGGCTGGCGCTGCCCCGGCTGAAGGACTACCCGATCAGGGGATCAGGAGTTGGTGCCGGACTTCTTGTCGTCTTCGTTGACTTCCTCGAAGTCCGCGTCGACGACATCGTCGTTGGAGCCGTCCTGACCCTGTGCCTGGCCTTCGGCGCCGCCCTCGGGCTGTTCGCCCTGGCCGTCGCTGTAGGCCTTCTCCATGACCGGCGTCGAGGCTTCGGAAAGCTTCTGCGTCTTCTCTTCGATGGCGGCCTTGTCGTCGCCTTCGAGTGCTTCGCGCAGTTCCTTGATGGCCTCGTCGATCGGCTGCTTCTCTTCGTCGGTGACCTTGTCGCCGAGATCGCGCATGGCCTTCTCGATGCCGTGGATCAGGCCGTCCGCCTGGTTGCGCGCCGTGATCAGCTCGTTGAACTTAGCGTCTTCCTCGGCGTGCGCCTCGGCGTCCTTGACCATCTTGTCGATCTCTTCGTCCGACAGACCGGAGGAAGCCTTGATCACGATCGACTGTTCCTTGCCGGTGGCCTTGTCCTTGGCCGACACGTTGAGGATGCCGTTCGCGTCGATGTCGAAGGTAACTTCGATCTGCGGGGTGCCACGCGGCGCCGGCGGGATGTCGGAAAGGTCGAAACGGCCCAGCGACTTGTTGGCACTCGACTGCTCGCGCTCACCCTGGAGCACGTGCACCGTCACCGCCGGCTGGTTGTCCTCGGCCGTGGAGAACACCTCCGACTTGCGGGTCGGGATGGTGGTGTTCTTCTCGATCAGCTTGGTCATCTTGCCGCCCAGGGTCTCGATACCCAGCGACAGCGGCGTGACGTCCAGCAGCAGCACGTCGGTCGTGTCGCCCGACAGCACCGAACCCTGAATCGCGGCACCGACGGCCACGGCCTCGTCGGGGTTGACGTCCTTGCGGGCATCCTTGCCGAAGAAGCTCTTCACCGCTTCCTGCACGGCCGGCATGCGCGTCTGACCACCGACCAGGATCACGTCATCGATGTCCGAGGCCTTCAGGCCGGCATCCTTGAGCGCGGTCCGGCACGGGTCGATCGTGCGGGCGACCAGATCCTCGACCAGGCTTTCCAGCTTGGCACGGGTCATCTTCATGTTGAGATGCTTCGGACCCGACTGGTCGGCCGTGACGTAGGGCAAATTGATCTCGGTCTGCTGCGTGGAGGACAGCTCGATCTTGGCCTTCTCGGCGGCTTCCTTGAGCCGCTGCAGGGCGAGCTTGTCCTTGCGCAGGTTCACGCCCTGCTCTTTTTCGAACTCGGCGGCGATATGCTCGATGATCGCGTTGTCGAAGTCCTCGCCGCCGAGGAAGGTGTCGCCGTTGGTGGCGTGCACTTCGAACTGGTGTTCGCCGTCGACTTCCGCGACTTCGATGATGGAAATGTCGAAGGTGCCACCACCCAGGTCATAGACGGCGATCTTCTTGTCGCCCTTCTTGTCCATGCCGTAGGCCAGCGCTGCCGCAGTCGGCTCGTTGATGATGCGCTTGACCTCGAGGCCCGCGATGCGGCCAGCGTCCTTGGTCGCCTGGCGCTGCGCGTCGTTGAAATAGGCCGGCACCGTGATCACGGCTTCCGTGACCTTTTCGCCGAGATAGTCTTCCGCGGTCGCCTTCATCTTCTGAAGGACCTTGGCGGAAATCTCCGGCGGCGCCATCTTCTTGCCACCGGCTTCGACCCATGCGTCGCCGTTGTCGGCCTTGACGATCTTGTAGGGCACCGTCTCGATGTCGCGCTGCGTGGTCTTGTCGTCGAAGGTGCGGCCAATCAGGCGCTTGATCGCGTACAGCGTGTCGTTCGGATTGGTGACCGCCTGGCGCTTGGCCGGGCGACCGACCAGCGTCTGGTCGTCGTCCGTGAAGGCGACAACACTCGGCGTCGTGCGCTCGCCTTCGGCGTTCTCGATCACCTTCGGCTGATCACCTTCGAGCACGGCCACGCACGAGTTCGTGGTGCCGAGGTCGATACCGATAATCTTACCCATGTTCATTTCCCTCTGATTCGCGCCGCATCAGCAGCGCCATTCAACAACTACAAAAACTTTGACTTGACGAACGATTTGGGGCGCGACGCGATGTTTTTCAAGCGCTCACCCCCTTGGAGCCGGCTGCGCGCTACCCTTCGCCGGCCGGCTTGGCCACGACCACCATCGCAGCGCGCAGAACGCGCCCGTTGAGCGTGTAGCCCTTCTGCATGACGTCGGCGACCGTGTTCGGCTCGAGCTCATCGCTGGGCTGGGTCGACACGGCTTCATGGAATTCCGGGTTGAAGGTCTCACCCTTCGGATCGATCGCTTCGATGCCCACCTTTTCCATGCTGGACACGAGCATGCGAACCGTCATGTCCATGCCTTCCTTGAGCTTGTCGTAGTCGCCGCTCTGCTCTTCGGCGGCCTTCAGACCCAGCTCGAGGCTGTCGCGCACGCCCAGAAGCTCGGAGGCGAACTTCTCGATCGCGAACTTGCGCGCCGATTCGACGTCACGCTGCGCGCGCTTGCGGACATTTTCCATTTCGGCGTGTGCACGCACCGCCTGATCGCGATACTGCTCGGCTTCCGCCTGCGCCTGGTCGAGTGCCGCCTGAAGCTCGTCCGTTTCGGACACGCTGTCGGCCGTGCTCTCGCCCGCGTCGACGAAATCCTCGCTGCCGGTCTGCACGCCCTCGACGTCCGGCTGGGCCGTGTTTTCGGCGGCCGAGTCCTGTTCGTCGTGCGGTGTGTTCGATTTGTCCTGCTGACTCATGTGCTCAAAATCCCCGCTTGTATGACGATGCCGACCAGTTGATTGCCCTGCGTCGGCGTGACTGCCTCCACAATTGGGCTGGCTCGGAGCATTTCAAGCGCATGGATGCGCCGGTTTTCGTTGAAATTGTCCGGCAAGGCGTGAATGCTTACGCATCGACTTCCCTGGAACCATTCCCCGCGCATGGCGCAAGAGTTCGCAACCATCGGCATTCTGGCCAAGAAGCACGACGACGGCGTGCGCCAGACGCTGAACAATCTCATCGCCGACCTGAAGCGCCGCGACAAGCGTGTCCTGCTCGATGAAGGCCATGCCACGACCGCTGGCGACGATGTCGAGACCTGCCCGCGCGAGGCGCTGGGCGCGCGCTGCGACCTGGTGGTCGTGGTCGGCGGCGACGGCACCCTGCTCGATGCCGGGCGCGCGGTTGCCGCGGCCGAGACGCCACTGCTTGGCGTCAATCTCGGCCGCCTCGGTTTCATGGTCGACGTACTCCCGGCGGAGATGATCGCCACGCTCGACGACATCTTCGCCGGGCGGTTCATCGCCGAATCACGGCTGATGCTGGCAGCGCGCATCGTCAAGGCCGACGGCACGCCGCAGAGCGAGACCTTCCAGGCAATCAACGAATGCGTGATCCGCAATCAGGCGTTCGCCCGCGTGCTGGATTTCGACACCTACATGAACGGCGACTTCATCAGCCACCACCGCGCCGACGGCATGGTCGTGGCCACGCCGACCGGCTCCACGGCCTACGCCCTGTCCGGCGGCGGGCCGGTGCTGCACCCGGGCCTGAACGCACTCGCGCTGGTGCCGATCTGCCCGCATACACTTTCGGACCGGCCGCTGATCGTGGATGCCAACCACGAGATCGAGATCCGGGTGGCGGACACCCTCGACGGCGCCGCACTGTTCACCAGCGACGGCCAGGTCAGCCAGCCGCTCGGCGCGGGCGATCGCGTACGCATTCAGCGCGGCCCGCACGACCTGCATCTGATCCACCCGCCGGGCTACGACTACTTCAATATTCTGCGCAACAAACTGCAATGGGGGCGCGGCCAGAAGATGCCGCCCTCCTGAGCGCGCCATAGCACAAGGAACGACCACGCGCCCATGCTCGCTGAGATCACGATTCGGAACTTCGCGATCATTGACAGGCTCGACGTCGAATTCGACGCCGGCATGACCGTGCTATCCGGCGAAACCGGCGCCGGCAAGTCGATCCTGGTCGATGCGCTCAATCTGATCCTCGGCGACCGGGCCGACGCCGCCGCCGTGCGCGAGGGCGCCGAGCGGGCCGACATCTCCGCGCGTTTCATCCTCGACGACGCCCCGGCCGCACGTGCATGGCTGACCGAGCATGAGCTCGACGACGACAACGAATGCGTGATTCGCCGCGTGGTCGCCAGCGAGGGGCGCAGCCGCTGCTGGATCAACGGCGCGCCGATGCCGGCCCGCGAACTGCGCGAGCTCGGCGAGAAGCTCGTCGACATCCACGGCCAGCACGCCCACCAGTCGCTGTTGCGTCGCAGCGCCCAACGCGCGCTGCTCGACGAATACGGCGAACATACCGACACGCTCGCGGCGGTCGCCGAGGCCGCCGACGCACTGCGGGCAACGCGTGAAGAAATAGCGCGCATCGAGCAGGTCGACGACGCGGGCGACATGCGTATCGACCTGCTGCGTTATCAGGTGAACGAACTCGACGCTCTCGATCTCGGCGCGGACGAACTCGAGACACTCGAAGCCGAGCATCGCCGCCTGGCCAGCGCCGAACGCCTGATCGGCGACGGTCAGCGCGCGCTCGTCGCGCTCTACGAGGCCGAGGAAGGCGCGGCCATGGATCAGCTGGGCAGCGCAGAGCGCCTGGTCGTCGACCTCGCCGAGATCGACGACGGCTTCACGCCAGTACTGGAGCTGATCGCCGGTGCGCGTATCCAGGCCCAGGAGGCGGTCGACGCGCTGCGCCACCACGTGGATACGCTCGATATCGATCCGCAGCGTTTTCACGAGGTCGAACAACGCCTGAGCAGCATTCAGGATCTGGCGCGCAAGCACCACTGCGCGCCTGCCGACCTGCCGGAGCTGGCACAGCGCCTGGCCGCCGAGCTCGAATCGCTGGAAGGCGCCGGCGCGCGGTTGGCGTCGCTGCGGGCCGACGCCGAACGTCAGACCGAAGACTACAAGAAAGCGGCGGCAGCGCTCAGCGACAAACGCCGCATCGCGGCCGGTCATCTGGGCGAGGCGATCACCCGCATCATCCAGTCGCTGGGCATGCCCGAGGGCGTATTCAGCGTGCGCGTGACGCCCGACGCCCATGCGCGGGTGAGTGCCGCCGGCACCGACGAGATCGAGTTTCTCATCGCGGCCAATCCCGGCCAGAGTGCACGGCCGCTGGAGCGCGTCGCCTCCGGCGGCGAACTCTCGCGGATCAGCCTGGCGATCGAAGTCGTTGCCGCCACGCGCACGCGCGTGCCCACGCTCGTGTTCGATGAGGTGGACACCGGCATCGGCGGCGGCGTGGCCGAAATCGTGGGCCGCCAGCTGCGCGAACTGGGTGCCACCGGCCAGTCGCTATGCGTGACCCATCTGCCCCAGGTGGCCGCACAGGCCGCGCATCATCTGCATGTGGCCAAACAGGTCGCCGACGGCCAGACGTCGACACGCATCTCGCGTCTCGACGACAAGGCGCGGGTGGAGGAACTCGCCCGCATGCTCGGCGGCGTGGAGCTCACGGCCCAGACGCGCG
This sequence comes from Endozoicomonas sp. G2_2, assembly GCF_017744135.1. Lineage (GTDB taxonomy): Bacteria > Pseudomonadota > Gammaproteobacteria > Nevskiales > Salinisphaeraceae > Salinisphaera. The sequence continues at coordinate 140,075 of NZ_JAGHQU010000006.1, forward strand.
CCCATGCAGCCGACATGATCGCCCGCGCTCACGGATGAGCGCCGCGCGCCGCACGCACGCCGTTTCGATCGCCATGCGCCTGCGCCGCAACGTGGTTTGGCAGGCAAAAACCGCTGCCGTATGATGCGGTTCGCCAACAGGGATTAGAAGTCTATGAGAACAGTCGCCGTGCTCGCCTCGCTGCTCATGCTTACGGCATGCAGCCTGCCGGTCTTCTTCCGTGTGCCGGTGGTACAGGGCAACGTGGTCACGGCCAAGAACGTGCGCCAGCTCGAACTGGGCATGACCAAGCGCCAGGTCGAATACGTGATGGGCACGTCGCTGATCGACAGCAGCTTCGAGAACGATCGCTGGGACTACGTGTTTTACTATCGTGATCCGCGCGCCCACGTGCGCAAGAGCGAGCTCAATCTCTACTTCGTCAACGACGAGCTTGCCGAGATCGACGGCGACGAGGAATACACGGCCCAGATCATGGACGGCGAGCCCGGCATGGACGAGGAACAGCCGCTGCCTTCGAGCGTGACGCCGGGCCCGAACAACGACCAGCCCGAAATCGATCAGGACAATCGCCGTGGCGCCGAGGATCAGCCCCTGGGAGCCCCGCTACCCGGCACCTGAACGGTCGCGCCTGCGGCGCGCATCCACCCGCGCGCGGCGACGCTGACGCGGATCGGCGGTCAGCGGTCGATAGATCTCGAGCCGGTCGCCGGACTTGAGCACCTGCGCCGGGCGCACCTTGCGCCCGTACAAGCCCAGCGGGGGCGTGCCCTCGCCCGCGTGTTCCCTGTAGACCGCCTCCAGACCGGACGCCGCCAACGCCTCGGCGGCCGTCGCCCCTTCTGCCAGCGTGACCCGGCGCCGCCAGCAGCGCTGGGGCAAGGCGAACACCACTTCGATTTCCAGATCGCTCATCCGGGTTGCCAGACCATTTCGATAAGACGCAGCCCGCCCATCGCGTAGGCGAGCACGAGCAGCAGCACGATACGCGTGGGATAGCGCAGCAGCGCGTGCCAGATCGCAAAGCCGGTGGCACGCCCATATTCACCCGAATGCTGCCATGCGTTGACCAGACGCTTGCGTGCGAGCACGCGCCCCATCAGCACGCACAGCAGCAGGCCGGTCAAGGGGCCGATCAACTGCGCGGTCGCCAGCATCAGCCAGCCGAACAGGTTGTAGCCGAGCACGGTCAGCCGGTGAAGAATGCCGAACGACAGCAACGCCACCAGCCCCAGCAGCGCGAGCCCGACACCGGCATACAGCGTCGAACGCAGTCGACTGTAGCCGCTGCGCTGCTGTACGAGCTGTACCACCGGCTCGAAAAGCCCGATGGCCGTCGACAGGCTCACCAGCGCGATGAGCACGAACATGATCGGCGCCTGCCAGCTGTTTTCGAAAGCGACCGGCAGCGCCTCGAACAGACTCTGCACGCCGACATCCAGCGACGCGCCGCTGCCGCCCACGAACACGCTGAGCATGAAAGCGCAGGCCAGCGAGACCAGCAGGTCGATCACCAGAACGATCAGCGACAACCGCACCACCGGCGCCTGTGCGGGCAGGTAGCTGCCAAAGGCGACCACGACCCCGGACCCGAGACTGAGCGTGAAGAACGCCTGATAGAGCGCTTCGAAAACACCGCGCCAGCTCAGGGCCGCGAAATCGAGCGCGAACACTTCGCGGAACGCCGCGCCCGCACGCGCATCGAGCAGTGCCGACACCATCAGCGCCGTCAACGCCATGAGCATGCAGAATGCCAGTGTGCGCATCACCGGCTCGACGCCCCGCCGCAATCCGCGTGCCGCGGTCGCGGTAATCAGACAGAAAAACAGCAACAGCCAGCCGAAGCCGCGTTCGGAATCACGGGCAAACGCCACGAATTGCGCGCTGGCCGCCTGCACGGAACTGCCGTCGAGCATGTCGGTCACGCCGCGCAGGCTGTAGGCCAGGCTCCAGCACGCCACCACGCTGTAGGCTGCCAGCAGCAGCGCCGCACCGAATACAGCGAGATAACCGCTCCATATCCACACGCGCGAATGCGGCGCGTTGCGCGTCCAAGAAGCGATGACCCCGGGCACGTCCATTCGCGTACCGCGCGCCATGAGAAGCTGTCCCGACAACAGCGGCAGCCCCATGCTCAGCAGCGCGGCCACATAAACCAGCAGAAACGCCCCCGAGCCATACTCCGACAAGAGATACGGCAGCCGCCAGAGATTGCTCAGGCTCACCACCGCGGCGATCATCGCGATCACGAAACGCGGCGAGGACGACCACTCCGGGCGCTGTGCGTAGGCAACCATCAGCGGCGCGCGCTGCCACGAACGTGCCACGCGGCGTCGCACGCCGCTGAATTCGGTGTTCTGCCTTTCGGCCGGTTACGCACCCGCGAACCTCTTGCCGCCGCGCCGTCCCGTACAGCGCGCGCTGAATGTCTAGCCTGCAAATTGCCCCCCGGTCATTTGCTTGCTCCGGGCGCTATACTAAGCCCATGGCTAAGCAAAAAAACAGCAAACAACCCAGTTCGACCATCGCGCTGAACAAACGCGCGCGGCACGACTACTTCCTCGAGGAGCGTCTCGAGGCCGGGCTCGTGCTCGAAGGCTGGGAGGTCAAGGCGCTGCGCGCCGGCAAGGGCCGCATCACGGAAGCCTATGTTCTGATCAAGGACGGCGAGGCATTTCTGCTGGGCAGCCACATCCAGCCGCTCGAGTCTGCGTCCACGCATGTCGTCGTCGACTCGACCCGTACGCGCAAGCTGCTCCTGCACGACCGGGAACTGGCCACCCTCATCGGCGCCACCGAACAGAAGGGCTACACCGTCGTGCCGCTGGCCATGTACTGGAAGCGCGGCAAGGCCAAGCTCGAGATCGCGCTGGCCAAGGGCAAGGCCAAGTTCGACAAGCGCCAGAGCAAGAAGGAGCACGACTGGAACCGCCGCAAGGCCCAGATCCTGCGCAACTGAGGGCCAAGAAACCCGGGCCGATCATTCATTGCCCGCGCATACGCTTGAATTCGCGATCCGCGCCCACAGGTCGTTTTGCTGTTACAATCCAAACGTGTTTTCGGGGACGACATGGCTTCGACGCCGATGTCAAAACCCGAGGTGCATGCCGAGGTCGCAAATCAACCTCGTTAATCAATTTGCACCCTAAGCTAGTTGCGAACGACGACAACTACGCACTGGCGGCCTAAAACCCGCTAGCGTCCGCCCGGTCAAGTGTCTGTGCTTCCGGTCACGGGCGTCGACTCTCACAGACTCGCGGCTAAGCCCCGCTTCGGGCTGATCCGTTAAGAGCAAACGAAGATACGCGCAGGTTTTCCCTTTTCGTCGGGTAACCTCGCGCCGACAATCAAAGACGAAATAAGCATGTAGACCCGAGGGTCGAGAATCGGCGGACGCGGGTTCGATTCCCGCCGTCTCCACCAATACGGCGTTCCCCAACGCCCCAGCCCGCCTCACAACCCTTGTGTGGCGGGCTTTTCTTTGCTCCCATGTTTTCCATGACGTTTCAGCCGATACCAGCAAATCACGGCTTAGTTGTTGGTATCCGTGCTGGTACCACGGTAGGCAGACAGGGGTGATACCAACATGGGCAACGCGCATAAGCTATCCGCGACCGCAGTGAAGAACGCCAAGGCGAGCGACCGGGCTTACAGCATGAGCGACGGGCGCGGCCTGCAAATCCTCATCAAGCCGAACGGCTCGAAGCTTTGGCGATACAACTACCGCTTCGACGGCAAGCAAAAGACCATGCCGCTGGGGAACTACCCCGATGTCAGTCTCGCCGAAGCGCGCACCGCTCTACAGAACGCCCGCAACGAACGCGCACGCGGCGTTGATCCGATGCAGGCTCGAAAGGCAGCAAAACTGGCGCGAAGCGACGCTGATACGTTCGAGGCCGTGGCGCGCGAGTGGCACGCCCAAGAGGCGCCCGCATGGAGCGCAGGTCATGGCGAGCGAATTATGCGCCGCATGGAGCGCGACGTTTTCCCGTGGATCGGCTCGCGCCCGATAGGCGACGTAACCGCGCCTGAACTACTGACAACGCTGCGCCGGATCGTGGATCGCGGCGCGACTGAGACAGCGCACCGCGCCAAGTCGAACTGTGGGCAGGTTTTCCGTTATGCAGTCGCGACCGGCCGTGCCGAACGCGACCCTTCCGCAGACCTTCGCGGCGCACTACCAAGCGTGAAGCCAAAAAGCCTCGCGAGTGTGAAGGAGCCGGAAGCCGTGGGCGCCCTACTCCGGGCAATCGATGCTTACGAGTGCCATCTATCAACGCGTTGCGCTTTGAAGCTCGCGCCGCTCGTATTCGTGCGGCCGGGCGAGCTGCGCGCAGCCGAGTGGGCTGAGTTCGATCTTGACCGCGCCGAGTGGCGCATCGCCGCCCATCGCATGAAAGGCCGCCAAACGCATATCGTGCCGCTGTCTGAGCAAGCGATCGCGATTCTTCGCGAAATCGAGCCGCTGACTGGCAGAGATCGCTACGTTTTCCCCTCTATACGGGGCAAAGGACGCCCCATGAGCAACAACACGCTCAACGCTGCCTTGCGGAAGATGGGATACACCAAAGACGAGATGACCGCACACGGTTTTCGCAGCATCGCGAGCACGCTACTTAATGAGCAGGGCTGGAAACCCGACGCCATCGAGCGCCAGCTTGCCCATGCAGAAAGCAATAGCGTGCGCGCAGCCTACAACTACGCCGAGCACTTAGCCGAGCGCCGCGAGATGATGCAGGCATGGGCGAACTACCTAGACCGGCTGCGCGAGGGAAAGGCCGATAGAGTCGTACCCTTGCGTACCGCTGCCAGTTAGCCAATGACTAACGCCAACTAACCCTTTGTTAACTCGCATTTGCGCGACATAGCGTCCCTGCCTCATTAGCACGATATGAGGCACACGCAATGCAAACCGTAGCCATTCCCGCGATCACGGGCCTGATCCATTCTCCAGAGCACGCGAAAGCGCAGTCAAAGAGCGAGCGTCAAACCATCGCGGGCCGCGCCGCCGAAGTGGAGCGCATCGCATCCGCTGGCATGGCCGCGCTCGGCAGCCTCCTCGCCGATGCATCGATCACAGACGCCCGCCCCCAGAGCGAGCAGGTACACACGGGCGAACTGCTAGCGATGCTCGCCGAACTCGAGTCCAGCGCCGCACGGCTGGCTGACGAGTGCCACGTTTCGCCTGACACACAGCGGCCGGGCGTGACGGCGCCTTAGCCTGCACCGACTAGACCGCACGCTCTTTCCCGACAGCGATTAAACGAGACGCGACCCCGCCCCCGGCTTGTTCGAGCGTGGAGCCATACCGGGGTGGATCGTTGCGTGCGAGAAGCTATTCACGCCGCCTCTTAGGCCCCTATGTCTAATGTCACAGGAGACAGGATTAGACGTAAAAGCTACTTAGGCGCATGAAAATTATTTTTACCTTTCTTTGTATTGATTTATCTCGCTAAAACCTTGTCATTACAATGTCTAATTTATTATTAGACGATTTAGACAAACTTTTCTTTTTTATGGCACTTGATTAGACATTTTCTCTGAGTATCTTGGAGCTGCGCCAACGAGGCCATGAGATTTCTGGACAAACCGGGAGGAACCAAGATGAATCAGTTAATTCGGCGCCCTGAAGTGCTCCGCCTCGCAGGCTTCGGCAGCAGCTCAAGCCTGTACCGCGCCATGCAGCGCGAGCAGCACCCGTTCCCCAAGCCGGTCAATATCGGCTACCGCTCCGTGGCGTGGGTGGAAAGTGAAGTAGTGCAATGGATTGAAGAAAGAATTGAGCACTACCGTGCAGCTTGAGCCTAACGCCGGCACCGAGACGAGCCTCGGTATCGACCGGGCACCCCGCGCCGCAGGCCAGCGGCATTCACACACGGCATCGCATCGCCAATGCGAGGACGTAATCATGGATTTACACGACATTGCCGAACTCGAGGACACCCCCGCCCCTGCAATCAGGAATGACGCCCCGGCGGAGGACCGCTCCGCCTGGAATCGCGTACACGGCAACCGAAAGCCAAGCCTGAGAGAGGCCATCAACAAGACGTGCCACGACTGCATCTATGACTCGAAAAGCGGCCTTGGCACATGGCGCGAGCAGGTCGCGCAATGCTCATGCACGAGTTGCGGCCTATGGCTAGTGCGCACCGGGCCGGAGAGCGGCCCGCATGTTCGTGCAAAAGCCGACCTTATTGCCATTTCGACCGGGCAACACGGCCCGACGAGAAAAAGAGCGGCAACAACCTAGGGCAACCCTAGCGCCAAGCAAAGCGCGCCGTGCAGAACGGCGCACACGGGCTCACGAGAGCAAAGGATTCAAGGCCGAGCCTCCACCAAAGGCCCTGCCTAATCAGCAAGGATGCAATGCGAGAACAAAGTAACACCGCCGACGGTTATATCCCCGGCCTTGATGACGCCGGGCCAGAATTTGAGAGCCAAGACCCAGAGGATCACATTGTCTTCGACAATCCCGGTGTGTCGTCGCGTACTGAGCAGCCCGCGCCGCTGCATACCGGGCACGGCCAGCCGATGGATTTTGCCTCCCGAACCGCAGCCGAGCGCGAGCCAGCCATGGCCGATAGTCTCGCCGATGGAGTGCTCGACGACGAAGACCCAGAGATCAAGCCGGGCGTCTATCTCGCACGCTTTCACAGCTACGAAACCACGCATCTACCCCGCAGAGGTGCAACGGCGCTCAAGACGCGCAGAACACCGACACAGCCGCCGCGAAAAGTCGAGGAGGGGAAAGTAGTGGCCACGTTCGAGCTTTTCAGCGATGACGGCTCAAGCCTTGGTCTGTACCCGGATCGCTTTTGGACAGCTCAATTCAATAAAGGCGAGCCGCGTGGCGATAGTGGGGATTTTCTGCCACCGACCGGCGGCTACGCAATGGGCCAAGAAATCGCCCGCGTGTGCCGCGCCGAAGAAAACCCCCGACCCTCTCGCCCCATGGCCGCGCTCAGGCGTCAAAAAAGCATCTGGGTGCTTGTCGGCGGTGCATGCAGGGAAGGCGCTGCGGAATATTCCCGCGTGCGAGCGGTGCTCGGAGGGCCAGACATGACCCGAGACGAAGCCGAGCGCATCGCCGCGTCGTGACTCATACGCCGCTAGCACGGCAGAAACTCGCCGCGCGCGCACGCGGGGGAGTAATCCCCTAACCTACTGAGTCGTGTTCGGCCATGTCATGCCGTGCTAGGTGGCGTTTAGCTGTGTGGTGCCGCGTTGCGCGAGTAGCTCCGCCCGAATCCATTGCCCCGCAACGGGTTCGCGCTAGGTAATTACCAAAATGACGGCGGCGCATCGTCCCGTGAAAAGCGAGAGCCGAGCGCCGCTGCATACGCTCGCGCCCGGCTCTTTTCGTTCGCTATCAGCGATTGCCAGAGTCGTATCGACGCCCATTCTGCGTTCCATAGTCGAATGACGACTGACCGGCTGCATTGCGGTTACGCTGCCGTTCGTTGTGACCGCCCAAGTCCGTCTGACCGTTGCCGCCGAAGGTGGCCTGATCGCCAACATCTTCGCGGCCTTGGCCCGTCGCGCCCGATCCGAAACATGTGACGCTCCCGTTGGGATTTGTACGGCAATCTGCCGATGCCAGCGCGGGCAAAGTCAGTAGTAGAGTAGCTATCAGATATCGCATGTATCCCCGTATTTTGGAGCCACATACGTAACATCTTGCGCGCTAGACCCTAAAGGGCGTCATGGATATAGCGTCTTCGATGCAAATAATTCTCGTGCGCATCGTTTCGCGCGAGCGCGCGAAGCGTCAATTGCGCCAAATCCATCTAAGCGCTATACGAGCGTCACCGGGAAAATCGCACGCAGTCCCGCCGATGCACGCCAAACCTGGCTCTTTCGAATCATGGCAGCCATTATTAATTTACATAGCTGCCCGATAAAATTGATATCGCCTGCTATACCACTCGCATGTTGGGGGAGAAATGAAAGCGACAGGCCTTGTAGTGCTATGGATTTGGCTCGGCGGCGCGCTCTTGATGGCAGGTTTTTACATCTTGTCTGATCGAAAAGCCTGCATTGATAACGAAGGTATCATCAAAGGCGTACTTTGGTGTGACAGCCAGCCAAAGACGCAGCTAGGGGTCTCCGCATACTGGTTCACAACCCTTATGAAGGGTGCATCGTGGCCGTTGAAGGCCGCTGACACGCTTTCTAGCTTCGGCGACGCCCATCTAAATGACGACAGCCCGGACCGCTTGAGCTCAAGCATCGGGAGCTATGAACAGAAATACTCATGCAGTCAGCTCGTTAGCGATATCAACGACGGTAGTGAGGCGGCAGGCAATCGGGTTAATGCTCGTTTTGCAACCGAAATATTTCCCGAAGACGACGGGCGCAACGAGCTGCGGCTAAAAGCCATAGCCACGGATTATTTCGGTCACGAACCAACAGTGAACGAGCTCCGGAGATTCTCAGCTGAAAGCGTACGTTTGTCGCTGCCGGTTTGTATGGGCAATCCGACGATGAGCGTCGAACGCGCCGTCTTCATTGGCGCAGACTCGGTGGTTCCCGGAAAACTTTCAACTGAGATTCGGTGACAGTCTTTGCTATACGCTAGAAGCCATCCCAGGCTACTAACGAGCGCAGCTCGCTGCGGAGTACTAACCGTAGCGTAACTTGCTGCTCGCTTAAAAATGTTGGTATTTGTGTTGGTATCTCACCTTTTTGTCATCTATATTTTGGTTTAAAAACAAAAAATTATTAAACCTATAGGATTGACGCCGTCCCCACCAAGCGCCCACCCCGTATCGCAACACGCGATACGGGGTTTTTTTGGCCTCGCTCACGCCGCCAGCAGATTCTGCACCAGCATGCCAACCGCAACGGTCACCATGGCCAGCGCAAGGATCAGCTGCAGCGTTGTCCCGGCGAGATGACGCGCCAGCACTCGCCCGCCCGCCATGCCGAGCACGCCGCCGATCACGAACAGCCCGGTGAGCGACCAGTCGATGTCGCGGCCGGCAAGAACGCTCGACACCAGGCCGGACACGCCGATGAGCGTAATTACCGCCAGGGAGGTCGCTACCGCGCGATGGATACCCATTTCGGTGACGATCATCAGCGCGGGCACGATCAAAAAGCCACCGCCTACACCGAACAGACCTGAAAGAACGCCGACCACGAGTCCGGCGGCCATGAGGGCCGCACTGCATGGCGCGTTCAGTCGCAGTCGCCCGTCGCCGCTGTAGCGGCAGACGGTACCGCGGTCAGACGCCGCGTCCGGCGCCGGCCGCGCGCGTACGATGTTCGATTCCTGCGGTGCCGTACGTGCGCGCCAGCCCATGCGCGCGGCCACGCACAGCATCAGCGCGGCAAAGGCGGCGACCACGCTGGCTTCACTCAGCCGGTCGCCGATCATGACGCCGACCGGCGCTGCCGCCATGCCGCCGGCCGCGAGAATCAGCGCCGCGCGCCGCTCGACGATGGAACGCCACAAGCCTTCGACCGCGCCAAAAGCGGCCGTGATTGCAACGGCGCCGAGCGATATCGCCACCGCGCCGTGTGGCGCGACATCGAGCCCGTAAATCAGCAACGGCACGGCAAAGATCGATCCGCCGCCGCCCGTCAGCCCGAGCGCCAACCCGACGACGATGCCGAAGAGCACGCTCATCGCACCACCCTTGTTCCCCGCCAATACGGCATGCGCGACCTTCCATGCCGGCAAGCATGCCGCGGCGTCGCATCGAAAACACTTTTTGTTATATGCATATTCTTTAATGCTATTTAAGATGTCGCGACTTGTCATCCTGTATCCGCCCGAGGCGCAGCGAAGCGACATCTTTTCCACGGCTTGGAACGTCCGGCATGGCATAGTTGGCGTGTCGTCTTGCCTGGATTGCACGCACACCGGGCCTGCCGTGCCGGCACGGCGACGACGCCTCGCCGCCGACACGCGCCGCTGGCCGTGCCGGCGCTCTCGTTGACCGCTTGCTACCGGATTCGATGACCGACACGAACGTCATTCTCTTCTTCGTCGGCCTGCTGCTGTTTCTCAGCGTGCTGGCCAGTTCACTTTCGCGTTTCGGCCCGCCGCTGCTGCTCATTTTCCTCATGGTGGGCATGCTGGCCGGCCAGGACGGCCCCGGTCAGATCGATTTCGACAACGTGCCGCTGGCGTTCTTCATCGCCAATCTGGCGCTTGCCATCATCCTCCTCGACGGTGGCCTGCGAACGCACCTGCAGACATTCCGCGTGGCGTTATGGCCTGCCCTGTCGCTGGCCAGCGTGGGCGTTCTGGTCTCGGCATCGCTGGCCGGCGCATTCATCGCGGTGTGGCTGAACGTGGACTGGCGCTACGGCCTGCTGCTCGGCTCGATCGTGGCCAGTACCGACGCCGCGGCAGTGTTCTCGCAGCTGCGCAGCTCCGGGGTCACCCTCAACCAGCGCGTGAGCGCCACGCTCGAGATCGAATCCGGCACCAACGACCCGATGGCGATCTTCCTGGTGACGTTTCTGCTGGCCACCATCGACAGCAATGAAGGTTTCACGGCATCGAGTATCGCCAGCCAGATCCTGTCCCAGTTCGGCATCGGCATCGTCGGCGGCATCGTGCTCGGCTACGGCCTGTCGTTTCTCGTCGCGCGCATGCGACTCGTCGAAGGTCTTTATGCGCTGCTGATCGCCTCGGGCGGCCTCATGGCTTTCACCGCCATTAACCAGCTCGGCGGCAGCGGATTCCTGGGCATCTATCTCGTCGGCCTGATCGTGGGCAACCGGCGCAATCACGCCTCCGAGCATGTATTCCGGGTGATGGACGGGCTAGCTTGGCTGGCGCAGGCCGGCATGTTCCTGGTGCTGGGTCTGCTGGTGAACCCGCACCAGCTCTGGGACCACTTCGGCTCGGCGGCCCTGATCGCGGCATTTCTGATGTTCGTTGCCCGCCCGGTCGCCGTCTGGCTGAGCCTGCTACCGTTTCACTTTCCGACCCGCGAGCAGGGCTTCATTGCCTGGGTGGGCCTGCGCGGCGCGGTCCCGATCGTGCTCTCGCTGTTTCCGCTGATGGCGGACATGGAAGGCGCCCAGTTCCTGTTCGATATCACCTTCGCGGTGGTACTCGTGTCGCTGATCGTCCAGGGCAGTTCGCTGGCCTGGACGGCACGTCTGCTCAAACTGCAGGTGCCACGCGAACCCGGCCCCGCGGCGAGCTTTGGCTTTCGCGGCACGCGCCCGGATACGCATGTGCTGCTCGCTTTTCGTATCCAACAGGCGTCGAGTCTCGCGGCCACGCGGGGCGAGGCGCTCAATCGATTCGACGGGCTGCGCTGCGTGGCCGTGACGCGCGCACACCGCCTGTTGTTTCCGAAAGACAAATTCGTCTTCGCCGTCGACGACCTGCTCTATCTCATCACGCCGGAACGCCACAGCGACGAGCTCGGCAAGCTGTTCCGCGGCGAGACCAAACACGCGCCGGAAGCGCGCACCTTCTTCGGCAGCTTCACCCTGCGCGGGGACGCGGGCATGACCGAGCTGGCCGACACTTACGGGCTTTCGTTAAAGGACGGCGACCGAGATCTGGCCATCGCGGACTTCATGCGCCGGCGCCTCAAGCGGCGGCCGGTGGAGGGCGACGTCGTCGATGTGGATACGTTGCGGCTAACCGTGCGCACGCTGCACGCCGGCGTGATCGAGACGGTGGGTCTGCGGCTCAACGAGAACGAGCCCGACGACGAAGAAGCCGACACCGCGAAACGCAAGCGCCGACACAAGCGTGACGGCAGGCGCCGCGGCTGACGTGGCGCCTGCGACTACGCCGGGCTTCGCGGGCGGTGGGCGCCGCCGAAACCGTGTCCCTGCGCGAGGCAGTAGGCAAGCCACTTGTTGAGCAGCAGATTACGCGGCCACTGGGTCTTGAGCACGTCCTCGTCGATCTCGGGCACCCCCGCGAGCGCCACATAACGCGAGCGCGCATCGCAGGAGATCGCCTCCGCGAGCTGGGCGTCACGGTAGATACGCAGCAGCAGATCGGGGTCCGGGCGCAGTTCGTGGCCTTCGCCGAACCAATAGGTCAGATGGATGGTCGTGGTATAGCGACAGCGCTCCACCACCCGCAGATACAGGGTGGCATCCGCACCATGCGACTCGGCCGCGTCGAACGGCAGGTCGAGTTCGGGCACCAGGCGCTCGAAGCGACGATAGTTGCTTTCGTACAGGCCCATCAGGCCGGTGAAGCTGCGCGGCTGGGCGGCCTGGAGCCAGTGGTTGCGTTTGAGTCTGGGCATCTAACGGACTATACGGCAGGGTCGGCGCTTTTCAAATCGACGCCGGACACCGTCACAAGTCCACCTCAGAACGAGCGGCGACGGATGTTCTTGTCCTGCATAATCATCGTCGCGATCTCCTCGATCGACTTGTTGGTCGTCTCGGAATAGGACAGCCCGTGCCGCTTGTACAGGCTCTCGGCCTGACGCAGCTCGTAGCTGACCTGGGGCAGCGCCGCGTACTGGCTGCCCTTGCGGCGCTCGCTGCGGATCTGGTGCAGGCGCTCGGCGTCGATCCACAGCCCGTAGAGCTTGTCCTTGTGCGCCTGAAGCGCCGGCGGCAGCGTGCGGCGCTCGAGATCCTCCTCGGTGAGCGGATAGTTCGCGGCATACACGCCATGCTGCATGGCCAGATAGATGCACACCGGCGTCTTGCCGCAGCGCGACGGCGCGACCAGGATCACCTGCGCGTTCTTGTAGCCGTTCTCGCCCACGCCGTCGTCATGCGTGAGCGCGTAGTTCATCGCATCGATACGCGACTCGTAGATGTCCTCGTCGGCAATGCCGTGGGCACGACCTTCGCGGTGCGTGGACTTGGTCTCGAGCGCACCTTCGAGCGCCGGCAGGAAGGTGTCGAACAGGTCGAGAAAGACCACGTCGCCCTCGCGCAAGATCTCGCGCACCTCGTCGCTGACCGTGGTCGAGAATATGATCGGCTTGAGACCGCTGGCCGCGCCGGTGTGCTCGATGTATTCGAGTGCCGAGCGCGCCTTTTCCGTCGTGTTCACGAACGGCAGCGTGGACTGGCGAAAGGAGCCCTCGTCGAACTGGGTCAGCAGCGTCGCGCCCAGCGTTTCGGCGGTGATGCCGGTGCGGTCCGACAGGAAGAAGATCGAGCGTTTCGGGGTATCGGTCGTCGTCATGGCCGCTATCCTGCACGAGCCGTGCCGCGGCGCCTAGCGGTGCGGTGGGACATCCGCGCCCCGGCAGGCGACGCGAATGTGTAAAATTGCGCGCTCGAACGTTTGCCCTGCGAGGACGGAATCTGTGCAAGACGAGCACGTTATCTGGTTTAGCCAATTGGGAATGAATGACGTCGAGAGGGTCGGTGGCAAGAACGCCTCCCTCGGCGAGATGATCAGCCATCTGGCAGACGCCGGGGTGAACGTACCCGACGGCTTTGCCACCACGGCCGATGCCTATCGCAAATTCCTGGCCCATGATGGCCTCGCCGACCGCATCAACGCAGCGCTCGACGCGCTCGATGTCGAGGACGTCGACGCGCTGGCCGAAACCGGCGAAAAGATCCGCAACTGGGTCATCGAACACCCCTTCCCGCCCGAGCTCGAGGACGCGATTCGCGAATCCTTCGACAAGCTTGCCGGCGAGAACAAGGACATATCGGTCGCGGTGCGCTCCTCGGCCACCGCCGAGGACCTGCCCGACGCGTCCTTCGCCGGCCAGCAGGAAACCTTCCTCAACGTGCGCGGGCTGGATAACGTCATGCTCGCGATCAAGGACGTGTTCGCGTCGCTGTTCAACGACCGCGCCATTTCCTATCGCGTACACAAGGGCTTCGAACACAGCCAGGTGGCCCTGTCGGCCGGGATCCAGCGCATGGTCCGCTCGGATACGGGCGCCTCGGGCGTGATGTTCACGATCGATACCGAATCCGGTTTCGACCAGGTGGTGTTCATTACCAGTTCCTGGGGCCTTGGCGAGGCCGTGGTCCAGGGCGCGGTGAATCCGGACGAGTTCTACGTCTACAAGCCGAACGTCGACGCCAAACGCCCGGCGATTCTGCGCCGCGTGAACGGCGGCAAGGCGGTCAAGATGGTCTACACGGCCGATCGCAGCCACGGCAAGACCACCGAATTCGTCGACGTGGACGCCGCCGAACAGGCGAAGTTCTCGATCACCGATGCCGACGCCGAGGCCCTGGCCGCGCAGGCACTGATCATCGAGCGCCACTACGGCCGCCCGATGGATATTGAATGGGGCAAGGACGGCGAAACGGGCGAACTCTATATCCTGCAGGCACGCCCGGAAACGGTGAAGTCCAACAGCGGCGGCACGCTGGAACGCTATCGCCTCGACTCCTCCGGCCGCGAAGTGCTGGTCGAAGGGCGTTCCATCGGCCAGCGCGTGGGCGCGGGCGCGGTGCGCAACGTCAAGTCCATCAAGGAGATGAACAAGGTCCAGGCCGGCGACATCCTGGTCACCGACATGACCGATCCGGACTGGGAGCCGGTCATGAAGCGTGCCTCGGCGATCGTGACCAACCGCGGCGGCCGCACCTGCCACGCAGCGATCATCGCGCGTGAGCTTGGCATTCCGGCCGTGGTCGGCACCGGCGACGCCACCGACAAGCTCACCGACGGCATGGCCGTGACGGTGTCCTGCGCCGAGGGCGACACCGGCTACGTCTACGAGGGCGAGATCGACTTCAATGTCGACGAGGTCTCGCTCGACGAAATGCCGAAGATCAACACCAAGATCATGATGAACGTCGGCAACCCCGACCGCGCCTTCGACTTCGCGATGACGCCGAACGCGGGCGTGGGGCTGGCACGGCTGGAGTTCGTCATCAATCGCCAGATCGGCGTGCACCCGCGCGCGCTGCTCGAATACGACGACCAGTCGGACGAACTCAAGCGCACCATTGACGCGCATATCGCCGGCTACGCCAGCCCGGTCGAGTTCTATATCGATCGGCTGGTGGAAGGCATTGCCACCATCGGGGCCGCGTTCGCGCCCAAGCCGGTTATCGTGCGCCTGTCGGACTTCAAGTCCAACGAATATGCCAACCTCATCGGCGGCGAGCGCTACGAACCGGACGAAGAGAATCCGATGATCGGCTGGCGCGGCGCCTCGCGCTATCTCGCCGAGGACTTCACGCCCTGCTTCGAGCTCGAGCTGGAAGCGGTCAAGCGCGTGCGCAATGACATGGGCCTGAAGAACGTCCAGATCATGATCCCGTTCGTGCGCACCCTCGGCGAAGCACGCGGCGTGAGCGAACTGCTTGCTACACACGGACTCAAGCGCGGCGAGGACGATCTGCGCGTGATCATGATGTGCGAGCTGCCCTCGAACGCGATCCTCGCGGACGAATTCCTCGAATACTTCGACGGCTTCTCGATCGGCTCCAACGACATGACGCAGCTGTCGCTGGGCCTCGATCGCGACTCGGGGCTGATCTCGCATCTTTTCGACGAACGCGACCCGGCGGTCAAGGTGATGCTCGAAAAGGCGATCTCGGCCTGCAAGCGCCAGAACAAGTATGTGGGCATTTGCGGCCAGGGCCCGTCCGACTATCCGGATCTGGCGAAATGGCTGCTCGAGCAGGACATCGAGAGCATGTCGCTGAACCCGGATACCGTGGTCAGCACCTGGCTCTATCTGGCCGGCGAGCGCGTTTAGGCGCGCCCGCGCCCGGTTCCAACCACAGGAGTCTTCATGGCCGAGACGCTTCCGCTTTTCATCGATGCACAAACGCTGAACAGCGTGCTCGACGAAGCCGGTGTGCAAGTCGTGGCCGTCGACAGCGCCCACGATTACGCCCAGGCGCACATCCCGGGCGCGCTGCAGATCAGCATGGCCGACTTCACGGCGAGCGCGCCGCCGGTGGCCGGGCTGCTGCCCGACGAGGCGGCTCTGCGCGAAGTGTTCTCGGATACCGGCCTGCGTAACGACGCGCATATCGTCGCCTACGACCGGGCCGGCGACGGCCAGGCCGCGCGCCTGCTCTATACGCTGGATGCCATGGGCCACGGTGCGATCTCGTTACTGGATGGCGGCCTGGGCGCCTGGCACGCCGCCGGACTACCGCTCGAGAACGGCGCGCCGCAGGCCGGCGCGAGTACCTTCTCGGTGGAACGCCAGCCGGATCGTATTGCGGACAAGGCCTGGATCCAGGCCCATCTGGACGATCCGGACACCGCCTTTCTGGATGTACGCAGCGCTGCGGAATACGCGGGGGACGACGTACGCAGTGCGCGCGGCGGGCATATCCCCGGAGCCGTGAGCCTCGACTGGAACCTCCTCAAGGGCCCTGACGGCCGTCTGCGGCCGCGCGCGGAACTGCTCCAGCTGATCGCCAGCCACGATATCGAAAGCGAGCGGGACATCGTGAACTATTGCCAGAGCCACGTGCGCTCGTCGTATTCCTACCTCGTGCTCAAGTATCTCGGTTTCGACAAGGTGCGGGGCTACCCCGGTGCCTGGTCGGACTGGGGCAATGACGACAGCACGCCGGTCTCGCGCAACACCGACGCCGCGACACGACAATGACGCACCCGCTGCGCCGTGGCGCAGCCTACGCGATTGGTGGCGCCGCATGCTTCGCGGCGATGAGTGCCCTGGTCAAGACCGTCGGCGGTGACCTGCCGAACTCAGTGGTGGTGTTCTTCCGCAACGCTTTCGCGCTGCTCGTTCTTTTGCCCTGGATCGCGTGGTCGCCCGGCAAGCGCGCCTCCTTCAGCACTCGCCGCCCGGGCATGCATCTGCTGCGCGCGACCACGGGGCTGGCCGCGATGTATTGCTTCTTCTACGCCCTGTCGCAGATGCAGCTGGCCAGCGCCGTGCTGCTGAACTACAGCCAGCCGCTGTTCCTGCCGTTCATCGCCTGGGCCTGGCTCGGCGAGCGTCCGCCCCTGCGCATCTATCCCGCCGTTCTGATCGGCTTCGTGGGTGTGATCCTGATTCTCAAACCCGGCATGGGCTGGGCGGGGCCTGCAGGCATCGCCGGCCTGGCGGCCGGCATACTGGCCGCGACCTCGATGGCCGCCATCCGTCGCATGTCGGATACCGAGCCCGCGGTCCGTATCGTGCTCTGGTTCAGCGTGCTCGGCACCCTCGTTTCCGCGGTGCCGGCCGCGATGCACTGGCAGACGCCCTCGCCGACGCAATGGAGCGCCCTGGCCGGGCTCGGCGTGATCGCCGCCGGCGGACAATTGCTGCTCACGCGCGCTTATGCCCTGGCACCGGCGGCACATATCGGTGCGTTGATCTATACCACGGTACTGTTTGCCGCACTGATCGGCTGGCTTGTGTGGGGCGAGCGTCCCGATATGCTGAGTGGCGTCGGCGGACTCTGCGTGATTGCGGCCGCGCTAATTGTCGTTGTCATGCGCCAACGCGGCTCCCGTACCGCGCGCGCGTGACGCTTTTACCGGAATTGTCATCATGAAATCACCAATCGGGCGCGTCGTGTTGAGCGTGGCGGCCATGCTGGCAAGCGCCGGCTGCAGCAGCCACGGTTACAAAGGCCCGGTAAGCGATCATTTCGACGGGGAACGCTTCTATAACGCCGAGCCCATCGAGCACGGGTTCGGCGACCTGCTGCGCTGGATGCGTACACGCGACAACCATCCCTGGGAGCGAATCGACACATTCGATGCGCCCGCCCCGCCGCCGCCACGGGTCGACGAGGGTGTCACGATTACCTGGATCAACCACGCGACCGTGCTCATCCAGAGCGCGGGGGTGAATATTCTCACCGACCCGGTGTTCTCGCAGCGCGTGAGTCCGGTGTCGTGGTTCGGGCCGCGGCGCTACCATCCGCCGGGTGTCGCCTTCGCGGATCTGCCGCCAATCGATGTCGTGCTCATCAGCCATGCGCATTACGACCACCTCGATCGACCGACCGTCGAACGGCTCGTCGAACACCACGATCCGCTGTTCGTCGCCGGCCTCGGCCTCGGCGCGTGGCTACGCGATACCGGCGCGACACGCGTCGCCACGACGGACTGGTGGGAAAAGGTCGAGCTGCCCGGGCCGCTGGCTTTGACCGCGACTCCGGCGCGGCACTGGTCGCGCCGTGGCATCTTCGATCGCAACAAGACCCTGTGGGCAAGCTACTGGATCGACACGCCGGCGGGCGGCATCTACTTCGCCGGCGACACCGGCATGGCGCCGCATTTCGCGCACATTCGCGAGCGGCTTGGCGCACCGCGGCTGGCGCTGCTGCCCATCGGCGCCTACGAACCGCGCTGGTTCATGGCCCAGCAACACATGAACCCGGCCGATGCAGTGCGGGCCCACGAGCAGCTCGGCGCGATGCAGAGCGTCGGCATCCATTTCGGCACGTTCAAGCTCAGCGACGAAGCGCGTGACGCGCCGGCGGCCGCTCTCGCCGAAGCACGCGCACAGGCGGGGCTGAAACCGCGGGATTTCATCGTGCCGCGCTTCGGCGAGCGCTTCGAACTGTCCGAATCACGCTAGCGCCTGTCAGCGCTAATTCAGGCGCGGCGATTCCGGCGGTTCGACGCGTACTGTGGTGGGCTGGGGCTCGTGATGCAGATGCCACTGGTCGAGCCATTCGCGCAGCTTGTCGACCGGCATGGGGCGGCCGATGTAAAAGCCCTGCATGAGGTCGCAGCCGAGCACGCGCAAGCGATCGGCCTGGTTTTCGTTTTCGATGCCTTCGGCCACGGCCCGCAGTCCGAGTGCATGGCCCAGGCCGATGGTCGCCTGCACGATCGACAGGTCGGTTTTCGAGACCAGCATGTCGGTGACGAAGGAGCGGTCGATCTTGATCTCCGAAGCCGGCAACCGCTTGAGGTATGCGAGCTGCGAATAGCCGGTGCCGAAATCGTCGATCGAGATCTGTACGCCCATATTGGCCACGCGCGTGATGATATCCAGCGTCCGGCGCTGATCGGCCATCAGGGTGTCTTCGGTGATTTCCAGCGTGAGTGACTTGCTTGGCACTTCGTAGGCGGCCAGCAGGCCGGCCAGCACGTCGGGGAAATCGGGGTCGAGCAGTGAGCGCGCGGACAGATTGACCGACATGCGCAGCGGCCAGCCTTCGGCCCGCAGTTCGGCCGTGTACTGCAGGGCACGGCGCAATACCCAGTTCGACAGGTCGCGCATCAGCCCACTGCGCTCCGCGCGTGGAATGAAGTCGCCCGGCATGATCAGCCCGCGGCGCGGATGCTGCCAGCGCACCAACGCTTCGACGCCATGCACGCGATCCGCCTGGATATCGACCAGCGGCTGGAGATGCAGCACGAGCTGGTCGCCGTCGATCGCCGCGCGCAGCTCCGCGCTGAGGCTGTGCATCTCCGCGTCCTTGAGCGGCAGCCGGGCCTTGACCAGTTCGAAGCCGCCGCCCCGTGTCTTGGCGTGCTGCATGGCGCCATCCGCGGCGTTGAGCAGCGCATAGGCGTCGCGCGCGTTGTCCGGGTAGACCGCGGCGCCGATGCTGGCGCCGAGGTTGA
This sequence comes from Endozoicomonas sp. G2_2, assembly GCF_017744135.1. Taxonomy (GTDB): domain Bacteria; phylum Pseudomonadota; class Gammaproteobacteria; order Nevskiales; family Salinisphaeraceae; genus Salinisphaera. Next base: position 159,513 of record NZ_JAGHQU010000006.1, read on the forward strand.
GCGAGAGCTGATCGAGCGCACATGGCGGCTCGAGCACTTCCTGAATCCGGCGCCCGAGTTTTTCCAGCACCTCGCTGGACTGCAGGTGTTCGATCAGCACCCCGAAACTGTCGCCGCCCAGCCGCGCCAGCACGAGCGCGGAATCTTCCACCGCGTTGGCCAGCCGCCGGGCCACGCTCTTGAGCACGCGGTCGCCGTTGGCCGCGCCGAATTGATCGTTGACCTCCGAGAAACCGTCGAGGTCCAGCACGATGATGCCGATACGCGTGCGGTTGAGATGCGCCGCGGCAAGGCTGTTTTCCAGCAGTTCGATGAAGTGCGTGCGGTTGGCAAGCCCGGTCAGCGCGTCCTGCTGCTCGAGACGACGGGCTTCGGCCTGTAGCGCCGCCTTGTCGGTTCGCAGGCGATCGGTCTCGTCGAGCACCATGGCGCCGGCTTCGTGCGAGAGGATCACGTGCACATACTGCCCCCACAGGGCGAACACGAACGGCATGACGTCCATCGCCAGCAGCGTCACGTTGTTGCGCTGGGCGGCATAGAGATTGGACAGGGTCAGCGGCTCACCGGCCAGAACGACGGCGGCGACGGTGGCCAGAACGACGGCAACGACGGCAATCGCCAGGCCATAGTAGGCATAGCGAGAAACCCGACAGCGCAAAGCGCGCACCAGGTGCGAGAAATACTCCGCGTTGGACTGTTGCAAACCGGCCTCCCCCCAGGCGATGACCCGACTTTAGCATTGAGAACTGAAAAAAACAGCCGCATTCAGTTTGTTATCGACGCCTGAACCGGGCGGGCTCATCGTCGGGCACGTCTACCGAGCGGAACGCCCATCTCGACCAGGGCCGATTCGAGCGCTCTGAACGCGTTATCGGCCGCAACCGCGCTTCCCCTTACCCCGAATTCGATCGCGCGTCGCCCGCTGGCATTGGGCAGACAGGCGATTCGTACATCGGGATGGGCATCCATGACGTGCTGCATGAGATCGATGAGCGCACTTTCCGGCGTGTCGCGCACTTCCAGCAACAACTCCACGTTGCGCTCGGCGCGCTGCAGGTCGGCATAGTGGGTATCGAGCACCCACTCGACCATCGGCCACGCCATTTTCGGGAAACCGGGCACGAAATGGTGATGGCCAAAGGAAAAACCGGGCACCTGATTCACGGGATTGGGGATTACCCGTGAGCCGACCGGCCATTCGACCATATGGATACGCTTGGGGTAAGCGTCGTCGCCGAAGCGCGCTTCGAGCAGCGCCCTGCCTTCGGCGTTGAACTCCAGCGATACGCCGACCGCTGCGGCCGCGCATTGGCGGGTGCGATCGTCGGGCGTCGCACCGATCCCGCCAAAGCTGAAGACGATGTCGTCGCCGCTCATCGTCTGTCGCAGCGTGTCCTCGAGCAGACCGGCATCGTCGCCGACCATACGCGCCCAGGACAGCTCCATGCCGCGGGCGTCGAGGATGTCGATGACGCTCGGCATATGCTTGTCGACGCGCTTTCCGGACAGCAGTTCGTCGCCGATCAGCAGAATGCCGATCCGTTCGCGGCGGGTGGCTGGCGCGCTCATTGGCCGATGCGCAAGCACAAACAAGCGGGCCACGTCGAAACGTGGCCCGCCTGAACACCGGTGCGGCCTGCGGTCATCAGGCCTCGGGCAGCCAGCCCGACTGCTCGATGGCACCGAAGATATCGGTCTCGGTGGTGATGCCGAGCAGCTCGCCATCCTTGCCGGCCACCAGCAGGCGGCTGATGTTCTTCTCGGCAATGACGTTGGCCGCTTCGCGCAGCTGCGTCTCGGGCGCCACCGTGACCACCGGACGCGACGCAATCTCGCCGACCGTGATGTCCGTGGGCGACTTGTTGTCGCGCACGATCTTGGTGACGATATCGCGGCGCGTCATGATGCCCCACTCGCCCGAGTCGTTCTGTTCCACGACCAGCGAGGACACCTCGTTCTTGCGCATCTCGTGCATCGCATCGTGCACGCTGGTGGCATCGGTCACGGTGATCAGCGAACGGGTCATCACGTCCGACACGGACGTCGGCGTGCGCCCGCTCGCCATCATCTCTTCCATCGGCTGCAGCAGACGACGGATCTCGCGCTGCTTGCGCTCGCGCGCCAGCTTGTCACTGCGCTGCTGGCGCTTGGTTTCGAGATCGATGCCGCCCTGGATCTGCTCGATCAGCGCGTCCGCGAACTGGCTGGTGCCGACTTCCGTGGCGCCTTCCATGTTGCGGGCGAAATCGTAGGTCACGATCTTGTCTGCCAACACTTCCGGGTAGGCCAGCGAAATCAGGTCCGCGGCCTCCTGCCAGCCGATGTACTCGAGCATGTTCACGCCCGAGAACAGCAGCGAACCGGGGTTGACCTTGTTCTTGTCGGCGTACTTGGGTGCGGTGCCGTGGGTGGCCTCGAACACGGCGATGTTGTCGGACATGTTCGCGCCCGGCGCAATACCGATGCCGCCGACCTCGGCCGCCGCGGCGTCCGAGAGATAGTCGCCGTTGAGGTTCATGGTGGCGAGCACGTCGAAATCATCCGGGCGCAGCAGCATGAGCTGGAAGATGATGTCGGCGATGCGGTCCTTGATCACGATCTTGCCTTCCGGCTGACGACCGTTGTACTCGGAGTACAGCTGGTCCTCGGTGATCGTGCAGTGGCCGAATTCCTCGCGGGCGACTTCATAACCCCAGGCACGGAACGCGCCCTCGGTGAACTTCATGATGTTGCCCTTGTGCACCAGGGTCACCGATTCGCGGCCGTTGTCGATCGCGTACTGGATGGCCTTGCGCACCAGGCGCTTGGTGCCGAACTCGGAAATCGGCTTGATGCCAAGGCCGGCATCGTCGAAGAAGTCCGCCTTCATTTCGTCCTTGAGAAACTTGGCGAGCTTCTTGTTCTCGTCCGAACCGGACTGGTATTCGATACCGCAGTAGACGTCCTCGGTGTTCTCGCGAAAGATCACCACGTCGACCTTGCCCGGATCCTTCAGCGGCGACGGCACGCCGGTGTAATGGCGCACGGGTCGCACGCAGGCGTACAGATCCAGCTCCTGACGCAGCGACACGTTCAGCGAACGAAAGCCCTCGCCCACCGGCGTGGTTAGCGGGCCCTTGATCGCGACCCAGAGATCCTTGATCGCTTCGAGCGTCTCGGCCGGGAAGTAGTCGCCGTCGTAGACCTTTGCGGCCTTCTCGCCCATGAACAGCTCGGCCCAGTGGATCTTGCGCTTGCCGCCATAGGCCTTTTCGACCGCGGCGTCCCAGATGCGCAGGCAGGCCTTGGTGATATCGGGGCCGATACCGTCACCCTCGACATAGCCGAGGATCGGGTTGTCCGGCACATTCATCTGATCGTTCTCGACGGTGATCTTCTGACCGTCTTCAGGCAAGCGCACGTGCTTGTAGGCCATGGGCCACTACTCCTTGATAACTTCTCGCAAAACAAAGCGCCGCCGGGGGCAACCGGCGGCGCGGGGATTCGGTATCAGCCGTTGTTGGCGGCGTTTTCGAGCAGGCTCTTGAGCTCGCCCGACTGGAACATGTCGATGACGATATCGGAACCGCCGACCAGCTCGCCGTTGACGAACAGCTGCGGAATGGTCGGCCAGTTGGAATAGACCTTCACGCCCTGGCGATAGATCTCTTCGTCGTCGAACACGTTGACGGCCTTGAACGGCACGCCGCAGGCCTTCAACGCCTCGGCGCTACGGGCCGAGAAACCGCACTGCGGAAAGTCCGGCGTGCCCTTCATGTAGAGCACAATCGGGTTGTTCTCGACTTCCTGCTTGATGACTTCCATTGCCTTGGCGCTCATCGCGACATCCTTTATTCATGAAACCTTGTTGCTGGCGTGAATTATAACGCGCCTGTCGAGCGCTCGTTATCGGCGCTCGCCGTAACCGCCCCCGCCGGCAGACGCGATCGACAGCCGTTGTCCGGCCTGCGCGATCCCCGAGCATTTCGGCTCGAGCGGTTCGCCGTCGAGCCGGTTCTCGCCGACCTTGCCGGGCGCGCCGCCCGCACGCCCCCAGGGCGCATGGCGGCGGCGTTCGGCGAGCACGGTATAGCTGGCCTCGTCGAGGAATTCGATCTCGCGCACCAGACCGTCGCCGCCGTGCTGCGCGCCGGCACCGCCGCTGTCGCGGCGTAGCGCATAGCGGCGCATGCGCAGCGGAAAATGCCGCTCCAGCACCTCCACCGGCGTATTCAGCGTGTTGGTCATGTGTGCCTGCACACCGCTTGCGCCGGCGCGATTCGGCCCGGCCCCGAGACCGCCGCCCATGGTTTCGTAGTAGTCCCACGGCGCGTCGGACCGATGCGAACCCAGCGCCACGTTATTCATGCTCCCGTGGCTGGCGGCCGGAATACGATCGCCCACCGCTTCGGCCAGCGCGCCGAGCACGGCGTCGACCACGCGTTGACTGGTCTCGACGTTGCCGGCCGCAACCGCCCTCGGGTATCGCGCATTGAGCAGTGATCCATCCGGCGCGCTGATCTCGATATCCTCGAACGCCCCGGCACAGGCCGGCACCTGGGCCGGCATGAGGCATCTGAAGACATACAAGGCCCCCGCGGCCGTGACCGACAGCGGACAGTTGACGTTGCCCGCGGTCTGGTCGGCGCTGCCGCTGAAATCCACGCGCACACGGCCCGCGTCGATATCGATACGGCAGGCGATGGTCAGGTCATGGTTGCCCTGGCCGTCGTCATCCAGCACGTCCGTGAAACGATAGCTGCCGTTCGGCAACGCGCCCAGTGCGCTGGCGGCGAGCTTGCGCGCATAGTCGTTGTATTCGGCCAGCCGCGTCTCGAACGCTTCGACATCAGCCGCCTCACCCTCGCCGATCAGCGCCGACAGCCGCCACAGGCCGATACGGTTGGCGGCGATCTGGGCGCTGAAATCACCACGGGCGATCGGCGGGTTGCGCAGGTGTTCGAGCCAGCCGCCGAGCACCGATTCGTCGATCGTGTCGAGCGTCACGAGCGCGACCGGCGCGATGACGAGCCCCTCGTCGTCCAGGCTCTTCGACAAGGGCATGGATCCCGGCGAATCGGCGCCGATATCGGCGTGGTGCGCCCGGTTGGCGACAAACGCCACCAGCTCATCGGCCACGAACAGCGGTGCGATCAAGGTGACATCCGGCAGGTGCGTGCCGCCGAGGTAGGGATCGTTGAGCGCGATCATCTCCCCCGGCGCCCATTCGCGCGCCGCGACGATATCGGCCATCGCATACGCCATGCTGCCGAGGTGCACCGGGATGTGCGCGGCCTGCGCGCACAGGCGCCCGCGCGCATCGAACACGGCACAGGAATAATCCAGCCGATCGCGGATATTCGGCGAGAACGCAGCTTGGGCCAGACTCGCGCCCATCTCCTCGCACACCGCCGTGATGCGACTGGCGAAGATGGCCAGCTCGATGGCGTCGGCCGGGGAATTCGAAGCCGGTGTTGTCATGCCCGCGAGTCTAGCAACGCGGCGGTCAAAGATCAGCGTGATACCCGGTGCGCGGCGTGGGTAAATACCCGTAGTTCAAAGGCCGCGCTTTGAAAAGCGCTTAATAAACCTTATATAACTAGTCGGCGTTGATTCATTCATCTCAATACAAGGGATACGTCATGGCATTTGAACTGCCCGATCTACCTTATGACTACGACGCGCTCGAACCGTATATCGACGGTCGTACGATGGAGATTCACTACGAGAAGCATCACAACGCTTACCTGACCAAGTTCAAGAAGGCCATCGAAGGCACCGAGCTCGAAGATCAGGACCTCGAGACGATTCTCGCGAAGGCCGGCCAGCATGGCCCGGGCGTTCGCAACCAGGGTGGCGGTTACTTCAACCACATCCTGTTCTGGGACAGCATGTCGCCGAGCGGCGGCGGCAAGCCCACGGGCAGCCTCGGCACGGCGATCGATTCGAGCTTCGGCTCGTTCGACGACTTCAAGGAACAGTTCACGAACGCCGCCACGGGCCTGTTCGGTTCCGGTTTCGTGTGGCTCGTGCCGCAGGGCAACCAGCTCAAGATCGTGTCCACCCAGAACCAGGACAACCCGATCATGGACGTGGTGTCCGAATCCGGTAAGCCGGTGATGGGCCTGGACGTGTGGGAGCACGCCTTCTACCTGAAGTACCAGAACCGCAAGCCGGAATACGTGGATGCCTGGTGGAACGTCGTCAACTGGGACGGCATCGCCAAGCGCTACGACGAGCAGGTCGGCTAAGACCGCGCCGGTTGCGCTAGAATACGGCCCCGTCGCGTTGCGGCGGGGCTGTTTTTCGTTTTGGGCCGTGATTTTCGCGGGGATGGATTTCCTTGCGCGCACACGCGCCCGTCAGGACGCCTTATGGCCAATTCGCATCTGATACCGACCTACAAGCGCCAGCCTGTCGCCTTCGAGCGTGGACATGGCGCCTGGCTGTTCGACGGCGACGGCAACCGTTATCTCGACGCCCTGTCCGGCATCGCAGTCAGCGCGCTCGGCCATTCGCACCCCGCACTCGTCGAGGCCATCACCAACCAGGCCAGCACGCTGCTGCACACATCGAATCTCTACGAGATCGACGTACAGACACGACTCGCCGATCGACTGTGCGCGTTGTCGGGCATGGACGCGGTGTTCTTCGGCAACAGCGGCAGCGAAGCCAACGAAGCCGCGATCAAGCTCGCGCGCCTGCACGGCCACAACCGCGGCATCGACATGCCGGTGATCGTGGTCATGGAAAGCGCCTTTCACGGCCGCACCCTGGCCGCGCTCGCCGCCACCGGCAACGCGAACGCCCAGAAAGGCTTCGAGCCGATGCCGGCAGGCTTCGTGCGCGTGCCCTACGGCGACATCGACGCGATCGCCGCACTCGAGGATCACAACATCGTCGCCGTGCACGTCGAACCCATCCAGGGCGAAGGCGGCGTGCGCGTGCCGCCGGCCGATTTCCTGCCCGCGCTACGCCGACTGTGCGACAAGCGCGACTGGCTAATGATGATCGACGAAGTGCAGACCGGCGTGGGCCGTACGGGGCACTGGTTTGCGCATCAGGCCGCCGGCATCACCCCGGATGTGATGTGCCTGGCCAAGGGCCTGGGCGGCGGCGTGCCGATCGGCGCAGCGCTGGTCGCCAGCGCTGCAGGCGAACTGTTCGGCCCCGGCAGCCACGGCTCGACTTTCGGCGGCAACCCGCTGGCCTGTCGCGCCGCGCTGGCCGTGCTCGACACCATCGAACACGATGGCCTGCTCGCTCACGCCGGCGCGATGGGCGAATCCATTCGCGAGCAGATCGAGGCGCGTGTCGGCGAGCTGGATCATGTCGTCGAAATCCGCGGTGCCGGCTTGATGATCGGCATCGAATTGAGCGAGCCCTGCGCCGAACTGGTCGACGCCGCGCGCGAACAGGGCATTCTTCTGAACGTCACGGCAGGCTCGGTCATCCGACTGCTGCCGCCGCTGATCATCGGCCCCGCCGAAGTGGAACGGCTGGTCGATGGCGTGTGTCATCTCATCGAGAGCATGACGACAACTCAAACTATGCAAGCTGACTGATCATGACCCTGCGACACTTTCTCAGCCTGGACGATCTGGGTGCCGACGGCATCCACCGCATCATCGACAACGCGATCGCGCTCAAGCGCAAGCCGCCGAGACAGGCGCCGCTGGCCGGCCGCACGCTGGCAATGCTGTTCGAAAAGGCTTCCACTCGCACGCGCGTGTCCTTCGAGGCGGGCATGGCTCAGCTCGGCGGCCATGCGCTGTTCCTGTCGCCGCAGGACACCCAGATCGGGCGCGGCGAGCCGGTGGAGGATACCGCACGCGTACTCTCGCGCATGGTCGATGTGGTGATGATCCGCAACCACTCGCACGAGACGCTTGAGCGCTTCGCCGCCTATTCCAGCGTGCCGGTGATCAATGGCCTCACCGACCGCCTGCATCCCTGCCAGGTGCTCGCGGACCTTCAGACCTTCAAGGAACACCGCGGCGACATCGCCGGCAGGACCGTGGCCTGGATCGGCGATGGCAACAACATGTGCCACTCCTATCTGCTGGCCGCCCGTCTGCTCGACTTCGACCTGCGCATCGCCACGCCCGAGGGCTACGGCCCCAACCCCCAGATTCTCAAGACCTGTGGCGAGCGCGCGGTGATCTGCGATGACGCGTCGCATGCCGCCGACGGCGCCGACCTTGTGCTCACGGATGTGTGGGCCAGCATGGGCGACGAAGACGACCGCGAGGTGCGCCTGGCCGACTTCGCCAACTATCAGGTGAACAAGGCCCTGATGAGTTGGGCCAAGGACGACGCGCTGTTCATGCATTGCCTGCCCGCGCATCGCGGCGAGGAAGTCAGCGCGGAAGTGATCGACGGGCCCAACAGCGTGGTCTGGGATGAGGCGGAAAACCGCCTGCATGCCCAGAAGGCGCTGCTGCTGGACCTGCTGGCCGCACACTAGACCGGCCGATGCCGCGGCGGGCGCGTCACGCCCGGCGACGCGCGAGCACGAGCGAGTAGGCGCCTGCCGGCGCCTCGAAATGACGATCAAGCGCCAGCCCGGCATCGGCAAGCAGCGCATCCAGGGATTGCGGCGTGAACTTGTGGCTGAACTCGGTCACGATTTCCTCGTCGGCGGCTATGTCGAACGTCGTATCCAGCGCCGCAAGCGTGACCCGATGCGCGTGACGCGCGGCAAGACGCATTTCGATACGCGCATGCGCGCGATCGAACACCGCCCGGTGACGGTAGCTGTCCACCGGGAAATCGCCGCCGAGTTCCCGGTTGAGGACCCGCAGAACGTTGCGATTGAATGCGGCGGTTGTGCCGGCCGCATCGTCGTAGGCTGCCTCGAGTATGGCGCTGTCCTTGACCCGGTCCACGCCCAGCAACAGCAGGTCGTCGTCGCGCATCAACGCGGCGATCTGTTCGAGCATCCCGCGTGCCGCGCCGGGTTCGAAGTTACCCAGCGTGCCGCCGAGGAACACGATCAGACGGCGGCCGGTTGTCGGCAACGGCAGGTTGCTCAGCCCGCCGGTGTAGTCGCCGATCAGCGCGTGTACATCGAGCCAGGGGTAGTCCTGTACCAGCGCCGCGCCGGCATCGAGCATCATCTGCGCCGAGACGTCGAACGGCCAGTAGCTGCAAGCCTGGCTCAGGGCATCGCAGGCGTCGAGCAAGTGGCGCGTCTTGCGGGAACTGCCGCTGCCGAGCTCGAGCATGTGATCGCAGCGCGCGTATTCCATGATCTCGCGCCCATGCGCGGCCAGCAGGGCGGCCTCGGTTCGCGAGGGATAATATTCGGGCGTCTCGCAGATGGCTTCGAACAGCTCGGAGCCGCGGTCGTCGTAGAAATATTTCGGCGGCAGCCAGCGCGGACGCGACAACAGACCGGCGCGAACATCCTCGGCCAGCGTCGACACCGGCGTGGCCGGCGCGACCGCGGCGCTCGTCAGGCGCGCCGCCTTCTCGGGGTTTCGCATGTCAGCAGACCCGCTCTGCGGGCCGATTGGGCGTGTTGCCAGCGAAGGTTATCATCGCAAAGTAATCCTCATATCCCGGACATTTACGGATGTGCCGAATTGCCGGTTTCATCGGCCCGCCCCTCACGCTCGGCGAACTCGTGTGCGAGCCGCCGCACGGTCTGGCCCATCAATCCTGGGCCGCAAGGGAAATGGTCAGCGCCACCGTGAATGCCGACGGCTGGGGGGCGGCGTGGCTCGACGATCAGGGCCGGCCTGCCGGCTATCGCCAGATCCTGCCGATCTGGGCCGACGTCAATCTCGACGCGCTCGCGCGCAGTCTGCGATCGCGCGTTTGGCTGGCCAACGTGCGCAGCGCCACCGCGGGGCTGGGCACCGACTATGCGAACACCCAGCCGTTCCACGACGGCGAACTGCTGTTCACCCACAACGGTTTCATTGACCGCTTCGCGCATACGCTCCGGGCACGCCTGCGGGCCGCGCTCGAGCCGCACATCGAAATCACGATCAACGGCAATACCGATTCGGAATATCTGTTCGCGCTGATCCGCCAGCAGCGCGGCACGCTGGCCGAGCGTGTGCGCACTGCCCTCGCGCTGGTGCGCGAATGGCTGGCCGACGCGCACGATGTACGGGCTCTGCTGAATGTGATCGTCAGCGATGGTCGGCAGATGGTCGCCACCCGCGATGCGCTGCACGGCGATGCGCCATCGCTGTATTTCCACCCCGACTGGCACGGCGGCGTGGCCATCGGTTCCGAAGCGTTCGACAACCAGAACGGCTGGACAGGCGTAGAGTCGGGCGAAATGATTGTGGTGACGGCCGGCACGGCGCCGGCCCGGGAAAAGCTATGACCCAGAACGCCCCGACCCGGCTCGCGCAACTGCGGGATGCGAGCCTGGCGATGGTCGACGGCCTGACCCCGGCCGAACAACGCGCGCAAAGTCATCCCGAACTCAGCCCCATGCTCTGGCACGTTGGCCATGTGTTCTTCATGGAGACATACTGGCTCGCCGAGCGCGTGTTCGGCGACCGCCGTGTGACCGACGCCTGGTGCGACCTCTATTTCCCGGAAATCTGTGCCAAGGACGAGCGCAGTTCGCGCCTGCCGGATGCGGCCGCGTTGAAGCAGTGGGCTGCAGAAGTCAGCCGCGACAACGACGCCTACTGGCGCCAGGCCGCCAATCACGACCACCCGTTGCTCGACCATGGTTATCTCGCAGCCTTTCTGCGCCAGCACTACGCCCAGCATCTCGAGACCATGCGACTGGCGCGTGCCCAGCTCGCGCTGGCGCGCGTGCCGGCGCCCCGGCCGAGTGGCATCGCAGCGGCCGCGCCGGACACCGCGATGCAGACGGTCAACGCCTGCGACATGGCGATCGGCAGCAGCGACATCGCCGCCTACGACAACGAACAGCCGGTATTCACCGCCCATCTGCCCACGTTCGATATCGCGCCGCGTTGTGTGAGCAATGCCCAATGGCTCGGCTTCATGCAGGCCGGCGGCTATGCCCGGCCGGAATTCTGGGACGACGCCGGCTGGGCCTGGCGCGTGGCCGAGTCCATACAACACCCGCAACACTGGCGCGCCGCGGGGGCCGACGACTGGGATATTCCCGCCGATATCGATACCGATATCGGCCAGGCCCCGGTTCACGGCATCGGCTGGTACGAGGCACGGGCATTCGCCCGCTACGCGGGCGCACGCCTGCCTCGCGAAATCGAGTGGGAGGCCGCTCGCCGAACGGGCGTGCTCGCCGACGACGCGCGGGTATGGCAATGGTGCGACGACGCCTTTTATCCCTACCCCGGCTTCACGGCCTTTCCCTACGACGGCTATTCGCGGCCCTGGTTCGACGGCGCGCACTTCGTCGCCCGCGGCGCGAGCGTGCACACCGAAATCGATGTACGCCGCCCGGGCTTTCGCAATTTCTATCCGCCCGCGCATCGTCATGTCTTCGCCGGCCTGCGCCTGGCACGCGCCTGAACCGAGACAGCGACCGTGGGAAGTAATGACCTATACTGCGTTGCGTTTCACACAGGCAGGATGAGCGAATGCCGCCAATAGATCTCACGCTCCCCGCGGACATCGGGCCGATGGTCGATCAGGCGCTGGCCGAGGATGTCGGCGACGGCGATCGCAATGCCGCGCTGATTGATCCCGGAGTGCGGGCCTCGGCGAGCGTGGTCGTGCGCGAGAACGCGATTCTCGCCGGTTCGCCCTGGTTCGAGCGCGTGTTTTCGGCGCTGGACAAGGGTGTATCCATCGACTGGGCCTATAGCGACGGCCAGCGTATCCGCTCCAACACGGCCGTGTGCCGAATCGAAGGCCCGGTGCGCGCGCTGCTCACCGGCGAACGCACAGCACTGAATTTTCTGCAGTTGCTGTCCGGCGTGGCCAGCGCGACGTCCGACTTCGTCGAACGTGTGAAGGGCACGAACACGCAGATCATCGATACCCGCAAGACCCTGCCCGGCTTACGCAGTGCCCAGCGCTATGCGGTGCGCTGCGGGGGCGGAATCAATCACCGCTTCGGCCTGTTCGACGCCATTCTGATCAAGGAAAACCACATCACGGCGGCGGGCTCGATCGAAACCGCCGTGCAGCGCGCCCGCGAAACGGCCGAGGGCCTGTTCGTGCAGGTTGAAATAGAAACCCTCGAAGAACTGGAACAGGCCCTGGAGGCCGGTATCGATGGCGTGCTGCTCGACAATCTGCCGAGCCATGTGCTTACTCGCGCGGTGAACATGGCCGATGCGCATCGACGCCGCTTTCGCCGCGATATCGTCATCGAGGCATCCGGCGACATCAATCTGCGCAACGTGCGCGAGATCGCCGACACGGGCGTGGATCGCATCTCCATCGGCGGCCTGACCAAGCACATTAAGGCCACCGATTTCTCGATGCGCATGCAGACGCAGTAGACAAGAGACCCGCCTACTGCGTCTGCCGATGCGAAGGCTCAGAATCGCCAGGTTGCGCCGACCATCACTACCGGATAAAGCGGCAGCGCGTCGACGTCGTCCTCGATGGCGCGTTCTTCTTCGCGTACCGCGTCTTGTGCGATCGGGTTGAGGGTCGACGGCCCGCTCAGATCGACGTTCACGTCCGGGTTGCCCAGATAGAACACGCCGAGATCGGCCGTCAGGGCGAATCCGCCTTCGGCGCCCGGCGCCTTGCCCCAGCCGATCCCGAGATAGGGCGACAGTGGGTCATAGCTGATACGGGCGTCGAGCCGGTCGCCGCGCACGAGAATCCCTTCGCTATCGCCGAGATCGCAGGCGATCTGCGTGCACGTGGCATCGCCGCGCAGTTCGTCGTCGTTGATCATCACGCCCGCGGTGACCCGAAAGGCGCCGGCAAAGGGGTGATAATCCACCAGCAACGCGCCGTGCAGCAGATCGATATTGCCGCTGTATTCGAGATCACTGCCGCCGTCGGCCTCGAAATCGAGGTCAGCGCTCGCGCCGGCCACCATGGCGCGCAGCTGCACGCGTTCGGTCCAGGCATAGGACACCTGCCCGCCCACGCCCAGCGTGCCGGCGACGACGCCCGCGCCAATGCTCGCGGCCTGCGCCACACCCGTTGCACACACGAGGCCCGCTGCGGCCCACCCCTTCCACTTGTTCATCGACAACCCCGCTTGGTGACGGCCACGCGAATCGCGGCCTCGGGGCTATATCGTCAGCCGCGCAATCTTCTTAATCCGGCATCGAGATCCGCGACCAGGTCGTCGACATCCTCCAGGCCGGCGTGGATACGCAGGGTCGGCCCCGCGGCCTGCCACGCGGTGGCACTGCGCATGGTTTCCGGGTTCACGGCCAGCACGAGGCTTTCGTAGCCGCCCCAGGAAAAGCCCATGCCAAACAGTTCGAGATGATCGAGCATGGCCGCGAGCCGCGAGCGATCGACGGGCTCGAGCACGACCGAGAACAGCCCGCTCGATCCGGTGAAATCGCGTGCGAACAGCGCGTGCTGAGGATGATCCGCGCGGGCCGGGTGAAGCACCCGTGCCACACCGGCCTGATCGGCCAGCCAGTCCGCCAGTGCGCGCGCGTTCGCCTCGTGCACGGGCAGCCGCTGACCGAGCGTGCGCAGACCGCGCAGGCCGAGATAGATATCGTCCGGCCCGGCGCAGTAGCCCATGCCGGCAGCCGTCTTGCGCACCCGCAGGTACTGGGCCTCGACGCAATTGATCACGCCGAGCATGGCGTCCGCGTGGCCGACGAGATACTTGGTCGCGGCATGAATGGATATGTCTACGCCGTGGGCGAGCGCGTCGAAATACAGCGGTGTCGCCCAGGTGTTGTCGGCCATGACGACGACATCGTGGCGATGCGCAACTTCGGCCAGCGCAGGCACATCGCTGATTTCGAACGTCAGCGAACCCGGCGCCTCGAGAAACAGCACCCGTGTGTCGGCGGTGATGCGCTGCTCCAGCGCGTCGGCGGAAATCGTCGGGTCGAAATATTCCGTCGTCACCCCGAGCCGGCGCAGCAGACCGTCGCAGAGCTTGCGCGTCGGGCCGTAGACGTTGTCGGTGACCAGAAAATGCGCCCCCTGCTCTGCGCCGCTCATGAGCGCGGCAGTGATCGCGGCCAGCCCCGAACACGTGGTGACCGCGCCGAACGCGCCTTCCATTTCCGCGACCGCCTGTTCGAAGGCGAACTGTACCGGCGTGCCGTTGCGGCCGTAGTACATGCCTTCGAACGGGTTTTTCGAGGCCTGCTCGAGCGCGTCGAGGGATTCGAACAGTACGGTGGACGCGTGATAGACGGGCGGATTGACCATGCCCTGCTGGGCCGCCGAATCGCGGCCGGCGTGCACGAGGCGGGTTGCTCTTTTCATGTCGGGACGATGCGCTCCTAAAAGCTGGCCTGCACGCCGGGCGAGACGTCTATACTGCCCGGGCCAAAACCAGCCGATAAGCCAGTGAATTCTTGCGTCGAAGATCTATTGTCCCACACCGCCGAGCGGCTTCTGTCCTGCCTGCCTCGGCGTACACCCGATGCCGCGCGCCTGGAGCGCGCGCGAATCGTCGCGCATCGCGGTGAGCGCGACGACGTGAGCGTGCAGGAAAACACCTTCGCCGCCTTCGACCCGACGATCGAGGCCGGCGTGGCCGCCATCGAGTTCGACGTGCGCTATACCCGCGACGACGAACCCGTGGTCGTTCACGATGCCGATCTCAAGCGCGTATTCGGCCTGCCGGACGTGGTTGCGCAAACGCCCTGGAAACGCCTTCGCCGGCAGGCGCCGAACCTGCCGCATCTGGATGAATTGATCGAACGCTACAGCGGACGCACCCACTTCATGGCCGAGCTCAAGACGCGCGGCAGCGCGCGCGCCGAGCAGCGATTCACCGATCGCCTCGCCGCGCTCGTGCCGGTACGCGATTTCCACGTGCTGTCGCTGGAGATGCCGCTGTTCGAGGCCGTGGCCGCCCTGCCTGCGGCCTGCCACCTGCCGGTGGCCAAGCTCAATCTCGGCGAGATCCAGCGCTGGACGCTGAGCCACGATTGCGCCGGACTCGCCGGCCCGCATCTGCTCATGCGCCAGCGTCAGATCCGGGCGCTACAGACAGCCCGCCCGTTCGTGGGCGCGGGCTTCGTCAGCCGGCCCGGCGTGCTGATGCGCGAGATTGCCCGCGGTGTGGAATGGATCTTTACCAATCATCCGCTGCGCCTGCAGCGCGCGCTCGATGCCGCGCGCGCCCGAGCGCCTGCCTGAACCGCGCTAGAGACCGACCGCTTCGCGCCCGTGCGGCGCGTAGAGATCGAGCGCCGGGCCGACCGGCACGATACCGGTCGGATTGATCGTGCCGTGGCTGCGGTAGTAATGCTGCTTGATATGGTCGAAGTCGGTGGTCTCGGCGATGCCCGGCGTCTGGTAGAGCTCGCGCAGATAGCCCGACAGATGGGGATAGTCGGCGATACGCCGCAGATTGCACTTGAAGTGGCCCACATAGACGGCATCGAAGCGCACCAGCGTCACGAACAGCCGCCAGTCGGCTTCGGTCACGCGATCGCCAACGAGATAGCGTTGCTCGGCCAGGCGCGAATCGAGCCAGTCGAGCGTCGCGAACAGCGCCTCGAAGGCTTCTTCATAGGCCGCCTGCGTGGTCGCGAACCCAGCCTTGTACACGCCGTTGTTGACGTCGTGATAGACGCGCTCGTTGACGGCATCGATATCCGCACGCAGCGGCTCGGGATAGACATCCAGCTCCGGATGCCGAGCGAAAGCGTCGAACGCGCTGTTGAACATGCGCAGGATGTCCGCGGATTCGTTCGACACGATGGTCTCGTGGCGCCGGTCCCACAGCGTGGGCGTGGTCACGCGCCCGGTATAGCCGCTGGCGGCCTTCTGATAAAGCTCGAACAGATGATCGAGTCCGTACAGCGTATCGGGGATCGCGCCGGGGGCATCGGAAAAACTCCAGCCCCATTCGCCCATGTACGGGTCCACGATCGACACGCCGATGACGTCTTCCAGCCCCTTCAACCGACGCATGATCAGCGTGCGGTGCGCCCAGGGACAGGCCAGCGACACGTACAGATGATAGCGGCCGGGCTCGGCGGCAAAGCGTGCGTCCGGATCCGGACTCACCCAGTCACGGAAGCCGGCCGACTCGCGCACGAACTGGCCGCCGGTCGACTCGGTGTCGTACCATTGGTCTTTCCATTGCCCTTCGACGAGAAGTCCCATCGCTTACTCCACGGGTTGACGGGGCGCCGCGACGCTGCGTGTCGCTGGCGCGCGCGTATCCAGCGCGCAGAAACAGTGCGCATAGAGATGGCGCGGATCGCTGAGACCACTGCGTAGCCAGTCGAACGCGGACAGATCGGTGGCCTGGGAGATCCAGTCCGGCACCAGTGCCGACTCGACGTGCGAGGAAAGAAACTCACGTACCGCGGTACGCCAGTCGGCCGGCGGCTGCATGGCCTGCAGCGCATAGTCGCCCTCGCCCAAACCGGCGAGCGAGGCCGTGGCCTTCTCGGCGTCCACATAGCCGCCCAGTTTGTCGACCAGGCCGATCCGCTCGGCGTCCGAGCCGCTCCACACGCGCCCTTCGGCAATCCGCCGGACAGCGTCTTCCTGCATGTCGCGCGCCTGCGCGACCCGGCCGACGAACTGGTCGTAGCCGTGTTCGACACCCGCCTGCAGCATCATCTTGACCGGCTCCGACAGCGGCTGATCGAGACGCAGCGCGCCCGACAGCGGCGTCGTGCCCACGCCGTCGGTATGGATGCCCAGATCCTCCAGCGGCTTGGCAAAGGTGGGCACGATGCCGAAGATACCGATGGAGCCGGTGATCGTCGCCGGCTCGGCCCAGATCTCGTTGGCGTTCATCGATATCCAGTAGCCGCCCGAGGCCGCGACCCCGGCCATCGACACCACCACCGGCTTGCCGGCCTCGCGGGTCAGCGCGACCTGCTCGCGAATGCGCTCGGAAGCGGTGACCGATCCGCCGGGCGAATTCACCCGCAACAGCAGCGCAGCCACGTGATCGTCGCGACGCGCGTCGGCGATCATGCGCGCAATCGTGTCGCCGCCCGCCTGGCCGGGTACGCTTTCGCCATCCACAATCGCCCCTTCCACGACCACGGTCGCGATACGGCTGTCGGTTCGCGGCGCGGGCTGCTCGGCATCCGTCGCGTTGAGATAGTCCACGTGGTGAATCTGGCGAAAACTGCCGTGCGACTCGTCGGTGCCGACCTGTTCGCGCATGGCATCGCGGACATCGGCCAGCGAGGCGACCTCGTCGACCAGATTCGCGTCGCGCGCCACCTGCGCGGCATCGCCGTCGGCCCGCTCGAGGGCCTGCGCGAAACCGTCGACATAGTCGCTGACGTGTTCGGCCTCAAAGTCGCGCTGCGCACTGACCTTCTCGCGATACGTCTGCCAGAGGGAATTCATCCAGGTCTTGTTCGCCGCCCGCGCCTGGGGCGACATGTCGTTACGGGTGAACGGCTCGACATAGGATTTGTATTCGCCCACGCGAAACACGTTGATCTCTACACCGAGCTTGTCGATCGCGTCCTTGTAGTAATTGCGATAGACGCCGTAACCGGGGATGAAGACATAGCCGAAGGGGTCCATGTAGACCGTATCGGCATGACTGGCCAGCGCGTACTGCGCCTGACCGTAGGACGGCGACCAGGCGAACACGGGCTTGCCGGACTGCTTAAAGCGGTCGATGGCGGCAACCAGATCCTGCACTTGCCCCGGCTGGGCGCTGCCGAGTTCGTCGAGTTTGAGAAAAGCGAGCTTGATGCGGTCGTCCTCCGCGCCGCGATCGAGCGACTCGATCAGGTCGCGCACCACCGACTGACGCTGCGGCTCGGACACCAGCGACCCGACCAGATTGCCCACGCCGCGACTGCGCTGTTCGACCAGATCGCCGGTCGGCGCCCACACCAGTGCACTGTCCTGCTCCACGACCACCCCGGGCCCGTCGAAGAAGGCGAAATAGATGCCCACCGGCACGATCAGCAGCAGCACGATCAGCACGAGGGCATAGATCAGCGCGATCGTGCGCCAGATGCCCCGGAAAAAACGACGAATCAGCGAAGGTTTCTTGGCCACAAAAACTCCGTGGGCGTCGATCAAGACCGCGAGAACGGGCCGGATCGCACAGGAACTGACGATGGATGCAAACGCGTGCGACGCGTGGCAGTGTAGCCGCTCGCGTAACGCCTCGCGACTTGAATTCGGCGGTTGGACACCGCATCAAAGGCCATCTATCCCGCCCATTTTGCGCCAGGATCGATCATGAGCAAAGACGCCGAGCAAAACCCCGTTCATCACCGCCTAATCATTCTCGGGTCGGGCCCGGCCGGCTACACCGCTGCGGTATACGCCGCACGCGCCAATCTGGATCCCGTGTTGATCACGGGCATGGAACAGGGCGGTCAGCTGATGACCACCACCGATGTCGACAACTGGCCGGGCGACGTGGAAGGCCTGCAAGGCCCTGGCCTCATGCAGCGCATGGAAGAACATGCCAAGCGTTTCGACACCGAGATCCTGTTCGACCACATCCACACCACGGATCTGTCCAAGCCGCCCTACCGGCTGGAAGGCGATCGTGGTGTCTATACCTGCGATGCGCTGATCATCGCCACGGGTGCGACCGCACGTTATCTGGGCCTCGAGTCCGAGACCGCCTTCATGGGCAAGGGCATTTCCGCGTGCGCGACCTGCGATGGCTTCTTCTACAAGGGCAAGAACGTGGCCGTGATCGGCGGCGGCAATACCGCGCTCGAAGAAGCGCTGTATCTGTCCAATCTGGCTGCCCATGTGACCGTCGTGCATCGGCGCGACAAGTTCCGTGGCGAGAAGATTCTGGCCGACAAGCTCTTCGACAAGGCCGCGAACGGCAACGTCTCCATCGTCTGGGAACACGAACTCGACGAAGTGCTCGGCGACGAAATGGGCGTGACCGGCGGTCGCATCAAGAATCGCAATACCGGCGAGACGCAGGAACTGGACGTCGACGGCATCTTCATCGCGATCGGCCACAAGCCGAACACCGATATCTTCGAAGGCCAGCTCGACATGGCCGGCGGTTATATCAAGGTGCAGAGCGGCAGCCAGGGCAACGCCACGGCCACCAGCAAGCCCGGCGTGTTCGCTGCCGGCGATGTGATGGACCATGTCTATCGCCAGGCGATCACCTCGGCCGGCACCGGCTGCATGGCCGCGCTCGACGCCGAGAAGTATCTGGACGCGCTCACCGAGGATGACAGCCCCCGCGAAGCGCATGTCGAAAGCCAGGTCGCCCATCGCGAAGTCTGAAAGGTCGCGCCTCGGGCACGGCCGGCGCTGGCCGGCCGTGCCGCGCTTGAGGCATGATGAGGCGATGACAGTTCGAACCCGTATCGCGCGGCACGGCCGCGCTCTTTGTCTGGTGGCCGCGACCGCGTTCGCTGTGGCGGCCTGTAGTAGTGCGCCGGATATGGACCGGCTCATCGCCCCCACGACCGACAGCCGCAGCGCGATCGCCGCCAAGGCCCTGGAACGCCTCGGCGCGCCCTACAAACGCGGCGCTTCGGGCCCCAAAGCATTCGACGACAGTGGCCTGGCCTACTACGCCTACCGCGGCGCCGGCGCATCGTTGCCGCGCGCGACGCAGGCGCAACTGGATTCCGGCAAGCCGATCGAGCTGGCCGCCGCGCAACCGGCCGATCTGCTGTTCTTTCGCGTCGAAGACGGCCGCGGTGACGACACGCTCGTGGTGGGTCTTTACATGCAGGCCGGCGAAATGCTCATGGCCAGCCCCGGCTTTGGCGCCAAGAGCGGCGTGGCCCTGTTCGATACCGACGACGAGTTCTGGCAGCAGCGCATGGTCGGCGCCGTGCGCCAGTTACCGCAATAACCGCGCGAACTTGAAAGCCGAACACAAAAACGGCGCCTCGAGGGCGCCGTTTTCATATACGTGCCGGTCAGGGCGCGCTGTGAAAAAGCGTTTAGAGCTTTTCCTTGATTCGAGCCGACTTGCCGCTGCGCTCACGCAGGAAGTAGAGCTTGGCGCGACGCACGTCACCGCGACGCAGCATCTTGATCTCGGCCACGTTCGGGGAGAAGGTCTGGAACACGCGCTCCACGCCTTCGCCGTGCGAAATCTTGCGAACCGTGAAGGCCGAGTTGAGGCCGCGATTGCGCTTGGCGATCACGATGCCTTCGAAGGCCTGCAGGCGCTCACGCTCGCCTTCCTTCACGCGCACCTGCACGACCACCATATCGCCGGCCGAGAAATCCGGAATGTTCTTGCCGCTCTGCTGCTCGGCTTCCAGTTCGTCGATGATGTTGCTCATGGTCAGTCTCTGTAGCGTTCTTGAAGGCCACGGGGGCGTTGAAAGACGCGGCAGTATACCGGAACTGATCGCGTTTTTCGCCACCCGCCGTCGGGTTTTCTGCATTTTTTACGCTTCGGGCGGCCTATCGGCATCGCCAGAGGCGGCCTGTTCGGCGATATATTCGTCCAGCAGCGCTTTCTGATGCGCCGTCAGTGCCCGACGGTCGAGCAGGTCCGGGCGTCGTTGCCAGGTCACGCCGAGCGCCTGCTTTTCGCGCCAGCGTTCAATGCGCGCGTGGTCGCCGCTGAGCAGCACTTCCGGCACATCGGCACCGGCCAGCGACGGCGGACGCGTGTAGTGCGGGTGATCGAGCAGACCGTCGACAAAAGAATCCTGCTGCGCGGAGCGGCTGTCGCCGAGCACGCCCGACAACAGGCGCGCCACGGCGTCGATGATCATCATCGCCGGCAGCTCCCCGCCCGAGAGCACCACATCACCCATGGACAGTTCGATATCGACATGGGCGTCGACAAACCGTTGATCGATGCCCTCGTACCGCCCGCACACGAGCACAAACCCGTCGCCGGCGGCCAGTCGCTCGGCCCAGCGCTGATCGAAGCGTTCCCCCTGCGGAGACGGCATGATCACCGGTGCACGCGCCTTACGCGCCGCACGCACCCGATCCAGCGTCGCTGCCAATGGCGCGGCCTGCATGACCATGCCGGGGCCGCCGCCGTAGGGGCGATCGTCGATGCGCCCGCTGGCGTTGTCGGCATCATCACGCGGATTCCAGCAGGCCAGTTCCAGCCGCGATTCGCGCAGGCCGCGCCCGACCACGCCAAACTCCTGGAGCTGGCCGATCCATTCCGGAAACAGCGTGACGACATCGATACGCATGGCAGATCGCGCGGCTAGCGCCCTGTCACCTTTGTTGACGACATGAATTTCGCGTGATTATTCGCGCCACATCACGCCCGGGCAACGCATTATGGCGGCGCCCATTGCCAGACGTCGCAACGTCCGTGGCGCAAAGCGTCGAACTGCTACGACGAGTCTGAGTGACGGGGTTCTAGAAGTCCGCATCCCAGTCGGCCACGATGCGGCCCGCATCCAGATCGACTTCGTCGATGACTTCGCCGACCACGAACGGCACCAGCCGCTCGCGCTCGCCCTGGAGCACCAGCACATCGTTGGCACCCGTTTCCATCATCGCCTTGACGCGACCGAGTGCCGCGCCCTCGCGATTGAAAACGTCCAGGCCGATGAGATCGAACCAGTAATACTCGCCGGGTGCAGGCGTCGGCAGCTGATCGCGCGCCACGGCGATCTGTAGATCAACGAGGGCCGCGGCCGCGTCGCGATCGGCCAGCGGCGTGTCGTCATCGCCGGCAATCCGTGCCACCAGCGTCTTGCCCTGCTCGCGCGCGTCCAGAACGCGAAAAGGCCGCCAGGCATCCTGGCGGCCTATCAGCCAATCTTCGTACTCGAGCAGATTGACGGCCGGGCGGGTGTAGGAATAGACCTTGATCCATCCCTTGACACCAAACAGCCCGCTTACATGGCCGAGAACGACAGGTCGATCCGCCATGCGTGCAGGCCGGGCGGCTTATTCCGCGGCGCCGGCCTGGTTTTCGTCGGACTGCGCCTCGGCTTGCGGGGCGGCTTCGGCGGACTGATCGCCCGTCTCGCCGGCCGGAACCGTCTGCTTCGGCGCTTCCTTGGCCTTGCTCACGGGCGGCGCGGCACGGGCCGGCGCCTGGCCTTCGCCGTGACGGTTGAAGCTCTTGACCAGGTTGATCACGCGCTCGGAGAGCTGTGCACCATGGCCCTTCCAGTACTCGATACGCTCGATATCGAGACGCAGCGGCACTTCGCCACCGATCGCGACCGGGTTGAAGAAACCCAGGCGTTCGATATAGCGGCCGTCGCGCGCATTGCGCATGTCGGTCACCACGATGTGATAGAAGGGACGCTTCTTAGCGCCGCCGCGCTGCAGCCGAATTTTGACCATAGCCGTTTATTTATGCCGTTGATATGAATGAACGCCGCGCGCCTTTTACAGGTTCACGCTCGTACAAAGATCGCGCATTGTACGCCAATGGCTGAAAAAGGAAAGCCATCGGCGCCCTGATCGCCGCATTGTCGCAGCGGGACCGAAATTAGCGCTAGCGGCCCATGCCCGGGGGCAGACCGCCACCGCCGCCCATGCCGGGCGGCATGCCGCCGCCGGCACCGCCCATGCCCTGCATGGCGCGCATCATCTTCTTCATGCCGCCCTTGGAGAATTTCTTCATCATCTTGCGCATCTGCATGTGCTGCTTGAGCAGGCGGTTGACGTCCTGCACCTGGGTGCCGGAGCCGCCGGCGATGCGCCGCTTGCGGGATGCCTTGATCACGTCCGGGAACGCGCGTTCCTGCGCCGTCATCGAACTCACGATGGCGAGCATGCGCTTGACCTGCGTGTCGTCCGCGGCGCCCGCCATGCCCTTGGGCATCTGCGCGCCGCCGGGCATTTTCTCCATCAGCGCGCCAAGACCGCCCATCTCCTGCATCTGGCGCAGCTGATCGGCCATGTCGTTGAGGTCGAAACCCTTGCCCTTCTTGAGTTTCTTGGCAAGTTTTTCGGCCTTGTCGCGATCGACCTTCTGCTCGGCCTCCTCGACCAGCGACAGCACGTCGCCCATGCCGAGAATGCGCGAGGCCACGCGATCCGGGTGAAACGGCTCGAGCGCTTCGAGTTTTTCGCCCACGCCCAGGAACTTGATTGGCTTGCCGGTGATCTGTCGCACCGACAGCGCCGCGCCGCCACGGGCGTCGCCGTCGACCTTGGTGAGCACCACGCCGGTCAGCGGCAGCGCATCGCCGAAGGCCTTGGCGGTGTTGGCGGCGTCCTGGCCGGTCATGGCATCGACCACGAACAGCGTCTCGGCCGGGTTCAGCGCGTCGTTGAGACCGCTGATCTCGGCCATCATCTTGTCGTCGATACCCAGCCGGCCGGCGGTGTCGACGATCAGCACGTCGTAGAAGCCCTTGCGTGCGGCATCCATCGCCGACTTGGCGATCGCCAGCGGCTTGTCGCTGGACTGGCTCGGGTGAAAATCCACGCCCACGTCGGAAGCCACCCGCGCGAGCTGGTCGATGGCCGCCGGGCGATAGACGTCGGTAGACACCACCAGCACGGATTTCTTTTCGCGCTGCTTGAGATAGCGCGCGAGCTTGCCGGTGGACGTGGTCTTACCCGCGCCCTGCAGGCCGGCCATGAGCACCACGGCCGGCGGCTTGGCACGCAGATCGAGGCTTTCATTGGCCTCGCCGAGCAGCGCGGTGAGTTCGTCCTTGACGATCTTGATCAGCGCCTGGCCGGGCGTGAGGCTGGTCATCACCTCATTGCCGACCGCCCGTGCGCGGATATCGTCCACGAACTGCTTGACCACGGGCAGCGCCACATCGGCCTCGAGCAGGGCCATGCGCACTTCGCGCAGGGTGGACTTGATGTTGTCTTCAGTCAGCCGGCCGCGGCCGCGGATGGTCTGAAAACTGCGATTGAGCCGATCACTCAGACTGTCGAACATGCGTGGCGCTCGATCGATAAGGGCTTTGAGGCCGCCCAGTATAACGGTGCTGACGCGCCCTGCATGCAAGCCGGCGCAGCTGTCTTATTACCGGCTTCGCAAATACGGCACAATGGCGGTCTATGACATTCGAGCCCCAGCCGTTCTAGATGGCCCTTGTCATCATCGAAGTTCTAATCGCTGCGCTGGCCTACGCCGGGGCCGCCGCGGCCGTGTGGCGGCATCTGGCCAGCGGCACGGCCTATTGGCATGTCACCGCGCTGGCCGCGCTCGGGCTCGTCGCCCAGATCGGCTCACTGGCCCACCTGAGTCTGCAGTCGGGCATGCTCGTGATCGGCCTGGGTACGGCGTTGTCGCTGTTTGCCTGGCAGGCCGCGCTGCTGCTGTGGCTGTTCTCGCTGCGCGAATCGGTCGGCGCGCTGGGGCTGGTAATCTATCCGCTGGCCGGGCTCTGCGCGATCACCGCCCTGCTGGTGCCGGATGCGCATAGCGCCACTGAATCGCTGGCCTGGCCCCTGCAGCTGCATATCCTGTTGTCGGTACTCGCCTACGGCCTGCTGACCCTCGGTGCTGTACAGGCGATCGTGCTGGCCATGCAGCATCGTCAGTTGCGCCGGCGCCCGCCGTCCGGTCTGTTCACGCGGCTGCCTGCGCTGCAGACCATGGAAATGCTGCTGTTCCGTCTTATTGGCAGCGGCTTTTTCCTGCTCAGTCTGGCGATCGCGACCGGCGCCCTGTTCATCGACGACCTGTTCGCACAGCATTTGGTGCACAAGACGGTGCTGTCGCTGTTCGCCTGGCTGTTCTTCGCCGTGCTGCTCTACGGACGCTGGCGCTACGGCTGGCGCGGGCGCGTTGCCGTGCGCGGCGCGGTCGCCGGCTATAGCCTTCTTGTCCTGGCTTATTTCGGCAGCAAGTTGGTGCTTGAGCTGATTCTGGGCGAACATTGGTAGCGCGCCTGCCGAATGCGCCCGCCGCAGCCGGCCTTAACGAACAACAAACGCGCGCCTCCATTTGATTACGGGCTGACTTCTTGGACGCCATTTCACTGCCGATACTGTTCGGCGTACTGATACTGATGCTCGTGTTATCGGCCTTCTTCTCGGGCTCCGAGACCGGGCTGATGACGCTCAACCGCTATCGCATGAAACACCTGGCCAAGACGGGCCATGGCGGCGCGTCGCGGGCAGCAAAACTGCTCGATCGCCCGGACCGGCTGATCGGCCTGATCCTGCTGGGCAACAACCTCGTCAACATCGCGGCCTCGGCGGTCGCCACGGTGATCGGCATCCGTCTGTTCGGCAATGTCGGGGTGCTGGTGGCGACGGTGTCGCTCACGGTGCTGGTACTGATCTTTTCCGAGGTCACGCCGAAGACGCTGGCTGCCCTGCACCCGGAACGGGTCGCGTTTCCGGCGTCTTACGTCTACGCACCGCTACTGCGTATCGCCTGGCCGGTGGTCGTGGTCATCAACCTCGCCGGCAACGGCATCCTGCGCCTGTTCGGCGTATCGGCCGACGATGCCGCCGCGCATTCGCTGTCGTCGGAGGAACTGCGCACCGTGGTCACCGAGGCGGGGGCGATGATTCCGCGCCGACATCAGCAGATGCTGCTGTCGATTCTCGACATGGAGAATGCCACCGTCGAGGACATCATGATCCCGCGCAACGAGATCGTGGGTATCGACATCAGCAAGTCCTGGCCCGAGATTCTCGAACAGCTGGTGCACAACCAGCACACGCGTCTGCCGATCTTCGACGGCTCGATCGACGAGCTGGAAGGCATCGTGCACATGCGCCGCGTGCTCGCGCTGGTGTCCGAGGACAATCTCGACAAGGACGCCCTGCTCGGCCTGGCGCGCGAGCCCTATTTCGTGCCCGAGGGCACGCCGCTCAACCAGCAGCTGCTCAATTTCCAGAACCAGCAGCGCCGGATCGGCTTCGTGGTCGACGAATACGGCGATATCCAGGGCCTGGTCACGCTCGAGGACATCCTGGAGGAGATCGTCGGCGAGTTCACCACCGACCCCGCCACCCGCGTCAAGAACGTCTACATGGACGCCGACGACAGCTACCTGGTCGACGGCACGGTCACGCTGCGCTCGATCAATCGCGCGATGGGCTGGAAGCTGCCGGTGGACGGCCCCAAGACCATGAACGGTCTGATCACCGAACACCTGGAAACGATCCCGCAGCCCGGCACCAAACTGAAGGTGGGCAAATACGTGCTCGAGATCGCGCAGACGCGCGCCAATCTGGTCCAGACCGTGCGCGTGCGCCCGCCCAAGCGCCGGGCGCGTCGGGCTGCCAGCGGCGATTCCGAGGCGTCGGAACACACCCCCGGCACGGACAATCCGAAAAAGAACGACAAGCGCGAGCCCGCCGACCGCTGAGCCCGCGCCACTTCAGGCGACGGCGTCGATCGCCTCGCCCAGGCGCGCCACGCCCACGATCTCCATATCGCCGATGCGTTTGCTGCGCGGCGCATTGGCGCGCGGCACGATCGCGCGGGTGAAACCATGCTTGGCGGCCTCCGCCAGACGCTCCTCGCCGCCCGGCACGGGGCGGATCTCGCCGGCCAGCCCGATCTCGCCGAACACCACCAGCCGCTCGCCCAGCGGCCGGTCGCGGAAGCTCGACAGCGCGGCCAGAATCACGGCCAGGTCGGCGGCCGTCTCCGACACGCGCATGCCGCCCACCACGTTGACGAACACGTCCTGATCGCCCAATGGCACGCCGCCGTGACGATGCAACACCGCCAGCAGCATGGCCAGACGCTGACTGTCCGGACCCAGCGCCACCCGACGCGGATTGTGCAGTTGGGACCCGTCCACCAGCGCCTGTACCTCGACCAGCATCGGCCGCGAGCCTTCCCGCGTGACCATCACCGCGCTGCCCGGCACGGGTTGTTCATGGCGCGACAAAAAGATCGCCGACGGATTGGTGACCTGTTTCAGACCGGCATCCGACATCGCGAACACGCCCAGTTCGTTGACCGCGCCGAAACGGTTCTTCACCGCGCGTATCACCCGGAATCGGCTCGAGGCCTCGGCTTCGAAATACAGCACGGTGTCGACCATATGCTCGAGCACCCGCGGGCCGGCGATCGTGCCCTCCTTGGTCACATGACCGACCAGAATGAGCGCGGTGCCGGTCGCCTTGGCAAAGCGAACGAGCATGGACGCCGATTCGCGCACCTGCGACACGCTGCCCGGCGCCGACGTGACCGCCTGCGAAAACACCGTCTGCACGGAATCGATCACTACCAGACGCGGCGCCTGCGGCTTGGCCAGCGCCAGTACCCGTTCGACACAGGTTTCTGCCAGGACGGCCAGCTCGGCCTGATCCACACTCAGGCGCTGGGCGCGCAGATGCACCTGCTCGAGCGATTCCTCGCCGGTGACATACAGCGCCGGGATCGCCGCGGACAGCTGTGCGAGAACCTGCAGCAGCAGCGTGGACTTGCCGATGCCCGGGTCGCCGCCGATCAGAATCACCGATCCGGGGACCAGCCCGCCGCCGAGCACGCGGTCGAGCTCGGAAAGCCCGGTGGGCGTGCGCGCCGTTTCGGCCGGGCGAATGGCATTGAGGCGCTCGACCTGCGGTGCGGCCGTGCCAAAGCTCGCCGGCGCACTCGCGCCCGGCTTGGCCGGCGCCGCGGCCACGCTTTCTACCAACGTGTTCCAGGCGCCGCAATCGCTGCACTGGCCGGCCCATTTGGCATGGCTCGCGCCGCAGGATTCACACACGAAAACGGTCTTGTTACGGGCCATGCGATTACGTCGGGTCGGAACAAACCGGCATACTAGGGCCTGTATTTCGACGATGCACGCGCCCGTGCGGCCACGCGTACGCCAACGCCAGATGTCTGCGTCTCGGCGTGCGCCGTACCGCCCGCCATACCCGACAGATCTACGAGGATTCGATGCACGAACGCCTGGATATCGATTTCGTCAGTGCCGGCACCACCTGCCGGGCCTGGTTCTATCCCGCGCGTACCGATGCCTTTCGCACGACCGAGGGCGTGCCCTGCGTGGTCATGGCCCACGGGCTCGGCGGCACGCGTGACGCCGGCCTCGAACCCTATGCCGAGCGCTTCGCCAGCGCGGGACTCGCCGTGTTCCTGTTCGACTATCGCCATTTCGGCGCCAGCGACGGCGAGCCGCGTCAGCTGTTGTCGGTACGCCGACAGCTGCACGACTGGCGGGTCGCGATCAGCGTCGCCCGGCGCCAGCTCGACGTCGATGCCGAACGCGTCGCCCTCTGGGGCAGCTCGTTTTCCGGCGGCCACGTGATCGCCGCCGCCGCGCGCGACGGCCAGGTTGCCGCCGTAACCGCCCAAGGGCCGATGATGGACGGCCTCGCCGCGGTCACGAACCTCGCATCCTATGCCGGCATCGTTCATCTTCTGAAGCTCACCTGGGCCGGTATCCGCGATGCCATCAACAATCTCGCCGGCGCCGATCCGTATCTGATCCCGATCGTCGGCCGCCCGGGCACACTCGCCGCGATGAGCAGTGACGATGCCTACGACGGCTATCACGCCATCACGCCGCCCGGCTGGCGCAACGAGATCGCTGCACGCTTTGCCCTTACGCTCGCGCTCTATCGTCCCGGCAAACGCGCCAACCGCCTGCCCTGTCCTGCGTTGATTCAGATCTGCGACGAAGACAGTGTCGCCCCGCCCTGGGCCGCCGAGGCCACTGCGCTTCATGCGGGCGAGCGCGGCCGCGAACGGCATTACAAGATCGGCCATTTCGACATCTATCGCGACGCGGGTTTTCGCCAGTCCAGCGCCGATCAGGTCGCATTCTTCAGCGAACATCTCACACCGGAGGCGATGGAAACGCGCCGCCGTGAACGCAGCCGGGCGAAGCGTGCGGATCGTGGCAAGAGTCCGATCAGCTTGCGCTGACTGAGGGGATTCGAGCGCTTTTATATAGCGAGGCCCGTGGCACGACGACGCTGGGCCCTGCGGCATCGGCCGGTGACGTATAGGTAGTCGATTGTTTGGTGGCTTCTGTTTGGTCAAGCCGATGCAAGTCGGTGGGCCCGCGCCCAGTAAGGCTTACGCTCATTTGAGAGTGCGCTGAGAATCGCCGCCTTACGCTGACGATTCTCGAATCAACTGCGCGAGTAAATTTTGGCTTGAGGTTTCGCACTGCCGTGCGAGCCCCTTTTATTTGCTCGCCCAAATAAAAGTAGCCAAAACAAAAGGCACCCTGTCTTGCGTCGGCGCTTCGCGCCGATGCCCTGCGCGGCTCCGGCCGAAAGAGGACAGCCGGAAACTCGCCGCGCTACGCGCGACTCAGACATCCGGCTGTCTTTTTCTCTTTCGGCCTCCACTGCTCGGCGCTGCGCCCAAGGGGACCCAATACAGGCAAGCTCACTATCGCTCGCTCAAGGTCGTGCGCTTTTATGTCGGCTTAGGCTGATGCCTAACCCGACAAGAACGAAGTCGGGGGCAGGATTTCGGCTAACACGGCAAAGGCGACTCTTGCTGCGGGCTTGGCGTCTGTATTCAGGCCCGTTGCACGGCGACGGAGACGCGCAGCGGCGAAGGGTGTCCGGCGCACTGCGCCGGTGCGGCAAGGTGTTTGAGCATCGCCAAAGCGATGCGAGTTTTTGCCGCATCCCTTCGCCGCGAGCATCGGAGTGCACCGGCGCGAAGCGTCGGCGCTGTGTCCGGGTGTCCTTTTCCTTTGCTTACTTTCTTTTGGACAAGCAAAAGAAAGTGAGTCGCACAGCAGTGCGAAACAAAAGGTGCGACGAACTCGTGAGTGCGGAAAACGTGCGGCTAGAACTCGCCGAGCGTGGACCAGCGACACACTTTCATCGCGCCGGATTTCGCGATGTGGTGCGGTAAAAGCCCGCTCTTACGGACGCCGGGAACACTAACCCCTAGACCACCTCGAACCGCACCCGAGGCGTCAACCGACAAAACAACTCATAAGCGATCGTGCCCGCGTGACGCGCGACCTCATCGACATCCAGACCACCGCCCCAAAGCGTGGCCCGATCACCCACCCGCGCATCGGGCGCGTCCCGCAGATCCACCGTGATCATGTCCATCGATACACGTCCCACGAGCGGCACACGCACCCCGTTGAGCAGGACCGGCGTGCCGGATGGCGCATGGCGGGGATAGCCGTCGCCGTAGCCGATGCCGATTACGCCGAGGTCCATGTCTTGTGGCGTGCGCCAGGTCGCGCCGTAGCCAATGGTCTCGCCGGCGGCAATCCGGTTGCGCGCGATCAGCGGCGCGGTGAGATGCATCGCCGGTTCGAGCCCGCATCGGGCCGCATCCCGGTCGAGCATGGGCGAACTCCCGTAGAGCATGATGCCGGGCCGTACGACATCCGCATGGGCCTCGGGCCAGGCCAGCACGCCCGCGGAATTGGCAATCGAGCGTAAACCGGCGCGACCGGACGTGGCCCCCGCGAAATCGTCGAGCTGGGCCCGGGTGTCGGGCCGACTCGGCTCGTCCGCGCACGCGAGGTGCGTAAGCCAGCCCGCGACTTCAACCCGCTCCAGCGCCGCCACCCGACGCTCGATTTCGCCGGCCCGCTCGCTGGCAAAGCCGAGCCGGTGCATACCGCTATCCAGCGTGATCCAGACCGTGAGCGGCGGCCCGATATAGCTCGCCAGAACCTCGAGCTGACTGTCGTGAAATACCACGATCTCAAGCCGGTTTTCGGCCGCCTGATCGCAAACCGTCACATCGAGCTGCTGCGAGAGCATGGCGACCGGCTTGTCGATGCCGGCCCAGCGCAGCTGCAACGCCTCATCGAGACTGGAAACGGCGAAGCCATCCGCCTCACGCAGCGCCTGGGCGACGGTGACCGCGCCATGACCATAGCCGTCCGCCTTGACGGCGGCATAGACGCGACTGTCGGGCGCCAGATCTCGCACACGGCGCAGGTTGTGGGCGAGCGCGGCGCGGTCGATGACGGCCTGGGCGCGGATCACGGGGCGGGCCGGTTGGCGATCGGCGACATACTCATTCCATGAAATCTTCGTCGTCGTACTGTTCCTGCAGATTCTCGAAGCGCGTGAAGTGCGACAGGAACGCCGTGCGCGCCACGCCCAGCGGGCCGTTACGCTGCTTGCCGATGATGATCTCGGCCACGCCCTTGTCTGGCGTGTCTTCGTTGTACACCTCGTCGCGATAGACGAACATGATCACGTCCGCGTCCTGCTCGATGCCGCCCGACTCACGCAGGTCCGACATGCGCGGGCGCTTGTTGTCGCGCTGCTCGACCTGGCGGTTGAGCTGGGAGAGCGCAATCACCGGTACGTCCAGCTCCTTGGCGAGCGCCTTGAGCGAGCGCGAGATCTCGGAGATTTCGTTGGTGCGGTTCTCCTTGGTGCCCGGCACCTGCATGAGCTGCAGATAGTCGACCATCACCAGGCCGATATCGTGTTCACGCTTGAGCCGGCGTGCGCGCGCACGCAACTCGGAGGGCGACAGCGCGGGCGTATCGTCGATGAACAGCCGCGCGTTCTCGTTCATGATGCCGATCGCCGAGGTGATCTTGGGCCAGTCGTCCTCGGTGAGCTGGCCGGAGCGCAGCCGCGACTGATCGATGCGCCCCCAGGAGGAGATCATGCGCAGGACCAGCTGTTCCGCCGACATCTCCAGCGAAAATACCGCGACCGGAACTTTTTCCTTGATCGCGACGTTTTCGACGATGTTCATGGCAAAACTGGTCTTGCCCATGGACGGGCGCCCGGCAAGAATCAGCAGGTCCGAGGGCTGCAGGCCGTTGGTCATCTTGTCGAAGTTGTAGAGCCCGGTCGGCAAGCCGGAGAACGAACCCTCCTGCTGCACCAGCTTCTCGATGCGGTTGACCGCCTTGGTCAGAATCGAGTTCAGCCCCTGCGGGCCCTCGCCGCCGCGCCGGCCGCGCTCGGCGATCGCGAAGATCTCCTTTTCGGCGGACTCCAGCAGATCCGCCGCGCTCTGGCCCTGGGTGTCGAAGCCCATGGTGGTGATCGAGTCACCCGCGCGAATGAGCTGGCGCATGATCGAGCGCTCGCGCACGATATCCGCGTAGGCCTTGATATTGGCGGCGCCGGGAATATCGGCGGCCAGATTGCCGAGATAAGTCGCCCCGCCCGCCTTGTCGAGCAGATCGCGGCTGCGCAGCCATTCGGTGAGCGTGACCAGGTCGCGCGGCTGGCCCGTATCGGCCAGGTCGGCGAGACCGCGAAACAGCAGGCGATGATCCTCGCGGTAGAAGTCGTCCTCGTTGATGCTGCCGGCGATCTCGTCCCAGGCGCGTTCGGAGAGCAGCAGCCCGCCAATGACGGATTGCTCGGCTTCTATGGAATGCGGCGGCAGCTTGGCTTCGGCCATCGGAATCAGCGTGCGAGGCGGGGTTGGAGCTGAAGTTTACGCAAGGCTTGATACAAAAAAAAACGCCGCCCGGAGGCGGCGTTTTCTTTCACGCGATCTGCGCGTCGATCAGGACTGCTCGTCGTCTTCGGCGCGCTCGTCGATCGGCGCGTCGGCTTCGGTGCCGGTCTCGTCGGCCGGCTCGCCGGCGTCCTCGACACGTTCGCCTTCGACTTCGTCGGCGGTCGCGTCTTCTTCGGCAGCATCGGCGCCACGGCGCGGCGGCATGTTGATGCCCATGTCGGTCTTCTGGGCGACGATCACGGTGACCTCGACCTCGACCTCGGCATGCAGCTGCAGCAGCGTGGTGTACTCGCCCACGACACGAATCGTGCCTTCGGTAAGCGTGACTTCCTTCGGGCTGACCTCCACGCCTTCCTGCGTGATGGCTTCGGAGATCTCCTGCGGACCCACCGAACCGAACAGCTTGCCTTCGTCACTCGCGCGCATGGCGATGACGTATTCCTTGCCACGCAACTGATCGGCACGCGCCTTGGCACGGTCCTCACGCTCCTGCGAAGCGGCCTGCAGTTCGGAGCGACGCTCCTCGAAGACAGCCAGGTTGGCCTTGGTCGCCGGCAGCGCAATGCCGCGCGGCATCAGGAAATTACGGCCGTAACCGGGACGAACGGTGACGGTATCGCCCAGGTCGCCGAGGTTGCGGACTTTCTGTAGCAGAATGACTTCCACGTGGACCTCCTAGGACGAATGCCGGTCGGTGTACGGCAGCAGCGCCAGAAAGCGCGCACGCTTGACGGCGGTGGACAGCTGACGCTGATAACGGGCGGCCGTGCCGGTGATGCGGCTCGGTACGATCTTGCCGGTTTCGGTGACGTACTGCTTGAGGGTCTCGATATCCTTGTAATCGATCTCCTCGACACCTTCAGCAGTGAACTTGCAGAAACGACGGCGGCGGAAAAAACGGGCCATGACGGTGCTCCTTAGCTGGCGTTGGCAGCAGGCTTGCGCTCGCCGCGGTCGTTACCACGATCGTCGGCGTTCTTGGCAAGCGGGGACGGATCGGTGTCGGCCTTGTGGCGGGCAACGACCATGTGACGCAGCACGGCGTCGTTGAAGCGGAACGCGTCCTCAAGCTCCTCGCGCGCGCCCTGCGAGCACTCGACGTTCATGAGAACGTAGTGCGCCTTGTGGATCTTGGTGATCGGATAGGCCAGCTGACGGCGGCCCCAGTCCTCGTGACGATGGATCGTTCCGCCGTCGTTCTCGATGATGCCGCGATACTTCTCGACCATCGCCGGCACCTGCTCGCTCTGGTCCGGATGGACCAGAAACACGATTTCATAGTGTCGCATTGTGTTTCCTTTCGGGTTGCAGCCCCCGGTTCGATCCAGCCCGGATCACCGTGGAGCAAGGACTGCGGCGCATGCGCCGCGAGGCGCGGTATTCTAAGGGCTTGACCCCGGCAGCGCAACGCACCGATCGCAACGTTTCACGCCGTGCTCGCCACCCGCCGTTGCCGCACGGCCTCGAACAGCGCCACGCCGGTGGCCACCGACACATTGAGACTCTCGACATCCCCCGCCATCGGGATGGAAACCAGCGCATCGCACTGGCGCGTGGTGAGCTGGCGCACGCCCTTCTCCTCACCGCCGGCAACGAGTACCAAGCGTTCGGGCAACGCCGTGTCGTAGATCGACGTATCCGACTCGCCATCGAGGCCGACGACCCAGAAACCCTCCGTCTGCAGGCGCGCCAACGCCCGACTCAGGTTGGTCACCGGCACGAACGCCACGCGCTCGGCCGCGCCGGCAGCCACCTTGCGCACCGCCGCCGTCAGCCCGGCCGCGCGTTTGCGTGGCGCGATGACCGCCGTCACGCCGGCCGCCGCGGCACTGCGCAGACAGGCCCCCAGGTTGTGTGGGTCCTGAACCTGATCCAGGGCCAGCACCCACGGTTTCGCGGCATCTGCGAGCAGCGCCGGGAGATCGGACTCGCGCTGCTCACGCGCGAGTGCGCGCTCGGCGATGCAGCCCTGGTGGCGCACCGTGGGCAGCATCGCATCCAGCGCGTCCATGTCGGCGGTCGCGATTTCGATGCGGCGCTCGGCAGCGGCCGCGCGCAGCGCCTCGGCGCGCCCGTCGCGGCGACCACTGGCCAACCAGATCCGCGTAAGCGCGCGGTCTTTTTCGATCGCGCTCATCACGACATGAAAACCGCCGATCAGACCCTGCTCCTGCGCGCTTGTCACCGCCTGCTCTCCTGTTCAATGCCCTGAATCAAAGAAGCCCGGCAATGCCGGGCTTCGTCTAGCCTATCCGAAATGTCGGCGCGCGATCACGAACCGAGATACGGCGGCTCGGAGAAGGCCTGGGATTCCTGGCCTTCGACAATCGGCTTGATCACGATATCGACACGGCGATTCTCGGCGCGACCGGCTTCGGTGTCGTTCGTGGCGATCGGCTCGGACTCGCCGCGGCCCCAGGTCAGCACACGCTGGGAATCCACGCCGCGGCCGGTCAGGAACTGGGCGACGGCCTGGGCACGCTGCTGCGAGAGCTTCTGGTTGTATTCGTCGCTACCGCTGCTGTCGGTATGGCCGACGACGTGAATCGCCGTCTTGTCGTAGTCCTTGAGCGTGGCGGCGATCTTGTTGAACGTGGTCTGCGCCGGGCCGGACAGCGTCGAGCTGTCCACCGCGAAGGAGGCATCGCTGGCCACGCCGATCTTGAGCGCGTCGCCATCGAGGCGGGTGATATTTAGCACATCGCGCGCCTGCTCGGCTTCCAGCTTCTGGTTAAGTTCCTTCTGCTGGTTGTCCATGTAGCGGCCGGTTGCACCGCCCGCCATCGCGCCGATCGCCGCGCCGATGGCAGCATTGGTGCCGGACTTGTCGCCCAGCTGCGAACCGGCGATGCCGCCGAGTACGGCGCCGACGCCCGCGCCGATCTTGGTCTTGCGGTTCGGGTCGCCCGCGCAGGCGGTCACGACGAGCGTGCCGCACAGCAATGCGACAAGTACCAGGGCGGAATTTTTTCGGGTCATGGACCGGTTCATTGACTCTTACCTCGTTTGCTTTGACGGCGCGACTTGCCGGAGGACTTGCCCTTAGCGGACTTGCCCGGGCTGGACTTGCCGGCCCCCGGCTTGCCCTTTTCGGACTTTCCTGGCCCCGGCTTGTTCCCCGGTTTGCCGCGTTTGCTGGCCGCGCTGTCGGGCTCGACCAGCTCGAAATCGATCTTGCGTTCGTCGAGATCGACGCGCGCGACCTTGACCTTCATCTTGTCGGCCAGTCGGTGTACCACACCTGAACGCTCGCCTCGCAGACAGCGCGACTGGGCGTCGAAATGGTAGTAGTCGTTCGACAGGCTGGAAACATGCACCAGCCCGGTGGCGTAGATCCCGTCGAGTTCGACGAACAGTCCGAATGCCGTGACCCCGGTGACCGTGCCCTCGAAGGTCTGGCCGAGCGAATCGCTCATGTATTCGCATTTCAGCCAGTCGTCGACATCGCGCGTGGCGTCGTCGGCGCGTTTTTCGGCTTCCGAACAGACGGTGCCGAGGCTTTCCATCGCGGCCACATCGTAATCGAAGGTCTTGGGCTTGCCGCGGGCTTCCAGATGCTTGATCGCGCGGTGCGCAAGCAGATCCGGATAACGCCGAATCGGCGACGTGAAGTGCGCGTAGTTCTCGAGGGCGAGGCCAAAGTGGCCTTCGTTGTGCGGCGTATAGACCGCGCGCGATAGGCTGCGCAGCATCACCGTCTGGATCAGATGCGCGTCGCTGCGATCGGCCACCGAGGCCAGCAGCGTGGCGTAGTCGGCGGCCTGCGGATCGGAGCCGCCCGGCAGCGAAAGGCCGCGCTCGGCCAGAAACGCGCGCAGATCCTCGAGCGCATCGGCGGCCGGGCCGCTGTGCACGCGATAGAGCAGCGGCATGCGTTTTTTCGACAGATGCGTAGCCGTGGCAACGTTCGCCGCGATCATGCATTCCTCGATGATCTTGTGCGCGACATTGCGCTCGGTCGGCACGATGCGCTGGATCTTGCGATCCTCGTTGAAGATGATGCGCGTGGCGGTGGTTTCGAACTCGATCGCGCCGCGCTCGCGCCGTTCGGCGAGCAGCGCTTCGTAGAGGCCGTGCAGGTTCGCCAGCGGCTTGGCCAGCTCGCGATAGCGTTCCGGCATGTTGTCCGGGTTTTCCAGCCAATCGGCGACCTGTTCGTAGAGCAGGCGCGCGTGCGAGCGGATCACCGCCGAATAGAAGCGACTGGAGCGCATGCGCCCCTGCTTGTCCAGGCGCATCTCGCAAACCAGCGCCAGCCGGTCGACTTCGGGGTTGAGCGAGCACAGCCCATTGGACAACGCCTCGGGCAGCATCGGCACGACATGATCAGGAAAATACACCGACGTCGCGCGGCGCTGGGCTTCTTCGTCGAGCGCCGAACCCGGCTTCACATAGGTCGAGACATCGGCGATAGCCACCCACAGCCGCCAGCCACGCGGCGTCTTGCGGGCATAGACGGCATCGTCGAAATCGCGCGCGTCGGCCCCGTCGATGGTGACCAGCGGCAGGTCGCGCAGGTCGGTGCGATCTTTCTTGTCTTTTTCGGCCACCGCGTCGCCAAAGCTTTCCGCTTCGGACAGCGCCTCGGCCGGCCATTCATAGGGAATGCCGTGCGAGCGCATGGCGATATCGATTTCCATGCCCGGCGCCATGCGATCACCCAGCACTTCGACCACGGCACCGATGGGTTGCACGCGCTTGGACGGCGGCTCGACGATGCGCACGGTAACCATCTGGTTGTGGGCCGCGCCGTTACGATCGGCCTCCGGCACGCGAATATCGTGGGCAATACGCGCGTTGTCCGGCACCACGTGGCAGACACCACGCTCCTCGACGAAGCGGCCGACCACGGTGTCGTTGACCCGCTCGAGCACTTCGGCCACGCGCCCTTCCCGACGCCCGCGGTTGTCGCGGCCGACAATGCGCACCACCGCGCGGTCGCCGTGCATGAGCAGGCGCATCTGGCGCGGGTTGAGGAACACGTCGTCCTGCTCGCCGTCGTCGGGAATGAGAAAGCCGAAGCCGTCCCGATGGCCCTGTACGCGTCCGCGCACCAGATCCATCTTGTCCAGCGGGCCCAGCGCGCCGCGGCGGTTTTCCAGCAGCTGGCCGTCGCGCAGCATGGCGCGCAGGCGGTGCTCGAACGCCTCGGCGGCATCGCCGGTCAGGGCATAAAGCGCGGTGAGTTCAGCCCCGGTCATGGGCCGGCCCGCGTCGGCCAGGTCGTCGAGCACGAGCTGGCGGCTGGGTACGGGTTCGGCGTAGCTGCCTTTTTCGTGTTTGAACTGTGGATCGCGGTCGCGCCAGTCGGCACCACCGCCCGTTTTCTTATTCAAGATGTTGCTCCATATGCGCGCACGATACCGTAATCGCATCGTGGCACAAGCAATGATTGACAACCGCCGGGGCAATCGATAAATTGCGCGCTCTTCGAGCCCAGGTGGCGGAATTGGTAGACGCGCTAGCTTCAGGTGCTAGTGAGCTAACGCTCGTGGAGGTTCAAGTCCTCTCCTGGGCACCAAGCTCGAACACACGGCAAGCAATCGCTTGAGCGAACTGCTTGCCGATGAAAGGCCGCGTCATCCGACGCGGCCTTTTTTATGCGCAGAAGATCGCGCAAGCGAAAGTCCAGCGGATCGAAGACCGCCGTGGTGGCCGGCACAGAGCCAAGGCACGCGGCGCAATAAACTGTTGAGAATGACGCCCGTGCCGGGCCGCTCAACGACCGGCGCGATCCGTTACACGGATGCTGCCCACGAATCCCTGCGGGATTGCTGCACAATAGCCCGGCGTGGCTCGGCCTTGCGGCCGCAGCCATAAGGAACGCGCAACGCGTCAGACAGACGCGCTACCGCAGGGGTGGCGCAGCACGATAGTGTCGGCGCGGTCCGGCCCGGTGGACACGATATCGATCGGCGTGCCGGTAATCTCGGCCAGGCGATCGAGATAGTTGCGGGCCGCTTGCGGCAGCTTGTCGTACTCCCGCACGCCGGAGGTGGATTCGGCCCACCCCGGCATCTCTTCGTAGACCGGCTCGCAGCGCGACAGCGCTTCAGCGCCTAGCGGCGGCACGGTGATCACCTGATCGTCGCAGCGATAACCCGTGCACAGCTGGATGGCGTCGAGGCCGTCGAGCACATCGAGCTTGGTGATGCACAGCCCCGAGAGACTGTTGTTGAACGCCGCCCGACGCAGCCCGACCGCATCGAACCAGCCGCAGCGGCGCGCCCGGCCGGTGGTCGCGCCGAACTCGGCCCCCTTGGAGGCCAGATGGCGGCCGTTGTCGTCGTCGAGTTCGGTCGGGAACGGCCCGGAGCCGACGCGGGTGGTGTAGGCCTTCACCACACCGAGCACGTAATCGAAGTACATCGGCCCGACGCCGGTGCCGGTGGCGGCACCGCCGGCGGTGGTGTTCGACGAGGTCACGTACGGATAGGTGCCGTGGTCCACGTCGAGAAGCGCGCCCTGGGCGCCTTCGAAAAGGATCGAGTCGTCGGCAACATAGGCCTGACGCAGCAATTCGGCCACGTCCGCGACCATCGGCGCGATCTCGTCGGCATAGCGCAGGCAGTCGTCGAGGGTGGCCTGGAAATCGACCGGCGCGACGTTGAAGTAGTTCTTGAGCACGAAATTGTGGAAATCCAGCGCCTCGCCCAGTTTGCTGGCCAACATCTCGCGCCGGAACAGATCGCCCACACGAATCGCACGCCGTGCGACCTTGTCTTCATACGCCGGGCCGATCCCCCGCCCCGTGGTGCCGATCGCGGTCTTGCCGCGGGCCGCTTCGCGCGCCTTGTCGAGCGCGATATGGCTCGGCAGGATCAGTGGGCAGGCCGGGCTGATGCGCAGACGGCTGCGTACCGGTACCCCGCGCGCCTCGAGCGTGGCCATCTCCTCGATCAGCGCGTCAGGCGAGAGCACCACGCCGTTGCCGATATGGCAGGTCACGCCGTCGTGAAGAATACCGGACGGAATCAGGTGCAGGACCGTCTTCTCGCCGTTGATCACCAGCGTATGGCCGGCGTTATGGCCGCCCTGGAACCGAACCACGTGACGGGTGCGGTCGGTGAGTAGGTCGACGATCTTGCCCTTGCCCTCGTCGCCCCACTGGCTGCCGATCACGATGACGCGTTTGCCCATGACTAGACCTTTGTTTCCAGCGGCCGCACATCCCAGCGGCCATCGATGAATTCGAGAACCCGATCACAATCGTCGCCGAGCGGATCGTTCGCGCCCGGCGTCGCCACGATCACCCGCTCACCCGCCGAACGCAGACGGCGCACGCTGGCCAGCAGCTCGGGATCGCTGCCCGGCGGCGCGTGAATACCGCCGCGCCGCGTTTCGGGGGCGAAACGGCCGAGCGCCGCCAGCAGGTTGAGATCGGCCGAGAAACCGGTCGCCGGCCGCGGCCGCCCGAAGGTGGCGCCCACGTCATCGTAGCGTCCGCCGCGCGCGAGTTCGCGCCCGAGGCCCGGCGCGAATGCGGCATACAGCAGGCCCGTCTTGTAGCGATAACCGCGCAGTTCGGCCAGATCGAGAAAAAGCGGTACCTGCGGATAATGCGTCGCGAGCAGGTCGATCATCTCGCCGAGGCGCTCCAGCGCGGCATCGATTTCAGCGTCGATACCGGCCAGCGCGTCGCGCGCCTGCGCGAGCACGCCCGGCTCGCCGTTAAGTTCGATGAGCTGCTGAAAACGCGTGTGGCTTTGCGCGTCGATGCGCCCGGCGGCGGCCATGCTGTCCAGATCCGGGCGCGACTTGCGCTGAATCACGTCGAACAGTTGCGGCTCGAGATCAGCCGGCATGTCGGCGTGCGCGACCAGCCGGCGATAGATCGCCACATGGCCGAGATCCAGGCACGCATTGTCGATGCCCATCAGCGTCAGCGTCTCGAGCATCAGCGATACGATTTCCAGATCGCTGTCGATATGGGCATCGCCGAATTTCTCGGCGCCCACCTGCAACGGCGAGCGTGAACCGCCCGGCTC
This sequence comes from Endozoicomonas sp. G2_2, assembly GCF_017744135.1. Lineage (GTDB taxonomy): Bacteria > Pseudomonadota > Gammaproteobacteria > Nevskiales > Salinisphaeraceae > Salinisphaera. Next base: position 199,761 of record NZ_JAGHQU010000006.1, read on the forward strand.
TTCCGGACGGGTGCGCAGAATACTGCCGATATAGCAGTAGCGCGCCGGCCCCACGGCCTGCAGCCGATGCGCATCGATACGCGTGGCCTGGGTGGTCATGTCGGACCGCACGCCCATCATCCGGCCATTGAGCTGATCGGTGAGCTTGAATGTCTGCAGATCGAGCTCGTGACCCGCCCCGGTGAGCAGCGAGTCGAGATATTCAATCAGCGGCGGGCGGATCAGGTCATAGCCCCAGCGCCAGTAAAGATCGAGCAACTGCCGTCGTGCAGCCTCGAGGCGCCACGACTCGGGCGGCACCATTTCCTGAACGCCCTCGGGCAGAAGCCAGCGGTTCGATTGCATCGCGTTACGACGTGTTCCGTCAGTGAATGAATTGCAGCAGCAGAACGCCCACGCCAATGAGCACCCCGCCGAACACACGCAGGCTGCGGCCGTCCACATCGGACAGCCGCAGCATCATTTCGCGCCAGCGCTCGGGCGCCAGGAAGGGCATCAGCCCTTCGATGACCAGCACCAGCGCCAGAGCCCTCAGCAAATCAGGCCACATGGGCGCGGTCAGCGCCCGGCGCTGTCAGCCGAAGGCTTCGGGTTGAAGTACTTGAACAACTCGCCGTCCGGCCGCAACAGCAGAAGGTCGTCGCTGCCCAGCGAATCCCGATACAGCTGCAGACTGCGATAGAAGCTGTAGAACGTCGGGTTCTTTTGGTAGGCGTCGGCATAGAGTTTCGCCGCCTGCGCATCGCCCTGGCCGCGGATCACCTGACCCTGGCTGTAGGCATCCGCCAGGATGATCGTACGTTCGCGTTCCGCGTCCGAACGAATTTCCTGGGCCGCGGCGTCACCCTGGGCACGCAGCGTGCGAATGACCTCCTGACGCTCGGAGCGCATGCGCTCGTAGACCGACTCGCTCACCTCGTCGGGCAGGTCGAGACGCATGATGCGCACGTCGGCGATCTCGACGCCGAGCTCCTCGGCATCCTGGTTCGCCTGCACCTGCACCGCCGCGACGATCTCGTTGCGGTCATCGCCCACGGCCTGGCGAATCGTGCGCTTGGAGAACTCGGCCAGCAGATCGTTTTCCACGATTTCGGTGAGCAGGTCACGCGTACGCTGCTCGCTGCCCTGGGTCGACAGGTAGTAGTCGACCGTGTCCTTGATACGCCACTTCACATAGAAGTCGACCGCAAGGTTCTTGTTCTCCGAGGTGAGCACGCGCTCGATCTCCTCGGTGAACGTCATGATGCGGCGGTCGAACGAGTTGACCGTCTGGATGAACGGGACCTTGAAATGCAGGCCCGGCTCGTAGTTCTGGCCGACGATCTCGCCGAGCTCGACGACGACCACGCGCTCGCGTTCGTCGACGATGAACGCCGAGTCGAGCGCCGCGTAGCCAATGATCAGAACGATGATGATCGCGAAGATATGCTTGGGACTCATGAGTTGCGATCCCGGCTGCGGAGATTGTCGGACGCGCTGTTCGACGAGGACGACGAACCACTGCTCGACCCGTCGTAGGTGGACGAGCCACTCGAGGCGCCATCACCACTGCTGCCGTTATTCATGCCGTTGTTGGCCGCGGCCTCCGCCTGCTTGTTGCGACGCGCGTCGTTGAGCATCTTTTCCAGCGGCAGATACATCAGCGGCCCGCCTTCGCTCTGCTCCGCGAGAATCAGGTTCGAGCTCGACAGCACTTCGCCCATGCTCTCGAGATACAGACGCTCACGCGTGACCTCGGGGGCATTTTCGTACTGCGCGAGCAGCTCGGAAAAGCGCGAGGCCTCACCTTTGGCGCGTGCGGTCTTCTGTTCGCGATAACCGCGCGCGTCCAGCAGGATGCGCGCCTTCTCACCCTGGGCACGGGCGACGATGTCGCGTGCATAGGCCCGGGCGATGTTCTTCTTGCGCTCTTCTTCCTCGCGCGCCTTGATCGCTTCCTCGAAGGCGCCCTGCACCTGCTCGGGCGGCTGCGAGTACTGCACGTTGATGGCCACCACGTTGATGCCGGCGTTATAGCTCGACAGCGTAGCCTGCACGATCTTGCTCACGTTCTCGGGCAGCTTGGCACGGGACCGGTCGGTGATTTCCGGGTAGGCGTTCTGCTGGGCCTTGATCTCGTTGACGAGCTTGTCGTCCACGCCCTGCAGCGCGTCCTTTTCCGCCGGCTGCCCGGAGCCTTCTTTCAAATCGACGTTGTCGAGCGCCCGATCTTCGAGCTCCTCGACCTGCACGCCTTCCTGAATGACCTGGTTCATGCGGCTTGTACCGACGATCTCGCGGACCGCCGAGCGCAGCACCTGCTCGACCGTGGCGTCGGGCTCACGCAGCTGGAAGAGATAGTTCATCGCGTCGGAGATGCGGTACTGAACGGCCACCTCGACCTCGACGATGTTCTCGTCCTTGGTCAGCATCACCGCACGGTTCTTCGCTCGCCGGACCTGCTGCGTATCGACCTTGTAGACACGATCGATCGGATACGGGAAATGCCAGTGCCAGCCGGGCTCCTGGGTGCTGGTGTAGTTGCCGAAGCGCAACACCACGCCCTTCTCGCCAGGCTGCACCACGTACAGGCCGGTGGCCAGCCAGATGACCAGCGCCACGGGCACGATGAACAGCAGAATGGCCGGACTCGGCCCGCCGGCGCCGCCACCCGCGTTGCCGCTGCCATTGCCACCCTTGTTACCGGAAAAGCGCGCACGAAGATTGCGCCAGATCTGGTCCAGATCCGGGGGGCCGCCACCGTTATTCTTGTTGCCGCCACCCCACGGGTCCTGACCTTTGCCAGGCTCGTTCCAAGCCATGCTTATATTCATCCTTTAGGCGAAACCGCGATTCTATCGGGCGCCCCCACCCCTGTCGAACACCGCTGATGCCCTCATCGACGGGTTGACCGGCGGGTGCGTTTTATCGAGCGTTATATATTGAGCTTCTACGTCACCGGCAGGCTCGAGGATGCCTCGGCCCGCGGCGTCATGCGCGACGCGCGGCGCTCGACTAGCACCTCGTCGAAGCGCAGCCCGGCGCGCGCGACGATACGCTCGAGATCGGCCTGCGAGGCCGTCACTGCCAGTCGACTGGCGCCGTCGTCGTCGTGGCTTTCGGCATCCACCACCCCAAGTTCGAACAGCTCGGAGCGCAATCGCCCGGCTGAAGCCGGCACACGCAGCACCCCCGCGATGATGTCGGGGTTGCAGAAATCCGCGAGCACGGCGCGCAGCGTTTCGACCCCTTCGCCACTCATCGCCGACAGCCACACCCGCGTCGGAACGCCGTGGGCATCGGTCTCGACGTGCGCGCTCTCGTTGTCGAGCAGATCGACCTTGTTGAAGATCTCGATCTGCGGCACGTCGCGCGCGCCGATTTCGTCGAGCACGTCGTTGACTTCCCGCGCATGCGCGCGGCGCTCGGGATCGGCCGCGTCGATGACGTGCAGCAGCACGTCGGCCTCGCGGGTCTCCTCGAGCGTGGCCTTGAAGGCCGCGACCAGTTCGTGCGGCAGATCACGGATGAAGCCTACGGTATCCGCCACGATCAACGGCTCGCCCACCGGCACGTCCATGCGGCGCAGGGTCGGATCCAGGGTCGCGAACAGTTGATCGGCCGCGTAGATGCTTTCGCCCGTCAGCCGATTGAACAGCGTGGACTTTCCCGCGTTGGTGTAACCCACTAGAGAAACGATCGGCGTACGCGCACGCCGCCGCGCCGCTCGGCCCTGTTCGCGCCGTGCACTGACTTTTTCGAGGCGCTGACGCAGCATCTTGATGCGTTCGTTGAGCAGTCGACGGTCGGTCTCGAGCTGGGTCTCACCCGGGCCGCGCAGCCCGATACCGCCCTTCTGGCGCTCCAGATGCGACCAGCCCCGCACCAGTCGCGTGGCCAGATGCTGCAGCTGGGCGAGTTCGACCTGCAGCTTGCCCTCGTGCGAGCGCGCCCGGCTGGCGAAGATATCCAGAATCAGACCGGCACGATCGAGCACGCGCGCGTTCAGGCGCTTTTCGAGATTGCGCTCCTGGCTGGGCGACAGATCGTGGTTGAAAACCACCAGCTCCGCGCCGCGCTCCTTGGCGGATTCGGCAATCTCGTCGACCTTGCCGCCACCCACGAAATAGCGTGGGTCCGGCGTACGACGGCTGCCGCCGATGTGGTCCAGCACATCGGCGCCTGCCGACTCCACGAGTTCGCGAAACTCGCGATCGGCCTCGTCGTATTCGTCGATGCCGAAGGCGAGATGCACGATGACGGCCGCCTGACCTGTCGGCGGCCGTTCAAACATGAAGAATTCCGGTCGGTTGCTGGTGGTCGATCGCTGCTCTAATCGCTGTCGGCCCCGTCACTGCTCTGGTTCATTTCCTCGTGCATCTCCGAGCGTACATTACGGGCCGGCACGATGGTGGAAATGGCGTGCTTGTACACCATCTGGTTGACCGCGTTGCGCAGCAGCACGACGAACTGGTCGAAGGATTCGATCTGCCCCTGGAGCTTGATACCGTTGACCAGATATATCGACACCGGCACGCGCTCCTTGCGCAAGGCGTTCAGGAATGGTTCTTGTAGTGTTTGGCCTTTTGCCATGGGTACAGACTCCGCAGAAGCTAAAGTATAAAGATTTCGTTAAAGCGATTGTAGCACGCGTCAACCGAAATGATTCGATTGCCGCAGATGTGTTAGTGCCTGTTTTATATCGGGTTTTTCGTCGCTCGTCAGCCAGTGTGCGTCTTCGATGGATCGCAGCCAGGTCAGCTGACGCTTTGCGAGCTGGCGCGATGCGAATATCGCGCGCTCGACGCCCTGCTCCAGCGTCAGTTCTCCGCTCATGACCTGCCACAGCTGGCGATACCCGACGGCGCGGATCGCCGGCAATTCGAGGTCTAGATCGGGCCTGGCGTGGAGTTTTTCAACCTCTTCGTAAAATCCCTGTGACATCATTATTTTGAATCGCGATGCGATGCGCTCGTGCAGCACGCGCCGCGTCGAGGGCGCCACCACGAGCTTGGTAATAGACCACGGCAGCTGCGTGGCGTTCCGGGCCGCGCGTTCGCGGGCGTGCAGCGCGCTCGGCGTCTGGCCGCTCAAGGCGTGAATCTCCAGGGCGCGCTGGATGCGCTGTGCGTCGTTGGGGTGAATACGCCGCGCGGTCGGCGGGTCGATCCCGGCAAGGCGCTGGTGCATCACGTGCCAGCCGTGCCGATCGGCTTCTTCCGTCAATCGGGCCCGCAATCGCTCGTCGCGACCCGGCATGTCGCTCAGCCCGTGCTCGAGTGCCCGAAAGTAGAGCGAGGTGCCGCCGGTGAGCAGCGGAATGCGACCCGCGGCGTGAATACGCTCGATCTCGGCGATCGCGTCGCGGCGAAAATCCGCGGCCGAATACGGTTCGGCCGGATCCCGAATATCCACGAGTGCATGCGGCGCGCGCGCCAGCGTTTCGGCATCGGGCTTGGCGGTGCCGATATCCATCCCCCGATAGACCATGGCGGAGTCCACCGACACGATCTCGGCATTGAGGGTTTCCACCAGCTCGACCGCCAGTCCGGTCTTGCCGGAGGCGGTCGGCCCGAGCAGAAAAACGACACCGGGGCGTTCAGACACGCCGGCAGCGCTCATTTGCCGCGCATGAACAGGCGATCCAGCCCGCTCATGTCGACCTGAACCCAGCTCGGGCGGCCGTGGTTACAGTGCCCGGCCCGGTCGGTGTGCTCCATGTCCCGCAACAGCGCGTTCATCTCCGCGAGCGTCAGTCGCCGGCCGGCCTTGACCGCCGCCTTGCAGCCCATATCCGCCAGCACGTCGTCGATACGATCGCGCACCGCCTGCGGGCCGCGCAGCCCGTCGCCCAAATCGGCGACCATGTCATAAGCGAGTGCGACATAGTCCTCGTTGGCCAACAGCGCCGGCACACCGCGCAGCAGAGCGGTCGTGGGCCCGGCGCGGGTGATTTCCAGACCCACCGCCTCGAGCGCGTCGGCATGGCGCTCGACGGCTGCCGCTTCGGCTTCGGCGAGCGACAGCGTCTCGGGCACGAGCAGGCGCTTGCTCTGAATCCGGCCCTGCGAATACTCCTGTTTGAGTTGTTCGTAGAGCACGCGTTCGTGCGCGGCGTGCATATCCACGAGAATCAGGCCCTGACGGTTCTGCGCGAGAATATAGATGTCGTGCAGCTGCGCGAGCGCATAGCCAAGGGTCGGCGTGTCGTCAGCGTCGGCCTGCGGCGTCGCGGACTGTGTTATCGCGTCGTCGGCCGGTGCGTCCGCGGGCGCGGCAGTGAAATCCGACGGCATCTGAAACGCGTAAGCCGCACGGGTCTGGGCGATACTGGGGATATCGGTCGCGCTGCCCGGGCTGTCGAACAGTCGCGACACCGGCCGCGGCGTGATCTCGTCCGCTCCGTGGGGTGGCGCCGCCGGCTCACGCACCGGCAGATCGACCTCGCGGGCCGCGTGGGGCCTGGCCTCCACCGCCGCGAGCGCGCGCTGCACGCTGCGAAAGACGAAATCGTGCACGAGCCGGGACTCGCGAAAACGCACCTCGGCCTTGGCCGGGTGGGCGTTGACATCGACCTGGCGCGGATCCACGTCGAGATACAGCACATAGGCCGGGTGGCGCTGGTTATGCAACAGATCGCGATAGGCCAGCCGCACCCCGTGGTTGAACACCTTGTCGCGAATCGGCCGGTTGTTCACATAGCTGTACTGCCGGTCCGCCTGCCCGCGCGAAAAACCGGGCGTGGCGATCCAGCCGGACAGACGCATCCCGGCGGCCTGCTCGTCGACTGCGACGGCATGCTCGCCAAAGGGACCGCCTATGAGCTTGTCGACGCGCGCCTGCATGTTGTCGAGATCGTCTGCCGGGGCGAGACGTGCGATCTCGGTGCCGTCATGGCGCAATACGAAACCGATATCGAAACGCGACAGGGCAAGCTGATTGAACGCCTTGCGGATGTGCGCGAACTCGGTGGCCGGCGCGCGCAGGAACTTGCGACGGGCCGGAATGCGCGCGAACAGCTCGCGCACTTCGACACGCGTGCCGCGATCGAGCGCGGCCGGGCGCACGGTATCGCCCTGGCCAGGCTGTGCACCGGGCGTCACGGCATGGGCACGATCGGCATCGCCAGCCCGCGAAGTCAGCGTCAGTTGCGCCACCGAGGCGATGCTGGCCAGTGCCTCACCGCGAAACCCCAGGCTCGCGACCGCCTCGAGGCCGTCAAGGCTGTCGATCTTGCTGGTCGCATGCCGGGCCACGGCCAGCGGCAGCTCGTCGCGACCGATGCCGCTGCCGTCATCGGCCACGAGAATACGACGCAACCCGCCGTGCTCCACATCGACCGTGATCCAGCCCGCGCCTGCATCGAGGCTGTTTTCCATCAGCTCCTTGACGATCGATGCCGGGCGCTCGACCACCTCGCCGGCGGCGATCTGGCTGATCAGCTGGTCGTCGAGGAGACGGATCGTCATGGCAGTAGCACGATGGTCGGGTACGAACGGCGGCGAACGCGGTAGTTTCCGGCAACTCGCGTTCATTGGCAAAGCCGGCCGGGCACGCCCGAGTCACGCCGACCGATCGTTACCCTCCGGAATACGGCACTCAGGCCTTTCGCGACACCGTCACGAGACGGACGCGTATTTTTAACCGAGTCGTAATCTTGACTAATTCAAGTTTATCGCCAATTATGTCCGCGCCATGAGTCGACAGACCACACCCATCGTCCAGCAGTTGCGTGACCGCGGGCTCCGCGTGACCGCTTCTCGCCATGCTGTGCTTGCGTGGCTGGTGGAGCACCCGCATGCCACCGTTGAACAGGTGCATGCTGGCGTGAGCCAGCAGATCGGGTCGATATCCAAGCAGGCCGTCTACGACGTGCTTGCGGCATGTATCGACGCCGATCTCGTGCAGCAGATCAAGCCGTCCGGCCACCCGGCACGTTTCGAGCGGCGCACGGGCGACAACCATCATCATCTTGTCTGCCGCAGCTGCGGCTGTATCGAGGACGTGGATTGCGTACTCGGCGAAAAGCCCTGTCTTACGCCGGGCCACGATCACGGCTTCGAAGTCGATGAGGCCGAGGTGATGTTCTGGGGGCTCTGCAAGTCCTGCCGGACGCACAGCCTCGAAACACCGGACGAGGGTGTTTGAAACTCGACGCATAAAATGCGGCGACCACGTCGCGTGAACCACCACTGGAGGGTAGAACCTTGACAGACGATATCCGCACAACGCATACGACGACGGGCGGCGAGCCGTATCCGAGCGACGAGCATTCGCTCTCGGTCGGCAGCGACGGCCCGATTGTTCTTCACGACCATTTCCTCATGGAGCAGATGGCGGCGTTCAACCGGGAAATGATTCCGGATCGCCAGCCGCACGCCAAGGGCGGCGGTGCCTTCGGCCACTTCGAGGTGACCGAGGACGTGAGCAAGTACACCAAGGCCAAGTTCCTGCAGAAGGGCGTCAAGACCGACATGGTCGCGCGCTTCTCCACGGTGGCCGGCGAGTCCGGCAGCCCGGACACCTGGCGTGATCCGCGCGGTTTCGCGCTCAAGTTCTACACCGAAGAAGGCAACTTCGACATGGTGGGCAACAACACGCCGGTCTTCTTCGTGCGCGACCCGATGAAGTTCCAGCACTTCATTCACTCGCAGAAGCGCCGCGCCGACAACGGCCTGCGCGACCACGACATGCAGTGGGACTTCTGGACGCAGTCGCCGGAATCCGCGCATCAGGTCACGTGGCTGATGGGCGACCGCGGCGTGCCCGCCACCTGGCGTCACATGAACGGCTACTCCAGCCACACCTACATGTGGGTCAACGCCGAAGGCGAGCGCTTCTGGGTGAAGTACCACTTCAAGACCAACCAGGGCATCAAGTGCCTGACCCAGGAACAGGCCGATCAGATGGCCGGCTCCGACGCCGACTATCACCGTCGCGATCTGTTCAACGCCATCGAACGCGGCGATTTCCCGACCTGGACGCTTTATGTGCAGGTCATGCCGTACGAGGATGCCAAGACCTATCGCATCAATCCGTTCGATCTGACCAAGGTCTGGCCGCACGAGGACTATCCGCTGATCAAGGTCGGCAAGATGACCCTCGACGAGAATCCGGTCGACTTCCACACGCAGATCGAACAGGCCGCGTTCGAGCCCAACAACATGGTGCCGGGCACCGGCGTGAGCCCGGACAAGATGCTGCTTGCCCGTACCATTTCCTATGCGGACGCCCATCGCGCCCGTCTGGGTGTAAACTACAAGCAGATCCCGGTCAACGTGCCGAAATCGCCGGTCAACAGTTACACCAAGGGCGGCGCGATGCGTATGCATAACGTCTCCGACCCGGTGTACGCGCCCAACACCAAGGGCGGCCCCCACGCCAACCCCTCGGCCTACCCGGCGAACAACGTTTGGGAAGCCGACGGCGAAATGGTCCGCGAGGCCTACAAGCTGCGCAAGGACGACGGCGACTTCAACCAGGCCAATGACCTGGTGAACAAGGTCATGAACGATGAAGAGCGTGATCGCCTCGTCAACAACGTGGCCGGCCATCTGTCCGATGGCGTCGGCGAAGACGTGCTCCAGCGCGCCTTCGAATACTGGCGCAATGTCGATGCCACCATCGGCGAGCGCATCGAAAAGGCCGTCCGGGAGAACCTGAAGGCAGCCTGATCGATCGGTTATTCAATTAACCGCGGCAAGGCGGCGCGTCACTGACGCGTCGCCTTTTTTGCGTGTGGGGCCCGGCAAATTCGGTCACCGCCGGGCCGGCAATGCGACAGCCCCGGTTAGGACTGCCTGCCGGTGAGGCGAAAGCCCTGCGGGTCAATCGTGTCCGTTGAAACGCGCGATGAGCGCGAGCCATTCGGCATCGCGCCGCAGGCGACGGCGCGCCAGGCCCGCACCCTGCCACCACAGCCGTCCGCGCCAGCCGATCGCCGTGCCATCGCCCATATCGACCACATGACCCGCCCTGCCTGGTCGATAACTCTTGAACGGTCGTCGACGCGCACCAGCCACGATATTGCGGGCCAGCACCTGCGCCTGTTCACACGCCTCGGAAAAACGCATCATGTCACGGCCGATCATGGCCGCGCAGCCGCCGGCCGCATAGATCCGCGTATCCGTGGGTGAATGCAACCGACGTGAAACAGACAAACCATCGCTTTCGGCGGGCAACTCGGCCGCGTGAGCAAACCGCGCGGCGCCGGCACCGGCCGCGATGACGACATGATCCGCCCCGAACCGGCGGCCATCGCTGCTGCAGACCGCCCCCTCCTCGACGCCACTAAGCCTGGTGTTCACGATCAGTTCGAGCGCGTGCCGCGCCTGCAGCGCCATGACACGTCGGTTAACGCGCCAGGGCGCCCCCGGCAACGGGCGCGTACCCGGCAAGAACCAGCTGATACGCAAATGATCGCGCCACGGACCATTGACCAGACCGGCGACGATCTCGGTCGCGCGCGGCCCGTCACCATAGACCGCGATGCGCTGCACGCGGCCGCCGCCCTGCCGTTCTGACAACGCCTGGACGAACTGGACGAGCTCGTAGGTCGCCGATGCGCGCCATAGCTGCAGGCCGCTGCCCGCGACGTTGGTGTCGTCGAACGGCGTTTCCTGGCCGACGTTCAGCGAGATGGTGTCGAACGTCTGCATCTGGCCGCTGGCGAGCCAGAGCCGGCGATGGCGCGCGTCGAGGCCAAGCGCGCGATCGCACCGGTAGCGCACATCGTTGGCCTTGCAGAAAGCTCGCAGTGGCAACCGCAGGGCGTCGCGACCGAGCTCGCCGCGCATCAGCCGTGCGGGCGCACCGCCGTACCAGAAGCTGCCCGGGTCGACGAGCTGGATATCGAAGCCGGCGTCACGCAGCGCCGCTGCATGCGCCACCAGCGCCACATGGGCATGCCCGGCACCGACAAGCAGAAGCGGTCTCATGCCGCGGGCGTGGCTCCGTTCACAACCGATATCCAGAGCGCAAGCGCAGCGACCACCACCGCCGCGCCGAGCACGGTATTGCTCGCGCGCAGTTGCGGCAGATGATGAATCCGCCGCGCCAATCCCATGCCGGATACCGCGCCGAGCACGAACAGGCCGGCCGTGTAACCGGGGATTTCCGGCGCAAAAAGGAACCCGACGCCCGCCCCCACGATGGCGACCACGGATGTGGAAAACGCGAGCGTTCCCACCACCAGATACCCCTCACCCGGCCGCTGACGATCCAGAATGCGCCAGCCCATCCACGAGCCGGGGGCGGCGCAGAATGAGGCGATCAACCCGCAGCCAGCGCCCGCAAACAATGCCGCGGCACGCTGACCGCCGTTGAGTTCAGCCGGCGTACTCGCCTCGCCGACGGCGCGCCGGGGCGCATGAAGCAGCGTCGCCGGCGCTGACGCGCGGCGATGCCGATACTGACGAACAGTTAAGAGCAGAAGCGGGCCGAACACGATCGCGGCGACCATGAACAGCGTCGCCAACACTGTTTCGGTCGTGTGTTGAGCCAGCCAGGCGCCGACGATCACAATCGGCAACCCGCCCATGATGAGAAGCGTCGCATGGCGGGTGCTGCACTGCCGCGCCCTAACAGCATCTCCTGCTGCGATTGCGGCACAGATGCCAAGCGCGAACAGCGCGATCGGCAGGCTTTGATGGAGCCCCACACCGCCGGCCAGCACAAGCAGCGGCAGCGCAACGAAGGCGCCCGCAAATGCCGAAAGCCCGTAGGCCACGCCCACCAACACGCCCAGCAGAAGACTCATATGCCGTGCCCCTCGTGACGCCGCGACCCCGGCCCTGCCGGGCCGCGAAACACCCGCGCTAGACAGACCTGCAGTCTAGCGCAGACCGGCGACCTGCTGGTTGCCCGGCGACGGAATCTGCAGCTCGGCGCCGACCCGAATGGTGTTGCTGTCGAGGCCGTTCGCGCTGCGCAGACTGCTCAGACTCACACCATACTGCTGCGCGATCTCGGAAAGCGTCTCGCCGCGACGCACGGTATGCACCTGTGCCTTGGCGATGAACGTGGCCGGCCGATAGCTGGCGAAATAGCCCTTGATCCCGCGCAGCATCGCCGCCGCGAGCTTGTTCTGGTGGCTGGCCGTGTTGAGTTTGCGCTCTTCGTCGGGCGTGGAGATGAACGCGGTCTCGACCAGGAACGACGGAATATCCGGCGACTTCAGCACCATGAAACCGGCCTGCTGCACCTTGGCCTTGTGCAACGGGCCGAGCCCGTCGAGCTCCTGCAGCACGCGGCCGCCGGCATCGAGACTGGCTTCAATGCTCGCGCTCTGCGACAGATCCAGCATGAACGAGGCGAGGCTGTCGTCCTTGTCCTTGAGGCTGACGCCGCCCACCAGATCGGACGCGTTCTCGCGGCGTGCCAGCCAGCGCGCGTGCTCACTCGTCGCCCCGTGGTGCGACAGCGCATAGACCGACGAACCCTTGGCATAGACGCCGCGCGGCGCGGCATCCGCGTGGATCGAAATGAACAGATCCGCCTTGGCCTTGCGCGCTTCGACCATGCGCTGTCGCAGGCCGATGTAGGTGTCCGAATCGCGGGTCAGTACACCGCGCATGTTCGGCTGATCGTCGACCATGTTCTTCAGTCGCCGCGCGATCTGCAGCACGACGTCCTTCTCGCGCGTGCCGTTCTTGCCCAACGCGCCCGGATCCTTGCCGCCGTGTCCGGCATCGATCACGATCACGATCTCGCGCGATGAAGGCCGCTGCGGCGTCCGAGCCACGGGCTCGGCGCGCGCCGGCTGGCGGCTCGGCGCTTCCGAGGCCTGCGCCATCGCGTTGGCATTGGCGTTGGCCGTGTTGGCCCCGTCATGACCCTCGGTGCTGTCGTTGCGCTGACTTTTCGCCATGCGCTGCACCGGCGTCTTGTCGCTCGGCTTGAGATCGACCACGAGCCGGTAGCCGTGCTCCGCGTCGGGCTCGAGCATGAAGCTCTTGGGGTCAACATGGCCGGCCAGATCCAGCACCACGCGCAGATCGGTGCGATCCCGAACGCCGGTGCGTACCCGCTTGACCAGTCCACTGCCGTCGATGTTGCCGCTCAGCGCAGATACGGAGCGCGCATCCGGCAAATCGACGACCAGCCGCAGCGGGTTGTCGATCATGAACAGATCCGGCTCGGTCGGCCCGCCCAGGTCGAACACGACTCGCGTCTTGTCGGACGACGCCCACAGGCGCACGTCCTTGAGCGTGGCCTGTTTCGCCACGGCCACGCTACTCAGGCACAGAAGCAGCCCGATAACCAGCCATTGCAAGCTCGCGCGCATAGATTCGCCGCCTTGACCTTCGAGAGACTAGAAATTCCCCAGTTCGGAGACTAGCGGCGGTTTTTTCGCGTGGCAACTATTTTTTATCAATCAAAACAGAGTATAGGCGCTGCCTCTTTCATATCTACTTGAAAGAATAGGCCTATGTGGTTTCAAAAAGCGTCTCCAGAAAGCGCTTTCCCGCATCCGAATAGGCGCTTGCATGCGCTTTTCGGCCCCTCCCCGCGTAAGCGATCTCGATTTCCAGGTCCAGGCCGGGCAGAAAGCCCGTGCCGCGCTCGGCCCACTCCACGAACACCCAGTCGCGACGGGTATCGATCTCGCGCACGCCGAGAAATTCAAGCTCTTCGGGATCACCCAGCCGGTACAGATCCAGGTGATACAGCGTTCTGGATTCGAACGCATAGGGCTCGACGAGCGTATAGCTGGGGGACACCACGTGTCCGCGGTGGCCGAGCGCCTGGATCACGGCACGCGCAAGCGCGGTCTTGCCGGCACCGAGTTCGCCGGCCAGCGATACGACGAGGCCGGCGTCGAACACGCCGAGTGCAGCGGCGATTCGCCGCCCGAAGTCGTCGGTCGCGGCGGCATCGGCCAGCGTGGTCATGGCCGTCCCGGATTGACGAAGTGGCGGATCGAGTCCAGCAGATCGGTCGGCAACAGCCCGCGTTCGCCGGCCTGCGCCGCAGCCCGGTCGCCGGCCCGGGCGTGAACATACACGCCAAGACTTGCGGCCTGGCCGAGACTCAGCCCCTGCCCGGCCAGCGCACCGATTACGCCCGTCAACAGATCGCCCATGCCACCGACCGCCATGCCGGGATTGCCGTCCGTACACAGCCAGAGTTCATCCGGGGTGGCGATCAGACTGCCCGCCCCCTTGAGCACGACCACCGCGTCGTAGCGTTCGGCCATCGCACGCGCTGACGCAACCCGGTCGTCGACGATCTCGACCGTAGCCTGGCCCAGCAGCCGGCCGGCCTCGCCCGGATGCGGCGTAAGCACCCAGTTGCCGCGCCGGCTGTTCTCGCGGGCCAGACGGTTGAGCGCGTCTGCATCCACGATCACCGGCTTGTCGCTGTCGATTACCTGACGCCAGAGATTGTCTGCCCAGCTGTCGCTGCCCAGACCCGGACCGATCGCGATCACATCGGCGGCCGCGATCATGTCGCCGATATCCGCATCCGCGGTCGCCGCGCGGCACATCAGCTCGGGGCGCGCCTGGCTCATGGCCCCGGCATGATCGCCGTGACAGACCACGCTGACCAGGCCGGCGCCACTGCGCAGCGCGGCTTCCGCGCTCATGCGAATGGCACCGCCCATGCCGCGATTGCCGCCCACACACAGCAGGTGCCCGTTCTGGCCCTTGTGCTGATTACGCGACCGCGGACGCAACGCCTTGCGCAGCGTGCGGTGCGTCAGCCGCCGGGCGACATAGGGCTGATCCGCATACAACGCATCGGGCGCATCCAGCGTGCTGAAGGCGATATCGCCACAGTGCGCCGGCCCCTGGCCGGTCAGCATGCCGAGCTTGAGGCCGATGAACGTGGCCGTGGCATCCGCCTGAACCGCGTGTGCCCACACGTGGCCAGTGCCGGAATCAATCCCGGATGCGATATCCACGGAAAGCACCCCGGCGCCGTGATCGCGTGCGTCGTTGATACGGGCGATGGCTTGCGCGAAGCGCCCCTCGACATCCCGATTGAGGCCGGTACCCAGCAGCGCATCGACGACCACGTCCGCATCGATCGGGGCGTCTTCAAAAGGCGCGATGCTGCCGCCGGTATCGAGAAAATGATCGCGCGCCCTGGCCGCGTCGCCGCTGTAGCTGTCGGCATCGACGAGGCCGACCACGCGCACGCGCCAGCCCCCTTCCTGCGCCAAACGCGCGACGAGCAGACCGTCGGCGCCGTTGTTGCCCGGCCCGCAGAACACGCAGAGCGTGCCGGGCATCGCCCAGACGTGGGCGAGCTCGGCGTATGCGGCACGCGCGGCGCGCTGCATGAGTTCGAAGCCGTCGACCTCGAACGTGTCGATGAAGCGCCGGTCCAGGGCGGCGACCTGTGCGCCGTCGTAGACCTTCTCGGGCAGGTATTCGCTGGATTCACTCATGGCGCCATTCTAGGGGCGCAGCGCTGATCCTGCGACGCCCGACGACCGCGTCGGCAGCTATTCGTCGGGCTGCGCCCAGGCGCGGCGCACGCGCGCCAGCAATGCGGCGGTCGAGGCATCGTGTTCGACCGATTCGACGCGCCCTTCGAGCTCGCCGAGCAGCTGGCCGGCCATGGTCTTGCCCAGCTCCACGCCCCACTGGTCGAAGCTGTTGATGTTCCAGACCACGCCCTGCACGAACACCTTGTGCTCGTATGCCGCCAACAGTGCGCCGAGGTGATGGGCATCGAGCCGATCCATGAGGATCATCGAACTCGGGCGATTGCCGTCGAAACGGCGCGCCGCCAGGCGCTGCTCGAGCGCCCATCCGCTGAGTCCCTCGGCGGTGAGTTCGTCGACCAGCGCGTTGGTGTCGCGCCCGGTCATCAACGCCTCGGCCTGGGCGATGCAGTTGGCAATGCGCTGGCGCTCGCGCTCGTCATTCGACGCCTCGGCGTCGGACAGCGGCAGGACAAAATCCACGTCCGCTGCCAGCACGCCCTGATGGAGCATCTGGAAGAAGGCGTGCTGGGCGTTGGTGCCTACGCTGCCCCAGACCGTGGGCACGGTTTCGACGCGGCTCGCCTCCCCGTCGCGGGTGACCGACTTGCCGTTGCTCTCCATCTCCAGCTGCTGAAGAAAAGCGGGCAAGGCCACCAGCCGTTGTGCGTACGGCACGACGACATGGCTGGGCAGGCCGAGGAAGTTGTTGTTCCACACGCCGATCAGCGCCAGCGCCGCCGGCAGGTTCTCGCCGAGGGGCGCATTCTGGAAGTGCTCGTCCATGGCATGCGCGCCGGCAAGCATGTCCTCGAACACGTCCATGCCGAGCCCGAGCGCGATGGAGATACCCACGGCAGACCAGAGCGAGAAACGCCCGCCGACCCAGTCCCAGAAACCGAACATGCGCTCGATGCCGAACGCGCGCACGGCCTCGCGATTCGTCGAGACGGCAACGAAATGCTTGGAGATGTCCGCCTCGTCGGCGCCATTGTCCAGCAGCCACTGGCGTGCGACCGAGGCGTTCGCCAGCGTTTCCGCAGTGCCGAACGACTTCGAAGTCACGATGAACAGGGTGCGCTCGGGATCCATCCGGATGAGCGTGTCGTCGAGATCCGCGGGGTCGACGTTGGCAACGAAATGACAGTGGATTCGCTGACGAAGCTGCGCCAGCGCATCGCAGATCAGGCGCGGCCCCAGATCGGAGCCGCCGATACCGATATTCACCACATCGCTGATCGGCGCGCCGGTGTACCCCACCCAGCGGCCGCGGCGCACATCGTCCACGAAGGCTGCCATCTCGGCGCGCACTTCGTGCACTTCGTCGTGCAGCGGCGCGTCGGCCGGCCGGCGCAGCGCCATGTGCCAGGCTGCGCGCCCTTCGCTGTTGTTGATCGGCGCCCCGGCGAACAGCGCCTCGCGTGCGGCATCGAACTGCTGCGCGTCGGCGAGCCGGCCGAGCGCGTCCATTACCGCCTGGTCGACCCGCTGCTTGGAATAGTCGAGCGTGATGCCCGCCGCCGAGAGCGTGAAACGCTCGGCGCGCTGCGGATCATGCGCGAACATCGAATCCACACGCGCACGGTTCATCTGCGCGGCGAGCCGGCCTAGATCGCGCCAGGCGGGCTTCTGGCGAATATCGGTCACGAGTTGCGGTTCACCCGGGGGTGTGCGTCGACGTCAGGCCGCCTGCACCGGGATGGCGTTGCGCGTATGCGTGACGTGGTTGTTCTCGTCGAGATACACGAGCCGCGGCTTGTGGGCCTGCGCCTCGCCCTCGGGCATGCGCGCATAGGCACAGATGATCAGCCGGTCGCCGGGGCTGGCCTTGTGGGCCGCCGCGCCGTTGACCGAAATCACCCGCGAGCCGCTTTCAGCGCTGATCGCATAGGTCGAGAAGCGTTCGCCGTTGGTGACGTTGTAGATCTCGATCTGTTCATAGGCAAAGATGCCGGCCGCGTCGAGCAGATCGGAGTCGATCGCGCAGGAACCTTCGTAGTCGAGTTCGGCGTGCGTCGTGCAGGCACGATGCAATTTTGCTTTGAGAAGCGTCACTTGCATGACTGGACCCTGTTAAGCCAAAGCGGAAAATTCCGGGCAAGCGTAACCAAAAATGCACTTTGAGACCACTGTCCGCCGATGAATTCGGCGTCGATCAGGTGCGCGGCTCGGGCACCGGCACGTTGTCGAGCAGCCGTGCCTTGCCGAGAAATGCGGCCGCCAGCACGCGGAATTCCGTCATCTCGGCGCTGGGCACCTGGAGCGCCGGCCCACGAATCTCGAAGTAGTCCGGCTCGAAGCCGGCATCGGCCAGACGCGCCCAGCCGCGGGCTTCGAGTCCGGCGAAATCCCGCTCGCCGGCCTCGAGGCGCTCACGGCAGTCGGCCAGTGCGGCCGCCAGCGTGGGCGCACGTCGCCGCGCGTCCTCGTCTAGGTACTGATTGCGCGACGAGCGCGCCAAGCCGTCCGCTTCACGCACGGTCGGCACGCCGACGATGCGGACCCCCATGCACAGATCCTCGACCATGCGCCGAATCACCGCCAGTTGCTGGAAGTCCTTCTCGCCGAAGAACGCACGATCCGGACACACGAGGTTGAGCAGTTTGGTCACGATCGTCGCCACGCCCTCGAAATGGCCGGGGCGGCGACTGCCGCAAAGCATGTCGGTGATGCCCCGCACCCGCACCGTCGTGGCGGTTTCACCGCCATGCGGATACATCTGCGCGACGCTGGGGGCGAAAACCGCATCCACGCCCGCGTTCTCGAGCGCGGCGATGTCGGCGTCGAGCGTGCGGGGGTAGCTGTCCAGATCCTCGCCGGGGCCGAACTGCAGCGGGTTGACGAATATGCTGACCACGACACGATCACAGGCGTCGCGCGCCGCGTTGACCAGCGCCATGTGGCCAGCGTGGAGATTGCCCATCGTCGGCACCAGCCCGATCGTACCGGCACCTTGTGCGCGCCAGGCTTTCAGATCGTCGGCAGTGTGGAGCGTTCGCATGGCGCGCCGACTCAGGAAAAGGCGTGTTCGGCGCCCGGATAGGCGCGGCTTTTCACCTCGGCGACATAGTCCGCCACGGCGGCATCCAGCGTGGCCGCGCCGTCCATGTAGTTCTTGACGAACCGCGGCTTGCGCCCGGGCGACAGGCCAAGGATGTCGTAAATGACCAGAATCTGGCCGTCCGTGTCCGGCCCGGCGCCAATGCCGATCACCGGCACTTTGGCGTTCGCCGTGATTTCGGCGCCCAGCTCGGAGGGCACACACTCCAGCAGGATCATATCCGCGCCGGATTCCTCCAGCAGCTTGGCGTCGCGGATCATGGTCTCGGCGGCATCGCCGCGGCCCTGGACCTTGAACCCGCCCATCTTGTGCACCAGCTGCGGCTGCAGACCGATATGCGCACACACCGGCACGCCGCGCATGCTCAGATGCTCGATGGTGTTGGCCTGAATCTCGCCGCCTTCAAACTTGACCATTTGGGCCGCGCCCTCGCCCATCAGCCGGCGCGAGGTTTCGAGCGCGTCGTGCTTGGTCGCATAGGACAGAAACGGCAGATCGGTCATCAGAAACGCCCGATCCAGGCCTGCCGCGGTGATACGGCTGTGGTAGACCATGTCGTTGACCGTCACCGGCACGGTCGTCGAGGCACCCTGCACCACCATGCCCAGCGAATCCCCCACCAGCACCACGTCCACGCCGGCGCGGTCCTCGAGCGCGGCGAAGCTGGCGTCATAGGCGGTCAGGCAGGCGATCTTCTCGCCTTCGGCCTTCATGCGGGCCAGATCGGAGATTGTGACGGGCTTGGCGTCACGCTGCTGCAGGTGCGGATAGGGACTGGTGTTCATGGCGCGCGACTATACCATTTAGTCTAATACCGGATCGCCACCGCCGAGCGTCACCCGTCGCCGATCGCTTTCCAGCGCGGTAAGAAGCGCCTCGTAGTCGCGATCTTCGGCGACGAGATCCAGCGCCGCGGCGTCCACTGTGATCAGTCGGCTGCTGTCGAACGCGGCGAAAAAGTCGCGGTACGCGGCGACCACCGAGGCCAGGTACTCGGGCGTGAGCGGGCGCTCCGCCACCCGGTCGCGCTGGGCGATCCGGCGCATGAGCACGTCCACGGGCGCATCGAGATAGATCACGCAGTCGGGCATGGGCGCCTGCCACGACAGACGCGCGTAGATCTCCTCGTAGAGCGCCAGTTCCGGGCCCGAGAGCGTGAGCCGGGCGAACAGCGGGTCCTTGTCGAACATGAAATCGGCCACGCAGCCGCCATCGAATAGATCGGCCTGGCGCAGCGCGTCGATCTGGCGCGCCCGCTGCAGCAGAAACGACAGCTGGGCCGCCAGCGCATTCGCGGCCGGATTGTCGTAGAAGGCCGCGAGAAACGGATTTTCCTCCGGCGCTTCGGGCAGCTGCTGTGCACCGAGCGTCGCGGCGAGACGCTGGCACAACGTGCTCTTGCCAACACCAATCGGCCCTTCGATCGCGATATAGGCACCCGCTTTCATGCCTGCGCCCATACCTGCGTCCAGGGTTCGACGCCAACCTGGCCGACGCGGTCGAGCAGATCGGCCACCCGGCCGTGGCGGCCCAGCGTCAGCGCGGGCGCGATTTCGGCCAGCGGCACGAGCACGAAGCCGCGCTCGGCGGCACGCGGATGCGGCAGCGTCAGGTCCGGGTCGTCCCGCATGAGGTCGTCGAAAGCCAGCATGTCGATATCCAGCGTACGCGGGCCCCAGCGCACATCGCGTACACGCCCATGCGCCTGCTCGATTCGCTGTGTCGCGACCAGCAGCGCGCGCGCACCAAAAGACACCCGCACGGCAACGCAGGCATTGCAGAACGCGGGCTGATCGGCCGGACCGCCCACCGGCGCCGTGCGATAGAAAGAAGACACCGCCAGCATTTCCGCCCCCGGCGTCGCGGCGAGCGCCTCGACGGCGCCGGAGATGTGTGCCGCCGGCCCGTCCAGATTGCTGCCGAGGCCGAGCCAGGCGACGTGCGCACGCGCGGTCATGCCGGCACCGCTAGATGCGGCGCGTACCTTAATTCGGGCCGGCCCCGGATCAAGCCGATTCGGTACGCCGGCGGCGGCCGCCCCGGCGACGCTTGCGCGCCTTGCCGGGCGCAGACGCGCCGGAACCGGGCGCCGGCGTCGACGGGTCGTTCTGGGCCGTCGTCCACCAGTCGGCCAGTTCCTGCTCCACTTCGCCCACACCGGCCCGCAGCAGCAGAAAATCGTAGGCGGCACGAAAACGCGGATGCGCGATCAGGCGCGACGGCTGCTTGCCGCGGCGGCGATGAAAACGCGGCTGCAAATGCCAGATCTCGCGCATCGGTATCGAAAACCGCTTGGGAATCGCCACCCGCTGGATCTGGCGGCCGACCACATCGCTCTGCGCGCTGGCCAGCGCCGGCGCGGGCGGCATGCCGCCGCGCTCGAGTTCGGCGGCGCGCTCGCGTACCGCCGGCCACAGCAACGCCGCGAACAGAAAGGCCGGCGTGACCGGTTTATCGGCCTCGATGCGGGCTGCGGTATTGGTGATCGCCTGCTCGATCAGCGCTTCGCTGGCGGCCCCGGCGGCCGAGTCGAGCACGGCCGCGGTCTGGTCGAACAGCGGTGTGAACAGCCCGTAATCGCGCAGCATCCGATACACGCGCGGGCCGGCCGGATTCATGAGCAGCTTGAGGACTTCCTCGAACATGCGCGCCGCCGGCACGTCGGCAAGCAGGCCGACCAGTTCGCTTGGCGGCCGCGCGGGCTCGTCGATGGTGAGCCCCAGCTTGGCGGCGATACGCACCGCGCGAATCATGCGCACCGGGTCTTCGCGATAGCGTACCCCCGCATCGCCGATCAGACGCAGGCGACAGGCGGAGACATCATCCATGCCGCCGACATAGTCGTGCACGCAGGCGTCGGCGATGTCGTAATACAGGCCGTTGATGGCGAAATCGCGCCGGCGCGCATCCTCGGCGATCGAGCCGAAGACGTTGTCGCGCAGCACGCGGCCGGCGTCGTCGAGCTCGCGGGTATCGGCCTCAGGCTCGGACGTGCCCGGGTCGGCCCGAAAAGTCGACACCTCGACGATCTCGCGGCCGAAGCGCACATGCGCGATACGAAAACGCCGGCCGATCAGCCGCGCCTTGCGCCCGAAGACCTCGACGACCTGCTCGGGTTCGGCATCCGTGGCGACATCGAAATCCTTGGGCGGCACGCCCAGCAGCAGGTCGCGCACGGCGCCGCCGACCAGGCAGGCGCGATAGCCGGCCGCGTGCAGGCCTTCGAGTGTTTCCAGCGCTCCACGGCTGATCTGCTCGCGCAGGATGCCGTGCTCGTGCGGTTCGATGACGCGTAACTCGTTGATGGTATCGCCCCGATTGAAAAAGGTGGTCTGTTTTGCGCGGTAGTTTACAACGGATGAGCCCGGGACTGGGCCGCGGCTGCTAAGCTCGCCGGCTGGTTCACCTGGCTGCATGAACGCATGGAATACCGCGAATACGTCCGACACGATGCCCTGGGCCTGGCCCGACTGGTGGCCGAACGCCAGGTCACCGCTGCCGAACTCCTAGACACCGCCCGCCAGCGGATGGCGCAGGTCAACCCGTCGCTGAATGCGGTGATCCGCCGCATGGACAGTCAGGCCGACGCGTTCGCCCAAGCGCATGCGAAAAACACCGACGAAAACGGCGGCGCCTTCGCCGGCGTGCCGTTTCTGCTCAAGGATCTGTTCCAGGACTATGCCGGCGTGGAGAGCAGCTACGGCAACGCCGCGCTCAAGCAGGCCGGTTTCAAGCCCGAAGCCCACGCCGAGATCACGCGTCGTTTCATCGCCAGCGGGGTCAACATCTTCGGCAAGACCAACACGCCCGAGTTCGGTGCCAAGGGCGTGACCGAGCCGGAAGCCTTCGGCGTGACCCGCAACCCCTGGAATACCGAACACACCCCGGGCGGCTCGTCGGGCGGCTCGGCGGCGGCGATCGCCGCGGGCATCGTGCCGATGGCCGGCGCCAACGACGGCGGCGGATCGATCCGCATTCCGGCCGCCTGTTGCGGCCTGTTCGGACTCAAGCCGGGACGCGCCCGTGTGCCGGGCGGCCCGGAACGCAGCGACATGATGCACGGCGCATCGGTGGATCATGTGATCACGCGCTCGGTGCGCGACAGTGCCGCCATGCTCGATGCCGTGGCCGGCTACGAACACGGCGCAATCGCCCGCCTGGCCACGCCCGATACGTCCTATCTCGAGGGGATGAGCACGCCGCCGAAAGGGCTGCGTATCGGCGTGCTCGACGAATCGCCGCTGGGTATTGCCTTGCACGCCGAAGCCCACGCAGCGATCAAGACGACAACGAAACTGCTGGAATCGCTCGGCCACCGGGTCGAACGCGCCGCCCCGGCCATCGACGGGCTGCAGCTGGGCCGGGACTTCCTGTCCATGTGGTTCGTCCAGATGACGCTTGCCGTGGACGATATCCGCGCGCGTACCGGTGCCAAGGCCGACGCGTTCGAGATGGATACCCGCGCGATGGCCCACGTCGGCCGTGCGTTCTCGGCGCAGGAGTACATGCAGGCCTTCGGCCGCTGGCAGGGCTATCGCCATGCGCTGGCGGAGTTTCATGCCGAATACGACCTGCTGCTCACGCCCACGCTCGCCAATCCACCGTCGCGAATTGGCGAATCGGCCACGCCGAAATGGCAGCTGATGGCGCTGCGCCCGCTGTTGCACCTGCCCAGCGGACGGGCCCTGATTCGTTCCGGCATCGTCGAACAGATCGCCCGCGAGAACCTGCGACATGTCCCCTTCACCCAGCTGGCCAACCTCACCGGCGTGCCCGCGATGTCGGTTCCGCTGCACATGACCGACAACGGCCTGCCACTGGGCAGCCAGTTCGTCGGCGGCCCGGGCAGCGAGCTGCTGCTGCTCCAGCTCGGCGCGCAGCTCGAACAGGCCGCGCCGTGGTTCGACCGGCTGCCGGAGCTGGGCTGACATGTCGCTGTCGCCCTACCCGGCCGGCCTCGTTCGCCGGCTCGCAGCCGCGGTCTACGACCTGTTTCTGCTCGTCGGTCTCTGGTTGCTCTCGGGCCTGCTGCTGTTGCCGTTTCACGGCGGCCATGCCGTGGACGGCCAGAACCTGTGGGTACGGCTCTATTTCCTGTTCATTCCCTATCTTTTCTTCTCGTGGTTCTGGATGCATGGCGGCCAGACCCTGGGCATGAAGGCGTGGCGGATGCAGCTGCGCAATCACGACGGCGGCCCGGTGCAGTGGCACCAGGCGGTGATCCGCTATATCGCCGCATGGTTCTCCTGGCTGTCGATCGCGGGCATGCTCTGGTGCCTGATCGACAGCCAGCGACGCACCCTGCAGGACATCGCCAGCCGCACGGAACTGGTCGTGCTCCCGCGCGGCGATTGACGCCGTACGCGAACCGCGCTGCTGCTCAGTTCAGGCGCCGCATCCAGACGAAGGTGGCAATCGCCAGCAGCGCTGTCGGCAGGCTCGCAGCCAGCCACGGCGCCACCCCGTAAACCGGGCCGGTCGCCGCCACGATCTCGTTGACGAGAAAGAACACGAGACCGATCAACCCGCCCATGAACAGACGTTGACCGGCGCTGGCGCTGCGCAGCGAACCGAAGGCAAACGGCAGCGCGAACACCACCAGCACCCAGACGGTGATGGGGTTGACGATGTTGCGCCACAGCGCGAGCCGGTAATCCTCGGCGTTGATCTCGTTGCGATCGAGATAACCGATATAACGCCACAGACCGGGCGTCGACAGTTCGCTGGGTTCGGTGACCGCGAGTTCGAGCACGTCCGGGTCGATCTCGACATCCAGCGTGAGCGTCTCCGGTGCGCCGGTTTCTGTGCGGTCGGTCTGGATACGCGTGAACTTCGGGTTGTCGAGCTGGAGCCCGTTGTCGCGCAGCGCGCCGCTCTCGGCCGCCAGCGCCTGTTCCATCTGGCCGGCATCGTTCATGCGGAACACG
The DNA here is from genome assembly GCF_017744135.1 of Endozoicomonas sp. G2_2. GTDB lineage: Bacteria > Pseudomonadota > Gammaproteobacteria > Nevskiales > Salinisphaeraceae > Salinisphaera. Next base: position 224,161 of record NZ_JAGHQU010000006.1, read on the forward strand.
TCGATACCGGCAATGCGGCCACCCGGCAACGTGCCGTCGATACGCACCACGGTGTTGTCCTGGCGCAACCAGAGCCCGTCTTCGATCGAATCCGCCACCTGGCCGTGGCGGGCCTTGTCGCGAATCGCGTCGGCCGAGCGAACCCCGGCCGGACCCAGATACTCGCCCACGCCGACCGCGAGCAGCGACAGAAGCACCCCGGCTATCGACACCGAGACCGCGAGCCGGCGCATGGATACGCCCGATGCGCGCACCACGATCAGCTCACTACCCGCCGCCAGCGCCCCGAGCGCGAGCAGCGAACCCAGCAAGGCGACCACCGGCAGCACGAGATAGAGATTGCTCGGCAGCTTGAGCAGCACGTACAGGATGACCTGCAGGAAGCCGAAATTGCCGTCGCCGATGTTGTCCGCCTCGCCGATGAATACCGACAACGCCACCAGAGCGCCCACAACGAGGGTGACCACGCCCGTGGCGATCAGAATCGTACGACTGATATAGCGATCGATGATGTTCATGCCGCGGCTCCCCTACGGCGACGCGCGAATACGCCCTGCTCGCGCATGACCATGCCGACCGCCACGGCCAGCACGATCAGGTGCACCCACCACACGCCGAGCACGGCCGGCAGGGTCTCGTCCTCCACGGCCACGGCCGCGAGATGCACGGCGTTGATGTAGATCACATAGACGAGGATGCCCGCGATGACCCGCGCATAGCGGCCCGCGCGTGGCGGCACACGCCCCAGCGGCAGCGCCAGCAAGGTGAGAATCAATATGGATATGGGCACGGAAACGCGCGTCTGCCACTCCGCCGCCGCTTCGGGATCGTCACTCGCCAATAGCGCCGACAGGCTTTGCGTGCCTACATCGCTGCTCGCCTGCCCCCGAGGCGCGGCCAACTGCACGCCATGCTCGGCGAACTGGATCACCCGGTAGTCCGCGCGGCCGGGGTTGCCCTCGTAGCGCCAGCCATCGTCGAGCACGAGCGTCACCTGGCCGGTCTCGTCGTCGGTCTGCTGGCGGGCGCGATCGGCGGTCACGATAGTCTGGCTGGGCTGCCCTTTCTCGTTGTCGCGCTTCACGCGGATGAAGACATTGCGCAGGTTTTCATCGCGATCGCGACTTTCTGCGTAGAACACCGCATCGCCATCGAGAAAGGTTCGAAAACGCCCGGGCGCAAGGGTCTCGAGCACCGTGGTCGCGCCTTCGGCGCCGATGCGCTCCATGGCCTGTTCGGCCTTGGGGGCGGCAAAAATCGACATCGCACCCGCGGCGACAGCGACGATCACCGCGAGGCAGATGAACGGCGCATAGACCGTACGCAGACCCGCACCACCCGCAAAGAGAGCGGCCATCTCGTTATCGCGACACAGCCGACCGAGCGTGAGCAGCACGCCGAGCAATATGGACACCGGAAGCACGATTTCCAGATTTTCGACGAGTTTGAAGACCGCCAGTTCCAGAACCGTGTTGACCGGCAACTCGCCGGCGGCGGCGTCGGCGATGAAACGCGCAAAACCCAGGCCGAGGGTCAGAAACAGCAAAACGCCCGCCACGACGAGCCAGGTGCGGCTGACCTCGGCGAACAGATAGCGAAAGATGACTCTAGTCATGTTTCCGGCCGACCCGTGTTCGAATGGAATACTTCATTATTGGCGGTTGTCGCTGCGGCGGGGATGATTTTTTCGCGCTTTTCTGTAAACTGCGCGGCCTTCGGTCGATACAGCGTAGAGGCACGTACGGCGCGCAACCCTTTCAAGGGCTGAAACTGCCGACGCTTTACGCGGTCTGAAATATTCAGTCTTGCAGGAGCACTCCATGGAATATCTCGTCAAAAGTGGCAGTCCGGAAAAGCAGCGGGTGGGCTGCGTGGTCGTGGGTATCTTCGATCGCCGCAAGCCATCAACGCAAGCTGAAGCCTTGGACAGCGTCAGCGGCGGGCTAATCGCTTCGGTCATGCGCCGCGGCGACATGGACGGCAAACTCGGTCAGACGACCGTGCTGCACGGCCTGGATGATCTGTTCTGCGATCGTATCCTGCTGGTCGGCTGCGGCAAGGAACGGGATTTCAACCCCCGCGCCTATCGCCGCGCCTGCCAGGCCGCCGCCAAGCAACTGGACGGCATGGGCGGCGTCGATGCCGCAATCTACCTCACCGAGCTCAACGTCAAGGGCCGCGACGATTTCGGCTGGCAGGTCAAGCAGGCGCTGCTGACCATCGAGGACACCTTCTATCGCTTCGAAGCCTGCCGCGGGCCGGCCTACGAGAAGCATAGCCGCAAGCTCTCGCGCATTGTCTTCCAGGTACCGCGGCGCTCCGACCTGCCGGCCGCCGAGCGCGGTGTCGACGAAGGCGTCGCCACCGCCAACGGCGTGAAGTTCGCCAAGGACCTCGGCAACATGCCGGGCAACATCTGCACGCCCACCTACCTCGCCGAGCAGGCGCAGTCGCTGTCCGAGCGCCAGAACACCGTCAAGACCAGCGTGCTCGAGGAAGCCGACATGGAAGCGCTGGGCATGGGCGCGCTGCTGGGCGTATCCCGCGGCTCCAGCCAGCCGGCCAAGCTCATCACCATGGAGTACATGAACGGCCCGAAGAACGCCAAGCCGGTCGTGCTCGTCGGCAAGGGCGTGACGTTTGATGCCGGCGGCATCAGCCTCAAGCCGGGTGCGGCCATGGACGAGATGAAGTACGACATGGGCGGTGCCGCCAGCGTGTTCGGCGCGGTCCAGGCCGCGGCCGAACTGGGCCTGCCGATCAATGTCGTGGGCGTAGTCGCGGCCACCGAGAATCTGCCGGACGGCAACGCCTACAAGCCGGGCGACATCCTTACCAGCATGTCCGGCCAGACCATCGAGATCCTGAACACCGACGCCGAGGGCCGTCTGGCCCTGGCCGATGCGCTGACCTACGTCGAGCGCAACTACCAGCCGGATGCCGTGGTCGACATGGCCACCCTCACCGGCGCCTGTGTGGTCGCACTCGGCGCGCATGCCGCCGGTCTGTTCTCCAACAACAGCCCGTTGCGCCGCGGCCTGCGCGATGCCGGCGAGAACGTGGGCGATCGCGCCTGGCCCATGCCGCTGTGGGAGGAATACCAGTCCCAGCTGGATTCCAACTTCGCCGACATGGCGAACGTTGGCGGCAAGCAGGCCGGCGCGGTCACCGCGGCGAGCTTTCTGCACCGCTTCGCACGCAAGCTGCGCTGGGCGCATCTGGACATCGCCGGCGTGGCCTGGAAGTCCGGCGCCGAGAAAGGCGCGACCGGGCGTCCGGTCGGGCTGCTGGTGCAGTATCTGATCGATCGCGCACAGCAGGACTGAAGCGCCGTTCCGTCGCGATGACCGAAGTCTTCTTCTACATCCTGGAAGACACGGCCGCCGATGCGAACATGCGCTTTGCCTGCCGCCTGACCGAGAAGGCGCACGACGGCGGGCACCGCGTCTATCTGCATGCGGCCGACGCGCACCAGGCCGAAGCGCTCGACAACCTGCTCTGGCAGTTCCGCCAGGGCAGTTTCGTGCCGCATGTCACCGCGGCCGGCCTGGCTGCGGACGACGACCTCACCCCGGTCGTGATCGGCACGGGTGAGCCGCCGGCCGGCTTCGACGACGTACTGATCAACGTCGGTGGCGATGTGGGCGGTTTTTTCTCCCGTTTCGCGCGCCACAATGAAGTCGTGCCGCCGGCCGATGTGGATACCGCCCGTTCGCGGTATCGTTTCTACAAGGATCGCGGCTACGCGCTGACCACCCACAAGATCCCGGCCGGCTGAACACGGCGGTTTTCAGCCGGCCTCCTCTTTCAAAACGACAGGCAGGCCCGCAGTGTCGGGCCGAAAGGCAACGCTTGATGGCCGACATGGACAAGACCTTCGACCCCCATACCATCGAGGCCCGCTGGTATCCCGTATGGGAGGAGCGCGGCTATTTCGCGCCCGATTACGATGCCCCGGGCGACCCCTACTGCATCATGCTGCCGCCGCCGAACGTCACTGGCAGCCTGCATATGGGCCACGCCTTTCAGCACACGCTGATGGACGCGCTCACGCGCTACCACCGGATGCTCGGCCAGCCCACGCTCTGGCAGCCCGGCACCGACCACGCGGGCATCGCGACCCAGATGCTGGTCGAGCGCAAGGTCGAAGCCGAAGGCCAGTCGCGTCACTCACTCGGCCGTGATGCCTTCACCGATCGCATCTGGGACTGGAAGGCCGAATCCGGTGGGCACATCACGCGCCAGATGCGACGCATGGGCACCTCGGTGGACTGGTCGCGCGAGCGTTTCACCATGGACGACGGCCTGTCGGAAGCCGTGCGCGATACCTTCGTGGCCCTCTACGACAAGGGCCTGATCTATCGTGGCCAGCGGCTGGTCAACTGGGATCCGGTACTCAACACGGCGGTCTCCGATCTCGAGGTCGAAAACGCCGAAGTCGCCGGCCACATGTGGCACTTTAAGTATCCGCTGGAAGACGACGAGACCTACGAATACATCGAGACCGACGAGGACGGCAACGAGACCTTTCGCGAAACCCGCGATTACATCTCGATCGCCACCACGCGTCCGGAAACAATGCTCGGCGACGGCGCGATCGCGGTGCATCCGGACGACGCGCGCTATGCGCTGATCGTCGGCAAGCGCTGCGAGATTCCGGTCGGCCCCAAGGCACAACGCCGGCTGATCCCGATCATCACCGACGAATACCCGGACCCGGAATTCGGCTCGGGCGCGGTGAAGATCACCGGCGCGCACGACTTCAACGACTATGAAGTCGCCCGGCGCAACGACATCCCCATGTATCGCCTCATGGACAGCACCGCGCACCTGCGCGATGACGGCGAACCCTACGAGCGCGCCGCCGTGCGCGCGGCCGAGATCGTGGCCTCCGGCACCACGCCGAGCGCGGCCGACGTGGACGCGATCAACCTGGTGCCGGACGCGTACCGCGGTCTGGAGCGATTCGAGGCCCGCCGACAGATCGTCGCGGCCATCGACGCCGACGGCCTGATGATCACCGTCGAAGACAAGGCGATCATGCAGCCCTACGGCGACCGCTCGGGCGACGTGATCGAGCCGATGCTCACCAACCAGTGGTTCGTGGACGCCAAGACGCTTGCCAAACCGGCGATCGAGGCGGTCGAGGACGGGCGTATCAAGTTCGTGCCCGGCAACTGGGACAAGACCTATTTCGAATGGATGCGCAACATCCAGGACTGGTGCATCTCGCGCCAGCTCTGGTGGGGCCACCGGATTCCGGCCTGGTACGACGACGCCGGCAACATCTACGTCGGCAAGAACGAGGCCGACGCCCGGGCGCGCAACGACCTCGCCGACGACGTCACGCTGACGCAGGACGAGGACGTACTCGACACCTGGTACTCGTCGGGCCTGTGGGCCTTCTCCACGCTCGGCTGGCCCGAGAATACGCGCGCGCTCAAGACCTTCTACCCGACGTCGGTGCTGGTCACCGGCTTCGACATCATCTTCTTCTGGGTCGCCCGGATGATCATGATGGGCGTTGAATTCATGGACGACGTGCCGTTTCGCGAGGTCTATGTCCATGGCCTCGTGCGCGACTCGGACGGCGCCAAGATGTCCAAGTCCAAGGGCAATGTGCTGGACCCGATCGACCTGATCGACGGCATCGACCTGGAATCGCTGGTCGCCAAGCGCACCGCCAACATGATGCAGCCGCAAAAGGCGAAGGCGATCGAAAAGACCACGCGCAAGGCCTTCCCCGACGGTATCGCCGCCCACGGCACCGACGCACTGCGCTTCACCTTCGCCGCACTTGCCTCGCCCGGGCGCGATATCCGTTTCGACCTGGGCCGCGTGGAGGGCTATCGCAACTTCTGCAACAAGCTCTGGAACGCCGCGCGGTTCACGCTCATGCAGATCGGCGACGACTACGTGCCGGCGGCCGACGACGCGGTCGAACTGTCGCAGGCGGATCGCTGGATCGTGTCGCGCCTGCAGCGTCTCGAGGCAGAAGTCACGAAGCAGTTCGACAGCTATCGCTTCGATCTTGCCTCGAAGGCGATCCACGACTTCATCTGGCACTACTTCTGCGACTGGTATCTGGAGCTCATCAAGCCGGTGCTCTCCGGCACGTCCAGCGACGCGCAGAAGGCCGGCACCCGGCGCACCCTGCTGCGCGTGCTGGAAACCACGCTGCGCATCGCGCATCCGCTCATGCCCTTCATCACCGAGGAAATCTGGCAGCGCGTCGCGCCGCTCGCGCGCGGCGAAGCCCTGGCCGAAGGCGGCGAAAGCATCTCCACTCAGGCGTTCCCGCGCCCCGATGAATCGCGTATCGACGAGGCGGCCGAGGCCGAAATCGACTGGCTGCGCGACGTGATCGCCGGCCTGCGCACGATCCGCGGCGAGATGGATATCGCCCCGAGCCAGACCATTCCGGTCATGGTCGCCAATGCCAGCGCCAGCGATCGCGAACGGCTCGCCACCCACCGCGCGGCGATCGATTTTCTCGCCCGTGTCGAATCCGTCGACGAGATCGCGGCCGACGACGCGCCCGAGGCCGCCACCGCACTGGTGGGCGACATGCAACTGCGCGTGCCGCTGGCCGGGCTCATCGACCAGGAAGCCGAACTGGCGCGCCTGGACAAGCGCCTGGCCAAGCTAGAAAAGGATCTGGCCGGCATTCGCGGGCGGCTTTCCAACGAATCGTTCGTGGCCAAGGCGCCGGCGGATGTGGTCGACAAGGCCCGCGAACAGCAGGCCAGCGTCGAACGCGAAGCCGCGGAACTCGCGGAACAACGCCAGCGGATCGCGGCCTTATGAATGACGGGCGACCTGAACATGTACCGAGTTCAGGCTGCACGGTGAACTCCTTTGTTAATCCGGCGCCGGCGCGAAAAAGTTTCACGTGAAGGCACAATGACGCGACGAATGAATGCCGACCAGCGATGCGCAAACTTGACCTGGCTTAGCGCCTGCGCACCCTGGCGTGAGGCCTGCTTCATACCGCTCTCGGTATCTGCCAACTCCGGCATGTACTGAGCAAAAGACCTAATCGAGACGATCGAAGGTAGAACACCATGGCCCTACGACTGCTGATCCTGTTCATCGCCCTGCCGATCATCGAGCTGTTTCTGCTCATCAAGATCGGCGGTGTGATCGGCTTTTTGCCGACCATCGCGCTGGTGATTCTCACCGCGGTGATCGGCAGCCAGCTGGTGCGCCGTCAGGGGTTGACGGTGCTCTCACGCATTCGCGAATCGCAGGCCCGCGGCGAAATGCCGGCGCTGCCGATGCTCGACGGCGCCGCCCTGCTGCTGGCCGGTTTCATGCTGCTTACCCCGGGCTTTCTTTCCGATGCGCTGGGCTTCGTGTTGCTGGTGCCCGGCCTGCGTCAGAAGATCGCCCGTCGACTGTTGTCGCGGGTGGTGATCATGCAGCCGGCCGGCGGCGTGAACGAGCGCTATGCCGGCCGGGGCCAGCATTCGCGACCGGACCCGAACGCCGTGATCGAAGGCGATTACGAACGCCGCGATCAAGGCACCGACAAGCGCGGCCCGGCGAGCCCGAAAGCCGACGACACAAGCGAACGCAGCGGCCGCGACGACGGCGTCTGAACGTCGCCCGGCAACGCCGAGCGCGCATAGGGCATCAGCGCCGGCTCGTCCATGGCGCGGGTAAGAAAGATGGACGCGGCGGCGGGCAGATAGGTCGCGGCATTGATCAGCGCGTCGACCGGGGTCATGCCCGCTGCAACCAGTCGCGCGCAGGCCGCCCCGCGATCGATACGGTCGACGTCCGCTGCGCCGTCGTTGTCCAGGGCATCTCGCGCCAGCGCATAGGCTACCGCATCGGTGATCATCGGAATATGCATGACGGGGCGGAACGGGCAGACCTGCTGCACCGCCACGTTGGTCGCGCCGGCAATCGCGGGCGACGGGTTGAGCGCACTGGTGACCACGATCTCGTCGGTGAAACTGTAGATGCTGGTGTAATCCGGCCCGGCCGGTGTCTCGTCGCCGTTGTTCAACGCGCTCAGAAACAGCGAGTCGGGGCGCTGCTGCGCGACCGACTCGGTAGAGCCCTTGAGCTGCTGCAGACAGACCGCATCGGCGGCGATCGTGCCGTGGCTGGAGCCGGACAGCATGATCAGATCGTCCAGCTTGTCGCCGATGTCGGGCCAGAAACGGATCGCCCAGCGTGCTTCCAGCGCGCCCTGGCTGTGCGTGATCACGTCCACCGCGCCCCCGAAACGTTCATAGAGCGTGCGCACCGCGTATACGACATATTCGCTCGACACCTGGGCATCGGCCAGCGCGCGCATGGGCAGGCGCACGGTGCACACGCTGTAGCCATCCGCGGTGAGCACCGGCACATAGGTTCGGTCCCAGCTTTCGCTGGCGGTCAGGCCGGTGCCGTGCACGAGCAGCACTGCGCCATCGCGGCTGCCGGCGTCGCCGCACACAAGCGCTTCGGCAAGCAGCTCGTGGTTTACGCCGAGTGCCGGGCCCGGCGCTTCGGTTACCCCATCCAGAATGGCCGCCATCGTCGTACGCGGCGTATTGGCCGCCGCGGCCACGCCCGCACCCGTGGCGCATAAAACGATCGCAGCCGTCAGCCGCCACACAACGCGCATCACCGCCATCATCCCGCTCCCCGCGAACCGCGCCCGATCCACATTTCTTTTTAGGAAATCTCGATTTTCATACTAGCGGTGACCCCCGGCATGTCAACGCGGGCCCGCATTCGGTAATCTGGCAGACAGCATGACTCGCCCGACCCGTGATACCCGCCCATGACGCCCAGTGCTTCTGCCGGCAGCCCCGCTGCGCGCGCTGCCGACACCGCGATCGGCGCGGAACTCGCCGATGTCCAGCGTGCCGTGGCGAGCCGCGTGTTCGGCAAGCCCGAACGCATCCGCCTCGCACTCGCCTGCCTGCTGGCCGATGGCCACCTGCTGATCGAGGATGTGCCCGGCGTGGGCAAGACCACGCTCGCGCACAGCTTGGCGCAGGCTCTGGGGCTGACTTTTTCGCGTATCCAGTTCACCAGCGACCTGATGCCCAGCGACATCCTCGGGGTGTCGGTCTATGACCGCAACGCGGCAGCGTTTCATTTCAACGCCGGGCCGATCTTTGCCCAGCTGGTGCTCGCCGACGAGGTCAATCGCGCCAGCCCGCGCACCCAGAGCGCGCTGCTCGAGGCGATGGCCGAGCGCCAGGTCACCATCGAAGGGCGCACCCGCGCGCTCGGCACGCCGTTCGCGGTGATCGCGACCCAGAATCCGGTCGATCACAGCGGCACGTTCGCGCTGCCCGACAGCCAGCTGGATCGTTTTCTCATGCGTATCGATCTCGGCTACCCGCCGGATAGCGCGGAACGCCGGCTGTTGGCCGAGGGCAGCCGTCGCCCACCGCCACTCGCGCCGGTCGCCGATACAGCGGCGCTGCTGCGTTGGCAGCAGGCCGCTGCGGCCGTGCATACACGCGACGCCGTGATCGACTACCTGCTGCAGCTTGTCGGGTTCACGCGTCGTAGCGGCGTGTTCGAACAGGGGCTGTCGCCACGTGCGGGCCTGGCCCTGCGTCGGGCGGCCCAGGCCTGGGCATTGATCGACGCGCGCGATTTCGTCATGCCCGAAGATGTGCAGGCCGTACTGCCGGCTGTGGTCGATCATCGCCTGACACGGCGCGATGCCGGCGACAGCCGCGCCTCGGCGCTGCTTCGTGAACAGGTCGGCGTGATCTAGACGCTTGCCGGCACCCGGTATCGTTCCGGCATCGGCGACTCGGCCGCAATGACCGCGCGAATGCGCGATCGAGGGAATGTCTTGCGCAACTCGCAACACCACATCCGCGAAAAACACACCCCGCGCGCCGCGCCGTGCCGTTCATGAGCCTGCGCGGGCGCGCCCGCGATGCCCGTGCGCGCTTCATCGATCGACGCACGCCGGTTCGCGCGCTGCCGCTCGCGGTGTCGCGGCGCCGGCTGTATATCCTGCCCACACGCAGCGGTGCCCTGTTTGCCGTTTTGCTCACGGTCATGCTGCTGGGTGCGACCAATTACGAGAACAGCCTGGCCTTCGCGCTCACGTTCTGGCTCGGCGCGATTACGCTCGTCTCCATGCACCATGCCCACGGCAATCTGCTCGGCGTGCAGATCATCACCGTGAGCGCCGCACCGGTATTTGCGGGCAATGCGGCGCGATTCGAGATCAGCCTCAATCACGACACCGGACGAGCGCGCCGGGCATTGCGGATCAGCGCCGACGACGCCGAGGCGAGCACCCGGGTCGATATCGAACCCGGCGATACCCGGACCGTCACCATTGCCGTGCCAGCCACGCACCGCGGCCGGCTGCGCTGTCCGCGGTTGCGGATCGAAAGCGTCTACCCCATCGGCCTGTTTCGCGCCTGGACATGGCTGCAGCCGGATGCCCGCGTGTTGGTCTATCCACGTAACGCCGGACGCGATCGCCTGCCCGCCCGCGCTAGCGGCGAACAGCCGGCACAGCAGCTCACCGCTCGCGGCCACGACGATTTCCTTGGCCATCGCCCCTATGTGGCCGGTGACTCGACGCGCCGTATCGACTGGAAGGCCAGCGCGCGCAGCGACGATCTGCTCGTGCGCGAGTACGCCGAGCGCCGCAGCGAAACCCTCTGGCTGGACGAAGCGCTTGCCGGGGCGGGCGATCGCGAGGCGCGGCTGTCGCAGCTCGCCCGCTGGGTGCTGCTCGCCGATCGCGCGGGCCTGGCCTACGGGCTGCAGGTGAACAACGAGCGCATTGGCCCCGACGCGGGCCCCGCGCACCGGCAGGCCTGCCTGCGGGCTTTGGCGCTGGCATGAGCGCTGGCATGAGCACCGTGGCACGCAGGGGTAGGCTGGAAGCGCCGGACGCGGCCCAGCGCCTGCGTCTCGTCGTCTGCCTGAGCCTGATCGCGATCCCGCATGCCCTGCACCTGCCGCTGTGGGTGCTCGGCCTCGCGGTGCCAATCATCATCTGGCAATTCATTGCCGCCTCGCGCGGTTGGCCCCTGCCCGGCCGGCTGGTGCGATTCGCGCTCGCGGCCGCGGCCTTCGGCGCCGTCTTCGTCGGCTTCGGGCGCGTCAACGGCCAGGAGGCCGGCGTGTCGCTGCTCGTGCTCATGCTCGCGCTCAAGCTCTGCGAGATCCGCAGCCATCGCGATGCGATGGTCTTCCTGTCGCTGACCTGTTTTCTGCTCGTCACCCAGTTCCTGTTTTCGCAAAGCCTCGCGATGGCGGTCTATCTGGTCGTGGGCACCTGGGTGATCATGGCCGCCTTCGTGGATATCGGCAGCGGCGGCCCGCCGCGGGCCACGCTCGCCGAAAGCGCGCGCCTGCTCGCCCAGGCGCTGCCGATCGCGGCCCTGCTCTTCGTGCTGTTTCCGCGTATTCCGGGCCCGCTATGGGGGCTGCCCTCGGACGCCGGTGCACAGGCTACGAGCGGGCTGTCCGAAAGCATGTCCCCGGGCAGCATCACCGATCTCGCGCTGTCGGGCGGTGTGGCGCTGCGTGCGCGCTTCGACGCCGATGTGCCGCCGCCCGCCGCGCGCTACTGGCGCGGCCCAGTGCTCTGGGATTTCGACGGCCGTACCTGGTCGCGCAATCAGGCCAACGAGCGCCTGCCGGCGGCCGATCTCGCGATCGCCGACGGGCAGCGCTGGCAGGTGGATATCACCCTCGAGCCGACCCGACACGACTGGTTGATCGCGCTCGATGTGCCGGTCGCTGCCGACCGCCCGACCACGCGCAGCGCGGGCGCGACTCTCACCGCCGACGACGACATCGATCAGCGCATCCGCTACCTCGCCACATCGATCAGCGGCGGCGTGCTCGACGGCGACCTCGCGGCCACCACGCGTCGTCGCGCCCTGCTGCTGCCGGTCGAGGGCAACGACCGGGCGCGGGCGCTGGCACGCCGCTGGCGCGCCCAGGGCCTGGCGCCCGCCGAGATCGTTGATGCCGCGCTGCTGCGTTTTCGCCGCCAGCCGTACAGCTACACGCTTACGCCACCGGCAACGAGCCGCGACAACAGTGTGGACGACTTCCTGTTCGAGTCGCTGGCGGGTTTTTGCGAACACTACGCGGGCGCGTTCACGTTCCTCATGCGCGCCGCCGGCGTGCCGGCACGGGTGGTGACCGGCTATCAGGGCGCTGAACAGGCCACGGTGGGCGACTACTGGGTGGTGCGCAATTCCGACGCCCACGCCTGGGCCGAGGTCTGGCTCGAAGGTCGAGGCTGGGTACGAGTCGATCCGACCGCCGCGGTCGCGCCGGGGCGGATCGAATCCGGCGTGGCGGCATCGATCGCCGATCGTAATGCCCTGCCCTATATGGCGCGCGGCGGCGGCGATGCCTGGTATCGCATCCAGATGCTCTGGGACGGCATCAACGCCGGCTGGAATCGCTGGTTTCTCGCCTACGGCCCCGGACTGCAACAACGCGTGCTCGACATGCTCGGCCTGGGGGGCGGCTGGGGCAAGGCGTTGCTGGCCCTGACCGCGGGCGTGGTTGCGTTGCTGGCGCTGGTTTCGGTCGGCATCGCCTGGCGTCTGCGCCAGATCGCGGATGCCGACCCGGTCGTGCGCGCCTGGCGCCAGATCTGCGCGCGCCTGGGCGCCATCGGCTATCCACGCGCCGCCAGCGAAGGCCCGCGCGCCTACGCCGAACGCATCGCCGCACTACGCCCCGACCTCGCGGATTCGATCGACGACCTGGCCCGTCGCTATGTGCGGTTACGCTATGGGCACGACACCGACGATGCGCGCGACCGGCGCCAGGCATTCATCGCCCGCGCCCGGGCCTTTCGTGCGCGCCGACGCGCACGCGCCGAACACGGGCCAGGCACGCCCCGGAGTAGACCATGACCGACGACCCCCGCCGTTTCTGCCCTCTCTGCGCCAGCGCGCTCGAACAGCGCGAGATCAACGGCTTCGAACGCCCCGCCTGCTCCGCGTCGGATTGCGGCTTCGTGTTCTGGGACAACCCGATCCCAGTGGTCGCAGGCATAGTCGAGCACGAAGGCAAGCTCGTGTTCGCCCGCAACGCTCTCTGGCCCGAAGGCATGTACGGCCTGGTCACCGGCTTTCTGGAGCCGCGGGAAACCCCAGAGGACGGCATCGTGCGAGAAGTCGCCGAGGAACTGGGCATCGAAACCCGTATCACCACCTTCGTCGGCGCCTACGGCTTTGCCCGCAAGAACCAGCTGCTGCTCGCCTATCATCTGGTTGGCGAAGGCGAGATCACCCTCGACCCGGAGCTGGTCGACTATTTCCATGTCGAGAAATCCAAAGCCGAATACTGGCCCGGCGGCACGGGTCTTGCGGTACGCGACTGGCTGCGTACCCAGGGGTTTGATCCGCAACCCCGCGAACTGCCCGAAGCCGTGCAGCAGTGGATGAAAGCGCCGCCAAAGGACGACAGCCGGATCAGCGGCTAGCCTTTGCCGGGCGCCTCGCGCGCGTCGACCCGCGTGAGCAGCCAGCCACCGGCCACGAACAGCACCAGCACGGACAGGATCGACAGGCGGGCGCTGCCGGTCATGGCGGCGGTGACGCCGACCAGCAGCGGGCCGATCACGGCCGCGAACTTGCCCATCATGTTGTAGATGCCGAAATACTCGCCGGCGCGCCCGTCCGGGATAAGCCGCGCGAAATAGGAGCGCGACAGCGACTGCACGCCGCCCTGCACCAGACCGATCACCGCCGCCATCACATAGAACTGCCACTCGTAGGCGAGGAAATAGCCCCAGGCCGTCACGCCCGCGTAGACAGCAAGACCGACATAGATCGCCTTCTTGGTCTCCCATTTCGAGGCGAGCCAGCCGAAGGCGACCGCTGCCGGGAAACCGATGAACTGCACGAGCAGGAGCGCGGTGATCAGACTCGTCTCGCCGAAGCCGAGATTGAGGCCGAAATCCACGGCCATGCGGATGATGGTGTGCACGCCGTCGATATACAGCCAGTAGGCGATCAGAAACACGAGTACCGGCTTTTCGCTGAAGATGCGCCGCGCGGTACGCCGCAGCTCCGCGAGGCCTTCGCGCATGGCCTGGCCCGCGCCGGGTGCATCGGCCGGGCGGCCCTCGTCCACCCACAGGAATACGGGCAGCGAGAACAGCCCCCACCAGACCGCGACACTCAGAAACGACCAACGCACGGCGGCGGCGCGATCCGCCAGAGCGAACAGCTCCGGCCACAGCGTCATCGCGACGTTGACCGCCAGCAGCAGGCCGCCGCCGAGATAGCCCAGACCGTAACCGAGCGCGGAGACGCGATCGTAGTCGGCCGGCGTGCAGACATCCACGATCAGGCTGTCGTAGAACACCATGGCGAGAAAAAACGCCGTGGAGGCCACCACGAACAGCGACAAGGCCGACAGCCACTGGCCTTCGCCGACGAAGAACAAGCCGGCCGTAGCGACAACGGCAACACCTGTCGCTGCCGCCAGCCAGGGCTTCTTGCGCCGGCTGCGATCGGCGATCGCACCCAGCAGCGGCGCAAGAAACAGCACGATCAGGCTCGCCAGCGCGCTGCCGACCCCGAGCTGCAGCGTGCTGGTCTCGGCCGGATGCCCCGAACTCCAGTAGGTCTTGAAGAAGATCGGGAAGAAACCCGCCACCACCGTGGTCGAGAACGCCGAGTTGGCCCAGTCGTAAAAAGCCCAGCCGAACTGGGCCCGGCGGTTGCGGGAGTCGCTCATGGAGATGTCCTAGGGCCTGTTAACGCTCATGAAATCGCGGCGTAGCGGGCCGTTTTCGTACGAGACCGGGCGCCGTGTCGCTGGGTTGTATGGGCGTACTGCGACGCGAAATCGCGCAAGCTCGAATACGGTTCGGGCGGCCCGCTTCCCGAACCGTTGCGCGCCCACGTGAATAATCAGCAGCGCCATACGGCGCTGCGTGGCTTGTCCGGCACGATTTCGGGCGGCAACACGGCGATTCCACATTCGTGTTGACCGCCCTTAAATCAGATCCAGCGCGAGCAGCAGTGCGTCCTCGCGCCCGTCCGGCGCCGGATAGTAGCCCGGCCGCGTGGCAATACGCTCGAAGCCGCAACGCTTGTACAATCGCCGGGCCGACTTGTTCGACGGGCGCACCTCCAGCAGCACACGCTCGGCGCGCTCGGCCTCTGCCTGGCCGATCAACGCCTCGAGCAGCCGATCCGCCACGCCGTGGCCGCGCGCGTCGGGGGCCACGCACAGATTGAGCACGTGCGCCTCGCCGACCGCCACCGACAGCAGTGCATAGCCGATCACCTGTTCGTCGAGATCGGTCGCCACCCAGGCGTGATAGCCAACGCGCAGACAGTCGCGGAAGATGCGCTCGCTCCAGGGATAACCGTAGGACACCTGCTCGATCTCGAGCACCGCCGGCACATCGCGCGAGCGCATGCCGCGCACCCCGATGAGCTGGCGTGGTTCGACGCTCATGCGGCCGCGATCCGCCGCGCGATCTGCTTGAGATCGTCCCAGGCCTTGGCCTTCTGGCCGGGGCTGCGCAACAAGAACGCCGGGTGGTAGGTCACCAGCACGTCGAGCTCGCGACGCGGGTATCGATGCAGGCTGCCCCGCAGCTTGCCCAGACTGGCCTTGCTGTCGAGCAGCGTCTGGGCGGCGACGCGCCCGACCGCGACCACCAGTTTGGGATCCATCAGCTCGATCTGGCGCTCCAGAACCGGCCAGTCCGCGGCCACCTCGTCCGGGTTCGGATCCCGATTGTTGGGCGGGCGAAACTTGCAGATGTTGGTGATGTAGACGTTGGTTTCACGCGAGCAGCCAATGGCGAAGAGCATGCGGTCGAGCAGCTTGCCGGCACGGCCGACAAACGGCACGCCGTGGGCGTCCTCGTTGGCACCGGGCGCTTCGCCGACGATGAGCACATCCGCATCACGCGCGCCGATGCCGAACACCGGCCGCGAGGCGCCGCGATGGTCGCGCGTGGCAAGCCACGCTTCCAGCGCCTGCCAGTCCATCGACGAAACGGGGCCGAATTCATCGCCGGGCGCGCTGGTGGGCGCGGGCCGCGAAGTCTCGTCCGGTTCCGGCGCGGCCGCGGGCGCGGGCACCGGCGCCGACTCCTCCGCTACCGAATGCGAAGCCGCGGCGGCCGGGCGCGTGTCGGCGCTCGTCTCGACGTCTGTCGGCGCCGCTGTCGTTTGTGCTTCGACTGCGGCGACCGGCGTCGGCACGCGCGACGCGGTTTGCGCGAGGGCGCCGTCGACACGCGGTTGCCAGTCCACGAGGCCGAGCGCCGAGAGCATTCGCTTGCGTTCGTCGAGCGCCATGCCGACAGACTACCCGCTCGCCGTGCGTTTGCCAGCCATGACGACGCCTCGAACGTGTCAGGCCCGGGGCTGGCGACGCCGCCGACGGCGCAGTGCCTGTACCGGGCCCGAGAGCGCGTAGACGAGAAACCCGAGGAACAGCACGCGCGGCGGGTCGATGACGATCGCCACGAACACGATCAGCATGAACAGGATGTAGCGAAACGGCACCCGCTCGCCGAAGTTGAGATCCTTGAAGCTGTCGTAGCGCACGTTCGAGACCATGAGCACGCCGGCAATCACGGTGAGCGCGAACACGAACACCACGAGGTTGCTGCCCTGAATGCCGAAGTCGGCGCCTACCCAGACAAAGCCGACCAGCAGGCCGGCGGCTGCCGGGCTCGGCAGACCGAGAAAAATCTTCTTCTCGGTGGCACCACCCCGGGTGATGTTGAACCGCGCCAGGCGCAGGGCCGCGGAGGCGGCATAGAAGAACGCGGCCAGCCAGCCCAGCTTGCCCGCCACATCGCTGTAGTACGCCAGGCTTTCCAGGCTGTAGAGATAGGCCAGCAGCCCGGAGGCCAGCCCGAAAGAGACCAGGTCCGCGAGGCTGTCGTACTGGATGCCGAAATCGCTTTCGGTATGCGTCAGCCGGGCGACGCGCCCATCGAGCATGTCGGTGAGCATGGCCACGAAGATGGCCACGGCCGCCACCACGAATCGCCCCTGGGTCGCCGCGATGATGGAATAGAAACCGGCAAACAGCGTGCCGGTCGTAAACAGGTTGGGCAGCAGGTAGATGCCACGCTTGCGGCGGCTTTCCCGCACGGTCTCGGTATCGTTCATGGCCCAGAGTCTAAAGCAGAGTGGCCGCGAGACCTATCGCAGTTCGCGCGGCGGAGGCAGGCCGCGGGGCTTTATGCCGCCTCGGGATTGTCGCCGCGACCGTTTTCGCTCTTGTGCACGAGCTTGGCGAGTACGCAGGCGCCGCCACGCACGCGGTCGCCGAGTTCGACTTCCACCCGCGAATTGACGGGCAGGTACAGCTCCACTCGGCGTGCGAGCCGTCGCATGCCGCAGCAGCGGCCCTGGCCGACGCGCTCGCCGTAGTTGCTGCGACAGGGGCGCAGCCCGAACAGGCTGCCTTCGCGGATGACGATGACGAGGTCGTCGCCTTCGTCGGTCTTGATGCGTGAGGCGCAGCCATCGAGTTGTTCGATGGCCTCCCCGGTGAGCTCGAGCACCGTACCCTCGACCGGCGAACGGATCAGGTAATTGCCGAACACGTCGACCTGCAGCGACAGCTTGATCGCCTCGCGGTCGAGAAACGGGTCGTAGCATTCACGCCGATGCACCACCCGGCCGTCCACCGGCGCAATGATCGCCAGCGGCTCGGCCGGGACGTTGCGCGGCGCGTCCCGAAAATACAGGCCGCCGGCGACGACCAGCACCAGCAACGGGCTGGCGGCCCAGAAACTGACCGCGGCGTTCACGATGAAGAACGCCACGGTCAGCCCGATGAGCACGACCCAGCCTTCGGGTACGAGATGGAAGAGCGTCTTGCGCCGCATGCGGCGGAATCCGTTCTGTCAGACCGGGGCGTCGACTAGTTGCGCGACTTGTCGACGATCTTGTCCTTGGCGATCCACGGCATCATGCCGCGCAGCTTGTCGCCCACCTGTTCGATCTCGTGCTCGGCGGCCAGACGACGGCTCGCCTTGAGCGTCGGGTTGCCGGCCTGGTGCTCGCCGATGAACTCACGCGCGAACTTGCCGGTCTGGATCTCCGACAGGATCTTGCGCATCTCGGCCTTGGTCTCGTCCGTGATCAGGCGCGGACCGCGGGTGATGTCGCCGTATTCGGCCGTGTTCGAGATCGAGTAGCGCATGTTGGCGATGCCGCCCTCGTAGATCAGGTCGACGATGAGCTTGACCTCGTGCAGGCACTCGAAATACGCCATTTCCGGCTCGTAGCCCGCTTCCACCAGCGTCTCGAAACCGGCCTGGATCAGCGAAATGGTGCCGCCGCAGAGCACGGCCTGCTCGCCGAACAGATCGGTTTCGGTCTCGGCGCGGAAGGTGGTTTCGATCACGCCGGCGCGGCCGCCGCCGTTGGCCACGGCATAGGCCAGTGCCACGTCCTTGGCCTGGCCGGAGGCATCCTGCTGGACCGCGATCAGGCTCGGCACGCCGCCGCCCTTTTCGTAGGTGGTACGCACGAGATGGCCCGGGCCCTTGGGCGCGATCATGATCACGTCGAGATCG
Source organism: Endozoicomonas sp. G2_2 (assembly GCF_017744135.1). Classification (GTDB taxonomy): domain Bacteria; phylum Pseudomonadota; class Gammaproteobacteria; order Nevskiales; family Salinisphaeraceae; genus Salinisphaera. The sequence goes on from NZ_JAGHQU010000006.1 coordinate 242,693, forward strand.
GCACGCGGCTCGATGAGTTCGAAATGCACGTTGAAGCCGTGGGCGAAGCCGAGTGCCGCGCCCTGCTTGATGTTCGGCTCGATCTGCTCGTTGTAGAGCGCGACCTGGTGCTCGTCCGGAGTCAGGATCATCACCACGTCGGCGCTGGCCGTCGCGTCTTCGATGCTGGCGACCTTCAGGCCCGCGGCTTCGGCCTTCTTGGCCGAGGAGGAGCCTTCACGCAGGCCGACAACCACATCGACGCCGGAGTCCTTGAGGTTGTTGGCATGGGCGTGGCCCTGCGAGCCGTAGCCGATCACGGCCACTTTCTTGCTCTGGATCAGGGACAGATCGCCGTCCTTGTCGTAGTACACGTTCATGCTCAAGGTCTTTCTCCTGCTTTATAGGTAAGGACACGCCCCGTGCGTGCCGCGACGTCTTGACTGGAAGTTAGAAGCGAGCCAGGGCTTCGCCGTTGGGATCGTGATAGTGCAGGCCTGCGGCGCCCGGCGTCATCGTCACCGCGCCGCTGCGTGCGAGCTCGACCAGTACACCGGCCTGCTCGAGCGTGGCGATGAAGGTGTTGAGATCGTCGCCCTCGCCCAGATAGCGCAGCGTGGCGAGATCGCCGTGGCGGCTGATTTCGGCCACGTCGTAAGGGTCGGCCAGCGCGTCGATGGACGTGCCGCCCTCTTCGATGCGGACCTTGATCAGGGCGAGTTCGAGTTCGAGGTGTTCATCGCCGGTCATGTCGATGACATCGATCACGTCGACCAGCTTGAGCAGCTGGCGGTTGATCTGCTCGACCACGTCTTCGGTGCCGCTGGTGGCCAGCGTCAGGCGCGATACCGCGCTGTCCTCGGTCGGCGCCACGTTGAGGCTTTCGATATTGAAGCCGCGCTGCGAGAACATGCCGGCCACGCGAACGAGCGCGCCCGCCTCATTGGCCATCAGAACGGATATGACGTGTCGCATGCCTTGAAAGAGCCTTGAAAACTGCCTGCCGGCGCGTGCAAACCGCGCAAAATACGCCCAATGCACGGGCGAAGCAACCGACTCGCGACCGAATGTCCGACAAGCGCCCCGGTGCGCGATTCTTGTGCGCTATAATTCGCCGTTTTCCACGCCGTAAACTCCGGTGCAATCATGCGCAACGCCCAGTCCGCCGCCTCGACCGATCCCCATCCGCTTAGCGGAACCGTGCTTTCGGGCGCGGACACGATCGTACAGGTACTGGCCGATGAAGGCGTCGACACTATCTTCGGCTATTCCGGCGGCGCCATCCTGCCGACCTACGACGCGATCTTCCGCTACAACGAGGACAACCACGACCGCATGCCGCTGATCGTGCCCGCCAACGAGCAGGGTGCGGGCTTCATGGCCGCGGGTTATGCGCGCGCCTCGGGCAAGGTCGGCGTGGCCATGGTGACGTCCGGACCGGGCGCGACCAACTGTGTCACGCCGGTGCGCGACTGCATGGCCGATTCCGTGCCGATCGTGCTCATCTGCGGCCAGGTCGCGCGTGCCGCGGTCGGCACCGACGCGTTCCAGGAGGCGCCGGTCTCCAACATCATGAGCAGTGCGGCCAAGCACGTGTTTATGGTCACCGATCCGGACAAGCTGGAGGCCACCGTGCGCACCGCGTTCGAGATCGCGCGTTCCGGGCGCCCCGGCCCGGTCGTGATCGACGTGCCCAAGGACGTGCAGAACTGGGAAGGCCGTTTCCAGGGCTCCGGCCTGCTGCCCGTACCCGGCTATCGCCAGCGCATGCGCAGCCTGCGCGAGAACGAGCTCACCGACGACAAGTGCGCGCTGCTGTTCGAGCTGCTTGCCAACAGCGAACGCCCGCTCATCTATGCCGGCGGCGGTGTAATCAACGCCGACGCCGCGCGTGAACTGGCGGCCTTCGCCCAGGCGTTCGGCATTCCGGTGGTGACCACTTTGATGGGTATCGGCGCGTTCGATACCACCGACGCCCTGTCGCTGCACATGCTCGGCATGCACGGCACGGCATTCGCCAACTACGCGGTCGAGGACTGCGACATGCTGATCGCGGTCGGCGCGCGCTTCGACGATCGCGTGGCCGGCGTGCCCGACAAGTTCGCGCCCAATGCGAAATCGCTGGTGCATTTCGATGCCGACGCCTCCGAGATCAACAAGGTCAAGGCGGTGGACTGGCACCACGTCGGGCTGTTCTCGCCGAGTCTGTCGCGCGTGCTCGCCTATGGCCGTGAACAGGGCTTTTCTGCCGACTACTCGGCCTGGCACGAGCATGTAAAAACGCTCAAGCGCGACTACGCGATGAACTATGCGCGCGATACGGCAATGATCCAGCCCTATGCGGTGATCGAGGAGATCAACCGCCATACCGGCGGCAAGGCCGTGATCGCGACTGGCGTGGGCCAGCACCAGATGTGGGCCGCCCAGTACTTCGACTTCTGCGAGCCGCGTCTGTGGCTGACCTCCGGCTCGATGGGCACCATGGGCTTCGGCCTGCCCGCGGCCATCGGTGCCGCCTTCGCGCGGCGCGACAAGCTGGTCATCGATATCGACGGCGACGCGTCGATTCGCATGAACATCGGCGAGCTGGAAACCGTGACCACCTACAACCTGCCGGTGAAGGTCGTCGTGCTCAACAACAACGGCGACGGCATGGTGAAGCAGTGGCAGAAGCTGTTCTTCAAGGGCCGGCTGTCGGCTTCCGACAAGTCGCTGCACAAGAAGGACTTCATCAAGGCCGCCGAGGCCGACGGCTTCGAATACGCCGAGCGTCTGCGCGACCCGGCCGACATGGAACGCGTGGTCAAGGAATTCCTCGAGTTCCGCGGCCCGGCGTTCCTGGAAGTCATGGTCGACCCGGACGCCGGCGTGTACCCGATGGTCGGGCCCGGCAAGAGCTACAAGGAAATGATCACCGGCGACCACATCAACAACCGCTACGACCCCTCCGGCGGCGAGCGCGAGATCGGCGCGTCGGAGATGTTCTAGCGCATCGTTCGGATAGCGCCAGATACGAAAAAGGCGGGGCCAGTCGGTCCCGCCTTTTTTGTTCCAGCAACCGGGGTTCCAGCGCCACTCGAGCGGTCGCTGGTCTTACGCCGCGTCGAATTCGATTTTCTCGACCCCGTCGAGATTCACCGTCTGCCGCGCCTGCCAGAGCTCGTAGTTGTCCTGCATCGCGAGCCAGCTTTCCGGCGATCGCCCGAGCGTCTTGGAAAGACGCAGCGCCATTTCCGAACTCAAGCCGCTCGCGCCCTTGAGGACCCGGTTCAGGGTTGAAGGCGATACGCCGAGCTTTCCGGACAGCATGCGCCCTGTAATCCCGAACGGCTCCATATAGACCGTCCGAATGAACTCACCCGGATGCGGCGGATTGTGTATGGCCATCAGTAGTCGCCCTCTTGTCCTGCGCTCGTCTCAGATACCGCAGTCCGCACGCGTGACCTCGATATCGCCCAGCGCCGTGCCGTCGTCGCGTTTGTAGCGATAGGCGATCTGAAATTCCTTTTGCAACATGCGCCGCAGCCGCCCTCGCGCGCAGATGGTTTCCTGGATGCCGTCTTCGTAGCGCGACATGAACGTGTCGGCATCGAGGGTATCGGCGAGCGGCGGCAATAGCGTGTAGTTGAACGCCAGCGTTTCGCCGTCGACCGTGGTGTTGTCCAGGCGCGTGCTGTCGTCGACTTTCGTGGGCAGATCGGTGTTGATCTGCGCCGAAACCTTATCGAGAAACTCGGTACGGCTCGCGGCCGACTCGCCGACGAAGTACGGCGCGACGACATAGCCGATCACGCCGAGCGCGATCAACAGCACGAGGCCGCCGGCAACGGCAGCAAGTTTGGAAAGATTGCTCATGGCAGCGGACTGCTTCTCCTTGTGCATCGGGTCGGGTTTTTGCCGGGCGCGGCGTGGCCGCTGTTGCCGATTGGCGACTCCGACTCTAGTCGCAAACGCAAGACACGACGCCACCGATTCTTGCAGGCTCTTGCGCCCGGATCGTATCCGGGCAGCAAGCCCCGGTACTCGAATGCGATCGCGAACGAGGCGCCGCCCTCGGCGCCGTACTCGCTAATCACAACCTCAAACGCCGGCCGCACCGGACACAGGAAAATACACCATGGGCCTGATCGGCATCTTTCTCTCTCTCTCTCGCGCTGCTGATGTTTCTCGCCTACCGCGGGATCAGCGTACTGATTCTCGCGCCGCTGCTCGCCCTGCTGGCGACGCTGTTCGCCGGCGGGCTGCCGGTACTGGCGACCTACACCCAGGTCTTCATGCCGGCGCTGGGCGATTATCTGGTGAAATTCTTCCCGCTGTTCCTGCTCGGCGCGATCTTCGGCAAGCTCATGGCGGACTCGGGGTCCGCGCGCACCATCGCCGAATGGTTCACCGAGAAGATGGGCGCCAAGCACGCTATCGCGGCCGTGGTCTTCGCCTGTGGCGTGCTCACCTACGGCGGCGTGTCGCTGTTCGTGGTGGCCTTCGCCGTGTACCCGATCGGCAACGAACTGTTCCGGCGTGCCGAAACGCCCAAGCGCCTGCTGCCGGCCGCGCTCGCGCTCGGCTCCTTCACTTTCACGATGACCGCGTTCCCCGGCACGCCCGCCATCCAGAACGCGATCCCCATGCCCTATTTCAACACCACGCCGTTCGCCGCGCCGATCTTCGGCACGCTGGCCGGCCTCGGCATGCTGATCTTCGGCACGCTCTGGCTGAATCGCCGCCGTGCGCGTGCCGCGGCCAACGGCGAGGGCTACGGCGAGCACGAACCCACCGATTCCGACGCCCAGACCCGGCCCGCCACGCTGCCGCCTATCTGGCGCGCATTATTGCCGGTCGTGGCGGTGATCGCCCTAAACGCGCTGTTCACCTATCTCGTGATTCCCTCGATGGATACGAGCTATCTCAGCCAGGAGGATTACGGCGGCGCCGACATCGGCGACGTGCGCGGCATCTGGGCGATCATCGCCTCGCTGGTGATCGCGATCGCGCTGGTCACCGCGCTGAACTGGCCACGCTTCGACGACCTCAAGCAGAGCTTCAACCGCGGCACGCTCGGTTCGCTGCTGCCGGTATTCAATACCGCATCCGAAGTCGGCTACGGCGCGGTGATCGCCTCGCTGCCGGCTTTCATGGTGGTACGCGATGCGGTGCTGGGCATCTCCAGCAACCCGCTGCTGTCGTCGGCGGTGGCGACCAACGTCCTGGCCGGCATTACCGGCTCCGCCTCCGGCGGCATGTCGATCGCGCTGGAGACACTCGGCAGCGAGTTCATGAGCCGCGCCCAAGCCGCCGGCATCGACCCCGAAATCATGCACCGCGTGGTCGCCCTGTCCTCCGGCGGCTTCGACGCCCTGCCGCACAACGGCGCGGTAATCACCCTGCTGGCCATCACGGGGCTGACCCATCGCCAGAGCTACGCGGACATTTTCGTCGTCGCCGTGCTGATTCCGTTCAGTCTAACGCTGCTGGTGATTCTGGGCGCGTCGATATAGCGATCCGCGGCCGGCGCCTGCTGACCCACAAGCGCGACAACGGCATACTCTCGCTCGGCCGCGTACTGCACGTGACGCCTATACCCACCCGCCTGCGTTTCGATATGCGAGCGCTACGCGCCCCGCTGCGAGGAACACCGTTTGTCGAACAAGACCCTGCTCCGGTTGGCCCTGCTTGGCGTTGCCCTGCTCATCTTCGTGCTCGGCTCGACCGTTTTCGACATCGGCCAGTTGTTCAAGGACACGCGCAGCCAATTCGAGTCTCTGGGCTGGGGCGGCCCGGTACTGTTCGCCCTGATCTACGGCGCGCTGGGCGCGCTCGCCGCGCCGACCGGTCTGGTCGAACTGATCGCGGGGGCGATCTTCGGCTTCTGGACGGGCAGTGCCGCGGTTCTCGCGGGCGCCCTGCTGGCGGCCAATATCGGCTTCGTTTGCGGGCGCTGGCTGGCGCGCGATTGGGTAGCGAAGAAGCTGGACGGCAAACGCCTCGCCGGGCAGATCGAAGCCGCCGTGGAACAGCGTGGCTTCTGGATCACAGTGTTGATTCGCCTGTCGCCCGCCGTGCCCTTCAACCTCACCAGTTATGTGTTGGGCGCGAGCACGATCCGCTGGACCACGTTCATCGCCGCTTCCGTGCTCGGCATGTTGCCGATCAAGCTGTTTCTGATCTGGCTCGGCGCCAGCGGTCAGCACCTGCTGGGCGCAACCAAACCCTCCGCATGGAGCGCCAATGAATGGCTGCTCTACGGCGGCGGGCTGGTGGCGACGATTGTTGTCGTCGTACTCATCGGCTGGACCGTCGCCCGAACCAGTCGGCGCGTGCTTCGAAACGCGGAAGCAGCCGACAATCGCTAACGCATTCGCTGTTGCGGTAGAAACAGTCGCCGGCTGGCACGGCTCGAGACCGCGGCCGCGCCAATTATGCCGTGGCGGCCGCCTGGGAACGGGTGGCCACGATCGGCGCGCCATCGGTCACGATCACCGTGTGCTCGAACTGCGCCGACCGGCTGGCCGGATCGCCCACCAGCGTCCAGCCGTCCGCCGTTTCCGACACGAACGTGCTTCGGGTCGACAGGAACGGCTCGACGGCGATCACCTGCCCGTACTCAAGCCGACGACGATCCCTGCGATCATAGAAACCGACAATAGCCTCAGGTTCTTCGTGCAGCGAGCGGCCGAGGCCATGCCCGGCAAGGTTCTCGATCACCTTGAGCCCGTGCGATTTCGCCACGCGCTCGATGGCCTTGCCGATCCTGTTGATGCGCGCGCCCGTCCGTACCTCGGCCAGTGCGTGGTCGAGCGCCAACTGCGTAGCCGCACATAACGACGCTTTCGCCTCTGCCACCGGCGCAACCACGGTCGTTCCGCCCGTATCCGCGAAGTAACCGTCGCGCTCGGCGGACACATCGACGTTCACGATATCGCCCTCGCCGATCACCCGCGTACTCGGCACGCCGTGGGCGGCCTCTTCGTTCACGCTGATGCAGGTAAAACCCGGAAAGTCGTAGCAGGACATCGGCGCCGATGTTGCACCGAGGCGCGACAGCATCTGGCCGCCGATTGCATCGAGCTGGGCGGTTGTCATTCCTGGCTCGATCGCGGCCAGCATGGCGTCGCGGATTTCGGCGACGATGCGGCCGGCGGCGAGGATGCCATCTAGATCGCGTCGGTTCTGGATAGTCATGAAATTCTATTCGCGCTTAGAACAACTGCCCTGCAACTTGCCGAACGACCGCTACCTTTCGCCAGCAACTCGCCGGCGAACTACCGTTATAGCTAGCCAAGACGTCCAACCGCATTAAACCCTGCCTAAGCGACTCTTACGGATGCGAGACCTTCTATCTCAATGTCGGATTCGGCAAGCATCTTCTCAAAAAGGCGCGGGAGCGCCGATTTGTTGACCTCTAAAAACGCCTCGAGATCGAGGGAAACAGAGCAATCGCCCTTAACTAGAAGGCTCACTCGATTCACTGAAGGCACTTCCCGGTCAGTCAGATTCTCGTTATCTTGCGGCGACAGGTTAGAAAAATTTTCGAATCGCAACTTCCCGGGCGCCACACTAAAAAGAATTTCTGCGTCGACAGTAATTCTAAAAGCTAGCGAGAATGATGCCGACGCGAGGTGCGTGGCTCGTGATAATTCTATATCCGCGTTGTGAACCGGCCATAGATGCTCTATGTGCGCGATATGGCTTTCCGATGGGATAAATCCGTCTTCAAAAAAAGCGCCACGTAATACTTCTTCCAGCTCAGATGCCAAACGACGTGTTATCTGATCTTGGTAAAGACTTAGCAGATTTTCCGCTAGCTTTGCTTTGGCTCTAATGTCATCTTTCGTTAGCTGCCTCTGAACTTTGCCGCTTTTGACAAATGACTCTAGCGAATCATAAAAATCCAAAGAATCCAGATCAGCACAAGACCGCCCTAGAGTAGCGTCTCCAGTAACTACGCTCCAATCTTTACCGTCCGACACCAAGTCTTCAATTTGCACGTAAATAAATGCGTCAGGGAAATCGCTCCTACTTTTAGCGTGCGAAAATGGCTTACCGCCTGCAAAGTAAGCGTTTGTAACCCGAATTGCATGATGCGCCTCAACTTGATGCACTTGAGCACCCACCATATCCAGCCACAAATCAAAATGCTCTGCCAAAACGTTACCGCCCAGTCCTTTCAACGCCGTTATGTGAGCATCAATTTCATCGAGCCGCTTTTGAACTACAGCCGGCACAGCCCGCTTCTTAAACTGTTTTAACGATGAGTCCGCTTTGTTTATGGCTTGTTCAAACTCGTCGATGTGCGACGTTACATACTCGCTGTATACATAACGAGGAACGTGCAAGGCTGCGTGACCTCCAATAAGCAGCCGCTCAAGTATTTTAAATGCATATTTTCTGCGGCTCGGGTCTTGCCTAAATACGCTCGTATCTAAAATCACATTAAGCATAAAATTTTATTACATACTTTTCTTAGAACTTTTATCATTTTTTATAGAATATACACATACTTTATTAAATTACCTGCAACCAAACACCAACATTCGCGCAGTCAACCAAAAAACCTTTAACGGGTAACCACTGTACATAGGATCAGCTATCGCATGGTGCGTGATGCAGACGTTCTCCGCGCTTCGGATCGAACGCGGTTCCGAGGTGCTATCTGGCAGGTATCAGCGCTGGGGTGGGCCATTCATTCAAAGTGACTGCGCGTTGAACGAGCGATTTAAGAAGATTCGACTTGGGGTTTCGCACTGTTGTGCGAGTGTCTTTTATTTGCTTGTCCAAATAAAAGTCACCAAAACAAAAGAAACCCTGTCTTGCGCCGATGCTACGCATCGGTGCCCTGCGCGGCTCCGGCCGCAAGCGGGCCAGCCGGAAACTCGCTGCGCTCAGACATCCGGCTGTCTTATCCGCTTGCGGCCTCCACTGCTCGGCGCTGCGCCCAAGGGGACCCAATACAGGCAAGCTCGCTGTCGCTCGCTCAAGGTCGCGCTTCTTTATGTCGAATCAGGCGTTCGCCTAATTCGACAAGAACGAGGTCGCAAGCTAAATGGCGGCCAGTCGGGTTAGGTGACTCTCGCTGTGGGTCCGGCGTTTGTATTCGGGCCCGTTGCACGGCGACGGAGACACGGAGTGGCGACGGGTGTCCGGCGCATGCGCCGGTGCGGCCAGCTGTTTGAGCGTCGCCAAAGCGATGCGAGTTTTTGCCGCATCCCGTCGTCGCTTCGTGTCGGAGTGAACCGGCGCAGCCGGCGCTGCGCCCGGGTGTCTGAATCGCCCCGGGTTCGTCGGAGGCTCCAACTCTTGAGAGACTGGAGCCATGAAAGCAAGCAAACGTTATTCCCCGGAAGTTCGCCAGCGTGCGGTTCGGATGGTCTTCGATCATCAGGGCGAGT
>NZ_JAGHQU010000007.1 GCF_017744135.1 Endozoicomonas sp. G2_2
AGAACAGGGAAAGCAGATTAGCCTCGGGCATGGCGGTGGCCTTTCTTGGTTGCCTGGAATGCGTGGTAGCAATCCAAGCTTAAGCCATGCGGTCACCGCCGCCTTTCACGCTTATCTGCGAAGAACCTTTTTTTGGCCGTAGAACCGGGCGGCGCCCGCGGGCAATGGGATATTGGTCCGGTTGCAATGCAGCGATGGCTGTTGTTCGATGCCAGTTGGAGGGCGGTGCTGTCATCCGTCCGTCACCCCGTTCCCATTCCGGAATCGCGCCGCATGAGCACTGCCTATTTCAGCCATTCGAGTTGCCCGCTTCACGACATGGGTAGCGGCCATCCCGAGTCGCCGGCGCGGCTCGTGGCCGTGGAGAAGGGCATGAGCGTGGTCGGCGTCGACCGGCGGGTGGCCCGGCACGACGCGCCTCAGGCGCCGCTGGACGCGATCAAGCGCGTCCACAACCCGAACTACGTCGATGAACTGGTGATGTTCGCACCCTCGCGTGGCACGGTGCGGATCGACGGCGATACCTCGATGAACCGCCACAGTCTCACCGCCGCGCTGCACGGCGCCGGCGCGGTGATCGCCGCGACCGATGCCGTGATCGCCGGTGAGGCCGCCAATGCGTTCTGTGCCGTGCGCCCGCCGGGGCACCATGCCGAGCACGATCGCGCCATGGGGTTCTGTTTTTTCGACAACGTCGCCGTCGGTGCGGCGCATGCCCTGCGTGCGCACGGGCTCAAGCGCGTCGCGATCCTCGACTTCGACGTGCACCACGGCAACGGAACGGAAGACGTTTTCCGCAACGAGCCCGACGTGCTGTTCTGCTCCAGCTATCAGAACCCGTTGTTTCCCTTCACGCAGGACGTCAGCGTGCCGGGCAAGCTGATCAAGACGCCACTCAAGGCCGGCACGCCCGGCAGTGTTTTTCGCGAAGCCGTCGAGCGTGACTGGCTGCCCGCGCTCGACGCGTTTGAGCCGGATATGATCTTCGTGTCCGCCGGTTTCGACGCGCATCGCTCCGACCCGCTGGCCGATCTCATGTTCGAGGCCGAGGACTACGAATGGGTCAGTCAGCGTATTACGGAAGCCGCCGATCGGCTTTGTGGCGGTCGCGTGGTTTCGACGCTCGAAGGCGGTTACGCCCTCGATGCCCTGGCCGCCAGCGCCGCCGTGCATATTCGCGCGTTGTGCGACGCCGGGGATCGGTGATGGGCCGCGTCGCGTGGGCTGTCGTTATCGCGCTCGCGACGATGATGCCGCTCGATGCGAGTGCGGGCGATGCCGCGGCCGGCACGGGCGTCCGCGCCGACGAGGCCGACGACCAGGCCAGGTCGAGCGCGCGCGACTATCTCGAGTTCAGCAATACCCTGAACTCCGATTGCATGCTCCACCGTGCACGTCTGCGTCGGATCGAGAACACCCACCCCGACAAACCCATTCGTGCGGTGCTCGTCAGCTATACCGGCAACACGCGCAGCCAGGGCGACAGCGAGCTGCTCCTGCGTCCCGATAGCGAGCCGCAGCCGCTGGGCTGCAACGGCACGAGCGGCTTGAAAAGACGCTGGGAGATCAAGTCCGCCGAATTCGCCCGCTGAGCGTCGCGGCAGCCCTACTGATCAGGCGTAGGCGTAGGGCCCACCGGCCTCGAGGGCGCGCTGGTAGGCGGGGCGTTCGTGTATGCGTTGCACGAACGTGGCGATGTTCGGGCACCGGCCCTTCAGGTCGGGCTGGCGGCTGCTTGCAGCCTCCAATGGGAAGCTCATCATGATGTCCGCGGCGCTGAACTCGTCGCCAACGAACCAGCGGTGCTGACGCAGCTCGTTCTCCATGTAATCCAGATGCAGGTTCAGCTGCGGCCGGATGAACTGTTTCTTCACGTTGGCGGAGATCGCCTTGGCGATCGGTTTGATCACGACCGGCGCCTTCTTTTCGACGGTGTCGAACACGAGATGCAGCAGCAGTGGCGGCATGGCCGAGCCTTCGGCGTAGTGCAGCCAGTATTCGTAGTTCAGGCGTGCCTCGCTGTCGGTGGGCGGGGCGAGACGGCCGTTGCCGTGCCGGTCCACGAGATAATCGACGATCAGGCCGGTTTCGGCGACGGTACGCTTGTCGTCGGTGATCACGGGCGACTTGCCGAGCGGGTGAACGTGGCGCAATTCCGCCGGCGCGAGCATCGTCTTGGGGTCACGCTTGTAGTGCTTGATCTCGTAGGGAATCTCAAGCTCTTCGAGCAGCCAGAGTACGCGCTGCGAGCGCGAGTCCTCGAGATGATGAACCGTGATCATCCTGTTCTCCCCAGTACGGACGAAATCGCAAGTCAACATACGCCATTGTGGCGTTCTTGTCAGACGTTAGTCGTATTCGTTGCCGTATGCCAGCGGCTAGCCGCTGGCACGCCGGCCGCCGCTGGGGCCGGGCGTGGTCGGCGGCGTCCAGACGTTGCGAATCGCCTGGCGGCCGGTTTCGGGAAAGTCGCTGGAGAACTTGAGACGCGCCTTGCGGCCACGGCCCTTGCATTCAATCGTGCCGCGCTCGATGCCGTGCAACGCGATCACATCGCGCACCGCGGACAGAAAACGCGCCGGAACGCTGCCGTGGGTGACGACCGCGCCGTCCGCGCTCACGTTTATTCGGTAGACAACTCTGAAGCGATCGAGCATGCAGGCCGGCTTGCGTGCGCGGGATTTGATGTCACAGTTTGCGTATGACTGACACCGCGTACAACAACGCCTCGGTCCGAGTCGACAAGTGGCTCTGGGCGGCACGCTTTTTCAAGACGCGTTCGCTGGCCTCGAAGGCAGTCAAGGGCGGCAAGGTCGAGGTGAACGGTCACCGCGCAAAGGCGAGCACCGGGGTGCATGTCGATGATCGGCTCGAGATCACCAAGGGCGAAACGGCATTCGAGATCGACGTGCGGGATCTGTCGGATAAGCGAGGCCCTGCCTCGGTCGCCGCGCAGCTCTACACGGAAACGCCGGCGAGCCGCGACGCGCGCGAAAGGCAGGCCGAAGAGCGGCGCGCGGCCCGGCTGTCCATGCCGCGGCCGGCGATTCGTCCGGACAAGAAGCAGCGCCGTGCCCTGCGGCGGTTCAAGCAGGGCGAGTGATGTCTAGCGACAGCTCGCCGGCAGGTAGCGGTCGGGCACGCCGCCGCTGCCGGGCGCGGTGCAGTTCCAGCTGATCGCGCCGTCGCCAATGGTGGCCTCCAGGAAGAGCAGCGCGTCGTCTATGGGAAAACCGGCATAGCGGATACGGATCGATGGCGTGGTCGCATTGTTGTTCCACCAGATACGCTTGACGTAGTTGCCCGAGGCCGCGCCGGTATCGGAATCGTCCGGCAGGTTCAGTTCTTTGAGCAGCAACAGCCAGTTGTTGTTCTCCACCACCGGCAGGCGGCCGTGAACGCTGTAGTACTCGGTCACCGCGGTCTTCACGGGGCCTGCCAGCGCGAGGCCCTCGCTGACCTTGGCCTTGGCGATGTAGTTCATGTAGACCGGCACCGCGATCGCCGCAAGAATGCCGACGATCGCGACCGTGATCATGAGCTCGATGAGGGTGAAGCCGGCGTTATTGCGGTTGTAAAAACGGCGAAAACGGGATCGGTTCATGGCCGCCCCTTGTTGTTCTGGCATATGAATTGTCGTTCAGCGTGGCGACTCGCGCATGTTCCCTATAGATCGGCCGCGCGCGCAACTTCTGATCAAGCCGCTACAATTGTTTTCGCCTGCCGTTCGTTTGCTGTAAGTGGCGACGCTGCCGGCGGCCAATTCAATACAAAGGGGAATTCGATGACGGATCGACTCAGGAACGCGCGTCGCATGGGTATTGCCGCAGCCATGGCCGGCACGCTGATCGGCACCACGGCCTGCGGGGTCATTCTCTATCCGGAGCGCAAGGGCCAGGTCGACGGTCGCATCGATCCGGCGGTCGCGGTGCTCGACGGTATCGGTCTGCTGTTCTTCATCGTGCCCGGCGTGATCGCTTTCGCGGTGGATTTCGCGACCGGCGCGATCTACCTGCCCGGCAGCGCGAACAACACCACGCTCGATCTCGACGAGTCGGAAATGGTCAAGCTCCGCAACGGCGAGCTGGATGCCGCAACCATCGAGCGCAAGATCGAGGAGAAGACCGGCGAAAAGGTCTCGCTGGCCGATCCGGCGCTGCGTACCCGCAAGCCCGATGGCCAAGCCTGGCTGCCGCTCAATGCCGTGGTCAACCAGACCCAGTTCGCGGCACTGACCGGCGCCCACCAGCAGGCGGCACGCCAGTAGCCACGCCGCGCCGCGCCTGCTCGTCGTGCTTAAAAAACGTGAGCGGGCACGGTAGCATCCGGGTACATCTTTTCACCGGAAAGTGACCCGACATGTCCGAGCATATCCAGTTCCAGCGCCCCGACGGCAAGACTGCGAGCGGCTTTTACGCCGAGCCGGCGGCCGCAAACGCCCCCGGCATCGTGGTGATCCAGGAGTGGTGGGGCTTGAACGACCAGATCAAGCGCGTCGGCAAGCAGTGGACCGACGCCGGTTATCGCGTGCTCGTGCCCGATCTCTACCACGGCGAGAAAGCGCTGGATGAGAAGGAAGCCGAGCACAAGATGAACGACCTGGATTTCGGCGACGCCGCGACCCAGGACATCCGCGGCGCTCTGCAGTATCTGAAACAGGGTAGCGACAAGGTCGGCGTCATCGGTTTCTGCATGGGCGGCGTGCTCGCCGTACTGTCGGCGATGAATAACGACGAAACCGATGTGGCCGTGTCCTGGTACGGGATTCCGCCCGAGGAAGCCGGCGATCCCGGCACGATTTCCGTACCCCTGCAGTGCCACTTCGCCGAGCAGGACACCTTCTTCCCCATCGATCAGGCAGACGCGTTCGAAGAAAAGCTCAAGGCCGCCAACGTGCCCTACGAAGCTTTTCGCTACGACGCGCCGCACGCCTTCGGCAACGAGGACTGGGATTACTACGACGCCGAGGCGAGCAAGGCCGCCTGGCAGCGCAGCATGGCGTTCTTCGAGAAACATCTGAAGGGCTAGCGCCGGGCCGTTGCGCCGATGATGAGGGCGGCCTTCGGGCCGCCTTTTTCGTTATCAGGGCATGGGTAGGCCGTGATGCATCGCCCAGAGCAGTGCTGCGCCGGCGAGTGCCATGCTTACGGCGCTCGCTGCCACGAGCAGGCCGAGGCGCCGGCCGCCCAGGCAGAAGGCCAGCACGCTTTTGAACAATACGCTGCTCACGGCCGCCACCACGAGTGCCCGAGCCGCCGTCTCGGGTTCGACGCCGCCACTGGCCAGCTGCGCGATCGACAGCGTCACCGCGGTGAGATCACCCATGGCCGCCACGGCCGCGACGACGTAAACGCCGGCGTTGCCGATCATCGCATGCGCGGCATGGGTCGCAATCGTGATGCCGATCAGCAGCACGGCGAAGCGCAGCGTCTCCTTGAGCCGGAACGGCGGGCCGAGCCGACGCGGCGCGCGTTGGCCGGTGGTGTCGATACGCAGACGCAGCACAAGCGCGGCGCCCATGGCCACCGCCATGAGAACGGCCAGCGGCAGCCAGGCCGCGCCGGCCAGCGCCGGGTTGGCTGCGCCCGCCACGACGATCATGCGCACCATGCCCATGGCCAGGGACAGGACGATACCGACGGCCAGCAGGTCGTCGACGCCGCGGGTGCGGCGCGACAGGCGGGCGAAGTTGAGCGTCAGCGCGGTAGACGAGGCGAGGCCGCCGAAGATGCCGGTGGTGAGGATGCCCCGGGTCTGGCCAAGCACGCGTACCGCGAAATGGCCGGCGAAAGAAATGGCGGCCACAAGCACGACCAGCATCCACAGCTTGTAGGGATTGAGCGCGTCCCAGGGCCCCAGCCCGCGATCGGGCATGAGCGGCAGCACGAGCACGGAGATCATCAGCAGCTTGAGCGCGGCGATGAGCTCGTCCCGGTCCAGGCGTTCGATCCAGCGATGCAGTTCCGGCTTCAGGCCGAGCAGGGTCGCGACCACCACCGCTGCGGCGGCCGCGAGCGCGGGCTCGCCGGTGGTGGCGAGCGCCGCCAGCACGAAGGTCGCCATGGCCGCCATTTCGCTGGTGATGCCGTAATCGTCGCTCTCGCGCGACGACACCACATGCGCGGCCAGCAAAATGGATGCGATCGCGATCAGCCCCAGCCCGAGCACGACAGGGCCGACCGTAAGCGCCAGCTGGCCGGTGACGCCGCCGGTCACGCCGATGATGGCGAAGGTGCGCAGCCCGGCCACACGCCGGCCGGCGATGGCTTCTCGCTTCTGCCAGCCGCGCTCGAGGCCGATCAGCAGGCCGATCGCCAGTGCGACCGCGACGTTGCGAAACAGGGCCAGCGTGCTGTCGGGATCCATGCGCTTTCCCCCGGTCGAGTGCTGATTCGATTGTAGGCCCAACGCATGGCGAGCGGGGCTAGGCGCCCCGTGGAAAACCCGGCAGGATGATGCGCTTTATGTCGGAGGTGCCCATGTCCCGGTCTGAAACGGTTGTGCTCGAGCGTGACGACGAACGCGTCCACGTGTGTCTGAACCGGCCCGAAAAGCACAACGGCATGAACTTCGACATGCTGGATAGCGTCAACGAGGCGGCGAAATCGCTGGCCAAGGACAAGGCCCTGCGTTCGGTGGTGATTCGCGGCAACGGCCCGTCCTTCTGTGCCGGGCTGGATTTCGGATCGGTCCTGAAATCGCCGCTGACCGCCGCGCCGCTGATGATGAGCCAGCTGATGCTGCCCTACGCCAATCGCTTTCAGCGCTGGAGCCTGGCCTGGCGCGATCTGGGCGTGCCGGTGGTCGCCGCTATCCACGGCAACTGCTTTGGTGCCGGCATACAGCTCGCGCTCGGCGCGGACGTGCGTGTGGCCACGCCCGACGCCCGCTTGTCGGTCATGGAAGCGAAATGGGGACTCGTGCCGGACATGGGCGGTGCGGCGCTGCTGCGCGAACTCGTGCGTATCGACGTGGCCAAGCAGCTGGTGATGAGCGCGAAGATCATCGACGGGCGCGAGGCCCATGCCCTGGGCCTGGTCACGCATCTGGCCGACGATCCGGTCGCCCGCGCCGAGGAGATCGCCGCCGAGATGAGCGCCTTCTCGCCGGATGCGGTCGCTGCCGGCAAGCTCCTTTTACAGGAAGCCTGGGACGGCAGCGAATCGGAGGCCACGGCCGCCGAACGACGCTGGCAGCGGCGCCTGATCGGGCGCAGCAACCAGCGCATCAGCATCGCGCGTAACGGCAGCGATCCCGACAAGCCGTTCGACAAGCGCCGCATCGGCTCATGAGCTTCATCGCGGAACTCGGTCTGGGGGGCAATCTCGCGCTGTTTGCGCTCATCGCCGCGGTGATCGCGGTGGTGGGCACCCGGCTGACCCATATCGCCGACGATCTGGCCGATCGTACCGGCCTGGGCGAGGCGGTCGCAGGCGCCGTGCTGCTGGGCGCGGCGACGTCGCTGTCCGGCATCGTCGTGTCGGTAACCGCCGCGCTGAAGGGCCAGCCCGAGCTGGCCATGAGCAACGCCCTCGGCGGCATCGCGGTGCAGACCGTATTTCTTGCGATCGCGGACGTCGTCTATCAGCGGGCCAATCTGGAACACGCCGCGGCGTCGACGGCCAATCTCGCGCAGAGCGCACTGCTGATCTGCCTGCTGTCGCTGCTGCTGGTGGTGCCCTACGTGCCCGAGTACACACTGCTGGGCGTGCATCCGGCCACGATCCTGCTGTTTGCCGGTTATGCCTTCGGGCTGCGCGTGGTCAACGATACCCAGCAGCTGCGCATGTGGGCGCCGCGCAAGACCGGCGAAACGCGTGAGGAAACACCGGAAGACGACGCGCTCGCCAAGCCGCTTTTGCCGCTGTGGCTGGGGTTTGTCGTGCTCGCGGCGCTACTCGGGCTGAGCGGGTTCGTGCTCGAGACGGTCGCAAGCCGGCTCGGCGAACAGACCGGCCTGGGCGCGACGGCGGTGGGCGTGGTGCTTACCGCCATCTGCACCTCGCTGCCGGAACTGGTGACCTCGGTGGCCGCGGTGCGACGCGGCGCGCTACAGCTCGCGGTCGGCGGCATCATTGGCGGCAATGCCTTCGACTGCCTGTTCGCGGGCGCGGCCGATCTTGCCTACCGCGGCGGCTCGATCTATCACGCCATTCCCGATCAGACGCTGCTGTGGATGGCGCTGTCGTTGCTCATGACCGGCGTGCTGCTGCTGGGGCTGATCCGGCGAGAAAAGAAAGGGCTTGGCAATATCGGCTTCGAGAGCGCGACGATTGCGGTGCTCTATGCCGCGGGCATCGGCTTGTCCGTCGCCGCGGCGTAGACGCGTTCAGCTTGCCTCGTCGGTGAAGATCGGCAGATGGCCGAGCGACACGATGTCGTGCCAGTTCTCGCGCTCGCCCTCGGTGAGAATGGCGGCTTCCGCGGCCAGCGTGGCGCCCGCCAGATCCATGATCGTGCGCATCGCCTGCAGGGTGGAGCCGGAACTGATCACGTCGTCGACCAGCACGATACGCGCGCCGGTGACCAGATCGCGGTCCTTGGCATCCAGATACAGCGTCTGCGGCTTGCCGGTGGTGATCGACAGCGTCTCGGCGCGCAGCGCGTCGCCCATGTATGGCTTGTAGTTCTTGCGCAGCACGACATAGGGCTTGCCGGTGGCCACCGACAGCGCGTGCACGAGCGGAATGGATTTCGCCTCGGCGGTCACCAGCACGCTGTAGTCGATCGCTTCCAGCTGGGCGCCGAGCGCGCGCCCGGCCACTTCCACCAGCTCGGTATCGCCGAGTACGTTCAGCACCGCGATCCGCGTGCCCGGCGCGACCTCGAACAGCGGCAGCTCGCGGTGCAGGCCGGCGATGTCGATGGCATGGGTGGCGGCACTCGGCGTCATGGGCGGTCTTCCTGAAACGATGTCGATGGCCGGTCGGCTTCTCGTGCGCCACCGGCGCTGGCACAAGCGCAGTATTTTGCACGAGCAGGGCGCCGGGCTCGAATCCGGCGGCGCATGAATAGGGTCTGGCCGGTACGGATGATAGATTTAGGCTCCGCGGTCCCCACGGCCCGTCACGAATTCAAGCCTTCACAAGGAGCATGCATGCAGACCCGAGCCGCCGTACTGCGCGAAATGGCCCCGCCGCGCCCCTACAGCGATTCGCAGCCGTTGCGTATCGAAACCTTCGACCTGGCCGCGCCGCAGGCCGGCGAAGTGCTGGTCAAGGTGCATGCCGCCGGGCTGTGTCATTCCGATCTATCGACGATCGACGGCAACCGGCCGCGCCCCGTGCCCATGGTGCTGGGCCACGAAGCGGCCGGCGAGATCGTCGAGGTTGGCCCGAATGTGCGTGATTTCGCGGTGGGTGATCACGTGGTCTGCTCGTTCGTGCCCAGCTGCGGCCATTGCGACTACTGCGCCGACGGGCGCGCCGCGCTGTGCGCGCCGGGCGCTGCGGCCAACAATGCCGGCACCCTGCTCGATGGCGGCTTTCGTCTGAGCGACAAGGGCGAGGATGTCTATCATCATCTCGGGATCTCCGGCTTTGCCGAACATGCGGTGATCCGCACCGAGTCGCTGGTCAAGATCGACCCGACGCTCGATTACGAGATCGCGGCGGTGTTCGGCTGCGCCGTGCTCACCGGTGTGGGCGCGATGGTGCATACCGCCGGGTTGCGTCTGGGCCAGACCGTGCTCGTGGTCGGGCTCGGCGGCGTGGGTCTGTCGGCCGTGCTGGGCGCGATCGCCGGCGGCGCCGCCCAGGTGATCGCCGCCGATATCGACGACGAAAAGCTCGAGCGCGCCCGCGAGCTCGGCGCGACCGCCACCGTGAACACCAAGGACGACAAGGCGCTCGAAAAGGTCAAGGATCTGACCGGCGGCGGCGTCGACGTGGCCGCCGAGTTCGCCGGCGTACAGCCGGCACTGGAATTCGCCTTCGCCGCGACCGGCAAGGGCGGCAAGACGGTCACGGCCGGCCTGCCGCATCCCGATGTGCGCCTGCCGGTTTCGCCGACCCAGCTGGTGGCCCAGGAGCGCACGCTCATGGGCTCCTATCTTGGCGGTCACGTGCCCAAGCTCGATATTCCCGAATATATCGCGCTCTATCAGGCGGGTCGTCTGCCGGTGGACAAGCTGCTCACCCATCGTCTGTCGCTCGACGATATCAACGTCGGCTTCGAGCGTCTGGCCGCGGGGCAGGCGATCCGGCAGGTCGTGCTGTTCTAGCCGCGCGGCCGATCCGCTGATTTCAGCAAGCGACGGTTAAGCCGCGGTGGCTAGTCTGGATCGATGGTAGGACGAGCCACGCAGTAAAAACGCGCCGTCTTTTCATGGTGCGCCGCAACTTGCGCAACGCGCGTTTCGGCTGCATTGTGCAACGACAAAATACAAGCAGGAGATACTCGATGTTGAAGAAGACGATCATGCTCGTGATGTTCGCCGCGCTGTCGACGATGGCGATCGCGGCCCAGGCCAAGACGGTCGAGATCGAGGCGAAGAACAGCCTGAAGTTCAGTCAGGAATCGATTACCGTGAAGCCGGGCGAGGAAGTCACGATCAAGCTCGTGAACAACTCCAAGCTGCCGGCGTCCGCCATGGCGCATAACTGGATTCTGCTCAAGGCCGACGCGGATGCGCGCAAGCTCGACGAAGCCGCTGCCAGTGCCAAGGCGAACGACTACGTCCCGAGCGACATGAGCGATCAGATCATCGCCCATACCGGTCTCGTGGCCGGCGGTGAGTCCGATACGGTGACTTTCACTGCACCGGAAGCGCCGGGCGACTATGAATACATCTGCACCTTCCCGGGCCACTTCGCGGCCGGGATGAAGGGCACGCTTACGGTCAAGGCCGAATAGGCGGCCTGTCCGGCCGAGGCTGGATGCAAGGCCCCGTCGCATTGCGGCGGGGCTTTTTTGTGTCTTGCGCACGGGTGAATTGACGGCAACCGACTTGATTCATGTCCCGCGGGCTCCACTTCCAGTGGGTACCAACGTGGATCGAACAAGGAGCCATCATGGCTGTCGACAAACTGCTTTCCCCCGTCAATTTCGGCGCTGTCCAGCTGCCGAACCGCGTGATCATGGCGCCGCTCACGCGCTCGCGCACGCCCGACCAGGTGCCGGGCAAGATGCAGCAGGAATACTATTCCCAGCGTGCCGGCGCGGGGCTGATCATTTCCGAGGCCACCAATATCTCGGAAAGCGCGCGTGGCTACGTCTACACGCCGAGCATCTTCACCGATGAACAGGAAGCCGGCTGGAAGGGCGTCGTCGACGCCGTTCACGATGCCGGTGGTCGCATGGCCCTGCAGTTGTGGCATGTCGGCCGCGTGGGCCATGAGATGGTGCATCCGGACGGGCGCAAGCCGGTCGCCCCGAGCGCCATCCGCGGCGAAGGCGCCAAGAGCTTTGTCGAATTCGAGGATGGCTCCAACGGCCTGCAGGACTCCAGCACCCCGCGGGCGCTGGAAACCAAGGAAATCCCCGAGGTCGTCGACGAGTATCGCCAGGCCGCGATCCGGGCCAAGCGCGCCGGCTTCGACCTGGTAGAGGTGCACGCCGCCAATGCCTACCTGCTCCAGCAGTTCATGGCCACCGGCTCCAACAAGCGCACCGACGCCTACGGCGGCTCGATCGAGAATCGCGCGCGGCTGCCGCTCGAAGTCGTCGATGCGGTCGTGGAGGTCATGGGCGCCGACCGCGTGGGCATCCGCATGTCGCCCTTCATCGAGATCTTCGGCCTGAGCGACGACGAGCCCAAGGCCATGGCCTTCTACATGGCCGAGCAGCTCAACAAGCGCGGCCTGGCCTATCTGCATATCAACGAACCGGACTGGGCCGGCGGCGATATCAAGCTCACCGACGAGTTTCGCCAGGCGATGCGCGAACGTTTCGCCGACGGTGCGCTGATCTTCTGCGGCCACTACACCGCCGAAGGCACCGAGGAATTGATCGAGAAGGGCCTGGGTGACGGCGCCGCGTTCGGGCGGCCGTATATCGCCAACCCGGATCTGGTCGAGCGTTTCCGCGTGGGTGCCGAGCTCAACAAGCCGGACGAAGCCACCTACTACGGCGGCGACGAGAAGGGTTATACCGACTATCCCTTCCTCGACGAACAGGGCAAGACCGGCACCGAATAGGCGGTCTTGTCTGCCTGATGAAAAGGCCGGCGGCGGCTTCCGCCGGCCTTTTTCATGCGCGGCGTGTTATGGCGCGCAAGCGCCGGACTAGAGCACCCAGTAGAGCGTGAGCGGTATCACCGCGAGCGCGACCACATGGCCCACGGCCACGATTGCGGCGACCTGTTGCGGCGCGATCTCGAACTGTTCGGCCAGCATGTAGTTGAGCACCGCCGGCGGCAGGGCGCCGAACACGAGCAGCAGGGCCGCCAGCGGCGGCGCGGGCTGGGTGATTAGCACCCAGGGCACGGCCACGATCAGGCCCGTCAGCGGGCACAGCAGCCCGCCCCAGAAACCGGCCGCCCACTGGCCCGGCGCACCGTCGGCCAGACGCACGCCGAGCGCGACCAGCATCAGCGGAATCGAGATCTCGCCGAGCATGCGAATGCCCGGTTCGATCATGGCCGGCGCGTGCCAGTCCATCACCATGCCGAGCACGCCGGCGAAGGTGGCGACCAGCATCGGGTTGGTCGCCAGGCGCTTGATATGGATCGAGTCGCCGAGCAGCCACAGGCCCACGGTGAACTGCAGCAGGTTTTCGGTGACCAGCAGTACCACCGCCAGCGGCAGGGCATCCTCGCCGAAGGCAAGAATCGCCAGCGGCAGGCCGAGGTTGCCGCAGTTGTTGAACATCGCCGGGCCGATGTAGACGGCCGGGTCGCGTTTTGTCAGCCGAACCCAGGCCCAGGCGAGCAGGCCGGAGCCGAGCACGATGACGGTCGCGCCGATCGCCGCCAGAAGGAAATCGTCGCCGCCCTGAGAACGCTCGGTGAGCGCGTGAAAGATCAGCGCCGGCGTGAAGATGGTGATGTTCAGGCGGTTGGCGTCGCGCAGATCGGTCGGGCGCTTGCGCCCGTAGGCATAGGCCAGCGCGATGATGCCGAACACCGGCACCGTGATCTCGAGAATCCGAATCAGCACGTGATGTTCCTGTTCGCCCGCGGGCCGGGCAAAGCGCGACAGTCTATCTGTATTGCGCAGCGATCGCGCCATCCGTTAGCCATCGGCGTGCGTATACTCGGGCGCCTGACTTGCCGAACCGAGGTTTTGCCATGTTCATCGCCATGAACCGTTTCAAGATCAAGCCGGGCTGCGAGGACGAATTCCTTGCCATCTGGCGCGAACGTGACACCCATTTGCAGGACGTGCCGGGCTTCAAGCAGTTCAACCTGCTGCACGGCGCGACCAACGACGAATACACGCTGTTCGCCTCGCATTCGGAATGGGAATCGCGCGCCGCGTTCGAGGCCTGGACCCAGTCGGAGGCGTTTCGCAAGGCGCACGCCAATGCCGGCGCGCGCAAGGATATCTATCTCGGCCCGCCCCAGTTCGAGGGGTTCGAGGTCAAGATCTAGCGATCGGGCACGCGATCGACCTCGAGCGGCGGGCCGCCCGGGCGTCGGCGCAGAAAACGCGCGAAGCGGGGCAGGCCGGTAACGGTCTCGCCGTTGTAGCGGTAGGTGATCCACGAGCCGATCGGTGGCGGGCTGGCGCGCTGTGCGTCGGTGAAACCGCTGCCGATGGCGAATTCGCGTCCATCCGGTGTACGCACATCGAGCGAACCCATCAGGCCTTCAAGCCGACCCTGGCCCGGATTATGGCCGATAACCCGCGCCTCGGCGTCGTCGTAGGGCTTGAGCTTGAGCAGGTCGTCGCTGCGTCCGGCGCGGTATTTCGCGGCCCCGCGATGCAGGATCAGCCCCTCTCCGCCGCGCGCGATCACCTGCGCCATGGCTGTATCCAGTGCGGTCGTGTCGTCGATGCGGAACTGGCCGACGGCCGTCACCCAGGGCTGGTCGATCGCGGCGACGACGTGGCGGATCGCCGGCACGCGCGCATCGAACGGGCCGGGATGATCCGGCAGGTCGAACACGCGATAGCGCACGTCGCGCCAGTCGGCATCGTGCGGCTCATGCGAGCGCACGATGCCGGATACGCGGGCGAACTCGCCGTAACCGGTCCACAGTTCGCCATCCATCGCATGGTCGGGCCAGCCCGCCGTGAACCATGCAGGCGTCTGGATGACCAGACCGCCGCGCGTGATCAGGCGCTGGCCGTCCCAGTAGCCGCGCACGCCATCGTATTTCTCGCTGACCCAGTAATCGGCCAGATCGATGCCGCCCCGGTAGGTTTCGGCCAGGGTCACGGACGGTGCCGGCGCAGCGCGCGCAACCCCTGAAAACGCGAGCGCGAGAATCGCGAGTCGGGCCAGCGCGCGCAGCGCGGGCGTTCGATGCGAAAAGGGTCGGGTCATGAGGCGCTCCACCGTCGACGCGGGGTCGACGCTAGCGCAACCGCGGTGTGCGCATCCAATGAGCGTTTCGGGCGCTAGAGTGGAGCGGCGCTCCTAACGGTTCGAAATCATGCCGCGACGAACGATGCCTCATGCCCGCTTCGGTTACCGCGCGATCACTGATCGCCCGGACTTCGACTGGCCGGAGCGCCGCCGTCTGGCGGTGTACATCGGCCTGAATCTCGAGCATTTCGATTTCGGTGGCGGCCACGGCGCGACGCTCGCCGACGGTCGCCGCGAGCCCGACGTACTCAACTATGCCTGGCGCGAATACGGCAACCGGGTTGGCACATGGCGGATGCTTTCGATGTTCGAATCGCTCGGGCTGCCGGTCGGTCTGATCGTGAACAGCAGCATCGTCGATCACTGCCCGGAACTGGTCGCCGCGTATCGAGCGCGATTGTCCACGGAGCTGATCGCGCACGGGCGCACCAACAGTGAGTCGCAGAACGAATTCGACGAAGCCGGGGAAGCGGTGCTGATCGATGAATCCCGGACGCGTCTGGCCGAGGCCTTCGGTGAAACGCCGCAGGGCTGGCTCGGACCGTGGATCGCACAAAGCCACCTCACCCCCGATCTGCTGGCCGAGTCGGGGTTTGCCTATCATCTGGACTGGTGTCACGACGACCAGCCGACCTGGATGGCGACGCGCGGCGGCGGGCGAATCCTGTCGGTGCCGTATCCGCAGGAGATCAACGACATCCCGGCGATCGCGGCCCACCATATCGACTACCGGGAGTTCGCGGTGCGCATCATCGACCAGTTCGACGAGATGCTCGAACAGTCGCGCGAACAGCCGTTGGTGATGGGCATCGCGCTGCATCCCTATATCACCGGCCAGCCGTTCCGGCTGCGTGTGCTGCGCCAGGCGCTGGCGCATGTCGCCGCGCACCGCGACGCGGTGTGGCTGACCACGCCGGGCGCGATCGCGCGACACTACGCCGCGCGCTTTGCCGCCGATTGAAGCAGTTTTCAGCCGCTCGGCGCGTTGCTCGTGAGGATGGGGCGCAGATGTGTGCTGTCGACCAGCGGATCGTCGGGGTTGACCACGATCTGCGAGCGCGCCAGGACATAGCTCTTGCCGGTGATGGTGTTTTCCACCACATCGTGCGGGCCGCCTCTGGAGACGCGCGTGAACGAGCCGATGAAGCTGGAGCCCCGCAGCGAGACGGTTTCGAGCTTGTCGCCCGGCTGCATGCGGCCTTCATGGTGCATCAGCGCCATGCGCGCGGACGTGCCGGTCCCGGTGGTGCTGCGACAGATCACGCCGGGATGGACATAGGTCGTCGAGCGCGAACGATAGTAATCGCCGGCCACCTGCTCGACCGGGCCCATGAAATGCAGGAACGGCAGCGGCCCGACATCGCCCAGCGAGTAGTGCGAGAAACCGCGTTCCTCGACGATGGCCTCCACGATCGCCTGCGCGCAGTGGGCCAGTCGGGATTCCTCGTCGCGCGTGAGTTCGAAACCGAGTTCGGTGGCGTCCACCAGCGCATAGAAGCCGCCGCTATAGGCCACGCTGTAGTTCACGTCGCCGATCAGCGGAACGTGAATCGTGGCCCGGTAGGTATCGATGTAGCTGGGCAGGCCTTCGCAGGTAATGGCTTCGACCACGCCGTTCTCGACGTTGGCCTCGACCTGGACCAGCCCGGCCGGCGACTCGAGCACGAAATGCTGGCGGCCTTCGCGCTTGGGAATCATGCCGCTTTCGAGCAGCGCGGTCGCCGTGCAGATGGTGTTGGAACCCGAATAGATCGGGTAACCCATCACTTCCATGATGATGTAACCCGCCTGCGCCTGGGGATCTGTCGGCGGTACGATCAGATCCACCGACATCTCGGGAATGCCGTAGGGCTCTTCGAGCAGCAGGGTACGCAGCCCGTCGGCGTCGTCGCGCAGGTATTCCATCTGGCGGCGCACGGTATCGCCCGGCAGAGCGTTGATCCCGCTGACCACGATCCGGCTGACATCGCCGCCGGCGTGGGTATCGATGATCTGAAAGGACAGTTCCTGGCTCATGGAAAATCTCGAATGGCTACGGGGTCAGGCGCGGACCCGACCCCCTGGATAGAGGCGTAGATGCTGCCCGCGCCACACAGGTATCGCACGGTGCCCATGCAAGCGGTGGGCGCGGCGGCAGCAGGCGTTCGGCGATGGTTCGGCGCTACGGGGCGAGCGCGTGCGGTGCACCGTGGGCGTCCCACTGGGCATCGGGCACGATCACGATCTTGCCGAGATAATTGCTCGAGCGATCCATGAAATAACGCTCGGCCTCGTGCAGTTCGGAGAGCTTGAACGCGGCGTGCAGCACCGGCCTGAGATCGCCCGAGCGAATCCAGGCGATCAGCTGTTCGGCTTCTTCGCGGGTGCCGTGCGACACCCCGAAGATCTGGACCTGATAGAGATAGATGCGCGTCCACAGCATTTCGCTGACGTTGCCGCCGCTGGCGCCGGCGATGCTCAGGCGCGGGTAGGTGCGCCGACGCGTCATGTCGAAGATCATCGTGTCGATAAAGCGATGCGTCATGTCGCCGCCGACCAGGTCCATCACGGCATCGAAGGGTTCGTCGTGGGTGGCGTCGCGCACCTTGGCGGTGAAATCGTCCATGTCGGCGCGGTCGAACACCGCTTCCGCGCCGAGTGCGCGCAGGGCATCGGCCTTGTCCGGTGTGCTCAGCGCGTAGGGAATGGCGCCGATCACCCGGCACAGCTGGATCAACGCCGTGCCCACGCCGCCGCTGGCGCCGGTCACCAGCACGCGCTCGCCGGCCTTCACGCCGGCCGCGGTAAGCATGTGATAACCGGTCTGGTAGGAGCACATGCCCATGCTGGCGAGTTCCGCGTCGGACAGGGCGTCGTTGTCCACGGCGTGGAACTGGTCGGCCGGCACCGCCACATATTCGGCATAGCCGCCGTCGGCGCCGTGGCCGTAGTAGTCGGGGGTAAGATTGATGTCGCGGCGTGCGTCGGCGTAGATGTTGAAATCGAGCAGGCCGCGCTCGCCGATACGCGTCGTCGCCACGCCGTCGCCCACGGCCGCCACGCGCCCGACCACGTCGGCGCCCTGGATACGCGGGAAGGTGAGCGTGGGCGAACCGCCGATCGCGAACGAGGTCACGTCGTCTGCATCCTTGGTCGGGTACAGCCCTTCACGCGCCTTGCGGTCGGTGTTGTTCTTGGCCGTGGCCGTCACCTGGACCAGCACCTCACCGGCGGCGGCGCACGGTCTGGGCACATTCGAATCGTAGACCAGCTTGTCGATGCCGCCATGCCCGGTCAGCAGCATGGCCGCCATGGTGTCGGGTAGCGTCTGGGTTGCCATGATGCCGCTCCTGTCGCTGTCACCGTGTGGCCGGCGACAATATCAAAGACCTCGCGCGAAACCGATCACACGCGCCTGGCGCCGGCCAGAGCCATGCCGCAGTCGCGGCTAGCGCGCCTCGGCCACCAGTTCGGTCAATCGTTTCGTGACGGCCTTGCGCCGCTGCAGTGCGGCCTGGGTGCCCAGCGTGGTCGCCATCTGACGATCGCCGGCCGGCACCGCGGACCGCACATGGCGGATCTTGGCGTCGCGATAGACGACGTAGCTCGGGTAGCAGGCGGACTGGGCGCGCATGGCGGCTTGCCGGGCGGGCAGGTTGCGATCGCTCGCATAGGGCATCGCCGCGGCGTAGGCACAGGCCCAGTAGCGCTGGTAATCCGCCTCGGAGGGATCCGTGCGCGGCGCGCCGCCACAGCCTGCGAGTATCAGCAGAGCAACCGCGAGCGTGGCCCAGCGCGCGGCCGAACCCGGCGCGACGGCCGGGCCGACGCTATGGCTGGCCATCGTCGCGTCGGTCGGATGCCGTGTCGCGCGAAGGGCGCGATGCGGCGGGCGCGCGGTCGGTGCGGCCGGCATCTGTTGTCGCGCGCGCGTTGCGGTGCGCCTGAAAGCGGCCCCACACGTCCCGTGCGGTGCGTTTGACGCGTTCCTGGTTTTCCGGTTTGCGCAGCCAGTTCATGGCCATTGCGCCGAGGGCTCGTTTCATGATCGCTCCTGAATGCGGCGACGTGTGCGTCCAGTTCTAGACAATGTGGGCGCTGTGGTCGCCGGTCAACGCTTCAGTTGTCGGCTGCCGCGACATGAAAGCCCTCGCGCGGGCAATGCACGCGCACCGGCGCGCCCTGTGGCCCGTCGCGCTCGATCGTCATCGAGTCGCGCCCGATGCACACCAGACGCCCGGCCACCGGTTCGGTGCCATAGTCCGTGGCGGCCACGGTCACGGCGGTGCCGGGCGCAAGCTTGTGTTCGACGGGCTCGGGCAGTGGCTGCCAGTCGGTGGTTTGTGCGGCGATCGCGTGCGCCTGGGCTGCATCCAGTTCCTCACGGTGGCCGTGGCCCAGCGCGCGTACGCGGTCGGCCCAGGCGAGCAGGTGGCGATAGGGGTCGAGTAGATCGGCGATACCCGCGTTGGCGCGGATGTACCAGACCGGGTGATAGACCGCGAAATCGGCCAGCGTCGGCTGCGCGCCGAGCAGGAAATCGCGCGCGGCCAGCTGGGTGTCGAGCGCGGCCAGAGACGGCGGCAGGACGGCTTCCGAGAACGCGGCATCGGGACGGGCTACATTGCCGCTGGCGAACAGCTCGGCGCGATCGGCCTGGAAACGGGCGAGACCGTCTTCGCCCATTTTCTCGACCAGAAAAGCACGGCCCGCGGGGCGGAACATGGCCGGCACCGCTGCGAGAAACAGCTGGCGATCGGCGAACCGTTCCAGCGCGACCACGCTCGTCGTGTCGGCTGCCGGAATCGCGGGCGGGTTCGGCGCGTGTGTTTCGATCGTGCGTGCGATCAGCCGCGTGTCGCAGTAGATATCGCGCCCGATCTGCATTACCGGCGTCTTGCGATAGCCGCCCGTGAGCGCCACCAGATCCGGCTTGGGCAGGATGCGTGGAATGAGCACCGACTGCCACGACAGCGACTTGTAACCCAGCAGGGCGCGAACCTTTTCCGAGAAAGGCGAGGCTTCGAAGTGATGCAGGATGATCGAGGTCATGCAGGCGGCCGGATGGGATCGGGCGATCAGTCTGCGATGCGTGGCGCGCGCTGGCTACCGCGGCACGCCCGAGCGGCCGGGGCGCGCCGTCGCTTTCAACCCACGGCAGCCGCAGCCTGGGCCTGGCGCCGCGCAGCGATATAGACACAGTAGCCGGCCACCAGCGAGAACAGCAGGCAGACCGTCATCACCGCGCCCCAGCCCAGCCATTCGTAGAGCGAGAGCATCAGGCTCGAGCCCAGCGTGCCGCCGGCGAATACCGCGGCCACGAACAGCGCGCTCACCGTGCCCGACTGCGAGCGGGCGAAATAATCGTTGAGCAGCACGATCTGGGTCGCCTGATGAAAGACCATGCTGCCGCACAGCAGCACCACGCCGATCACCAGCGCCGCGAACGAGCCCTGGATCACCCCGCACAGCCCGATCACGAACAGCACGGCGGCGGTCAGGGTGGCGTTGGGCAGGCCGCGGCTGAAACGGGTGATCGTGGGCGCGCCCAGCGATGTCGCGATGCCCACCGCATAGCCGCCGTAGACGATGGCCAGCATCAGCGTGCCGCCGCGCTCGTAGCCGATCTCGAACGGCAGGCAGGTCAGCACCGTGGTCAGCACCCCGAAGGCCAGCGCCAGGCCGGGGTAGGACAGGGCGACCGGTGTCATCCAGCTTTTCTTCGTGTCGGGCGCGGGCGGCGTGCTTGCCGTCGCGCCGGTGCGTTGCAGCGCGCCGGAAAGCACCGGCGGTTGGCGCAACAGCCAGGCGGACAGCAGCAGCATGGCCGTGATCGCCAGGCTGCCCAGCTGCCAGTGGTCGAAGGCGACCGAGCCCACCGCGATCAGGCGGCCGGCCACGCCGCCGACGATGGTGCCGGCGGTATAGAGCGCGAGATCGCGCGCTCGGTTGTTCGAGCCCTGAATATTCGACGAGCCGGTGATCACCGCCGGGATGAGCAGCGGCAACAGCATCACCTGGGCGCCGCGCAGCAGGAAATACGGCACCGCGGAGAACGCCACGGCCTGCAGGGCGAAGAGGGCGGCCAGCAGCAGCTCGGTGACCAGCACGATGCGCATGGCGCGGCCCACGGTGATGAAGCGCCCGAACAGCACCGGCCCCGACGTGAGCACGATGAAGGCGAACGTCATGGGCATCGCCGCCCAGAGCACGGACACGTCGAACGTGGTCTGAATCCGCGCAGCCAGCGGCTGCGGGAAATAGATACATGCGGCCGCCGCCGCGCCCGCCACACCCAGGCGAATGCCGTCTCGATAGCTGCTCATGATTGCGCTGTACTGATAACCGTCATGGCCCCAGCAGGCCAGAACATGGCAGATACAGCAAATTGGCTGCGCCTTCGCGGTGGCGTGTGCATCGGCTTCATCCGGGCCGACAACGAACGCACGTTCGGTGCTAAGTTGTTCATCGATAAAACAACACGGGTCGCCGGCAACCGGCGGCCCACCGCGAAGGAGACACCATGGCCCATCCCGATTCCGGTTCAGACCGGGTGATCCTCGAACCCGAGCGCCCGATCATCGACCCGCATCACCACCTCTGGGATCGCTCGCGACTCGCGCTCGGCGATGGCCCGTTCGCCGACCACGGCTTCAGCGCAATGCTGCGCGAGCGCCCGCGCTACCTGCTCGACGAGTTACTGGCCGATACCGACAGCGGCCACGATATCCGCGCCACCGTGTTCATCGAGTGCCGGGCCATGTATCGGGCCACCGGCGACAAGGCGTTGCGCTGCGTGGGCGAGACGGAGTTCGTCAACGGCGTGGCCGCGGTGGCGGCCAGCGGCGTCTATGGCGACACGCAGGCCTGTGCCGGGATCGTGGGCCACGCGGATCTGCGCGGCGGCGATGCGGTGGCCGATGTGCTGCAGGCGCATATCCAGGCCGGCGGCGGTCGTTTTCGCGGGATTCGCCAGAGCGCGGCCCATGACGGCGACCCGAACGTGCTC
Organism: Endozoicomonas sp. G2_2; assembly: GCF_017744135.1. Lineage (GTDB taxonomy): Bacteria > Pseudomonadota > Gammaproteobacteria > Nevskiales > Salinisphaeraceae > Salinisphaera. The sequence continues at coordinate 21,461 of NZ_JAGHQU010000007.1, forward strand.
GGGCCGCTGTCCACCCGCGGCGCGCCGGAAGGGCTGCTGGGCGACGCGGACTTTCGCCGTGGCTTCGCCGCGCTCGCGCCGCTCGGCCTGAGTTTCGATGCCTGGCTGCTGGAACCGCAACTGCCGGAACTGCTCGATCTCGCCCGCGCCTTTCCGGATACGACCATCGTGCTCGACCATGTCGGCGGGCCGGTGGGCATCGGCGCCTATGCCGGCCAGCGCGACGCGCGTTTCGACGGCTGGCGCGCTCAGATGCTCGCGCTCGCGCGTTGCGAGAACGTCGTCGTCAAGCTCGGCGGTCTGGCCATGCCGTTCGCCGGGTTCGACTGGTCCTATGACGACCGGCCGGATGGCCACGAACTGCTGGCCGCGGCCTGGGCGCCGTATATCGAAACCTGTATCGAGGCGTTCGGTGTGGCGCGCTGCATGTTCGAAAGCAATTTTCCGGTCGATCATTTCACCTGCGATTACGCCACGCTCTGGAATGCCTTCAAGCATCTGGTGGCCGATTACAGCGAGGCGGAGAAGACCGCGCTGTTCTCGGGCACCGCCGCGCGCGTGTATCGACTGGACGACATCGCCGGCCACCCTGGCGGCTGATGCCGTTGCGGGGCGGAAGATGCATTGCGTGTGCCGCAACAATCCCTATGTAGACTGCCGTACACGGTATCGCCACGCGTGGCGGTCATCCTCTTGCGAAAGGACCAACGATTCATGAGCAACGACAACGAATACACGCCGCCAGCCGTCTGGAAATGGGAGAAGGGCAGCGGCGGCAAGTTCGAAAACATCAACCGCCCCATCGCCGGCCCGACCCACGACAAGGAATTGCCGGTCGGCAAACATCCGTTCCAGCTCTATTCGCTGGGCACGCCGAACGGCGTGAAGGCAACGGTGATGTTCGAGGAACTGCTCGCGGCCGGCCACAGCGGCGCCGAGTACGATGCCTGGCTGATCAACATCGGCGAGGGTGATCAGTTTTCCAGCGGCTATGTCGCGATCAACCCCAACTCCAAGATTCCGGTGATGGTCGACCACAGCGCGCCCGAGCCGCAGCGCGTGTTCGAGTCCGGCTCGATCCTCGTCTATCTGGCCGAGAAGTTCGGCGCGTTCTTGCCGAGCGATATCGCCACCCGTACCGAAACCATGAACTGGCTGTTCTGGCAGATGGGCAGCGCGCCGTATCTGGGCGGCGGCTTCGGGCATTTCTATGCCTATGCGCCGGTGAAGCTCGAATACCCGATCGACCGCTTCGCCATGGAAGTGAAGCGCCAGCTCGACGTGCTCGATCGTCGTCTGGCCGAAACGCGCTATCTGGCGGGTGATGAATACACCATCGCCGATATCGCCACCTGGCCGTGGTACGGCGCACTCGCCAAGGGGCGTCTCTACGACGCCGGCGAATTCCTGCAGGTGCAGGAGTACAAGAACGTGCTGCGCTGGGCCGACGAGATCGAAGCCCGCCCCGCGGTGCAGCGCGGGCGCATGGTCAATCGCCCGTTCGGCGATCCGTCCGAGCAGCTGCGCGAACGCCACGACGCCAGCGATTTCGAGCATCGCACCGAAGACAAGCTGCAGTCCGCGGACTCTTGAGCCCGGTATTACGAGCGCGGCACGCCGGGCCAGAAATGTCTGCACGCCTATTCCTGCGTGCCGGCGGCGATTGTCCGGGCCGCGCATGTCGCTGGTGGTCGAAACGGGGAGAGGTTAACAAGCGCCGGTGGCACATCTGTCGTGGTGAGACGCTCGGCATGTGCACGAGTAGCGCGGCGGCTGGCGCGCCGGCCGGGGCCCGCCGATTGACGGCGGGCAGACCGGTGGTCCGTTATTTCGTGTGACCGACATGCCCAGTATCGATGTCGTGATCGAGCTGTCCGCCGCCCAGTGCCAGGCGCACTATGCCGGCGCCATCGACCACGTGTACGCACGCAGCGTGGATGGCAGGCGCGTGTTGTTGCCGGCGCACGCGCTGCGCAAGGTCGTCATGCGCGACGGCGTGCACGGTATCTATCGACTCGCATATGACGCGGGTGGGCGTTTTCAATCGTTACGGCGTATCGGAGATTCCCCGACGGGCTGAGCGTAGGGCTGGTATCGATCCGGCATCACGGTGGCAACAACGACGTCAGCCGAGCATGTCTCGCGCTACGAGCCGCCGTTATGCGACCCGCCGAGCGGATAATGACGGGTGCGGTCATAAGGAAATGCCGTGATGCCCCAACGCACATCCGCCTGGCCGCGAGCCTGTGCCAGCGCCTGCGGGTCGCGTGGCACACGTTGGCCGATATAAAAATCCGGCAGCGACGGCGTGGCAGTTTCGATACGTTGCAGGTACGCCGCGACATCGGCCGTCGTCAATGCGACGCCCGGTGGACGACAGGTATAGCCGAAATAACCGCGGCCGGGTCGATGCAACGGATCGAGCGACTGGAAATCCCAGCGTTTCAGGAACGCAACGCAGTCACGGCTGCCGGCTTCGCCCGGTCGGTGAAGTTGATAGCGGCGGTAGTGGATGCCGGTCGGCGCGAATCGCGCGGGTCGCGGCTGCTGCCAGGTCAGCGTTGCGCCGCCGCTGTTGAACACCCATTGGCGCGTGAACGCGTTCAGATGCCGGGGATCCAGATCCAGCGCCGTACCGAGGCCGCGCGTTCGATACAGCAGTGCCTCGCTGCGGCCATCGCCGCTACGAGCGCGCGCATATTCCACGTAGGTATACGGGCTTAGATAGGCGATGGGCCGAAACGCGAGCGCATCTTCCGCGCTCGGCAGCCGCAAATGCTGTTGATCGCGCTCGACGAACGCAGTGCCCGCAGCCGACCCGCGTATGAACGCGCAACCGCTGGACGCAAACATAACGACGCATAGCGCCAAGACACGCCAAGGCAGTGATCGATCACGCATTCAAACCTCTTGCGGCGCTGTTGATCCGGCATAAAAAACGGGGCGCGCCGGCTTGATGGCGCACGTCGCGATGCCGCGCTTCAAGACTATCAAGCGCTTAACGCGACAAAAAAAGCCGGTCTTGATCGCAAGGGCGTTGAGCGCAGCGGATACCGGCTTGTGCTGTGATGCCCATTCAAAAGGCATTCGGATCCATCTACGTGCCGCGCGCACGGCCGGATTTGTCAGGCGTGATCGCAGGTCGGCCGATGGGGCGGAGCATCGACGGTCTCGGTCTCGCTTCGGCTGTCGTGCGCTTTATGTCCTGTGCCGATCAGGCAGTCTCTGATAGTTTGACGCCATCCTGTTCAAGACATTGATTATCCATGACAGATCGACGCCAATTCTTGCGTATCGCCGCGCTTGGCGGGCTCGCCGGCGCGACAACGATGCTGGCGCCGCGTGCGTTGGCCGATTCGAACGTCCAGCACGAGATGCGCGCGCCCGAGTCGCTGCCGGGCAATCCGGCGGGCGATGCCGCCGCGGGCTATCGTCCGCCGCAGAAATACGGCGCGGGCGGCACGCAGATCGGCAACATGTTCTTCGAAACTTCGGACGACACCGCCGAGGCCATGCTGCAGGCGCAGTGGGATGCGGGCGTGCGTTATTTCGATACCTCGCCCTGGTACGGCCTGGGCCTGAGCGAACGCCGCCTCGGGCATTTTCTCGACGGCCAGAAGCGCAGCGATTATATGCTGTCGTCCAAGGTCGGGCGCTTGCTCACGCCCGATGCCTCAATGGACAGCCACGGCATCTGGGCGGGCGACCTGAACTTCAATTATCGCTACGACTACACCGCCGCGGGTGTACGCCGCTCGGTGGAGGACAGCCTGCAGCGCCTGGGTGTGCCGAGTCTGGATATGGTCTTCATCCACGATCTGGCGCCCAGCAACAAGGATCTCGACGATTACGGCGCTCAGCTGAAGACGGCGATCGAGGGTGCCATGCCCGAGCTCACCAAGATGCGCGAAGAAGGCCTGATCAAGGGCTGGGGCATGGGCGTGAACGATATCGAGCCCTCACTGGCCGCGCTCGACAACGCCGAGCCCAATGTCATCCTGCAGGCCACGCGCTATACCCTGATGAACCACGAGGACGCGCTCGAACGCCTGTTCCCGAAATGCGAGGCCCAGGGCTGTTCGGTGGTCATCGGCGCGCCCCTGGGTGCCGGTTTTCTGGCCGGCAAGGATCGCTGGCTCTATGGCGACGACACGCCGCAAGGCTACCCGGAGAAGCGCGCGCGTATCAGCGAGATCGCCAGGCAGCACGGCACCGACCTGCGTACCGCTGCCCTGCAGTTCACCGCCGCGCCGAAGATCGTGTCGGCTACGATTCCGGGCGCGCGAGATGCCAAACAGGCCCGCGAGAACGCCGCCTCCATGCGCGCCACGATCGATCCGGCCTTCTGGCAGGCGCTCAAGGACGAAGGCCTGATCGCCGAAGCCGCGCCGACTGCGCTCGATACGAGCGCCTGAATCCGGCCCGGTATCGGTTTCCGAGCGAGCAGGGCGCTGGCCGCAGGTTGCGACCGGACGTATGCCGTTCGGCGGAAATCGCGCCTGCAGCAATACCGGCGGCTGTCCGGTATCGGCAGGCGTAATCAAGTCAGCGCTTGCAACCCGCCGGTAGTGCCAGCGACCGCCATTCGCCGCTGGCGAGCGAGCCCAGCGTCCAGTCGCCGATACGCATTCGAACCAGGCGCAGCGTCGGCAAATCGACCGCCGCGGTCATGCGCCTTACCTGGCGGTTACGCCCTTCGCGGATGGTGATCTCGAGCCACGTGGTCGGCACGTTCTTGCGATAACGCACCGGTGGGTGGCGCGGCCAGAGATCGGGCTCGGTGATGATCTCGACATCCGCCGGCTGGGTAGGGCCGTCCTTGAGCGTGGGGCCCGCGCGCAGGGCGTCGATCTGCTCGGCGCTCGCCTCGCCGTCCACCTGCGCCCAGTAGGTCTTGGGCATCTTGTGCTTCGGGTCGGTGATCCACGACTGCAGGCGGCCGTCGTTGGTCAGCAGCAGCAACCCCTCGCTATCGCGGTCGAGCCGGCCGGCGGGGTAGACGCCCGGCACGTCGATATAGCCGGCCAGCGTCGCGCGCTGGTCCGCATCGGTGAACTGGGTGAGCACGCGAAAGGGCTTGTTGAAGGCGAGCAGCCGCGGCGTCTCGGGTCTCGCCGCGGGCTTGCGGCGGGGTTTCGGGCGCCGTGGCGGGCATTTTTTCGGTGGCCGTCGGCTCATATGAACCGCGCAGGCTACCAGTCCTTCGCCCAACTCGACCGGCCCAGCTCGATGATGCGCGCGATCTCGTCGTCCGGTACGCAGTCGGCGTTGCCGCGTTCGAGCGGGTCGTAGTGGAACACGAACAGCCGCGATGCGAATTCGGCGATCGGCAGCGATGCCTCGCCGGGAATCTCGCCGTGGCCTTCGGTGGCGGTGACGATGCCCTGGCCCCAGTCCTGGCCGCTGTCGTTGTTGGGGTTGTAGAAATACACGCGCATCTCGTTGTCGGGGTCGAGCCCGACCCGCAGGATGCTGATCGCATGCCGGCCCACATAGCGCGCGGCGCTGTCCGTCACGGCGATACCGGCCGGCTGGGAATGGATCACCGGCATGTTGTCGTTGTAGTAGGGGTGATAGCAGGCATAGAAATGCCGCACGAAACCGGCGTAGTCGTCGATCTCGCCCGATTCGGGATCTGCGATCACGCGAAAGCCCTGGCCGACCCACCAGCCGTAGAATTCGGGGTTGATCCAGCGGTGCAGGTCGTCGTCGCGCTCGCCGCACAGCCGGCCCATCTCGATATAGATTCGGTCCAGATGCGGCACGAGCACGAGCGAGACCGGGTCCACGTCGAGCGGACGCTCCTTGGCCAGTCCCGCTTCCAGGCCCTTGGAAGAGACGCGCTCGCCCTCGAAGCGGGTGAGCACCTCGTCGTCACGCGCGGCCCAGGCCACGAGTTGGAGCAGGTAGTCCGGGTCGTTGTCGGCCCACATCGACAGGCCGATCACGGACTGGCAGGTCGGGTTGTTGCCCTGGCCAACGCCCAGCGGCTGGCCGAGCAGACCGAGCACACCCGCGAGCAGAAATACCCGCGGCGGCTGGGCGTCGCCAAAGACTTCGCGCAGGTTTGCGGCGGTTTCGGCCGACAGCGACAGGCGGATCTGACGCCACAGGCCGGCCGCCACCGGCGTCGAGAACAGCACGCCGCGTTCGAGCAACAGCGCGAGGCCGTAGATGGCCTGGCAGGTCTCCACGAACACCGCCTCGTCGATCAGCGTATGAATGAGCTCGCGGTAGCACAGAAGGGCGTCGCGGCCGGTGGGGCTCAGGCCCAGCGCGACCGGAATCAGCGCATCGCCGCCGCCCTGGGGAATGGCGCGCAGGTGACGCAGAAACACGGCGTGATAGACCGACACCAGGCCGGTGTCGTGCATGGCGTCGGCGAAGCCGTGGGCGTCGGCCTTGAGTTCGTCGCGATCCATCTCGACCAGCCGTTCGGCATAGACCGCAAGCCCCGGATCTTCCGCGCAGCCCGGCGCCGGCGCGAACAGCGATTCGACCAGCCGCTTGGCGTCGTCGTTGTCGGCCGCGGCGGCCAGTTCCGGATCGTAGAGACAGGTCGCGATCTGGATCACCATCTGGCGCGCATCGTCGACCTGGATCGGGCGCTGGGCGAGGATGCGCCACACCTCGTTCACCAGGCTGTCGAGAATGCTCTCGTAGCCCATGTGCGCGAGCTGGTACTGATAGAGCGCCTGCACGGCGCGACCGAGGTCGTGCTCGCGTTCGCGGTCCGCCTCGCTGAGCGAACCGGCAAGCAGGTCCAGATTCAGCGCCATCACCTGGGTAAGAAAATTGCGGGCGCGCTCGGCGGTGATGCCGGGGTGGAAGTATTCGCCCTTGGCCACGGCCAGCAGGCGCAGTTCGCTCAAGGCCTCGATCGCGGTAGTCGCACGATCGGCCTGGCGCAGCGACCGTACGGCTAGTGCCGGCTGCAGGATGTTCGGCCGGCCCCAGTCGCTGTGCGCGAACACGCCCGCGGACTCGATTTCGGCCACGCGCGCATACAGCGCCGGCGCGCCGCCGTTCAGGGCAAGCATGGCGGCGGCGCATTCCAGCGCGTCGATCTTGGCGGGCTTGCGTGCCTTCTTGTCCGCGATCGCCGCCAGCTTTGCCAGACCGGCATCGAAGCGGGCGGCCAGTGCGGCGAGGGTTTCGGTGTGTTGGGTCATGTCGGGTCCGTTGACGAAAACCGGGCGGTGCCCCCGCCTGTCTGGGCCGCATTGACGCACTTATCGGCGTCGAAGACCAGCCGTAATCCTCGTGATGACAACCGCGCGCGCCACAGGCAGCGCATGCGCCGCGACGATGCGCTAGGGTGGGGCTGAAAGACCGTGGACGCGCTCGTGACGCGGTTAGAGGCACCCGTCTGCGGCGCGATACGTTCGGCTGTCGCGGTGTGTCGCGGCAGGGCGATGCGGACCGTGCTGCGGCTGCGGTTTTTCATCGCCCATACGGCAGAGCATGGGCAATTGCCTGTAAAACACAGAAAAATTAGACGTGAAACGGCATTTCAATTGAGGCATGATCCCTCGCATCCGGATTCGCCGGATGGCAGGCGCGCAACGCGGGCAAAAAAGCGGGCGCCGTCTGCTTAGCGACATTAACGGAGGAGATTCCGATGGCTTCGACCACTCTCACACGCGGTCTGCTGGCCGGCGCCACCGCGCTTGCCCTGACCGTCTTCCTTGCCCCGGGCACCGCCCTGGCGCAGAAGAGCACCACCTGGCGCGTGCAGTCGCACTGGCCCAGCTCCAGCAGCTCGTACGAGGACAGCCTCGTACGCATCAAGAACGTCATCGAAGAGCGCACCGATGGCCGCGTGAAGCTCAAGCTCTACCCGGCAGGCGCGCTGTTCAAGGCGCAACAGACGTTCGACGCGGTCAAGCGCGGCACCATTCAGATGGGCACCATCGCGCCGGCCTACGCACAGAACCAGATGAGCCTCGCGGGTATCGCATCGGGTCTGCCGTTCGCCTTCCGCAACGTGTGGGAAGTCGCGTACTTCCACAAGGGCCTCGGCTTCGAGGACATGCTGCGTGAAGAAGCCGCCGAGGAAGGCGTCTACTGGTCGACCGACAAGGTCTACCCGACCGAAATGGTCGTCGATCGCCCGATCGAGAGCATGGAGGACTTCGAGGGTCTGAAGATCCGTTCCTCCGGCGCGCTACAGACCTTCCTAACCGAAGCCGGTGCTTCCGCCAGCTACATCCCGGGCGGCGAGCTCTACACGGCGCTGTCCAGCGGCGTGGTCGACGGCGCGCACTGGGGCGCGGCGCAGGGCGCGGCCAGCATGAGCCTGTACGAGGTGGCCGAGTACCACGTCAAGCCGGCGCTCAATATCGCGGGCACGGACGTGTTCATCATCAACCAGAAGGCGCTCGACAAGCTCTCGCCCGAAGACGCCAAGACGGTCAAGGACGCGCTCAACGAGCAGTTCTGGGTGCGCACCAACGAGTATCTCTACAAGGAGCAGCTCGCACTCGCCAACGCCATGGCCGAGCAGGACGTCAAGATCACGACGCTGCCGGAAGACGTGCAGAACCAGCTCACCGAGGTGGCACAGAAATCCTGGGCCGAGCAGGGCGAGCGCAGCGACAAGGCCGCCGAGGCGCTGGACAAGCTCAAGTCCATGCTGACCCGGCTGGGCTATATCGACGAAAACGCCTGAACCTCGTCTCGTCATGACCACCGCCCCGGTGGCCCTCGCGGCCATCGGGGCGGCTTTTTCTGCGGGAGTCGCCTATGCGCCTGCTCAACGGTTTCATCAATGGCATCACCCGGCTCAACGACTGGATCGGTCGGGCGGTGGCATTGCTCATCTTCGTCATGTTCGCCGTGCTGCTGCTCGGCGTGATCTACCGCTATGCGCTGGATGCGCCGCGCGTCTGGACGACCGAACTCACCCAGTTCGTGTTCGGCTTCTATGCGGTCATGTCCGGCGGCTATGTCATGGCCCATCGCGGCCATGTGAACGTGGACCTGCTCTACAGCTCGCTGGCGCCGCGTGTGCGCGCGACGCTCGATGTGCTCACGTCGTCGCTGTTCTTCCTGTTCACGATCACGCTGCTCTACTACGGCGGCATCATCGCCTGGGAATCGGTCGACAGCATGGAGACGTCCTACTCGGCGTGGAATCCGCCGGTATGGCCGTTCAAGATCGCGATCCCGGTGGCCGCCGCGCTGCTGCTGCTGCAGGGCATCGCCAAGCTGGTCGAGGACATCGCGATCGCCGTGGGTGCTATCGACGCCCCCCGGTCCGCGGCTGACAAGGGAGAAGCGGCATGAGCATCGAACTCACGACGCTGCTGTTCTTCGGCGCGCTGCTGTTCTTCCTCGTCCTCGGCCTGCCGCTGACGTTCGTGCTCGGCGGCGTGTCGGTAGTGTTCCTCTACTTCACCTGGGGGATCGATTCCTTCTACCTCGTCGCCTCGCAGATCTGGGGCACGATGGAGAGCTTCACCCTCGTCGCCATTCCGCTGTTCGTGTTCATGGCCATGATCCTGGAGCGCACCGGCGTGGCCAATTCGCTCTACCGCATGATGTATCTGTGGTGGGGCGGCACCCGTGGCGGCCTGGCGATCGGCACGGTGTTCATCTGTGCCGTATTCGCGGCCATGTGCGGCATCAGCGGCGCGGCGGTGGTGGCTATGGGCACGATCGCGCTGCCGTCCATGCTCGAACGCGGCTACGACAAGCACATGGCGCTGGGCGCCATCAATATCGGCGGCGGGCTGGGCATTCTCATTCCGCCCAGCATCATTATGATCCTCTACTCGCTGATCACCGGCGTGTCGGTGGGTCAGATGTTCGCGGCCGGCATCCTGCCGGGCATCCTGCTGGTGGTTCTGGTGGCGATCTACGTGCTGGTGCGCTGCTATTTCCAGCCGCATCTCGCGCCGGCGCTGCCGCCGGAAGAGCGGGGCGACTGGCCGGAGAAATTCCGCGCCCTCGGTGCCGTGCTGTTGCCGATCATGATCGTGGTGATGGTGCTCGGTTCCATCATGCTGGGCGTGACCACGCCCACGGAAGCCGCGGCCATGGGCGTGCTCGGCGCGCTGATCTCGGCCGCCGTGTATCGCAAGTTCTCCTGGACGCTGATCAAGGAAGCCAGCCTGCGCACCTTCTCGCTGACCGGCATGATCATGTGGATCCTGTTCGCGGCTCACGCCTTTAGCGCGGCGTATCAGAGCATGGACGCACAGGCCATGATCGAAGGCTGGATGCAGGCGATTCCGGGCGGGCCCTGGGGCACGATCATCGCCATGCAGATCATCCTGTTCCTGATGGCCATGGTGCTCGACCCGGTCGGCATCATGCTGATCACGCTGCCGGTGTTCATGCCGATCGTCGAAAGCCTCGGCTTCGACCCGATCTGGTTCGGCATCCTGTTCGTGATCAACATGGAAATTGGCTACATGACGCCGCCGTTCGGCTTCAACCTGTTCTATCTCAAGGGCGTGGTTCCGCCCTCGATCACGATGCAGGATATCTACCGTTCGGTGCTGCCCTACGTGCTCGTGGGCATCGTGGGGCTGGCGATCATCATGATCTTCCCGCAGATCGCCACCTGGCTGCCGGGCTACGTGTTCTAGTCACGTCGCGTTGGATGCGCTGCCCGTCGCCGCTGCGGCGGGCAGCGTGCCGATCATCGGTAACGGGCCGCCCGGCGTATGTTCGAGTTCCGTACGTACGTTAAGGGGATTCCATGACTCGTCACCGTTTCGCCACGCGGCCTGCGCACACGCTTTTAGCGGCCGCGCTCGCCATGCCGCTCGCTGCTGTCGCCGCACCGGGCGATGGGCCCGAAGTCCAGGCCAGCGACGGCACGGCGCTCACCGCCGAAACCGTCGCGCGTTTCAACCATCCGTGGGCCATGACCTTTCTGCCCGACGGCACCATGCTGGTCACCGAGAAACGCGGCCAGCTCCTGCATGTCGACCGCGACGGGGCCAAGACCGAGGTCGGCAATCTGTTCGATGTGGCTTACGGCGGCCAGGGCGGCCTGGGTGATGTCATTCTCGACCCGGATTTCGCCGAGAACCGGCATATCTACCTGTCCTATGTCGAATCGCTGGACGACGGCGCCACCCGCGGGGCCACGGTCGTGCGCGCGCGGCTGGCCATGAACGACGGCAAGCCGGCGCTGGAAGACATCACGCGGCTATGGCGCCAACAGCCCTACCGCGCCGGCCGCGGGCATTTCTCGCACCGCCTGGCCTTCGCGCCCGACAACGCGACGCACGCTGGCGATCTGTTCATCACCTCCGGCGAGCGCCAGAAACAGACGCCCGCACAGGCCATGGACACCAACCTGGGCAAGATCATTCGCCTGGAAGCCGACGGCAGCGTGCCGCCGGACAACCCCTTCACCCGCGAGGGCGAACTTGCCCGCGAGTTCTACAGCATCGGCCACCGCAACATGCTCGGCATCGCCTTCGATGCCGACGGCGCGCTCTGGACGCATGAAATGGGTCCGGCCCACGGCGACGAACTCAACAGGATCGAAGCCGGCGACAACTACGGCTGGCCCGTTGTCTCCGAAGGCGACAACTACAGCGGCGTTGCCATTCCGGATCACGCCACCCGCGACGAATTCAACGCGCCTGAAGTCGCCTGGGTGCCGTCGATCGGCCCGGCGGGCTTCGTGATCTATAACGGCGATCTGTTCGAGGGCTGGCAGGGCGATGGCTTCATCGGCGGCCTGGTCGCCAAGGCCATCGTACGCGTCACGCTCGACGGCGACGATAGCAAGGAAGTCGCCCGCTACAGCTGGGGGGAACGCATTCGCGAACTCGAGCAGGGCCCGGACGGCGCGCTCTGGGTGCTCGAGGACAAGGCGAAGGGCGCAAGCGACGACAGCATGGCAGCCCGGCTCATCCGGCTCACGCCGGCGGCCCGCGAAGGCTAGGCGTCGCGGCGTGGGCGTTCAGACAGACGCCCACCCACAACGCATCGCGGCCGGCGCAGCGATCAATTCGCCGCGCCGGCCGCGTTTTTCAGGCGTTCTCGTTCAGGCGCTTTCGTTGCGGCGCGGCAGCTGCCAGTCGCGGCGCACGAAATGGCAGGTATAGCCGCTCGGGAATTTCTCCAGATAATCCTGGTGTTCCGGCTCGGCCTCCCAGAAGTCGCCGGCCGGTTCGACCTCGGTCACCACCTTGCCGGGCCAGATGCCGGAGGCATCCACGTCCGCGATCGTATCCTCGGCCACGGCCTTCTGCGCGTCGTTCGTGTAGTAGATCGCCGAGCGATAGCTGCGCCCCACGTCGTTGCCCTGGCGGTTCTTCGTGGTCGGATCGTGGATCTGGAAGAAGAACTCCAGCAGTTCCCGGTAGCTGATCGTATCCGGGTCGAACACGATCTCGATCGCCTCGGCGTGATCGCCGTGGTTGCGATAGGTGGCGTTCGGCACGTCGCCACCGGAATAGCCCACGCGGGTCGAAACCACGCCGTCGTAGCGGCGAATCAGGTCCTGCATGCCCCAGAAACAGCCGCCTGCAAGGATTGCCTTTTCGGTCGCCATCAGATGTCCTCCACTTGATCGATGAACTCGCCGTAGCCCGCGGCTTCCATCTCGTCTTTCGGGATGAAGCGCAGCGACGCCGAGTTGATGCAGTAACGCAGCCCGCCGCGATCGGCCGGGCCGTCGGGAAACACATGCCCGAGATGGCTGTCGCCGTGCGTCGAACGCACCTCGGTACGGGTCATGCCGTGCGAGTCGTCACGTAGTTCGTTTACGTACGCGGGCTGGATCGGTTTCGTGAAGCTCGGCCAGCCGCAGCCGGATTCGTACTTGTCGCTGGACGCGAACAGCGGTTCGCCCGACACCACGTCCACGTAGATGCCCGGTTCCTTATTGTTCAGGTATTCGCCGGTGCCCGGCGGCTCCGTGCCGCTTTCCTGGGTTACCCAGTATTGGGTTTGGTCTAGGTTAGAGAGGGCTTCTTGGGATTTGGTGTAGGTCGGCATGACCGCGCTTCGTTTCGTTTGCGAATAAGTCGAACAATGATGGTTTGCGACGCTAAATCAAGCGCGTGTCTTGCGCTCCGGGTTCCGCGCGTGGATAAGAGCAGTCAATAGAGGCTCTCACGAACAATGACTGTGCCTGTCCCTTAGATTTATCGGCGTTTGGCCTCGTAGCTGGCGCTGTCGGAACTGAGAGAAATCGCGCAACCTACGGATTTCTGCACTTCTGATCGCTACACTTAGCACGGGCCTCAGTACTCGCAGGAATCTGTGCATCGCGCTAGCTAAGGTCGCATAGTTATTGCAAAGCTTTCTGGGGATGGGATGTTCGAAGAACGAGTTCAAAATCTTGAGCAACTAGAAAATGCATTGTTGAAGCAGCAAGCGAAACGGGAGTCTTTAGCTAGAGACTATGGTGCGCCCGGACCTCTTCTATTCCGAGGGCAGGGTAATGCGGCTTGGCCGTTATCTACCACGCTTGAGCGCTATACGAGGCGACAATTTTCGCTTGACGAATATCTCTCTACGCTCGAGAAAATTCAGCCTGTATTGCAGGCGTATACGGGCGAAAGGTGGGAGGTTCAGCGAGACGAGTTCAAAAAAGAAGTCAGGGTAGATCAACCTCTATCTGAACAGCTAGGCCTGCTCCGCGCGTATCCGCTAATGGTTCATGCTAGGCATCACGGGTTTCCTTCGCCCTTAATGGATTCGACCGCTAGTCCTTATGTAGCAATGTATTTCGCTTTCGCTAATGCGAATCCGAGCTATCCGATATCCGTATACGCTTTTCAAGAAAGTCCGACCGGCGAGAAATACGATAGGAGTAGTGTTCAGCCTCATACATTTGGAAAGAATTCGAGAATTGAAACACTAAAGCCGAGTGTCGCCTCCCATAAACGTCATTTTATGCAACAAGCGCGGTATACCGTTTGTTTACGCGGGCATGGGCAAAATATGTGGTTCGCAGGACACGATGAATTCCTACAGCAATCCGAACCGTACGATGAAATTATTACGCGGTTCGTTTGCCCGAGCGATGTAACAAACCAGGCAATGCAACGCCTTAATCAAATGAACATCAATGCCTATACACTTTTTGGCAACGAAGAGTCACTATTTGAAACCTTAGCCTTTGACGCGATACGTAATGCGGCAAATTCCTCATGACATCTTGCGCTTCGAGGTTTAATCAACTCTCTAGGGTTGTAATCGCGTCAGTCCAGATATTGCATCGGAGTCCTAAAGGGGGCAGGCACGAATAAGAGGCTTTGGTTGGCCAGTTTCGAATCAACCATGCAGCCGAAGTCGACTTGGGGTTTCGCGCTGCTGCGCGAGTGTCTTTTATTTGCTTGTCCAAATAAAAGTCACCAAAACAAAAGACACCCTGTCTTGCGTCGGCGCTTTGCGCCGATGCCCTGCGCGGCTCCGGCCGCAAGCGGGCCAGCCGGAAACTCGCCGCGCTGCGCGCGACTCAGACATCCGGCTGTCTTATCCGCTTGCGGCCTCCACTGCTCGGCGCTGCGCCCAAGGGACCCAATACAGGCAAGCTCGCTGTCGCTCGCTCAAGGTCGCGCTTTTTGTGCCGAATTAGGCGTGCGCCTAATTCGACGAGAACGGAGTCGGTGGGTGCGTTCTGGTTCGGTAGGGGCTTTGGTTTCGGTAGTTGGCCGGGCGTCTGTATTTGGGCCCCGTTGCGCGGCGACGGAGACGCGCAGCGGTGAAGGGTTTCCGGCGCACTGCGCCGGTGCGGCAAGGTGTTTGAGCATCGCCAAAGCGATGCGAGTTTTTGCCGCATCCCTTCGCCGCGAGCATCGGAGTGCACCGGCGCGAAGCGTCGGCGCTGTGTTCGGGTGTCTTTTTCCTTTGCTTACTTTCTTTTGGACAAGCAAAAGAAAGTGAGTCGCACAGCAGTGCGAAACAAAAGGTCCGAAGAACTCGTAGGTGGACCAAATACTCGCGACCTAAAACCGCCGAGTTTTAAGCAGTAACTCTCAGGCCGCGATCCCTTCAAGCTGTACCCGATCGATATCGGTCCGCTTGCTCGCATGTTCGAACGTAATGGCGCAAACATTCCCGGCAGCATCGACATCGAGAATAGTGTTCTCGTCGAGATCCTTCGACTCCGCGATATCGCCAGTCCGGAATTCGATGTAGAGCGTATCGGTGTCCTCGAAATACTGTACTTTCATGGCTTGTACCCGCGGTCGAAGAACGCGTTGTGAACCGTTTCGCGATCGGGAAGCAGGATCACGCGCAGATAGCGATTGTTCGCCTCCGGAACTGGTGCCCACCGTCGAATACGCCCATCTTGCTGCACGACTTCGCGTTCAGGCGATTCGACGACCCTCTGAATCCATTTGTCGCGTATCTGCGCTCGATCAGGCCGTGAGCGCGTCGCTTCAAAGTACTTCGTTACTTTCATCGCCGTCTAGTTCACGTCAGCAAACGCCGCCAGCCCGGGATTCAAGTGGCCCACGCGATAACGCGCGATACGGTTGCCGAGAAATTTAGCGCGGTCCGCCGAGCCGGTCTCGCAGCTGAGCGTTTTCTACCTCCAACTCTCTCACCCGCGCCTCCAACTCAGCAATCCGCCCCCGCGAAGCACCCCCATCGCCACGCCCGGCCGCCGCCTTCTCGGCATGCGCCGCCATATCCACCGGCCCACAAAGCTGATGCATCAACTCGGCTTCCTTGCGCCCGGGCGTACGCGGCAGCTGCACGAGCAGGGCGCTGTCGTCGTCGCCCATCAGTTCCGCGACCGCAGCGGTTACGGCGGCGTTATCCTCGAAGGTATGCAAGCGCCCGCTGCGGGCACGCAGTTCGCCGGGCGTCTGCGGGCCGCGCAGCAGCAATAGCGTGAGCACGGCGTATTGGGCGCGGCTCAGCTGCAGGTCGTTGTAGGTGGTGTTGCACAGGCGCTGCTTGTACTTCTCCACGCCGTTCTTGAAGTTCTCCTCGACGTGCACGAGGCTGCGATCGCGCAGGGCGCGGGCGGCGTGCTGCACTTCGGCGGGCTTGAGCGCCATCACGGGCTCGCGGGCGGATTTCTGGTTGGCCGCGTTGGTGAGCGCGTTGAGCGTGAGCGGGTATTGATCCGGCGTGGTGACGGATTTCTCCATTAGGCAGCCGATGACGCGGGCTTCGGTGGCGGTGAGCTGGGGCAGCATGGGTCTCTCGCAGACGTGGAAATCGACAACGGCGCGCGATGCGCGGCTTCGAGTTTAGGGGCTGTTGCCGTTTCATACGAGTCCGCGCCAAGGGCTGTTTTACGGCAACACGAGGCGTAGTACGCGCTGCGCAGTCATTCTGCGCAAGCGTGCTAGAACGATGGATTGCCGTAAAACAGCCCTTGTCCCGAAGGGTTGGGCCGCAAATCGCCTTCTGCGGCGTTGCGAGTCTTGATCGTGGCTCGCCACGACCTTCAACTCGCGCCTTGCAGAACACGATTTGCGGACGCCAACGCGGCGCTCGCATGAAACGGCAACAGCCCCTAACGTCTGTCGGGCACGGCCATGGGCACACGCGTTAAAAAGAAAACGCCCGGACCGCAGGACGGTGCCGGGCGAAGCGGGTTGCCTTAGCGCCGCTCGGGCGCGTTGGCGTCAGAGGCCGAGCTGGACGAAGAAATAGCCCCATAGCCCGCCGGCGACGGCGAGCATGACGAACAGCGCGAGCCACACGCGGCGGTATTCGCGGATCAGCGTGGCGCCGGAGGAATCGGCATCGAGGAAACGCCCGATGGTGATCTCGGCCATGCGCTGGCCCTGCATTTCCTCGAAGCGCTCGATCTCGTAGCCGCTCGGGTTGCGCACGACGCACATCACGACCAGCGTGATCGTACCCAGCGCGAAGGCCATCATCAGGTTGTCGATGCCGGCGGGGTAGGCAATCAGCGCGTGGCGTTCGAGTTCACCCAGCAGGATGAAGCTGATCGAGCCGACCAGCATGCAGGACAGCACGGCCGCGGCGTTGGTGCGCCGCCACTGCATGGCGGCGACAATCGTGGGCAGCCAGGCGACCGCGAAGATCGAACCGGCGTAGATGGAGATCCAGTAGATGCCGGCCGGCCGGGCGATGGCGATCACGCAGACGATGATCGACACGATAACCTGCGAAATGCGGCCGGCGAGCACGCTGCGTTGTTCGCTCAGCTTCTTCTCGAACAGCTTTTCGTAGAGATCGCGGGCCAGGGCAAAACCCGTGAGCACGAACAGCGTGGACGCCGTGGACATGATCGAGGCCATGAGACCGGCCAGGCCCACGCCGGCGAGTACCGGGTTGGTGTGGTCCATGAAGCCGACGATCATGGCGCGGTCGGCCGGCTCGATACCCGGCTGGATCACCTGCATCGCGCCCGCGGCGAGATACACCATCAGCTGCATGGCCGGGGCGAAGAACACGCCGATGATGGCGACCTTGAGGATCACGAAATCGTTCTTGGCCGGGAACACGCGCGACACCAGCGCCGGCGTGCAGGCAAAGAACAGAATCCACACCAGAAACTGCGAGATCGACCAGCTCAGCGCGCGATCGTCGGCGCCGGCCAGCGTCCAGTAGCCGGGCAACGTATCGCTCAAGCCGCGCAGGTTCTCCATGCCTGCCTGGCCGATGAGCATGGGCGAGATCACGAACGCGATCGCCAGCATGGTGAAGAACATCATGGTGTCGGTGTAGACCACGCCATACATGCCCGACAGGCTGCAGAAGATCATCAGCGCGAAGGTGAAGGCGATGATGATCGCCGGAAAGGGCACGTCGATGATCTCGGCGAGCACGAGCCCCGCGCCGATCAGCTGGATGATGCCGTAGCCGAGCAGGCCGATCACCATGAGAATGAGCGCGACCACGCTCACCCACTTGTTATTGAAGCGCCGATCGAAGAAATCCATCATCGTTCGGCATTCCATGGCCTTCATCTTGCGCCCGATCCAGACCACGGCGATGAGCGTGCCCAGCCACGCGCCGAACGAGCCCAGCGCGCCGATCACCAGCGGGCCTTCGCTGTAGGAGATGCCGGCGATGCCCATGAGCGTGACCGCGCTCAGAAAGGTCGCGGCCAGCGTGCCGGTGAGCAGCAGCGTCGAGCCCTGTTCGCCCATCACGTAGAAATCGTCGCGGTTCTTGATGAAGCGGGTCAGGCCGGCGGCCACCAGCACATAAGCGGCCAGCACGGTGACGAAGATGACGAGCGTGATGTTCATGGTGGGGCCTCGTGTTCGATGACGATGCGCTGCGGCCTCAGCCGCGCTTGTGGGCGTCGCGCTCGCGCTTGAGGCGCGTGATGGTGGGGCGGTATTCGCGCAGCAGGATCACGCCCACGACCACACAGCAGATCACCGTGGTGAGCAGGGCATTGCCGAACAGCATCAGAACGTAGGGGTTGAAATCCATCGGGATCTCCAGTGTTTCGTCGCCGGCGCGTCGTGGCGGGCGATTGGGCAGTGGGCTCAGGCGCGGCCGGCGCGCGCGAGCACGGCGTTGAGCAGCACGTCGGCGCCGATCTTCGCGTGCTCGGGTTCGATCGATTCGGCCTCGTGATGGCTCAGCCCGTCGGCGCAGGGAATGAAGATCATCGCCGTGGGGCAGTGCCGTGCCAAATTGAAGGCATCGTGGCCGGCGCCGCTGATGATGTCCTGCCAGTCGCATTCGAGTGCTGCGGCGGCCTTGCGAACCCGGGCCACGCAGTCGTGGTTGAAGGGCAGGGCCGGGCTGCGCCAGTGCACGGACAGCGAATACTCGACGCCGCGGCGGCGGGCGATGCCGTCGAACAGGTCGCGCAGATCGTCGATTGCGGTATCCACGACGGCATCCTGCGGGTGGCGCAGGTCGAGGGTGAAATGCAGATCGCCGGCGATGGTGTTGCGTGAACCGTTGGGCACGTGCATTTCGCCCACCGTGGCCAGCAGCCCGGGCGTTTCGCTCACGCGGTACTCGAGCACGCGCACGAATTCGGCCGCGGCGAACATGCCGTCGCGGCGTGCCGGCATGGGCGTGGTGCCGGCATGCGCGGCCGACCCGCTGATCTGCACGTCCAGCCAGCGGATCGCCTGCCCGCCGGTGACCACCCCCACGGTGTGTCCGTTGTCCTCGAGCACCGGGCCCTGTTCGATATGCAGCTCGAAATAGGCATCGAGCTCGCGGGCGAGGGGCGTGTCGCCGGCCTGGTCGATCGCGGCTAGGCTGTCGGCGACGGAAATGTCGTCGGCGTCGGTTCGCGCCAGGCCGTCGTCCAGCGGCATCGCCCCGGTGAACACGGCAGAGCCGAGCATGGCCGGTGTGAAGCGCGCACCTTCCTCGTTGGTCCAGTTCGCGATTTCCAGCGGGGCCAGGGTGTCGATGTTCTGGTCGTTGAGCGTGCGCACGGCTTCCAGCGCCGCGAGTACGCCGAGCACGCCGTCGAAACGCCCGCCCTTGGGCTGGGTGTCGAGATGGCTGCCCAGTATGACCGGCGCGCGATCCTCGCGGCCGGCGCGGCGGGCGAACAGGTTGCCGATGGCATCGCGCGCAATCGTGAGGCCTGCGGCTTCGGCCCATTCCACGAACAGTGCGCGCGCGGCTGCGTCTTCGCCGCTCAGGGCCAGCCGGCTGCTGCCGCCGTTGGCGGTCGCGCCGATTGCGGCCATGGCCATCAGGCTGTCCCACAGTCGTCGGCCGTCGGTTTCGAGCATCGAGAGTCCCGTGATCTGGCACGCGCCGGCACAGGCGGCGGTGGTGGTGCGTTATCGGTTGTGGCGATCCCCCGGATCGCGGCGCGGCGTGGCGCGACGGGCCGTCGCGAGCGTCTCGTGCCCTCGGCGTCGAGCGCGGCCCGTGTTTCATCTAGCGGCAGAAACCATTAATTAGTCAAAGCACGCGATATTATTCTGATCATCACTCGTGCTAATAATTCGAAAAGCCGACCAGGCAAGACGATGGACGAACCGACCCACGAAACCCCGGGCAGCGCGCTCGGCCATGGCCAGCGCGCGCTGGCCGCGCGTCTGGACTGGAACCTCATCCGCACCTATCTCGTGGTGGCAGAAGAGCTGCACCTGAGCCGCGCCGCGGCCCGGCTGTTCGTGACCCAGCCGGCGGTGAGTCAGGCGATCAAGCGCTTGCAGGGCCAGCTCGGCTATACGCTGATCAAGCGGCGCGGGCCGCGTATCGCGCTCACCGCCGCCGGCGAGGAGGTCTATCGCATCGCGCGCAGCGTATTCGTGGACGTCTCCAGCCTGGAGATGCCGGCGCGCGGTGCAGATGAACAGGTCGTCGGGCGGGTGAAACTGCTCAGCGTGAGCCGCGTGCATTCGGCGCGTTACAACCGGTTTCTCGTGGATTTTCATCGCCGCCATCCGCGCGTGGAACTCGAGATCGAGGTGATGCGGGGTCACGATCTACTCTTGGCGCTGCGCCAGAACACCGCCTCGTTCGGCATCGGCCTGTGCCGGGTGCCCACGCCGCAGATCGAGCGCCGTCTGATCATTCCGCAGCGCTACGCGCTGTTCTGTGGCCAGTCCCATCGGCTCTACGCGGCGCGGCATATCGATATCGATACGCTGCTGCAGGAGGATCTGGTGACCTTCACCGGCGACCATCTCGGCGACACGCTCTCGCCGCTGACGCTGTTTCGCGAGAACCACGGCTTCCAGGGGCGGTTGGCGGCGTCGTCGTCGAACCTCGAAGAGGTCTGCCGCCTGATCCTGTGCGGCTACGGCATCGGCTTTTTGCCGGAAGACGCGTTTCGCCGCGAGACCGAAACCGGGCTGCTGCGCAAGCTGCCGCCGGAAGAGGGCCTCGCCGACGTGGATATCCATCTGCTCTGGAACAGCGAGCGGCCGCTGCGTAGCGCCGAAGCGGTGTTTCGCGACGAGCTGCTGGCGGCTTTCGACGCCGGTTGAAGTGCGGCTATTCGCGCGCCGCGGCGCAGTCCAGACAGCGCAGGGTGGTCGGGTCGTGCAGCAGGCGCGCGGGCGCGATCGGCTCGTCGCAGTCGATACACAGGCCGAAATCCGCGCTGTCGAGGCGTTTGCGCGTGGCGGCAATGCGTTGCAGCGTCTGGTGGGCGCGGTTGCGGGCCGCGCGGCTCATGGCCTGGGCCTGTAGGGCATCCATGCGCGACAGCCGACCCTGGCGGGTCTGGTCCAGTTCCACGGCCTCGTCGGCGTTTTCGCTATCCGCGAGATAGGCCCGCGTTTCGGTTTCCAGGGCGTCGAGGCGCTCGGTCAGATGTTCGGCAGTGGGCATGGAATCGGCCATGGCTCGAGCTTGGCGCAAGTGGTCCGTGTTTCAAAGCTCGCGTGGGCCGCGCGGCTCGTGCAGAGTCGCGCCCATGCTGCATTCTCATCGCCTGATCCGGGCGCTTGCCGTCGTTGCCTTATTGGGCCTGGCCGGCTGCGCATCGTTGCGTACGCCCGAAACACCACGCCGCCCGGCCGCCGATGTGCGCGCCGAACTCATCGCCCTCATGCCCGCCAGCGTGAACGACCGTGCCGGCTGGGCGGCGGATATCGAAACGGCGTTCGCTGCCCAGAATATCGAGGCCACGAGCGCCAATCTCTGCGCCACGCTCGCGGTGATCGAACAGGAATCCACCTACCGGGCGGATCCGGCAGTGCACGGCCTGGCACGCATCGCCCGCGAAGAGATTGAGCGGCGCGCGGCCGCCGCGCATATTCCGGGCTTTCTGCTGGACAAGGCGCTGTCGCTGAAGTCATCCAACGGCCAGAGCTACGACGCGCGGCTGGATACGGTGCGTACCGAGCGCGAGCTCAGCGAACTGTTCGACGATTTCATCGGTAAGGTGCCGCTTGGCCGATCGTTGTTCGGCGGGCTCAACCCGGTGCATACCGGCGGGCCGATGCAGGTGTCGATTGCCTTTGCCGAAGACCACGCCGAGAACTATCCCTACGACGACGCCGAATCGGTGCGCGCCGAGGTTTTCAGCCGGCGTGGCGGGCTGTATTTCGGCATCGGCCATCTGCTCGGCTACGAGGTCGATTATCCCAGCCCGCTGTATCGCTTCGGCGATTTCAACGCCGGCTGGTATGCCAGCCGCAATGCGGCTTTCCAGCGCGCGGTCAGCGAACTCAGCGGTACCGATCTGGCGTTGGACGGGGACCTGATCGCCTATGGCGCGTTCTCGATCAGCCAGACGGAGCGGGCCACCAAATCATTGCGCGAGCGCCTCGGTATGGGCGAAGGCCCCATCCGCCGCGATCTCACCGAAGGCAGCACGCCGGATTTTCCCGACACCAAACTCTATCGCCGGCTGTATGCCCTGGCCGACGCCGAAGCCGGCGCGCGTGTGCCCCGCCAGATCCTGCCCGGTATCAAGCTGGAAAGCCCAAAGATCACCCGCGATCTGACCACCGCCTGGTTCGCGAAGCGGGTGCAGTCGCGCTGGGAAGACTGTATGGCGCGATCGGGCGGGCGATGAAAAACGGGCCAGTCGTGGGTGCGGCCGGCCCGGGTTTTTGCTGCGTTTGCCAGTATCGCCGTACCGCGACCGGGTACGGCGACACCGGCGTGATGGCTAGGGCGTTACGATCGCGAACCCGCGGTCCGGCGCTTCCAGCAGCGAGAAGAAACGACCGAGGCTGGCACGGTCACCGTCGACCTTCAGCTGTTTGGGCGAGAGCTGGCCGCCGATCAGCGCGAGCAGCGCAGGGTGGGTCAGATGCACCGTGGCGTTCGCGTCGTCCGCGGCCGGTCGTTGCCAGTGGTGCAGCACGCCGTTCTCGATCTGCAGCACGTGGTTCTCGCCGAGGTCGGAAAAGTCGAAATTGATCGTCAGATCGTGCTTCGCGGCTTCGGGGCCGTTCAGGCGGGCGGCCATGGCGTCGAAGAATCGCGCGATGGGCACCTGGCGTAGCAGGCCGATGCCCTTGCGCAGATCCAGCGATGTGCCCTGCGCGCCTTCACGCAGTTCCTTAGCGCCAGTGAGATAGAAATCCCGCCACGGGCCCGACTCCGCGCGGTAGCCGAGTTGGTCGTAGGTGCGGGCCAGCAGTTGCTTGGCGCGCGTGTTGTCCGGTTCGGCGAAGACGACGTGATTGAGCACCTCGGCGGTCCAGCGGTATTCGCCGGCGTCGAACGACGTCCGGGCCTTGTCGACCACCGCATCCGCGCCGCCCATGAAGGCGACGTATTTCTTTGCGGACTCGGCCGGCGGCAGCGGGTTCAGGTTCGCCGGGTTGCCGTCGAACCAGCCGAAGTACCACTGGTACACGGCCTTGGAATCGTGGCTCACCGTGCCGTAGTAGCCGCGGTTGTGGAACGACTGGGCCAGTGAATCGGGCAGGGTGATCTGCTCGGCGATCTCGCGCGGGGTCATGCCGGCATTGGCCATGCGCAGGGTCTGGTCGTGGATGTACTTGTAGGTGTCGCGCTGGGTCTTGAGATAGTCGACGATCTCGTTGTGGCCCCAGATCGGCCAGTGGTGGCTGTTGAACACCACCTCGGCGCGATCGCCGTACATCTGCAGCGCCTCGTCGATATAGCCGCTCCACTTGAGCGCGTCCCGCACCTTGGCGCCGCGCAGCGTATACAGGTTATGCAGGTTGCGGCTGACCAGCTCCGCGCCGCAGAAGGCCTTGAGCCGCGGCAGGTAGAAGGTGAGTTCTGCCGGTGCCTCGGACTCCGGCGTGTACTGGAATTCGAATTCGAGACCGTCGACGGTGAGCGTCTGGCCGGTGTGGTCGATCTCGTCGGTGGGCGCGAGAATGCTGAAATGCCCCTGGGCCGGTGCCTTGCCGAGACCGGAACCGACATGCCCGCGCGGGCTGCGCTCGAGCGCGCCGCCGAACATGTAGGTCGCGCGCCGGCCCATCGCCGGCCCGGCGAGCAGGTTCTCGCTCGTCGATTCTTCCATGAAGCCTTTCGGGGCGATGATGCGCACGCCGTTCTTCTTTGCCTGCTCGGCGCTGACCACGCCTTCGATGCCGCCAAAATGATCGACATGGCTGTGGGTGAAGATGACGGCGACGATGGGTTTGTCGCCGACGATGTGTTCCTTGGCCATCTGCCAGGCCGCGCCGGCGGTTTCGGCGGTGATCAGCGGGTCGACCACGATCCAGCCGGTATCGCCTTCGATGAGCGACATGTTCGACAGGTCGTAGCCACGCAGCTGATAGATGCGGTCGGTGACCTTGTAGAGCCCGTGCTTGTTGTTGAGCTTCGCCTGACGCCAGAGGCTCGGGTTCACGGTATCCGGGGCCTGGCCTTCGATGAAGTCGTAGGCCGGCATGTCCCAGACCGTCGCGCCATTGTCTTCCTTGATGACCAAATTGTCGTCGCGGGCGATCAGGCCCCGTTCGGCGGCCTCGAAATCGCCGCGGTCGTCGAGCGGCAGCTGCGCGGCGATGGCCGCATTGGCCTGCTGCGTCGACGGCGTGGCCGGTGTGGCCGTCGCGTTCTGGGCCAGCGCGCTGGTGACATGACCGCCGATGCCGATCACGGCCAGCGTGATCGCTAGAGCCGGGGCCAGGGCAGGGACCAGCGCCGACGCGCGGGTGGAATGATGCATGGGTTCTCCTCCGAGGTGACGGGTTGTGGCGTGGCGTTGCGCATGTGGCGGCAGGCCTTGTGCCGGTCATGCTTTCTGTTCGCCGATCAACGTCATGGTCGCGCCGGCAACACGGCGCGTATTGACAGTTCGCGCCAATATTTTAACTTTTGGTGACACGCAATCGCGGGGGCGGTGCATGACGAGCCTAGTCCGAAACAGCGCGCTCGACGGTTTCGGGGCGCTCGTACAGGAGCTCGGTGGTGAACCGGGGCAGCTGCTGGCCGCCTGTGGCATCCCGACCGACATCGAAACCCAGCAGGATGCGTTTCTGGCCTACCGTGCGTTGATCGCGCTGCTGGAACACTGCGCCGAGCGGCTGGCGCGCCCGGATTTCGGCATGCGTCTCGCGCACGCGCAGGGCATGGAGATCCTCGGGCCGCTGGCGGTGGTGATTCGCCATGCCCGTACCGTGGCCGAGGCCTTCGAGCAGGCGGCTAAGTATCTGCACGTGTTCAATCCCGGTCAGCGCATGACCGTTCATCGCGATGGCGCCTGCGTGAAGCTGCGTTTTCAGATCCTGCTCGAAAACGTGCCCTATACCCGTCAGGCCAACGAGCGGGCGCTGGTGTTTCTCAAGCGCACGGTCGAGCTGGGCGGGGACGTGCCGCCGCCGCGCCGCGTGCTGTTCGGCGACAGCCGGCTGTCGCCGCTGGGTGTCTATCGCGAGGTGTTCGGCGTGACCGAACTGCATTTCGAGCAGCCGGTCTGCGGGCTGGATATCGACGCCGCCACCATGCGGGCCTCGCTGCAGCGCTCGAACCGGCATATCCGTTCGATGGCGATCGCCTTCATGGAACAGACCGGTGGCGCGCGCGAACGGCCGGTGTCGATGCGGGTACGCGAGATCTGTCGTCGCCTGCTGCCGACCGGCGGGGCAGGCATCGACCTTGCCGCCGAGTATCTCAACCTCAACCGGCGGACCCTGCAGCGGCGCCTGGTCGCCGAGGGCACGAGTTTCTCGGCCGTGCTCGATGCCGTGCGCGCAGACCGGGCGACGCGCTATCTCGCCGAAGGCGACCTGCCGCTCAGCCAGGTCGCGGCACTGCTGGGCTATACCGAGCAGAGCGCATTCAATCGCGCCTGCCGGCGCTGGTTCGGCCAGACACCGCGTGCGCATCGCCACGGTCTGTTGGCCCGCGCCGGCGCGAGTGCGCCCGAAAGGCCGCCCCGACGATGATTGCCGTGCCCGTCGCACGAATCCTGCCGTGCGAACGTCGCATTGCCGGGCCGCCGCGCCCATGTGGCAGACTCATTGCAGGGGAAACCGAGCGATCCATTGGGAGAGACGACATCGTGAAATCACTATTTGCCCATCCGGGCCGAATTGCCGTTCTGCTGTGCGCCGCCGTATTGACGCTGGCGCTGTCTGCCTGCAGTCAGGACGAGGGCGGCACCGTCGACGGCATCGAGCTGGTCGATGCGGACGCGCTGACCGTATGCACGCATCTGCCGTACAAGCCGTTCCAGTTCACCGATTCCAGCGGGGAAGTCGTCGGTTTCGATGTCGATCTGGTCAAGTTGCTGGGCGATGACCTCGGCGTGGAAACCAACGTGATCAGCACCGACTGGAACCAGATCACTTCGGGTGCGGTACTCGCGGCCGGCAAGTGCGATCTGGCCATGGGCGGCGCGACCATCACCCCGAAACGCCAGGAAGCGGTGCTGTTCTCCGAGCCTTATTTCAACGCCACCCAGGCGCTGCTGGTGAAAAAGGACAGCGGTTATGAAGGCCTGGAGGATCTCGACGGCAAGCGCGTGGGCGTGCAGACCGACACCACGGGCGCGATCTATGCCGACAAGCACGCCGAGGAATACGGCTACACCACGGTGGTGTTCGACGATCTCTCGCTGGAAACCACGGCCGTGAGTGCCGGCAAGATCGATGCCGCGATCAACGACAATGGCCCGCTCTACCAGTACGCTGCCGACAATCCGGATACCGAGATCGCCGCCGAGTTCGACACCGGAGAGAACTACGGCTTTCTGGCCAAGAAGGACGATGAGAACGCGCAGAAGATGATCGACCGTCTCAACAAGCTGATCGCCCAGGCCAAGGAAGACGGCACCTACGACGAGATCTTCAAGAAGTGGTTCGGCCAGGTGCCGGGCGACGTCAACGAGTAATCGCAACGCATGAGTTCGCCTGACAATGGCGCGGCGCCGCGGCGGCGACTGAGCCCGCGGCGCCGCGCCCAGCGCATCCGCGCGGTGCAGTATGCGGTGCTGATCGCGGTGATCGGCGCGGCGGTGCTGTTCGCCGACTGGTCCCAGGTCGGGCGCACGTTCTTCGACCCGGGGCTGATGCGCGACACCGTTGCGCACGGGCTCTGGCGCGCGCTCTGGAACACGCTCGTCTATACCGCGGGTGGCTTCGTCATCGGGCTGGTGGCGGGCACGCTGCTGGCGTTGATGCGGCTGTCCGACGTCGCGCCCTATCGCTGGCTGGCCACGATCTATATCGAGTTCTTTCGCGGCCTGCCGGCGCTGGTAGTGTTTATGGCGTTTTCGCTATTGCCGCTGGCCTTTCCGGGCCTGGCGATGCCGTGGCCGCCCTACGGTACGGTCTGGGCTGCACTCGGCATCGTCGGCAGTGCCTATATGGCCGAGACCATCCGCGCCGGTATTCAGGCCGTGCCCAGGGGCCAGATCGAGGCCGCGCGTTCGCTGGGCATGACCTCGGGGCAGGCGATGTGGCAGGTCACGCTGCCGCAGGCCTTTCGCATCATGATTCCGCCGCTGACCAACGAGCTGATCATGCTCATCAAGGATTCCTCGCTGGTGTTCATCGTCGGCCTGTCGGCGGCCAATTTCGATCTCACCAAGTTCGGCCGTGCGGCGGCGAACAGCAACGTCAATATCACACCGCTGGTGGTCGCGGGGCTGGGGTATCTGATCATCACGCTGCCGCTGTCGATCATCGTGCGGCGTATGGAAGCCTCGGCTTCCAAAGGGCGCTGAACATGGCCGCCAGCGATGCACTGGTCGAAATACGCGGCCTGAACAAGTACTTCGGCGCCAATCACGTGCTGCGCGATATCGACTTCAGCGTCGCGCGCGGCGAAGTGGTGTGCGTGATCGGGCCGTCCGGCTCGGGCAAGTCCACGCTGCTGCGCTGTATCAACCTGCTCGAACAGCCGCAGGGCGGCACCGTCGTGGTCAACGGTGAGGATCTGACCGATCCCGACTGCGATATCGACGCCGCGCGTCGGCATATCGGCATGGTGTTCCAGCAGTTCAATCTGTTCCCGCACCACAGCGCGCTCGACAACTGCGTGCTGGCGTTGATGACGGTGCTCAAGAAGAAACGCCCCGAGGCCGAGCGTATCGCGCGGGGCAATCTCGAACGCGTAGGTCTGGCCGAGAAGATGGACGCCTATCCGGGTCGCCTGTCCGGCGGCCAGCAGCAACGTGTGGCGATTGCGCGGGCGTTGTCCATGGGCCCCGATCTCATGCTATTCGACGAGCCGACCTCCGCGCTGGATCCCGAGCTGGTCGGCGAGGTGCTCGCCGTCATGCGCCGGCTCGCGGGCGAAGGCATGACCATGATCGTGGTCACCCACGAGATCGCTTTTGCGCGTGAAGTGGCCGACCGCGTGGTGTTCATGGACGGCGGCGGTATCGTCGAACAGGGCAAGCCGTCACAGCTGCTCTCTGACCCGCGCGAGCCGCGTACCCGCGATTTTCTCAAGCGCGTGCTAAAGCCGGCCGAGAGCGAGGATTGATCGGCGGCCGCCCCGCCAGGCGAGGATCTTGCCGGCAACGTCCGCAGCGCCCTGTATGATTCGTTGCCGACCGCCCGGTCGATAGCCTCGCAACCTGTGCCATTGAATGGAAACCATGGGCGCCAAGCAGAAATCGCAACAGAAAATACCCCGCCAGAGCCTCAAGAACATCAAGGATGCCGAGCGCGGCAAGACGCGGCCGAAGAAGCAGAGCAAGTACGGGTTCCACGGCTACCGGTGATCTTGGCAAAAACCGCCTGAAACGCTGAGATCGGTTTGCGAATTCGCGCCTACCGACTTCTCACACGACGTCGGTGAGGCGCGCGCGAATGCCTAGCGCTGGGTCGGTAGCGGTTTGCCATCGGCCATGGCCGCAAGGATCAAACGAGTTCGATCGGTCCCGGGTAACTCGCCACGATACGATCGTTGGTATAAAGCGTGACGTCTTCGACCTGTGCCTGAGCTACCAGAATTCGATCGAAGGGATCCTTGTGTATCTCGGGCAGGTTGGCGATGGCTGCGGCATGGCGTCCAGTGACCGGCAGCTCGTCGTAGCCGTTGTCGAACAGGCCGCGCCGAAGTCGCGATGCGGACACCTGGAAGTCAGGCCGGTTCAGACCGGTCTTGATGGCCACTTCCCAGATGCTGGCAGCGCTGAATAGTAGCCGGTTGTTTTCGTCCAGAATCAGTTCGGCCGCTTTGGACGATAGCTTGGGAGATCCCGCGGCCGCCCACAGAAGCAGATGCGTATCCAGCAGCAGAATCACGAGGCGTCGTGGAATGCGTCTTCGATGGCGTCGGCGCCCAGCGTGTTGAAGTCGTCGGGCGTATCGAATTCGCCGGCCATGAAGCCGATGCGCGACGGTTTTTTCGTGTCGGGCACGTCCAGGGCGCTGACTTTTACCAGTGGCTTGCCGGCCTTGGCGATGATGAACGGTTCGCCTTTGGCGGCGTCCTCGATCAGGCGCGACAGATGGGTCTTGGCTTCGTGGATGTTGAATGTGTTCACGGGATTCACCGGATGAACTAACGCAGATTAGTTTATCGGGTGACCGCCGCACCGACAAGATGGGCACGTCGGGCGCTGCGTTGGTTTTCGCTTAGCGTCTTCCAGGCGCGAACCCTAGACCAGCCGCCGCAGCTTGCCGCTCCAGGCTTTGAGATCCAGCAGTAGCTGAAGCTTGTCCGGCTCGCCCTGCACGCGTTCCATGAGCTGGGCGACGACGTCGTCGTAGTCGTCCAGAGTCAGGCCGCCGTCGGGGGCGAATTCCAGGCGTTTGGACAGCCAGTTGTTCCAGTCGTCGCGTTCGGCGTCGACCAGCGTGTCCGGAAAATGGCGGGCGCGATAGCGAAACAGCAGCTCGTTGAGGCGGTTGTCCTTGAACACGATGGCGCCGTCGGCGAGATCTGCGGCCGAGGTGCGGCGCACCTGGTCGGCGAGCTTGCGGTCGTCGTTGGAGACGAAGCCGTCGTACAGGGCGGCTTCGGCATCGCCGTCGGGCTCGAAGCTGTGGGCGTCGAACACGGCGGTGGCCTTGGCTTCGACTTCGGAGAGTTGATCGTGGATCGCCTTCCAGTTGCGCCGGCACTGGTTGATATCCAGGTTCAGCCGTGCGGCTTCTTCTTCGCGCATCATCTCGAACGGCGCGAGCACCGGGCACTTGTTCAGGTGCACGCCCTTGAGCGCGACGCGCGGCATGTCGTCGGGCAGGTCCGCGGTGGGGGTGAAGATGCGCTCGAAGATCTCGTCTGGCGGCAGTTCCAGCAGCGGCGCGGGGTCGACGCGCAGGTCGTAGACGATCACGCAGTTGCGGTTGCTGGGATGCGCCGCGATCGGCATTACCGGCGACAGGCAGCCGTTGGCGGCCGGGAACTTGGACGAGACATGCAGCGCCGGCTTGCGGGTATCCATATCCAGCAGCTTGCGTGCGCTGTGCTTGTCGCGGTTTTTCACCACGTAGTCGAACAGTTTGGGCTGCTTGTCGCGGATGAGCTTCGCGAGGCCGATAGTGGCATGCACGTCGGATAGCGCGTCGTGGGCGCGTTCCTGGGCGAGGTTGTTCGCACTGGCCAGATGTTCGAGCTTGAAGCTCGGCGTGCCGTCCTCGCGCTGCGGCCATTCGATACCGTCCGGGCGCAGGGCATAGGCCAGACGCACCATGTTGATGATGTCCCAGCGCGAGCAGCCGTTCTGCCACTCGCGGGCATAGGGGTCGAAGAAATTGCGCCAGAGCGTATGGCGGGTGACTTCATCGTCGAACTGCAGGCTGTTGTAGCCGACGCTGCAGGTGCTCGGCACCGCCATCTCGGCGACGATGGTTTCGATGAACTCGGGCTCGGGCACGCCGCGTTCCAGCGCCGTTTGCGGCGTGATGCCGGTAATCAGCGTGGCTTCGGGATGGCCGAGCATGTCCACCGGCGGCTGGCAGTAGAGCACCACCGGTTCGCCGACGATATTGAAATCCATGTCGGTACGAATACCGGCGAACTGGGCCGGCTTGTCGCGCCGTGGGTCTGCGCCGAAGGTTTCGTAGTCGTGCCAGAAATAGGTCGGGGTGCTCATCGGCGGCTCTTTTCGATAGCGATCGGCGCCCGGCTCAGGAGGCGGCGGCCTGGGCTTCTTCCAGCGCCTCGGCGTTCTCCATCCATTGCGCTTCGGCGGCATCGAGCTGCTTGCGCAGCTTGCCCTGTTCCTGCGACAGCCGCGCGACCTCGGTCTTGTTGCCGTAGACGCTGGGCTTGGACAGCTCTTTTTCCACGTTGGCGAGTTTTTCCTCGAGCGTGGCCATTTCCCGCTCGGCCTGCTTGATCGCGTTGCGTAACGGTTTTTCCCGAGCGCGGCGTTCGGCGGCGTCGCGGCGGTTCTGGGCAGCGTCCTTCGGCTTGTCAGCGCTGTTGGCCGCGGGGGCGACTGGCGTATCGCCTTCGGTGTTGGCGCGCTGGCTGGTCAGCCACTTGGCATAGTCGTCCAGGTCGCCGTCGAAAGGCGCCATATGCCCGTCGTCGACCCGCCAGAGCTGTTCGCAGGTGGCATCGATGAGATGCCGGTCATGGGCCACCAGCACCACCGCGCCGTCATAGGCCTGCAGGGCCAGTTCCAGCGCGTGACGCATGTCGAGATCGAGATGGTTGGTGGGTTCGTCGAGCAACAGCAGGTTGGGCTTGGCGTGCACGACGAGTGCCAGCGCCAGCCTTGCCTTTTCGCCGCCGGAGAACGGGCCGATCGGTTCCAGCGCCTTGTCGCCGTGGAAATCGAAGCCGCCGAGGAAGTCGCGGATATGCTGCTCGCTGGCCTTCGGGTCCTGGCGTTGCAGGTGGGTGGCCGGGCTCGCCGCGTCGTCGAGCTGTTCGAGCTGGTGCTGGGCGAAATAGCCGATATTGATATAGCGGTCGTGCTGGATCTCGCCGGCCATCGCGCCCAGCTCACCGGCGAGCATCTTCATGACCGTCGACTTGCCGGCGCCGTTGCGCCCGAGGATCGCGATGCGATCGCCCGGCACGATCCGCAGCTTGATGCCGGCCACCAATGGCTCGCCGTCGTAGCCGATCGCGGCGTTATCCACCCGCACCAGCGTTTCCGGCAGGCGGTTGGGCTTCAAGAAACGAAACGAGAATGGCGTATCCCAGTGGGCGGCCTCGACCGTTTCCATGCGCTCGATCTGCTTGAGCTTGCTCTGGGCCTGGCGGGCCTTGGTGGCCTTCGCACGAAAGCGGTCGACGAACTGCTGGAGTTCGTTGACCCGCTTCTGCTGGGCCTCGAACGCGGCCTGCTGCTGCAGCTTGGCCTCGGCACGCATCTTCTCGAAGGCGGAATAATTGCCGCTGTAGAGGTTGGCCTTGCCGTGCTCGAGATGCAGCGTCTGCTGGGTGATCGCGTCGAGAAAATCCCGGTCGTGCGAGATGATCAGCAGCGTGGCCGGGTGGCTGGCGAGATATTCCTGCAGCCAGAACACCGCGTCCATATCGAGATGGTTGGTGGGCTCGTCGAGCAGCAGCACGTCGCAGCGGCGCATCAGCGCGGCGGCCAGGTTCAGTCGCATGCGCCAGCCGCCGGAAAATGCGTCGATCGGTGCGCTGTGGGTGTCCGGCGAAAAACCCAGACCGTGCAACAGGCGGGCAGCGCGGGCGGTCGCGGCATAGCCGTCGATCTCGGCCAGGCGCGCATGCAGCTCGCCCATGGCGTTGCCGTCGGCTTCTTCCTCGGCGCGGGCGAGGCGGTTCTGAATATCGCGCAGCTCGGTATCGCCGTCGAGCACGAAATCGATCGCCGGCTGTTCGCCGGCCGGTGTTTCCTGGCGGACGGTGGCGATATCCAGGCGCGCGGGCAGGTCGACCTCGCCGGCATCGGCCGACAGCTCGCCGAGCAGTAGGGCGAACAGGCTCGACTTGCCGGTGCCGTTACGCCCGACGATGCCGACGCGCTGGCCGGCATGCAGGCGCAGGTTGACGTTTTCGAGCAGTTTGCGCGAACCGCGGCGCAGTGTGACTTGGTTGAAACCGATCATGGGGCGCTATTGTAAATGAGGCGGTGAAATGAAAACGGCCCGCACGAAGCGGGCCGTTCCAGGTTCAGCGGGCAGGGCCGATCAGGACTGACCGCCGCCGCCACCGCCCGAGCGGTTGCCTCCCCGCTTGCCGCCGCGGCTACGACGCCGCTGCTGGTTGCGCCCGGGCGCGTTGTTGTTGCCGCCACCGCGCTTGGGCGGACGGTTGCCGTGGCCGCCCTTGTTGTTCGGCCGCCGCGCTGGGCGCTCGTCCGGCTCGTCGTTCTCGCCGGCACGCAGGTCCACGCCCTCGACGGTCATGCGCTCGATCTGCTTGCCGGTGAGTTTCTCGATGTCCTTGAGCAGCTTGCGTTCGTCCGGGCCGACCAGCGATACGGCTTCGCCGGCTTCGCCGGCACGCCCGGTGCGGCCGATGCGGTGGACATAGTCTTCGGAAACGTTGGGCAGTTCGAAGTTCACCACGTACGGTAGCGATTCGATATCGATACCGCGGGCAGCGATATCGGTAGCGACCAGCACTTGGATCTTGCCGTCCTTGAAGCCGTCGAGCGCCTTGGTGCGGGCGTTCTGGCTCTTGTTGCCATGCAGGGCCGCAGCCGGTAGACCGTCGCTGTCGAGCTGTTTGCACAGGCGGTTGGCGCCGTGCTTGGTGCGCGCGAAGACCAGTACCTGATGCCAGCCGTTTTCCTTGATCAGGTGGCTGAGCACTGCGCGCTTGCGCGGTTTTTCCACCATCACCACTTTCTGGTCGATACGATCGGCGGTGGCGTTGCGCGGCGCGACGTCGATCTCGACCGGCTTGTTGAGCAGGTTCGAGGCGAGCTTGCGGATATCCTTCGAGAAGGTCGCCGAGAAGAGCAGCGTCTGGCGCTTTTCGGGCACGTACTTGAGCACGCGCTTGATATCGTGGATGAAGCCCATGTCGAGCATGCGATCGGCTTCGTCGAGCACCAGCGTCTCGATATTCGACAGGTCGGCATGGCCTTCCTGGAGCAGATCGAGCAGACGCCCGGGCGTGGCCACGACGATATCCACGCCTTTCTTGAACTGGCCGATCTGCGGCTGATAGCCGACGCCGCCGAAGATCACGGTGGAGCGAATCGAACCGGCCTTGCCATAGGTGCGTACGGATTCGTTGACCTGGGCGGCGAGTTCGCGCGTCGGCGCGAGCACGAGCACCCGCGGTTTTTTCTGCTGGGTCTCGCCCAGGCGATGCAGCAAAGGCAGGGTGAAGGCAGCGGTCTTGCCGGTGCCGGTCTGGGCGGCGGCAAGCACGTCCTGGCCATCGAGTACGGCCGGAATGGCCTTGGCCTGGATGGGCGTGGGTTCGCTGTAACCGGCGGCGGCCACGGCTTCGAGAAGCGACGGCGCCAGGCCGAGTTGATCAAAGGGCATAGAGATTCGTTTCCGTTGAACTGCGGCACATCATGAACACGGACACCGGCCGCCGCATGGCATGATGGCGTGGGTCGCAGCCCCTGTCGGCGAATCCGTGGCGCTGCAGTGGTCGGGCGCGATGGCTGATGGCGCTGGCCGCGATTGAATCCGCGGACGACCGACCGAATTCGTCATGATACGCGTCGCGGCGCAGCAACGATAGCGCGGCGTTTCGAACCAAACCGGTGACCGTCTGTCGCACGGGCAGGGTTTTTCACCAGAAATTCACGCGTGCGCCGGCGAGGCGTACGTGCACGACAACTCAAATGGCGCTACTTCTTCTCTACCTGTTTCTCGCCCTCGGCGTGTCCTTTCTCTGCTCGGTGTTGGAAGCCGTGCTGCTTTCGATCACGCCGTCTTATATCGCGCTCATGCAGAAGCAGGGCGGGCGCGTGGGTGCGCGTATCGACCGGCTTAAGGCCGATATCGACAGGCCGCTGTCCGCGCTGCTGAGCCTGAACACCATTGCCCACACGATCGGCGCGGCCGGTGTCGGTGCGCAGTCGCAGGCGGTATTCGGCAACGGCTATCTCACCGCCACTTCGGTGGTGCTCACGCTGCTGATTCTCGTGCTCTCCGAGATCATCCCCAAGACCCTGGGCGCGACGTACTGGAAACAGCTCGCGCCAAGCGCGGCGCTGGTACTGCAGTGGATGACGACAGCGATGTATCCGCTGGTCGCGTTGTCGATGGTGATCACCAACCTGCTCACGCCCAAACATTCGGGGCCGACCTTTTCGCGCGACGAATTTCAGGCCATGGCGGACCAGGGCGAAGCCGATGGCGTCTTCGATATCGAGGAATCGCGTATTCTGCGCAACCTGCTGCATTTTCAGTCGCTGCGTGTGAAAGACGTGCTCACCCCGCGCGTTGTGATGATGGCGTTCACGCAGGACCAGACCGTGACCCGGGTCTTCGAAACACTGGGCACGCGGCGCATTTCGCGTCTGCCGGTGTTTTCCGAGGATCACACCGAAATCACCGGCTTCGTGCTGCTGTCGGACGTGCTCAGCGAAATCGCGCGCGACCGCCACGGCACACTGCTGTCGGCGATCCAGCGTGATGTGCTCGTGGTGCCCGAATCGCTGTCGCTCTACGGCCTGTTCCGCAACCTGCTCGAACGTCAGCAGCAGCTTTCCGTGGTGGTCGACGAGTACGGCGGTATCGTCGGCGTGGCGACGATGGAAGACATCGTCGAAACCATGCTCGGCATGGAAATCATGGACGAGGGCGACAAGGTCGAGGACATGCGTGTGATGGCCCGCGAGCAATGGGAGCGCCGCGCGCGCAAGCTGGGCCTCATCGATGAAGACCTCGACGAGGACGCGGCCAAGGCGCGTCGCGAAGCGGCATCGAGCCACGAATCATCGGCGGGTTCGGCCGTCTAGTCGAATTTCGCGGCTACAACCCCATCTGGCGCACAGCCAGATCGCGCATGATCTCCTCGGCGCCGCCGCCGATGGCGTTGACGCGCACCTCGCGATAGATGCGTTCGACCTTGGCGCCGCGCAGGTAGCCGGCGCCGCCGAAGATCTGCACGCCTTCGCGGGCGCAGAATTCCATGGTCTGCGTGGCCTGGTTCTTGAGCAGGCAGACGTCGGCGATCGGATTGCCGCCGTTATCGATCTGCCAGGCGACCTGTTCCAGATAGGCCTGGGTGGCGCGGATGCGCTGGGCCATGTCGGCGAGCTTGTGGCGTATGGCCTGGTGGCCGATCAGGGGCGTGCCGAAGGTATGGCGTTCGCGAGCGTAGGCGGTGGCCTCGTCGAGACAGACCTGGGCGAAGCCGTTGCAGCCGGCGGCCAGCCACAGCCGTTCGCTGTTGAAATTGTCCATGATCAGGCGAAAGCCTTCGTTCTCGACGCCGAGCAGGTTGGCGGCGGGCACGCGGCAGTCGTCGAAGTAGAGCGTGGCGGTATCCGAACACCACCAGCCCATCTTGCGATCCAGCGGCGTGCGCGAGAAGCCGGGCGTGTCCGTGGGCACGAGCAGCAGCGATACGCCGGCGCGGCCCGGCCCGCCGGTACGCACGGCGACGGTTACATAGTCCGCGCGCATGCCGGAGGTGATGAAGGTCTTCGAGCCGTTGAGGATGTATTCGTCGCCGTCGCGCACGGCAGTGGTCTTCAGATTGGCCACGTCGGAGCCGCCGCCGGGTTCGGTAATGGCCAGCGCGCTGATCTTTTCGCCGGCGAGGATGGCGGGCAAAACGGCTTGTTTGAGCGCGTTCGAGCCGCCCTTGACGATAGGCGGGGCGCCGATCGTATGGCTGAGCAGGCTGGCGGAAAGGCCACCCGCGCCGGCGCGGGCCAGTTCCTGGGCGCCGATGATGATGAAGAAACGATCGGCCTCGATGCCGCCGTATGCGTCCGGAAAGCCCAGGCCGAGCAGGCCGATCTCGGCGGCCCGCTTGTAGAATTCGCGCGGGAAGGTGCCGGCTTCGTCCCATGCGTCGACGTGGGGCGCGATCTCGTCGGCGACCCAGTGGCGCAGCGTGTCGCGATAGAGCGCGTGGGCTTCGGTGTAGGCGGGATGGGTTTCGTGCATGGCGCGACCTCGTTTTCGTTTTTCTCGCGAATTCGTCGACTTTTGGGAGACAGGATCGTGCGCAAATGAATGCGAATCAGCGCAAATAATAGGGACGCACCATCGGCGCGTGAGTGCGCGCCGGTGCCTGTCGACCGCCCGCGACACCAGACCTTGCCTTCCCGGTATTTGCGGCCTTTGCGTTGATTTGCGCACTGCTAGGAATGAACGCCGGTTTGAACCGGGCAAGACGGATCGTCAATGGGTTCTTCAAGTCCGGTGCGGCCGACGCCTTGTTTGCGGACATAGGGCGACGGATAGGGTCTATTCGTCGCGCAGCAGGCGCGGTGTTTCGGCCAGGTGGAAGCCGTTGTAGGCCGGCGCCTTGTCGTGATCGGCCATCGGCCAGTTGGCGCGTGCGTTGGGCACTGCGCCATCGACCCGAATACAGCTGCCCGAGATGAACCCGGCGGCTTCCGAGAGCAGAAACACGATCGCGGCGGAGACTTCGGACTCCGTGCCCCAGCGCTTGAGCGGCACGAACTGCGGCAACGCGCGCAGCATCGGCTTGATCTCGTCGGGGTAGGTATCCATGCCGGACGAGGCGATCCAGCCCGGTGCGACCGCGTTCACGCGCACGCCCGCGTACTGCCATTCGACGGCCGCGGTTTCGGTCAGGCTGAGCATGCCGGCCCGCGCCGCGCCGGAGTGGCCCATGCCCGGCATGGAGCACCACATGTCGGCGATGATGTTCACGACCGAGCCGCCGTTGTGCTCCATCCATTGGGTGAAGCATTCGCGCGCCATGAGGAAGCCGCCGGTGAGGTTGTTGCGCACCACTGTGTCGAAGCCTTTCTGTGAGATCTGCTTGAGCGGCGCATGAAACTGGCCGCCGGCGTTGTTCACCAGGCCGTCGATACGCCCGTGTTCGGCCAGCACCGCCGCGACGGTCGCGGCCACGGCCTGTTCATCGCGAATATCGCAACCGTGCGTGCTTGCCGCCGGGCCGCCGGCCTCGGCGATTTCCTCTGCCACGCGAGCGAGCTTGGATTCGGTCCGGCCGATCAGCGCCACCCGCGCGCCGAGCGCGGCCAGCTCGTGGGCGGTGCAGCGGCCGATCCCGCTGCCGCCGCCGGTGACGATGACATGGCGGTTGGCGAACAGATCGGAACGGAAGACAGAGGAATAGCTCACGGTTTCTCCTTCGCGCAGTCGCCGGCAGCGATACGGCGATCATTCGTTTTGTGGTGCCGGCCGCCAGGCGGTCGGGTAATGCTGACATCAGTCGATGGCATCATTTCAGTAATCGCGAATACATGCACGGCCCTGGATCGCGGCCCGGCACGCGAACACCTCGGTTTGTGGCATCTTGACGGCCTTCGAATGCCCACCGATCACATGTCATGAGCGATGCTTTCACGGCCCTGCATATCGCGATACTCACGGTATCCGACACGCGTACCGAAGCCGACGACAAGTCGGGCCGGGTGCTCGTGGATCGCTTGGAAGCCGCCGGCCATGTGCTGCACGAAAAAACGATCTGCGCCGACGACGTGCACGAGATTCGCGCCCGCGTGGCCCGCTGGATCGCCGACGACAGGCCCGATGTCGTCATAACCACCGGCGGCACGGGCCTGACCGGCCGGGACGTCACCCCGCAGGCCGTCGAGGTGCTCTTCGATCGGCGTATCGACGGCTTCGGCGAGATGTTTCGCATGCTGTCCTACGAATCGATCGGCACGTCGACGCTGCAGTCGCGCGCGTTGGCCGGGGTCTCGAAGGCAACGTTCGTGTTCTGCCTGCCCGGCTCCTCGGGGGCCTGTGCGGACGGTTGGGACAAGCTCATCGCCGCGCAGATCGACGCGCGCACGCGCCCCTGCAACCTTCACGAACTTTTGCCGCGCCTGACCGAGCGCTAGCGCCAGCCGGGGGCCGGCGGCGGCGGGTCGCCTGCGCGATTTCGGTGCCTGTTTTCGGTCGTGCTTGAGAAAGTAATCGTATTCGACTGAAGGTTAAGTCAAATCCCGAGACTGCATTATGTATTTTTTGTAGTATGGCGGCGTAGCGTGGGGCTACACACCGTTCAGGGGAGCATCATGAATAAATCTAATGCATGGCGCGCACGCGTGATGACGGCCGTCGTCGCCAGTGCTGCCGTCTACGTGCCGACCACCGCGATCGCCCAGACCAGCAATGACGAACTTGCCGATCTGGTCCGGCGCCAGGCCGCCCAGATCGAACGTCTCGAAAGCCGTATTCAGGCGCTCGAGACCGACGGGGCCGCGGCTTCGGGCAGCGCCGGCATGGCACCGGAATCCAGCGGCGCGGCAGCCGACAGCAGCCGCAGCGTCGTCGACAGTCGCCAGCAGCCGCAATCCGGGCCGGGCGCGACCGGCGCACAGACTGCGGCCGGCTCGATGGCGAGCATGCAAAAGCAGATCGACACGCTGAAGCAGAACAGCGTCCAGGTCGACTGGAAAAGCGGCTCGCCGAAATTCTCCAGCCGCGACGGCGAGTTTACCTTCCAGCCGCTCGGTCGTCTGCAGTACGACTATTCCACGACCGACGGGTCGCGTTTTGCGGATCGCGAGATCGACGGCAGCGAGTTCCGGCGACTGCGTATCGGCTTTCAGGGTCAGCTCATGGAGCCGATTCTCTACAAGGTCGAGTTCGACTTTGCCGAGGAGAACGTCGGCGTACGCGATGCCTACATCGCTACCAAGAAAGACTTCGCGCTCGGCCAGGGCGTGGTCTATGTGGGTAACAAGTTCGCCGATCGCAGCCTCGAGGGGGCGACTTCGTCGAAGTACATCTGGTTTCTCGAGCGCAACCCGGTCGCCAACGCGATCATCCCGGAATCCGGTTACTACAACCTCGGTGTGACCAGTGCGTTCTACGGCAAGAACAACTGGCATCTGTCGGCGGGTGTGAGCAAGGGCCAGCTGGGCGACGACAACAACGAGTCGGACAACACCACGCTGATCTCGCGCGCCCATTTCAACCCGATCGCGACCGACAACGCCATGATGCACGTCGGCGCCTGGGGCTTCTACGAGGACTTCGCGCGCGACAACATCGACTCGCTGACCGATAGCGAACGCTTCGCCTCGCACTTCAACGACAACGTCCGCGTCTACTCCGACACCATCGACGAGCCGGAAACCAGCACCGGCTATGGCGTCGAACTCGCCGGCCTGGCCGGTCCGGTCGCGGCCGGCGCCGAATACGGTCGGCGCACCATCGATACCCGGGCCGGCGACGACACCGACTACGATGCCTACTCGGCCCAGATCGGCTACTCGCTGACCGGCGAACAGTTCGGTTACTCGACCAAGAACGGCACCTGGAGCGCGCCGGATATCGCCAACCCCGTCACCGACGGCGGCTGGGGTGCCTGGCAGGTCATGGCCCGCTACGACGCGCTGGACTACGACAACAACGCCACCTTCGCCGGCGGCACCGGCCATGGCACCACGTTGGGCGTGAGCTGGTATCTCAACAACTACACCCGCTTCATGCTCAACTGGATCAACTGGAACACCAACAACCGCGTGCCGATCGCGGGTGATCCGACCGATCGCGAGTTCACCGGCTCGGATGATGGCAACACCATCAGCGCCCGTGCCCAGGTGATCTTCTAGGCTCGCCGGATCGAGCCACGAAAAAGCCCCCGCCGGCATGCCGGTCGGGGGCTTTTTCTTGTCTGCGCCGGCTGGCCGGCGCAGTGATCGCGGTTGGATCAGCCCTTGTTGTAGGCCTCGATCGACTTGGTGATCTCGGCCTTGGCTTTTTCGACGCCTTCCCAGCCGGTGATCTTGACCCACTTGCCTTTCTCTTCGTCCTTGTAGTGTTCGAAGAAGTGGTGGATCTTGTTCTTCAGCCGATCGTCGATGTCGTCGAGGTCCTGCACGTCCTTGTAGTAGTCGGTGCTGATCTTGTCGGTGGGTACGCACAGGATCTTGGCGTCCAGGCCGGACTCGTCCTCGGTGCCCAGCACCGCCACCGGGCGGCACTTGATCACCGCACCCGGCACGATCGGCTCGGGGGTGAGCACCAGCACGTCGACCGGGTCGCCGTCGTCATACAGGGTCTTCGGTACGAAGCCGTAGTTGGCCGGATAGTGCATGGCCACGTTCATGAAGCGGTCGACCATCAGGCAGTTGGTGTCCTTGTCGACCTCGTACTTCACCGAGCTCGAGCCTTCCACGATCTCGATGATGACGTTGATTTCATCGGGCGGATTCTTGCCCGGGGTGAGTGCTTCATAACCCATTGCGAAACCCCTGTAATGGTGAGTTGAGCTTAAATCGAGGGCCGCCAGTGTAACCGAACAGGCACGACGCCCGCGTCCGTGCCTGGCAGCGTCGGTCGCTAGACCTCGAAACCGTCCGCCAGTTTCTTTTCCACGGCCACGTTCTTCAGGCGTGCGTACTGCGGCAGGCCGTCGGCATAGGGCGGATAGGATTCGCCCGCAATCAGCGGCTTGAGATAGCGGCGTGCGGCATCGGTGATATGGAAGCCGTCCTCGCTGATGAACTCGCGCGGCATCATCTTCTCGACGTTGGCGACCTCGTCCAGCGGTGCTTCGCCGATCGACCATTCATAGGGTTCGTCGGATTCGCGCACGATCGAGACCATGATCCCGGACTTGCCGGCTACCGCATATTCCACCGCCGCCCGGCCGACCGCATAGGCCTGCTCGACATCGGTCTGGGACGCGATATGCCGTGCGGCGCGCATGAGATAGTCGGCGATCGCGTAGTGATACTTGTAGCCGAGCTTGTTCTTGATCAGCTCGGCCAGCGTCGG
Source organism: Endozoicomonas sp. G2_2 (assembly GCF_017744135.1). GTDB lineage: Bacteria > Pseudomonadota > Gammaproteobacteria > Nevskiales > Salinisphaeraceae > Salinisphaera. The sequence goes on from NZ_JAGHQU010000007.1 coordinate 62,971, forward strand.
TGCCATGCCGCCGAGCTGCTTGTGGCCAAAGGCATCGGTGCTGCCCGCATCGGACAGGAACTCGCCGTCGGCGTTACGCACGCCTTCAGAGGAGACGATCGTGCAGTAGCCGTGGCGTTTGACGGTCTCGTCGACCTTGGCGAGGAATTTCTCCTCGTCGAAGGCGATTTCCGGGAACAGCAGCACGTGCGGATCCTGGCCCTCAGCCTCGCTGGCCAGCCCGCCGGCGGCAGCCGTCCAGCCGGCATGCCGGCCCATGACTTCGAGGATGAAGACCTTGGTCGAGGTCTTGCACATGCTGGCCAGGTCGAAGCCGGCCTCGCGGATGGACACGGCCGTGTACTTGGCCACGCTGCCGAAGCCCGGCGAGCAGTCGGTATGCGGCAGGTCGTTGTCCATGGTCTTGGGCACATGGATCGCCTGGATCGGATAGCCCATCTTCTCCGACAGCTGGCTGATCTTCAGGCAGGTGTCGGCCGAGTCGCCGCCGCCGTTGTAGAAGAAGTAGCCGATGTTGTGCGCCTTGAAGACCTCGATCAGGCGCTCGTACTGTTCGCGGTTGTCCTCCAGGCCCTTGAGCTTGTAGCGGGCGCTGCCGAAGGCCCCGGCCGGCGTGTGCTTGAGCGCGGCGATGGCGCCTGCGGACTCGGCCGATGTGTCGATCAGGTCTTCGGTGAGTGCCCCGACGATGCCATCCCGCCCTGCGTAGACCTTGCCGATCTTGTCGCCGTGCTCGCGCGCGGCTTCGATCACGCCGGCGGCCGACGCGTTGATGACGGCGGTTACGCCGCCGCTCTGGGCATAAAAGGCATTCTTCACGGTCATGGGTTCATCCTGGGCTGATCAGATGGACGCAAAGGATACGTTAGACGGACGGGTCTCGAAAATTGACTTGCCTTATGGGAATCATTAACGTCGAGCGTTCGCTTGCGCGCGCCCGGTGGCGGCCTGCGCGCATCGATGCCGAATATCCCGATTTCAATAACGTCATTAGCCGTTCGCGGAGAGATCATGCTGAAAATCGTGCTGCTGGGTGCGCCCGGCTCGGGCAAGGGAACGCAGAGTGAGAAGCTGGTGGCCGAATTCGGCGTACCGCAGATTTCGACTGGCGACCTGCTGCGCAGCGCGGTGGCCAATCAGACCGAACTCGGCCAGAAGGCCAAGGCCGCGATGGATGCCGGTGAACTGGTGTCCGACGATATCGTGGTCGGCATGATTCGCGAGCGTCTCAAGCAGGACGATACCGAGAACGGGTTCATTCTCGACGGCTTCCCGCGCAGCCTCGATCAGGCCAAGGCGCTCGACGGTCTGCTCGACGACATGAATCGCCCGCTGCAGGGCGTGGTGCATATCAAGGTCGATAACGAGGAGATCGTGCAGCGCCTGATGGCGCGCGGTCGCTCGGACGACAACGAAGAGACCATCCGCAATCGTCTCAAGGTCTATCAGGAACAGACCCAGCCGCTGGTGAAATTCTACGAGGACAAGGGGCTGTTGACGGCAGTGGCCGGCGTCGGCGAGATCGACGACATCTATGCCCGAATCAAGGCCGCGCTGCCGGCGGGCTAAGCGCAGTCAGGGCGCCGACGCGGCGCCGCACGCGTCAGTTGTCCGATACGCCGAAGCCGTCCGCGGCTTCGGCGTTTTTTATGGCTTCGAGCACGGCCGTGCCCGCAACCTCGGCGCGCCAGCCCGAAAGCAGGCGAACGTCGCGCTCGCCGTCGACCATGGCGGCGATTTCCTTGCGGCTGGCCAGCGCGGAGGCGGCGATGCCGGTGTCTTCTGCGCAGCGATTGAGCGTATCCATGCCGGCCTTGATACGCCGTTTCTCCGCGTTGCTCGGCGGTTCCGGTTGGGGTGCCAATGGTGTCGGCGTGTGCGCGGCAGCTGCCTGTACACAGGCGAGCAGGGCGTCGCCATGCCGGCTCGCCGTCTTGCCGGGTAGCGCGCGGATCGCGGTCAGGCCGTCGACATCCTGCGGGCGGCGTCGAGCGATCTCCATCACAGCATCGTCGGGCAGAATCCAGCGGCGTGGGCGATCGGCGGCCATGGCTTCGCGTTCGCGCCAGTCGGTGATCGCGCCGAGTGCCTGCTGCTGGGCGGCGCCGAGCTTGTGCCAGCTCTTGATGCGTCGCCAGGCCTGGGCCGTGTCCACTTCGAAACGCGCCGGCTCGACCATGCGTTCGAAATCCGCGGCGAGCCAGTCCTCGCGTGCCTGTTCGACGAGCTTTTCGCCGATCATGTGGTAGGCCAGCGCGAGATACCGCACGTCGTCCGCCGCGTAGTCGAGCGCGCCCGCGGGCAGGGGGCGTTTGCTCCAGTCGGTGCGTGTATGGGTCTTGGCCAGGTCGACGTCGAGCAGCGCCTTGATCAGGCGGGCGTAGCCCATCTGGTCGTCGAGGCCGATCAGCGGTGCGGCGACCTGGGTATCGAACAGGGGCGCCGGCAGCGTGCCGAAGCGCTGATAGAGCACCTCGAGATCCTGTTCGGCGGAATGAAACACCTTGAGTACCGCCGGATCGCCGAGCAGATCGGCCAGCGGGGTCAGATCGTCGATGACGAGTACGTCGACGAGCCCGACTTCCTCGGCGTCCGCGATCTGGACCAGGCACAGCTTCGGGTAATAGGTGGATTCACGCAGAAACTCCGTATCGACGACGATCCAGTCGCGCGCACGCATGCGCTCGCAGAAGGTGGCCAGGGTCGCGGCGTCGGTGATCGTGGCGACGTGCTCGGGCGGCTTCGGTATCATGCCGTCTGCTCTAATAAGCTTCGCTTTCATAAGGATGCGTCGTCCATGGTTTTTGCGCGCCGGGTGATCGAACTGATGCTGCTGCGTCTCGGCCCCCAGGATATGCCCGGGGATTCGACGACGCTGTTCGGCAGTGCTGCAGCCTATTGTATCCTGCTGTTTCTGCAGGTCGGGCTGATCATGCCTGCCGGGCCCGCGGTACTGCAGGCCGTGCTCGCCACCGGGCTGCTCGCCCTCTACGTGCGCACCCTGTTGCGTATCCGCAAGTTGCCCAATCGCTACAACCAGACCGCGATTGCCCTGTTCGCCTCCGGCGCAGTGTTGACGCTGATCATGCTGGCGCCGACCCATGTGATGGCGCCGTATCTCAACGCGATTGCCGAAGCGAGCGACCCGCAGAGCGTCCCCATGCCGCCCAGCTTCGTGACCCTGGCCTATGTCGCGCTCGGGATCTGGGGGCTGGCGATCTACAGCCATGTCTATCGCAACGCCCTGGACGGCAGTTTGTGGCTCGGCGTGGGGGCCGCAATGGCCTTCGAAGTGCTGCTTCTGGTCGTTTTCTCGGTGCTGGGCTGATGCACGTCCATATTCTGGGAATCGGCGGCACGTTCATGGCCGGGGTGGCGCTGTTGGCGCGGGCTGCCGGGCATACCGTGACCGGTTCCGACGCCGGTCTGTATCCGCCCATGAGTACACAGCTGGCCGATGCCGGCATCGATGTCATGGACGGCTACGACGCCGCACATCTCAAGCCGGCGCCGGATCAGGTGATCATCGGCAACGCGATGACGCGCGGTAATCCGGCCGTCGAATACGCCCTCGACGCCGGTCTGCGCTATGTCTCCGGTCCGCAGTGGCTGGCCGAGAACGTGCTCGACGGCCGCTGGGTACTGGCCGTCGCGGGCACGCACGGCAAGACGACCACCTCGAGCATGCTCGCCCACGTGCTGCAGTATGCGGGCATGGCGCCGGGCTATCTGATCGGCGGGATCGCCGCCGATCTCGGTCAGTCAGCCGCGATGGGCCAGAGCGACTTCTTCGTCGTCGAGGCCGATGAATACGACACCGCCTTCTTCGACAAGCGCTCGAAGTTCGTGCACTACCGTCCGCGTACGTTGATTCTCAACAATCTCGAGTTCGACCACGCCGATATATTCGACGATCTCGAGGCGATCAAGCGCCAGTTCCATCATCTGGTTCGTACCGTGCCGGCCGCCGGGCAGATCGTGCACAACGGCGCCGACGCGGAACTCGACGACGTGCTCGCTCGCGGCTGCTGGACGCCGACCGTGGCGTTCGACGGCGCGAGTGCCCAGGGCTGGCATGCCGAGCCGCTCGCGGTCGACGGCACGCGTCTGGCGATTCGTCACCAAGGCGAGCGCGTGGGTGAACTCGAGTGGGCCCTGACCGGCGAACACAACGCCGCCAATGCGCTGGCCACGATCGCCGCCGCTCGCCATGTTGGCGTGACGCCGACTGTGGCGATCGAGGCGCTGTCGGTATTTCGCGGTGTCAAACGGCGCATGGAACTGCGCGGAACACCCAACGACATCCGGCTTTTCGACGATTTCGCCCATCACCCCACCGCCATTCGCACCACGCTCGCCGGCCTGCGTGCGGGCCACCACGGCGGTCGCATCCTCGCCGTGTTCGAGCCGCGCTCGAACACCATGCGCCGCGGCGTGCATGCGAAAACGCTCGCCGCGAGCTTTGCCGATGCGGATCACGTGTTCGTCTATGACGCGGATCTTGACTGGGACGCAGCGGCGGTATTCGAGAACCTGGGCGAAGGCCTGACACGCCGCTCGGATCTCGAGGAACTGGTCGCCGATGTCGCCGCCGCGGCAAAGCCAGGTGACACCGTTGTGGTGATGAGTAACGGCGGGTTCGGCGGCATCCACGGCAAGCTGCTCGCCGCGCTGGCACAGCAGACATAAAAAAACCGCCGAAGCGGTTTTTTTATTCTCCCCAGGGAGCGGGAGAGTTTCGCCAAGGCCGAGCCGGACCACGTCGAGGCACGAGGGGGGACCGGGAGACGCCGGCCCGACCCAAGCGAAAGTATTGGCCGGAGCCACGATGACTCCGAGCCGTTGTAAATTTCGCTTTGGCCGGACCGAACCACGTCGAGGCACGAGGGGGGACCGGGAGACGCCGGCCCGACCAAGCGAAAACTGGGCCGCTCATCCAGTGAATGAGCGTTTTTTTTAATTTCGCCAAAGCTGGGCCGAACCACGTCGAGGCACGAGGGGGGGACCGGGAGACGCCGGCCCGACCAGGCGAAAACTTGTGTGCAGCAACGGCTGCGAAAAAACTCCTATTCCTTGTCGCTGTCCTGCGACGCCTTCATGTCTTCTATGTAGGCCTGAAACTCTTCTTTCGTGACCTTGCCGTCGCCGTCCGAATCCATGTCGTCGAACGTGGCTTCCCATGGCGTGCCCATGACTTCTTCGGGCGAAAGCGCGCCATCGGCGTCTGCATCCATCGTGGCCCAGGAAGCAGCGGCGGTCTCTGCGGCGAACGCCTGGCTTGTCGACAGTGCGGTTCCGAAGGGAATCGCGAATGCCATGCCGGCGACCACTGCGTAACGTCTTTTCATGAATCGACTGCAATTCGTTTCATATCTGAGTGGGGCTAGAGCAACCCCCGTGCCAGAATATAAAATCCTTTTTATTACAGTGTCTTAGGTGACGCCTGCGCCTCCCGGGAAAGGGTGTGGGCCACAGGGTGCCGAAATACGGCAAAAATGCGTTGCCGTCAGGCGACGAATCCGGGGTATATCACGCAAGACGCTGAAATATATAAATAAAAAATGTCGCCGATTGGCGACATAAAAGCGAGGGCGCCGTCTTGTCGGTGTCGCCAAACGGCAACGCGGCGGGGCGTCAGTGCTTGTAGTCGGCGGGGTCGATCTCGTGCCGGTTGAGCAGCTTGTAGAACTCGGTTCGGTTGCGCTTGGCCAGGCGTGCGCTGCGGGCGACGTTGCCTTCCGATATGCGCAGCAGCTGAATCAGGTAGTCACGCACGAAAGCATCGCGTGCCTCGGCCAGCGGTTGCAGCGTCGGGGTCTTGGTGCCCGGCCGGTCGCCGTGGCCCGCCAGTGCCTTGTCGACCGCCTGCGGAGAAATGACGTGTCCCCGCGTGAGCGCGACGTTCTGCTCGACCACGTTGGACAGCTGGCGGATATTGCCGGGCCAGTGATGCTGGCACAGCCGTTCCATGGCATCCGGCGAATAGACGCGTGCCCTGCGGCTGCTGCGCCGTGCGATGCCGTCCAGAAAATGACGTGCCAGCGGGGCGATGTCTTCCGGGCGTTCGCGCAGGCTGGGCAGGGCGAGCGTGACCACGGCGAGGCGGTAATACAGATCCTCGCGAAACTGTTGTGCGTCGATGGCCTGCGAGAGGTTGCGATGGGTGGCCGATATGACCCGCACGTTCACCGGCAGCGAGCGTTGCGAACCCACGGGCCGGACTTCGCGTTCCTGAAGCACACGCAGCAGTTTCACCTGCAGTGCGAGTGGCATGTCGCCGATTTCGTCGAGAAATACGGTACCGCCCTCGGCGCTGCGAAACAGGCCCTGTTGCGCCTGCTTGGCATCGGTGAACGCACCTTTCTCGTGGCCGAACAGCTCGGATTCGAGCAGCTGCTCGGGCATGGCGCCGCAGTTGATGGCCACGAATGCATGGCCTGCGCGCGGGCTCGCGTCGTGTAGTGCGCGGGCCAGCACTTCCTTGCCGGTGCCGGACTCGCCGGTGATCAGCACGCTGGTTTCGGTCTCCGCCACCAGCCGCGCTTCTTCGAGCAGGCGGTGCATGAGCGGCGAACGGGTGACGATGCGCGAGCGCCAGACTTCGCGCCAGTCGCCTCCGGCCACGCCGGCCTGTTCGAGAGCCTGATCCACCCGTGCGAGCAACACGTCCTTGTCGACCGGCTTGGAGAGAAAATCCAGCGCGCCACGCTGCGTGGCGGTGACCGCTTCGGGAATCGTGCCGTGGGCGGTAAGCAGGATCACGGGCAGGGTAGGACGCTCGTGGCTCAGTCGTTGCAGCAGGTCGATGCCGTCCATGCCGTCCATGCGCAGATCGGTGATCACGCATTCCGCGTCGTAGCTGTCCAGCGCGCGCAGCGCCGCCGCACCGCTCTCGGCCGACTCGACCTCGTGGCCGGCGCCCTCCAGGCGCAGGGCGAGCAATCGTCTGAGGCTCGGGTCATCATCGACGAGCAGAATCTTGCCTTGGCGCGCCATGGCGGTCAGGAGCCGGATTCGCTGAGCCGATCCTCGATATCCGCCAGCTCGCGCAGTTTGCGATGGGCTTCGTCGAGCTCTCTCTCGAGTGCGCGCACGCGTTCGGTTTCGCCGCCGGCCGGGCGGGCCGCGCGTTGCGTGGCCGACGGTGTGTCGCGGCGGGCGATCTGCGGCGTCGCAGGCGTATCGGGATGGCGCGTGAGCTCGGTATACAGACGCGCGAACTCACTCAGATACTGGCGCGCTGCCGGGCTCCACTGCGCGTCGTCGGCGTCGAGCGCGCGCTGCGCATAGCGTGCGGCTTCGTCCGGCGTGTAGCGGCGCTGGCCCGGGGTGCCAAAAGCCAGGGCCAGGCGGGCATAGCTCAATGCGCCCGGTGAGGCGCTGGCCTGCGCACGGGCCTGGCCGACTGCCTCGGCGCGGGCCTCCGGCGTGGCGTCGTCCAGGCGTGCGGCGTACTCGAGCAGGTCGAGCACCGGATCGCGCGCCGGCGTGATCGAGGCCGCGGGCGAGGACTCGATCCGGTCGGCCTGAGCGGCCTTCGCGTGCCGGGGCGAGTTCGCGCAGCCCGCAGCGATCGTGCCCGCGAGCGCGACGGCCAGGGCCAGGCTCAGGCGTGTCGGGTGATCAAAGCGCATGACGATCCGGTATCTCGACGCTGAATTGCGCGCCGCCGCCCGGCGCGTCGTCGACGTCGATACGGCCGCCGTGGGCCTGGACGCATTCGCGCACCACCGACAACCCAATGCCCGTGCCGCGCAGCGCGCCCTGGGCGCTCGCCTGGGTGGTGGCGCTCTGGTAGAAGGCGTCGAATATCGCTGCGCGCTCGGCCACGGGCACGCCGGGGCCCTGGTCGCAGACACGCACGAGCGTGGCCTGCGCCAGGCGCCCGGCTTCGAGCGCGACGGTGGAACCCGCCGGCGCGAACTTCACCGCGTTCGCGAGCAGATTGTCGATGATCAGATGCATACGGTCCCGGTCGGCCGTGACGTGTATCGGCTGGCCCGGCGTCGTGACGTCGAGCTTCTTCCCCTCGATCGTGAGCCGCTGCCGGGCCACGATCGCCTCGAAAAGCGCGTTCAGATCGAAGCGCTCATATTCGAGTTTAGCGTGTTGTTGCTGCCAGGCTGCAAAGTCGAGCAGGTTGTCGATGAGCTTGGCCAGCTCGAGGCTGTTCTGCTGCAGTATTTCCGCGACATCCGCCTGTGCGCTCGTGAGTTCCCCGACCGTGCCATCGCGCAACAGTTCCGCGCCCTCGCGGATGCTCGCCAGCGGCGTCTTGAGCTCGTGCGACATGTGGCGGATGAACTGCTGCTTTTCGTTTTCCAGGGTCGCCAGGCGCCGGCGCATCCAGTCGAGGCGCGCCCCGAGCGCGTCGAGTTCGGCGGTTGGCGCGAACACCCGGATCTGCTGCGAGAAGTCGCCATCGCCCAGCCGGGTGACCGCGCCCGAGATCTGGCGCAACGGGCGCGATATGACGGCCACGAAGAAGGCGGTCAGCGCCAGTACGCCCGGAATGAGCGCGAAAACGCACAGCAGCAGAAAGGTGCGCGCGTCGGCGGCGGTGGCCTGCAGGCGGGCGAGTTCGCGGTCGATGAACAGGTTGCCCTGGTCGGTGATCAGATCGGTTTCGCGCTGCATCTTGCCGATCTCGCCGATCAGCCCGCCGACCTCTCCCGGCTGCGCCGACGCAAGCTGCCGGGACAGCGTGCGCGCCTCACGGCGCAGGGCGTCGAGGTTCCAGTCGGGCAGCGTGTCGAGCTGCAGCCCGCCGAGCGCATCGAGCATCGCGTCGAACTCCCGGGTCTGGCGTTCGAAGCGGTCGATCAGCTCCTCGCTTTCGAGCACGCCGTACTGACGGGCGCTGCGTTCCATGCCGATCAGCAGGGTGCTCAGCCGCTTGCTGTAGCGGGTGACCTCCACGCCCTGCAGCACGAGGCGTTCGCTCTGGTCGGTAAGCCGATCCACGTACAGCACGCCGAACACGATGGCCACGATCAACGGCAGCGCGACCAGGCCGAAGCTGGTCAGCAGCAGGCCCGTGATCGAGCGGGGCCGGATGAACAGCCCGCGGCGTGGATTTTGAGCGCGGCCGGCGTCGGGGCCAGCGACAGCAGGTCGTGACATGGCGCCTAGCATACCGTGACCGCTGCCATACGTTGCGTGTGCCAAGCCCGCGGCGCTAGTGTTCGCGCCATACTTTCTCGTCAAAGAGACGCCTGCATGGCCAAGCGCCAGGATATCGAAACCACATCGGCCGCCGACGATCGCAGTCTGCCCGAGCTGGACTGGCTCAAGGATCGCGCCGGCGAACTGCTGGCGCAGGCGAAATCGGGCGGTGCGGACGAGGCCGAAGTTGCGCTATCGGCCTCGCGCGCGCTGTCCGTGAGCGCGCGGGCCCGCCAGCGCGAGTCGATCGAACACGAAGGCGATCGCAACGCCAGCATTACGGTGTATTGCGACAAGCGTAGCGGCAGCGCCTCGACCACCGATCTCACGCCCGACGGGCTGCAGGCCGCGCTCACACAGGCACTCACGGTCGCTCGTTTTACCGAGGCCGATGCCTTTGCCGGGCTTGCCGACGCCGAGCAGATGGCCGATGGCTGGCCCGATCTGTCGCTGTTTCATCCCTGGGGGCTGAGCGCGAATGGCGCGCTCGAGATGGCGCTCGCTCTGGAGGCGGCTGCGCTCGACCACGATCCGCGCATTGTCCAGACCGAAGGTGCGACGGTGGCCAGTCAGGACGGCGTGAGCGTGTACGGCAATAGCCACGGCTTCATCGCCGGCGAGCGTGCCAGTCGGCAGGCGATCAGCTGTCAGCCGCTGGCCAGTGCCGGCAGCGGTATGCAGCGCGAGATCGCTTTCTCGCAGGCACGCCATGCCGATGACCTCGAGGATGTCGCCGCCATCGGCCGCCTCGGCGCCGAGCGGGCGCTGGCCCGACTGGGGGCGAAAACGCCGCCGACCACCACCGCGCCGGTGCTGTTCACGCCGCGCGTGGCGCGGAGCCTCTGGAGTCACCTGATCGGTGCGATCAGCGGCGGCACGCTCTATCGCAACGCCAGTTTCCTCAAGGATCGGATCGACGAGACGATCGCCGTCGACCGGCTCACGCTCACCCAGCATCCCCACCGTCCACGCGGGCTGGCCAGTGCCGGTTTCGACGGCGACGGTGTAGCCACCGCCGAGCGCACGCTTGTCGAGGCCGGCGTGCTGCGCGGTTATCTGCTTTCGGCGTATACCGCCCGCCGCCTGGGTCTGACGAGTACCGGCAATGCGGGCGGCGTATTCAATCTCGACGTCGCACCGGGCGTCGACGATTTCGATGCGCTGGTGGCCGGCATGGGTCGCGGTCTGGTGGTGACCGAACTGATGGGCCAGGGCGTGAATCTGGTCAACGGCGACTATTCCCGCGGTGCGGCAGGTTTCTGGGTCGAGAACGGCGAGATCGCTTACCCGGTCGAGAACGCCACGATCGCCGGCAATCTTGCCGATATGTATCGCAATATCGAGGCGTTTGGCAGTGATGTGGAACGCGGTAGCGCGCTGCGTACGCCGTCGGTTCTGGTGGGGGCGATGACGATTGCGGGTAGTTAATGTTTAGCGCTTGAGGCTTGCCTTGCGCCAGTGGATTTGAGTCGTTGATTCAAGAGGCTTTCGGTACTGGCTACGCGTTTTGCGCACTCGCGAGTTTGTCGTTTCTTTTGTTTCGCACTGCTGTGCGACTCACTTTCTTTTGCTTGTCCAAAAGAAAGTAAGCAAAGGAAAAGGACACCCGGGCACAGCGCCGGCGCAAAGCGCCGGTTCACTCCGACACGCAGCGGCGACGGGATGCGTACAGAACTCGGATCGCTTTGGCGATCCTCAGACATGCTGTACGCACCGGCGCAGTGCGCCGGACACCCGTCGCCACTCCGTGTCTCCGTCGCCGTGCAACGGGCTGGAATACAGAAACAAAGCGCGCGGCAAGAGTCGCCTTTGCCGTGTTAGCCGAAATCCAACACGCGACTTGGTTCTCGTTGGATTCGGCGGATGCGCAGGCGGACGTGAAGGAACGCGACCTTGAGCGAGCGACAGCGAGCTTGTCTGTATTGGGTCCCCTTGGGCGCAGCGCCGAGCAGTGGAGGCCGAAAGAGAAAAAGACAGACGGATGTCTGAGTCGCGCGCAGCGCGGCGAGTTTCCGGCTGTCCTCTTTCGGCCGGAGCCGCGCAGGGCATCGGCGCGAAGCGCCGACGCAAGACAGGGCGTCTTTTGTTTTGGCTACTTTTATTTGGGCGAGCAAATAAAAGTGGCTCGCACAGCAGTGCGAAACCCCAAGCCAAAACTCATCCGCGCCGTTGATTCACAACCCACGATTCTAAACCGCCATTGACCCCTCGTCGGCTGAAGTCGAGCGTGGCTTATTGTTTTCTGCACAAAAGCGCGATACATCGAGCCGGCCCGGCCTCGTCCGTTCACTCAAATGGCATCGCTCGGTGAGCGGCGACATCAAGGCGAATAGGTCGCGCCCTCGCCATCAGCGCAGCAGAAAGAGTGTCCCGAGTCCGAGGAAAGCCCCGAACCCGATGACGTCGGTAATGGTCGTCAGCACCACCGAGCCGGCGAGCGCCGGATCGATTCCCATCTTCTTCATCGCCAGTGGGATTGCCACGCCCGCGATGGCGGCGCCGATCTGATTGACCACGAGTGCGGCGGCGATGATCACGCCCAGGGTCGGGTTGCCGAACCAGACCTGCGCCACCACGCCGACCACGACCCCCCAGAGCACGCCGTTGATGACGGCCACCGCCAGTTCCTTGATCAACAGCGTCTTGGCGTTGCCGAAACCGATCTGGCCGAGCGACAGGCCGCGAATCATCAGGGTGAGCGTTTGCGAACCGCCGATGCCGCCCATGCTCGCCACGATGGGCATCAGCACGGCGAGGGCAACCACCTGGGACAGTGTGGCCTCGAACAGGCCGACGACCTGTGCCGCCAGAAAGGCGGTGAGCAGATTCGCGCCCAGCCAGGTTGCACGGCGGCGCGCGCTACGCGCGATGGGCGCGAACACGTCTTCCTCCTCGTCGAGACCGGCCATGCTCATGATCGAGTGCTCGGCTTCGTCGCGGATCACGTCCACCACGTCGTCGATGGTGATACGCCCGACGAGCTTTTCGTTCTCGTCGACGACCGGCGCCGAGATCAGGTCGAGGTCCTGAAAGCGCTTGGCGACCTGGGCCGCGGCCATGTCCACGGGCAGCGCCTCGAGGTCGGTGTTCATGACCTCGGATACGTCGCGCTCGGGGTCGAGCGTGACCAGCTTGGCCAGCGAGAGCATGCCCAGATACCGCCCGTAGCGCGAAACCACGAACAGCGATTCGGTATCGTCGGGCAGCGTGCCGCGTTGTTGCAGATATCGGCTGACCACGTCGAGCGACACGTCCGGACGCACCGTGATCGTGTCGTTGTTCATCAGGCCGCCGGCGGAATCCGACGGATAGGACAGCACGGCCTCGAGACGTTCGCGGTTGTCGACGTCCATCGAGTGCAGCACTTCGCGCGTGACCTGCTCGGGCAGATCCTCGATGAGATCGGCGAGGTCGTCGATCGGCATGCCCTCGGTGGCGGCCAGCAGGACTTCGTCGTCGAGGGCGTCGATCAGCTCGGCACGCACTTCGTCGTTGACGTGCAGCAGCGTCTCGCCGTGATCGTCCTCGGGGACCAGACGCCAGACGAGCTCTCGCTTGGTCCGCGGGATCGATTCGAGAAGCAGGCCGATCTCGGCCGGATGCAGCGAATGCAGCAGCGGCTTGAGCCGGCGCATGCGCCCGGATTCCAGCGCCTCGTTGAGATGCGCGAGCCGCGATTCCATCTGATCTTCAGTGGTCTTGGCGTCGCTCATGGGGGCGCGGTATCCAGGCAGGGAGGTGGCCTCTAGAAAATAGCAGAAAAATCCGGATTTTCCTGCGTTTTCTTAACGAATTGTCAGCCGCCGAGCTGCTCGCTCAAGGTCTCGAGCGCGTCGCGATAGGCATGCGAGTCGGTCAGCGCGAGAATCTCGCGCGTACGCGTTTTCAGCGCGGCGACGTCGGCACCCATGATCGCGCGCTTGACCTCGAGCACGCTGGCCGGATGCATGGAGAACTCGGTCAGCCCGAGGCCGAGCAGCAGCGCGGTGTAGCGCTTGTCGGAGGCCATTTCGCCGCACATGGATACGCTGATGCCGGCGGCCTCGCCGGCTTCGATGGTCATGCGAATGAGCTGCAGCACCGCCGGGTGCAGCGGATCGTAGAGATAGTTGATCTCGTCGTCGATACGATCCATCGCGAGCGTGTACTGAATGAGGTCGTTGGTGCCCAGCGAGAAGAAATCGCAGTACTGCGCGAGCAGCGGTGCGGCCAGCGCGGCCGCGGGGACTTCGATCATCGCGCCCACCGGCAGGTTGGCGTCGAAATCCAGGCCGTCGCGGCGCAGCTCGTCCTTGAGCTCGCTGATCAGGTGGCGCGTCTGGCGCATTTCCTGGATGTTGGAGACCATCGGCAGCATCACCCGCAGGTCGCCCTCGGCCGACGCCCGCAGCAGCGCGCGCAGCTGGGTACGGAACAGGTCCGTCTCCTTGAGACAGAGACGGATGGCGCGCAGGCCCAGCGCGGGGTTGCTGGACGTCTTGCCGGTATCGCGGCCGATCGTCTTGTCGGCGCCGAGGTCGAGTGTGCGGATGGTGACCGGCCCGTCGACGGAACGCAGCACGCGGCGATAGGCCGCAAGCTGCTCTTCCTCGCCCGGCGTCTCGTCGCGATTCATGTACAGGAATTCGGTGCGGTACAGGCCGACGCCCTCGGCGCCGACCTCGGCCGCGTCCGCGCTGTCGTCGGGCAATTCGACGTTGGCCAGCATACGAATGCGAACGCCGTCGGTGGACAGCGCCGCCTCGTCCTTGAGCATGCCGAGCATGCGCCGATAGCGGGCGTCTCGTTTCTGGCGATGACGATAGAACTCGAGCGCCGCGGCGTCCGGGCCGGCCAGTACATGGCCGGCCTCGCCGTCGACGACGACGGTCTCGTCGTCGAGCAACATGCGGCGTGCGTTGTGCATGCCCACGATGGCCGGTATGCGCAGGCTGCGCGCCAGAATCGCGGAGTGCGACAAGGGGCCGCCGTGCTCGGTCACGAACGCGGCGACGCCCTGTTGATGCAGCAGGATGATGTCGGCAGGCGTGAGTTCGTCGGCGACGATGACCGGGGGCGGCGCATCGTCGGCCTCGCTGGTCTCGATGGTGCGCTCCTGCTTGAGCAGGATACGCTGGATGCGCGCGGTCACGTGGGCGACATCGTCGCGGCGCGTGCGCAGATAGCTGTCGTCCATCTGGTCGAACACCGCGGTGAGGTGCTCGGCCTGCATCTTCAGCGCCCATTCGGCGTTGCACTGGTGCTTGCGAATCAGTGACGCCACCGTGTCGGTGAGCGCGCTGTCCTGCATCATCAGCAGATGGGTTTCGATGAACGCACCGATCTCGGACGGTGCGTTGGCCGGGATCTGTTCACGAATATCGGCCAGCTGGGCGCGCGCGTCCGTGAGCGCGTTCCCGAAACGCTCGACTTCGGGCTCGATGTTGTCGGGCGCGATCGAATACTCGGGGATATCCAGATCGGTACCGTGCACGCGATGCACGGCGCCGATCGCGACCCCGCGCGAGACACCGATTGCCGCCAGCCAGAGACTCATGTCGGCGCGCGGCGATTGCGGGCGAACAACACCATTACTGACCTTCGCCGAAGCGGTCGCGCACCAGCTCCTCGAGCGCGTCGAGCGCGGCTTCGGCATCGGCGCCCTCGGCGCTGACGTCGATACGCGAGCCGCGCGCGGCGGCGAGCATCATCACGCCCATGATCGATTTGCCCGATACCTCGCGGCCGTCCTTGGCGACCCGGATGTCGGCCTCGTACTGCGAGGCGACGGTCACGAACTTGCTGGCGGCACGGGCGTGCAGGCCGAGCTTGTTGACGATGGCGAATTCGCGGGTGGGCATAACGTGGATCGTATCGGTTGAGAAGAGAAAGAAGTGCCGGGTGTCGTGCTAGCGCTGCGCCTGCGGGCAGGCCATCACGCCGGCGCGGCCGGCCTCGATGGCGGAATCCGCCAGGTCGTCGAGGGCGAGCTGCGGGTAATTGTAGACGCGCACGAGCATCGACAGATTGATGCCGGCAACCACTCGCGCGGCGTTGCTGCTGGCGGCGCGGGTGGCGATGTTGCTCGGCGTCGAGCCGAAGGCATCGGTGATGATCAGCACGCCGTCGCCGTCGTCGAGGCGTTCCAGCGCGGCGGCCGCGGCCTCGCTGCGCTCGTCCGGGTCATCGTGGCGGTGCACTTCGAGCACCTCCGTGGGCCGTGACAGATCACCGATCATGCCGGTGACCGTCTCGACGAAATGCGAGCCCAGTTTGCCGTGGGTGATCAGCAGTACGCCGATCATGACCGGACTCCCGTGGGCCGCGCCCGAGCGCGTGCTTCAGTGCAGTTCATTGTGTCGTACCAGCGTCTGGGCATAGGTCTCGCGCAGTCGGCGGGCCAGCTGTTCGATGATATAGACCGAGCGGTGCTTGCCGCCGGTGCAGCCGACGGCAATCGTGACATAAGCGCGGTTTTCGCGCGCGAAGGCGGGCAGCCAGCGTGCGAGAAAACCGTGGATGTCGTCGAGCATGGCGCCGGTTTCCGGCTGTGCCTCGAGATGCTCGGCGACCGGCGCATCGAGGCCGGTCAGCTCGCGCAGTTCGGCGATCCAGTGCGGATTGGGCAGGCAGCGCACATCGAAGATGAAGTCCACCGCCTGGGGCAGGCCGTACTTGAAGCCGAACGACTGCAACAGGATTGACAGCTCGCCGGTGGTGCCGCCTTCGACCCGGTTGCGGATGATGTCGCGCAACTGATGGATATTGGTCTGGCTGGTGTCGATGGAGACATCGGCGGTATCCGCGATCGGCTCCAGCAGCTTGCGGTCGGCGTCCACGGCGTCGATGAGCGAGGTGTCGGCATCGGTGAGCGGATGCTTGCGGCGGGTCTCGGAATAGCGCCGCAGGATGGTTTCCTTGTCGGCGTGCAGGTAGATCACCTCGATATCGATGCCGCCGTCGCGCAGGGCCTGGATCCGGTCGGGAAAACCCGCGATCTCGCCGCGCCGCGAGCGGGCGTCGATTCCCACTGCCAGCCGGTCGAAGTCCAGGCCCTGGCGGTGCAGCGTATCGGCAGACACCTCGCTTAGCAGGCCCAGCGGCAGGTTATCGATACAGTAGTAATTCAGGTCCTCGAGCATGTGCAGCGCGACCGACTTGCCGGAACCGGCCAGCCCGCTGACGACGATCAGGCGCATGACTCACCCTTGCGATGGAAGATGCCCGACGGGCGACGATGCCCGTATTGTGGCGAAGCATTCGACTGCACGCGAGCGCGGCCCTGCGAGACAGCGCCGGCGCGCGTGGTGAACAGCGCGCCGGATGCCGGACTCATGGCGTGTCCGACGGGGTGTCGGGTTCGCCGGGGCCCATGGCCAGGCGCTGGCGCTCGGCGAACTGCTCGTCGCTGAATTGCCCTTGCATGCGCAGCAGATGGTCACGACAGGCGGCTTCGACCAGTACGGACAGGTTGTGTCCCACGGCCACCGGCAACGTGATTTCCGGGATTTCCACATCCAGCAGCGTGCGTACCGTACGGGTGCCGGTCAGCCGGTCCGGGACGTGGGCGACGCCGGATTCCGGCCGTACCAGGCGGATGATCAGCCCGAGCTGCTTGCGGCGCTTGATGGCCGCCTCGCCGAACATCGCGCGGATGTTGAGGATGCCCAGGCCACGCACCTCGAGAAAATCCTGCAGCACCGGCGGGCAGCCGCCGTTGAGATCGTCGGGGCCGAGCAGGGCGAATTCGGGCGCGTCGTCGGCCACCAGCCGGTGGCCGCGGTTGATGAGTTCCAGCGCCAGCTCGCTCTTGCCGACCCCGGAGTCGCCGGTAAGCAGCAGGCCGATGGACAGCACTTCGAGAAAGACGCCGTGGACGGTGATCTGGCGTGCCAACGCCTCGCCGAGGAAATGACGCAGCCGGTAGGCCGCCCGGTGGGCGCTGGCGGCGGTTTCGAAGATCGCGATGCCCGCCGTGTCGAACGCTTCGCGTACCGGTGCGATGAGCGAGCGCCCATCGGCGACGACGACCAGCTTGGTCGCACCCGAGGTCACGCGGTCGAGCACGTGGCGAAGCTGGTCGGTATCAACGCTGTCCAGGTAGCCGGTTTCGGGTTCGCCGATCACCTGGACCTGCGGCGGATGGATGAAGTTGAGATAGCCCACCATCGGCACCCGGCGGCCCGACACGCGGGTCGGGCCCAGGGTCGCGCTGCCGCCAGCGGTGGGGGCCGGCCATTGCAGCCCGAGCGAGGATTTCAGACGCGCAAACACGTCCTCGACCGCGACCCGGCGTGTGGCCAGGTCTTCGTCGAAGAGATCGTCGCCGGACAAGGTCACGCCGCGGCTGGCGTTCAGGCGTCGCCGGTGTCGCGTGCGACCAGAGTCTTGTGCAGGGTCTCGTCGTCTGCGGCGTCGCGCAGTTCGGCGAGCGCCTGACCTTCGGAAAAGATCTCGGCCAGCTTGCGCAGCAGGTTGAGATGCTCTTCCGTGGATTTTTCCGGGACCAGCAGGCCGAACACGAGATCGACCGGCTGTTCGTCGTTGGATTCGAAATTGACGGGCTGAGGCAGGCGCATGAAGGCACCGATGCAGTCATCGATGCCTTTCATGCGCGCATGTGGAATGGCCACCCCGTCGCCGATGCCGGTGCTGCCGAGTTTTTCGCGGGAAATCAATCCGTTGAATATTTCGCTGGCGGTCAGATACGGGGTGCCCTGGGTCAGTATCTCGGCCAGCTGCTCGAGCGCGCGTTTCTTGCTCTGGACGTCGTCGGCTAGACGTACACGTTCCGGAGCGACGATATCGGCGATGTTCATAAACTTCCTTCTAGACGATGCAGTAAAGCGTTCAACCGGCGTCGAGGTTGACGTGCCGCGCCTGCCGGTTGTGGTGATCCTTTTCCTTTTCCTTGTGCTTGAGCGTCTGCCGATCAAGCTTGTCGACCATGCAGTCGATCGCGGCGTACATGTCCTCCTTGGTGGACTCCGCGTGCAGCGTTGCGCCGCGCACCTGCATGGTGACTTCGGCCTTGTGGCGAACCTTTTCGACTTCGAGCACGACCTCGGCATCGATCACGTGATCGAAATGACGCTCGACGCGTTCCATCTTTGAAGCCACATAGTTGTGCAGGGCTTCGGTCATGTCGATGTGATGCCCGGAGATGTTCAGGTTCATCGTGTACTCCTTGTCGGCTTGGGGAATCGCATGAAAGAGGGGTCAGCCGGCCTGTCGACGGCGCTCGTGGGAAGGCGCGATCGACAGGGCTTCGCGGTACTTGGCCACGGTGCGACGTGCCACCTTGATGCCGTTGTCCAGCAGCATGTCGGCCAGCTTGCTGTCCGACAGCGGCTTGCCGGCGGTTTCTGCCGCGACCATGCGCTTGATCATCGCCTGGATGGCGGTGGCCGATGCGCTGCCGCCGTCGGTGGTCGACACGTGGCTGGAGAAGAAATACTTGAGTTCGAAGATGCCGCGCGGCGTCTGCATGTACTTGTTCGCGGTCGCGCGTGACACCGTGGACTCGTGAATCTCGAGCTGCTCGGCCACGTCGCGTAGCACCAACGGCTTCATCGCCTCTTCGCCGTATTCCAGGAACGCGCGCTGGGCCTCGACAATCGTCTGGGCAACCTGCAGCAGCGTGTCGTTGCGGCTCTTGAGGCTGTTGAGGAAAAACCGCGCTTCCTGCAGATGCGATTTCAGCGTGGTCTGGTCGGCGCTCTTGTCGGCGCGCTTGATCAGCGCGAGGTACTGGCTGTTGATACGCAGGCGCGGCGCGATGTCGGCATTCAGCGAGACCTGCCAGCGCGCGGACTGCCGCGTGACAAAGACCTCGGGCACCACGTAGCTCGATTCGTGGTCGCTGAAGGCTTCACCGGGGTGCGGTTGCAGGGTCTGGATCAGGGCGATTGCCTGCGCCAGTTCCTCGACCTCGATGCCCAGACGCCGCGCCACCGGGGCGCGATCGCGCGAGGCGAGGCATTCCAGCGGTTCGTTGTCCACAATGCGCAGGGCGATATCGCGTGCCGGCGTGCACTCGGGCATCTGGTGCAGCTGAATGCTCAGGCATTCCGCCAGCGATCGGGCCGCCACGCCTGGCGGGTCGAACTGATGCAGCTCGACCAGAACCGCCTCGACCGCGGCGGCGTCGGTGTCGAACTCGTCGACCAGCCGCGCGCTGAGTTCCTTCCAGTCGTCGAGCAGGCCGTGTTCGTTGATCGCGTCGATCAGGTGATCCGCGATCGCGCGCTGCGTGTCGTCGAAGCGGTGCATGTCCGCCTGCCAGGTCAGATGCGCATGCAGGTCGGGCGTGCTGGTCAGGTTGGCCTGACGATAATCCCAGTAGTCGTCGTCCTCGCTGCTCGGCGCCGGGGCGGGCGCGGCGCTGCCGGCGTAGATATCGTTCCAGTCGGCATCGACCGGCAGATTCTCGGGAATCTCGGCTTCGCTGCCGCTGCTGGAGCGCTCGGTCTCGGTGGTTTCGGCCTTGGTCGCTTCTCGGGTATCGATCTCGCCGTGGCCTTCGTCGGCCTCGAGCATGACGTTGGATTCCAGCGCCTCCTGGATTTCGGTCTTCAGATCCAGGGTCGAGAGCTGCAGCATGCGGATCGCCTGCTGCAGCGCAGGCGTCATGGTCAGGCTCTGCGAGAGATTGAGGTTCAGCGACTGTTTCATAGTCGGAAATCCTCGCCGAGGTAGACCTCCCGTACCTTGCGATCCGCCAGGATCTCGTCGCCGGTACCGTCGGCGATGACCGCGCCGTCGCTCAGGATATAGGCGCGTTCGCAGATGCCGAGCGTCTCGCGCACGTTGTGGTCGGTGATGAGCACACCGATACCGCGATTCTTCAAATGCGTGATGATGCCGCGGATGTCGCCGATCGAGATGGGGTCGATGCCAGCGAAGGGTTCGTCGAGCAGCATGAACTGTGGCTCGGCGGCCAACGCGCGGGCGATTTCCACACGCCGGCGTTCACCGCCGGACAGGTTGATGCCCTTGGAATCGGCGATATGCCCGATCGAGAGTTCGTCGAGCAGGGCCGCGAGCTCACGGTCGATATCCGCCTTGGTAAGGCCGGGGCGCACCTGCAGGATGGCGCGGATGTTGTCCGACACCGACAGTTTGCGGAATACCGAGGCTTCCTGCGGCAGGTAACCGATGCCCAGCTGTGCCCGCGTATGCATGGGCAGACCGACGAGGTTGCGCTCGCCGAGCGTGATGCGGCCCGAATCCGGCGTGACCAGGCCCACGATCATGTAGAAGGAGGTGGTCTTGCCTGCGCCGTTGGGCCCGAGCAGGCCCACGACTTCACCCTGGGCCAGCGACAGGCTGACGTCCTGTACCACCGCGCGCCCTTTGTAGCGCTTGCTCAGGTTTTCGGCCACCAGCCGCTGGCCGGTCGCCGCCGCGGTGGCGGTGCGCGCGGCGGTGCTGCTCATGACTGACCGTCCCCGTTTTTCGGCTGGATCGTGATGCGTACGCGTTCGCTGCTGCCGGATCCGCGTTCTGCCTGGGTGCGGCCGGTGTCGACGTTGTGGCGGATCAGCTGGCCGTGTATCTCGTCACCGCCGCGGCGCACCACGGCGTCGCCGCGTAGCAGTACGGTGGAATTGCTGTTGGTGTACTCGATCTTGCTGGAATTACCGGTAACCACGTCGTCGCCTTCGCGATCCGGCTGCTTGTCCAGGCGCGCGGGGCTGCCGTCGAGTACGGCCTTCACGTTACCGCGATCGTTGATGCGGGTGATCACCAGGCGATGGCCGGTGAGCGTAAGCCCGCCGCGGGTGAGCACCACGTTGCCCGTGTAGGTGCTCACGCCTTCCTGCTGGGACAGATCGGCGTCGTTGGATTCGATATGAATCGGCAACGCTTTCTGCTGCGCAAAGGCCGTGGTGCCGGCCATCAGCACGAGACCGAGTGCGAGAGTGGCGGCGAGGCGCAGCCTACGGCGTGTAGGTGACTTGTACATTGTTCAGCAGCCTCAGCTTGTCCGTTTTCAGGTTGACCTCCATGCCGTCACCTTCGACACGCTGGCCCGGTTCCACCGCGGTCACATGGGCCTCGGTGTCGATACGATCGGCATCGGGGCGTACCCAGGCATTGTCCGTTGTGATGTCGACGACGTTGCCGTTCGCCTTGGGATGGCGGCCCTTTACGCCATCGTAGAGATAGATGTCGCGCTTGCCCGGAGGCACGCGGCCATGCTTTGCGGTGACGTCCCAGTAGGTCTTCGTACCTGCCAGGTAGTGTACGTCAATATCCGTCATGCGAGCCGAGTCGTCCGGGAAGTGCAGGGTCTCGGCCAGCGTCATGCGGTAATCGAGGCCGCCGTTCTCGTTCATCTGATGCACGACGGCTTCGGTCATGTAGTAGTCGCTGTTGTCCGGCGTCTCCAGCCGCGGCTCGCTCGGCGTGCCGATGGCGGGTGCATCGAGCGCGCGGATGCCGAGCAGCACCGCGGAGATCACGAGCAGGACGGCGACGATTCTGAGCATGGCCCGGTTCTCCTGATCGGTGTCTAGTGCGCGTTTCGCGCGGCGATGATCAGCTCGCACGCTTCGCGGACCGCGCCCTGGCCGCCGTTGAAGCGGCTGACCCAGTGCGCGGTGTCGATGACATCATCGACCGCATCGGCCACGCAAAGTGCCAGACGTGCCTGGCGCATGAGTCCGAGGTCGGGCAGGTCATCCCCCATTACGGCCGCCTGATCGGGGGTGAGTTCCAGCTCGGCGAGCAGGGCTTCGAAATCGAGCTGCTTGTCGCGGCTGTCGAGATAGATGTAGTCGATGCCCAGGTCATGCAGGCGCGCCGCAGCAGCCGGCGACGGTCGGCCACTGATCGCGGCCACAGCCACGCCCGCGGCCTGCAGGCGCTTGAGCCCGAGGCCGTCGCGTACGTGCATGGTCTTGATCTCCTCGCCGTGGTCGTAGAGATAAAGCTTGCCGTCGGTCATCACGCCGTCGACATCGAACACGGCCACGCGCACATCGGCGGCGCGCTGCTGGAGCTCGTCGGCGCTGATTGATGTCTTGTCCGTGCTCATATCACCCCGGCGCGCAGGAGATCCTGCATGTTGAGGGCCCCGATGGGCCGGTTGTCCGCGTCGACCACCATCAGGGCGCCGCCACCGATACGATGCGTTTCGAGCAACCGTACCGCTTCGGCGGCGAGCATGTCCGCGGTCACGGTCTTGGGCGACCGCGTCATGAACTCGGCGATGGTCGCCTGTTTGATGTCGATGTCCCGATCCAGTGTGCGGCGCAGATCGCCGTCGGTAAACAGACCGGCGAGCCGGCCGTTGCCGTCGGTCACCCCGGTCATGCCCAGGCCCTTGCTCGTCATCTCCAGCAGGGCATCGCGCAGTGCGGCGTCGTCGTCGACCAGCGGCAGTGCATCGCCGGTATGCATGATGTCGGCGACGGTTACCAGCAGGCGGCGGCCGAGCGATCCGCCGGGATGCGAGCGGGCGAAGTCTTCGGCGGTGAAATTCCGGGCTTCGAGCAGTGCGATCGCCAGCGCGTCGCCCATGGCCAGGCAGGCGGTGGTCGACGAGGTCGGTGCCAGTTCCAGCGGGCAGGCTTCCAGTTCCACGCCCACGTCCATATGCACGTCGGCACGCCGCGCGAGGGTGGACTCGGGCTTGCCGGTCATGGCGATCAGCGGCACGCCGAGGCGCTTGAGCAGCGGCAGGATGGTCAGGATCTCGCCGGTCTCGCCCGAGTTCGACAGCGCGAGCACGACATCCTGAGGCGTGATCATGCCCAGATCGCCGTGGCTGGCTTCGCCCGGATGCACGAAGAACGCCGGCGTGCCCGTGGAGGCGAGCGTGGCCGCGATCTTGCCGCCGATATGGCCGGACTTGCCCATGCCCGTGACCACCACGCGCCCTTCACATGCGAGCAGGCGCTCGGCGGCAGCGGCGAAGGTGTCGTCTATCCGGGTCTCGAGAGCGGCGACGGCCGCCGCTTCGATGCCGATCACGCGTTGGCCCGCGCGAATGATCTCGTGGCTGTTCATGGCTTCATTCTAGCCCAGCCGCAAGCCGCCAAGATATTGCTGCCACAGTCTTTGCGCCGAGCACGGTTGCGATGCGCGTGGTTGTCATATGCAGGTTTTGCGCCAGGCCGTATAATGCGCGCCCTTTTGATTATCGAGCGCGGCTGCATGAGTGAACCGGCCATTGCCATTCGGAACGTCGAAAAGCGCTATGCGAGCACGCATGCGCTCAAGGGCGTGTCGTTCGATATCCGGCGCGGTGAATACTTCGGCCTGCTGGGGCCGAACGGGGCCGGAAAATCGACCTTGATCAGCATCATCGCGGGTTTGACGCATGCCAGTGCCGGCAACGTCGCCGTGCTCGGGCACGACGTGCGTCGCGATTTTCGCCAGGCACGGCGGGCGCTCGGTGTGGTGCCGCAGGAACTGGTCTATGACCCGTTTTTCCCGGTGCGCGAGATGCTGCGCATCCAGGCCGGCTACTACGGCTGCGGTCGCGACCACTGGCCGTGGATCGACGAACTGCTCGAGCGTTTGGATCTGACCGACAAGGCCGAGGTGTCGATGCGCGCACTGTCCGGCGGCATGAAGCGGCGCGTGCTCATCGCGCAGGCGCTGGTGCACAAGCCCGATGTGGTCATCCTCGACGAGCCGACCGCGGGTGTGGACGTGGAGCTGCGGCGCACGCTCTGGCATTTCACCCGCGATCTGAATGACGCCGGGCATACGATCGTGTTGACCACGCACTATCTCGAAGAGGCCGAGGAGCTCTGCGACCGCATCGCGATTCTCGATCATGGCGAGTTGTCCGTGCTGGAAGACAAGCGCGCGCTGCTCAACCGTCACCCCTATCGATTCCTGTCGTTGGAGCTGTCCGGTAATGGCGGACCGCTGCCGGAATCGGTCGAGCGGCTGATCGAGGATCGCCATGAGGACACGCTGGAGCTCAAGCTGGAGCAGGGCCGCGATTTCATCGCCGACGTGATGGAGGCGATCCGCGGCGCAGGCTATCGCATCCAGGATGTACGTACGCGCGAGCCTTCGCTGGAGAACATCTTCGTCGAGCTCACCACCGATCACGACAAGGACGCGGCATGAACTGGCAGGGTTGCTTCACGCTGTTCTTCAAGGAAATTCGGCGGTTCTACAGCGTGATACTGCAGACCGTCGGTGCGCCGGTCGTGACCGCACTCTTATATATGGTGGTGTTCGGCCAGGTGCTGCAGGGGCAGACGATTCAGGGCGTGCCGTCGTCGGCATTTCTGGTGCCGGGGCTGATGATGATGAGCATCATCCAGAACTCGTTCGCCAATACGTCGTCGAGCCTCACGCAGTCGAAGATCAACGGGAATCTGGTGTTTCTGCTGATGACGCCGCTGTCGGCCTTCGAGATCTACCTGGCCTATATCAGCGCGTCGCTGGTGCGCGCGACGCTGGTAGCCGTCGTGCTCTATCTGGTCACGCAGTTGTTCGTCACCGTGCCCATCACGCATCCGCTGCTGGTGCTCACGATGCTGGTGTTTGGCGGCGGCACGCTCGCGGTCATGGGGCTGATCGCCGGGATTCTGGCGAACAAGTTCGACCATCTGGCGGCGTTCCAGAATTTCTTCATCATGCCGCTGTCGTTTCTGTCGGGCGTGTTCTATTCGATCCACTCGCTGCCGGAGTTCTGGCAACACGCGTCGCGCTTCAATCCGGTCTTCTACATGATCGACGGCTTTCGTCAGGGATTCTTCGGTGTCGGCGACAGTGACCCGCTGCGCAGCGTGATCGTGGCGGGCGTGTTTTTCGTGCTCGTATCGTCGATCTGTATCACCATGCTCTCGCGCGGCTACAAGATCCGCGGCTGATCGCGCGGACTCCGTTTAACCGGGTTCGCAATGCGCGCTCGTGCTAGCATTTCGCGCCCGAATTCAATCAGTGACTATCATGTATAGCGCCGAAGCCATACGCGAACTCATTCAGGCCGGCCTGCCCGACGCCAATGTCGAAGTCATGGGCGACGACGGCCAGCATTTCGCCGCCCGCGTGATCAGCGCGAGTTTCTCCGGCAAGGGCATCGTCGAACAGCATCGCATGGTCTACGCCACGCTCGGCGAGCGCATGGGCGGCGAGATCCATGCGCTGTCGCTGAAGACGATGACGCCGGAACAGGCGGGCATGGCCTGACGGCCGGCCCGTTTCGATAACGCGAACAGGACCTAGCGTGATGGATCTACTGCGTATCGAGGGCGGTCCGCCGCTCAACGGCGACGTGCGTGCTTCCGGGGCGAAGAATGCGACCCTGCCGATCATGACCGCGGCGCTGCTCATCGACGAGCCGCTGCTGGTCGAGAACGTGCCGCATCTCGAGGATGTGACCACGACCAACGTGCTGCTCGCGCACATGGGCGTTTCGGTGACGATCGGCGACTACATGGTGGTGGAAGCCGATGCCTCGACCATAACCCGCTGCGTGGCGCCCTATGATCTGGTCAAGACCATGCGCGCGTCGATTCTCGTGCTCGGCCCGCTGCTGGCGCGCCACGGCGAGGCCGAGGTGTCGCTGCCCGGCGGCTGCGCGATCGGCGCACGGCCGGTGGATATCCATCTGCGCGGGCTCGAAGC
Organism: Endozoicomonas sp. G2_2; assembly: GCF_017744135.1. Taxonomy (GTDB): domain Bacteria; phylum Pseudomonadota; class Gammaproteobacteria; order Nevskiales; family Salinisphaeraceae; genus Salinisphaera. The sequence continues at coordinate 88,717 of NZ_JAGHQU010000007.1, forward strand.
CATGGGGGCCGAGATTCGCGTCGAGGGTGGTTACGTCAAGGCGAAGGCGTCGCGGCTCAAGGGCGCGCGCATCGCCATGGACACGGTCACCGTCACCGGCACCGAAAACCTGATGATGGCGGCGACGCTGGCCGACGGCGTGACAATTCTGGAAAACGCCGCCCGCGAGCCGGAAGTGGTCGACCTGGCCAAATGCCTGATCGCGATGGGCGCCGAGATCGAAGGCGCCGGCACGCCAACCATCACCATTCGCGGCAAGAAGACCCTGCACGGCACGCGTCACCGGGTGCTGCCGGACCGGATCGAGACCGGCACCTTTCTGGTCGCGGGCGCGGCCAGCCGAGGGCGCGTCAAGGTCACGCATACCGACCCCGTGCTGGTCGACGCGATTACCGACAAACTCGCCCAGGCCGGCGCACATGTCACTACCGGCAACGACTGGATCGAGGTCGACATGCGCGGCAAGCAGGCGAAATCCGTCAACCTGCGCACCGCGCCTTATCCGGGTTTCCCCACCGACATGCAGGCCCAGTTCTGCGTGCTCGACGCGCTCGCCGACGGCGTGGGCACGGTCACCGAAACAGTGTTCGAGAACCGCTTCATGCACGTCTCGGAGTTGCAGCGCATGGGCGCGCAGATCCGCCAGGAAGGCAACACGGTGATCGTGACCGGCGTGCAACGCCTGACCGGCGCGCCGGTCATGGCCACCGATCTACGCGCCTCCGCCTCGCTGGTGATCGCCGGGCTGGTCGCGGACGGTGCGACGGATGTCCGGCGTATCTATCATATCGATCGCGGCTATGAATGCATCGAGGAGAAGATGGCGCAGCTGGGCGGACACATCCAGCGTCTGCCCGATCGCGCGCCGGTGACTGCACGGAGTGTTGTCGAATGAGTCGTGACATCACCCTCGCGCTCTCGAAGGGGCGCATTCTGGAAGCCACGCTGCCACTGCTCGCGGCGGCCGGCATCGAGCCCGAGGTGGATCCCGAAAGCTCGCGCAAGCTGGTGTTCGAGACCAACCGGCCGGGTCTGCGCCTGCTCGTCATTCGTGCCTCGGACGTGCCGACGTTCGTGGCCTACGGCGCAGCGGATATCGGTATCTCCGGCAAGGACGTGCTCATCGAGCACGGCGGGGCGGATCTCTACGAGCCGCTCGATCTGGGCATCGCCCGCTGCAAGCTGATGACCGCCGGGCTGCCGGGCGCCATGGACGCGGCCGGGCACCGCCCGCTGCGGGTGGCGACCAAGTATGTCGAGACCACGCGCGCCTATTTCTCGCGTCTGGGTCGTCAGGTCGAGATCATCAAGCTGTATGGCTCGATGGAGTTGGCGCCGCTGGTTGGTCTGGCCGACGTGATCGTGGATCTGGTGGATACCGGCAATACGCTGCGCGCGAACGGCCTGGAGCCGTTCGAGGTGATCGAGGACATCAGTGCGCGCCTGGTCGTGAACAAGGCGGCACAGAAGATGAAGCACGCCGAGATCGGTGAGCTGATATCGTTGTTCGACCCGGCCCGCAAGGCATCGTGATGCGGCGTCTCGCGACAGATCAGCCGGATTTCGAGGTCGCCTTCGCGGCCCTGATCGATCACGACACCCCGGCACAGGCCGAGATCGACAGCCGCGTCGCGGCGATCATCGCGGATGTACGCGCACGCGGCGATGCCGCACTGATCGAATACACCCGCGAACTCGACGGCCATCCCGCCACGGACATGGCCGCGCTGGAGATCGACCCGGCACGCCTGCAGGCTGCTCTCGACGCGATGCCCGACGCGCCACGCGCTGCGCTGGAGACGGCAGCCGCGCGTATCACGCGCTATGCCGAATCGCAGGCGATCGAAGCGCACAGCTTCGAGGACGAGTACGGCAACCGGCTCGGCCACGTCGTGCGCCCGATCGAGCGCGCCGGCATCTATGCGCCGGGCGGCAAGGCAGCCTATCCGTCGAGCGTGCTGATGAATGCGCTGCCCGCGCGAGCGGCCGGCGTGTCCGAGATCGTGATGATGTCGCCGGCGCCAAACGGCGAGGTCAACGACTGGGTGCTCGCCGCGGCCGCACTGGCCGGCGTGCATCGCTTCTTTACTATTGGCGGTGCGCAGGCCGTGGCCGGGCTGGCCTACGGCACCGAAACCGTGCCCCAGGTGGACAAGATCGTGGGGCCGGGCAATGCCTATGTCGCGGAAGCCAAGCGGCAGGTTTTTGGCCGGGTGGGCATCGAATCCGTCGCCGGGCCGTCCGAAGTGCTGATTCTTGCCGACGGCAGCGGCAATGCCGACTGGGCCGCGCTGGACCTGTTTGCCCAGGCCGAGCACGGCGAGGATTCGCGCGCGCTTCTCATCAGCCCGGATGCGGGGTTTCTCGATGCGGTCGACGCCGCGGTCGAGCGGCTGATCGCTGCCCAGCCGCGCGGCGACATCATCCGCGCCTCGCTGGCCAACCATGGTGCGCTGATTCACGTTGCGGACATGGCCGAGGCGGTCGCGCTGTCGAACCGGATCGCGCCGGAGCATCTCGAGCTGGCGGTCGATGCGCCCGAGGCTTTGATCGACGGTATCGTGCATGCCGGGGCGATATTCATGGGGCATCGCACGCCGGAAGCGTTCGGAGACTACTGCGCGGGCCCGAACCATGTGCTGCCCACTGGTCGGACCGCCCGGTTCTCGTCCGCGCTGGGCATCTACGATTTCCAGAAGCGGCTGTCGGTGATCCACGCCAGCGAGCGCGGCGCGGCCGCGCTGGCACCGGTCGCGGCCGAGCTCGCGCGCGGCGAAGGCCTGTATGCACATGCCGAATCCGCCGCGGTACGCGGTCGCATCACCGATACCGACGCCTGAATAGGGCGGCGGTACATATTGGCTATGCTATACTTTTGCGACTCCTATCGGCGTCACGCCACGCCGTGGATCACGCACCCTTAAGAAAAATCGAACCGGCAATACTGCCCTGCTCGAAGAGGTTTTACGCATGAGCAAAGAGGGGGTCGACGTCGGCAAGCGCCGATTTTTGACCACCGCCACCGCAGCCGTCGGTGGCGTGGGCGCGGCCTTTGTGGCCACACCGTTCGTCAAGTCCTGGATGCCGAGTGCGCGCGCCCGGGCCGCTGGCGCACCGGTAGAGGTCAACATCGCCGCTCTGGAAGAAGGCGCGCTCGTGAGCGTGACCTGGCGAGGCAAGCCCGTGTGGGTGGTGCGCCGCTCGCAGGACATGCTGGATACGCTGGAGCAGGTCAAGCCCGAGCTGGCGGATCCCGAATCGCAGACGGATCAGCAGCCCGAGTACTGCCGCAACCCGCATCGCTCGATCGAGCCCGCGGTGCTCGTGATGGTGGGCATCTGCACACACCTGGGCTGTTCGCCGAAGTTCCGGCCCGATGCCGGTGGTGGTCAGCTGTCCTACAGCGGCTTCTTCTGCCCCTGCCATGGTTCCAAGTTCGATATCGCAGGCCGCGTCTATTCGGGCGTGCCCGCGCCGCTGAACATGGTGGTGCCGCCGCATCGCTATGAGGGCGACGACCTTATAGTGGTGGGTGAGGATCCGAACCAAGGCGGCGAGGAGGCTGCGTAAATGGCAAGCAGGTTCATGAACTGGGTCGATGCCCGCTTTCCGGCTACTCAGCTGTGGAACGAGCACATCGGCGAGTACTACGCCCCCAAGAATTTCAACGTCTGGTACTACTTCGGCTCGCTGGCGATGCTGGTGCTGGCCAACCAGCTGCTGACCGGTATCTGGCTTGCCATGTTCTACAAGCCGTCTGCCGCTGCGGCGTTCGGCTCGGTCGCCTACATCATGCGCGATGTGGAGTGGGGCTGGCTCATCCGCTACATGCATTCCACGGGTGCGTCGTTTTTCTTCATCGTCGTCTATCTGCACATGTTCCGTGCGCTGCTGTACGGCTCGTACCGCAAGCCGCGTGAACTGCTGTGGATCTTCGGCTGCCTGATCTTTTTGGCGCTGATGGCGGAAGCCTTCATGGGCTACGTGCTGCCGTGGGGCAACATGTCCTACTGGGGCGCCCAGGTGATCATCTCGCTGTTCTCGGCCATTCCGGTGGTCGGCGAGCAGCTCACGACCTGGATTCGCGGCGACTTCGTGATTGGCGATGCGACGCTCAACCGGTTTTTCGCGCTGCACGTCGTGGCCCTGCCGTTCGTGCTGGTGGGACTGGTGATCGCGCACATCATGGCGCTGCATCACGTCGGCTCGAACAACCCGGACGGCATCGAGATCAAGGCCAACAAGGGCAGCGACGGCCATCCGGTCGACGGCATTCCCTTCCATCCGTACTACACGGTGAAGGATCTGTTCGGCGTGGGTGTGTTCCTGACGCTGTTCGCAGCGGTGATCTTCTTCGCGCCCGAATTCGGTGGCTTCTTCCTGGAACCGCCGAACTTCACCGAAGCCAATCCGTCGGTCACGCCAGAGCATATCGCCCCGGTGTGGTACTTCACGCCGTTCTACGCGATGTTGCGTGCGATCAACTTCCAGCTGTTCGGTATCGACGCCAAGCTGCTGGGCGTGATCACCATGTTCGGCGCGGTGCTCATCCTGTTCGTGCTGCCCTGGCTGGATCGCAGCAAGGTCAAGTCGATCCGCTACAAGGGCATCATCTTCAAGGTGATGCTGGCGGCGCTGGTGGTGTCGTTCCTGATTCTGGGCTATATCGGCACGCAGGCGCCGAGCCCGCTGCTTACCACGATCGCGCAGATCTGTACCGCGATCTATTTCGCCTTCTTCCTGTTGATGCCGTTCTACAGCGTGCTCGACAGGACCAAGCCGGTTCCGGAAAGGGTGACGGGATGATGCGCCAGCTGTTCATTGCGCTGTTTCTGATGATGCCGCTGGCCGCCATGGCCGCGGGTGGCGAATCCGTTCCGTTCCACCATGAAACCAATCTGGGCAACCAGGCTTCGCTCCAGCGCGGCGCCAAGATGTTCATGAACTACTGCTCGGGCTGTCATTCGCTGCAGTACATGCGTTATCAGCGGATTTCCGAGGACCTGGAAATTCCCGAGGAGGTGATGGAGAACAATCTCATCCTGACCCGGGGCAAGATCCACGACACGATCCAGGGCACGATGTCCAAGGAAAAGGCGGCCGAGTGGTTCGGCAAGGCGCCGCCGGATCTGACGCTCACCGCGCGCGAGCGCGGCGCGGACTGGATCTACAGCTTCCTGCTCGGTTTCTATCTCGACGACTCGCGCCCCTCGGGCGTGAACAACGTGGTGATGAGCAATACCGCGATGCCGGCCGTACTGGCGCCGCTGCAGGGGTTCCAGGTGCTCAAGCATGAAGAGGAGGGCGAATCCGAGGGCGACGGGCATGGCGGTGGCCATGGCGAGCCGCAGTTCGAACTCGTCCAGGAAGGGCAGCTGAACCCGGCCGAATACCGAGCCGCGGCGGCCGACCTCACCAACTTCCTCGTCTACGTCGGCGAGCCCGTGAAGCTCGTGCGGTATTCGCTCGGCTTCAAGGTGATCGTGTTCCTGCTGTTGTTCACCGCACTCGCCTACATGCTCAAGAAGGAGTTCTGGCGCGATGTCCATTAGAGGACCGCGCGCCGCATAGCCCATGGCCAACCGTAGCGCCACGATCACGCTCTATTCGCGCCCGGCCTGTGTACACAGCCACCGGGTACGGCTCGTCATGGCTGAAAAGGGCGTGGCGAGCTACGAGGTCGTGGAACTGCGCGAGGACGAGGAAAGCGAGGATCTGCTCGAGCTCAATCCGTACAATACGGTGCCGACGCTGGTCGATCGCGATCTCGTGGTTTACGACCCGCGTATCATTCTCGAGTATATCGACGAGCGCTATCCGCATCCGCCGCTCATGCCGGTGGATCCGGTGCTGCGTGCGCAATACCGGCTCGCGATATTCCGAATGGAGTCGGATCTGTACGCGCTGTGCGACGATCTCGAATCCACGCCGGCCGTCGCCCGCAAGGCCCGCGAGCGCATGACCGAACTGCTGACGCAGCTGGCGGCGGAGTTCTCGCCGCGGGAGTACATCGGCGAGGAATTCTCACTGGTGGATTGCACGCTGGCGCCGATTCTCTGGCGGCTCGATCACTACGGCGTGAAGCTGCCCGAGCGCCACGGCAAGCAGCTCAGTCGCTATGCGCAGCGGCTGTTTGCCCGCCCGGCATTCGCCGAGAGTCTGTCGGCGATCGAGGCCGACATGGGCCAGGGCGACGCCGGCTGAAGTGACTTCAGAGAGCAGAGGTTTTCCATCATGGCCGAACTGACTTCCCGCCGGCCGTATCTCATCCGCGCCCTATACGACTGGGTGCTGGACAATGACCTGACGCCGCATCTGCTCGTCGCCGCGGACGCCGAGGGCGTCGACGTGCCGCGCGAGTTCGTGACCGAGGACGGCAAGATCACCGTCAACATAAGCCCCGGCGCCGTGCGCGGCCTGTCGCTGGATAACGAGCTGGTGAGCTTTTCTGCCCGCTTTTCGGGGCAAAGTTACAACGTCAGCCTGCCGCCGGGTGCCGTTCTCGCGCTCTATGCGCGGGAAAACGGCGAAGGCATGCTTTTCGGCGAGGTGGAGACGCCGCCGACGCCGCCCGAGGGTGGGCCGGGCGACACCGCCGACGGCGAGGGTGACGGCGGCGACGGGGCGAAAAAGCGCCCGCACCTGAAAGTCGTCAAGTAGCGGCGCTTTCTGCGCAGAACGGCTGTAATTTGCCCGTCAGTCCTGCGGGCCGAGCAGATGATCCTCGATGAGCCGGCACAGGCAATGGATGAACAGCAGGTGCATCTCCTGAATGCGTGCCGTGATCTGCGAGGCCGCGCGTAGTTCGCAGTCCGTTTCGCCGAGCAGGCCCGCCATTCGTCCGCCGTCCTTGCCGGTGAGGGCAACCACCGTCATGCCGCGCTCGTGGGCCGCAGTAACGGCCTTGCAGACGTTCGCGGAATTGCCGCTGGTGCTGATGGCGAGCAGCACGTCGCCGGGCTGGCCCAGCGCCTCGACCTGACGCGAGAACAGACGATCGTAGTCGTAATCGTTGGCGATCGCGGTCAGCGTCGAGCTCTCGGTGGTAAGCGCGACCGCAGGCAGGGCGCGGCGCTCGCGCTCGAACCGATTGATGAGCTCCGACGAGAAATGCTGTGCGTCGCCCGCCGAGCCGCCGTTCCCGCACGACAGAATCTTGTGGCCCTGATCGAGGCAGGCGATGAGCTGATCGGCCGCGGTGACTAGTCGTGTCTGCATTGCCGCAAGCGTGGCGGCATTGGTGCGGGCGCTGTCGGCGAACAGGCGCCCGATGAGATCGGCGCGTTCGTCTCGTGACGTGTCATTCGGCATAGAAGGCGTTCTCTATCCAGTCCAGTTCGTTGCTGTCGTCCACACCGACCACGTCGAAACGTATCGTGGCCTCGGCGTAGCGCGGATTCGCGGCCAGAAAATGCCGGGTCGCGAGTACGATCCGCCGCTGTTTGGTGGCCGTCACGCTCGCCGCGGCGCTGCCATAGTCGCTGCGCGCACGATAGCGGACTTCGACGACCACAAGCGTGCCGCGTGCATCGTAGACGAGGTCGAGCTCGCCGCCGCGGACGTTGTAGTTGCGGGCGATAAGCCGCCAGCGGCGCCGGCGGGCGGCCGCATCGACCCGGCTTTCGGCTGCGCGTCCCTTGGCTAGGGTCTGGTGCCGTTTCATACAAATCCGCGCCGAGCACTGCCTGGATTTACTAGGAGCGACAAGACAAGGCGTATGAAACAGCGACAGGCCGCCCTAGCGTGTGGCCCACGGGTCGCGCGACGAGGTGTCGTTGCGGGCATCGCTCATCGAAGGCATCTCGACCAACTGCGGTTCGCCGTTGCGGAACACGGCCCACGCCAGATAGCGACGGATCGTGCCGTCGGGATTGACCTTGAGCACGCCGCTCATGCCTTCGAAGACATCGCCGCCGGAAAGCCCCTGTGCGGCGATGCGGTCGGTCAGGCGCCAGGCATCCATGCCCATGGCGAACAGCCGCTTGTAGTGCTTGGCGGTCGTGCCGTAGCGCTGCTCGGCCTCGGTCCGACGGGTCTCGAGGAAGTTGCCCTGACCGATAACCCAGGGCATGTCGGCAAAGCCGACGCCGTTGAGGTCGATATCGTCACCGGCGTTCACGGTGCCGGTATAGGCATGCGAGGTCGTGAACATCGGCAGATTGCGGGCGCGGTAGTAGCGCAGCTGGCTGCGGATCAGGCGTGCCTGGTCGGGCTGGCCGGCCACGAAGATGAAGTCGGCGCCGCTCCGGTTGCGCAACACCGCCTGAATCGGGTCGCGGTGGTCCGGCTCGCTAGGTTCATAGGTCGCATAGTTGACCAGCTGACCGCCACGCTGCTCGAACGCCTCGCGGAAAGCGTCGAACACGCGACTGCCCCAGCCACCACTGGGCACGAGCGCCAGCGCGCCGCGGTGGCCCTCATCGGCCGCATGGCGGGCGACCTCGCGGGCCTCGTCTTCCGGGGCCAGGGCGAACTGGTAAAAGCCCGGGCGCGCATCGGGGCTGTCGCTGTAGTTCAGCCCCACGGTCGGGATCCGGCTGTTGAGACGCGACATCTCGGCAACCTTGGGCTTGTCGAGTGGGCCGACCAGAACGCCGACGCGGTCGCTTTCGGCGCGGCGTTGCAGGTCGGTGGCCGACATCGTGTTGGTGTCGTAGATCATCGGCCGCGAGGACGCCGTGTCGTCGTTCTCGTAGGCGAACATGAAGCCGTCGCGTATGGCCTTGGCGGCATTCTCGAACTTGCCCGTCAGCGGCAGGGCGAGGGCAACGCTGTCGTTCTGCGGACGCGGCGCCTCACCGAAGGCCTGCTGCCCGGGTTCGCGTTGCGCCGGCGAAGTGGCAGGGCGGTAGTTGAAGCGGTCCTCGAGCACCGCGCGTGTCGCGGGATGCTGTGCGAAGCGCTGCTCCCAGTCGCGCAGGGCGCGATCGCGTTCGTTGCGGCTCGACCAGCGGCGCTGGCCGATATCGGCCAGCGCCAGCCAGCCGATCGTCGTCTGGTCGGCATCGCGGGCCGCCGGGCTCTGCGGGCCCTGGCCGAGCGAGATGGCGTCCAGCGCCTTGTCGTAAATGGTGTTGTCGTTGCCGCGAAGCATCTGGTCGTCGATCAGCCAGACGCCGCGCTGCACAAGCGCGCCGATGCCCGCGATCAGATTGTTCTGCTCGAAATGCAGCTGCGCGCGTTTTTCCCACACGCGTTCGGCGATTTCGGGCGCGGTGCCGCTGGAGGGCGGCGGCAGGCGGTCGAGCGCCTGCGACGGCGGCAGGCTGGCGATGCTGATCTCGCGCCGCGCGAGTTCGTAGCGACCCCGGTCGAGCCGCTGCAGCGACGACGGCGTGAAGCTGTCGAGAATCTGCTGGGCCATAGACACGTTACCGGCCTGCGCGGCAGCCAGTCCGGCCTCGAAGCGCAGGCGCCGGCTGCGATCCGGGTTCGACTCGCGGCTCGATGCCTGCATGTAGAGCTCGGCTGCGCGCGCATAGTCGCCGGCGGCGATTGCCTGCGTCGGGCTGCTTGCCGGCGCGGGCGCGGCATCCGGGCTGGTCTGGCGCATCTGTTGTGCGCAGCCGCCCAGCGTCAGCGCGAACAGGAAAAGGGCGAAGACGCCGAGCGAAGGCTTTCGTGAAACGATCATTGAGTCAGGCTCCCAGGTTTGCGCGCCAGATCCCCCATGCGCGCGGTCGTGACCGGCATAATATCAGCGCCACCCCTTTTGAGTCGTGACACGCCCATGCCGTCGACGTCCGCAACGCTGTGGATCGTGGCCACACCGATCGGCAATCTCGAGGATTTCAGCCCGCGTGCGAGCCGCACGCTGGCGCAGGTCGACGTGATCGCGGCCGAGGACACGCGCTACAGCGGCCGATTGACCCGCCACCTCGGCATCGATACGCCGATGATCTCGCTGCACGAGCACAATGAACAGGCGCGTATCGAACAGGTCATCGACCGGCTCGCGGCCGGCGAATCCGTGGCCCTGATCAGCGACGCCGGCACGCCGTTGATCAGCGATCCCGGCTATGCGCTGGTGCGTGCCGTACGCGAGGCCGGCTTCGCTGTTCAGGCCGTGCCGGGGCCCTGTGCGGCGATCGCGGCGCTGTCGGTGGCCGGGCTGCCGAGCGATCGCTTTGTGTTCGAGGGCTTTCTGCCGTCGAAGGCCGGTGCGCGCCGTGCGCGTCTCGAAGCGCTGGCCGACGAGACACGCACACTCCTTGTATACGAATCGAGTCATCGCATCGAGAAGTCGGTGACCGATATCGCGGCGGTCATGGGTGCCGGGCGCGCGGTGGGGCTGTGCCGGGAACTCAGCAAACTCCACGAGCAGAGCGTGGTCATGGCGGCGTCCGAGCTGGCCGTGTGGCTTGCGGCGGACGACAACCGACGGCGCGGCGAATTCGTGCTCGTGATCGAAGGCGCGCCACCGATCGAGCGCGCGGACGCCGACATTCCACTCGACGCGTTGCTCGCCGAACTGCTGTCGCTGACCGGAACCAAGCAGGCGGCCAAGGCCGCGGCACGCCTGACCGGCCGGCCCACCAACGAGATCTACGCCCGGGCGCTGGCGCTCGGCGAGTGATCGGGCGTCGGTATGGCCGTGCGGGCCTCGGGGTGGCGCCAGAGTGCTAGAATCCGCGCTCGGAGTCGGCCACGCAGCCGCGGTGCCCGCTCGCGGGCACGGAGGAAAGTCCGGGCTCCACAGGGCAGGATGCCAGGTAACCCCTGGGAGGCGTGAGCCTACGGAAAGTGCAACAGAGAGTAGACCGCCTATGGCCTGTTCGCAGGCCAGGCAAGGGTGAAACGGTGCGGTAAGAGCGCACCGCGCGTCCGGCAACGGTTCGCGGCACGGTAAACCCCATCCGGAGCAAGACCAAATAGGAGGACGACGTGCGGCCCGCACAGTCCTCGGGTAGGTCGCATGAGGTGTACGGCGACGTACATCCCAGATGAATGGCTGCGCCAGACAGAACCCGGCTTATCGGCCGACTCCGAATCCACCCCGGCCATTTGCCCCACTTTGGCCCTTTCATGGTCCGCCTTGTGGGATGACACCCCACTTGCGCAAATCGCGCGCCGATTTTCATTCCACCGCGATAGCTGCGGTGGCGCAGTCGTTGGGGCATAAAGCCTTTTGCAGCGGTTCGAGGCTCATAAAATCGTCGAGAAAAAAGCGGTAAAACCCTAAAAAACAAAGCAAAAAATCGACCTCGATTTTCGGCTCAAATCGCTATCGGAAGGCGTCAGAAATCACTGTTTTGCTGAGATTTTTTCGCTTCCGGCTTGTGCTTGACACTCTGAAGCGGCGCTGCCTATAGTGGCGCCGAGGGGTAGGAAGTGGGGCAAAGTGGTTCAACGGCGATAAAGAGGCCGCACCGTGTTCAAGGGGTCGCATCCGGTCACTATCGATGCCAAGGGTCGTATTGCGATCCCGGCGTCGTATCGCCAGTCGTTGATCGACGACTGCGCGGGCCGGATGGTCGTCACCCAGCACTGGGACGGCTGCCTGCTGATCTACCCGCTGTCCGAGTTTCAGGCGTTTGAGCAGAAGCTGTTGGCGAAGGGCGGGCTCGATCCGAAGGTGAGAAATATCCAGCGTTTTCTGATTGGCAATGCGCGCGATGTCGAGATGGACCGGCAGGGTCGCCTGCTGTTGCCGTCGAATCTGCGCGGCTACGCCAGTCTGGAATCCAAGGCGGTGCTGTCCGGCATGGGCAATCTCTTCGAGCTGTGGGACGAGGCGACCTACCACGCCCGTTCTGCCGATATCGCCGCGCAGCTGGCTGAGGACGCCGCCAAGGGCGAACTCCCCGACGTTCTGATGGATCTCAGCCTGTGATCCCGTTCATCAATCATCGCCGTACATAAAGCCATGAGGATCGCCGCCGAAATGCCGCAGGCCGAACATCAACCGGTACTGCTCGACGCCGCGTTGGCGGGACTTTCGCTGCGCGCCGATGGCGTCTATGTGGACGCCACATTCGGTCGCGGCGGCCACAGCGGCGCGATCCTGTCGCAGCTCGGCGCGCAAGGGCGGCTGGTCGCCTTCGACCAGGATCCCGATGCCGAGGCCCACGCCCGGGAACTGGCAGCCGTCGATTCGCGTCTGACCTTCGTGCGTGCTTCCTTCGCCGAAATGGCCGAACGTGTCGAGGCGCTTGGCCTGATGGGGCGCATCGATGGCGTGCTGTTCGATCTGGGTGTGTCTTCGCCACAGTTCGATGTCGCCGAGCGCGGTTTTTCCTTTCGTCATGCCGGTCCGCTGGACATGCGCATGAATCCGGACGCCGGCGAGCCGCTTTCGGCGTGGCTGCACCGGGCCAGTCACGGTCAGATCGCGTCGGTGATCAAGCGCTATGGCGAAGAGCCGATGGCCGGGCGGATCGCGGCTGCCATCGTCGACGCGCGTGCGAAGGCGCCGATCGCCGATACCCGTCAACTGGCCGATATCGTCGCCGGTGCCATTCCCGCGCGGGTGCAGGCGGGCAAGCGCATTCATCCGGCCACGCGCACCTTTCAGGCGTTCCGTCTGCATATCAACGACGAGCTCGAAGCGCTCGATCGCGCCCTCGAGGGGGCGTTCGACGTGCTCGCACCCGGCGGGCGGCTGGCCGTAATCAGTTTTCATTCGCTGGAGGATCGGCGCGTGAAGCGTTTCATCCGCCACCAGGCGCGTCCGCCGGCGCCCCCGGTGCCGATGGCGCCGGCCGTCGATCCGGCCCTGCGCGAGATCGGCAAGCCGGTGCGTGCCGGCGCCGACGAGCTGACACTCAACGCGCGGGCGCGCAGTGCGATTCTGCGCGTGGCCGAGCGCACCGATGCGCCGAAGGTGACGGCATGACGCGCCAGCTGGTGACAATCGCGACACTGTCGCTTGCGATTCTCGTGAGCGCGGTGGCCGTCGTCCAGGCCAAGCACAAGACGCGCGAGATGGCGCACGAGCTGCAGCTGGAGCGCGTCGAGCGCGACAAGCTGTCTACCGAATGGGCGCAGCTGCAGCTCGAGGAGAGCGCCTGGGCCAATCCCGACCGCGTGGCTCAGGTGGCACGCCGTGAACTGAGCATGGTGCAGCCCCGCAACTACGTGGTGCTGGAGTCGCAGCGATGAGCCGTCGCTCAGAGAACACCAAACTGACGGCGCCGCCGCGCTGGCGTGCGCACTTTGTGCTCGGCCTGTTCGGCGTCTTCGCCGTGGTGCTCGCCGCGCGCGCGTTCGACCTGCAGGTGCTCGACCAGGCGTTTCTGGCCAAGGAGGGCGACAAGCGCCATCTGCGAACCGTTTCCGTTCCGGCTGGTCGTGGCGTCATCAAGGACCGCAACGGCGAGCCGCTGGCGCTATCGGCGCCAACGGAGTCCGTCTGGGCGGTGCCCGGCGCGGTGCTCGAGGCGCCCGAAAAACTCGCGCCGCTGGCCCGGCAGCTGAACATGTCGGTGGCCGACCTGCGCAAGCGCCTGGAGAACTACAAGAGTCGCCAGTTCCTTTACCTGCGTCGCCAGCTGGCGCCGGCAGACGCGCGCGCCGTAATGGCGGTCGACGCGCCGGGCATCTTCCTGCAGCGCGAATACAAGCGCTATTACCCGGCCGGCGAGGCCGCGGCCCAGATCGTGGGCATGACCAATATCGATGGCCGCGGCCAGGAAGGCCTCGAGCTGGATCGCGACGCCTATCTTCACGGCGAGCCGGGCAGCCGCCGCGTGGTCAAGGACCGTGTCGGCCGTGTCGTGGAGGATCTGGCCGAGTTCAATCCGCCCCAGGCGGGTCACGACCTGCGCCTGACGATCGACTCGCGGATGCAGTATCTGGCCTACCGCCATATCAAGTCGGCTGTGATCAAGAACGATGCCAAGGGCGGCATGGTCGTCATGCTCGATCCCGCGACCGGCGAGCTGCGCGCGGTGGCGTCGTACCCGAGCTTCAACCCCAACGACCGCGGTTCGATCGACGCCTCGGGCGTGCGCGCGCGAGCCGCGACCGACGTCATGGAGCCGGGCTCGACGGTCAAGCCGCTGCTGTTGTCGCAGGCGCTCGACAGTGGTCTGTACGACACCGACGACGTGATCCACACCAAGGGCTGGTTCATGGTCGGGCGCCTGACCGTCAAGGATTTTCGCAATTACGGCGACGTCGATTTCGCCAAGATCCTGCAGAAGTCGAGCAACGTGGGCGCAGCGCACGTCGGCCTTGAAATGGGCAGCGAGAACGTCTGGAAGGGCTATAAGGAGTTCGGTTTCGGTGACATCACCGGCAGCGGCTTCCCGGGCGAGCGTTTCGGCGTGCTCAACGACTTCTACGAGTGGAACAAGGTCGAGACGGCCACGGCGTCCTACGGCTACGGCATGGCGGTAACCGCCTTCCAGCTGATCCGTGCCTACGGGGCGATCGCCGACGACGGCATGCTGCGCAGCCTGCGTCTCGTACAGGGCGACGGCGCGAACATGCATTCGCCGCCGAAGCGGGTGCTCAAGCCCGAGACGGCGCGCACCATGCGTCACCTGCTCGAAGGCGTCGTGTCGCCGGCGGGTACCGCCACCCGCGCCGCGATTCCCGGCTATCGCGTGGCCGGCAAGACCGGCACCGCGCGCAAGGCCGGCAGTGGCGGTTACAACGAGAATCGGCACCAGGCCCTGTTCGTGGGCATGGCGCCGGCCGAAAAGCCGGCGCTCGTCACGCTGGTGATGCTTGACGAGCCCAAGAAGGATGCCTACTACGGCGGTGCGGTCGCCGCGCCGGTGTTCGCGGCGGTCATGCGTGATGCGCTGCGGCTGCTGCGCGTGCCGCCGGACAACCCCGGCGTGCTCACCGCGTCGGCCGGTGAAAGCTCGGGGACGGGTACGTGATGGCGCTCGCTGCTGCCAACATGCCGCCGCGTGCGTTGCCGGCGCTGCTGGCCGGTCTGGCCGACGATGTGCCGGACATGAACATCGCCAGCGTGGCGATCGACAGCCGCAGCGTCCGTGATGGCGGGCTGTTTCTCGCCTATCAGGGTACGCAGGGTCATGGTCTGGACCATGTCGAGGATGCCGTGGCCCGCGGCGCCCGGGCGGTGGCCTGGGACGCCGATACGCGCCCAACATTGAGCGTGCCCGATATTCATGTCGCCGGCCTCGCTGCGCAAGCCGGCCCGATCGCGGCCCGGTTCTACGGCGATCCGTCGCATCGCTTGTTCGCGGCCGGGGTCACCGGTACCGACGGCAAGACGTCCTGTGCGTGGATGCTCGCTCAAGCCTTCGCCGCACTGGGTCAGCGTTGCGGCTACATGGGCACGCTCGGTTTCGGTTTTGCCGACGATCTCGCGGAAGCCACGCACACGACGCCGGGGCCGGTGGGCGTGCAGGACTGGTTGGCCCGCTTCGTCGCCGCGGATGCCGACGCGGTCGCCTTCGAAGTCTCGTCGCATGCGCTCGATCAGCATCGTGTCGACGGCGTGGCCTTCGACGTCGCCGTGCTGACACAGCTCGGTCGTGATCATCTCGACTATCACGGCGACATGGACCGCTATGCCGCCGCAAAACAGCGTCTGTTCGCCTTCCCCGGGCTCGGCACGGCGGTTCTCAACGGCGACGATGCACATGGGCGGGCTTGGCTCGCCTCGCTCGATGCGGCGGTGGAGCCGGTCGTTTACGGCTTTGGCGATATGGCCGCACTCGGCGCGCGTCATGTGCGCGTTATTTCCGCGCAGCCCCATGCGAACGGTCTGCAGCTGGAACTACAGACCAGCTGGGGCAGTGCGCGCGTCGAAAGCCCGCTGGTCGGGCGTTTCAACGCCATGAATCTGGCCGCCGTGCTGGCGGTGATGCTGGCGCGCGATATCGATTTCGATGCCGCCATCGAAGCACTCGCGCAGGTCACTACCGTGCCGGGCCGTATGCAGCGTATCGACGCGAGCGCGGATCAGCCGCTGGTCGTCGTCGACTATGCCCATACGCCGGGCGCGCTTACCCATGCCCTCGAAGCCGTACGGGCGCACGCCGATGGCCGCGTTCTGTGTGTATTCGGTTGCGGCGGCGATCGCGACCGCGGCAAGCGCGCCTTGATGGGGGCAGCAGCCGAAACGGCCGACGCCGTCTGGCTGACCGATGACAACCCGCGTAGCGAGATGCCGGCTGACATCGTGCGCGATATCCGTGCCGGCATGACTGAAAAGGCCAATGTGACGATCGAACATGACCGGCGCCGCGCCATCCGCGCGGCCATCGCGGCCGCCAGGCCCGGCGATGTGGTGCTGATTGCCGGCAAGGGGCATGAAACCACACAGCAGGTCGGCGCCGACAAGCGACCCTTCGACGACCGGATCGAGGCGCGCCGCGCCCTGGAGGCGGCATGAACGGCCGCCTGTCCGATATGGCGACGCTGCTCGGCGCGAATCTGAGCGGAAGCGATAGCGATTACGCGGGTGCGAGCATCGACACCCGCCGGCTGGCCCGCGGCGCGCTGTTCTTCGCGCTGCCGGGTGCACGCGTGGACGGTCACGATTTCGTCGCGCGCGCGGCCAGTCTCGGCGCTGCCGGTGCGGTGGTGACGCACGAAGTGGATTCGCCGCTGCCCCAGATCGTGGTTGCCGATGTGGAAGCCGCGCTGCAGCAGGCCGGCGCCGAAGCCCGTCGCCGCTTCGGCGGTGCGGTGATCGGTGTGACCGGTAGCAACGGCAAGACGACGGTCAAACAGATGCTGGCCGCGATTCTCCGTGAAGCCGGCTCGGTACTGGCCACCGAAGGCAATCTGAACAATCATCTTGGCGTGCCGCTGACGCTGATGCGTCTGAACGACAGCATCAACCGCGCCGTGATCGAAATGGGGGCCTCCCATGCCGGCGAGATCGCGATGCTGGCCGAGATGGCGCAGCCGCAGGTTGGCGTGGTCACAAACGCCGGTCTCGCCCATATCGAAGGTTTCGGCAGTCGCGAGGGCGTGGCGCGGGCCAAGGGCGAGATGTTCTCGAGCCTGCTGGACGACGGCACCGCGGTGATCAACGGCGACGACGAATTCGCACCGCTCTGGCGGGAACTGGCGGGTTCGCGGCGGCAACTCGTGTTCGCGCGCGGCAAGGCGGATAACGTCGATGTGTTCGCAAGCGACGAAGCCCTCGATGCCGGCGAAAGCCGTTTTACCCTGCATACGCCGACCGGCGCCGCCGCGGTCACGCTGCCGCTGGCGGGCAGCCATAACGTCAGTAATGCGCTGGCGGCGGCCGCTGCCGCGAGCGCGATCGATCTCGATGCCGACCTGATCGCGCGTGCGCTCGGCGGCATGAGTGCGGTGTCCGGCCGCATGGCCGTGACCGCGGGCCGCCACGGCACGCGCATCATCGATGACAGCTACAACGCCAACCCCGGTTCGCTGGCCGCCGCCCTCGGCTGGCTGGCCCAGCAGGACGGCACGCGCTGGGCGGCGCTGGGCGACATGGGCGAGCTCGGCGACATCGCCGAAGATGCGCATCGCAACGCCGGTCTGGCCGCCCGCGATGCGGGCATCGAACGTCTCTGGGTGACCGGTGAACTCAGCCGCCTGACGGCCGAGGCCTTCGGTCCGGGCGCGCAGTGGTTCTCCACCCACGGTGAGCTGATCGCTGCGCTGGAAACCGCACTGTCGGTACGGCGCAGCGAGGCCACGCTGCTGATCAAGGGGTCGCGGAGCGCGCGCATGGATCGGGTCGCCGACGCACTCGCCGCCGAGCAGGGCGCGAAGGCGGGTGCGTCATGTTGACCTTCATCGCGGAATGGCTGGAGCCGCTCTACAGCGGCTTTCGCGTATTTCAGTTCATCACGCTGCGCGCGATTCTGGGCGTGCTGACGGCGATGGTGTTCTCGTTCGTGTTCGGTCCGATCATGATTCGCAAGCTGACCTTTCACCAGATCGGTCAGTACGTGCGCGACGATGGTCCGCAGAGCCATCTGGTCAAGGCCGGTACGCCGACCATGGGCGGCACGCTGATCATCGCGGCGGTGCTGGTCGCGACGCTTCTCTGGGGCGACCTCGGCAATCGCTGGGTCTGGCTGGCGATGCTGGTCACGTTCGCTTTCGGCACGATTGGCTTCATCGACGACTATCGCAAGCTCAAGTTCGGCAACAGCAAGGGCCTGTCGGCGAAGGCCAAGTACGGCGCGCAGACGCTGGTCGGCCTCGTTGCCGGCCTGTGGCTGTATGTCGGCGCCACCAGCGCGGCCGAAACCAGCGTGCTGATTCCGATGCTCAAGGACGTATCGATTCCGCTCGGCGCGGGCTACATCCTGTGGAGTTATCTCGTGATCGTCGGCTCCAGCAATGCGGTCAACCTTACCGACGGCCTGGACGGGCTGGCGATCATGCCCTGCGTGCTCGTCGCCTCGGCGCTGGCTGTCTTCGCGTACGTGAGCGGCAACGCCGTGTTCTCCGACTATCTGGGCTTTGCCTATATCGAGGGCGTGGGCGAGCTGTCGATCTTCTGTACCGCGATCGGCGGCGCGGGGCTGGGCTTTCTCTGGTTCAACGCCTATCCGGCGCAGGTGTTCATGGGCGACGTCGGTGCGCTGGCGCTGGGCGCGGCACTCGGCGTGGTGGCCGTGGCCGTGCGCCAGGAGCTCGTGCTGCTGGTCAT
The DNA here is from genome assembly GCF_017744135.1 of Endozoicomonas sp. G2_2. Classification (GTDB taxonomy): domain Bacteria; phylum Pseudomonadota; class Gammaproteobacteria; order Nevskiales; family Salinisphaeraceae; genus Salinisphaera. Next base: position 107,285 of record NZ_JAGHQU010000007.1, read on the forward strand.
GGGCGGCGTGTTCGTGGCCGAAACGGTGTCGGTGATCCTGCAGGTCGCCACTTTCAAGATGACCGGCAAGCGCATGTTCCGCATGGCGCCGCTGCATCACCATTTCGAACTCAAGGGCTGGGCCGAGCCCAAGATCATCGTGCGATTCTGGATCGTCACGCTGGTGCTCGTGCTCATCGGTCTGTCCACGTTGAAGATCCGATGAGCGGCCTGCGCGAACAACTCGCCCACGCCGCCGTGCTGGTGGTCGGCTGTGGTCTGTCCGGCGTTTCGGCCGCGCGTTTCGCTGTGGCCTGCGGCGCGCGGGTACGCGTCGTGGATTCGCGCGATGTGCCGCCGGGCGCGGAGGCGCTGCATCGCGACTGCCCGCAGGCCAGCCTGATCGTGGGCGAATTCAGCCCGGCGGTGCTCGAGGGCATGACCCATATCGTGGTGTCCCCGGGCGTGGATCTGCGCGAGCCGCTGATCGCCGCAGCCCGTGAGCGCGGCATGGACGTGATCGGCGATATCGAATGGTTCGCCCGCGTGGTGAATGCGCCGGTGGTCGCCATCACCGGCTCGAACGGCAAGTCCACCGTCACCGCCTGGGTGGGCGAGATCGCTCGCGCCGCCGGATTGAAGGTGGCGGTCGGCGGCAATTTCGGCACGCCGGCCCTGGATATGCTCGCCGACGATATCGAGCTCTATGTGCTCGAGCTGTCCAGCTTCCAGCTAGAGCTGACCGAGTCGCTGGCCGCGCGCGCCGCGACCGTGCTGAACGTCAGCGCCGACCATATCGATCGCCACGGCGATATCGAACATTACGCCGCGCTCAAGGCGCGCATCTTTCACGGGTCCCAGGTGGCCGTGGTGAACGCCGACGACGCGCGCGTCGCGGCGATGCCGACCGACAGCGCGACCGTGCTTCGGTTCGGCCACACGGCGGATGCCGACTATCGTCTGATCGATGCCGAGGGCGAGACCGCGCTGGCACGCGGCGAACATGCGTGGCTGGCCTGTCACACGCTGCGCCTCGCCGGCCGCCATAACCACGCCAATGCGCTTGCGGCATGGGCGCTCGCAGAGGCGGCGGGCATCGACGAAGCCGCGATTCGTGAGGGATTGCAGGCTTTTGCCGGCCTGCCGCATCGCTGCCAGACGGTCGCCGATATCCGCGGCGTACGCTGGATCAACGATTCCAAGGGCACCAATCTGGGCGCACTGATGGCATCGCTGGCCGGCATGACCACGCCGGTCGTGCTGCTCGCGGGCGGTCAGGCCAAGGGTGCGGATTTCACGCCGCTGGGGCCGCTGGCCGCTGACAAGGCGCGTGCCGTGATCGTGTTCGGCCAGGACCGTGAAAAGCTCGCGGTTGCCGTGACCGATCATGCGCCGGTGCACCGCGTGGAAACCCTGCGCGAAGCCGTGGCCGAAGCCGCGAACATCGCCGAGCACGGCGATACGGTGCTGTTCTCGCCCGGCTGTGCCAGCTTCGACCAGTTCGACAACTACGTGCATCGGGGCGAAAGTTTCGTCGCGGCGGTACAGGAGCTTGCAGCATGACGCGCTTGCTCGGCACCCTCAGCCTGCCGCGTGTGCGCCCCGACGCGGCGTTGCTGATCGCGCTGTCGCTGATCATCGGCATCGGCCTGGTGATGGTCGGCTCGGCATCGGTCGCGGTTGCGGACCGGCTGACAGACGATCCGATGTACTTCTTCTATCGGCAGGCCATCTTCGCGCTGATCGGTCTGGTCGCGGGCTTCACGGTTCTGCACGTGCCGCTGCGGGTGTGGCAGGCCAACACGTTCACGCTGCTCGGCGCGGGTCTCCTGTTGCTGCTGCTCGTGCTGATTCCGGGCATCGGCCATGCGGTGAACGGCGCGCGTCGGTGGATCGACATCGGCCCGGTGGCGATGCAGGCATCGGAGCCGGCGCGCTTCTGCCTGATTCTCTACGTTGCCGGCTACGCGGCCCGGCGCCAGTTCGATCTGGCGACCAGCTGGGGCGGGCTGTTCCGGCCCATGTTCTTCATGGCGCTGGCCAGCTTCCTGCTGCTGCTGGAGCCGGACTTCGGCGCCGCCGCGGTCATGGTCGCGGTCGCCGCGATCGTGCTTTTCCTTGCCGGGGCGCGCCTGATCTACCTGCTCGTGCTCGGCACGCTGGCCGGCGCGGCGGTGGTCGGGCTCGTGCTGTCGTCGCCGTATCGTCTGGCGCGTCTGGTGAGCTTTGCCGACCCCTGGGCGCATCCCTACGCGAGTGGTTTCCAGCTGACCCAGTCGCTCATTGCGATCGGCCGCGGCGAAGTGGCCGGCGTGGGGCTGGGCAATTCGGTGCAGAAGCTGCTCTACCTGCCGGAAACGCACACCGACTTCCTGTTCGCCATCTATGCCGAGGAGTTCGGCCTGATCGGCGCGCTGCTGCTGATCGGCCTGTTCGCCGTGGTGGTCTGGCGCGGCTTCGTCATCGGCCGGCGGGCGCTCGTGGCTGATCAGCTGTTCGCCGGTTTCGTGGCCTACGGCATGTCGGCCTGGCTGGTGTTGCAGGCGTTTCTGAACATCGCGGTGAACATGGGCCTGTTGCCGACCAAGGGCTTGACGCTGCCGTTGATGAGCTACGGCGGCTCCAGCCTGGTGATGATGTGTGTTTTGTGCGCGTTGCTGATCCGCGTGGATCTGGAAACGCGCGTGCCGGAAAAGAGGAGCCGTCGATGAACGCCGCGGCGACTCGAAACGCGAACGGCATGCCGCATGTGCTGATCATGGCGGGCGGCACCGGCGGTCATGTGTTCCCGGCGCTCGCGGTGGCGAAGGCGCTGATCGAACGCGGCGCGCGTGTGTCCTGGCTGGGCACCGAGGCCGGCATCGAGGCGCGGCTTGTGCCGGCCAACGATCTGGAGCTGCACACCATCGACGTGGCCGGCCTGCGCGGCAAGGGCGCACTCTCCTGGCTCGTGGCTCCGCTGCGACTGGCACGCGCCTGTCTGCAGGCGCTGGGCGTGGTGCGCAAGCTCGCGCCGCAGCTCGTCGTCGGCATGGGTGGGTTTGCCTCCGGCCCCGGCGGTCTGGCCGCGCGTCTGAGCGGCCGTCCACTGCTGATCCACGAACAGAATGCCGCGCCGGGTCTGACCAATCGTCTGCTGGCGCGGATCGCGAACACGGTATTGCAGGCATTTCCCGAGACGTTCTCGGGCGACAAGGCGCGCAGCGTGGGCAACCCCGTGCGCCGCGAAATTCTTGATCTGCCGGCACCGGCCGAACGCTTCGCCGACCGCGACGATGCCATCCGCCTGCTCGTGCTCGGCGGCAGTGGCGGGGCGCTCGCGATCAACGAACGCGTTCCGGCCGCGCTGGCCAAGCTGGCGCCGGATACGCGGCCGCAGGTACGGCATCAGGCGGGCCGCACGCTCGAACAGGCCGAGGCCGCCTACGCTGCGGCAGACGTCGGCGCGGACGTGAGCGCCTTCATAGACGATATGGCCGCGGCCTACGCCTGGGCGGATGTCGTGATCTGCCGCAGCGGCGCGCTCACCGTCGCCGAACTCGCCGCGGCCGGCGTCGGCGCATTGCTCGTGCCGTACCCGTATGCCGTCGACGATCACCAGCGCGCGAACGGCGCGTATCTAGTGAATGCGGGGGCGGCCACGCTCATCGACCAGTCGGCGCTTACGGTCGATCGTCTTGCCGACGAGATCGCGCATCTGTGTGCTGATCGCGCCGCGTTGTTGCAGCGCGCCGAGGCAGCACGTGCCGTGGCCTGGCCGCGTTCGACCGACGACATCGTCGCCGCCTGTCTCGACACCGCGGAGGCCGCATGACCGACGCGCAGACTCGCAGCAACGGCAACGACTTCCAGCCGCTCGCGGAACGGCCGATGCGGCGCGTTAATACCGTGCACATGGTGGGCATTGGCGGCGTCGGCATGGCCGGCATCGCCAGCGTGCTGCTCAACCTCGGTTACAACGTGACGGGCAGCGATATCAAGGACGGCGTGACCACGCAGGCGCTGGCCGCCCAGGGCGCCACCATATTCATCGGCCATGTCGCCGAGAACGTCGAGGGCGCGGATGTGGTCGTGGTCTCGACCGCCGTGGCCGCAGACAATCCCGAAGTGGTGACCGCCCACGACCGGCTGGTGCCGGTGGTGCGCCGGGCCGAGATGCTCGCCGAGCTGATGCGCTTTCGCTACGGCATCGCGGTCGCCGGCACCCACGGCAAGACAACGACCACCAGCCTGGTCGCCGCGCTGCTGGCCGGGGGCGGTCTGGATCCGACGTTCATCGTCGGCGGCAAGGTGCTGGGCGCCAACAGCAACGCGCGTCTGGGCGAAGGCCCGTATCTCGTGGCCGAGGCCGACGAGTCCGACGCGAGCTTTTTGCTGCTCACGCCGATGATGGCGATCGTCACCAACATCGACGCCGATCACCTGGAAACCTACGGCGGCGAGTTCTCGCGCCTGACCGATACCTTCGTCGAATTTCTGCATCACCTGCCGTTCTATGGTCTGGCGGTGCTGTGTGCCGACGATCCGGTCGTGCGCTCGATCCTGCCGGATGTTGGGCGTCCGATCGTGACCTACGGCATCGAACACGACGCCGACATCATGGCCGAGAATCTGACCTTCGACGGCACCGGCACGCGCTTCACCCTGCGCCGTGCCGGCCACGACGGCTACGACGTGCACCTCAACCTGCCGGGCAAGCACAACGTGCTCAACGCGCTGGCGGCCGCGGCAGTGGCGCACGAACTGGGTGTGGACATGCCGGCGATCGGGCAGGCGCTGTCGCAGTTCGCGGGCATCGGCCGGCGCTGCGAAGTGCACGGCGAGATCACGGTCGGAGATCGCCAGGTTCTGCTGGTCGACGATTACGGCCACCACCCGCGCGAGCTCGTGAGCATCATCGGCGCGGCGCGCAACGCGTGGTCGGAGCGTCGCCTGGTCGTGGTGTTCCAGCCGCACCGTTTCTCCCGGACCCGGGATCTTTTCGACGACTTCTGCCAGGTGCTGGCGGAACTGGACGTGCTCGTGCTTTGTGAAGTCTATGCGGCGGGCGAAACGCCGGTGGCCAATGCCGATGGTCGCGCCCTGGCGCGCGGCGTGCGCGCCCGCGGCAAGGCCGACCCGGTATTCGTCGACGATGTACAGCGGTTGGGCGAGGTGCTGCCGGGCATCCTGCGCGACGGTGATGTGCTGCTCACTCTCGGTGCCGGCGATATCGGCGCCGTGGCCCAGCAGATGGCGCGAACCGGCAAGGGAGGTGCGGCATGAGCACTGTTCGCGTGACCGATCCGGCCGACTTCGGCCGTGTCGCGGTACTCATGGGCGGCTGGTCCGCCGAGCGCGCCGTGTCGCTGGATTCCGGCGCGGCCGTCGGCGCGGCCCTGAAGCGTCGCGGCGTCGATACGACGCTCATCGATGTCGACCGCCAACGCGTGCTCGGCCTGGCCGAGGAAGGTTTCGACCGTGTGTGGCTGGCCTTGCACGGGCGCGGCGGTGAGGACGGCGTGGTCCAGGGCGCGCTCGAGCTGCAGGGCCTGCCTTATACCGGCAGTGGCGTGCTCGCGAGTGCGCTGTCGATGGACAAGGTGCGGACCAAGGCGCTCTGGGCAGCCCAGGGCATTCCCACGCCGGCGCATCGTCTGCTCGATGCGCATACGGATTCGAAAGCCGTGGTCGACGCGCTTGGTCTGCCGCTGATCGTCAAGCCGGTGCACGAGGGTTCGACCATCGGCATCAGCAAGGTCGAGCGCATCGAGGATCTCGACGCCGCGCGCGCCGAAGCGGCGAAGTACGACCGCGAGGTGATGGCCGAGCAGTTCGTCGACGGGCCGGAATACACGGCCAGCATTCTCGACGGCCGCGCGTTGCCGCTGATTCATATCGAGCCGTCCAGCGGTTTTTACGATTACGAAGCGAAATACGTCGCCAACGACACGCTCTACCACTGCCCCTGCGATCTCGAGCAGGGCCGCGAGGCCGACCTCCAGCGGCTGGCGCTGCGGGCTTTCGAGATCACCGGTGCGACCGGCTGGGGCCGCGTCGACTTCATGCTCGACGACGCCGGCCAGCCCTGGTTTCTGGAACTCAACGCCATTCCCGGCATGACCTCCCATTCGCTGGTGCCCATGGCAGCCCGCGCGGCGGGAATGGATTTCGACGAACTGGTGTGGCGCATTCTCGCGGCCACGACGAGTCACAAGGAGAAAGATCATGAACTGGCGTGATCCCCGACGCTGGCGCGATGTGGTGCTGGGCGCGGGCCTGCTGATGGGTGTGGCCGCCTGCACCTGGCAGGGCATCAAGCCCGAGGGCGAAGAGACCCGGCATCTGTATATCAGCGGCGACGCCGCGCATGTCAGCGATGACCGTATCGCCGCCATCGCCTCGCCGTATCTGGACGCATCGTTCTTCGACGTCGACCTGGAGGGCTTGCAGGCCGAGTTGTCGAATCTGGCCTGGCTGCGCGAGGTCAAGGTCTCGCGCCACTGGCCCGACGGCGTCGTGGTGCGCGTGAGCGAGCACGAGCCGGTCGCGCTGTGGGGCGAGCAGGGGCTTCTCGCACGCGACGGGCAGGTGTTCACGCCGACCCAGGGCACGCGCCCGGAAGGACTGGTGCAACTGGGCGGCCCCGACACCGCCGGCATGAAGGTCTATGAGCAGTATCAGGCGCTGTCGAAGACGCTGGCGGGTCGGGATGTGAAGCTCGCGAGCCTGACGCTCGACGCCCGCGGCTCGTGGACGGCCATGCTCGAAGACGGCCTGGAGCTGCGCCTCGGGCGCGATGAACTCGATGCCCGCGTGCAGCGTTTCGTGCGCTACGCGCTGGGCGACCCGCAGGCCCGCGGCAAGCTCGCCGAAGCGGGCTACGTGGATCTGCGCTACAGCGACGGTTTTGCGGTCGGCGGCACGCGTGCCGCCACCGCCGATCAGGAGAAGGGTGATGAGCAAGCGGCCTGACCAGAATCTCGTCGTCGGCCTCGATATCGGCACCTCGAAGGTCGCCTGCATCGTGGCCGAAGTGAACGAGGGCAAGCTCGAGATCATCGGTCTGGGCAGCGCGCCTTCGCGCGGCATGAAGAAGGGCATGGTGGTCAATATCGAGTCGACCACCGATTCCATCCGCCGCGCGGTCGAGGAGGCCGAGCTGATGGCCGGCTGCCGGATCCAGTCGGTGCACTGCGGTATTTCCGGCGCCCATGTGCGGTCGCTGAATTCGCATGGCATCGTGGCGGTGCGCAACAAGGAAGTCACCGAGTCCGACATCGAGCGCGTCATCGACGCGGCCTGCGCAGTTGCCATACCGGCGGATCAGAAGATTCTGCACGTGCTCCCGCAGGAGTTCGCGGTCGATGACAACGAAGGCATTCAGGAGCCGGTCGGCATGTCCGGTGTGCGGCTGGAAGCCAAGGTGCATATCGTCACCGGCGCGGTGACGTCCGCCCAGAACATCCAGAAGTGCGTGGCCCGCTGCGGGCTGGAAGTCTCCAAGCTCTCGCTCGAGCAGCTGGCATCCAGCTATGCGGTGCTGGCCGACGACGAGAAGGACCTCGGGGTGGCGCTGGTCGATATCGGCGGCGGCACGTCGGATATCGCGGTGTTCGTCAACGGCTCGATCCGCCACACGGCGGTGATCCCGATTGCCGGCGACCAGGTCACAAACGATATCGCCGTGGCCCTGCGTACGCCGACCCAGCACGCCGAAGGCATCAAGATCCGCTACGGCTGTGCGCTGCCCGAGCTCATCGAGGACGACGACGCCATCGAAGTGCCGAGCGTGGGCGAGCGCCCGCCGCGGCGGCTGTCGCGCTATACGCTGGCCGAGGTCATCAAGCCGCGCTACGAAGAGCTGTTCATGCTCATCCACAAGGAGCTGGTGCGATCCGGTTTCGAGGATCTGCTGGCCGGCGGCGTGGTGATCACGGGCGGTTCTTCCAAGATGGAAGGCCTGACCGATCTCGCCGAAGAAGTCTTTCACATGTCGGTTCGTCTGGGCACGCCGCAGCGTGTTCAGGGGCTGTCTGACGTGGTCAAGAATCCGATCCATGCCACAGGCGTCGGCCTGCTGGAATTCGGTAACCGCTCCCAGCCGCGGCCAGGGCTGGACTTGTCCAACAACGACAACTCTTTCGCCCAGGTCTGGGAACGGATGAAGGCCTGGTTCCAGGGGAATTTCTAGTTTCGATCAACGAGGGGAATGAGCCGGCAACCGCCGGTTTCAACTCAAAAGGTTTTTCCGCAAGGAAAAAGCACGGCAACCAAGAAGAGGTGCATCATGCCAGAAGTATTTGAATTCGCAGATCAGAAGACCGACAAAGCGGTCATTAAGGTCATTGGCGTCGGCGGTGGCGGCGGTAACACCATCAACCAGATGGTGAACGGCGGTATCGAAGGCGTCGATTTCATCTGTGCCAACACCGACGCCCAGCATCTGGAACGCTGCGATGCCGACGTGCTCGTGCAGCTCGGCATGAACGTCACCCGCGGCCTGGGCGCGGGCGCCGATCCGGCCATCGGCCGCCAAGCTGCCGAAGAGGATCGCGATCGCATTCGTGAATCCATCGAAGGCGCGGACATGCTGTTCATCACCTGCGGCATGGGCGGCGGCACCGGCACCGGCGCGGCGCCGGTGGTAGCCGAGATCGCCCGCGAAATGGGCATCCTGACCCTGGCCGTGGTCACCAAGCCGTTCCCGTTCGAGCGCGGCAAGCGCATGGACATCGCCAAGCAGGGTATCGAGGAGCTGGGTCGCTTCGTCGATTCGCTGATCGTGATCCCGAACGAGAAGCTGCTGACCGCGCTCGGCAAGGCGACCACGCTGAAGAACGCCTTCCAGGCGGCCAACAACGTGCTGCACAACGCGGTGCAGGGCATCTCCGACCTGATCACGCGCCCGGGTGTGATCAACGTCGACTTCGCGGACGTGCGTCGCGTGATGTCGGTGCAGGGCATGGCCATGATGGGCCGCGCCACCGCCGTGGGCGACGACCGTGCCCGCGAGGCCGCCGAGGCCGCGCTGGCTTCGCCGCTGCTCGACGACCTGTCTCTGCATGGCGCCCAGGGCCTGCTGGTCAACGTCTCCGGTGACGAGAACCTGGGTATCCACGAGTTCCAGATCGTCAACGAAGTCATCGCCGACATGGGCGCGGACAACGCCGAAGTCATCGTCGGCATGGCCGAAGACCCGAACATGGGCGACGAGATCTGCGTCACCGTGGTGGCGACCGGCCTCGGCCATCAGGCCCAGGAACGCGAAGCCATCCGTGCCGTCAAGCGCGACGCCGGTGGCCAGATGCGTTACGAGGATCTCGACCGTCCGACGGTCATTCGCAATCGTCCGCAGCAGTCCTCGCGCGAGAACGCAGCGGTCGACATGGACTACTTCGACGTCCCGGCCTTCCTGCGCAATCAGGCGGACTGAAGACCTCGATGCAGGGAAACTGCCAGAGCCGGCCTGCGGGCCGGCGGCAGTGGATCGCGCGTCGGTCGGTGGTAGCCGTGCACTGCCGACCGACGCCTCTGTGTTAATCTAAGCGGCTTTGTGGGCGGGGCTTCGGGCCTGCTCCAGACGCGACAGCAAAGGCGCGGCGGGTTAAGGCGAAGTTAAGCCATTGTGCATAAAGTATCTGTCCATCAGGTGACGACTTTGTGACATGGCGCGCCTAGCGTTACTGGACCGCCACAAGGACAAGAATTCGATGCTTAGACAACGCACCCTCAAGAATCCCATCCGGGCGACCGGTGTTGGCCTGCATACCGGTCAGAAGGTCTACATGACCCTGCGCCCGGGCGAGGCGGACATGGGCATCGTGTTCCGTCGCACCGACTGTTCCCCGATGAAAGAGTTCCGCGGCGACGCCTTCAAGGTCGGCGACACCACGCTCGCGACCACGCTGGTCGATGACGGCGTGCGTGTGCAAACCGTCGAGCATCTGCTTTCGGCCATGGCCGGCCTGGGTATCGACAATGCGATTGTCGAACTCTCCTCCGACGAGCTGCCCATCATGGATGGCAGTGCCGGGCCGTTCGTGTTTCTGATCCAGTCGGCCGGTATCCAGGAACTGGACGCGCCGAAGAAGTTCATTCGCATCAAGCGCTCAGTACAGGTTACCGAAGACGACAAGTGGGCCCGGTTCGATCCGTTCGACGGCTTCAAGGTCAGCTTCTGTATCGATTTCGACCATCCGGCCTTCGATTCCGACACGCAGTCGGCGACGGTGGATTTCTCCACGACCTCGTTCGTGAAAGAAGTCAGCCGTGCGCGGACTTTCGGTTTCATGCGGGATATTGAATTCCTGCGCTCGAACAACCTTGCCCGGGGCGGCAGCATGGACAACGCGGTCGTGCTCGACGACTACCGCGTACTCAATGCCGACGGGCTGCGCTACGACAACGAGTTCGTGCGCCACAAGATTCTCGACGCTATCGGCGACCTTTATCTGCTCGGTCACGGCCTGATCGGCAGTTACTCGGGTTACAAGTCCGGACACGCGCTCAACAACAAGCTGCTGCGCGCGCTGCTGTCGGACGAAAAAGCCTGGGAAGAAGTCACCTACGAGGACATCGAGGACTCCCCGATTTCCTACATCAACGCGCGGCCGGTCGCTGCCGCGTAGTCACTGTTCGGGGCCGCGACCCGCGGCCGCGAGCCGTTCGAGTGCACCGGCGAGCTCGCTGTCTTCGATATAGCGGGCGCTACGCCGGATATGCGTACGTGCCGTGTCGCTCATGAAGCGGGGCACGGGTGCCGGTGCCACCGGGTTCGGATCCGGTCGAACCTTTATTTCCACCTGTTCGATATGCAGGCGCATGCGCTGAGCAAGCGCCTGGGCGATGCTAGGCTGCATATACCGCAGTCGTGTTGCCCACCCGCCATGGGTGACATGCAGCCGCAGCCGGTAATTGTCGTAGGCGGCCACCCGGACATGCGCGCCCGCGGCCTCGGGCAGGATCTCGAGGATCGCCCTGCGCATGCGTTCGAGAAATCGCGCGCGCCCGATGAGGTCGGCAATGTCCGGTGTCGCTGTATGCAACAGGGACTGGATTGAGCGCGGTGTCGTCCCCATGATCGATCCTCGGGCGACGGTTTTGATCCGTCCAAGCGTATCAGGCAGCCCGCTCAATCGTCACTGAAAGGCGTGTCGGGCCTGCGGTATCATGCCCCTTTTGGATCGCGCGTGGAGCGGGCACGCGGGCGCGATTCGACGGGCCAGACGACGAGGGTTCATGAGCAATTTCCTGACCAAGCTTCTCGGTAGCCGCAATCAGCGGGTCGTCAAGCGCCTGCACCGCATCGTCAGCGATGTGAGCGCGCTCGAGGCCGAGTACGAATCGTTCACCGACGAGCAGCTGCAGGCCAAGACGGTCGAGTTCCGCCGTCGTCTCGAAGAAGGCACCAAGCTCGATGATCTGACCGTCGAGGCCTTCGCCACCGTTCGCGAGGCCGGCAAGCGCGTGCTCGGCATGCGCCACTTCGATGTCCAGCTCGTGGGCGGCCTGGTGCTCCACCAGGGCAAGATCGCGGAGATGAAGACCGGCGAGGGTAAGACGCTGGTCGCCACGCTCGCGACCTATCTCAACGCGTTGCCCGGCGAAGGCGTGCACATCGTCACCGTCAACGACTATCTCGCCAGCCGCGACGCCGAATGGATGGGCAGCATCTATCGTTTCCTGGGACTGACCGTCGGGGTGATCTTTTCCGGCCAGGATCCGCAGGGCAAACGGGCGGCCTACGCCTGCGACATCACCTACGGCACCAACAACGAGTTCGGCTTCGATTATCTGCGCGACAACATGGCGTTCGCGCCGGCGGACCGCGTCCAGCGGCCGCTGAACTACGCGATCATCGACGAGGTTGACTCGATTCTCATCGACGAGGCGCGTACGCCGCTGATCATTTCCGGGCCCACCGACGACGACCCGGAAACCTCGCTGCGGGTCGACAAGCTGGTCAAGCATCTCGACAAGCAGGAGGAAGAGGACGGGCCCGGCGATTATTCGCCGGAAGAAAAGAACAAGCAGGTCTTTCTCACCGAGGAGGGCCATCAGAAGGTCGAGCGGCTCATGCGCGAAGCCGACCTTCTCGATGAAGACGAAAGCCTCTACGACGCCAACAACGTCGCGCTCATGCACCACATGAACGCCGCGCTGCGCGCGCATGTGCTTTATCAGCGCGACGTCGACTACATCATCGCCGAGGGTCAGATCGTCATCGTCGACGAGTTCACCGGTCGCACCATGCCGGGGCGGCGTTGGTCGGACGGGCTGCACCAGGCCATCGAGGCCAAGGAAGGCGTCAAGATCCAGAAGGAGAACCAGACGCTCGCGTCGATCACCTTCCAGAACTTCTTCCGCCTCTACGACAAGCTCGCCGGCATGACCGGCACCGCCGATACCGAGGCGTTCGAGTTCCAGTCCATCTACGGCCTGGAAGTGGTGGTCATTCCGACCAACCGGCCGCTGCAGCGCAAGGATCTGCCCGATCAGATCTTCATGACCGGGGCGGAGAAGTTCGAGGCGATCGCCGACGAGGCCAAGCAGGCCAGCGATCGTGGCCAGCCGGTGCTCGTGGGTACCGCCTCCATCGAGGCCTCCGAGCTGCTGTCGCGGCTTCTGCGCCAGCGCGGCCTGCGCCACGAGGTGCTCAACGCCAAGCAGCACGAGCGCGAGGCCGACATCATCGCGCAGGCGGGTCGCCCGGGTGCGGTCACCATCGCCACCAACATGGCCGGTCGCGGTACCGACATCGTGCTCGGCGGCAATATCGACGACGCACTGGAGGCGCTCGAGGAAGGCGACGAGGTCGGCCGTCAGCGCCTGCAGGACGAATGGCAGAAAACCCACGACGCGGTGCTCGAGGCCGGCGGTCTGTACGTGATCGGTTCCGAGCGTCACGAATCGCGGCGCGTGGACAACCAACTGCGCGGTCGTTCCGGCCGACAGGGCGATCCCGGCGCGAGCCGCTTCTATCTGTCGCTCGAGGATGCGCTCATGCGTATCTTCACGCCGCCGCGGCTGCGGTCGATGCTCCAGAACCTCGGCCTCGAACATGGCGAGGCGATCGAGCACAAATGGGTTACCCGCGCGATCGAGAACGCGCAGCGCAAGGTCGAATCGCACCATTTCGATATCCGCAAGCAGCTGCTTGAATACGACAACGTGGCCAACGATCAGCGCCAGGTGGTCTACGAGCAGCGCAACGAGATCATGGACAACGACGATGTCGGCGACATCGTCGAAAACATCTGGGACGAGGTCGTCAACGACGTCATCAGTCAGCATGTTCCGCCGCAGAGTCTCGAGGAACAGTGGGATGTCGACGGCCTGTCCGAGGCGATCCAGCGCGACTTCGGCCAGGATCTGCCGATCCAGCAATGGCTCGACGAAGACAGCAAGCTCGATGAAGAAGGCCTGCGCGAGCGTATCGCCGCGGAGCTCAAGCAGACCTACGAAGCCAAGCGCGAAGAGGCCGGGCCGGACGTGCTGGCCCAGATCGAGAAGGCCGTGCTCTTGCAGGTGCTCGACTCGCTGTGGCGCGAGCATCTCGCGTCCATGGACTATCTGCGCAAGGGTATCCACCTGCGCGGCTATGCGCAGAAGGACCCGAAGAACGAATACAAGCGCGAAGCCTTCGAGATGTTCAACGACATGCTCTCGCGTCTGAAGCACGAAACCGTGACCGTGCTCGCGCGGGGACGGGTGCGCGCCGAAGCCACCGAGGAAGCGCGCGAGGAACGGCGCAAGCAGATGGAGAATCTGGACTTCCAGCACGCGGAAGCGTCGTCGGCGGCCGACCAGGCGGTGGCCGCGGCAGCACAGCAGCAGGCCGGCGAGGGCGGGCCCGACCCGGCCGAGCAGGCCGCGCGCGCCAATCTGCCCGGTTCGGATGCGCCGACCGATCGCGTGCCGGGCGACGGCGATCAGCGGCCCGAGACCTTCGTGCGTGGCGAGCGCAAGATCGGTCGTAACGAGATGTGTCCCTGCGGCTCGGGCAAGAAATTCAAGCATTGCCACGGGCGAGACTAGGGCAGCAATGGCAGTCAATCTCCGCGCACCCGCGCGTATCGAACCTGTTGCCGGTGCGGAATGGGCGGTCGGCGAGGCCGCGATCAAGAAGCCCGGCCGCAACGACATCGCGCTGCTCAAGCTGGCCGACGATGCCACTGTTGCCGGCGTCTTCACCCGCAACGCATTCGCGGCAGCGCCGGTACGCCTGGCGCAGAAGAATCTCGCCGGTGGTCGTATCCGGGCATTGCTGGTCAACAGCGGCAATGCGAACGCCGGCACCGGCCGGCAAGGCGATGCCGACGCCCAGGCGTGCTGCGTGTCCGCGGCCGAGGCACTCGGCATTTCGCCCGAGCAGGTGTTGCCGTTCTCGACCGGCGTGATCGGCCAGGCGTTGCCGCTCGATCGCATGCGACACACCATCGATACCCTCGGTGGGCGTCTGGAAAGCGACGGCTGGCTCGATGCAGCGCGCGCCATCATGACCACGGACACGGTGGAAAAGGGCGCGTCGCGGGCCGTGGATATCGGCGGCGGCGAGCGCATCATGCTTAGTGGTATCGCCAAGGGTTCCGGCATGATCCGCCCCGACATGGCGACCATGCTTTCCTTCATTGCCACCGACGCCCGTATTGCCGCCGACGATCTCGACGTTGCCCTGCGCGAGGCGATGCAAGGCTCCTTCAACGCGATCTCGGTGGACGGCGATACCTCGACCAACGACGCCTGCATCGTGTGCGCGACCGGCCGATCCGCGAAGCTCACACCGAAGAGCGCGGCCTGGCCATTGTTCGTCACCGCGCTTACCGATCTCTCGCGAGAGCTGGCCCAGGCGATCGTGCGCGACGGCGAAGGCGCGACCCGTTTCATAACGCTCGCCGTGACCGGTGCACGCGATGTCGCGGAGGCGCGGGAAGTGGCGTTCACGGTGGCGCATTCGCCGCTGGTCAAGACCGCCTGTTTCGCTGGCGATCCGAACTGGGGGCGTATTCTGGCCGCCGTGGGCCGAGCGCCGGTCGCCGACTTCGCTATCGATCGCGTGGCGATCGCGCTGGATGATGTCGCGATCGTGGCCGATGGCGAGCCGCGCGAGGACTACGCCGAGGCCGATGCCGCGGCGGTGATGGCGCAAAGCGAATACACCATCGGCATCGACCTGGGGCGCGGCGAAGCGTGCACCACGGTATGGACGTCCGATCTATCTTACGAGTACGTGCGTATCAACGCCGAGTACCGCAGCTAACCCAATGGATTCGGAACAGGCGGAACGCCCGCCGATCGATATCGCGGTCGGTATTCTGGTGGATGCGCGTCAGCGGCTGCTGATCGCCCAGCGTCGTCCGGGTACGCCCGGGGCCGGCTTCTGGGAATTTCCCGGCGGCAAACGTGAGGGTGATGAACCCATGGCGGACTGCCTTGCGCGTGAGCTGGGCGAAGAGATCGGCGTGCGCGATTGTGTCGCCCGGCCTCTGATCCGTTTCAGCCACAGCAAGGGCGAGAGGCCGGTGCGGCTGCACGTATCCCGTATCGACGACTGGCAGGGCGATGTCGCCGGCCTGGAGGGCCAGCAGCTGGCCTGGGTGTCTCGCGAGGCGTTGCGCGATTACCGGCTCCTGCCGGCGACGGACGTCATTCTCAACGCGTTTGATCTGCCGGCGCGCTATGCGATCACGCCGGCGCACAGCGCGACCGATACCGACAGCTGGTGGCGATCCTTTAGAACGCTGTTGTCGAGTGGCCCTATGCTGGTGCGCCTGCGAGACCAAGGCCTCGATGACGCGGCGTATGAACGACTGGCGGCGGACGTCGTCGAGGCCGCGCATGCCCACGGCGTGCGCGTACTCGTGGACCGCTCTGTCGATCTCTGTCGTGCGGTCGGCGCCGACGGGCTGCACTGGCCGGTCGCACGCCTGATCGACAAGGGCCGTCCCGATGATCTGGACCCGGCAGGGCTTGTCGCCGTGTCCGCGCATACGCACAGCGATCTGGCGATGGCCGCACGGCGGGGGGCCGACTTCGCCGTGCTGTCGCCCGTGGCTGCGACCACCACACATCCCGGCGCGGCCCCGCTGGGCTGGGATGGCTGGGCGGCAGCCCGTGCCGATCATGCCCTGCCGGTCTATGCGCTCGGCGGTCTCGGGCCGGATGATATGGCCACCGCCCAACGGCACAACGGCCAGGGTGTGGCCGCAATTCGCGGGTTCTGGCCCGCGGGCTGACCGCGCTTCGCCTGCGCGCCCTAGTGCGGCAGGCCGCCGCCGTCGGGGTCCTGGCCGGTGCCGGGCGCCGAGCCGCTCGGGTCCGGAATGCGATTGCTTTCGTCGAGCCAGTCGCCCAGATCGATGAGCTTGCAGCGCTTGGAACAGAACGGCCGGTAGGGGTTGTCGGCGGCGATGCGCGACGGCTTGCCGCATTGCGGGCAATCGATAGTCTTGGCTTCGGTCATCGTGTCGCTGGATGCTGGTGAGACAGAACTTGTGCGCGGGCCGGGCCCGCTGCGCGGCAGGCGGTGCGGGTCAGAACCGGCAGCAGGCCATGCGGAACTCGATCGGCGCCTGTGACTGGCGTACCCGCAGCTTCTTGTCCTGGTATTCCATGAATCGGATCGTGGCGCGATGCCGGCCGGCGCTGATTTCCGGGAAGACACTCGCATCGCCCAGCATCACCCGGATCAGCTGGGTTCCGGCTTCCGTGTTGTGTACGAGTACGCCGGCCTTCGCGGTGAACGGTGCCGGGCGCGTGCTGTCGCGCAGCAGCCGCAGGAGGGTGGCGATCGCCTGTTCGAACGGTGCGATATGGCCACACCAGGCGGCCAGGTCGCGGCTTTGCCGGTCGCTGTCCTGGGACAGCCAGTGCTGATAGGTCGGCAGATCGAAACTGCAGTTGCCGCCCGGAATCGGACTGCGGTTGTTCAGGCTGTTGAGCAACTCGTTGTCGCGGATCAGGTAGGAGGCGAACTGCGGCGGCATGCGCTGCATCTCGCGCCCGAGGTTGTCGAGTTCCTCGAGGACCTGGCGCAGCGCCTTGTCGTCGACATCCTCGCGATCGGCGAGCTTCTCGAGCGACGCATAGCGACCGCCGAGTTCCTTGCTGACCTCGGCGCGGGTGTCGTAGCGCGACATCACGTTGAGGATATCGAGCAGGGCGTCGAGCGCGGCGCGCCGGCCCCAAACGCTCTCATCGGCCTGGTGGTAGCGCAGGCGCGCGATGAGATGCTCCAGGCGCAGGAAGGTTCTTATGCGTTCATTGAGCGGTTGCTCGTAACAGAACATGCCGTTGTCCGCCACAGACAACCCTCTTTGAAATGAATCGGGCGTTCAGTCTATGCCCCACGGCCGGACAGGCAAAGTCGCCGTACCGCGCCGGGCGTCGTCGAAACAGTCGGCGCGCGTGTCAGCCCGGCAGGTGCAGTGGCGGCAGGTCGGCCACTTCGCCCTGGGCAAGACGCAGATAGCCGGCGTGCAGGGCCGCCGCGAGATCGGCGATATCCTTGCGTGGCCCGGTGTTGATGAGCACGTCGTCGGCCATGGCGAGACGTTCGCTACGTGCGTCCTGGGCGGCGATCATGCGTCGCGCCAGATCCTCGTCGATGTCGTCACGCGACATCAGCCGTTCCATCTGCACGACTTCCGGTGCATCGACGACCAGCACACGGTCCACCAGGTCGATCATGCTGGATTTGACCAGCAGCGGCACCACGAGCAGGCAGTAGTCGGATTGCGCCGCGTCGCGCCGGCGGGCCAGTTCGGCGCGAATGCGCGGATGGGTGATGCCTTCGAGATCAGAACGCGCCTGCGCATCGGCGAATACGATCTCGCGCAGATCGCGACGCTTGAGGCGACCGCCGTCGTCCACGATCTCGGCGCCGAAACGCTCGACGATCTCGGCCAGTGCCGGCTGACCCGGCTCGACGATGTCGCGAGCGACGACGTCCGCATCCACGATGGTCACGCCCAGCCGCTGGAAGGCGCTGGCGACCAGGGATTTGCCACTGGCGATACCGCCGGTGAGACCGACGGTGAGAGTACTCGGCATCCTTAGCGTCCTTTGCGACCGGGTGGGGCCGCTCGTTTGGGGCGTCGATGCATCAAGCCGCAGCACGGCGCTCGTGACGAGCTCGCAAGCGCGACTTCGGCAACCATCGGCATCAACGCAATCCGGCAAGCGATAAATAAGCGCCGCTGATTGTATCGCCTGCCACCAGCGCCAGCCAGCCGGCAATCGCGAGCCATGGACCGAACGGCATGGGCTTGCCGCGTTCGAGTGTGCCGGTAGCCATGAGCGCGCCGCCGACAATCGCGCCGGCCAGCGAAGCCATCAGCAGCACCATGGGTAGCGCCTGCCACCCTAGCCAGGCGCCGATCACCGCGAGCAGCTTGAAGTCGCCGTAACCCATGCCTTCCTTGCCCGTCACCAGACGAAAGGCCTGAAAGACGAACCAGAGAATCAGATAGCCCGCCGCTGCGCCGATGATCGCCGTGGCCGGATCGACCAGCGCATAGCCGGCATCGTGGCCCAGGCTGATCAGCAGACCGAGCCAGAGCAGCGGCAGGCTCAGCGCGTCCGGCAGAAACTGGGTGTGCCAGTCGATCATCGCGGCGGCTAGCAGCGTCCAGGTGAACACCAGCGCGAACAGCGTGAACGGCAAGGCGCCGAATGTCGCCAGCACGACCAGGGCAAGCACGGCGCTGAACAGTTCGATGGCCGGGTACTGCAGCGAGATCGGGTGGTTGCAGTTTGCGCAGCGTCCGCGCAGGAGCAGGAAACTCAGAACCGGAATGTTGTGCCGGGCCTTGATCGGCGTGCGGCAGTGGCCACAGGTCGAGCGCGGCTGCGACAGGCTCATGCGGGGCCGGGTGGAAACGGCGACTGGCTGGCCGAGGATCTCGGCCGCGCTGGCCCGCCATTCGGCCTGCATCATGCGCGGCAAGCGCAGAATGACGACGTTGAGAAAACTGCCGACGATCAGGCCGAACAGGCCGACAGCTGCAAAGCAGAACAACGGATGCTCTGCGAACAGCGCCTGCATTCAGACCACCGAGCCAAGCTTGAAGATGGGCAGGTACATGGCGATCACGAGCCCGCCGACGAGCACGCCGATAATGGCCATGATCATGGGCTCGAGCAGCGACGACAGCGAATCGACCTGATTGTCGACTTCGGCTTCGTAGAAGTCGGCCACGCGCGAGCACATGGCATCGAGCGAACCGGATTCCTCGCCGATCGCGACCATCTGCAATGCCATGCTGGGGAACAGGCCGGTGTTGTTCATCGCCAGCTGCAGTTGCACGCCGGAGGCCACCTGATCGCGCATCTGCAGGATCGCTTCCTCGAAGACGATATTGCCAGCCGCGCGCGCAACCGAATCCATCGCCTCGACCAGCGGCACGCCGGCCGCGAACATGGTCGACAGGGTACGCGCAAACCGCGCCACGGCCGCCTTGTAGAGAATATCGCCGATGACGGGCAGCTTGAGCGCCAGCCGGTCGTTCATGCGCCTGAAGTTGCGAGATCGTAATCGGGCCTGGAAAAAGCCGTAGAAGGTCGCGGCGATGACGCCGATGATCGCCCACCACCAGGCCTGTACGCCTTCGGAAAGACTGATCACGAGCAGCGTGAAGGCGGGCAGATCGGCGCCGAAACCCTGGAACAGCGACTGGAACTGCGGCACCACGAAGTACAGCAGAATGCCCATCACGATGATCGCAACCACGATCACCGCGCTCGGGTAGAACAGCGCCTTGCGGACCTTGGCCTTGATTGCCTCGGTCTTTTCCTTGTAGGTCGCGATCTTGTCGAGCAGGGACTCGAGCGCGCCGGATTTCTCACCGGCATCGACCAGATTCACGAACAGATCGTCGAAGTGCTTGGAATGCCGCGCCAGGGCGCTGGCCAGCGGGATGCCGTCCTCGATATCGCCGCGGATGGTTTCCACCAGTTCGGCGAGGGTCGGGTTGTCCGCACCCTTGGCAATGATGTCCAGCGACTGAACCAGCGGTACGCCGGCCGCGAGCATGGTCGCCAGTTGGCGCGCGAAGATCGCGATGTCGCCGGCCTTGACCTTTTTCTTGCGCTTGCCGCCAAGGCCGAAAATCGTGGTCTGCTTGCGTACCCGGATCGGGTTGATGCCCTGCTTGCGCAGTGCGACCTTGACCATGGCCTCGTTGGGGCCGTCGGTTTGGCCCTTGACCCGACTTCCGCTGCGATCGGTGCCGATCCAGAAGAAGGTCTGGTTTTCGCTCATCGTGCTTGCCATCAGTCGATTCCGTGCCGGTAAACGCCTGTGGGCGTGGACATAATCTGCATACAGGGTTTATCGGCGGAAGGCGGGATTAATTCATCCCCAGTTTGGCCAGCCGGTAGCGCAGCGCCCGGAACGTGATGCCGAGGTGCTTGGCGGCCTTGGTCTTGTTGTAGTGACAGGCCTCGAGCGCTGCCTGAATGCGCTCGCGCTCGACCGCTTCGAGCTGGCTTTCCAGATCCGCGCTGGTGTCCATCGCCGCCGGCTGACCGTTGCTGTGGTAGCCGCCGACGGGGCCCGGGGCTTCCGGCGCCGTGGTGGTCCGGTTGCTCTCGAGCAGAGGCGAACTCAGGCGCAGGTACTGGCGCTCGATAACAGCGTCCTCGCTGAGCGTGACCGCGCGCTCGAGAATGTTTTCCAGTTCGCGGATGTTGCCGGGGAAGGCGTACTGCTCGAGCGCTTCCAGCGCCTCGCGCGAAAGCTGCGGCGCGCGCCGCAGACGCAGCTTGCGCGCGAGTGCCTCGAGTATGCGCGTGGCCAGCGCCGCGATATCGGCTCGTCGCTCGCGCAGCGGCGGCACATGTACCTCGATGACGTTGAGGCGGTAATAGAGATCTTCGCGAAAGCTGCCGCGTGCGACTTCGGTGGCCAGATCGCGATGCGTTGCGCAGATCACGCGTACGTCGACAGCGGTCTCGTCGTTGGCGCCGACCGGCCGGATCGCGCGCTCCTGAATCGCGCGCAGCAGCTTGACCTGCATGGTCAGCGGCAGGTCGGCCACCTCGTCCAGAAACAGGGTGCCGCCGTCGGCGCGGGCGAACAGGCCCGGTGTATCGCGCATCGCGCCCGTGAACGCGCCGCGCATGTAGCCGAAGAATTCCGATTCCATCAATTCCGAGGGAATCGCGCCGCAGTTCACGGGCACGAACGTGCTGCCCATGCGCGGACCCTCGGCATGAATCATGCGCGCCACGAGTTCCTTGCCCGTGCCCGATTCGCCGGTGATATAGACCGGCGCCTGGCTGCGTGCGAGCTTGGCAATGGTCTGGCGCAGCTGCTGCATCGCCGGTGTGTTGCCGATCAGGCGGGGTGAGGCGTCCAGCGAGGGATGGGGCGGCGCGTCATGATCCAGACCGGCCAGCTTGAGCGCCTGCGCCACGAGCGAGCGCAGACCGGCCACGTCGATCGGCTTGGATACGAAATCGAAAGCGCCGGCCTTGAGGCTGGCCACCGCACTGTCCGCGCTTCCGTAGGCCGTGATCACCGCCACCGGGCAGTGCGGGTGGCGTTCGCTGATATAGCTGACCAGTTCCAGGCCGTCACCGTCTGGCAGGCGCATGTCGGTCAGGCACAGATCGAAGCCCTTCTCCTCGAAGGCTGCTCGTGCTTCCGCCAGGGTCGCCACGGCCAGCGTCTCGATCGACATGCGGGCCAGCGTGATTTCCACCAGTTCGCGGATATCCGCTTCATCATCAACGATCAGCGCGGTCGGGGCGTTATCGGTCGGAGTCATTGAGGCTGCTTTGAACAAATAGACCGGCAGGCGTGGCGGCCGGCCAGACGTGGGCAAAAACGATACGAAAGCAGGCTCCGGCCGAATGTGCAACCGGCATGAGCTGCGCGCCGTTCGCTTCGCACAGTTCGCCCGCGATATGCAGGCCAAGCCCCGTGCCCTCGCGCGTGGTGGTGAAGAACGGCTCCATGATCTGGTCGAGTATGGCCGGGTCGATGCCGGGGCCGTTGTCGATCACGTCGAGGCAGAAGCGGTCGTGGCGGTTGCGATGGCCGCTCAGACGTATGGTCAGTTCGATGTCCTGCTTGCGCGCATAGCGCTGCGCGTTGTCCCAGAGATTGAAAAGCACCTGACGCAGGTGGTCGGGATCGAATTCGATCTGCAGCTGCGGGTCGAACTCGTCGAGATCGAAATCCGGCGACTCCTCGTTGGTGCCCAGATAATCGTCGATCGCATCGAGCAGCCAGCCGGACAGCGCGAGCGTGCGGCGCGACAGCTGCGAACGGCGGGACAGGCCGAGCACGCTGTTGATGATGTTGTCGATGCGCCGGCTGTGGCGATGAATGATGTCCAGCATGCGCCGGTCGTCCGGATCCAGGGCCTGCGACTCGGCCAGCAGCTGGCCGGCATGACTGATCGCGCCCAGCGGGTTGCGGATCTCGTGGGCGATGCTGGCCGACAGGCGGCCGATGGATACCAGCTTGAGCTGCTGCGCCTGCTCGCTCTGGCGCATGGCATCTTCCAGAAAGATGAGGACCGACGCATGCGGTTCGGGGCCGAGCGTCGAGAACACGGGCAGCAACGAGTGCGACCCCGCGCGGATGATTTCGCTGCTCGCCGGGTTGCGCTCGCGCCAGTGCATCAGCGCGCGCTCGAGCGCAGGCGAGAGATGGGCGAGCGGCTCGTCGTCCTGCGCCTCGACCGGGTCCACCTCGAGCATGCGAATAGCGGCGTCGTTGATCAGCTGCACGCGGTGGGCGCCGTCCACCACCACCGCGCCGATCTCCATCTGCTGGATGATATGGCGGTTGAGTGTCGCCAGGTCCCGGGCCTCGGTCGCCCGTTCGGCGGCGAGTGCCTCGCTCACGCGGGCGCGGCGTGCCAGCCAATGCGCAACGCTCGAGGTGATGAAGAAGATCGTGCCGAGGATGCCGGCCTGCACGAATTCGGCGTTCACCTCGGCGAACTGGATCGCGCGCCAGCCTTCCTGTCCGATGATGCCGATCGCGGCACAGGCGGCCAGCAACGTCGCCAGTCGCGCCGGCAGCAGCATCCCGGCGGCGGCCACCGGCGTGATCAGCAGCATGCCAAGACCGCTGGAGACGCCGGTGCTCGCATAGGTCAGCGTGGTGCATAGCGCCACGTCGACCGAACAGGCAAGCAGCACCTGCACACGTAGCGCCGGGGTATGCGACATCGACATGAACAGCGACACCGCGCACTGAGCGAGATAGAGCAGACACGCCACACGAAACAGGTCCGGCTGCTCGAGACTGAACAGCTGTTCGGCGGCGCCCAGAAGTAACAGCGCGACCAACCCGAAGGCGACCAGACTGCGATAGATGTTCAGCGAGGTGATCGCACGCCAGTCCTCGACGTGCCGGATCAGCGGATTGCCGGATACGGCCTGCATCAACGACGGTCGCGGGTGGCCCTGTCGGCGCGGGCGCTGCAATCCGGCTCGCCGCAGACATGGCCGTCGTCGGTTTCGTGGGCGAGCGCGAGCGGCATGTGCACGCCGCAGCGTGCGCAGCGCACGGTTTTCTCGAATCGCGGAGGCGTGTTCTCGTTACGCGTCCGGTCTTGGCCGGCTCGGGTCGCGCCGAGCAGTTGCCTGACGATCAGCCAGCCGAGGCCGAGAAGCAGAAGTAGTCCGAGCAGGCGTGCCATGACGAGTGACCCATCGAGTCGCGGTGGGTGATTCAGTGGGCATCATACGTCAGCGATGGCCGCTGTCGCGGCTCGTGGCCGATGGCTGAATGCTTCATGAAGTTGTCGCTGCGCGCCACAGGCGCCACAATGCGCGGCATCTCGAAGATTTGATTCCACAAAGGCGATGCCATGAACGTTCACGAATATCAGGCCAAGGAAATCTTTGCACGGTTCGGTGTGCCCGCTGGCGAAGGCCAGGTCGCGCGCTCGGCCGACGAGGCGGTCGAGGCGGCGAAGTCGCTGGGCGGCGAGAAATGGGTGGTCAAGGCCCAGGTGCATGCCGGCGGGCGCGGCAAGGCCGGCGGCGTGAAGATCTGTGACAGCGTGGACGAGGTCAAGCAGGCCGCGGCCGACATGATCGGCGGCGAGCTCAAGACCAAGCAGACCGGCGACGTCGGCCTGCCGATCAATTCGGTCTATGTCGAGAAGCCGGCCGATATCGAATCCGAGCTGTACCTGTCGGTGCTGGTCGATCGAGCCACCCGCAAGGTGACGTTCATCGCCTCGCCGGAAGGCGGCATGGATATCGAGGAAGTCGCCGAATCCACCCCCGAGAAGATCACCCAGGTCGCGATTCATCCGGCCGCCGGTTTTCAGGCTTATCAGGGCCGCCAGCTCGGTTTCTTTCTGGGTCTGGACAAAAAGCAGGTCGGTGAATTCGTGAAGGTCATGAAAGGCCTGTACGAGATGTTCGTCGAGACCGACGCCTCGCTGGTCGAGATCAACCCGCTGGTCACCACCAAGCAGGGCGGCCTCGTGGCCCTCGACGGCAAGCTCAACTTCGACGACAACGCGCTGTTCCGTCACAAGGAATTCAGGGAAATGCGCGATCTCACCCAGGAGAACGAGCGCGAAGCCCAGGCCGCCGAATTCGACCTGAACTATATCCAGCTCGACGGCAATATCGGCTGCATGGTCAACGGCGCGGGTCTTGCCATGGGCACCATGGACCTGGTCAAGCTGCACGGCGGCGAGCCGGCCAACTTCCTGGACGTCGGCGGCGGTGCGACCACCGAGCGCGTGACCGAGGCCTTCAAGCTGATCACCGCCGGCGAAGGCGTGAAAGCGATTCTGGTCAACATCTTTGGTGGCATCGTGCGCTGTGACCTGATCGCCGAAGGCATCATCACCGCGGCCAAGGATGTCGGCATCAGCGTGCCGGTGGTGGTGCGTCTTGAGGGCACCAACGCCGAGGCCGGCCGCAAGCTGCTCGACGAGTGCGACTTCGACCTCATCGCCGCCCAGGATCTGACCGACGCGGCCAAGAAGGTCGTGGCCGAAGCGCAGGGCTGATTCCCGGCCCGCGCGCGGCAACCGCCGATCGACCTTCTACCGAACACGATTTAGACCAGGATCAATTCATGAGCATTCTCGTCAACAACGACACCAAACTCATCGTCCAGGGCTTCACCGGCTCGCAGGGCACCTTCCATTCCGAACAGTGCATCGACTACGGCACCAACATCGTCGGCGGCGTCACGCCCGGCCGCGGCGGCGAGACGCATCTCGACCGCCCGGTGTTCAACACCTGTGCCGAGGCCGTCGCCGAAACTGGCGCCAACGCCACCATGATCTACGTGCCGGCGCCGTTCGCGGCCGACGCGATCCTCGAAGCGGAAGCCGCGGGCATCAAGACCATCATCTGCATCACCGAGCATATTCCGGTCATGGACATGCTCAAGGTGCGCGCGGTGCTGGACGAGTCCGACAGCGTGCTGATCGGCCCGAACTGCCCCGGCGTGATCACCCCGGGCGAGTGCAAGATCGGCATCATGCCGGCGCACATCCACAAGCAAGGCAAGATCGGCATCGTGTCGCGCTCGGGCACGCTGACCTACGAAGCGGTCTTCCAGACCACCAACATCGGTCTCGGCCAGAGCACCTGCGTGGGCATCGGCGGCGATCCGATCCACGGCCTGGACTTCACCGACGTGCTCGAGATGTTCGAAAACGACGACCAGACCGAAGGCGTGGTCATGGTCGGCGAGATCGGCGGCACCGCCGAGGAAGAAGCCGCCGAGTACATCAAGGCCAACATGTCCAAGCCCGTCGTGGCCTACATCGCGGGCGTCACCGCGCCCCCCGGCAAGCGCATGGGCCATGCCGGCGCGATCATCTCCGGCGGCAAGGGCACGGCCGACGACAAGTTCGCCGCGCTCGAGAAGGCCGGCGTCGCCACGGTGCGCTCCACCGCGGAGATCGGCAGCAAGATGGAAGAGATCCTCGGCTGATCGATGGGTTGATC
This sequence comes from Endozoicomonas sp. G2_2, assembly GCF_017744135.1. GTDB lineage: Bacteria > Pseudomonadota > Gammaproteobacteria > Nevskiales > Salinisphaeraceae > Salinisphaera. The sequence continues at coordinate 133,193 of NZ_JAGHQU010000007.1, forward strand.
GTATCGACATCCATTGGGATGCACGAAAGCCGGTGTCCGTTTGACGGGCGCCGGCTTTTTCATGGAAGCGATGCGCGGCCGTTGGGCCGACACGGTGTTATAGAGTTACACGCCGCTTGCGTGCTCGAATGATTGCACCGTTCAATTGAGCACAATCGATATGAGCCAGAGCTACGAGATCAGCTGTGACTGTGGCCACGTCAAGATGACGGCCCACGGTGCGCCCAAGTTGTCCCTTCATTGCCACTGTCGCAGCTGCCGCGAGCTGTATTCGGCAGACGTTCTGGGCCTGACCGGTTGGGATGAAGACAAGGTCGATCTGCCGGACGAGTCCGAGCTGTATCACCATCAGATGGATGGCAAGGAAATGCACCGCTATGGCTGCCCGAAGTGCGGCATGATCATGTACGGACGCCACAAGCCGGGGATTCCGGTCATCCGTCAGAACCTGTTCCGCAAGAACAATGGCGGGAAACTGCCGCCTGAACTGGCACCCACATTGCACTTGTTCTACGGCGAGCGTGTCCTTGATATCGACGACGATCTGGAAAAATGTGAGGACGGCTCGGCGATCGGTTTGTAGCCGACGCGCCGGTCAAAACCCAACCCGGACGCGAGTCGAGACGGGCCGGCCTTGCCCCGGCCCGTTGTCGTTTCGGCGGCCCGCGTCCTGGCGTATCCTTGGCGTCGCGACGCACGCCGATTAACCAGGCGGCCTTTCTCCAGCTTTTAGGAGTCCCCCACCATGGGTGATTCGTCACTTCGTATCGCACTGGCCCAGCTCAACGTCTGGGTCGGGGATATCGAGGGTAATGCCCGCCAGATGGTCGACGCCGCGACAACCGCGCGCGACGAATATGGCGCCGACCTGGTGGCTTTCCCGGAAATGGCGCTGTTGGGCTATCCACCGGACGATCTGCTGCTGCGGCGCGGCTTGCCCAGCGCCATCGACACGGCGTTGACACGGCTTGCGCAGGAGCTGCGCGGCATTACGGCGGTCATCGGCTATCCCGAATACGACGACGACATCATCTACAACGCGGCGGTGGTGGTGCGCGATGGCGAGCGCATCGCCCATTACCGCAAGCAATGTCTGCCGAACTACGGAGTCTTCGACGAACGCCGGCACTATCGGCCGGGGGATGCGCCCTGCGTGTTCGAGCTCGCCGGTCGGCATGTCGGCGTGACCATCTGCGAGGATATCTGGGAAGCCGGCCCGGCGGCGCAGGCAAAGGCGGCCGGCGCCGAGCTGCTGGTCAATCTGAACGCCTCGCCGTTTCATGTCGAGAAACAGACCGAGCGAGAAAGCCTGCTCGCCCAGCGCGCGCAGACGAACAACCTCGCGATCTGCTACGTGAACTGCGTCGGCGGCCAGGATGAACTCGTTTTCGACGGCCGTTCCTGCGCGGTCGACCGCCAGGGCACGCTGACGCTGCGGGCGCCGGCATTCGAGTCCGGGGTCTATTGCGTGGACTGGCCGGCGCCGGCGGGTGATACCCACGCGTTGATCGCCGCAGACCAGCCGCCCGAGGCGCTCATCTACGATGCGCTGGTGCGGGCCACGCGTGACTATATCGACCGCAACGGGTTCCCCGGGGCGCTGATCGGCGCATCCGGGGGGATCGATTCGGCGCTCGCCATGGCTGTCGCTGCCGATGCGGTCGGCGGCGAACGCGTCTGGGCCGTGTCCATGCCGTCGCGCTATACGGCCGATATCAGCAACGTCGACGCTGCGGACCAGGCCGAGCGCATGGGCGTGCGCTACGACGAAGTGCCGATCGAGAACGGTTTCTCCGCGCTGCTCGATACGCTGGGGCCGCTGTTCGGCGACCGCGCGCCCGACACCGCTGAAGAGAATCTGCAGTCGCGCATTCGCGGCGCGCTGCTGATGTCGCTATCCAACAAGTTCGGCCACGTGGTGCTCGCCACCGGTAACAAGTCCGAGATGGCGGTGGGCTACGCCACGCTCTACGGCGACATGTGCGGCGGCTTTGCGCCGCTCAAGGACGTGTACAAGACTTGGGTGTACCGGCTGGCGAAATTCCGCAATACGCGTGGCGAAGTCATCCCCGAGCGCGTGATTACACGTGCCCCGTCCGCCGAGCTGCGCGACGACCAGGCGGATACCGATACGCTGCCCGAATACGACGTGCTGGATCCGATCATCGAGGCCTATGTCGAGCGGGGCGAGTCGATCGAGGATATCTGCGCGGCGGGCTTCGCGGAGGATGATGTCCGCCAGGCGGCCGGGCTGATACGGCGCAACGAATACAAGCGGCGGCAGGCGGCGCCCGGCCCGAAAGTCACGCTGCGTGCCTTCGGGCGTGATCGTCGCTATCCGATCACGGCTGTCTACGGTGATCTCTAGCGCGTTGGCCTCGGGCCCGCGCATCCACGGTTGAAGTGACGCGCCCGCGAGGCGCGGGCGGCTGCCGGGTGTCTACTCGGCCTGTTCAGCCGCTTGCGGCGCCAGCTGCTCCCCGCTTGCTGCATCGGCCCCGGGTTCCGGCAGTTCGTAGCGCGGCGCTTCACCGGCGCGTTGCCGGTAGAACTCGTCGCGATGCAGGATGTAGTTCGGGTAGGAAGCCTGCAGGATCGCGCGCGCGTCTTCGGACAAGTCGGTCAGGCCCAGGCGCGCATAGCTCTCTTCCATGATCTCGAGCGCGCGCGGCACCGAATCCGAGCCCTGGAAACGCTTGAGCACGCCTTCCGCGCGGCGGCTGGCGGCCACATAGGCGCGCCGGCGCAGATAGTATTCCGCGATGTTGATCTCGAATTCCGCCAGCCGGTTGCGGATTTCGATCATGTGCAGCTGTGCGTCCTTGCGGTAGACGCTCTGCGGATAGTTTTCGACCAGCAGGTTGAAGTCGGTGAAAGACTGCTCGAGAAAACGCGTGTCGCGCTTGTCGGGGTCGCCGCCGAGCAGGCCCGCATCGTTGCGGTCGTAGTTGGACAGCCCGCGCAGGTAATAGATGTAGTCGATGTGGGCGTTGCGCGGGCGCTGCTTGATGAAGCGGTCCGCGGCCGACACGGCGGCCTCGTATTGCTGGGCCTTGTAGTGCGCTGCCACCGATTCCATCTCCGACTGCGCCGCGTAGGGTGAGAACGGGAATCGCGCCTGTACTTCCGCGTATAATCGAAGTGCACGCTGCGGGTCGTTGCTGACCATGAATTCGCGCGCGGACTTGTACAGGCGTTCGGCGTCGGCCGAGTCGAGCTTGTTGCCCTCGCGGTCGACGAGCGGCTCGTCGCTGTAGCCGGTTTCGTTGATGCCCTTGTCACCGCCGCAGCCGGCGGCTGCAAGCAGCATCAGAATAGAAAGCGCGAGAGCGAGTTTCCGCATGCCAGTCCCGGACGTGCGCCGCACGCCAACAGATCAAAACGAACGCGGAGTATACCTAGGAAGCGGCAATCGAGTCATTTACGATCGCCGCGCGACTGCCGCGCGCAACCATGCTGCCAACGAAGAGAAAATCCATGCCGGCAAGCCGCCGCGACCCCGATTTTGAAGCGTCGATTCCAGACGAGTTCGCCGGCCGGCGGCTGGATCGGGCTCTGGCTGAAATGCTGCCCGACTACTCGCGTTCGCGCCTGCAGAACTGGCTCGCCGAGGGCGCGCTCACGGTCGACGGCGAGACCCCGGCGGCCAAGACCAAGGTCGCCGGCGGCGAGCAGGTGCGGTTGTGCGTGCCCAGCGAGCCGGACGATGATCGCGTGGTGGCCGAGCCGATCGCGCTCGACATCATCCACGAAGACGAGGCCATTCTGGTGCTCGACAAGCCGGCCGGGCTGGTGATGCATCCCGGCGCCGGCAACCCGGACGGCACGCTGCAGAACGCGCTGATCCACCACGACGCATCGCTGGCCGCGCTGCCGCGCGCGGGCATCGTGCACCGGCTGGACAAGGACACCTCCGGCATTCTCGTGGTGGCCAAGACTTTCGCCGCGCACGCGAAACTGGTCGCCGATCTGGCCGAGCGCACGGTCAAGCGCGAGTACGAGGCGGTGGCCGTGGGCGTGATGACCGCGGGCGGGCATGTCGATGCGCCGATCGACCGCCATCCGGTGGATCGCAAGCGCATGGCGGTACGCGACACCGGCCGCGAGGCGGTCACGCATTATCGTGTGGTCACGCGTTATCGTGCTCATACCCATGTGCGTTGCCGTCTCGAGACGGGGCGTACGCACCAGATTCGCGTGCATCTGGCGCATATTCGCTATCCGCTGCTCGGCGATGCCACTTACGGCCGACGGCTGGCCCTGCCGCGCGACTCCAGCGACGCTTTTATGGACACCCTGCGCGGCTTTCGACGCCAGGCCCTGCATGCCCGCAAGCTCGGTCTGACCCATCCGGACAGCGGCGAGTTCGTGAGCTGGGAAGCACCGCGCCCGGCCGATTTCGAAAGCCTGCTCGCGGCCCTGGCCGCGGACGCCGAAGCCCATGCCGAAAGCTGAGCCCATCGGTTTTCTCGCTGCGGAATGGCCGGCGCCGAGCCATATCCGGGCCGGCACCACGCTGCGTACGGGCGGCGTGAGCGCGCCGCCCTTCGACAGCTTCAACCTGGGCGATCGTGCCGGCGACGAGCCGGCTGCGGTCGCAGCCAACCGGCAACGGCTGCGCGAACAGCTGGCGTTGCCGGACGAGCCGGCGTGGCTCTACCAGGTGCATGGCAATCGCGTGGTCGATGCCGCGGGCCCGGTGGAAGGCGAGGCCGATGCGAGTGTGGCCCGTGATGACGATGCGGTCTGCGCGGTCCTTACCGCCGACTGCCTGCCGGTGCTGTTCTGTGATGTCGACGGCAGCTGCTGGGGCGCGGCGCACGCCGGCTGGCGCGGATTGGCGGGTGGCGTCCTGGAAGCCACCGTAGCGGCATTGGCGGCACCCGCTGATCGACTCATGGCCTGGCTCGGCCCCTCGATCGGCGCCCACAACTTCGAAGTGGGCGAGGACGTACGCGCGGCTTTCTGTGATCACGCCGCGTCGGACGCCGGGGCTTTCACCGCCCGCGAGACGCCCGGCAAGTATCTCGCCGATATCTACGCGCTCGCCCGCGCCCGGCTCGAACGCACCGGCGTTACGGCCATCTACGGCGGCGGGCTATGCACCATCGACGATGCGGCGCGTTTCTATTCCTACCGGCGTGAGCCCCGGACTGGCCGCATGGCCAGTCTGATCTGGTCTACCGCGGGCGGCTGAACCGGTCGAGAAGCCGCGCCTTTTCCGAACTCACGCCAAGGCGCCAAGGCGCAAAGAGAAATGCCCCTCGTGTCGAAGAGTCTTCTTCGCGCCTTGGCGTCTTCGCGTGAGACTTGCCCGAAACGCGGCGTCCTAGCTTGATGTCTGGCGGCGCGCGGTGCCGTCGCTGTTGGTGGCGGCCGGCTTGCGACGCTTCTTCTTCTCTGTCTGCTCCTTCTTCGGCGGCAAGGCCAGGTCGCGTTCGTCGCCGCTGGTGTTGTGGCCGGTACCCGGCGTGGTGTCACCCAGCATGGGTTTCAGGAAACGCCCGGTATGTGACGCTTCGACCGCGGCCACGTCCTCGGGCGTGCCGGTGGCGATGATCTCGCCGCCGCCTTCGCCGCCCTCGGGGCCGAGGTCCACGAGCCAGTCGGCCGACTTGATCACGTCGAGGTTGTGCTCGATCACGATCACCGCGTTGCCGGCATCGCGCAGCCGCAGCAGCACCTTGAGCAGCTGGTTGATGTCGTGGAAATGCAGGCCAGTGGTCGGTTCGTCCAGCAGGTAGAGCGTTCGGCCGGTATCGCGTTTCGACAGCTCGCGGGCGAGCTTGATGCGCTGCGCCTCGCCGCCGGATAGCGTGGTCGCGTTCTGGCCCAGCTTCACATAGCTCAGGCCGACATCCATCAGCGTTTCCAGCTTGCGTTTCAGGCTCGGCACCGGCGCGAAGAACTCCAGCGCCGCTTCGACGCGCATTTCCAGCACGTCGGAGATGGTCTTGCCCTTGTAGTGGACCTGCAGCGTCTCGCGGTTATAGCGCGCGCCCTTGCAGGTGTCACAGGTGACATAGATATCCGGCAGGAAATGCATTTCCACCTTGATCACGCCGTCGCCCTGACACGCCTCGCAGCGCCCGCCCTTGACGTTGAACGAGAAACGCCCCGGCTGATAGCCGCGCGCCCGCGCTTCCGGCGTATTGGCGAACAGCTCGCGGATGGTGCCGAACAGGCCGGTATAGGTCGCCGGGTTGGATCGGGGCGTGCGCCCGATCGGCGCCTGGCTGATATCGATGACCTTGTCGAGATGCTCCAGGCCCTCGATCGAGGTCATCGGCGCCGCGCGGGCCACGGCGCGGTTGACCTGGCGGGCGGCCGCCGGGAACAGCGTTTCGTTGATTAGCGTGGACTTGCCGGAGCCGGACACGCCGGTGATGCAGGTCAGCTGGCCCATGGACAGCTCGACCGACACGTTCTTGAGGTTGTTGCCCCGCGCGCCGGTGATCTTGATCACGCGCTCGTCGTCGAAGGCGATGCGTTTTTCTGGAATCGGGATCGTGAGCCGGCCGGAGAGGTACTGGCCGGTCAGCGACTGCTTGTGCGCGGCAATTTCCTCGGCCGTGCCTTCGGCGATCACATGACCGCCGTGATCGCCGGCGCCCAGGCCCATGTCGACCACGTATTCCGCCTCGCGGATGGCGTCCTCGTCGTGTTCGACCACGATCACGGTATTGCCCAGATCGCGCAGGCGCTCGAGCGTGTTGAGCAGGCGCCGGTTGTCGCGCTGGTGCAGGCCGATCGAAGGCTCGTCGAGCACGTACATCACCCCCACGAGGCCGGCGCCAATCTGACTAGCCAGGCGGATACGCTGGGCCTCGCCGCCGGACAGCGTCTCGGCGCTGCGCGACAGGGTGAGATAGTTCAGGCCGACATCGAGCAGGAATTTCAGCCGCTGCTGGATCTCCTTGAGAATCGGCGCGGCGATCTCGGCGCGGTGGCCGGGAATATCGAGGGCTTCGATGATCTCATGCGCGCCCGCGATGCTGGCGGCATTGATCGTCGGCAGCGTGGTGTCGGCCACGCGCACATGGCGGGCCGCCGTGTTCAGGCGTGCGCCGTTGCAGGTCGGGCAGGGCTTGTCGGACAGATACTTGGCCAGCTCCTCGCGTACGGCCATGGAGTCGGTCTCGGCATAGCGACGCTGCATGTTGTTGAGCACGCCTTCGAAGGCATGCTTGCGCACGCGCGTGCGCCCGCGGGCATTCACATAGCGGAACTCGATGCGCTTGCTGCCCGAGCCTTCCAGGATCACCTTGCGGGCTTTCTCCGGCAGATCGCGCCAGGGCGTGTCCACATCGAAGCCGTACTCCTCGGCCAGCGACTGGATCAGGCCGAAGAAATAGGGATTGCGGCGGTCCCAGCCGCGTACCGCGCCACCGGCGAGGCTGAGTGAATCGTCGGTGATCACGCGATCGACATCGAACACGCTCTGCGAGCCCAGCCCGTCGCAGCCCGAGCAGGCGCCGTGCGGCGAGTTGAAGGAAAACAGCCGCGGTTCCATGTCGTTGATCGAGTAGCCGCAGACCGGGCAGGCGAACTGGGAAGAGAATACCTCCGGCTCGGCTTCACCGCGCCAGGGCAGGATCCAGGCGATGCCTTCGGATAGCCGCAGCGCAGTCTCGAAGGATTCGGCCAGGCGCTGCTGGATATCGGCGCGGATCTTGAAGCGATCGACCACGACTTCGATATCGTGTTTCTTCTTGGGATCGAGTTCGGGGATCTCGTCGATCTCCACGATCTCGCCGTCCACGCGCATGCGCACGAAGCCCTGGCCGCGCATCTGCTCGAACACGTCGCGATGCTCGCCCTTGCGCGAGCGGATCACCGGCGCGAGCAGCATCCAGGCGGATTCGGCCTCTTTTTCGAGCGTCTGGTCGACCATCTGCGACACGCTCTGGGCGGTCAGCGGTTCGTCGTGGTCCGGGCAGTACGGTGTACCGGCACGGGCATAGAGCAGACGCAGATAATCGTGAATCTCGGTGACCGTGCCCACGGTGGAACGCGGGTTGTGCGAGGTGGATTTCTGTTCGATCGAGATCGCCGGCGACAGGCCCTCGATGGAATCGAGGTCCGGCTTTTCCATCATCGACAGAAACTGGCGCGCATAGGCCGACAGCGACTCGACATAGCGGCGCTGGCCTTCGGCATAGACGGTGTCGAAAGCGAGGCTCGACTTGCCGGAGCCGGAAAGCCCGGTGATCACGATCAGCTGATTGCGCGGCAGATCGAGATCGACGTTCTTCAGGTTGTGCGTACGTGCACCGCGAATGCGGATGTTGTCCATGGATCGGGCGCAGGGGAAAGGAATAACCGACAAGTATACGCAGCGCCGCAAGCGCGCCACAAAACGCGCGCGAAGGCGGGGCCGCGCGGGCGCTATGCTAGAATTCGCCGCCTGATTGGCGCCGTCATTCGACGGTTTCGCGGTGCCCGATCGCGCATCCGCGGGCCACGATGGTCGGGTATCGACCACCGCGGTCCCTCGCTGGCAAGAGTGTATTCATGACCCGATTCGAGACCCGGGCGGCTTTCTCCCTCGCAGGCATCTTCTCCCTGCGCATGCTCGGTCTGTTCATGATCTACCCGGTGTTCGCCTTCTATGCGAAGCATCTGGACGGCTCGACCCCGGTCACCGTCGGGCTGGCGCTGGGGGCCTACGGGCTGACCCAGGCGCTGCTGCAGATACCGTTCGGCATGCTTTCGGACCGCTATGGCCGCAAGCGCATGATCACCATCGGGCTGGTCATCTTCGCCGCCGGCAGCGTTGTCGCCGCGCTTTCGGGCAGTATCTATGGTGTGATCGCGGGCCGCATTCTGCAGGGGGCAGGGGCCGTGGGTTCGGTGATTCTCGCTCTCGGCGCGGATCTCACCCGCGAAGAACAGCGCACCAAGACCATGGCCGTGATCGGCATGACCATCGGGCTTTCGTTCGCGCTCGCGCTCGTGCTCGGGCCGTTGCTCAATGCGGTGGTCGGCGTTTCCGGCATCTTCTGGGCGACGGCGATGATGGCCCTGGTCGGCATCGCCGTGCTCTACGGCGTCACGCCGCAGCCGGCGAAGCTGCAGTCGCACCGGGATACCGGCGCGGTCCCGGCGATGTTTGCCCGGGTGCTCAGCGATCCCCAGCTGCTGCGACTGGATTTCGGCATCTTCGCGCTGCACGCCATGCTCACCGCGAGCTTCATCGCCGTGCCGGTGCTACTGCGCGACGTCGTCGGCGTGGGCGAGAACGAGTTGTGGATGGTCTATCTGCCGGTGCTGGCCGCGTCGGTGATCATCATGGTGCCGATGATCATTCTCGCCGAGGCCAAGCGGCGCATGAAGTCGGTGTTCGTCGGGGCGGTGGTCACCCTGGGGCTGAGTCAGCTCGCGCTGCTGGCCTGGCATACGAGCCTGGTTGAGCTGGTGGTCGTGCTCACGCTGTTCTTCGCCGCCTTCAACATCATGGAGGCAAGCCTGCCGTCGCTGATTTCCAAGGTCGCCCCGGCCGATGCGAAGGGCACCGCGATGGGCGTGTACTCGAGCTCGCAGTTCTTCGGCATTTTCATTGGTGGCACGGTTGGCGGTTGGGCCTATGGCGCGGACGGTGCGGCCGGGGTCTTTATTTTCTCGGCGATCGTGGCGCTGCTATGGTTCGTGGTGGCGGTTACCATGAAGCCGCCGCGTTTCACGCAGACGCGCATGATCAGCGTGGACGTGCGTGACGCGGCGGACGCCACGGCGCTTCAGGCGCGCCTCGCGGCGCAGCCCGGCGTGGTGGAGGCCGCGGTTGCCCTCGACGAGGGCGTGGCCTATATAAAGGTCGACAGCGCGCAGGCAGACGCGGTCGATCTCGACGCTTTTTCCCACCGGCCCGCCGAAGCCTGAGGCGCGCCCGGGCGACCCAATCATCGATGGAGTGATCCCATGGCAAGCAGAGGCATCAACAAGGCGATCCTGATCGGCAATCTCGGCGCCGATCCGGAAACGCGCTACACCGCCGGCGGCACCGCGGTGACCAACGTCAACCTCGCCACCTCGGACACTTGGCGCGACAAGTCCAGCGGTGAGATGCAGGAACGCACCGAGTGGCATCGGGTGGTGTTCTTTGCCCGTCTGGCTGAAGTGGCCGGCGAATATCTGCGCAAGGGGTCCAAGGTCTATGTCGAGGGCCGAATCCAGACGCGCAAGTGGCAGAACAAGGAAGGCCAGGACGTCTACACCACCGAGATCGTGGCCAACGAAATGCAGATGCTCGACTCCAAGGGCGGCGGTGGTGGCGGCAGCGCGCCCTTCGGTGGTGGCGGCGGTCAACAGCGCCCGCAGCAGCAGGGTGGCGGTTACGGCGGCCAGGGCGGCGGTGGTCGCGGCGGTCAGCAGTCCTACCAGCCGCCGCAGCGCGAGCCGGCGGGTGGCGATCCCGGTTTCGACGACGATCTGGACGACGATATCCCGTTCTAGGCGTTTTCCTTCGTCGACATATCGAAAAGGCCCTCCTCGCGAGGGTCTTTTTCGTTGGGCAGCGGTTGACGCAGATCAAGTGGCATTCGTTCGGCCTGGCCGACACTGGCGTTCCAATTCCAACCGAAAGAGCGCGCCATGAACGTCAGCGAAGTCACCGACCCGGTAGGCCATCTTGCCGAGTGGATCGAATCCGCCCGCCGACGCGGCGAGAGCGATGCGCATGCCGCCACGCTTGCCACCGTCGACCCTGCCTTCGTCCGCCCGAGCGTTCGTACCGTCTATGTACAGATCGACGGCGATGCGCTGGTGTTCTTCGTCAACACGCGCAGCGGCAAGGGTCAGCAGCTGCGCTGGCACCCGCATGCCGCACTGTGTTTTTTCTGGCGTGGTCTGCAGCAACAGGTGAATGTCGAGGGCGTCGTCGATCTCCTCGACGACGAAGCGGCTGACCGGCTTTGGGCCCAGCGATCACATGAAAGCACGCTGGTCGCGCGCAGCTCTGAGCAGCACGCCGTCTTTGGCGATCTCGATGCGTTTCACGCGCGGCTGGAACAGGAGCACGACACCTACAGCTTTCACCGCGCGCCGCGGCCCGACAACTGGCTCGGCTACCGGCTGTCGCCGACCCGGCTCGAATTCTGGGCGACCGGCTGGCACCGGGCGCGGCCGCGCTATCTTTTCGAGCGCGCCCCCGGCGGCGGCTGGCAAAGCGCCGTACAGGAACCCTGAGTTCGGTACCGGCGTCCGGCGGGCATTCCAACGCAAAACCGCCGGCGCCGCGGCCCGGTCTAACCTGTCCACGCCCAACCGCCAGCGGCACGCAGCACCAGCACCGAGCAGGGCGCGCGTCGCAGTACGCGATCAGCCACGCCGCCGAGCAGGATGTCGCTCGCCTTCGGGTCGTGCGAGGCGATCACGATCAGCCCGGCGCCGTGCTCGACCGCCCGGCGCACGATCGTGGGGGCAACCGGGCCGACTACGGCTTCGCTGTGCCATTCGATCTCTTCGGGCATGTCGATCCGCGCGATCTCCCCGAGCTGTTCGGCGGCCTGCTTGCGGCTATCGTCGATAAAGTTGCGCGGCACATACGGCCAGGCCGCCAGTTCGTTCGGTACCACGGTCAGCAAATGCAGTACCGCATCTCGGGTTCTGGCAATGGCGCCGATCGCCGGGAAGATGAGGTCGAAAGAGGCCTCGTGGGCCAAGTCTATCGGGACAAGGATATGATTCTTCATGACGTCTCCACCGTACTGCGGGCCGGCACGGGGTCTGTCGGCCGGCTCGATTTCGAAATGACGAATGTGCCCGGCGCCGTTTTCGGGGCGCCGGGCGTGTCACGCTGCTAGGCGGCGCTGGCATCGCGGCTGACATCGCCCTGCGGCGGCTTGTCGCTCTTGCCGGGGTCTTTCTGGCGTACGACAAGCACCGAATGCCGGGCATGCTTGACCACTTGGGCAGCGATGCTGCCCAGCAGTACGTCCCAGAACACCGGGTTGTGCGAGGCCATCACGATCAGGTCGGCCTCGAAATGATCGGCCCGGCGCACGATTGTGCGCCCGACCGGGCCGATGCGAACGTCCGTTTCCCAGTCCTGAGCGTCGCCGATCTGGCCACGGGCGATTCGTTCCAGCTGGTTGCGTGCGCTGGTGCCGAGTTTTTTCAGGTATTCGGTCTCGACATAGGGGAAGTCACCGGCATCGATTTCCGGGATCACCGTCAGCAGTATGACGCGTGCCTTCTCCGTGCCAGCCACGCGCTTGACCGCGGCGAACACGCTGTCGATGACGAGTTCCTGGTTCAGATCCAGGGGTACGAGAATCGTCTGGGTCATGTCTGTCTCCTCCTTGGGCTTCGCTGCCAGTTTCCATGGCTGCCGAGGCCAACGGCTTGACCCAGATCAATTCCCGTATGCTGCATGTTGCCGTCAGACCTGCATGAAAACCCGGCCGCGATTGGCTACTCTGAAGCGGTGGGGGCAAACGGCCGGACCTGACCGCATTATTTGGAGAAGAGCCGCCATGGTTGCGTCGTCGCGTCAGCTCGAACAGCTCAGCGAGACCTGCAGTCACTGCTCGCTGCGTTATCTGTGCCTGCCGTATGGCTTGAGCGTTACGGATGTCGGCCGGCTGGAGGCGCTGGTGCGCCCCGGCGAGCCGTTGGAGCTGGGCGACGAATTGTTCGCACAGGGCGACGATCTACAAAACATCCATGCCATCCGTGATGGGTCGATGAAGACCGTCGTGGTGGATGCCGATGGCTTTGAGCAGATCCTCGGCTTCTACTACCCGGGTGATCTGCTCGGTCTGGACGGCTTTGCCGATCAGCGCCACCACTGCACCGCCATCGCGCTCGAGCCCACCACGGTCTGTCGTATACCCGTCGACCGTCTTGATGCGCTGGTCGACGAATTGCCGAGCCTGCGTCATCAGCTCATGCGGCTCATGAGCCAGGCTCTCTCCGACGAAGAGCAACTGCTGCTCACGCTCGGGCGCAAGAACAGCGAGGGTCGGGTCACCAGCCTGCTGCTCACGCTCAGCCGCCGCCTCGCGTTGCGCGGGTTGGCCGGCGATCGCGTGCCGTTGAGTATGAAGCGCAACGAGATGGCCAATTTTCTGTCTATGCGCCTGGAAACGGTCAGCCGTGTTTTCACCAAGCTCCAGCGCGATCACGTCATCAAGGTCGCGCCCGGCGAAGTCGAAATCCTGGATATGGGCGCGCTGCGCGAACGTTCCGGGCAGGGCGCCTGGGTCGCAGATCAGTCCTGAGCCTGCCTCGGTGGGTGCGGCGCGATCGTTCGCGCCACGCTATCGCGCCAGTGGCGGCATCGGTAGACGCGCGGAGAGATATTTGTCGTCTGGCAGAGCGAAACGCACGGTCAGGCTGTTGTGATCGGCCATACCGCGCTCGGCCTCCTGCCCGACGGTGCCCGGCTCGACGACCTGCAGGCCGCGGTAATAGACATGATCCAGCGCATGGCCGCCGCCGAAGATGGATTGCGTACGCCCGGCCGGCGCCTCGCCGAAGACCGGTTGCAGGTCGTGGCGCGCCGCGAACCGGTCGACCTGCGCCTGACGCTTTTGGTTGCGGGTGTTCAGGTCGCCGGCCAGGATTACCGGTCCGGCATGGGCGGCGATACGCGCACCGATCGCGGCCAGCTGATCGCCCACATCGCCCGTGCCCAGCCACTCGAAATTCAGCAGATGGGCGTTGATCACCAGCAGTCTCGGGCCGGCGTCGTCGACGGACCGCGGGCTCCCGCGCAGCGCGAAGGTGCTGGCTTGGGCGGTCTTGGGCGTGATGCCGAATTCGCGGTGGCGGCTGCGCAGCGGCATCACGGCCAGCGGCTGGACACGCGAGGCGGTGAGCACGCCGGTAGCGGTATCGGGCCCGCAGCCCAGCAGCCGGGATTCAAAGCCTACCGCCAGCGACCAGCCATAGCCGCGTTCGCGCAGCAGATCGATCAACGGGTCTACCGAGGGCCCGCCGTTATCGGTGGCATTCGAGTCGGCCGCGCACGCTTCTTGGAACAGAAGCAGATCGGCGCTGCTTAGGCGCGCCCGAAGCGCGGCATCGCTATCCAGGCTAGCCCAGTTGTCGCCGTTGCCTTTCTCGACATTCCAGCTGACCAGCGTGATTGAACGCGCATCCAATGCGCCATCGGGGTAGCCGGTGTCTTGCACCAAACGGGTCGTGGGCACCGTGGTACAGCCCGCCAGGCCAGCCAGGAGTAGCGCCGCGCAAATCCGGCGCGCGGACGATATGGTTCGCCGGCGCGGCGACACGGCGGCAACAGTCATGATCGGGCGGCGCTTTCGAAAACGCGTTGGGGTTGCCAGGGTATGGAGTAGTGCACGCAAAACAAAGTTGCAGATTCCACCGGCACTGTATCGCAACGCCTTTGGCGCCGGGTATTTGCCGTGGTTTGCGCCTTTCGGCAAAGCGGCGCCGCGCGTCGATTTAAGGATAGGGCTGGCGCGGCGCTCGTTATCAATTCGGTGGATCGGCATGCGTTCGCGGCTCGAAAGGCGCCAGGTTTTGTAGTGTGGGTTACACTATCTGGCTTGCTTGAATGGGCCCGACAGGGCACGAATCGGTCATGACCAGCGCGACCCAACCCAAAGTCTTCGTTCAGACCTGGGGCTGCCAGATGAACGAGTACGATTCGGCCAAGATGGTGGAAGTGCTGCGCAAGCAGCGCGGCGCCGAGCGCGTGAATACGCCGGAAGAAGCCGACGTCATTTTGCTGAATACCTGCTCGGTGCGCGAGAAAGCGGCCGAAAAGGTGTTTTCCCAGCTCGGCCGCTGGCGCGAGCTCAAGCTCGAACGGCCCGAAATCGTGATCGGCGTGGGTGGCTGTGTCGCCTCGCAGGAAGGCCATGCGATCCGCGAGCGCGCGCCGTTCGTGGACATGGTGTTCGGCCCGCAGACGCTGCACCGGCTGCCGGAGATGCTCGACGCCGTACAGGACAATGGCGCCGGCATCGTCGATATCGCTTTCCCGGAAATCGACAAGTTCGACCACATGCCGCCGGCGAAAGCCGAGGGTGCGACCGCGTTCGTGTCGATCATGGAAGGCTGCTCCAAGTACTGCAGCTTTTGTGTCGTGCCCTACACGCGCGGCGAGGAAATCTCGCGGCCCTTTGACGATGTGATCCTCGAAGTCGCCGAGCTGGCCGAGCAGGGCGTGAAGGAAATCACGCTTTTGGGGCAGAACGTCAACGGCTATCGCGGGCCGATGGAAGACGGCTCGGTCTGCGATCTGGCGATGCTGGTCGAGTTCGTGGCCGAGATCGAGGGCATCGAGCGTATCCGCTACACCACCAGCCATCCGCTGGAATTCTCGGACGCGCTGATCGAGGCCTATGCCCGGGTGCCCAAGCTCGCCAACTATCTGCATCTGCCGGTGCAGTCCGGTTCGGATGCCGTGCTGGCCGATATGAAGCGTGGCTACACGGCGGACCACTTCCGCGAGCGGATCGCGAAGCTGCGCGAGGTGCGTCCGGACATCAGCCTGTCGACCGATATCATCGTCGGCCATCCGGGCGAGGGCGCCGAGGAATTCGAGCAGACCATGCAGCTGGTCGAGGATATCGGCTTCGACGCGGCCTTTTCCTTCGTCTACAGCAAGCGTCCGGGTACGCCGGCCGCCGACATGGCCGACGAGACCCCGCGTGACGAGAAGAAAGCGCGTCTCGCGCGGCTGCAGAAGCGCATCGGCGACTTCAACCGGCAATACATGCAGGGCATGGTTGGTACGACCCAGCGCGTGCTCGTGGAGCGCGAATCCAAGCGCGGCGGTGGCCAGATGGCCGGCCGTACCGATTCCAACCGCTGGGTGAACTTCGACGGTCACCCGCGCATGGTCGGGCATTTCATCGAGGTCGAAGTCACTGAAGCGCTCGACAATTCGCTGCGCGGCCGCGTGGCCGTGATCGAACCCCAGCCGGCCACGCCCGAGCTCGCCACCGCGGCGGGCTGATTGGGCAGCCGCCAACCTGACGAGTCATCTTGAGCGAAAACATCCGCAAGACCCTCGAACTCACGCCGCCGGATACCGATCGTCTCGCCCATCTGTGCGGGCCACAGGACGAACACCTGCGCCTGATCGAACGCACGCTGGACGTGCATGTGCACAATCGGGGGCATCTGTTTCAGGTCGAAGGCGGCGAGGCGGCGGCCGAGGCCGCGATCGATACCCTCAACGAGCTGTATGCCGCAACGGCGGCCGGCGCGATCGACCCGGAGCGCGTGCATATCGTCGCGCGTACCGCCGAGCGCGAGCGTGGCGGCGACACCGAGGACAAGTCCCCGCGCGACGTGGTGATCAAGACGCGCCTCGGTCTGGTGCGCGGTCGTGGTCCCAGCCAGCGGCGCTATCTGGCGAATCTGGCCGACAACGATCTGAACTTCGGCATCGGCCCGGCCGGGACCGGCAAGACCTATCTCGCCGTGGCCGCGGCGGTGGACGCCCTGGAATCCGAGCGTGTGCGGCGCCTGCTGCTGGTGCGTCCGGCGGTCGAAGCCGGCGAGCGCCTGGGCTTTCTGCCCGGTGATCTGGCCCAGAAGATCGATCCGTACCTGCGACCGCTATACGACGCACTCTACGAGATGCTCGGCTTCGACCGGGTGAGCCGGCTGATCGAGCGCAACGTGATTGAGATCGCGCCGCTGGCCTACATGCGCGGGCGTACGCTCAACGAGGCCTTCATCATCCTCGACGAGGCCCAGAACACGACCGTCGAGCAGATGAAGATGTTTCTCACCCGTATCGGTTTCGGGTCGACCGCCGTCGTGACCGGCGACATGACCCAGATCGACCTGCCGGTGGCCAAGAAATCCGGCCTGCGCCACGCCGTGCGGCTGCTGCAGGATATCGAAGGCATCAGCGTGACCCGGTTCTCGGCGCGCGATGTGGTGCGCCATCCGCTGGTCCAGCGCATCGTTCAGGCCTACGATCGCGAGAGCGAAGCCGAACAGAGCGGTCATTAGTCCAGCGTGAACGTCGAACTCGCCCTCGAGTGCGCGCCCGGTGTTGCATCGGTCGAGACGGCCGCTCTCGAGACGGCCGCGATCGCGGCCCTGCGCGGCGCGGGACAGGATAGCGAGCCGGTCTACGAGATCGCCGTGCGGCTGGTCGACGTGGCCGAGTCGGCCCGGTTGAACGGCCATTATCGCGACAGGCCCCATGCGACCAACGTGCTGTCGTTCCCTGCGGGTGCTGAGTTGCCCGGTCTTGTGGTGCTCGGCGATCTCGTGATCTGCATGCCGGTGATCGAACGCGAAGCCGACGCGCAGCACAAGTCGGTGGACGCGCATCTGTGCCACATGGTCGTGCACGGCGTTCTGCACTTGCTCGGCTACGATCACATCGGCGACGATGAAGCCGATACCATGGAAACGCTGGAGCGTCGGATCATGGCCGAGCTCGGTCACGACGATCCGTATCGCGCACGCGCGCACGACTGACACCGCAGGCCGCAGGGCCAAGTCCAAAACCAGAATCAACGACGGGAGGGCGCGGCTGCGGCCGCACACGCAATGAGCGACGACGACAGCGACCAGAACCGAAACAGCGGAAACTGGCTGCGACAGATCGGCATGAGCCTCGCCGGCCCGCCGCGTGATCGTGATGAACTGGTGACGGTGCTCAAGGAGGCCCAGGAGAACGGCCTGCTCGATATCGACGCGCTCTGGATGATGCAGGGCGTGCTCAAGGTGTCCGAGCAGCAGGTGCGCGACATCATGATCCCGCGTTCGCAGATGGTCGTGGTCGAATCCGACGCGGCCGCGGTCGACGTGCTGTCCAGTGCGATTGAATCAGGCCATTCGCGTTTTCCCGTGATCGGCGAATCGCGCGACGAGGTCGTCGGCATTCTGCTGGCCAAGGACATGCTGCAGCTGGCCGAGTCCGGCAATGACGGCGACCACTTCGAACTCGGCTCGGTGCTGCGCCCGGCGGTCTATGTCCCTGAATCCAAGCGCGTGAACGTGCTGCTCAAGGAGTTCAAGGCCTCGCGCAACCACATGGCGGTCGTGGTCGACGAATACGGCGGTGTGGCCGGCCTGGTGACCATCGAGGACGCGCTCGAGCAGATCGTGGGCGACATCGACGACGAATACGACCAGGCCGAGGGCGCGAACATCCTGCGACAGGAGAAGAATCGCTTTCTCATCCGCAGTCTCACGCCGGTCGAGGAGTTCAACGAGTACTTCGACACCGAATTCTCGGACGAGGACTTCGACACCATCGGCGGGCTGGTCGTGCACGAGTTCGGGCATATGCCCAAGCGCGGCGAGACGACCATCATCGATCGTTTCCAGTTCAACGTGCAGCGCGCAGATTCGCGGCGTATCCATCTGTTTCAGATGACGATCCTGCCGGAGGCTTCCGAGTAGGGCATGGGCGTCGCGCGCCTGGCCCGCATTTTCGGTCTCGACGTCCTGGCCCCCGCCCTTCTGGGGGCGGCGGCCACCCTCGGCTTTGCGCCGTTTGGCTATTACGGGCTGACCTTCCTCGCGCTCGTCGGTCTCATAGCGCTGTGGTGGCCGGCGACAACGCGCCGTGGCGCGTGGCGCGGCTTCGTGTTCGGGCTGGCGCATTTCGGCACCGGCATCTACTGGACCTTCGTGTCCACCTACTACTACGGCGGCGCGCCGCTGCCGATGGCCATCGGGCTGGTCTGTCTTCTGACCGTCTATATGGCGTTGTATCCGGCATTCGTCGGGGCGCTGGCCGGATTCACGCGGCGCCTGCCGCGCTCGGTCTGGGCGCTCGCGATCCTTCCCGGCGCCTGGCTGCTGGCCGAACTGGTGCGCAGCTGGGTGATGACCGGCTTTCCCTGGCTGTCGCTCGGCTATTCGCTCATCGATGCCCCGGTCACCTCGCTCGCGCCGCTTGGCGGCGTGTATTTTCTCGGCGTGCTGATGATGATCGGCGCGTCCACGGTGGTGTTGCTGTTTGCCGGTTCGTTGTTCGCGCGTGCCTTGGCGGTGGCGATCATCGCGTTGACGCCGCTGGGGCTGTGGTACACGCCCCCGGCCATGGAATGGACCCGGCCCGCGGGGGCGCCGATCAGCGTCGATGTGGTGCAGGGCAACTTCGCCCAGTCGATCAAGTGGCAGCGCGACACCTTCGCGACCACGCTCAATCGCTATCGCGCGCTCACCGAACGCTCCAACGCCGATCTCGTGGTCTGGCCGGAGGTCGCGATCCCCGCGCCGGCAAACAGGGTCCAGGCTTATCTGTCCGATATCCGCAAGCTGGCCGGCGACCGCGACCAGACAGTGCTGGCCGGCGTGCTCGTGCACGAATCCGACGATGCGCCGTATTACAACGCGGTGCTCGCGCTCGGCGCGGGCGAGGGGCGCTATTACAAGCGTCATCTCGTGCCGTTCGGCGAGTATTTTCCGGTGCCGGATTTCATCAAGAGCTGGCTCGACGGCATCGACATGCGCTACAGCGACTTCGGTTTCGGTGCCGACGACCAGCCGCTGATCGATGTCGACGGCGTGAAAGTGGGGCTGTCGATCTGTTTCGAGGATGCGTTCGGCTACGAAATCGCCAAGGCGCTGCCGGCCGCCGGTCTGCTGGTCAATGTCACCAACGACGGCTGGTTTGCGGGCACCACGGCCGCGGCCCAGCATCTGGAAATCGCGCGCATGCGCGCACTCGAGGCCGGGCGGCCCATGCTGCGAGCCGCCAATACCGGCATTTCGGCGATCATCGACTACGACGGCCGGGTACGAGAACGTACGCCCGAATTCACGGTGGCCAATATCGAATCCCGTGTGCAGCCACGTGAGGGCCTCACCCCGTATATGCGCATCGGTGACGGGCCACTGTGGATTGCCGGTTTCCTGCTGACCGGGCTGGGGCTGCTGGCGGGGTTCGTGCAGCGCCGGCGTCGTCCCGTGCGCAAGGCCGACTAGCCGCCGGTGCTGATGCGTAGCGGCATGCGACGCAGTACACTTGCCGGCTGTTTTTGCCGCTGACGATTCATAGCCGCCGATGGATTCCACCTACCGTTTCGACGCAATCGAGGCCGACGTGCAGGCCCGCTGGGACGCCGCCGGCGCCTTTGAGGTCACGCGCGACGACCGCGAGAAGTTCTATTGCCTGTCGATGTTCCCGTACCCGAGCGGCAAGCTGCATATGGGGCATGTGCGCAACTACACCATCGGCGACGTGATCTCGCGCTATCAGCGCATGTGCGGCCGCAACGTGCTTCAGCCCATGGGCTGGGACGCCTTCGGCCTGCCGGCCGAGAACGCGGCGATCAAGAACGGCGTGCCGCCGGCACAATGGACGCGCGAAAACATCGCCTACATGCGCGGTCAGCTCAAGCAGCTCGGCTTCGCCTATGACTGGTCGCGCGAGCTGGCCACCTGCGATCCGAGCTATTACCGCTGGGAACAGTGGCTGTTCACCCGGCTGTTCGAAAAAGGCCTGGTCTATCGCAAGGAGTCGGTGGTCAACTGGGACCCGGTCGACCAGACCGTGCTCGCCAACGAACAGGTGGTGGACGGGCGCGGCTGGCGTTCGGGCGCGGTCGTCGAGCAGCGGGCGATCCCGCAATGGTTCGCCCGGATCACCGACTATGCCGACGAACTGCTCGACGATCTGGACACCCTCGACGGCTGGCCGGATGCGGTCAAGACCATGCAGGCCAACTGGATCGGCCGCTCGACCGGTCTGGAGATCGACTTCGAGGTTGCCGGCCAGAACGCCCCGCTCACCGTCTACACGACGCGCCCCGACACCCTGCACGGCGCGACCTATATGGCGCTGGCCGCCGATCATCCGCTGGTCGCCGCGGCCGCGGATACCGACGCCGAGCTGGCTGCCTTCTGTGAGGAATGCCGCAAGGCCGGCACTGCCGAAGCCAGCCTGGAAACACGCGACAAGTGCGGCTATCGCCTGCCGGTCGAAGCGATCCATCCGCTGTCCGGCGACAGGCTGCCGATCTTCGTGGCCAATTTCGTGCTCATGGGCTATGGCACCGGCGCCGTCATGAGCGTGCCGGCCCACGACCAGCGCGACTGGGAGTTCGCCACCGCCTACGATCTGCCGATCGTGCCCGTGGTTGCAGACGCCGACGGCAACGCGCCGAACATCAGCGCAGGCGCGAGTGCTGAGAAGGGCGTACTGATCAACTCGGGCGAGGACGACGGCAAGGACTTCGAGACCGCCTTTGCCGATATCGCCGACCGTCTTGAAGGCCAGGGCATCGCCCGCCGCAAGACCCAGTACCGCCTGCGCGACTGGGGGCTGTCGCGCCAGCGCTACTGGGGCGCGCCGATTCCGATCATCCACTGTGATGACTGTGGCCCGGTAGCCGTACCCGAAGCCGATCTGCCGGTGGTGCTGCCGGAAGACGTCACGCCGGAAGGTGCCGGTTCGCCGTTGCCGGACATGCCCGAGTTCGTGAACGTCGACTGCCCGACCTGCGGCAAGGCAGCGAAACGCGAAACCGACACCTTCGACACCTTCGTGGAGTCGTCCTGGTATTTCGCCCGTTTCGCCTGCCCGGACGCCGATGCC
The DNA here is from genome assembly GCF_017744135.1 of Endozoicomonas sp. G2_2. GTDB lineage: Bacteria > Pseudomonadota > Gammaproteobacteria > Nevskiales > Salinisphaeraceae > Salinisphaera. Next base: position 154,689 of record NZ_JAGHQU010000007.1, read on the forward strand.
ATGCTCGACGATCGCGAGCGCTACTGGCTGCCGGTGGACCAGTACATCGGCGGCATCGAGCACGCCATCCTGCATCTGCTCTATGCGCGCTTCTTCCAGAAGGTGATGCGCGACGAGGGCCTGTCCGACGCCGGCGAGCCGTTCAAGCGCCTGCTCACCCAGGGCATGGTTCTCAAGGACGGCGCCAAGATGTCCAAGTCCAAGGGCAATACCGTGGACCCGCAGGCGCTGATCGAAAGCTATGGCGCCGACACGGTGCGCCTGTTCACCATGTTTGCCGCGCCGCCCGAGCAGTCGCTGGAGTGGTCGGAAGCCGGTGTGGAAGGTGCCAATCGCTTTATAAAGCGCCTGTGGCGGCTGGTCGCGGAGCACGTCGAAGCCGGCATCGTCGCGCCGGCGACGAGCGCCAAAGGCGAGGCCGGCGAGCTGCGCCGCAAGCTGCACGAGACCATTGCCAAGGTCGGCGACGACGTGGGCCGGCGCTACACCTTCAATACGGCCATCGCCGCGATCATGGAACTGTGCAACGCGCTCGGCCGTGCCGACGGCAGCGACGAGCCGCAACAGGCCGTGCGTCAGGAAGCGCTCGAAGCCGTCGTGAAGATGCTCGCCCCCATCACGCCCCATGTCTGCGACGCCCTCTGGCGCGAGCTGGGCCACGACGACCTGCTGCTGGACGTGGCCTGGCCGCGGGCCGACGAGGCGGCGCTCGCGCGCGATACGCTCACCCTCGTCGTGCAGGTCAACGGCAAGGTGCGCGCGAAGATCGATGTCCCGGCGGAGGCCGACCGCGACGCGGTCGCCGAGATCGCGCAGTCCGAGAGCAATGTACTGCGCTTCATCGACGGCGCGCCGATCAAGAAGACGATCGTCGTGCCGGGCAAGCTCGTCAATCTCGTGGTATAGATCGCGCTATGAACGACAACAACACCCGAACGATGCGGTCGCACAACCGGATGCGCGGTGGCGTGCTGGCGCTGCTTGCCGGCGTGGGTATGCTGCTGGCCGGCTGCGGTTTTCACCTGCAGGGCGCGTCGCCGCTGCCGGACGGCATCGAATCCATGTACGTCAGCTACAACGACGACTATCGGGTGGGCGACCCGCCGCTGGTCGAAACCCTGCGTCAGCGCCTGCGCGAGCGCGGCGTGCTTGGCGAGGTGGATGCGCCGGCGCGGCTGGATATCGAAGAAATCGACAACCGGCAGCGCATCGTGTCGGTGAGCCCGGTGGACGGTCGGGTCGCGGAGTACGAACTCACCACTGAAGTCTCGTTCGATTACGACGTGAAGGGCGCCAGCCAGCTCCAGAACGAGACGCTCAAGATCAGTCGCAATTACAGTTTCGACAATACCGAGCGACTCGGCGCCGAGCAGGAGCAGAGCGAACTGCTCACCAGCATGCACGAGGAACTCGCGCATCTGATTCTTCTGCGGGTGGCGACCGCCAACGACCGGCTCGAGCGTTAGAATCGTCGCCGTCATTTTCCGACCGTACGTTCTGTCATGGCCGATCGCGCCGCACTGACGTCCAGCCCCATATCTCCAGCCCAGGCGGCCGAGTTCATACGCGGTCGTCGTACCGTCGATCAGTTCACTGCCGAGGTGCCGGACGAGGCGATCATCCGCGACGCCATCGAGGTCGCGCGCTGGGCGCCGAATCATCATCTGACCCAGCCCTGGCGTTTCTACCTGATCGGGCCCGAATCCCGCGCCGCGATCGTCGATCTGAACACGCGTCTCGTTGCCGCCCGCAAGGGCGACGAGGTAGCCGCAGCCAAACGCGAACGCTGGCAGCAGATGCCCGGATGGCTCGCGGTGACCTGCGAGCACAATGACGATCCGGTCGTCGCGCGCGAAGACTATGCTGCCTGTGCCTGCGCACTGCAGAACCTCGCCTTGTACCTGCACAGCGCTGGCCTGGGCAGCAAATGGATCAGCGGGGAAGTGACACGCTCGCCCGATCTGCTGCCCATGCTCGGTATCGATGCAGCGCGCGAATACTGCGTGGGTCTGCTATGGTACGGCTATCCAAGGCGCAGGCCTCGCAGCCAGCGCAGTGATCTGGACAGCATCGTGAGCCGCTGTCCGTAGCGCATCACTCGCGACCCCGAATTCGGGCGTTGCAAATACCGTGTACGCCCTATAGAATTGCGCGCTTTCGCAGCCGCCCGGCTGCCTAATCGCGTTGGTCCAGGAACAGTGCAATGAAGACGTTTTCTGCGAAGAAAGACGAAGTCCCCGGTGACTGGTATGTCGTCGATGCCGACGGCAAGACCCTCGGCCGTCTGGCTTCGGAAGTCGCCACGCGCCTGCGTGGCAAGCACAAGCCGGAATACACCCCGCATATGGATGTCGGCGATCACATCGTGGTCGTGAACGCCTCCAAGATTCGGGTCACCGGCAAGAAGCCGCAGCAGAAGATCTACTATCGCTTTACCGGGTACGTCGGCAACATGAAGTCGATCACCCTCGAGGATCAGCTCGCGGCACATCCGGAGCGCGTCATCGAGCACGCGGTGAAGGGCATGCTGCCGAAGAACCCGCTGGGCCGTCAGATGGCCCGCAAGCTGCGCGTCTATCCGGGCGCCGAGCATCCGCATACCGCACAGCAGCCGCAGACGCTGGAGATTTAGTCAATGGCAACCGAACAAGCCTACGGTACCGGCCGTCGCAAGACCGCGACCGCCCGTGTCTTCATCAAGCCGGGTAGCGGCCAGATCACCGTCAACAAGAAGACGCTGGACCAATACTTCGGTCGTCCGACCTCGCGCATGATCGTGCGTCAGGCGCTGGAAGCCACGGAAGCGACCGATCGTTTCGATATCAACGTCACGGTCGCCGGCGGCGGCCCGAACGGCCAGGCCGGCGCCATTCGTCACGGACTGGCGCGTGCGCTGGTGCAGTACGACGAAATGATGCGCGCACCGCTGCGTGCCGCGGGCTACATGACCCGCGACGCCCGCAAGGTCGAGCGCAAGAAGATCGGCCTGCACAAGGCACGCAAGTCGCCGCAGTACTCCAAGCGCTAACGCTTGCAACTGTACGATTGAAGGGCCGAGTAGTCCCGGCCCGACCCAAGTCGCTGTTGGGGAATCGTCTAACGGTAGGACTACGGACTCTGACTCCGTCAATCCAGGTTCGAATCCTGGTTCCCCAGCCATAGACACAAAAAACCCGCCACAAGGCGGGTTTTTTGTGTCTATCACTTGGGGTTCTAGATGAGAACCAACCGTTCGACGAGCGAGCAACGCTCGCGAGGACAGTTTGGCGTAGCCAAACTGGGCCCGGAGGGCCGAGCGGCGAAGCCGCGAGCAATCCTGGTCTTTCCGACCCCGGTGAAGCGATCCAAGCAAGGCGGGTTTTTTGTGTCTATCATTGGGGTTCCAGATGAGAACCAACCGTTCGACGAGCGAGCAAAGCTCGCGAGAACGGTATCGCAAAGCGATACCGGCCCCGAAGGGGTGAGCGGCGACGCCGCGAATAATCCTGGTTCTTCCGAACCACGTAGTGCGACCGAAGCCCGCCAAAAGGCGGGTTTTTCGTGTCTATAACTCGGGGTTCCGATCGAGAGCCTGCCGGTTACACGAGCGCGCAACGCGCGAGGTACGCCGGCGCGCAGCGACGCAGCCGCGAATAAACCGAATTTCCGGTGACCGCCGCAACAGCCCGCCTGAGATCGCGCCCTATGTCGATCAATCGGATTGTCGGTGATGATTCGTCGACTCGACTATTACGCGCCGCGCACCGACCCGAATGCCGGAAGTGCCACGATCGGCGGATCTATTCGATTGGCTGGACGCGCCAAGTCAAAAGGTATGGCGCGTCGAACACACGGCGTGCGTCTCCCAACTCGCAGCATGTGGTTTGGCGCATTCTCTTGCAGCAAGTAGGCGTGAGCGGAAAGCCCGCCTACACATGTCGTACCTTCGTGCAGATCGGGTGCGCCGCGCGGCGAGGGCCGGGATAGATACCGAGAGCGGGTTTCAGTGATCGGCGTCGCGACGCCAGCGGTCCGGCTTCAAGCGTTCGCCTCGCATGCGGCGATAGGTGATGTCCACCTGGTGGCGCTGTTCTCGACGTCTTTTCGCCCAGACCAGTGCACCGCAGCCGAGCGCGGCAAGGAGGAGGGCTATGGATATCGTCATGACCACCATCGAACCACGCGAGTGCCGCGGATTTTCGAAACACTAGAGTAGCGAACGATAATCAGGAATTCCAGAATTTTCGAAACACTGTGTCATCAAGCGAAATGCTTGTATCGCGAAGGGTTTGCCGGCGTATGGCATGTGCGCGGAGCGCGCCCTGCCGTGCCGCGCTCGCCTTGCATTTCATTCGGCGGTGGCATGTTTGTTGCGGCTATTTACGCATCAGTTGTGCGGAGGTGTGCTGATCATGCGTGTGCTGCTCGTGGATCGTCATTCGGACCGGCTATCTGCACTGCGTGCGGTGATCTCCGAGGCAGGTTTTGATGTCGTGGCCGTGGTCAGCGAGGACGCCGATCTCTACGCGGCGGTCGATCGGCTGGCGCCGGATGCCGTGATCGTCGGCGCGGATTCCCCGTCACGCGACGTGCTCGAGGATGTGGCGACGCTCGGCGAACACTATCCGAAACCATTGCTGATGCTGGCGTCGCGTGACGACCGGCATCTCATGGCGCGCGCTTCGGAAGCCGGCATCAGCGCTTACGTGATGGAAGGGCTGTCGCCGGCGCTGGTGCGTTCACTCGTCGATGTGGCGATGCGGCAGTGGCAGCAGATGGAATCGCTCAAGCGGGAACTCGCCGAGACCCGGGAAACGCTGGCCGATCGACAGGCCATCAACCGGGCCAAATGTCTGCTTATGGAACGCAGTGCCTTGAGCGAGAAGCAGGCCTACACCCGCCTGCGCAAGACCGCGATGGATCACGGTCTGCCGTTGCCGGAAATCGCGCGGCAGCTGATGGTGCGCGCAGCCGCCGACTAAAAGAATGCCGGCGCGCACGAATAGGGTGCGACGCGCACTTTGCGAATGCACCGGTGCGGCTCGCGAGACCCACACCGCAGGGGTTTGAAGAACGCCCGTGCGGCGTCAATCCCTTGCGCCCGAACGGCCGCGCTGGCGACAGCGTGGGGTTGGCACGGTTCTCGCTACGGATCATCTGCGCGTCTGTTCTCGCCGCTATGGGTCGATCTCGATCAAGCGATGCGGGCGGCGACCGCCACAATCTGATTGGGACAACGAAGTCCGGCTACGCATGCGTCGATTCGATACGCGTGCGGCCGGGCTTTTTTTATGCGCGCAACAACAGCGCGGGCTGGCTGCAAGGAACACGCACGATGACGACATGGCATGAGGCAAACTTCGGACGCGGTGGGCGTAGCGCCAATGCCGGCCTGGAACGTACCCGGCTCACGCTTGGCTTCATTGCGCTTAACGACTGCGCGCCGCTGGTGATGGCTCGCGAGGCGGGTTTCTTCGCAGCCGAAGGCCTCGACGTGACGCTGTCGCGGGAGGCCTCGTGGGCGGCGATCCGCGACAAGGTGGCGCTGGGCCTGCTTGATGGCGCCCAAATGCTCGCCGGTATGCCGATCGCCTCGACTCTTGGGGTCGGCGCGCCGCCACACGAGATGGTGACAGCGCTTTCGCTGGGCCTGAACGGCAATGCGATCACGCTCTCGAGCGCGCTGTACGAGCGTATGCAGGCGGCCGATCCGCTGGCGATGTCGGCACGGCCCTGTAGTGCCGCCGCGTTGCGCCGTGTGATCGAAGCCGACCGTGGAGCCGGGCTCGCGCCGCTGACTTTTGGCATGGTGCATCCGGCCTCGGCCCACAACTATCAGCTGCGCTATTGGCTGGCCGCCGCGGGCATCGATCCCGATCGCGACGTGCGCCTGATCGTGGTGCCGCCGGCCCGCATGGTCGCCAATCTGCAGGCCGGGCGCCTGGCCGGTTACTGCGTCGGCGAGCCGTGGAATCAGATGGCGGTGCGTGCCGGGCTCGGCCATGCCGTGATCACCGGCTACGAGATCTGGAATAACGCGCCGGAAAAGGTGCTGGGCGTGACCCGCGAATGGGCCGAGGCCTATCCGCGCACCCATCGCGCCTTGATTCGCGCGCTCGTGCGTACCGCGGCCTGGCTCGACGGCCACGACAACCGCGAGGCAGCCGCGGAAGCGATTGCCGCGCCCGAGTATGTGGATGCGCCGGTCGAAGTGATCCGGCGTACGTTTACCGGCCGGTTCTGCTACCGGCCCGGCGCCGCGCCCAGGCCGGCGCCGTATTTCAACGTGTTCCATCGTCATGCCGCGACCTTTCCCTGGCGCTCGCATGCGATGTGGTTCATCGCCGAAATGCTGCGCTGGGGCCAGCTCGGCGAGGCGATCGATGTGGCTGCCACCGCCGCCGGCGTCTATCGCCCGGATATCTATCGCGAAGCCGTCGCGCCGCTCGGCATCGCCTGTCCCGATCGTGATCACAAGACCGAGGGCGCGCACGCCGGGCCATGGTCGATTACGGCCCGCGAAGGCGGCGTGATCGAGATGGCGTCGGATCGCTTTCTCGACGGCCGTGTCTTTGATCCCGCGGACCTGCCAGGGCATCTGGCCGATGCCGCACCGCGCATGCCGCCCGCGCTGCTCGAGCGCTTTGCTGCCCTCAATTCCACGCTGGAGGCGCCCGTGGCGGGCGCCCGCGCGGCGGCCGCTTACGGCTAGGCCTCGCGCTCGACCGTCCATTCTTCTTTAAGCAGGAGCACCCACCCCATGGAACTTGCCAACAAGGCCACCCGCATCCGCCTGTTCGACTTCAAGTCGGTACAGATGCGCGCCTTCCATATGAGCTGGCTGGCTTTTCATCTGTGTTTCTTTGGCTGGTTCGGCATCGCGCCGCTGATGGCCGTGGTGCGCGAGGACCTGAACCTCGACAAGTCGATGGTCGGCTCGACCATCATCGCCTCGGTGGCGATCACGGTGCTGGTGCGCCTGCTCATCGGCCCGCTGTGCGACAAGTTCGGCCCGAGAAAGACTTATTCGACGCTGCTGATTCTCGGCTCGATGCCGGTGATGTGCATCGGCTTTGCCGACAGCTTCGAAAGCTTTCTGATCGCGCGCCTTTGCATCGGCGCCATCGGTGCATCCTTCGTGATCACCCAGTACCACACGGCCGTGATGTTCGCGCCCAATATCGTGGGCACCGCGAATGCCACCACTGCCGGCTGGGGCAATCTCGGCGGCGGTACCACCCAGATCGTCATGCCGCTGGTTTTTGCAGCGATCGTGTCGCTGGGCGTGAGCGAGGCGGTGGGCTGGCGCCTGGCCATGGTCGTGCCCGGCATCATGCTGTTCCTGCTCGGCCTGGCCTACCTGAAGTTCACCCAGGATGCGCCGGACGGCAATTATTCGGATCTGCGCGCCGCCGGCAAGATCCCGCCGGCGGACCGTGAGAACGGCGGCATGGCCAGCTTCAAGAAGGCGGCCTCCGACTATCGCGTCTGGGCGTTGTTCGTGGTCTATGCCGGCTGTTTCGGCGTCGAGCTGACGATCAACAACGTTGCCGCGATCTACTTCTTCGACAACTTCGACGTCAATCTGGAAACCGCCGGCCTCATCGCCGGCCTGTTCGGGCTGATGAACATCTTCGCCCGCACCATGGGCGGCTTCTTCTCCGATCTGTCGGCCCGTTATATGGGCCTGACCGGGCGCGTGCGCTTCCTGTTTCTCGCCATGTTCATCGAGGGCATCGCGCTGGTGGCCTTTTCGCAGATGGAAGTGCTGGCCACCGCGATCGCCACCATGATCGTGTTCAGTCTGTTCGTGCAGATGTCCGAGGGCGCGACCTTCGGCATCGTGCCGTTCATGAACAAGAAGGCGCTGGGCGGGGTGAACGGCATCGTCGGCGCGGGCGGCAACGCGGGCGCGGTGCTCGCCGGCTTCCTGTTCAAGAGCGAATCGCTGTCCTACGGCCAGGGGCTGATGTTTCTCGGCTGTGCGGTGATGGTCTGCTCGTTCTTTGCCTTCTTCGTGCGCTTCTCGCCGGAGGTGCTGGCCGAGGAAAAAGCCGCTTTCGATTCCGCCTCTTCCGGCGACGACCCGATCAAGGCGCGCGGCGGCAACGAGCCGGAGCCAGCCTAGCCGGGGCACCGAGATGAGCCAAACCACGCAACCCAAACTCGATCTGGTCGTGATCGGCAACGGCATGGCCGGGCTGCGCACGCTCGAGGAAGTGCTGGAGGCCGCACCGGAACGCTACAACGTGACGGTGTTCGGCGCCGAGCCGCATGTCAGCTACAACCGCATCATGCTTTCGCCGGTGCTCGCGGGCGACAAGGCGTTCGAGGAGATCGAAACCCACGGCCGCGACTGGTACGAAGACAACGGGATAACGCTCTACACCGGCGAGGCCGTGGTCGATATCGACCGGCGCCGTCGGATGGTCATCTCGGATACCGGCCGCGAGATCGGCTACGACCGCCTGTTGCTCGCAACCGGCTCCACGCCGTTCATCCTGCCCGTGCCGGGCCACACGCTCGACGGCGTGATCAGCTTTCGCGATATCGGCGACGTGCATCGCATGGTCGAAGCCAGCGAAAAGGGCGGCAAGGCTGTAGTGATCGGCGGCGGGCTGCTGGGCCTCGAAGCCGCCTACGGGCTGCACAAGCGCGGCATGGACGTGACCATCGTCCACCTCATGGACACGCTCATGGAGCGCCAGCTCGACCCCACCGCGGCCGATCTGCTTCAGTATTCGCTCACCCAGCGCGGTCTGTCGTTTCGCATGGGCGCGAAGACCGCGGCCATCCTCGGCGACGAAGCCGGCCGTGTGACCGGCCTGCGCTTCGACGATGCCGACGACTCCGAGATCGATGCCGATATCGTGGTCATGGCCGTGGGCATCCGCCCGAATGTCGAACTGGCGAAGACCGCCGGTCTGCACTGCGAGAAGGGCATCGTGGTCAACGACACGATGCAGACCTACGATCCGCGTATCTATGCGGTCGGCGAATGCGTCGAGCATCGCCATTCGGTCTATGGGCTGGTCGCGCCGCTTTGGGATCAGGCCAGCGTCTGTGCCAATCATCTGGCCTATCGCGGCCATACCCAGTACGAAGGCTCGGTGACCGCCACCCAGCTCAAGGTTACTGGCATCGATGTCTATTCCGCCGGCGATTTTTCCGACGCCGAGGGCACCGAAACGCTGACGTTTTCCGATGTGCGCCGTGGTGTCTACAAGCGCATCGTGCTGCGCGACGATCGCATTGTCGGCGTCGTGCTCTATGGCGATACCCGCGACGGCGGCTGGTATTTCAAGCTTATGCGCGAGGGCGCGGACGTCTCGGCTTTTCGGGATCTGCTGCTGTTCGGTCAGGCCTATCTCCCCGACGCAAAACCCGTGGACGCGGAGGCTGCCTGATGAACGCGGTGACCACACGCACCACCTGTCCCTACTGCGGCGTGGGCTGCGGCGTGAATGCCGTGGTCGATAACGATGCGGTCAGCGTGGCCGGCGATACCGCGCATCCCTCGAATCTCGGCAGCCTGTGCTCGAAAGGCACGGCACTGGCGGACACCGTAGGGCTGCAAGGCCGATTGCTGCATCCGGTGGTCGACGGCCGGCGGGCGAGCTGGGGCGACGCGCTGGACGAAGTCGCCGCCCGCTTCGGTGCGATCATCGCCGAACACGGCCCGGACGCTGTGGCCTTCTATGTCTCCGGCCAGCTGCTCACCGAGGACTACTACGTCGCCAACAAGCTGATGAAGGGCTATATCGGCTCGGCGAATATCGATACCAACTCGCGGCTGTGCATGTCCTCGGCAGTGGCCGGCCACAAGCGCGGCTTCGGCGAGGACGTGGTGCCCGGCTGCTACGAGGATCTCGAAGTAGCCGACCTCGTCGTGCTGGTTGGTTCCAACACGGCCTGGTGCCATCCGGTGGTCTATCAGCGCATCGTCGCCGCCCAAGAAAACAATCCGAACAAGAAACGGGTAGTGATCGATCCGCGTCGTACCGCCACTGCCGAAGGGGCGGACCTGCATTTGCCCATAGCGCCCGGCACAGACGTGCATCTGTTCAACGGCCTGCTGGCCTTCCTCGCCGAAAACGGCTTCGATAGCGATCTGCCGGGTGCGCGGGACGCCGTGGCCGAAGCGCGGCAGATGGGCGATCTCGAAGACGTCGCCGAAGCCTGCGGCGTGGACGCCGATACCCTCAAGGCCTTCTTCGAGCTGTTCGCGCAGACCGAACGCACGGTCACGGTCTTCTCCCAGGGCGTGAACCAGTCCTCGGCGGGCACCGCCAAGGTCAACGCCATTCTCAACTGCCATCTGCTCACCGAGCGCATCGGCAAGCCGGGCGCCTGCCCGTTCTCGATCACCGGCCAGCCGAATGCCATGGGCGGCCGCGAGGTCGGCGGCCTGTCGAGCACGCTGGCCGCGCATATGGGCTTCGACGCGGCCGAGCGCGTACAGCGGTTCTGGGATTCGCCGGCGATCGCCGACAAGCCGGGCCTGAAGGCGGTGGAACTGTTCGAGGCGATCGAGGCCGGGCAGGTGAAAGCGGTCTGGATCATGGCCACCAATCCGCTGGTCAGCCTGCCGGACGCGGACCGCGCCAAACGGGCGCTGGAGGCCTGCGAGTTCGTAGCGGTCTCGGACTGCATGCGCCATACCGATACCGTCGACCGGGCCCACGTATTGCTGCCGGCCGCGGCCTGGGCGGAAAAGAGCGGCACGGTCACCAACTCCGAACGCATCATCTCGCGCCAGCGCGACTTTCTGCCCATGCCGGGCGAGGCGAAGCCGGACTGGTGGATCGTCTGCGAAGTCGCGCGCCGGATGGGTTTCGGCACGGGTTTCGATTTCGACAGCGCGGCCGCGATCTTTCGCGAGCATGCCGCGCTCACCGTGTTCGAAAACAACGGCGAGCGCGTACTCAATCTCGAAGGGCTCGCGGATCTGTCGGATGCCGAATACGACACGCTCGAGCCGCTGCGTTGGCCGGTCTACAGCACCGAAGCGCTGCGCGCCGCGGGCGCGATGCCGGCGCGCACCGACAGCCGGCGCCTGTTCGCCGACGGTATCTATCCGACCGCGGACGGCAAGGCGCATCTGATCGCGGTCACGCCCCGCGGGCCGGCCAATGCCCTCAGCGATCAATGGCCGCTGGCGCTGAATACGGGCCGCGTGCGCGATCACTGGCACACGATGACGCGCACGGCCAAATCCGCGCGTTTGTCCGCGCATATTCCGGAGCCGTTCGTGGAAATTCATCCGCGTGATGCCGAACGCTTCGGCGTGATCGATGGGGCGATCGCTACCGTTTCGACCGCGCTGGGCAAAGCGCATGTGCGAACGATCGTCAGCGATGGCCAGCGTGAAGGCACGCTGTTCGTGCCCATGCACTGGAACGACCAGTTCGCTGCAAAGGCCCGTGTGGGTGCGCTCGCCAACCCGGCGGTCTGCCCGATCTCCGGCGAGCCCGAGTTCAAGCACACGCCTGCCGCGATCGCACCGTTCGAGGCGGCCTGGCACGGCTTCATCCTCGCCAGCCGGCCGTTGCGGCTCAACGGTGAGGCGGGCATCGACTACTGGGTGAAGGTGCCGGGCGAGCGTTTCTACCGCTACGAGATCGCCGGTCTGCACACGCCTGACGATTGGGCCGCGACCGCGCGCGGCTGGATCGGCGTGGGTGCACGCAGCGCCGACTGGGTAGAGGCCCACGACGAGGCGGCCGGGCGCTACCGGGCCGCTCATTTCGACGCCGGCCATATCGAGGCCTGCGTGTTCATCGCGCCAGAGCCGGCCGCACTTCCGGATCGCAGCTGGCTGGCCAGCCTGTTTACCGGCGAAGCGGTGGACGAGAGCGAACGCGCCGGTCTGCTTGCCGGCCGCCCGGCCGAGGCCAGCAAGGATGTCGGCCCGCAGATCTGCTCCTGTTTTGGCGTGGGTCGCAACACGATCCAGCGCGCGATCACCGAAGACGGCTTGGACAGCGTGGCCGCCGTAGGCGAAGCGCTGGATGCCGGTACCAACTGCGGTTCCTGCAAGCCCGAGATCGCCGCGCTCATCGACGCGCACGCCGGCGAATGATTCATCCCGATTTCATCGACAACGGTTCGACAACACGGATCGACACACCATGAGCACACAGGATTTCGACGAAAGCCAGGAACGCTATCTCAAGGGCGTGACGGCCGGTCTGCATATCGCCCGCGGCGTGCCCGGCATGACCGGGCTGACCACCGGCAAGCGGCTGCGCCCGGACGATTTTCATACCCAGGCCCGTATTCGCGCCCAGGCCATGGGCGGCGAGCTGACCGGCCAGGAAGAAGCGAAGGCCGATCTCAACCCCAACGACATGTGGAACGAGATGGTCCAGCTGGCAGACCTCGGCGAGTATCCGAAGGGCGGGGACGTGTTCCTGATGAAAGGCCGCGGCATGTTCTATGTCGCCCCCAATCAGGACAGCTACATGTGCCGGCTGCGCATGCCCGGCGGGATCTTTTCGTCACACCAGTTCCGCGCGGTGGCAGATCTGGCCGACACCTATGGCGGCAGCTATACCCACGTCACCACCCGCGCCAACCTGCAGATTCGCGAGATCGGCCCGAAGGATCCGGTCAACGTGCTCATGGGCCTGCAGGATGTCGGCATCATCAATCAGGGCAGCGGCGGCGACAACATCCGCAACATCACCGGCAGCCCGCTCGCAGGGATCGACCCGGATGAGTTGATCGACGTCACCCCGTACTGCCGGCAGATGCACCACCACATTCTCAATCACCGCGAGCTCTACGGTCTGCCGCGCAAGTTCAATATCGCGTTTGATGGCGGGGGGCGGATCAGCGCGCTGGAAGGCACCAACGATATCGGCTTCTCCGCCGTGCTGCCGAAGGCCGACGGGCCGCTGCCACGCCGGCCGTATTTCCGTATGGGGCTGGGCGGCATTACCGGCCACAAGGACTTTGCCCGCGATACCGGCGTCATGCTCAAGCCCGAGGAATGCGTGGCCGTCGCCCATGCCGTGCTGCATGTCTTTCTTGCCAACGGCGACCGCACCAGCCGTGACAAGGCACGCCTGAAATACGTGCTCGATCGCTGGGGCTTCGACAAGTTCATGCGCGAGGTACAGAAACAACTGCCGTTCACGCTGCGCCGCTATCCGCTGTCGCGCTGCGAGAAACGCGCACCGGTAGACAAGGCCGGCCATGTCGGTATTCACGACCAGGTCGAAGGCAAGCAGTATGTCGGCATCGTGTTGCCGGTTGGCCGGCTGACTATTCCGCAGATGCACGGCCTGGCCGATCTTGCCGATCGCTATGCCGACGCGAAGATGCGCACCACGGTCTGGCAGAACCTCGTGCTGGGGAACGTGAAGAAGTCGGACATGAAGACGCTCGTGGCCGGGATCGAGAAGCTCGGCCTGCACGTAAACGCCAGCCCCGCGCGTACCGGCATGGTGGCCTGTACCGGAAGCTTCGGCTGCAAGTTCGCCAATGCCGAGACCAAGGGCAATGCGCTCAAGCTCGTCGATCATATCGAGGACAAGCTCGAGCTCGACGAGCCGCTGAATATCCATATGACGGGCTGCCCGAACTCCTGTGCCCAGCACTATGTCGGCGATATCGGCCTGCTCGGTGCGCGCGTGGCCGACCCGGACGCCGAGGACCCGGACGAAGCCGATCAGGTGGACGGTTTCCATGTCTATATCGGCGGCGGGTACGAGGACGAGGAAGGCATCGCCCGTGAGCTCGCGACATCGATTCCGGCCGTCCATCTGAATGCCTATCTCGAGAACCTGCTCGGCCTGTATCTGGACGAGCGCCACCAAGGCGAGCGGTTTGTCGCCTATGCCCGGCGCCAGGATATCGACGAGTTCAAACAGCGGATTGCCGAACGCTTGGAAAAGGCCGCGGCGGTCCAGCGTGAATCCGAGGAAAAGGCGTACTCCGAAGCCGAGGCCAAAGCGGACACGCCGGAAAAAGCCAAGACCGCCCGCGACAAAGCCGCACAAGATGACTACGACCGGCAGCCCGCCCGGACCAAGAACACCGCCTGAGCCTGAATGGCTCAAGACACGCCCAACAGCCTTGCGCCGCGTCGCCCGAGCGCCGGCGTGCAGAACGAGGTAGCACATGCCCACACAAGTCGATCTGATTCCCGAGGACGCGCCGTTTCCGGCCGAGCAGCGCGAATGGCTCAACGGCCTGATCGCCGCGCTGGCCGGCTGGGAAGGCTCTCTCGGCGGCGCCGACCAGGGCGGCGGCGAGGCCAAGGAATCTTTTCCCTGGCACGACCCGGCCATGGAAATGGACGAGCGCATGGCACTGGCCGAGGACAAGCCGCACGAGCGTCAGCTGATGGCCGCGATGGCCCAGCTCGACTGTGGACAGTGCGGCTATCTGTGCAAGACCTATGCAGAGGCCATCGCCTTCGAAGGAGAGGATCTCAACCGCTGCGTGCCCGGCGCGAAGGAGACCGAGCGTAAGCTCAAGGAGCTGGTCGCCGAGCACGAGGCCGACAAGCCGGCCGACGACGCCGAAGCGGAACCGAAGCCCGAACCCAAGCCGAAGAAGAAAGGCCCGCTCGGCACGCGTGATAACCCCTACATGGCCAAGCTCAAGTCGAGCACACCGCTCAATGCCGAGGGCTCGACGAAGGATACGCGCCACGTGGTGATCGATCTCGGCGATTCGGGCATCGAATACGAGGCCGGGGATTCGATGGGCATCTTTCCCGAGAACGACCCGCGTACCGTCGATGCCATCCTCGCCGATATCGAGGCCTCCGGCGGCGAGAAGGTGAAGGCGCCGAGCGGCGAGAACAAGCTGCTGCGCCAGGTGCTGCTCAAGGAAGTGGATATCACCAAGCCCAGCGACGAAGTGATCGCGCTGCTGGCCGAATCCGCGGCGGATACCGAAGAGGCCGAAGACCTGCGCATGCTCTCCGAGCGTGGTGCCGAAGAAGGTCAGAGTCTGCTCGAGCTGCTGCGCGTTTACCCGAGCGCGCGGCCCGACGTGCAGAAGCTGGTGGACGAACTCGGTCCGCTGCAGCCACGGCTGTATTCCATCGCCTCATCCGCGCGCAAGCACCCGAACGAAATTCATACCACCGTGGCGGTGGTGAAAACCGCGGTCTACGGCCGCGGCTACAAGGGCGTGGCATCAACGTTCCTGGCCAAGCGCCTGTCGCGCAACGGTGAGGTGCCGGTCTATATCCAGCGTTCCGACGAGTTTCGCGTGAACGTCGATCCCGATCACCCGGCGATCATGATCGGCCCCGGTACCGGTATCGCGCCGTTCATCGCCTTTCTGCAGGAACGCGAGGCGCGCGGCGACGCCGGGCGCAACTGGCTTTTCTTCGGCAACCCGGAAAGTGCCAAGGACCATATCTATCGCGAGCAGCTCGAACAATGGCGCAACAACGGGCTGATCAGCCGCCTGACGCTGGCCTTCTCGCGCGACCAGCAAGACAAGGTCTATGTCCAGAACCGCATGCGCGAACAGGCGCGCGAATTCTGGGCCTGGCTGGAGGCGGGCGCGGTGATCTATATCTGTGGCGACGCCGAGCGCATGGCCAAGGACGTGGACGCCGCGCTGCACGACATCGCGGCCGAGCAGGGCGGCATGAGCGAAGCCGAAGCCCGGCGCTATGTGGAAACGCTAGCCTCCGAGCATCGCTATCTGCGCGACGTGTATTGAGCAGGGCTCAGCCTTCGATCTCGTATTCGACCGCCAGCCGCAGAGTGCGATTCGCGGCATCGTCGTCGAGACCGAACAGCAGCGCGAGCTGCCAGTTCAGGCGTGATTCCTCGCCGGTGGCCACGCTGCCGAACAGCGCCGGCCCGGCCCGATGACCGGGCGCGTAGTCGGGTGCATGCGGATAGGCTGAATCGTCTTCGTCTTCTTCATCGAGGAATTCGTGCTCGCCAAAGCCCTGCACGCCCAGGTCGAAAGGCCCTGAAGTGGGTGTCCAGCGCGCCTGCCAGCCGTAGCTCAGGCCGACATCGGGCTCGTGCACCATCGCGCGGTCCATGAAGACGTTTGCGTTGAACAGCCAGGCGCCGTGTTGCTTCTCGAACACCGGCCCGATCACCAGCTCGTCCTCGGCGTTATCGATCGTGCCGATCTCGTACGAGAGAAATATGCCGACGTCCGGCCATACGCCGTGGCCGTTGCCGGGCAAAGCGAACACGTTCTCGATCTGAATCTGGTGCAGATGCGTGGCCGAGCGCGGGCCGTTCACGAGTACTGGCGACACGCTGGCACGCCAGAAATCGGTCGGGCTGTACCCGATCTCGATACGGGTTTCATGCGTGGCGTTGGCGCCGTCGCTATTGCCGTTCAAATCGTAGTAGCGCGCCTCGATCTCGAATTCGCCCGTTTCGACCTGTGGCGAGTAGATTTCGTCGTCAGGGCCGACGTCGGCGATGCCCGAGCCCGCGGTCGCCAGGCAGGCAACAGCGCCCAGCAGCCGCGCCACATGGCGCGTCGTTGCGGTATTCACGATGTTTTTCTTGTGTGATTCTCCCCGTTGGCATAGTGCTTGTGGGGGCTGCGCGGGCGCAACGTGCCGGCGTTGACCGGAAATTGCCTCAGGCCTTGAATCGCGCGTCGTGCCAGACGGCGTTCATATCGCCCGGGAGTGCACGCAGGCGGCCGAGCCCAAGCCAGAATTGTTCCGGCGCATGGAAATCGGAACCCACCGAGCCGACGAGCCCGTGCTGCGCGGCGTCGCGCGCGGCGGTGACTTCCTTCTGCCGGTCGGTGGTGCCGGTACAGATTTCCAGACCGTCGCCGCCGGCGTCGGCAAAGGCCGCGATCGCGCGCTGGCGCCAGGCACCGGAAAAGCCGTAGCCGAACGGATGAGCGAGTACAGCAATGCCGCCGGCTGCATGCAGCCAGCCGATCGCGGATTCCAGTGCGGCCCATTCGATCGCGGCATGGGCATCGCGGCCCGGCCGCAGATGTTTCTTGAATGCCTGGTTGTTGTCACGGCAGATGCCGTCCTCGATCAGCAGGCGGGCGAAATGCGGTCGTGTGATCTGGCCGGCGCCGGCCATTGCCTGCGCACGGGGCAGTGCGTCGGTAACGCCGAGCTTCTCGATCTTGGCTGCGATGCGAGCCGCGCGATCGCGCCGCGCCTGTTGCAGCGTCGCCAGACCGTTGGCCAGCGATGGATTGCGGCTGTCGAACGCCAGGCCGACGACGTGCAGGGTTCGTCGCTGCCAGGTGACCGAAATCTCGACGCCGTTGATGAATGTCATGCCGTGAGTGTCGGCGGCGGTTCGGGCCTCGTCGAGGCCGTCGACGGTGTCGTGATCGGTGAGCGCGAAGGTCGTCACGCCGGCTTCGGCTGCGCGCGCGACGAGCGCGGTCGGCGTCAGGCGGCCGTCGGAGCAGGTGGAGTGGGCGTGGAGATCGATCACGCGTGTATGGTCGCATGTTCGGTGTGTGGATCCCGGTTGGGTTTGCAGGCCGTTGGTTTGCGGTTTCAGGCGCGGCGTCCAAATTGCAGCACGCATGCTGTTGCTGCCTGGGCTTGTTTCCATCGTTGTTGCTGGGGCGAGAAAGGGCTGACGTGCCAGTTCGTCTGGATTGCCGATTCGATAATGGTGGGTTCGGGCCGCACGTTCTCCGCACTCACGAGTTCGTCGCACCTTTTGTTTCGCACTGCAGTGCGACTCACTTTCTTTTGCTTGTCCAAAAGAAAGTAAGCAAAGGAAAAAGACACCCGGGTTACGCGCCGGCGCGAAGCGCGCCGGTGCACTGCGATGCTCGGTCCGAAGGGATGCGGCCCTAGTCAGTTAACTAGGCTCGCGTCGCTTTGGCGACGCTCAGACAACTGTCCGCACCGGCGCAGTGCGCCGGACACCCTTCGACCCTGCGCTTCTCGTCGCGCCACACGGGACCCGAATACAGGTGCGGCCTACCCGACCGTGGAGTTCAAACAGCTGCCAAGTCGAAGTTGCGGTGTTTGGCTGCGTTCCGGTCGGACTCGCCTCCGGCGTTGTCGGCGAAGATCGCTTCGCGATCTTGCTTGCGAAGCGTTAGCGAGCCGGTCTTTGTCTGTATTCGGTCCCCTTGGGCGTAGCGCCGAGCAGCGCGGGCCGCAAGCGGATCAAGACGGCCGGATGTTTGAGCGCAGCGAGTTTCCGGCCGACCCGCTTGCGGGCCGCGATGGGAGGGCATCGGCGCGGAGCGCCGACGCAAGACAGGGTGTCTTTTGTTTTGGTGACTTTTATTTGGACAAGCAAATAAAAGACACTCGCGCATCAGCGCGAAACCTCAAGTGAAAATTAACCCGCACCGTTGATTCAAACTGGGTTGATCCAAGGCCGCGACTCCATTGGTGCTGGGCAGCCCGGCCAACCTGCGGTTTCGCGTCGCGTGGCGAAACAGGATCATCAATCTGAATAGTCCTCTGCGTGATCGGCATGCAACACCCAGTCCGCCGCGCCAAACCGGTCGGCGGCGTTCAGAGCCTGATGCCAGTAGGGATAGACCAGATGCGGCCGGCTGACCTTTTCGATCGCCGCGTGCTCGTCGGCGCCGAGTTCGAGCTGGGCACTGGCGAGGTTGTCTTCCAGTTGGTGTGCCTTGCGAGCGCCGATCACGGCGGTGGTCACGCCCGGACGTTCGGTGATCCAGGCCAGCGCGACCTGCGCGGCAGACACGCCGTGCGCATCGCCGACTTCGATCAGCGTTTCGATCAGATCGAAAAGGCGCTTCTCGTCATGGATCGGCGGTTCCTGCCAGCCTTCGGCGAAGCGGGTGCCCTCGGGCGTGTCCTGGTCGCGGCGGTACTTGCCGGACAGCAGGCCGCCCGCCAGCGGGCTCCAGATCATCGTGCCCAGCCCGGCGTCGTGGGCCATGGGCATGAGCTCGTACTCTGCTTCGCGGGCCTGCGGCGTGTAATGAATCTGCTGGCTGATCGGTTTGGTGAAACCCTCGCGCTCACAGACGGCCATTACCTTCATCGCCTGCCAGGCTGAGAAATTGGAGATGCCGTAGTAGCGGATCTTGCCGTGACCGACGAGCGTGTCCATCGTCTGCAGCGTTTCTTCCAGCGGCGTGGTGCCGTCCCACATATGCAGCTGGTAGACATCGATATGCTCGGTGTCGAGCCGCCTGAGGCTGGCCTCGACCTGCTCGCGCATATGCAGGCGCGAAAGACCGCCCTCGTTGGGGCCGTCGCCCATCGGGAAACGCACCTTGGTGGTGAGAAGCACGTCGTTGCGTTTGGCGCCCAGCGCCTTGCCCAGAATCTCTTCCGAACGGCCCTGCGAATACATGTTGGCGGTATCGAAGAAGTTGACCCCGTGATCGATGCTCTTGTCGATGAGGTTGCGAGCGCCGTCGACGTCGGTATTGCCGAGTTTCGACATGAAGCCTTCGCCGCCAAAGGTCATGGTGCCCAGGGTGAGCTTGGAAACCTTCAGGCCGCTGTTGCCGAGGATTCGGTACTGCATAACTGCCTCATTGCGTAGCTGTATCTTGAAGCTTGGTATGTGGCCGAGGACTTTCAAACCTCGATTTGGATACGCGGCGCGCAGGCGGCTGTTGCGGTGCAGCAAAACAAACTAGAATAGCGCCTCGCCTGGATTCGAGGATCGCCTCGCATGACATCGTCAATCGCCGCCGGCCGCGATTTTCTCGGCCGACAGTTCGAGCGCAACAAGGCGCGACTCGGCCATGCGCGTCAGCATTTGTTCGACCGCGACGCCCTGGTGCAGGCCGGCCAGACGCCGTACGAGATGATCCATCGCGACGGGCCGGTCTCGCTGCGCTACTACCCGCCGCTAACGGACAGCGAGATCGAGCTGGCCGATGGCAGCGTGCTGCCGGTGGCGAAGACCGTGCAGCGCACACCGCTGGTGATCGTGCCGCCCCTGGCGGTCAACATGCTGGTCTACGACCTGTTTCCCGAACGCAGCCTCGTGCGCTATCTGCGTGCCCGCGGCTTCGAGCTTTATCTGGTGGACTGGGGTACGCCCACGCGTGCGCAGGACAGACTCGACCTGTCGAGCTATTTCGCCGATCTGCTGCCCGAGGCGCTTGAACGGGTGCGCGCCCACAGCGGCAAGCGCAAGCTCAGCCTGCACGGCTGGAGCTTCGGCGGGCTGTTCAGCCTCTGCCATGCCGCGATCGCGGGTGCGGACATCGCCAATCTCGTGCTTGTCGGCGCGCCGGTCGACTACCACGACAACGGCGTGCTCGGTGAGCGCTACAAGACGCTATCGCGCCACGCCGGTTGGGTGCGGCGTTATACCGGGCTGACCGCGCATCGGCTGCCGGCCGCGCTGCTGCGTTCGCCCGGTCGGTTGAACGCGCTGGTGTTCAAGCTCACGAGCCCGATGACGGCGGTGAAAAGCTATGCCAGCCTCGTCGCCAACCTGCATGACGAGCACTATGTCAGCAGCCACGCGACCAATGCCGCCTTTCTCGACGGCATGGTCGCCTATCCGGGTGGCGTGGTGCAGGACTTCATCGATTATCTGTGGATCGACAACGTGCTCGGCCAGGGCAAGCTGCCGATGAAGCGTGCCGACGCGGATTTGTCCGGCGTGGCCGCACCGATTCTGAATATCACCGGCCGGCACGACGTGATCGTGACCACCGCATGCAGCCAGGCGATGCTGCGTCATGTGTCCAGCCGCGACGTGACCTGCCGCACGCTCAAGGGCGGCCATGTCGGGATCGTGTCCAGCGAAACCGCGATGACCGAAACCTGGCGCGAGATCGCCGACTGGCTGATCGCTCGCGACTAAAGAGCGGCCGGCAGCCGCTCGGCAAGAAAATCCAGAAACAGCTGGATGCGCAGGGCGAGAGCGGTGTTGCGGTAGTAGACCGCATGAATCGCCTGACGGCGCGTCTGAATCCGATCCGCGAGTACCGGCTGCAGCCGTCCCTCGGCAACGAGGGAGCGGGTCGCGTAATCCGCCATGCTGGCGATGCCTTCGCCGGCCAGTGCCAGCGCTATGAGCGTGCTCGCGCTCGATGCCGCAATGGTTGGCTCGATGTGCAGATCCCGGCCTTGGTTATCGCGTACCGGCCAGGCGTTGAGGTGCGGCATCTGGTTGAAGCCGAGCAGCGCGTGGCCAGCGAGATCGGCCACCGTGGTCGGCGTGCCGCAGCGCGCGAGATAGGCCGGGCTGGCGACCAGTCGCAGGCGGGTATGCCCGAGCGGGCGGGCGTGCAGGGTCGAGTCCTCGAGTGCGCCGATCCGAATGGCCACATCGGTGCGCTGTTCGAGCAGGTCGATAAATCGATCGTGCGTATCCAGCGATAGCCGTATCTGCGGATAGCGTTCGCGAAATGCGCCGACATGCGGCGCGATCACCGCATGCATGAACGTCGGTGCGGCGTTGATCCGCAGCGTCCCTGCAGGCTGCTGGCGCCGTGTCGCCATGGCCTGCTCGGCGTCTTCGGCGGCGTCGAGCAGCGCGCGCGAGTGCGGCAGCAGGGCGAGGCCTTCGTCGGTGAGTTTCGTGCGTCGGGTGGTGCGTGCCAGCAGGGTGGTTTCGAGCTTGTGTTCCAGACGCGCGAGAGAGC
Organism: Endozoicomonas sp. G2_2; assembly: GCF_017744135.1. Classification (GTDB taxonomy): domain Bacteria; phylum Pseudomonadota; class Gammaproteobacteria; order Nevskiales; family Salinisphaeraceae; genus Salinisphaera. The sequence goes on from NZ_JAGHQU010000007.1 coordinate 176,214, forward strand.
GGCTGACGCCGGAAACGGTCTGGCCAAGCTGTTCGGCCGCGGCAGTGATCGAGCCGCTGTCGACCACGGCGGCGAAGACCTGATGTTCGGCGAGGGTCGTTTTCATTGTTGATAGAAAATCAATAATTATTTGCAGTTTATCCCGTTTCGCGCATGGGGCGCGCGCAGCAGACTGCGTGCCGATTCACACACGTTTTGCCTGTACGCCATGAATATTCTGCTACTCAACGGTCAACGCCCGTTCGCCCATTCCGCCGGCCGGTTGAACACCACGCTCCACGCGACGGCGGTCGAACAACTCCAGGCCCTCGGTCACGATTTGCGGGAGACGGCGATCGATGCGGGCTATGACGTCGACGCAGAAGTCGCGAACTTTCTCTGGTCTGACGCCATCGTCTATCAGATGCCCGGCTGGTGGATGGGCGCGCCGTGGATCGTCAAACGCTATCTGGACGAGGTTCTGACGGCCGGCCACGGCAGTCTCTACGCCAGCGATGGCCGCAGCCGCCGCGATCCGGATCGCCACTATGGCACCGGCGGTCTGCTTCATGGGCGCCGCTACATGCTCTCGCTCACATGGAACGCCCCGCAGGCGGCCTTCGACCGGCCGGATGAATTCTTCGAAGGCCGCGGCATCGACGGCGTGTATTTTCCCTTCCACAAGTCGCAGCAATTTCTCGGCCTCGAGGCCATGCCCACTTTTCTCGCCACGGACGTGATGAAGGCGCCGGCGGTCGACGCTCAGCGTGCCCGTTATCGTGCGCATCTGAGCCGCGTGTTCGGACAGGCCCGGGCCGGGGCCGCGCTGTCGGCCTAGGTCGGCTACTGCCGCGGCATGACGTGCGGCGTTCGGTAGTCGCTCGGTGTAGGCCCCGCTACACTCGGGTAAACGAAAACATGGCGTGTCGGATGCACGTCGAGGGGACAGGGCATGGTCGATAAAGCGGACAGTATTGTGGTCGGCGCGGGTCTTGCGGGGCTTGTCGCCGCCGCGGAACTGGCCGATGCCGGCAAGTCCGTGCTTATCGTCGAGCAGGAAGGCGAGAACTCGGTCGGCGGTCAGGCGTTCTGGTCGCTGGGCGGTCTGTTCATGATCGACACGCCCGAACAGCGGCGCATGCGTATCAAGGACAGCCCCGAGCTGGCGATGGCCGACTGGCTGGGTTCCGCCGGCTTCGACCGGCCCGAGGATTACTGGCCGCGCAAGGTCGCCGAGGCCTTCATCGAATTCTCTGCCGGCGAGATGCGGCCCTGGCTTTACGAACAGGGCATGCGCTGGTTCCCGGTCGTGGGCTGGGCCGAGCGTGGCGGCGCGCTGGCCAGTGGCCATGGCAATTCGGTGCCGCGTTTTCATCTCACCTGGGGCACGGGGCCGGGAACGGTCGAACCCTTCGAGCGGCGTGTGCGCGAACACATGGCGGCCGGTCGCATCACGCTGAAATGCCGGCACCAGGTGAGCCGGCTGATCATGACCGGCGGCGCGGCCACCGGGGTGGCCGGCGAGATTCTGGCGCCGAGTACGGTCGAGCGCGGCCAGCAGTCCAGCCGCGACGTGACCGGAGAATTCGAGTTCGCCGCGGGTGCTGTACTCGTCACCGCGGGCGGCATCGGCGGCAACCACGAACGGGTGCGCGCCAACTGGCCGGTGGAACGTCTCGGCCCGGCGCCGGCGCGGATGATTTCTGGCGTCCCGCATCACGTCGACGGGCGCATGCTCGACATCACGCACGATGCAGGTGCCGCGATCATCAACAACGATCGCATGTGGCACTACACCGAAGGCATCAAAAACTGGAATCCGATCTGGCCGATGCACGGCATCCGCATCATTCCGGGGCCGTCATCGCTCTGGTTCGATGCAAACGGTCGGCGGCTTCCCGCGCCGTGCCTGCCGGGCTTCGACACGTTGTCCACGCTGCGCGAGATTCTGGCGACCGGCCACGACTATTCCTGGTTCGTGCTTACCCAGAAGATCATCGAAAAGGAATTCGCGCTGTCCGGTTCCGAACAGAACCCGGACATGACCTCGCAGCAATGGCGTGAAGTGCTCAAGAGCCGTCTGTCCAAGGGCGCGCCGCCGCCGGTCGAGGCCTTCAAGGAAAACGGCGAGGATTTCATCGTCGCCGACGACATCGGCGAACTGGTGGCCGGCATGAATCGGCTCGCGGGCAACGAACGCATCGACCGCGCCGCGCTCGAAGCCGAAATCGTCGCCCGCGACCTGCAGATCGACAACGCCTATGCCAAGGATGCCCAGATCACGGCCATCCACGGGGCGCGCCGTTATATCGGCGACAAGCTGTTCCGCACGGCGTCCCCGCACCGGATTCTCGACCCGGCCAATGGCCCGCTGATCGCGGTGCGCCTGCATATCCTCACCCGCAAGACGCTGGGCGGCCTGCATACCAATCTCGACGGCCAGGTGCTGGACGCCGGGGGCGAGCCGATCGCCGGGCTGTATGCCGCAGGCGAAGTCGCCGGTTTCGGCGGTGGCGGCTATCACGGCTACAACGCGCTCGAAGGCACCTTTCTGGGCGGCTGCATCTTCTCGGGGCGCTGTGCCGGCCGGCATGCGGCGACGGTGGTCTAGGCTTCAGTCGAGTCGGCGCAGCGTGACCGGCGCAATACCGCTGCGGATCATGTCCAGCCGGACGGCGGCCGCACGAGACAGGTCGATCACACGCCCGCGCACATGCGGGCCGCGGTCGTTGACGCGCACGATCACCGAGCGGCCGTTGTCGTCGTTGGTCACCCTGACACGGGTGCCCATCGGCAGGCTTCGGTGTGCGGCGGTCAGGCGATTGGCATCGAAGCGTTCGCCGCTGGCCGTGCGACGGCCCTGGAACCTCGCGCCGTAGTAGGAGGCTTCGCCGCGCTGGTAGACCGCACCGTCGGTAGCGCGCAGGTTGGCACAGCCGGTCAGCAGACTGGCGCCGATCAGCATGCCGAGCAGCGCCAGCCGCAGCGCGCCGGCCGTGTGCGCGCGTTGTACCGGGGCCACTGTGCGTTCGGGCGAAGATTCGATCATGCGCGAAGGCTACCGGCAAAAGCGCTGGACGTGGGCGCCGATCGACATTTCGGCCGGGTTCTTGCTTATATGCGGATGGGCCGAGGGGGCCCGGGTTGCGGCGTCAGGCCCGCGGGAAAAGCGGCCGGCGCGAGGAGGTAAGGGTCGATGTATGCGATACAAGGTTCTGTTATTTGATCTGGACGGCACGCTGACCGATCCGCGTGTCGGTATTACCCGCTGTGTGCAGTACGCGCTGGCGCGCCAGGGGGTGCAGGTCGACGATCTGGCGCGGCTTGAATGCTTTATCGGGCCGCCGCTGAAGCAGTCGTTCATGGATTTCTACGGTTTCGACGAGGCCGGCGCCGCCCAGGCCGTGGACGACTACCGCGTGCGTTTCGGGCGCGACGGCATGTTCGAGAACGTGGTCTACGACGGCATGCGTGAACTGCTCGCCGAACTGCAGCGCAGCGGGCGCCAGCTGTTCGTGGCGACGTCCAAGCCGTGGTTCTACGCGCGCCAGATCGTCAGCCACTTCGGGCTCGATCCGTTCTTCTGCAGCGTCTACGGCAGCGAGCTGGACGGCACGCGAACCGAAAAGCACGCCTTGATCGCGCATATTTTGCGCGAGGAGAAGCTGGCCGCCAGCGATACCCTGATGATCGGCGATCGATCGTTCGACCTGGTGGGCGCCCGGCACAACGGCGTGGCCGGCGCGGCGGTGGGCTACGGTTACGGCAGCGAAGCGGAACTGCGGGCGGAGTCGCCGGATTATTTCTTTCCCACGCTTCAGGTGATGCACGAGACGCTGGTCGCCTGTCGGGCGTGAGGCCGACGATCAAAAGCCTGCCGTACGCCGGCGTATTGCGATACGCTTGGATCTTTGTGCCTGCAAGGAAAGCATCCCATGTCCGATGACGAATCCCGTACTCCGCTGTCCCAGCTCCTCGCGGCCATGGCCAAGGATGGCGACCTGTCGCGCGTCAGCGTACCGGCCGACTGGATGCAGGGGCGCGCGATCTACGGAGGCCTGTCGGTCGCGCTGTGCGTGCAGGCGGCTTACGACCATCTCGGCGACGATCTGCCGCCGCTGCGATCGGTGGAGTGCAGTTTCATCGGCCCGTCCGGCAGCGATATCGCCATCCGCCCGACGGTGCTGCGCCGAGGCAAGTCGACCGCGTTCGTCGCTGTCGATCTGCTCAGCGACACGGATATCGCCGCACGCGCGATCCTGTGTTTCGGCAAGGCCAGGGCGTCCAGGGTCGATCATGTCGATCTCGCCGCGCCGCAGGTCGCGGGGCCCGAGGCCTGCGAGGCCAGTTTCTTCGCCTCGGCGGGGCGCATGGCACCCAATTTCACCCAGCATTTCGACAGCCGCTTCGTCGACGGCTCGATGCCGGTCACGAACTCGGAATCGCCCGAGTACCTGGTATGGATTCGGCACAAGGACAGCCAGATCGATCCCGTCATCGTCGGCCTCGCCGCGCTGGCCGATGCGTTGCCTCCGGCTTCGATGGCGAGCTTCAGCGAGCCGGCGCCGGTCAGCACCATGACCTGGCACTTCGACGTGCTCAGCGATGCACCGCAGACCGAAGACGGCTGGTGGCTCAGCCAAAGCCGCGCCGAATACGCGCGCGACGGGTATTCATCGCAGGCGATGGCGGTATGGAACCGCGCCGGCCAGCCGATGGTGATCGGGCGCCAGAACGTCGCGATCTTTCACTGATCGCCCGGCGCCGCGCGGTGCGGCGGTCGGCAGAATAACGGATGGTCGCTCGCGCGCGGCGGAACTAGAGTCGAAATCACTCGATTCGCACAGGAGTTCTGCCGCCGTGAGTGACCAGAAAAGACCGAAGCAGTCCCAGTCTGAACAGCCGGGCGACGAGTCCGCCATGCAGCCGACTCCGGAAATTATCCGTGACAGCTATCGGCCGGCCGACAAACTGCGCGACAAGGTGGCCATCATTACAGGTGGCGACAGCGGCATCGGGCGCGCCGTGGCCGTGCACTACGCCGCCGAAGGGGCTGACGTTGTGCTCGTGCATCTCGAAGAGGACGACGACGCCGCAAAAACGCAACGCGAAGTGGAACAGCGCGGGCGTCGCTGTCGCCTCATGAAAGGCGATGTCGGTGACCCGGGCTTCTGCCGCCAGGTTGTAGACGACACGCTCGCCACGTTCGGCCGCGTGAATATCCTGGTCAACAATGCTGCAGAACAATACGACTGGGCCGACATCACCGAGATCCCGGAAGAGCAGCTGCTGCGTACATTCCAGACCAACATCTTCAGTCATTTCCACCTGTCCAAGGCCGTGGTACCGCACATGGGCGAAGGTGACACGATCATCGCCACATCCTCGGTCAACGCCTTCAAGGGCAACGACACGCTGATCGACTATTCCGCGACCAAGGGCGCAATTCAGGGGTTGGTTCGGTCGCTGGCGCAGTCGCTCGTGGACCGCGGTATACGCGTGAACGCCGTGGCGCCGGGCCCGGTATGGACGCCGCTGATCCCCGCCAGCTTCAACGCCGAGAAAACCGCCCACTTCGGAGGCCAGGTGCCGATGGATCGCGCAGCGCAACCCAGTGAGATCGCACCGGCCTACGTGTATCTCGCCTGCGAGGAGTCGTCGTACATGACCGGGCAGACCTTGCATCTCAACGGCGGGGTGATTCTCAACACCTGAGTGAATACAGGGGCGGCCACGCGACGCGCCGTCCGCCCCGATCGACGCCGCTCCAGAAAGCCCGTGCGCAGGCCGTTGCGTACGGGCTTTTTTAACGTCCCTGGCCTCGTCGCTGGACTGCGCTTCGGAAATAATCCATTTGACGCATAGTTGCGCAATAAATAATAATCATTCGCATTACGCGGGATGGGTGGTCCAGCCATGCGCACGTTTGGGATTTATAGGGAGTAGATGGGGATGTCCGCAATCGATTTTTGCCAGACCGGCCGACGCGTCGTGGGTCGGTCCTGGGTTCACGTCATGGTCTGCAGCGCACTGGGGTTGAGCGTTTCAGTGCTGCCGGCCGCCGTGTTCGCCCAGGACGGCGACCCGGAAAACGGCGCGCAACGCACCGAGTCGCTGCCCGCGATCGGTGTCGATGGATCGTCACAGCAAAACAACAGCCGGCTCGGTTCGCAGACGCTGGCGCCGCTGATGGTGCAGGGTGAAGCGGTCAACAGCGCGGACGCGCCGACGACCGGTTATTCCGCCGACGCGACGCGCGCCGCGACCAAGACCGACACGCCACTCATTCAGACGCCGCTGGCCATCGATGTCGTACCGCGCGAGCAGGTCGAGGATCAGGGCGCGCGCACGATCAACAACGCGTTGCGCTATACGCCGGGCGTGTTCACCGGCCTTTCCGGGTCCTCGTCGCGGCAGACCACGATCGCGCTGCGTGGCTTTCCCGGCGGCGACGTCAACAACACCTTTCTCGACGGCCTGCGGCTGGCCAACGATCCCGGTTCGTTCACCAACATCCAGATCGACCCGTTCTTTCTGGAGCGTATCGACGTGATCAAGGGTGCCCTGTCCGCCCTTTACGGGCGTGCGCAGCCGGGCGGGCTCGTCAATTATGTGAGCAAGAAGCCGCAGGCCGAGCAGCAGGGGCTGGTGCGGGTCTATGGCGGCAGCTTCGGCACCTACGGCGCGGGCGTCGACCTCACCGGCCCGCTCGCGGATCCCGACCTGGGCAACTACCGCGTGACGGTGAGTGGCGAGACCAGCGACACCCAGTACGACGTGGTCGAAAGCGAACGCTTCACCATCATGCCGCAGGTCAGCTTCAATCTCGCCGACGATACGACGCTGCTGCTGCAGGCCTATATCCAGCGTGACCCGGAGGGCGGCTTTCACGGTTCGGTGCCATACGCGATCACAGCGGATGACGAGCGTTTCGGCCGCACCGTGGACGACGAGTGGATCGACGGCGCGCGCAACTACGAAGAATTCGATCGCGATATCAATTTGTTCTCGTTTCAGCTCGACCACGAGGTCAACGACAACGTGACGCTGACCTCGCGCGGCCGCTACGCGGATGTCGATACCGAACTCAAGCAGGTCTATCAGAACGGCTTTTTGGCTGATGTGCCGCAAGCGACGATAGATTTCCGTGAACAATCTCCGGGCATTCCCGTGGGCTATTACGATCAGTTCTCGCCGAGCGCGCTCGACCGGTTCTACTCGCGTGCCAAGGAGAATCTGACGGCGCTCAGCTTTGATAATTACGCCACGTTCGAATTCGACACGGGCGCGATCGAGCATCGCATGCTCGGCGGGTTCGGCTACGAGGAGCGCGACAACTCCGTGCGCTATGCGAGCGGCTATCTCGCGACGCCGCTCGAGGCGTTCAATCCGAATTACGGCGGCGATCCGATCCTCGACGACGACAGTCTGGCGCCGGCCAACAACCGCCAGTCGCGCCAGGTCGGTTTCTATCTGCAGGATCAGATGGAATGGAACAATGTCCATCTGGTGCTCGGTGGCCGCCAGGATTATCTCAAGCGCGAGTACACCAACGGCGCCACGGGTGAAACGGTGGACCGAAGCGACGATGCCTTCACCGGGCGCGCCGGGCTGCTCTACGAAACCCGCTGGGGTCTGTCGCCCTATGTGTCCTACAGCGAGGGCTTCAATCCGAGTGCGTACACGCCGTTCAACGGGGAAGTGGCGGATCCGGTGGAAAGCCACCAGTACGAAGTGGGTCTGAAATACCAGCCGCCGGGCGTGGATGCCATGTTCACGCTGGCGCTCTACGACCTCACACAGGAAAACGTGCAGCAGCGATTCCAGGTCAATCCGGCACGCTTCGACAGCGTGGGCGATGTCGAGTCGAAAGGCATCGAACTGTCGGCGCGCGCCGATCTCACCGACCGCCTGAACGTGATCGCCTCCTATACCAACAGCGACGTCGAGTATCAGGACAATTTTCCCGACCAGGGCGTGATCGCCGGCAATACCTTCACGCGTACGCCCGATCAGCAGGCCTCGGCCTGGGCGAAGTATGACCTCACCCCGGCGGTCGACGTTGGCGCGGGCGTGCGCTACGTGGGCGAAAGTTATGCCGACGCCGCCAACACGCTCGAAGTGCCGGACTACACGCTTGCCGATGCCATGGTTAGCGTGAAGCTCGGTGAACTGGCGTCCTCCATGGACGGCGCGACGCTGCGGCTCAACGCCAACAACATCTTCGACAAGGAATACGTCGAAGCCTGCTTCAGCGCCAACAACTGCTACTACGGTTATTCCCGCGAAATCATCGCGACGCTGGATTATCAGTTCTAGCGGTCACAGCGCGTAGCAGCCACGGCCCGCCGTCGTTCCGGCGGCGGGTCGCGGACCGAACAGCGAAATAAAAACGAGGGGACAGGGCCTGCATGCACCGGCGCGCGGGGCGATACGTTTTTATCTCGAAAAGGAGGCCTGCGCCATGCGCACCTCGACCACGGCACCACGCACCGACGATGCTGCCGACCGGATCCGCGGCGCCGACATTGCCCGCCGCGCCCAGATCTTCAACGAGCACAATCTCGATCTCTATCGTGACCAGGTCGACCAGGCCGCGGATGCGGTCACGGCGGCCGTGCGGCGGGCAACACGTGTCCACAGCGGGGTGCGCCCAAGTGAACTGGCGCCCGCGTTCGAGGCCTTGGACCTCGACGACGCCTGCGGCGACATGCCGGCCGCGCTCGATGAACTGCGGCGGCTCTATCTCGATCACGCGGTGTATTTCCACCACCCGCGCTATGCGGCGCACCTGAACTGCCCGGTGCTGGTGCCGTCGATCGCGGCCGAGGCGGTGCTGAGCGCGATCAATTCGTCGATCGATACCTGGGACCAGAGCGCGGGCGGCACCTTCATCGAGCAGAAGCTGATCGCCTGGACCGCAGAGCGTGCGGGCCTGGGCGCGGCCGCCGACGGTGTGTTCACCAGCGGCGGTACCCAGTCGAACCTGATGGCCATGCTGCTGATGCGCGATGCCTGGTGTGCCCGTGAATACGGCCACGGCACGGTGCAGAAGCAGGGGCTGCCGGCCGAGGCGTCACGGCTGCGCGTGTTCGTTTCGGAGGTGAGCCATTTCAGTCTCTCGAAGGCCGCCGCGCTGCTCGGCATGGGGCATGACGCGGTGGTGAGCGTGCCCTGCGACGCGGCAAAGCGCATGGACACGGCCGCACTGGCTAACGCGATCGCCCAGTGTCGCGCCGAGGGCAATATCCCGGTCGCGGTGGCCGCGACCTGCGGTACGACAGACTTCGGCAGCGTCGACGACATGAATGCAATCGGCGCGATCTGTCGTGCCGAAAAACTCTGGATGCACGTGGACGCGGCCTACGGTTGTGGGCTGCTGGTGTCGAACCGGCATCGCCACAAGCTCGCCGGTATCGAGCATGCGGACTCGCTGACGGTCGACTACCACAAGGCTTTCTTCCAGCCGGTCAGCTGCAGCGCGTTCATCGTCAACAACGGCGCGGATCTCGGTCTGATCACGCACCATGCGGATTATCTGAACCCGGCCGAAGCGGCCGCGGCCGGCACGCCGGATCAGGTGAACAAGTCGCTGCAGACCACCAAGCGTTTCGACGCGCTCAAGCTGTGGCTGACCCTGCGCACGATAGGTGCCGACGCCATCGGCGACGCTTTCGACGGTGCCGTGGCGCTTGCACGGGGCACCTACGAACTCATGCTCGCCGAGCCGCGTCTGGAACTGCTGCACCGCCCGGAGTTGAGCACGATCGTGTTCCGCTACCGGCCGTGTCTCACCACATCGGACGCCGAACTGGACGAACTCAATGCCACGATCCGCGCCCAGCTCGCCCGCGACGGCGAGGCCATGATCGCGGGCACGAAAGTCGACGGCCGGCGCTATCTGAAATTCACGCTGCTCAACCCGGCCACAACCGTTGAGCAGATGCGCGAGATCGTCGATCTGATCCTGACCTACGGCATGGCCAATGATCGTAATGCCCAGATGATCGCAGCGGCCCCGGCGGCGAACCGGGCGTATCGCCGTCATGGATAAACGCGACACGCACATCCACCACGTCGCCGGTATCGGCATCGGCCCGTTCAATCTCGGCCTGGCCGCGCTGGCCGCACCCCTCGACGATCTCGACGCGGTGTTCATCGACGAGAACGATCAGTTCGACTGGCATCCGGGGCTGCTGCTGGAAGGCGCGACCCTGCAGACGCCGTTCATGGCCGATCTCGTCACGCTCGCCGACCCGACCAGCCAATTCAGCTTTCTAAACTATCTGAAGCAGACCGGGCGGATCTACGCGTTCTATATCCGCGAGAACTTCTTCATGCTCCGGCGCGAGTACAACCAGTACTGCCGCTGGGTCGCCGAACGGCTCGACAGCCTCGTGTTTTCCACCCGCGTCGTCGCCACGGCCTACGACGACACGGCCGGCTGCTACGTGCTCACGCTAGAGGACACGGCCGACGGCACGCGCCGCGAACTGCGCGCCCGATCGCTGGTGCTGGGCAGCGGGCCAAGCGTGCATGTGCCCGACTGCTGTCGCGATCTCGATGGCCGCGCCGTGCATGCGCGTGAATTCGCGCACGCCCGCGACACGCTCCAGGCCAGTGATTCGATCACCGTGGTCGGCAGCGGCCAAAGCGCGGCGGAGGTCTTCCACGAGCTGCTCGCCGATCAGGAACGCTACGGCTACCGGCTCGACTGGTTCACACGTTCGCCGCGTTTCTTCTCGTTGCAGTACGACAAGCTGACGCTGGAGATGACGTCGCCGGAATATGTCGATTATTTCCACGGCCTGTCGGAACACCGGCGGCACAAGCTGGGCGAGGAGCACAAGGCGCTCTACAAGGGTATCGACGAGTCGCTGATCAACGCGATCTACGACCTCATGTACGAGCGCGACGTGGCCGGCACGCTAAACGTCGGCCTCCAGGCCAACGTGGAACTGCGCGATGCGCGTGTCGCCGCGGATGCCGTCGAACTGGATTTCTTCCAGCACGAACAGGGCGCAGCGTTCACACATCGAAGCGGATCGGTCGTTCTCGCGACCGGCTTTGCCTATCGCGTGCCGGACTATATCCACGGCATCGCCGACCGCATCCGCTGGGATGCCCAGGGGCGTTTTGATGCCTCGCGCCACTATGCGGTCGATCACGACAACGCCGAGATCTTCGTCCAGAACGCCGAGATCCATACCCACGGTTTCGTCACGCCGGATCTGGGCATGGCCTGCTATCGCAACGCCTGCATCCTGCGCGCGCTCACCAGCGTCGAGCATTACCCGATCGAGCGGCGGATCGCCTTCCAGCAATTCGCCGTGGACGAGACGCATACGCCGGCTTCGGATCGTCGCCGTACACCGGCCTGAAGCGCGGCACGGCAGCTGCCCCGGTCACTTTCTTTCCAGACTCAACGAGGAGACGAGCTTGAGCGATCCAAGCGTTCTTCAAGCACGCCATATTCCCGGCATCGGCGAACTGGCGATCACGGCCTTCGATATCGAGCGGCATGCGCCGACCGCCCATGCCTGGCTGCGTAGCGATCATGCCCGCTTCTGGGGCATGCAATCGCTGAGCGCCGAGCAGATTCACGACTATTTCCGACAGCTCGCCGCCGCCGACGATTTCAATGCCTTCATCGGCCTGCACGACGACCGCCCGACCTTCCTCATGGAGCGCTATGCGCCGGCCGCGGAAGCCATCGGCGACCACTACGACGTCCAGTCCGGCGACGTCGGCATGCACGTGCTCGTCGCCCCCGGCGAAAAACGCATCCCCGGTTTCACCTGGGCAGTGTTCGTCCAGATCATGGATTTCCTATTCAGCGATCCCGCTGTGGAACGCGTCGTGGTTGAGCCCGACGTCACCAACGAAGGCATTCACCCGATCAACCGCCGCGCCGGTTTCGTCTATCACCGCCAGGTCGACCTGCCGGGCAAGACCGCCTGGTTCGCGACCTGTACGCGTGAGGATTACGCCGCCGCGCTCGACGCTTCTCTTTAAAGGACACTCACCGATGACCCGCATGCCGATCACCGCGACCGAACAGGCCGTCGCCCATCTCGACCCCGCCACCTGGGCCGCCGCCAACGCCCGCATGGTCACGAAGATGATCAGCGAGTTCAGTCATGAACTGCTGATCACGCCCGTGGCCGAGAACGAAGACAACGGCGTCTACACGCTCACGCCGGACGACAGCGCCGTGCGCTACCGCTTTCGCGCGCGTGTGCTCGAACTCGAGCACTGGCATATCGAGCCGGGCACGCTGGAAAAGACCGTCGACGGTGCGCCCGCGCCGCTGGATGCTGTGACCCTGATCACCGAACTCAAGGACGTTCTGGGCATCGGCCCCGGCGCGTTGCCGATCTATCTGGAAGAGATCACCGCCACGCTCTACAGCATCGCCTACAAGATCGCCCACGGCGGCCCGGCCGCGGCTGATTTCGTCGACGGCGATTTCCAGCAGATTGAAGCCGCGATGACCGAAGGCCACCCGGCATTCGTTGCCAACAGTGGACGCATCGGCTTCGACAGCGTCGATTATCGTGCCTACACGCCGGAAGCCGCAGCGCCAATCCGACTGGTGTGGGTCGCTGCACACGTCAGCCGCGCGGATTTCGCTTGCACGGCCGATCGCAGCTACGCCAGCCACATGGCAGACGAACTCGAGGCCGCCAACCGCGAGGCGTTCGCCGAGCGGCTGGCCGAGCGCGGGCTGGACGCTGCCGATTATCTGTTCATGCCGGTGCATCCCTGGCAGTGGCACAACAAGCTCGTCTATCTGTTCGCCGGCGAAATCGCCTCGCAGCACCTCGTCTATCTCGGCTTCGGCCAGGACGCCTACCAGGCACAGCAGTCGATCCGCACGCTGTTCAACCGCGACAACCCGACGCGCTGCTACGTGAAGATGGCGCTGTCGATCCTCAACATGGGCTTCACCCGCGGTCTGTCGCCGTACTACATGCGCGGCACGCCCGAAATCAACGACTGGATCGCCAGGCTGATACGCGACGACGACACCCTGCAGGAGAAGGGCTTTTCGATCCTGCGCGAGGTGGCCTCTATCGGTTACCGCCATCCGCAGTTCGAGGCGGCCGCGCCCAAGCGTGATGCCTACAACAAGATGCTGGCGGCGCTCTGGCGGGAGAGCCCGTTCACGCAGACAGAGCCGGGTCAGCGGCTGATGACCATGGCGGCGTTATTGCATCGCGATGCGGAAGACGCGTCCGTGATCGGCGCGCGCATCGACGCCTCGGGCCTGGATACCGACGCCTGGCTGGCGCGCTATCTCGACGCCTACATGAGCCCGCTGCTGCACTGCTTCTTCGCCCACGACCTGGTGTTCATGCCGCACGGCGAGAACATCATTCTGGTACTCGAAGACAACGTGCCGGTGCGCGCGATCATGAAGGACATCGCCGAAGAGGTCGGCATCATGAACACCGAAGTCGATCTGCCCGGTGAGGTCGCGCGCCTGTCGGTCGAGGTGCCGGAAGAACTGAAGGTGCTCAGCCTGTTCACCGACCTGTTCGACCTGATCTTTCGCTATATCGGCGCCATTCTGCATACCGAACGCGATTATCCGCAGGAAGCGTTCTGGCAGCAGGTCGCGAACTGCATACGTGACTACCAGGCAGCGCACCCCGAGTTCGCTGACAAGTTCGCGAAATACGACCTGTTCGCGCCCGAGTTCAAGCGCTCCTGTCTCAACCGCCTGCAGCTGCGCAACAACGCCCAGATGATCGATCTGGACGATCCCGCCGGCAACCTGCAGTTCGCCGGCACGCTCGCCAATCCGATTGCCGCCGGCTGATCGATCGCGCGCGGCTCAGGTCACCCAGGCCTGGGCCGTGTCGCGGGCGTCGAAGCGAAACGTCTGGCATTCCATCTTCGGCGCCAGTTTGTCGATCACGGTGGTCGCGGTACGCACGCCCTCGACGTCGGTGACGACAGCAAGGCGGTCGAAGCGATCCCAGTGCTTGATCGCGTCCTTGAGCTCGTTGAATACGGTCGAGGCGCCCATGCCGCCGAGCGATTTGATCTCGATATACAGACGCAGCGTCTCGTGTTTTTGAAGCCGTGTTTCCAGGTCCGCGAGGACATTCGCGAAATCCCGGGAATTGATCTCGCCATCGATCTCGAGCGGTACGACATGGTCGACATCGGGTTTGAAAGGGGCGATTCGAAGCATTGGTTTCTGCAAGGTCGATGAATAAAGCGCCACGCTAACAGATGATTTTCGAGCGAGTCGCGACAGCCGCGTTGTCGTGACCGGGCGGCCGCCGTGGCGGCTTCTCCGGTGCGTGGTCGCCGTGCGCCGGGCAGGGTTCACGCGTTCGTTCGCGGTTACGCACACAGCTGCGCTATGGTCGAAACCATGAGTGAAACGGCAATCGGGCGCTATCTCCTCGACCGGCTTTCAGAGCTGGGTGTAGCGCATGTGTTCGGCGTGCCGGGCGATTACGTGCTCGGTTTCTACGATGAAATGGCGCATAGCGACGTCGCGCATATCGGCACCACGCGCGAGGACACGGCGGCCTTCGCGGCCGACGGCTATGCCCGCTGCAACGGCCTCGGCGCGCTGGCGGTGACCTATGGCGTGGGTGCGCTGAGCGTGGTCAATCCGGTGGCCGGCGCTTATGCGGAATCCGCCCCGGTGGTGGTGATCAGCGGCGCGCCGGGGACCAACGAGATCCAGAACGACCCGATGTTGCATCATCGCTTCGGGCCGTTCACCTTCCAGCGCGAGATCCTCGAACGTATCACCTGTGCGACCGCCGTGATCGACGATCCGGTACTTGCCTTTCGCCAGATCGACCGCGCGCTCGCTGCGGCGCTGCGTCACCGCAAGCCGGTGTATATCGAGCTGCCGCGCGACCTGGTCGAACAGCCGGGCGTCACCGTCGCCGCGCCGCCCGACGAACAGCTGGAAACCCGCGACGAGGCCGCCCTGGCCGAAGCGGTCGCCGAGACCGCGGAGCTGCTGGCGCGCTCGAAATCGCCGGTGGTCATTGCCGGGGTGGAAATTCACCGCCGCGGTCTGCAGCAGCCACTGCTGGATTTCATCGAACAGACGAATCTGCCGATCGCGGCCACGCTGACCGGCAAGTCGGTGATTCGCGAACGCCATCCGAACTATCTGGGCATCTATAGCGGCGCGCTCAGCAACGACGACGCCCGCCGCGTGGTCGAGGATTCCGACTGCATTCTCATGCTCGGCATGACGCTCAACGATATCGATACCGGCGGCTACACCATCCAGCTCAACCCGCAGCAGATGATCCGTGCGACCCAGGGCGAGGTGTTCATTCGTCATCATCGTTACCCCGGCGCGCCGCTCGGCGATTTCCTCGGTCGCCTGAGCCGCGACGCCCGGCCGCGAAACGAGGCGCTTCCCGCGTTCACCACCGGCCCGCAGGCAACGAACTTTCCGGAGAAGGACCGTGGGATGACCATCGCGCGGCTGATCGGCCGTCTCAACGCCATGCTCACGCCGGACATGATGGTGGTCTGCGACACCGGCGACTGCCTGTTTGCCGGTGTCGAGCTGCGCGTGCACGACCAGACCGAGTTCCTGGCCTCCGGTTATTACACGACCATGGGCTATGCCGTGCCGGCCGCCCTCGGTGCGCAGATCGCCCGACCGCAGCGGCGCGCGCTGATCCTGGTCGGCGACGGCGCCTTCCAGATGACCGGCACCGAGCTGGTTAGCCACTGCCGCCAGGGCCTGGCGCCGATCGTGATCGTGTTCAACAACCGCGGCTATTCCACCGAGCGTTTCATCCTCGACGGCCCGTTCAACGATATTCCCGAATGGCAGTTTCATCGTCTCGGCGAGCTGTTCGGTCCGCTCGACGGCTACGACGCGCCGAACGAATGCGCCTTCGAAGAAGCGCTGACCGCGGCGGTGGCCAACACCGAGACCGCCAGCATCATCAACGTACGCCTGGAGCCGCGCGATGCCTCGCCGGCCATGCAGCGCCTCGGCGCGCATCTGAAATCACGGCTCGGCCGCGACGATGACGCCTGAATCGTCGATCGCCCCAAAACGCGGGCTCGCATGAGCATGAATGAAAGCCTGGCGGCGATGACGCTCGGCGAATTTCGCGACGATATCGAGTCACGCGCCATGCCCGGCTGCGGTGCGGTGGCAGCAAACGCCGCGGCGAACGGTCTGTCGCTGGCGCTCAAGGGGCTGCGGCTTTCCAAACCGCGGGACGGTTCGCAGACACACGCCAATCTGATCGAGCGGGCAGACGTCCTGATCGACGAACTGGGCGGCTATGCCGACGAGGATGTCGCGGCCTTCCAGGCCTATCTCGCCGCGCGCAAGCAGGCGGGCGAGGACGAGCACAGCGATGCCCTGGACGCAGCGATCGAACGTATCAATCAGGTGCCGCTCGCCACGGCCCGCGCCTGCCGACGCGCCCTGGAACTGACCCTGGAAGCAAACGACCATACCCGGGCCGCCCTGCAGAGTGATACCCGTGCCGGCGCGCAGCTGTTGCATGCCGGGCTGTGCATGGTCCTGCTCAACGTGGATGCCAATATCGACGGCCTCGATGACGAGGCCGAGCAAGCGCAGTTGCGCGAGGAACGCCACGAGCTGCAGCGTCGGGCCGACGCCTTGTTGGCGCGTCTGGCGGACGCGTCGAACTGAACGATCGCGCGGCTGGCCGTCGCCAGATCGCGCAGCATGCTCGACTCGGACTTAAGTGGTCGAACGCGGCCCGCGGCTGGCGATGCCGACACCCGCCGCTGCGACCACCATGCCCGCGATCTGCAGCGCGTCGAGCGTTTCGCCGAACAGCAGATAGGCGAATACGGCCACAACAGGCGGCACCAGATAGAACAGCGATGCCACGCTGGCAACCGACCCGCGGCGGATGAGAAACAACAGCAGCGAGATCGCGCCGACCGACAAGCCAAGCGACGACCAGAGCAGGCCGACCCAGTTCTGCCAGACCATCTCGAAACGGCCGGTTTCGGTCAGCAGCGCGATTGGAATCGTCACTATCGCCGCGCCGGTGAACTGCACCGCGGCGTTGGTGCGTATGTCGGCCGCCGCGCCGGTGCGCTTCTGCCAGATCGTGCCCAGCGTGATGCCGAGCATGGCGGCGAACACGGCGACAAGCGGCCCTGCCGCAACGTCGGCAACGTCCACCGCGAGCCGCGGTTCGAGTACAAGCAGGGCGCCGCCGAAGCCGAGCAAGATGCCGATCCACTTGCGCAGGCCCACGGTTTCACCGAGCAACGGAAAGGCGAGCAGGGCGGTCAGCAGCGGTTGCAGGCCGACCACGAGCGCGGCAATGCCCGCCGGCAGCCCGTGACTGACCGCCCAGAACACACCACCCAGATAAATGCCCTGCAGCAATACGCCGGCGGCCAGCGCATTGGCCCAGGCCCGAGCGCCGCGCGGCCAGGGCGCACCCACCGTTGCGGCAATCGCCACGAAGGCCGCCACCGTGAGCAGATAGCGGTAGCAAAGAAAGGTCAGCGGATCCGAATGGGGTACTACCAGCCGCGCGGCGATGAAGCCCGTCGACCAGATCAGCACGAAGAACAGCGGCAGCAGGCGTTCGAGCATTATCGGTGCGCCGCCGGAATGCGTTCCGCGGCGCACGCGTCGGCCTGGTTTCTCATCAGTCCTTGCCGGCGCTGGTCGCCCAATTGGGCATGAGGTCGTTGCTGGGCTGCTCCTTGTCGAGCAGCTTGCGCGCGGTCTCCACACCGGCGATGGGCAGGCCGGCGGGGTCGAGCTTGCCGATCTGCACCAGCAGCGACGCCTGGTCCCAGTAGATATGTTCGTTGTATAGCTTGTCGCCGCGGAAGGCGACGATCACCACGAACGGGATTTCGACGTACTTGCCGGTCGGTTCGATGCCGGGCAGCAGCCAGTCGATCTCGCAGTCGTGGGTGAAGCAGAGCACGAACTCGTCGACCATGCGATCGACGCCGACGGTGCGCGAGATCGGTTTCATCTGCAGATCGGCCGGGTTCTTCGGAATGAAATGGTGCTTGTAGAAGCGCTTGAGGTTTTCGTAGCCGGTGCCGCCGGTCATGGTCGGCACGTGGTTCACATACGGCTCGGCGACCATGGTTTTCATGGTCTCGTCCACGTCGCGGGCGGCGAACTCCAGCTCGAAATGATGGTCGGCGAGGGCGGCCAGATCGTAATGCGGCCCCAGGGCTGCGCGCAGCACGGCCAGCGTGCGCGTATGCGCCAGCCGCGCCGCGCCGGGGTTGTAGTGGTCGTTGCCCCAGCGGGTGAACGCGTGATCGGCGTTGTCGTAGACGAAGATCTGCACGTCGTCACGACCGTCGAAGGCCGCGCGGATTTTCTCGATCGTCGCCGGCGGCGAGAACTTGTCGTGCCCGCCGAAATGCAGCGCCATCGGGCAGCGAATCCGATCGGCCAGATCGAGCGCATCGTCGATGCCGACGCCGTAATAGCCCACCGCGGCATCGACATCGCAATGCGCCGCCGCGAGATAGGCGAGTTTGCCGCCCAGGCAGAAGCCGACAACGCCCACACCGCCGGCGCTGTCGTCGGCCACTACGGCGTCCATCCTGCGAGCGGCCGTGACGGTCGCGCCGATATCGGCGACCGTTCGATCCACGTCCAGCCGCTGGAAATAGTCGAAGGCCTGTTCGAAATCGGCCGGCTCGTAGCCGAGTTCGATGCCGGCCGCGAACTGGTGGAACAGGTCCGGCGCGATCGCGACATAGCCTTCCTCGGCATAGAAGTCGCAGACCTCGCGGATGTGCCTGTTCACGCCGAAGATTTCCTGCAGCACGATCACCGCGGGTCCGTAACCGCACTCGGGCAGGGCGCGATAAGCGTCGAAACGGCTGCCATCCGGCGCGTCGAGGGTAATCGTGTCGACGGTCATGCGAATTCTCTTGGTGGGGCGTGTTGTCGTTTCATTCGAGCCCGCGTTGGAGTCCAAAAATTGCGTCAGACAAGGCGCGAGTCGCTGATCGTGGCGTGCCACGAACAAGAGTCGCAACGCGGTATGGCGCAATTTTTGGCCCAACCCTTCGGGGCGACGGTCATTGAGCCGCAATACGGTGTTGTCGCGCGCTACTGTAGCTCGCTACACCACGCGCACGGCGCCTAGTCTTGCGGCTCAATGATCGTCGGCGCGGGTTCGTATGAAGCGGCAACACGCCCCTATACAACGGCGCCGCATTATCTAGGCCCGCTGGCGTTGGTGCAAAGGATCGATTCCGATGGTCTGGTCTCGATAACCGGTTACCAAATGATCATAAAATAGCTTAAAGTGACCATATGATCACTAAACAGGGTCGATACCATGGCTTCACAAACCGCTGAACGACTCGATACGCGTGCCGATATCCACGATGCGCAGCTGCGTCGACGGATGAGTCCGGGCGCGCTCCGGACCTGGTTCGGCATCGCGAAGCACTGGGCGCTCACCGACGTTCAGGCGGCGCGGCTGCTGGGTACGCCCGCCAGCACCTATCGACGCTGGAAGCGCCGGCCCGATGTCACGCTCGATGTCGGCCAGATCGAGCGCTTGTCGCTGCTGCTGGGTATCTACAAGGGGCTGGAGATGCTGCTGCCGCGGGCCGATGCAGCCGATGCGTGGGTCAAGCGACCGAACAGCAATCCGATCTTCGGCGGCGCGACGCCGCTGGAGCGCATGCTCGCCGGCCATATCGAGGATCTCGCGATCGTGCGCCGCCATCTCGACGCCGAGCGCGGCGGCTGGGCATGACACGCCCGTGCCCCGACGATTTTCCCGCCACACGGGTCGACTGGCGGCCGGGCCACCGCATCGTGCCGTCGCGTTTCCCGCCGCGCGGTCTGTTCGACCGGGTGGCCGATCCGGCCGATCTGGACGCCACGATCGCGGTCGAATCGCTCACCAACGATCGCCTGCGCGACGAAGTGGGCGACCTGTCGCTGGTACCACGTGACGAACGACTGGCCGGGCCGGGTACGACGCCGATCATGGCCGCATTCACGCATCTCAACCCGGCCGGTTCGCGTTTCTCGGACGGCCGCTTCGGCGTGTTCTATGCTGCCCACGACGAAACAACCGCGGTGCGCGAGACCGTGTTTCATCGCGAGCGCTTTCTCGCCGACAGCGCGCAGCCGCCGATGACCGTCGAGATGCGGGTTTACCACGTCGACGTGACCGGCACGCTGCGCGATCTGCGCGCGGATATCGCCGCGGCACAGCCGCTACTCCACGCCGACGATTACCGGGCCGCGCAGGCGTTCGGCGGTGCCGAGCGCGCCGCGGGTAGCCACGGCATCGTCTATCCGAGCGTGCGCGACCCGCACGGCGAATGTGTGGCGATATTTCGCCCGCATGTCTTGGCGCCTGCGGTACAGGGCCGGCATTTCGGCTATATCTGGAACGGCGAGCAGATCACCGACGTGGTCACCCTCGGCGAAAGCGGCATCGCGCCGCACGGGTGAGTTCTAAAAAAACCGGCGATTGCTAGAACTTCACCGGCCGTTTGTCGAGTTTGCGTTGCAGGGTGCGCCGGTGCAGGCCGAGGCTGCGCGCGGCTTCCGAGATGTTGCCGTCGTGTTCGGCGAGCACGCGCTGGATATGCTCCCATTCCAGCCGCTTGAGCGACATGCGCTGACCGGGCGCCTCGACTGCGGGCTCTGCCGCGTCGTCGCCGTGGCCGCTCAATGCCGCGATCACCGCGGGCGCGTCCACCGGCTTGGCGAGATAGTCGGCCGCGCCGCGCTGAATCGCGGCGACCGTCGTGGCAATGCTCGCGTAGCCCGTGAGTACGGTGATGCGCAAGCCCGGCGCGGCGTCGAGCAGAGGCGCAATCAGTGCCAGGCCCGAGGTCTCGCAGTTCAGGTTGAGGTCGAGCAGCGCATGGGTCGGCGCCCAGGCGGTGGCGCGCTCGATCGCGGCGTCCGGCGTGTGCACCACGACGACCTCGAGCCCGCGCCGCCGCAGCGCGCGGGCGAGAATATCGGCGAAGGTCGCGTCGTCATCGACCAGCAAAACACGCATGGCGCGCGTGGTCGTGGCGCTCATGTCGACGCCGCAGCCGCGTCGAGCGGCAGGCTCAACCGGGTGCGCGTACCGCCGCCGTCACGGCGCCGCAGGCTGACTTCGCCGCCGATTCGTTCGAGGCTCACATGCGACAGAATCAGGCCGAGACCCTTGCCGTCGGGCTTGGTCGAGAAGCGCAGCCGGCCGGCGCGCGCGGTATCGGCATCCGCAATGCCCGGGCCGTCGTCGTCGATCACGACCTCGAGCATGTCCTGTGCGCGCGCCGCGCCCACCGCGATGCACGCCGAGCCGTTCGCAAGCGAGGCGTCCGCCGCGTTGTTGAGCAGGTTGATCAGCGACTGGCCGAGCGCGGTTTCGTCGCGCATGCGCGTCGTGCCGAGCGCGGGTTCGATGGCCAGGCGGGCCCGAACGTCGGGGCGCATGAGGCGCCAGCGGTCGATGATCGACTGCAGCCACGGCGCCAGTTCGACGGTACGCGGTTCGCTTTCGCCGGCCTGATTCGCCGCGCCGAGCAAATGGGTGATCTGGCGTTTGCAGAGTGTGATCTGGCGATCGAGAACGGCAAGATCCGCGTCGAGTTCGGGGTCGTCGGCACGGCTGTCGCGCAGCTCCGAGACGACGACCGCCATGGTCGACAGCGGCGTACCCAGTTCGTGGGCCGCGCCGGCCGCGAGCGTGCCGAGGGCAGTAATCTGTTCGTTGCGCAGCATCTGTTCGCGGGCCTCGGCCAGTGACTGATCGCGTCGGCGCACGGTGGCGGCCATGCCGGTCACGAACACGACGAGCAGCGCAGCCGACACCATGAAAGTGGCCCACATGCCCAGCACGTGCATGGTGAAACCGCCGTGGGCCGTATGCGGCGGCACGAGAAACTGCAGCAGCAGGGCGGTGTAGGCGAGGGCCGCGAGCAGCGCGATCGCCCACGCCTGCGCGCGCTGCAGGCTCGCCGCCGCGATCGCGATCGGCAGCAGATAAAGCGATACGAAGGGGCTGGACGAGCCGCCGGCGCAATACAGCAGCGCGGTCAGGGCCAGCGTATCCAGCACGAGATGGCCGAACAGCTCGGCCTCGGTTGCCGGGCGTGGCCGGCGCAGACTCCAACCGATGGCGGCATTCGCCGTGGCGAGCGCCGCGGTTACGGCCAGAAGCGGCGCCGGCTCGATTGCGAGTGCCGGCAGCCAGGCCGCCGCGGCGACTGCCAAGAGCACGAACACGACCGCGCCCCAGCGCAGGCGATGCAGCCAGGTCAGGAGTTTGACGGGTGTGAGTCGGGAAACGGCCTGCATGGCAATTGAAGACGAATCAGACGCGCAGGATACCGTTGCTGCGGCCTGCGCCGGTATCGCCGCGACGAAATGTCGCAGCCCTGCCATGGGCGTCGACTATCGGCCGCCGCGCTCGGCGAGCGCGATGCCGCCGAGGACCAGCGCAAGGGCGAGCACATGGTAGACATGCAGTGCCTCGCCGAGCAGTGCGACCGAGAACAGCGTGCCGAATATCGGTACGAGGTTAATGAATATGCCGGCACGGTTGCTGCCGATGATTTCGTTGCTGCGTATGAAACAGGTCTGGGCAATGAGCCCGGGGCCGAGCGCGGCGAACAGGATCACCGCGACACCCTGCAGATCCGGGAGGATGCTGGCCCCGCGTGCGGCTTCCCAGAACACGAACGGAAGCGTGCCGACCGCGGCTGCCGCACAGATCACGGTGATGAAACTCAGCCAGTGCATCGGTGGCTTGAAGCGCAAGGCGAAGGTGTAGCCGCCGTAACAGAAAATGGCGATCAGCATCAGCGCATCGCCAATATTCAGATCCAGCTGCAGCAGGCGGGAAAGCCGGCCGTTGGATACCACCACGGCCACGCCGATGACCGTGATCACGAAGCCGAGCAGCTGGACGCCGCGCGTGGCCTGGCGCAACACGATGAAATTGAGCGCGAAGATCACCATCGGCATGCCGGCCTGTTCGATCACCACGTTGATCGCGCTCGTGTGATTGAGCGCGCTGTAGAGCGCGGCGTTGAAACAGGCGAAGCCGATGCCGCCGTAGGCGAGCAGCAGCGGCAGATGCGCGCGGATCTGCGGCCAGTCGCGCTTGAGATGCGGCCAGGCGAACGGCAGCGCGGCCAGCCCTGCCAGCAGCCAGCGCAGTTGGGTGAGCAGCAGCGGGCTGACGTGGCCCACCGCGAGCTTGCCCGCGACCGCATTCGCGCCCCAGCACATGGTGGTCGCCAGCAGCAGGAGATAGGCCAGGCCGGCCCGCGGCATGCCAACGCCCATGGCTTATGCGGATGCGTGGCGCCCGGCCACGTCCTCGCCGATGAAGCCGCCGGACTGCATCGCCCAGAGCCGGGCATACAGACCGTTGGCGGCCAACAGTTCGTCGTGGCTGCCGCTTTCGATGATGCGGCCTTCGTCGATCACGACCAGCCGGTCGAGCGCGGCGATGGTCGACAGCCGGTGCGCGACCGCGATCACGGTCTTGCCGTGCATGAGCGCATGCAGATTCTCGGTGATCGCGGCCTCGACTTCCGAATCCAGTGCCGAGGTGGCCTCGTCCAGCAGCAGGATCGGCGCGTTCTTGAGCATCACCCGCGCAAGCGCGATGCGCTGGCGCTGACCGCCCGAGAGTTTCACGCCGCGTTCGCCCACCATCGCGTCCAGGCCGGTATGGCCGTGCACGTCGACGAGATCGGCGATGAAATCGCGCGCATGTGCGGCTTCGAGTGCGGCGGCGATCTCGGCGTCGCTGGCGTCCGGCTTGCCGTAACGCACGTTGTCGCCCACCGAGCGATGCAGCAGCGCGGTGTCCTGGGTGACCATGCCGATGTTCGAGCGCAGCGATGCCTGGGTGACGCGGGCAATATCCTGACCGTCGACGAGAATGCGGCCCGACTCGAGATCGTGAAAGCGAAGCAGCAGCGACAGCAGGGTCGACTTGCCCGCGCCGGAGCGGCCGACCAGCCCGATCTTCTCGCCCGGCGCGATGGCGAGCGAGAAGTCATCGATCACGCCGCGATTGTCGACGTGCGGACGGCCGTAGTGAAACCCCACGCGCTCGAAGGCGATGGCGCCGCGTTCGACCAACAGTTCCCCGGCATTCGGCGCGTCGTCGATGGCGCGCGTGCGGGCAAAGGTGGTCATGCCGTCGCGCAGGGTGCCGATGTTCTCGAACAGCTGCGAGACCTCCCACATGATCCATTGCGCCATGCCGTTGATGCGCAGCACCAGACCGATCGCCGCGGCGATGGCGCCGGCGCTGATCAGCGCCGATTGCCAGAGCAGGATGCCGAGCGCGGCCACCGCGAACAGCAGCAATGCGTTGAGCACGTAAAGGAGCGCGTAGAAGGCGTTGATGCGCCGCATCTGCGCGTACACGGTCTCCAGAAACGCCCCCATGCTGGTGCGCGCATGGCCGGCTTCGCGGCGGGTATGCGCGAACAGCTTCACGGTCTGGATGTTGGTGTAGGCATCGACCACGCGCCCGGTCATCTGCGCGCGTGCGTCGGCCTGGCGCTCGGCGATCGCGCCCAGGCGCGGCACGAAATAG
The DNA here is from genome assembly GCF_017744135.1 of Endozoicomonas sp. G2_2. Lineage (GTDB taxonomy): Bacteria > Pseudomonadota > Gammaproteobacteria > Nevskiales > Salinisphaeraceae > Salinisphaera. Next base: position 200,768 of record NZ_JAGHQU010000007.1, read on the forward strand.
CGCAGTAGCGCCACGTAGCCGGCCAGCCAGAACACGAACGGCAGCGCCAGACGCCAGTCCGCGCCCGCGACGAGTACCACGATGCCGGTGAAATAGACCGCGACATAGAGCATCACGTCGAGGAATTTCATCACCGTCTCGCGCACCGCGAGCGCGGTCTGCATGAGCTTGGTGGCGATACGGCCGGCGAATTCGTCCTGAAAGAAGGTCAGCGACTGGCCGAGCAGCCAGCGGTGAACCTGCCAGCGAAAACGCATCGGGAAATTGCCGGACAGCGCCTGGAAGGTCACCAGACCTTCGAGAAAGACCAGCAACGGCAGCACCACGAGCACCACGATCGCCATGCCGGTCAGCGCCAGGGCGTTGTCGGCGAGAAAGGTGGCGCGGTCGCCGGTATCGAACCAGTCGACGATCTGGCCGAGAAACGCGAACAGCGATACCTCGATGATCGAGATCGCCGCCGTCAGTACGCCCATCGCCAGCAGCAGCGGCCACACTGGCCGGGCATAGAAGGCGATGAAGCGCAGCAGGCCGTCGCGCGGCGGCATGCGGTCGTCGTCCGGAAACGGAGCGACCAGACGTTCGAAGATCGAAAACATGAGCGCTCTACGCGTGCGGCCACGCGTTTCGTTGCGGAACGCGCGCAGTCTAGCGCGTCAGCTCATGCCGGCGCGTGAATGCTGGTGATCAGTGCGTGGCCGTCGCCCGTGTGTCGGCACGCCCGAGCGCGTAGCTTGCGATCACGTGGATGACCAGCGCCGTGACGATGGCGTTGAGCGGTGGAATGCCCGGCAGCAGATTCGCTGCCGCGAAGCCTGCCGCCCAGGCGCCGACGGCCACCCAGTTCACCGTTTCGAACGCGGCCTGTCCGAGCGCGGCATAGCGCCCGCGCGCGACGAGGAAGTAGTCCGCGATCAGGATCGCGCCGATCGGCGGCAGCGCCGAACTCAGAAACGAAAGCCAGCCGACGAAATTGTTGTACAGCCAGAGCGCGAACACCGTGCCCACGATGCCGTTGATCAGCACGATCCAGTGCTTGGGCCAGCCGGTGATGTTGGAAAAACCCAGCGACGCGGCATAGAGCGCGTTGTCGTTGGTGGTCCAGATATTCAGCCCGAGCACGAGAACGGCCGGGATGATCAGCCCCTGCGCGAACATGACCTGCGAGATATCGGATTCGCTATAGACGAGCGCGCCGACCGCGCCGAAAGTGAACATCAGCGAGTTGCCGAGAAAGAAGGCGATCAGTGTGGTGCTCACGCCGATTGTTGGCGATTTCGCGAAGCGTACGAAGTCGGGCGTGAGCGTGGCGCCACTTATGAACGAACCGATACAGGTCGAAAGCGCGACCGCGAGCGTGAGCGAGTTTTCCGGCTGGATCGCGGCCAGCGCGGCAAGGCCGCCGGCCTCGTTGACGGCCATGCCGACCGAGAGGTTGCCGAGCACGAAGATCGCCGGCACCGCGACCAGGCTGAGCACCGCCAGTGCCTTGAAACCGAGATAGGCCGTGGCGGTCATCAGCACACCGCCGGCAATGATCAGCCAGAGCGTGTCGATCCCGGTGGCCACCTGAACCGGCAGCGCGAACATGACCACGCCGACGCCGAACCAGCCCACCTGGGTGCCGCCCAGCAGCGCCGAGGGCAGCCACGAGCCGCGGCTGCCGAAGGCATAACGGCTGATCAGATGGGTCGACAGCCCTGTGCGGCTGGCCATGAACGCAAGCAGCGCGGCATAACCGCCCAGCACGAGATTGCCGCACAGCACGACCAGGGCAAAACGCGCCAGTGAAAGCCCTTCGCCGAGCGTGCCGCCGGCCCACATGCTGGCCGAAAAGAAGGTGAATCCGAGCATCACCGCGAGCAGCGTCCAGAATCCACGGCGCGCGTTCGCCGGCACTGCCTCGAGTTCGTAGTCCGTATGCTTGTCTGTCATGCGCGTCGTCTTTTTTCGGGGCGGCTTCACAGCCCGTTGTTGAAGGCTGCGGTTGAAGCAAACCTCGTGCCATGGACCGAGACGCTGCCGCGTAGCCATGGGCGCCGTCTATTGGTATGGCATCCACACGGCTGAACGTGTCGGCGGTTGTCGCGGCAGCCATTGGCGGCCGCATGCATGGTCGCGCCATACGCCGGCCAAACCGCGGTTGCGTGCCGGCTCAATGACCCGCGATGCGATCGGTCGACGGCATGGCCTGAATATCGGCCACGGGAAAGGTCATGGTGAAACGCGAGACCGCGAACGTGGCCAGGTGGCGCTGGGAGAAGATATCCGCGAAGCCGGTCTCGGGCGGTATCGCGTGCCCGGTCAGCCGCGCCGGGCGGACCCGCCCGCGTGCCGTGATCCGGGTGCGATAGCGATAATCGCCACAGGGCTGGTCGAGCGTATGCCAGCGCGGGCGCAGCAGGCCGGTCGTGACCGGCACAGGCGGCCCGAAGGTGCGCCAGGCCAGGCGAATGGTCGCAGTGTCGCCGCGATGAATATCGACCGCGCGGGCATCGCCCTCGGCCCGGTCGCGAAAACTGGCGCGCTGCTTGGGCAGGCCCCAGTTGAATCGCCCGCCATCGACGCTTTGCTGGGTCGACACCCAGATATGCGTGACGGCGGGGCGGCTGTGCCCTTGGGCATCGGCGTAGCGCCCCGGCACGATCAGCAGTTCGCGATAGGGTCCGACGTTCGATCTGGCGTAGTCGACCAGCATGAGCGCGCCGATGCCGCCGCGCGCCCGGCCGCGAAGCGCCGGCACGGCTTCGGCGCAGGCGTTGCCGAAATCGCGAGTGCAGGCGAACAGCGCGATCAGGCCCTGGCCTTCGAGCTGCCAGGGTGGCGGGGCGATTTCGGCTTTATCTCGGCCCATGCGCGCATCCTAGAGGATGCGCCGCTGCGCGTGCATCCGTGGTGCCGGCCGTTGGAGCGGCCGCGCGGCCCGGCATTCAGCCGTCGGCGAGCGGCAGATCGGGGCGTGCGCGGTAACGATCGGCGAATTGGGCCTGCAGCGCTTCCAGCTTGGGGGCGTCCCAGGCTTGAATATAGGGATGGTCGGGATGTCGCGTGGCGAAATCCTGGTGATAGGGCTCGGCCGCGTGGAACGCGTCGCGCGTGAGGGCGTGCACCTCGGTGGTGATCGGTGCCTCGTACGCCTGCGCGGCGTCCAGCTGGGCGATATAGCGTTGCGCGGCGCGCTGCTGGGCGTCGTCGAGCGCGAAGATGGCGGAGCGATACTGGCTGCCGCGATCCGGGCCCTGGCCGCCCACTTGGGTCGGGTCGTGGGCCACCGAAAAGAAGATCTGCAGCAGATCGGTATAGCCGACCACTGACGGGTCGTATTCGATGCGCACGGCTTCGGCATGGCCGGTGCGCCCGGTGCTGGTCGCGCGGTAGCTTGCGGTGTTCGCGCTGCCGCCGGCATAGCCCGACGCGACATCGACCACGCCTTCGACATGTTCGAAAACCGCTTCCACACCCCAGAAACAGCCGCCGGCGAGTACCGCGGTCTGTGTGCCTGTCGGTTGCTGCGGGATCGGCTGCTCGGCTGCCGGTATCTCGATGGCCTCACCCGCCGCGGGTACGAGCGGCGGCCACAACAGCGCTGTGGCACAGCCGCATAGAACGAGCGCAATGGCGCCGCGGTAAACCAAGGGTGTTGTGGTCGATTTTTTCATGGCGCGCACCTCAGGCGGGGGACGACGGGGCGGCAGTCGGCACGAAGCGCAGGGCGACCGCGTTCATGCAGTAGCGCAGTCGGGTCGGCGGCGGGCCGTCGTTGAACACATGGCCGAGGTGGGCATCGCAGCGTGTGCAGGTGATCTCGGTGCGCCGCATTCCGAAGCTGCGGTCCACATGTTCGCTGACATTGTTCGCCGCGATCGGCGCCCAGAAGCTCGGCCAGCCGGTGCCGGAATGGAACTGGGTGGCCGCGTCGAACAGCGCGGTATCGCAGCAGACACAGCGATAGAGACCGGGCGTGTCCGGCTTTTCATGGTCGCCGCTGTAGGGCCGTTCGGTGCCGGCCTGGCGGGCGACGCGATAGGCGGCGGGCGAGAGTTGCCTGCGCCACGCGGCATCGGTTTTCACGATCTTGTCGAGCGTCTTTTCGCCGACGCGCTCGCCGTCGTCGCCGAAGACCACGATACGCACGCGGGCCGGGTCGGCCGCTGTCGCGCGGCGTGCGAAGGGCAGGCCGGTCATGACCACCGCAGCGCCGAGCGCGCCGGCAAGCAGCCGACGGCGGCTGTTGTCCACCGACGCGACCGCACCATTCGCGGCGTGGCTGTCGTTCGTCGTCTTCATATGCCGGCCCACCATTCATAACCGCGGTCTTCCCAGTAGCCGCCGTTGCCGCCCTGGATCGTGGCGAAGCTGTCGACCAGTTCCAGCCGCATGACGTATTTCGCCATCTTGTAGCCGAGCTGGCGTTCGGCGCGCAGGCGCAGCGGTGCGCCGTTGGCCACCGGCAGGCGGTCGTCGTTGAGGCCGTAGGCCAGCAGGGTCTGGGGGTGATAGGCCTCGACCATGTCGATGCTTTCGTAGTATTTGACCGGCCCGCCGTAGATGTTGTCCGCGCAATGAAAGACCACGAATCGGGCCGCCGACGTGGGGCGCACGCGGTCCAGCACGTCGCCGAGCACCGCCCCCGTCCATTTGGCGATGCAGCTCCAGCCCTCCACGCAATCGTGGCGGGTGATCTGCGTGCGCGCGGGCATGGCTTTCAGGTCGTCGATCGAGAGATCGGCCGGCTCGCGCACCAGCCCGTCGATACGCAAACGCCAGTCGGCAAAGTCGTTCGCGACGTGGCGCTTGTAGTCGGCGTTGCTCGGGTTGGTGCTGCCGTTGGCGCGCATCGTGGGCGCGATGTCGCGTTCGGAAAACTCGCGCGCCAGGGATTCGCGGGAAGACACCAGCCGCTGGGCGGCGCGCGTGAGCCGGTCCGTGGCGCCAAGCCACGTCTGGAACCGGTCGTTACGCGACAGGCTGTCGCAGCCCGTCAGGGCCGCGCTTGCGCCGAGCGCGCCAAGGCCGGTGATCAGGCGCCGGCGCTTCGGGTCGGGGAGGATGAGTTTCGAGTCACGCATGACGGTTGTCCTTGGCAGGCGCCGTATCGCTGCCGATGCGATAGCGCCCGGTAATCATCGAGCGCAGGTTGTTGCGCACGCCCGAGATCAGCACCAGCACGAGGTGGATCACGAAGAAGGCGACCAGCGCGAAGGCGAAGATGAAATGCAGGGTGCGAGCGCTCTGGCGGCCGCCGAACACATCGAGCAGCCAGGGCCAGGCCGCGTTCATGGTGGGCGACATGGTCAGGCCGGTGAGCACCATCAAGGGCAGCAGGCCGAACAGCACCAGCAGATACGTGAGTTTCTGCAGGCCGTTGTAGTCGGCCCCGTGATCGAACTTGAGCCGCGCGTGGTGTGCGATGGTGGCCGGCAACCCGCGCCACTGGGCGGCGGTCGGCCAGATCAGCCGGCGGCGCGTCGGGCTGATCAGCGTATAGGCGAGATACGCCAGCAGCAGGGGAGCGAAAATCCAGGCTGCGGCGAAATGCCAGTAGCGCCCCATGGCCAGCCACTGCGGGCCGGGCAGCGTTGCCCAGGAGGGAAAGGCGCGCTGGTCGAGCTCGCCGTTGTGCCGTGAAAGCCCGAGCACGCCGGTCGTGTCGATCCGGTATCCGGCGATACGCACGATCCCCATGGGCGCGCCATCGTCGCCGCGCACGGCGGTGATTTGCAGCGTCGGGGCGTCGAAGGTTGAATCGTTGCCCCAGTAGAGCGACGGGTGGGCGTTGAAGATCTGCAGCCCGCTCATCAGCAGTATCACCAGGCAGGCGAGATTCACCCAGTGCCAGACGCGCGTGAACAGGCCGTGGCGCCGAATGAGGCGGCCGCGCCGCATCGCGCTGCTGTGGGGATTGTTTGTCGGGGTGTGCATGATCGGGCCCGTTACCGAGAGGGAGGCGCCTGCCGACCCGCGGCCGACAGGCAACCGGGAGGGCGGACTACATGTCGTCTTCTTTCATGCTGTCTTCGCTCGACATGCCGGATTCGTCCGACATGCTGTCGTCGTCGCCCGCCATGGGCTCGTCACCGTCGAGCGGCGCCTGATAGGTGTCGCTTTGCTCGCCGCTGGCGCCCGGGTCCGCGGCCATGCCGTCGTGGCTCATGCTTTCGTCCGAGCCCATGTCGTCATGGGTCATGCCGCTGTCCTGCGACATCGAGCCCTCGTCGTGCGCCATGCTGTCCTCTTCCATGGCCAGGCCGGCCGCGCTCCAGACGAGGCAGCCCGAGAACAGCAGGGCGGCGAGCAGCGGATTGCGAGCGGTTCGGAATGTATTCATGCGAAATCTCCGTTGTTAGAGCAAAGGCCGGGCGGCTATTCGTATCGTTTTGCCCGGCAGACCGCGGCGATGTGTGCGGCCTGGGATCAAACTAGGCCGGTGCCACGGGCCAATCATCACGAATCGATAACGTTGCGGCGCGTTTACGCATTCGTGATGTCCCGGGCCGGCCGATAGCAGAGAATGGAGCCGACGAATACGGAGAACGGCATGGCGGAACGCATACTCTGCGTGGAGGACGACCCCGATATCGGGCGGCTGCTCGTCGCGATCCTCGGCGAGGCCGGCTACCCGGCCGACTGGGTGACCAGCGGCGAGCAGGCGCTCGAGCACTGGCGTCACGCGGCGCTCGTGGTGCTCGACCTGATGCTGCCCGGCATCGACGGGCTGAGCGTATGCCGCGAGATACGCGCCGAGGATGCCGGCATCCCGCTGATCATGCTCACCGCGCTTGCCGGTACACGGGATGTGGTGCTCGGGCTGGAGATTGGGGCCGACGACTACATCACCAAACCCTTTGATGCCGCCATTCTGCTGGCGCGCGTCCAGGCCCTGCTGCGCCGGCGCCACCGTGAGGATGCGTTGTCGGCGGATACGGCGAGCGATGCACCGATCGTGGTCGGCGGACTGAGCGTGGATATCGACAAGCACGCGGTGCATGTCGATGGTGCGCCGGTTACGTTGACGGCCAAGGAATTCGCGCTGCTGGCGCTGTTCGCACGAAATCCCGGCCATGGCTTTTCGCGCAGTGATCTGCTCGATCGCGTCTGGGGTCCGGAGTTCGACGGTTTCGACCATACCGTGAACACGCATATCAATCGGCTACGCGGCAAGATCGAGACCGACCCGGCCGAGCCGCGCTACATCCAGACCGTGTGGGGCGTGGGGTATCGCTTCGTGGACCCGCGCGCTATGCCGGGCGACGCATGAGACGCGCCTGGCAACGCATCGCGAACATATCGCGCAGCCTCTACGCGCGTATCGTCTTCGTCTATCTCGCCGGGCTGTTGCTGCTGGCGGTGGCCGCAGCGTGGGTGGCGGTCAGCCAGTTCGAGCAGTTGGGCCGCGAGTGGCAGCAGCGCACCCAGATCGACCTCGCCGACAACCTGGTGCAGGTCATGCAGGGCCCGCTGCGCGCGGGTGCGAACTCGCCCGCGGCTCGCGACGCCGCGGATCGTATCCTGTCGATCAATCCGGCGGTCTCGCTCTATGTGCTCGACGCCGACGGCCGAGTGGCCGGCAACTATGCCGAAGGCGGTTGCAGCGACGACGCGCGGGTCTCCGTGGCCGCGCTCGAGGACCTGCTCGCCGAGGAGCCCATGCTGCCGGTCGTGGTGGATGCGCCGTGCTCGCACCGGGCCAGCGTGTTCTCGGTGGCGCCGGTACGTTTCGGGCCGGGCGATCAGCGGGGTTATCTGCTGGCCGTGCTCGATGCCGGCGCGCGCATGTCGATGTTTGCCATGCTGCGCACAAGCAGCATCACGCGCACGCTGCTGATCGCGGGTAGCCTCGCGGTTGCGCTGGCCGGGGTGCTCGGCTTGTTGCTGTTCGCGCTGCTCACGCGTCGGTTCAAGCGGCTGACCGCCGCAGTGGAACGATTCGCGGTCGGCGATTACGGCCAGCGCATCGAACCCGGCCGCGCCGACGAGATCGGGCACCTGTCCCGCGCCTTCAACGACATGGCCGCGACCATTGAGGCCCAGCTCGATGCACTGCGCGAGAACGATCGCCAGCGGCGCGAACTGGTGGCCAATCTGTCGCATGATTTTCGTACCCCGCTGACTTCGCTGCGCGGCTACGCCGAGCAGTTGCGCAAGGCCGAGCATCTGCCGGCCGAAACCCGCGACGCCCATCTGGCCGCCATACTGGCGAATGCCGATCGGCTTACGCGGCTGGCGCGGCAGCTGTCGACGCTGGCGCGTGTCGACGCCTTCGAAAAACCGCTGTGGGTGGACGCGTTTTCGCTCGCCGAGCTCATCCACGACATCGCCGGCAAGTTTCGCGCCCAGGCCCAGGAGGCGGGCCTGGACCTGACGGTCGATTGCGCGCCGACGCTGCCGCCCGTCGCGGCCGATCTCGCGCTCATCGACCGCGTTCTGGCCAACCTCATCGACAACGCCATCGCCGCCACGCCGCCGGGCGGCGCGGTCACGGTGAGCGCGCGCGTGGTCGATGCACGGGTCGAGGTGCGGATCGTGGACAGCGGGGTGGGCCTGTCGGCCGACGAGCTTGCCCTGGTCACGCAGCGCTTCTACCGCACGCCGGCATCGCGTCAGCGTGGCGAAGGCTCGGGGTTGGGGCTGTCGATCGTCGAGGAGATCTGCGCGCGCCACGGCACGCGTCTGCGCCTGCGCAGCGTGCCGGGCGAAGGCACACACGCGGCTTTCGAACTGCCGGTCGCGTGACCGAAACGTGAGGACTGGCGTGCCCGGGGCGCGCCAGACTCGCAGGCACTGGCCGTTCGGCCGCCACTCGACGGAGTGCCCCCATGATCTGTTTACGGTTGTTTTGTCGTGCCGCGGGACGGGTCGTGCTGTGCGTGCTGCTTGCCGCATCGGCACAGGCTGCACCGCGCCCGGTGGTACTGGAATTGTTCACCTCCAACAGCTGCTCCAGCTGCCCGCCGGCCTACGCGCTGCTGCGCGAATTCGACGCCCGGTCGCCGGTCGACGATGTGCGTCTGATCCTGCTCAGCCAGCATGTCGACTACTGGAATCGGCTCGGCTGGGTCGATCGCTATTCCAGCGCGGATTTCACCGCCCGCCAGCGCAGCTATGCGCGTGAGGTGTTCGGCAGCGGGCGGGTGTATACGCCGCAGCTGGTGGTCAACGGACGCCGGGAGATGGTGGCGAGCCGCCGCAGCGAGGTGCACGCGGCGATTGCGCGCGCCGCGCACGACCTGCGTCTGAACGTGACGCTCACGGCGCGCGCCTCGGAGGGGGCCGGCGTGAACCTGGTTGCCGATATCGCCGCCCAGGCGCAGGACGCGCCGGCAAGCGTGTGGTTCGCGTTGATTCAGGACGATGTCGTCTCCCGTGTCGAAGCCGGCGAGAACGGCGGTCGCACGCTGGTGGAGAACGGCGTCGTCCGCCAGCTGCGCCGCGTCGGGCGCCTGTCCGCAGATGCTGTGGCAAAGCCGCAGCGCTTCAGCGCGCAGTTGTCGCGTCCGCACGGCGCCGATATGCAGGATCTGTCTGCGGCGGTTTTTGTACAGCGCGATGACGACCGTCGGATTATCGGCGCTGCAGAGGTATCGCTCGACGCACGCACCGCAGCGCGCTGAATCGGCAGCGCGCCGCCGCCGTGCGTTGCGTGCCAATAAAAAAGGCAGCCCGAAGGCTGCCTTTGTGGTGTCGACGACTGTGTCGACCCCGACCGATTACATGTCGGTGTCGTCGTCCATTTCGTCATGGTCCATGTCGTCGCTGGACATCGAGCCTTCGCTGTCCATCTCGGTGTCGCCCGACATGCTGCTGTGGCCGGCTTCGCTGGACTGGTTGTAGTCCTCGCTATCCATATTGCCTTCCGCGCTGCCGTCGGAGCTGCCGTACTCGTCGTTCGCAGCGCCGCTTTCGTTGGTCATGGCATTGTCGTCCGACTGCATGGTGTCGCCGGACATGTCGCTTTCGGTCGACATGCTGCTTTCCCCGGACATGCTCTGGTCGCTGGCGCTGTTCTCCGCGAAGGCGGCCGGGCTCAGGGTGAGCACGCCGGCGCAGACGAGCGAGGCGAGCAGGGACGAGGTGAAACGCTTGTTGGAACGCATATGCAACTCCTTGTGCACGTTGCATCGGGCGAATGTGGTGACCCGATGCGCTGGTAACATTCGTACGGACCGATGACTGAACCGCAGCTTTACGGTATGCCGTGGCCCGACGACGCTGCCCTGATCATAGGCAGCCATCGGCTCGCTACGGTATCCGTGGATACCCGGATTCGCCGTGCGGCACGTCTCGTGCGGGGGCGGCGCAGACGATGGTTGTCATATCAAGGTGTTGGGCGGGTCGAGCCTGAACAATCGGTATTTTGTCGGCAAGGCGTAGCGATAGGTTGAATAAATGGGCATGAACGGGATCAAGGCGTTTTCGATTGTCGCGCTGGTGCTGGCGAGCATGGCGACGCCGCTTTCGGCCCGGGCCGCTGGCGATCGTGTCGTCGTGTTTGCCGCCGCGAGTCTCAAGAACGCCATGGACGATGTCGCGGCCGCCTACGAGCGCGTGCACGATGCCGACCTGCGAGTCAGCTATGCCGGCAGCTCGACGCTGGCCCGACAGATCGAGCAGGGCGCGCCGGCCGCGGTCTATGTGTCCGCCAACGAGGCCTGGATGGACCGGCTGGAAAACAAGGGCCGGATCGCCGCCGCCAGCCGTATCGATCTGCTGCGCAACGAACTCGTACTCGTTGCGCCTGCATCAAGCGATGTGCGCGCGACGCTCGACGCGTCGGCGGATTTGCGTTCGCTGCTCGGCGCGGGCGGCTATCTCGCCATGGCCAATACCGACGCGGTACCGGCCGGCATTTATGGCCGCCAGGCGCTGCAGCATCTGGGGTTGTGGGATGGCCTTCAGGGGCGCATCGCACAGGCAGAAGACGTGCGCGCCGCGCTGGCGCTTGTCGCCCGCGGCGAGACGCCGCTGGGTATCGTCTATTCCAGCGATGCGGTTGCCCAGGCGGATGTGCGCGTGGTCGATACGTTCGCCAGCGACAGCCACGACGCCATCGTCTACCCCGCGGCGGTCACGGCGGACGCCGACACGCCGGCGGCGCGGGATTTTCTCGCCTTTCTGCAGGGCGAGCAGGCGCGCACGCTGTTTCGCAAATGGGGCTTCGGCGTCGCCGATGGCGAATAAATGCTGAGCTCGGCCCAGGCGGAAGTGCTGTCGCTGAGCTTGTGGGTGGCGACCACGGCCGTGCTGGCCAGCCTGCTGCCCGCGCTGGCGGTCGCCTGGTTTCTGGCCCGATCACGCTGGCGAGGCAAGATGCTGGTCGACGCGCTCGTGCATCTGCCGCTGGTGCTGCCGCCGGTCGTCACCGGCTATCTGCTGCTCGTGGGGCTCGGACGCAACAGCCTCGTCGGCAGCTGGCTCGCCGAGACGTTCGGACTGGTATTCGCGTTTCAGTGGACCGGCGCGGCGCTCGCCGGCGCGATCATGGGTTTTCCGCTGCTGGTCCGCCCGATCCGTCTGTCGCTGGAGGCCATCGATACGCGCGTGGAGGCCGCAGCCGCCACGCTGGGTGCGTCGCCGGTCTGGGTCGTTCTGACCGTGACCGTGCCGCTGGCGCTGCCGGGCGTGATCGCGGGCATGGTGCTCGCTTTCGCCCGTGCGCTGGGTGAGTTCGGCGCGACGATCACCTTCGCTTCCAACATCCCCGGCGAGACGCGCACGTTGCCGATCGCGATCTATACCTTCATCCAGGTGCCGGGCGGCGAGAACGAGGCCCTGCAGCTGATCCTGATTTCGATCGCGGTATCGCTGTCGGCGCTGATCGTGTCGGAACTGATCGCGCGCCGCGTCAAGCGTCTGCAGGCGCCGCTGTAATGCTCTCGGTCGACGTCACGCACCGTATCGGTGATTTCTCGCTGGACTGTCGTTTTTGCAGCGACGAACGCGTGACCGGCCTATTCGGCCCGTCGGGCGCCGGCAAGAGTACCCTGCTGCGCATCATGGCGGGGTTGATCCGGCCCGAGCGCGGTCGTGTCGAAATCGCGGGGCGCTGCGTGTTCGACAGCGCGAACGCCATTCACGTGCCGGCGCACCGTCGACGTATCGGCTACGTGTTTCAGCAGGCGCGTCTGTTCACGCACATGAACGCGCGCCACAACCTGCGTTACGGCGCCTGGTTCGCGCGCGGCAAGCTGGATGCAGCGCGTTTCGATCAGGTGGTCGACATGCTCGATATCGGGCCGCTGCTCGACCGTCGTGTGGCCGGCTTGTCCGGCGGTGAACAGCAGCGTATCGCCATCGGCCGGGCGCTGTTGTCGAATCCCGCGATGCTGCTGCTCGACGAGCCGCTGGCCTCGCTCGACGCGGCGCGCAAGGAGGAAGTGCTGCCGTACGTGGAGCGCCTCAGCGTGGAAACCCAGCTGCCGATCGTGTTCGTCAGTCATCAGCTGGACGAGCTGTTGCGGCTGGCCAATCGACAGGTCGTGGCGGTTCGCGACGGTCGGGTGGCCTACAGCGGGCCCACCGCGGAATTCCTGGCCCGGCCGGACCTGCTCGGCGCCGATCAGGCTCGCGACGCCGGCGCGCTGCTCCGGGTTCGGGTGCGCGCCCATCAGCCGGCCGACGGTCTGTCGGAACTCGATTGCGGCGGCCAGTCGCTGTTCGTCCCAAGGGTCGATCAGGCGCCGGGCCGCGCGGTTACCGTTCATGTGCGGGCCCGCGACGTGATGCTCGCGCGCGAGCGCCCGCAGGCGATCAGCGCTTTGAATATTCTCTCCGGCACCGTCGAAAGTCTCGCGGCCGATGGCGACTACGCGGTGAACGTGCTCATCGACGTGGGCGATCAACGCCTGGAAGCGCGGGTGACTCGACGCTCGGCACAGCATCTGGGGCTGGCGGCCGGCCAGCCGATCCATGCCGTGATCAAGAGCCTGGCGCTCGCCGAGCAGGCCTGGGAGCGGCTGGGCGGTCTCTAGCCTGCGGGGGCAAACACGCTTTCTGCTAGATTCGAAGCGCACGTCCTCTCACGGAGAAAACGATAATCAGAGCCGTTGCTGACAATGGGTGCGACGATGCTGGCGCTGGCGGCGAGCGGGCCGGTTCTGGCGCAGCAATCGGGAACCCTGGATGCGAAGTCGGCCGATGCGACGAAGGCCTCGGAGTTGCCGCTGGACAAGGTCTGTCTGTAGCGCAGCAACATCTACAGCGCGGGCGCAGTCGGGACGATGAACGAAAAGCCCTATGTCTGCAAAATGGACAAGAACAGCGGCCCGGGCACGCTGAGCTGGGTGCCAATGAAATCCAAGCCTGACCGGCGCGACGAGGTAGGGCAGGCCGGACGCGACGACGCGTCCGGCTTGTTTCGTTCTAGCCGGTCGTTCTATCCTGCGTGGCCGGCAAAGCGTTCGTGAATTTCGAGCACGTGGACAATGCTCGGCAGTAGGGCGGCCAGTGTTTCCTGCGCTCCCGATCGGCTGCCCGGAAACGTCAGTACCAGCGAGTTGTGGGCGAAACCGGCCACCCCGCGCGACAACACGGCATAGGGCGTACGCCGCTGGCCGAAGGCGCGGGCGGCCTCCATCAGGCCGGGCATGGGCGTGGTGAGCATCGGCTCGACGGTTTCGATCACGCGATCCTTCGGCCCGATACCGGTGCCGCCGACGGTGATGATCAGCTGCGTGCCGGCAGCCAGGGCGGTCTGCATGGCCTCGCGCACCCGCGACGGGCTGTCGGGCAAAATCTGATAGTCCAGCGGCGTGAAGCCGGCCTTTTCCAGGCCGTCGACCACCTGGCGCGCGGCCGTGTCGGGCTTTTGGCCGTCGGCCACAGGGTCAGACACCATCAGCACGGTCGCCGACAGCGGCTGCTTGAGCGTGCGCTTGAAGTGGCTCTTGCCGCCGGTCTTGTCGAGCAACCGGGTCTCGCCGATCGCCAGTTCCTCGGGTTCGGCATAGGGCTTGAGCATGTCGTACAGCGTAAGCGCGGCCATGCTGGCGGCGGTCAGCGCTTCCATTTCCACGCCGGTCGGGCCGATCGTGTGTACTTCGGCCTCGATGACTACCCGGTCGGGCGCGACCGTGAAATGCACCTCGGCCGCGTGAATGGGCAGCGGGTGGCACAGCGGCAGCAGTTCGTCGGTGCGCTTGGCCGCGAGAATGCCGGCAATGCGCGCCGAGGCCTGCGGGTCGCCTTTTTCGGTATCGCGGTCAGCGATGCGCTGCAGGCAGTGGCCGGGCGCATAAAAGCTCGCCGTGGCGGTTGCCGAACGCAGCGTTTCGGGTTTCATGCCGACGTCTTTCATGAGGATTTCCTTCTATGGCCCGTCTATGGCTTGCGCGGACGCTCGGGCTGGACGACTTCCGTGCCTTCCAGATAGGCGCTGCTGCCGTCGGCGTAGTGTTCGTTCTTCCACACTGCGACCCGCGCCTTGAGCTCTTCCAGGGCATGACGCGCGGCCTCGAACGCCGCATCGCGATGCACGGCGCGCACCACGATATAGACGCTCACCGCGCCCAGGCCGAGCCGGCCGGTACGGTGCTGGATACGGCAGGCCGAAACATCGAAGCGTTCGATCGTCTCGGTCTCGATGTCGGCCATGGTCGCCGCCGCCAGCGGCCCGTAGGCGGAATAGTCCATGGATGCGACTTCGCGCCCTTGATTGGCCAGGCGCACGGTGCCGCCGAAGACCACGAGCGCGCCGCATGTCTCGTCCTCGGTTTCTGCCATCAGCGCGTCCAGATCGAGCGGGGCGTCGGTGAGATGCCGCGTGTTGCCGTCCGGCTGGCCGCCGGATACCGGCGGAATCAGTGCGATACGGTCGTTCGCCACCAGCGTGTCGCTGGCCGCGAGCAGCGCATCGCCGCGCGCGCAGGCGGTCCGTGAAAGCAGATCCGCCGCGGCCGGATACTGGCGCTGCGCGCAGACGATAAGTTCGGCCGGGGTGTGTGGCGCATCGACGTCGACAGGCACGGTGTCGGCCTGCATTAGTCGCTCGAGTTCGCCGAAGCATTCGACGATGACGCGGATCGTGTCGCTCATGGAATCACCAGGCCGGACGAGGGAATGGGCCGCGGTGGGCCAGCTTACCTGCGGGTCACCGGCGCGTGAACAGTATGCGGATACCGGATCAGCGTGCGTTGTCTTGTACGGCGACCGGGCGCGGCTCGAAACACCAGGCAATGAGGGCCAGCACCTCGAGCAGGCCCGCCACAGCCATCGTGCCACGCCAGCCGGCCATCTCGAACGCCACGCCGGCGATCAGCGAACCCGCCGCGCCACCGAGAAAGAAGCAGCCCATATAGGCGGTGGTGATACGGCTGCGTGCTTCCGGACGCAGCGTGTAGATCGTGCTCTGGTTGAGGATCTGTACACCCTGCACGCCAAGATCCATGAGTAGAATGCCGATCACGATGGCGGTGAGCTGATGCGGCAACACACCCATGAGAGCGAACGACGTCAGCGCCACGAGCATGAAGCCGGCCGTGGCGATACGACCATGCCCGCGGTCGTGCAGGTTGCCGGCCAAGGATGCGCCCAGCGCGCCGGCAGCACCGAGCAGGCTGAACAGGCCGATCGCCGTTTCGCTGTACCCATAGGGCGCCGGTGCGAGCAGAAAGGGCAGCGTGGTCCACATGATGGTAAAGGCCGCGAAACCGAGCGAGCCGTAGACGATGCGCTGGCGCAGCTGCGGTTCCTCGACGAGCAGCGCGCCGACCGAACGCAGCACCTGGCCATAGCGCAGCGCCCCGGCCGTGCTCGCCGTATCGGGCAGCACGCGGTGCAGCAGCGCGGCCTGGCCGAACATGACGATGGCGGCACTGCCGAATACCGCGCGCCAGCCGGCGATGTCCGCGATGAGGCCGGAAAAGGCGCGCGCGAGCAGAATGCCGATCAACAGGCCGCTCATCACCCGGCCGACGACCGCGCCGCGCGCGTTCGGTGCGGCTAGATGGGCGGCCATGGGCACGAGGATCTGTGCCGCCGTGGCGGTCACGCCGATCAGAAAGCTGGCGAGAATGAAGTCGCCGAAGCCCGGTGCGAATGCGGCAGCGGCGAGCGATAGCGTCGAGCCGAGACAAAGCAGCGGCACGAGCCGCCGGCGGTTGAAGAAGTCCCCCAGCGGCACGAGCAGCACCAGACCGGCGGCGTAGCCCAGCTGGGTGACGGTCACGATGCTGGCCGCCGCGGTGCTGGACACGCCCAGCGTGCGCGAGAGCAGATCGAGCAGCGGCTGCGCGTAGTACAGTCCGCCCACCGACAGCCCGCAGGCCAGTGCCATGAGCCAGACCAGCGGCGTGCTGGGGGTGAGTTCGGTTGATTCGCTAGCGTTCACGGATATCCGGTGATCGGGCATCGAGGCGCGCGATTGTACCGCTGTATGCTGCAATGATGTCCATGGGCCGGGCATCGGTTTTGCCGGCCAAAAAAATGGTTCTTCGCAGATAAGCGTGAAAGGCGGCGGTGACCGCATGGCTTAAGCTTGGATTGCTACCACGCATTCCAGGCAACCAAGAAAGGCCACCGCCATGCCCGAGGCTAATCTGCTTTC
>NZ_JAGHQU010000008.1 GCF_017744135.1 Endozoicomonas sp. G2_2
CGGCCTCGGCCTCCTTCAGAAAACCGATGATCTGCTCTTCGGTGTAACGCTTCTTCATGTCCAATCTCCAGACTTCGGGTGATTGGACTCCAGATCGGCCTGCTACTCAATAGTGGGGGATGGTCGTAAAGATAATATTCAAGTATGTTTCGATTCAGAAGTGGTTTATATCGCTAAAAAGTTCGATTAATTAGGATTTTAGCGTAGCCCGGGGGTAAGACTGGTGCTGGGTGAACCGTGGGTCACGTCTTACATCGTGCGTGAACTCGGTTAAATGCGGCGGCGCCGCTGAAACCGACTGCCGCACTCCCCGCATAATGACGCCATGGAATTGACCTTCATCGGCGGGGCCGACGGCGTTACGGGTTCTGCCAGCCTTCTTACGGATACACGCATCGGACTGCGTGCGCTCGTGGATTGCGGCGCCCATGCCGAGCGCGAGCTTAAGCGTCCGGACGGTGTGCCGCGGCTTGGTTTTGATGCGCGGCACCTGAGCTGCGTTTTTCTCACCCACGCGCACCGCGATCACTGTGGGCGGCTGCCGCAGCTGCATCGCGCGGGTTTTCGCGGGCCGGTGTATTGCACGCAGGCGACGGCCGAGATGACGTGTATCGCCTTGCTCGATGCCGCGAAGTTCTCGCCCGAGTACGACGCGAACGACGTCGAGATGATCGATTTCCAGCCGTTGGATCGCCGTGCGGACTTCGCCTTCGGGCGGCCGATGCGTCTGCACGGGGTGGCTGTGACCTTCCATCGCGGCGCGCATATTCTGGGCGCGGTCGCCGTCACCATTGCCTGGCGCAGCCGGTCCAGCACGCGGCGATCGATCTGTTTCAGCGGCGATATCGGCGGCAATACCCCGGCCAATCCCTACCAGTCGTTGCTCGCGGGCCAGCAGACGCCGGGCCCGGTCGATTACCTGGTAGTGGAATCCACGCGCGGCGCCGAACCGGCCCGGCCGGCGCACTACAAATCGTTCGCCGACCGCCACGCCGCCTGGGCCGAGCTGTTCGCCGATAGCGACGCGCGCGGCGGCGGGCCGGTGGTCGCGCCCTGTTTCGCGATTCATCGCGCCCAGGAGCTGTGGTTCGACCTCGACCATGTGCTGCGGGGCACGGGCGCCGGCGCGCCGGATGCAGCCGGGCGGCCACGCTGGCTGTCGCTGGATGCGCCGCTGGCCGCGCGCATGACCGATGTATACGCCGAGCAACTCACCCGGACCGGCGACGACGAGGAACCGCCGGCCTGGCGCAATCCCGGGCTGGCCGAGCGCCTGGGCCTGGACGACGAGACGGGCGTCGATCGCTATCTCGCAGCGCTTTGGGGTCGGGTCGGCCGTAATCGCGCGCCCGGCGGCACGCTGCGGGCCATGCGGGATCCGGATCTGTCGCGGGTCGTCGCTCTGGCGGGCAGCGGCATGTGCGAGGGCGGGCGAATCGTGGATTTCATTGCCGATCAGATCGGTAACCCGGCCGCGACCATCGTGCTTTGTGGTTATGCGCCGCCCGAGACCGGCGCGGGCCGGCTGCGTCGCTTGATCGCGGGCGATTGGCCTTTGGATACGCCGCTCGCGCTGGGCAACGCGCGGCTCGATCCGCGCCGGATCAAGGCGCGCCTAGTGGATTTCGGCGACTATTATTCCGGCCATGGCGATCTCGATGCGCTCTGCCGGTTCGTCTTCGAAACCGATGCGCCCGCGCCGGCTGCCACGGTGTTTCTCAATCACGGCGACGATGCCATGCGCGCCGGTCTGGCCGATGCGCTCCGCGCTCGCGCGGCGATGCAGCAGCCGGGCGATCGACCGCTCGCCGATGTGGTGATGCCGGCCACGGGCGCGCGCCACGATCTGGACGCGGCCGACGACATCGCCCGCGTAGCCCGCCAGCGGCTGCGCGCCCAGGCGCTCGCCAGCCTGCGCGGCGCCGAGCCGGGCGGGGCATAAGCGCCGGTAACGCTGTGGGTGCGGCGATGCGCGCCGTGTATTCGCCGACGGCGACTGGGCTGGGACTTTCACATTGCCCAATGGTAAGTATCATGGCGAATATCGATTCACGCGTCGTTGATTGGTGACGGGTGCGCTGCGCGGCAAGACGCTGCGCGTTTCCACCACTCGACGCATCGGCAGGAGGAATGCATATGGCGGATTACACCGAAGGTCTCGCAAACGCGAACCGGTTCGAAACCGGCATCATCACCGCCGGCCAGCCCACGGCCGCGCAGCTCGAAGCCGCGCAGGCCCAGGGCGTGAAGACCGTGATCAATTTGCGGCCGGACGGCGAAATGCAGGAGTTCGACGAGGCGGCGCTGGTGAAGAAGTCCGGCATGAACTACGTGCATATCCCGGTCGCCGGGCCGGACGATATCAACGACGCGAATGCGCGCCTGCTCGACGAGGCATTGGTGCCGGGCGCGCGGCCGGCGCTGGTGCATTGCGCGAGCGCCAATCGCGTCGGCGCGCTGATTGCGTATCGCGCGCGCTTCATCCAGCACAAGAACGACCACGAATCCATGGGCCTGGGCATCATCGCCGGTCTCGATCCGGACGGCACATTGGTCGAAGCCGTGGCCCAGAAGATCGGCTGATATATCCCGCTAGTGCTTCGGTCGTGGCCGCCGCTTTTGAGGCAGGCCGCCATGCTCGGGTACGGCGTGTAGTGTGTCGTGCGCGAATAGTAGGTGCTGCCGGCAGCGTGGCGGATGCCGCTCCGGCTTTTCTTTACCGGCGGCCCATCGGCGAACGCGGTGCACGCGAACAACAGCGCGAATGCCAGCCAGACGATAGCCACGTGATGGCGACTGCGGTGCCTGATCATCCGGTAAGCGCTTCGTGAACGGCCAAGCCCCTGGCTCGTTATTTCACCGAATGGTGATGCGCTGCACGTAGGCTGCGCCATGCGCCCGCGGCGTTTGCCGTAATATGGCGCGTCCACCCCTTTTCCAGTCGGAGCAATGCCATGGCCAAAGCCAGCGCCCGTCATATTCTCGTCGACAGCGAGCAGAAGTGTGCCGAACTCAAGGATCAGATCGAGAACGGCAGCGACTTCGCCGAAGTCGCGCGTGAACATTCCTCGTGCCCGTCCGGCCGCAACGGCGGCGATCTGGGCACTTTCGGCCCCGGTCAGATGGTGCGCGAGTTCGATGAAGTCGTGTTCAGTGCGCCGTTGAACGAGGTGCAGGGGCCGGTCAAGACGCAGTTTGGTTATCACTTGCTGGAAGTGACCGAGCGCGGTTGATTGGTTTCGGGGCCGTTCGCTTTGCGGCGGCCCTGATTTGTCGGCGCGGCTTTGGACGAGCGTTGCGTCCCCTGGGCGCCAGTTGCCGCAAATGCAGGCCGTCGTCAAGATGATCGGTCCGAGAGCGCCAGTGTTTGGATCGACGGCAAGGGTTTGATCGGCTTGGGGTTTCGCACTGCTGTGCGAGTTACTTTTATTTGCTTGCCCAAATAAAAGTAACCAAAACAAAAGGCACCCTGTCTTGCGTCGGCGCTTCGCGCCGATGCCCTGCGCGGCTCCGTCCGCAAGCGGGCCAGCCGGAAACTCGCCGCGCTGCGCGCGACTCAAACATCCGGCTGTCTTGATCCGCTTGCGGCCTCCACTGCTCGGCGCTGCGCCCAAGGGGACCGAATACAGACAAAGACAGGCTCGCTATAGCTTCGCCATGAAGATCGCTAAGCGATCTTTAGGCCGGACAAAGCCGAAGGCGAGTCTGGCCGGAACGTAGGCACGCCCCCAATTTCTACTCGGGACTTGTTACAACGCTGTGGGCCGAGTTCGCCGCGTCTGTATTCAGGTCCCTTGTGAAGCGACGAGAAGCGCAGGGCCGAAGGGTGTCCGGCGCATGCGCCGGTGCGGCCAGCTGTTTGAGGATCGCCAAAGCGATCCGAGTTCTGGCCGCAAATCCTTCGGACCGAGCATCGCAGTGCACCGGCGTTTCGCGCCGGCGCGTAACCCGGGTGTCTTTTTCCTTTGCTTACTTTCTTTTGGACAAGCAAAAGAAAGTGAGTCGCACAGCAGTGCGAAACAAAAGGGCCGACAAACTCGTGAGTCGACTAAAAACCCACGGCCCTGATCCCGAGCGCTGAATCGATCTCGAGTGGCCGAATCGTTTCGGCGAGTCGCGGAGATAGCGAGTTTCAATCGCCAACAACCAGCCGCCCATTCAACCGCGCATCCAGCGCGTCCAATGCCACCCGGGCATCCAAGGGCCACCCCACAACCAGAGTCACCCCCTGACCGTGATAATCCGCCGCCACGATCTCGCCGTCGTGTTCCGCCAGCCAGGCACGCGCCGGCTGTTCGTCCGCGAACGTCAGGTCGAGCGATAAGCGTTGACGTGGCACGTGCTCGCGGGTGGGCAGTTCGGCCAGCAGCGCGCTCACGGTCTGCCCGTAAGCCCGTGCCAGGCCGCCGGTGCCGAGCTTGGTACCGCCGAAATAACGGATGACGACACAGGCAATGCGCCCCAGCCCGCTGCCTTCGAGCACACGGTACATGGGCTGTCCGGCGGTGCCACCGGGTTCGCCGTCGTCGGAGAAACCGATCGCGCGGTCCTCGCCGGGCGGGCCGGCGATATAGGCCGAACAATGATGCGACGCGTCGGGATAATACGAGCGCGCGTGCGCGATCAGGCGTTCGGCATCGGCGACGTCGTCGATACCGGCACACCAGCCGATGAAGCGGCTTTTCTGGATTTCGAGCGTGGTCGTATGCGGCGCATCGACGCTTGCCGCCGGTATGGCATAGCGCATCAGCACTTGGCGGCTCCTAGTGACAGGGCCGCGTCGGTAAGCGAGGCCTCGTATTCTGCACCGGGGCACGCCGCCCGTCAGGGGCGGCGTGCCGGTGGCGCGACTCTGAAACGCTAGAGCTGTTCCGCCTTGGGCGGCTTGCCCACCTCGACCTCGCTGAGATTTTCCTGCGACAGGCCGCGCATCAGCGCGAACATCATCGCGAATACCAGGACAAACATCGGCAGCCCGACCACGGTGATCACCTGCTGCAGTGCCGTAAGCCCGGCTTCGCCCGCGAGCACGATCAGCATGGCGGCGAGCACGCCTTCTGAGATACCCCAGAACATGCGCTGGTGGACCGGCCCGGGGTCGGGCGTGCCGGTACACAGCATGTCTACCACCAGCGAGGCCGAGTCGGAGGAGGTGGCGAAGAAGATCGCCACGATCACCACGGCCAGCCCCTTGATCAGCGTCGCGAAGGGGAAATGCTCGAAGAAGGCGAACATGGCCAGCGGCACGCTTTCGCTGACTGCATCGGACAATGCGCCGGCCTGGGCACCGAGCGCGGCTCGCGCTTCCTGGCCGATGCCGTCGATTTCCATGGCCGACCAGCCGAAGATCGCGAACCACACAAGGGTGAAGATCGAAGGCGCGAACAGCACGCCGAGCACGAATTCGCGGATCGTGCGCCCGCGCGAGATACGCGCCACGAAGATGCCGATGAACGGCGACCAGGTCACCGTCCAGGCCCAGTAGAACACCGTCCAGCTGCCCTGCCAGCCCCAGCCGCCTTCTTCATGCGTGTACTCGGCCAGCGCGTCGTTCCAGAACGCCATCGGCACGATATTGGAGATGTAGATGCCGAAGGTCTCGATGATCGAGCGGAGCAGGAACACGGTGGAGCCGGTGACCAGCACGAACAGCATCAGCCCCACGGCCATGCCGATATTGATGTTCGACAGCAGCTTCACGCCGGAATCCAGCCCGGCGATGATCGAGCCCACCGCTACGGTGGTCAGCACGGCGATAATCAACACCTTGGTGGTGACCGAATCGGATACGCCGGTGAGCTCGGTCAGGCCGGCATTGATCTGCTGCGTGCCCAGACCGATCGACACCGCCACGCCGAACAGCGTGCCGAGGATGGCGAACACGTCGAGCGTTTTGCCGACCGGGCCGTAGATGCGATCGCCGATGAGCGAGTAAAACACCGACGAAAACCGCATCGGCAGTTTATAGCGGTAGATGAAATAGGCGAAAGCCAGTCCGGGCAGGGTGAAGATCGCCCAGGTGTGCAGGCCGAGATGGTAGATGGCGAATCCCATCGCGTCGTCGGCCGCTTCCGTCGAGAATGGTTCCACTTCCGGGCGCGGCGGCGTGGCGAAATGCGAGATCGGCTCGGCCACGCCCCAGAACATCAGCACCGTGCCGATGCCGCCGGCAAAGAGCATGGTGAACCACGAAATATTGCCGTAGTCGGGCTTGGCGTCGTTGCCGCCGAGGCGTATCGCCCCGAACCGGCTGAGCGCAACCCACAGCAGGAATGCCACCCAGCTGGTCACGCCAAAGATGAAAAACCAGCCGAGGTTGGTGACGATCCAGGCGCGCCCCGCGCCAAAGGCATCGCCGATCGGCCCGGGTGCGATCAACAGGGCGATCAAAAAGATCACCATGATGCCGGCCGATACGAAAAAAATGGTCGGATCGGTCTTGAGACCGAGCTTTCGCGCGATTTGATCCATCGGTAACGCCCCTTTTCCCTGAGGTTTCAACCTACGCCGAAATCCGCTCAAGAGAAAGGGCGTGCCATGCACAGTTGCGGGATCGTGCCAAAAAATACAAAAGAATTAATAACCTGCGATTCAATCGCGATTTCCTGTGCTGTCATCGCATGGTCACGAAACCCCGGAAAAAGCCGTTTTCGCACGCAGCGGTTGCCGTGCGCGCCGCGGCGCGTGACCGCGCTTCAGGCATCGCCGTGGGGCAAGCGCGGCGTGCACAGGCTGGCGGCGCCGAATGCGCTCGGGCACCCTCGCGGTTTTCACAACCCTGGAAAACGCTGCAACGATGGACGGCGACGATCTGCGCAAACTGGTGACCCGCACCATGCCGTTCGGCAAGTACGAAGGACGGCTGATCGCCGATTTGCCGGGGCACTATCTCAACTGGTTCGCGCGGACCGGCTTTCCGGCCGGCGAGATCGGGCGCCTGCTCGCGCTCATGCACGAAGTCGATCACAACGGCCTCAAGCCGCTGCTAGACCCGCTAAGGGGCGCTAGCGATAGAAGCGCTCGATGAGCAACGCGTCGATCTGCTCGTAGAAGCCGGCATAGCGTTCGGCCGCGCTCGCCATGATCTGCGACAGCGCGGTGTCCGGCTCGCGCTCGGCGAGCGTTTCGGCCAGATAGTGCTGTTGATCGACCGCGCCGAGCAGGCGAATGAGCAGCCCGCGCTCGAACGCGACCCCGGCGGTGCCCACCACCGGGGCGAAGCGTTTCAGCGTGGCCTGTTTCTGTGCTTGTTCGGCGGCCTCGATGATCGGCGGGGTGTTGTCGTGGTCGATCGCCAGCGCGGGAAAGTCGCCCGTGAGCTGCTCCAGCCGCGTTGCCAGTTCGCCGCTGTAGCCGGTGACGTCCTCCACCACACGTTGCACCGGGTCGGATTCGATCTTCACGTAGAAGATGCGATCCACCTGCGATAGCCCGTCGGCGGTCGCATAGAGTTTGCTGTACCCGTCGTTGAGCTGATCGCGCAGACTCGACGACGCGTTCTGTGCGGATGCCGGCGCCGTGTCGGGCCGCGTGTCGAATGCGGTACAGCCGCCGAGCGCGACCAGGCCGGCCGCGAGCAGGGCAAACAGAGCGGGTCGCGCCGCGCAGCGCTTTGGGGCAGTGTCTTGCATGACTCAAGTTTACGCAGCGCGACGTTCCAGCGATGCCGCTTCGGCGGGCGCGTTGTCGCTGGCGTCGAACCAGACCGGGTGTCGCGATGAAGTATGTGGCGGTTGTATTGCTTTGCCTGGCCGGTACGGCCGGGGCGATCACGAATCCGGACGCGCCCGATCTCGTGGACGCCTTTCACGAGCGCATGGCGCCCTACGCACAGCGTATCCGCGACGGGCAGACCACGCTCGCCATGGATCAGGCGTCGGTCGCGATGGCCGAGGCGCTCGATCGTGAACTCAATACCGCCTACGGGCGGCTCATGGCCCGGCTCGAACCGGCGCAGCAATCGGCATTGCGCACCGCGCAGCGCCGCTGGCTGAAATACCGCGACGCCGAGTTTGCATTCCTGAACAAGACCTTTAGCCGGGAAAGCCACGGCAGCGCCGTCGTGCTCGCCGTCGGCAGTGCGCGCAACGCGCTGGTGCAGGCGCGTGTCGAGGCGCTATGGCGGCGCCTGCAACAGCTGTAGTACGTCGGCAGGCCATTGATTAGGCGCGTTTTTTAGCGGCTTTAATTTTATCGTCCAGGTACTAGACGGCCGCCGAATTTGCCGCAAGAATCATCGGGTATCGACTGCCGCCGGGCGGCTTCATATCCACCATGCATCCCTGTCTGAGCTGTGGCGCCTGCTGTGCGTATTTTCGTGTGGCCTTTCACTGGCTGGAGACCCAGCCGCAGGCTGATTGGCCCGGCGTGCCCGTGGAACTCACGGCCCCGCTCGACGGGCATCGACTGGTCATGCAGGGCACTCAGCCTCGCCGGTGCGCTGTGTCGCCCTCGATGCCGATATCGGCCGTCACGCGCGCTGCACGATTTATGCGCAGCGACCGAGCGTATGCCGCGAGGTGGTCGCCTCCTGGGAAAACGGCGCGCCCAGCGGCCAGTGCGACCGCGCACGGCTCGCCCACGGTCTGCCGATTCTTTTGCCGTCCGACTGGACGCGCCACGCGCCGATCGCACAGCCGCCGGCCGCCAACGACGTTCCGCATCCCGACCACGGCCCGGGTGACGGCGCGCCCGCGCCCGACCCGTCGCCCGTGGCGGCCTGACAGCCACGCGCTAGGCGACGCCACGCTTGCATCCGGGGCGATCACGCAGCGCGTAGTTGTCGGCCTCGAATCACGCAGGATATTCACGCATGAGCGAAGACAGCGACAGCGGCCGAAACAATCTCTGGCCCGACAGCGCCGAGACGATGACCGGCGCCCAGCGCATCTATCTGCAGCGTTTGTGCGAGCAGGCGGGCGTGGCCTTCGACGGTAGCTGGACCGAGGCGCAGGCACTGGAACGCATCAAGACGCTCGAAGCACGCACCGGTAAAGCCTGACCGGCATGCGGGCGTCGGGCCTGCGCCTTCACCGGCCCGGCTCGACGGCACGGCGCCACGCGCCGACAATGGCCCTGCGGTTTCTCGGGGCCGGACAACGGCATGCCGAATTCGGCACTGACGCCGCGCGTTCGCCTGAAGACGCGCCCATCACCGACCGGGCTCGAGCCGGCCGGCGGCCGCACTGCGACGGATACCCCCTGGCAGGCCGTGGCCGCGGCCTGTCTTGACGATGCGCTCGACGCCTTCGGGTGGCGCGATGCGCGGCATCGCCTCGGTCGGCGGTTGGCGTCGCGCCTGCTCGCGACGCCGATCGCGCGGCTCGCGCAACGCCTGTGCGCGTTCGACGGCGTTGTCGCCGCGCATGGTCTTCGCGCCGGCGGTGTCCTTGCCACGCGCGCGTTCACTCACGGTACGACGGTTCAGGGCGCGGATGCCGTGCCGCCCTCCGGGCCGTTGCTGCTGGTCGCGAATCACCCCGGCCTGGCGGACGCCGTCGCGCTGTTCGCCAGCCTGCCCCGCGATGATCTGAAAGTGATCGCCGCGCCGCGGCGCCTGCTGGCGGCGCTACCGGCGGCGCGGCAACGACTGATCGTCATGCCCGAGGATCGCCGTGGTCGCCTGTCGGGCGTACGCAAGGCCGGCCGCCATCTGGCGTCGGGCGGCGCCGTGCTCACTTTTCCGGGCGGCCGTATCGAGCCGGACCCGGCCCTGCGAGAGGGCGCGGCTGCGGCGCTGGCGGACTGGTCTGGCTGTGTCGATCTGTTCGCGCGCCGCGTGCCCGCGCTGCGCATCGTGCCGGTCGCCGTCTCGGGCGTGCTGTCGCTGCGCGTTTGCCGCCATCCGCTTACCCGGCTGCGCCGGCCCGGCCGGGACCGCGACTGGCTGGCCGCGACCCTGCAGATGCTGCGGGCCAGCCCACCCACGGACGTGCGCCCGAACGTGGTCTTCGGCGCGCCTATCGATGCCGTTGGCGGGCATTCCGCCGGAACGGCCCGTGAACGGACGCTCGACGCCATGCGCGATCTGCTCGCGGCCGAGCGTGACTGAGCGCGTCGCGCGTCGACCCGCGTTCGCGGCCGGCGGGGCGGCATGGGTAGACTCGGACCAGGTTGTCTTTTCGGAATGCCGTCATGATGCGATCGAACCCTGTGCGCGCCGCCCGTTTGCTGCTTGGCCTGGGCGCGCTGCTGCTGTGTGCGAGTAGCCTGTCCGTATCGGCGGCGGAGGAGCCGGTCGAACGCGCGCCGATTTCCAGCACCATCGCGATGATCGGCGCCGGCAACATGGGCCAGGCGCTGGGCAACCTCTGGGCGGCGGCCGGCTATCACGTGATCTTTGCCACCCGGCATCCGGAAGAACTGGACGCCGTGGTCGAGCGCGCCGGCCACGGCGCCGAAGCCGCCAGCGTGGCCGAGGCGATCGAGCAGGCCGGCATCATCGCGCTGGCCGTGCCCTACGGCGCGGAACCGGGCATCGCAAAGGCACACGGCGCGGCCATGCGCGGCAAGGTGCTGGTGGACGTGAACAACGCGTTCGAGCGCCGTGACGGCGAAGTGGCGAAGAAAGCCGAAGCGGTGGGCGAGGCGGTCTATTCCGCCCGTCTGTTCGAAGGCACGCGCTTCGTGCGCGCTTTCAATCTCAAGGGGGCGAGCAGCTTCCCGACGCCGCAAGACGTCGAAAGCGCCGATTACGAAGTGCCTTATACCGTCAACGACGAATCGGTACGCCACATCGCCGAGGCGCTCATTCACGACGCCGGCGGCACGCCAGTCTACGAGGGCGGCCTGGAGAACGCGCGCGAGTATTGAGGGCGGCTGCGGCGCCTAATCTCGGGGCTGGATATCCGGACGCATGTCGAAATAGGACTGATCGACGAGGGTGTCGTGCACGCCTTCGATATTGAGGCCGAGCCATTCGTCGTACATGCGTAGATCGCTGAACGCCGGCAGGCGGATATCGGCCTTGAGCTGTGCCAGCGGCTTGCCGGCGAGCATGCCGTCGCGAACGCTGTCGTAGAGGGCGTTGAGATACGCGAGATAACGGGCGACGTCCGTCTTGTCGCCGGCATCGGCATGGCCGCCGATGAACAGGTCGAAGTCGGTGGCGAGGATGGCCTCGGTGCTGTCGATCATGCCCTGGATATCGTAGCCCTTGAGGTTCTTGTAGGTCATGCGGCCAAGCACGATCCAGTCGACCACATACATCACGTTGGCCGGCTGGAAGTGCATGCTGATCGAGCCGCGGCCGTTGTTGACGCCGTGATAACGCAGGCCGACGCGGGCGTTGCCCAGGTGTAGCGTCATTTCATCGTCGAAAGTGATGTCCGGAATACGCGTGTCGGCGCGGGTTTGGACCAGGTCCTCGCGCGCCAGCCGATGGGCGACGAAATGCACGCCCTCGCCGTCGAGCGCCCGCCCGCCGTAGCTGTGATCGACATGGTTGTGGCTGTAGACGACATAGCGCAGCGGGACATTGAAGCGCCGTGCCAATTCGTCCTTGAGCCAGGCGGCGGCCTCGGCATTGATGGGATCGGTGGCGACGATGCCGGCATCGGTCACCATGAACGCCGACCGGTAGTTGCCGGCGGTAAAGCGGTAGACGTTGTCCTTCATCCGCTCGATTTCGTAGGTCGCGGCCACGCTCTGGCACGCGGCGCAGACCAGGCTGGCGAAAAGGCTCAGGCGAAGCAGCAGGCGTGGATGCATGGCGCGACCGTAGTTCGGGAGGGCAAGGGTCATCCTAGCGCGCAGTGCACGGCCGCAGCTTTGCAGGGCGTGCAGTGCTGTGTTGCGCGGCCTGGCCGCCTCAGGCGCGACGCGAGGCGCGGTCGGGGTCGCGGGCCATGACCACGCGATTGCGGCCCCCGCTCTTGGCTTCGTAGAGGGCGATATCGGCATCGCGGAGCAGCTCGTTCAGGCGCCTGCGGAACGGGCGCACCACGCTCGCGCCGATGCTCATGGTGACCGGGATGACGGTGCCGCATTCCAGCTCGAAACGGTGCCCGGCCACGGCCGCGCGCAGCTGCTCGGCGATACGCAGTGCCGCGCTCGGCGTGATGTCGGAAAGCAGCACGGCGAATTCCTCGCCGCCGAGCCGGGCCAGCAGGGCCGTGCCGTCGAGCTGTTCGACACAGACCGCGATCAGCGCCTTGATGATCCGGTCGCCGTCGAGATGGCCGTACTGGTCGTTGATCGGCTTGAAGTGATCGATATCGATGATCAGCAGCGTGATCGCCGTCGCATCGGGGTCGTATTCCGCGAGCCTGTCCCCGAGGATCTGCATGAAGTGCCGCCGATTGCAGATGTCGGTCAGCTCGTCGGTCTCGCTGAGCTGGCGCAGCCGGGTTTCCAGGTGATGGCGCTGCGAGATATTGCTCGCCAGCCAGAGCACCGCCCGTTCGCCGTCGACGCGCGACCGCATGGGTTTGACGCGCCCTTCGAACCAGATGTCGCCGGGCGGCCCGGCGTTCTCGTCGATTTCGCTGACGTCCTCTCCGGCCAGGGTGTATTCCACGATGCGCAGGCGGTTCTCGGCGAGCGTCTGGCGGATTTCGGCGAGAAACCATTCCGCCTTGGCCTGCGGGAGCACGTCGAACAGGCTGAAGTCCACGAGGCAGCTGCCGTCGTGGTACATCTCCCGGTCGGCTCCGCCGATGATCGCCGCATAGCGGCCGCTCTCGGTGAGAATGAAGATGGGATCGGGCAGGGCTTCGAGCGCCTCGAGTTTGAGGTGCAGCTCCCGCTCTGACGTACTGATGGTCCTTCCCCGGCTAGACGCGCATCGAACAGTTCAAATGTCGCTCGCCTGCGTGCGCAGTGCAACGATCGCAGCCGTGCCGGGGTACCGCGCCTGGCGCCATATTCGTACCGGCGCGCCCGCCGTTGATCGGCCCGCCGCACGGCTAGCCTTGCCGCTCGAAGTCGCAACCGATTGTTTCTATACGCCGTTAAGCCAATTTCAACGTCTGACCGATAGCGTGGCCGCCGGCCGGCGCGTGCCGCGGGACGCTCGGCGTCGCCGTATGGCGGCCTTGGTCGCATGCCGCCGCGGCCGAAGGCGATGCCCGGCGAAGCCGCGCGACTCGACATCAGGCAGCGCCGGGTTTCCGGCACGGGCCGCGATAGCTCACGGCCGTGTCAGCGTCGCCTTACTGCAGGGTGGGCGACGGCGCGTCCGGGTCTTCGATCAGGGCTTCGACATCGGCCGGGGTGAATACGTACCAGGTGTTGCAGAAATGGCACTGGGTCTCGATCTGGCCCTGTTCGGCAAGCACGTCACGCAGTTCGTCGGCGCCGAGCTGGTGCAGCGCGCGCCCGAAGCGCTCGCGCGAGCAGGTGCAGCTGAACTTGATCGGCGCAGGCTCGAACACCCGCGCCTGTTCCTCGTGGAACAGCCGGTGCAGCACCTGTTCCGCGCCGAGGCTCGTCAGTTCGGCGTCGGTGAGGGTGTCGGCGAGATGATTGATCCGATCCCAGGCGTCGGCGTCAGCCGTGGTGTCGGCGCTCTGTTCGGGCAGCTTCTGGATCAGCAGGCCGGCCGCGCGCGCGTCGTCGGTGGCGAGCCACAGGCGCGTGGGCAGCTGTTCCGACTGGGCGAAATACTGCTCCAGACAGCCGGCGATGCTGGGCTGATCGAGCGCCACAATGCCCTGGTAGCGCTGGCCTTCCTCGGGGTCGAGCGTGATGACCACGTGGCCGCCGCCGGTCAGCGTTTCCAGCGAATGCTCGGGCATGTCCGTAATCGCCTGTTCGTCGATGCGGGCCACGCCGCGCAGCCGCTGCGCGCGTTCGCCAACGCCGGGGTTGGATTCCGCCATGAGCAGCTTCAGCGCGCCCTGGCCGCGAATCTCGATACTGAGCGTGCCGTCGAACTTGATAGTGGCCGTCAGCAGTGCGCAGGCCGCCAGCAGCTCGCCGAGCAGACGCTCCACGGCGGGCGGATAGTCGTGGCTGGCGATGGCGTCCTGATAGGTCGATTCCAGCTGGGCGATCTCACCGCGCACCTGGGTATCGTCGAATAAAAAGCGCTGCAGTTGGTCGGTCGGCATGGCGGGCATGGTGTCTCTCCGGTACAAGCCAGCAGGATGTGTGCGACGCCGGGCGAATTCAACGCGGCGGCGTACTCGATCGGTCAGCCGGCGCCTTTTGGCCGGCGATGGTAGATTGCGCCGGCCCGAATGCCGCCACCGCAGAGAGACGGCGGCCACACCACAGCCTGCATATCCGTACCATGACGAACGAGGACAACGCCGAACGTGTCACCGCTGCGCGCGTACTCGCGCTCGCGATACCGGCGCTGGGCGTGCTGGCGGCAGAGCCGCTTTATGTCCTCGTGGATACGGCCGTGGTCGGCCATCTGGGCGCGGTTCCGCTGGCGGGGCTGGCGCTGGGCGGCACGGTGCTGTCTGTGCTTACCAGCCAGCTGACGTTCCTGTCCTATGGCACGACGGCCCGCACCGCGCGCCTCTACGGCGCCGGCCGGCGTACGGACGCGGTGGCCGAAGGCGGCCAGGCGACCTGGCTGGCCATCTTCGTTGGCCTGGCGGTGCTGGTGTTCGCACAGCTGTTCGCGCATCCGATTCTGGCCGCGCTGGCCGGCAATCCGGCGGTCGCGGATGCGGCAGCCTCCTGGCTGCGTATCGCCATCATCGGGGCGCCGGCGATCCTGATCACCCTGGCCGGCAACGGCTGGATGCGCGGCATTCAGGATACGGTGCGACCGCTCTACTACATCTTGGCCGGCAATATCCTGTCGGCGATCGCCTGCCCGCTGCTGGTCTATCCGCTGGGTTTCGGCCTCGAAGGCTCGGCGATCGCCAACGTGCTGGCCCAGTACACCGCGGCCACGCTGTTTCTCATCGCCCTGCGTTCCGAGCGCGCCATGGTGCGCCCGCGCTGGACGATCATGAAGGCGCAGATGGTGCTCGGTCGGGATCTGATCCTGCGCAGCCTGTCGTTCCAGATCTGTTTTCTCTCGGCCGCGGCCGTGGCGGCGCGCGAGTCCGCAGCGGCGCTCGGCGCGCACCAGATCGTCTACCAGCTCTGGGTTTTTCTGTCGTTGATTCTGGATTCGCTGGCGATCGCGGCGCAGGCGCTGATCGGCGCCGAGCTGGGTGCCGAGCGCGTCGCCCGTGCGCGGGCCGTGGCCTGGCAGATCACCCGCTATTCGCTTGGCCTCGGCGTGTTCCTGGCGCTGGTGTTCGCAGCGCTCGCCGGCGTGTTGCCCCATGCCTTCACCAACGACCAGGGCGTGCTCGCGCAGATTCCCCATGCCTGGTGGCTGTTCGTGGCCCAGCAGCCGGTGGCCGGCATCGTCTTCGCGCTGGACGGCGTGCTCCTGGGTGCGGCGGATACGCGGTTTCTGCGTACGACCACGCTGGCCTGCGCGCTTGGCGCCTTTCTGCCGTTGATCTGGCTGTCCTGGGCGTTCGGCTGGGGGCTGACCGGTATCTGGATCGGGCTGACGATGTTTCTGGTTACCCGCATGGTGGCGGTCGTGCTGCGTACCCGCTCCGGCCACTGGGCAGTGGCCGGCGCTTGAGGCCTGGGAATGCGCAAGATCGCGGCCGCATCAGGCCGTTGGCGGCGCTGATTCCTTGGCCTCGGCCTTAGCCGCGTCGAGCTGATAGCTGACCGGAATCCAGCGATAGCCGCCGGCCTGCGGGGCGACGAAGCCCACGGAGGGAAACGAGGTGTGGTAGCCGATCACCGGTATGCGTTCCTGAGCGGCCATGGCATAGATGCGCTTGCGGGTGCGTGCGCCCTGGGCCTTGTCCCGGTCGAACAGCGCATGCCATTCCGGTCGGGCCAGCGAGGCTACCTCGTGATGGGCACAGTCGCCCCAGAGCAGCAGACGCTGGCCAAGGCTTTCGATATGAAAGGCGAGATGCCCGGGCGTATGGCCATAGGCTTCGATGGCATGAATACCGGGCACGACCTCGTCGCCCGGTTTTATGAAGCGCATCTTCTCGGCAAACGGGGCCACGTGCGTGGCGAACAGGCGCCCTGACAGATGCTCGACGTCGCCCTCGGGCGCACGCAGCCGGTCCTCGGTCGCGGCCCAGAACTCGAACTCCTTAGCGCCCATCACATAGCGGGCGTTCGGGAACGCGGGGCGGCCGTCGTGCAGCATGCCGCCGATATGATCGATATGGCCGTGGGTGAGCACGACGACATCGATCTGTTCCGGCGTATAGCCCGCGGGGGCGAGCATGCGCGCCAGCCAGCCGCCCTCGGGCGGCGGCACGAAGCCGTCGGCGCCGTTGCCGGTATCGAAGAGAATCAGTTGCTTGCCGGTGTTCACCAGCGCCGGAGTGAAGCCGGGCTGGAATCGCGTTTCCGGTAGCAGGTTGGCATGCATCAACTCGTGGACGGCCGCCGCCGGCTGGTCTTCGCCGACCACGGGCCAGGGCCCGTCGAGCATCGCCCCGGCATCCAGCAGCGTGGTGATCTCGAAACCGCCGAGCTGGAATCGGTAGTGGGTCGGGCGCGCCGGACCGAGCGTCGGCGCGGCTGCCTGGGCCGGGCCTACCAGCCGGCTGCCCACGGCCGGCAGCGCCAGCAAGGCGGCACTGGCACCGAGAATGCGACGGCGTGTCGTATCAGGACGAGCGTTGAACATCGGTTGTCTCCAGTCGTCGACGTGCAGCGTAGGGAAGCTGCTATCGTCTTTGAGCCTGCCGGCGGCCCGCTTCTAGGGGCGGGTCGAACGGTGCGCCGCGCCCCACGGCATGAGCGCATGGCTTGGAGATTGGCCGATGATTGCGAGCCGTGACTTGTACGAACGTGCTGCCGGGCAGTGCCAGAATGCCGATGCGCTATGGCATTTGGATGCCGGGCGGATGCTGTTCATCGCGCCGCTCTGGCACAACCATATCCACCAGCACGGCGCGCCGATCTTTCTGGCTGGCATGCACGACCGTTTCGAGCTGCGTGTGGCCGGCGGCAGTTGGCAGGCTTGCCGGTGCGCGGTGATTCCTGCCGGGGTGGCGCACGAACTGAACGTACACGGCAATCCGGTCGCAGGCCTGTATATCGAGCCGTCGGTCGATGGCGTGCATGCCCTGTTGCCGCTGCTGGCGCATCGGCAGGAGATCGACGGCGTGGTCACCGGCAGCGGCGGCGAATATGCGCCGATGCGCGAACTCTGGGAGGGCGGTACGGACCTGGCTTCGACCGCCCTGCTGCTGAACGATCTGCTGCGTTTTGCCAACGCGCGGGCGCCCGCACATATGGACCCGCGGATCGCTGCCAGCGTCGCGACAATCGCCTGCAGCGCGGGCGCGCCGTTACCGGTCGCAGCGGTCGCCGCAAGCGCCGGTCTATCCGTTTCCCGGTTCCAGCATCTGTTCCGCGAGCAGGTCGGCGTGGCGTTTCGCCGCTATCGCGCCTGGGCACGGATGCGGACCGCGATCGAAGCGATCGTCGCCGGCGACAATTTCACCGCGGCCGCCCATGCCGCCGGTTTTTCCGACCAACCGCATTTCAACCACGATTTTCGCCGCACTTTCGGCGCGCCGCCGTCGGTCAGCTTGGCACGCCTGCGCGAATGAGATGATTTCCGGCTGGCCGGGCGCCGCGCCCGGCCATGGAGCGGCCGAATTCAGCCGCGGGCAAAATCCGCCAGGGCATCGCCGGCCAGGCGATAGGTGGTCCATTCCGACTGCGGTCGGGCGCCGGCGGCTTCATAGAACTCGATCGCGGGGGTGTTCCAGTCGAGCACGCTCCATTCGAAACGGCCGCAGCCCTGGTCCACGGCCAGGCGCGCGAGATGTTGCAGTAGCGCCTTGCCGGCGCCCCGCCCGCGCGCCTGGGGCGTGACGTACAGATCCTCGAGATACAGGCCGTTGCGGGCCAGCCAGGTCGAATAACTGTAGAAACACACCGCAAAGCCGACCGGCGTGCCGGCGTCTTCGCAGATGAAGGCAAACGCCCGCGCGCCGTCGTCGAACAGCGATCGCTCAACGGTCGCCTCGGTGGCGACGACCTCGTCGGCGGCTTTTTCATAGACGGCGAGTTCCTGGACAAAACGCAGGATCAAGGCTGCGTCGGCGCGCTCGGCCGCGCGAATGGTCAGATCGGACATGGTCTGGTTTTCCGGTAGCGCTTCTATTTCGCGAACAGCTGGCTGCGATCAGCAAACGCCTTGAATTCCAGGGCGTTGCCGCAGGGATCGAGCAGAAACATGGTGGCCTGTTCGCCGGGCTGGCCCTGAAAGCGGATATGCGGCTCGATCACGAAATCGGTATCCAGCCCGCGCAGGCGCTCGGCCAGCGCTTCCCATTCGGCCCATTCGAGCACGATGCCGAAATGCGGTACCGGCACGTCGTGGCCGTCCACGGCGTTGGTATGGGCGTTGTCCTGCGACGGCGTCTTCGGGTGTTCGTGGATTACCAGCTGGTGACCGTAGAAATCGAAATCCACCCACTGCTCGGCCGAGCGGCCTTCGCTCAGGCCGAAGGTTTCGCCGTAGAAGCGGCGTGCGGCCGGCAGGTCGTGGACGGGAATCGCGAGATGAAAAGGGGAAAGCGCCATCACGGAGCCTCGCTTCGAATCGATACGGTCGATTGTCTTTGATCGAAACGGCCCGCCGCAATCCAACGTTTGGCGCCTGTTGTTCTAGCCTGCGACCACCCCGAACACGCTGAGCAGGGTGTAGGCGCCGAGTCCGGTCGCCACCAGCAGCACGATCGCACCCAGAATGTTGCCGAGTGGGCCGTTGCGATAGGCGCCAAGCAGCGCCGAGCGGTTCATCACCCGTAACAGGAACAGCGCGACCAGCGGCAGCAGTACGCCGTTGGCCGCCTGGGCCACGACAATTGCCTGCACCGGGCTGGTGCCGAACCAGGCAAAGCCGGTGCCGATGAGAATGATCACCGCCCAGACCGCACGAAACGGCAGGCTGGCCAGGTCCGGTTTGAGGCCGAGCGCGCCGGTCACCGCATAGGCCGCGGCCAGCGGGGCGGTGACCGAGCTGGTCATGCCCGCCGCGAACAGGCCGATGGCAAAGAACCATTTCGCGCTCGTGCCCAGCAGCGGTTCCAGCTGTGTGGCCATCTGGCCGGCGTCCTCGATCGGCGTCTGGCTTGTGAAAAAAGCCGCGGCAGCGGTGATGACGATGGCCAGCGTGATGGCGCCGCCGAGAATGATGGAGACGATCGTGTCGCGGCGCGACTCGCCCAGGGCAGTGTCGGTGGCGATCTGCGCAGGCCACTTGTCCTGAACCGCGGCCGAATGCAGAAAGAAGTTGTAGGTCACCACTGTCGTGCCGACGAGCGCGATGACCGTGAGCACCGAACCCGAGGGAATACCCGGCGCGAGCAGGCCCGCGAAAAGCGCGCCGAGGTCCGGCTTCACGATGATGGCGGTGAGCAGAAACACCACGCTCATGGTCAGCACCAGCGCCACCAGAACCCGCTCGATGAGCTGATAGCGACCGGTGGCGAGCAGAGCGAAGGCGCTGGCGCCGACGATCAGGGCCCAAACCCGGGTCGGTAGCCCGACCACGGTTTCGAGGCCGAGCGCGGCGCCGGTGATGTTGCCGGTCTCGAACGCGGCGGTGCCGAAGCCGATGGCGATCAGCACCAGGGCGACGGCGAGCCCCTTGAGCAACGGTTGATCGAAGCTTTCGCGCAGCGCCTGGCCCAGCCCGAGCCGGCTGACGATGCCCAGCCGCGCGCTCATCTCCTGCAGGACAATCGTCGCGAAGATCGAGAACGCCAGCGCCCAGAGCAGCGCATAGCCGGTCTCGGCGCCGGCAACGCTGGCGGTGGTCACGGTGCCCGGGCCGATGAAGGCGGCGGCCACCAACAGGCCGGGCCCGAATTGCTTGAGCCGTTTCAGCATGACGTCTTCAGCATGGCACAGCAGCCTGCGGCGCGTCGTGGGGCGCTTTTATCAGCGTTGCTAGGGCGAATCTTTTTCCGTGGCTGGCGCGGCGAGCGGCGAAGGCCGCATGTTGCGAATGCCGGCGATACGCCACTGGTCGGCATCGCGAACCACGATAAAACTGGACCACATGACGCGCCGCTGGCCGTCGGCACGCACGATCACATAGCGGGCATCCGCGATCGCAGTGTCGGCGCCCAGGGCGCGCACCTGTTCCACGTGCAACCGCCGCTCGCCCGGATTTTGGCTGGAGCTGCGCTGCATGCCCGTGAGCGCTGCATCGCGTCCGCGCCGCCATTGCCCGGATGATGTGAGCTGATCCATATCGGTGTGCAGCAGCGTTTCCAGCGTGGTGCGATCGCCGTCAGTCCGCGCCGCCTGATAATCGTCGACAAGCTGAACGATCGCTGCGTGGGCCGCGTCATCCAGCGTCGCGGCTTCGGATGCGACTGCGGCCCCCGGCATGAGCAGCAGGCCGAGGAGCATGAGACGGGCCATTCGTTTCAAGGCGTTCATGGCGGTACAGCGTCCAGTTCAACGGGCCGTGCTTCGATTATGCCCGCGGCGGCGATGCCGGGCCGACCGGCTTTGCCCGGCGCGGCGTGGTGCCGTAGTTTCACGTGTTTGCCCGAAGACCATCGCCATGAGCTTTCCCTTCTTCACCGGCGACGACCGCGAAAGCCTCGTGCTCGCCGAACTCGACGTCCAGAACCGCGATATCAGCGATGCCGACCGGGCGCGCAAATACGCCAAGATGGCGAAATCCGCCTACCGCTTCTTCCGCGGTACCGCGCATCTGTACTGGCGCGACCACTGGAACGACTGGCGCCATCACCGCTTCGGCGGCGTGTTCGACAGCCAGACCTGGCTTCAGGGCGATGCCCATGTCTACAACTTCGGCGCGTACGGCGACGATCGCCAGGGCGTGCACTACGGCATGGACGACTTCGACGACGCCTTCATCGGCGACTACCAGTACGACCTGTGGCGGCAGGCGATCAGCATGGTGCTCGACGCCGAGGAGAACGCCGAGCTGTCGACGAAGAAGACGCGCCGCGCGATCCGGCATTTTCTGTCGGCCTATCTGGATACGGTCGAAGACCACGCCGACGGGCGCGGTGCCGACGATATCCACGTGAAATACATCAAGAAGCCGATCGGCCCGTTCATGCGCGAGGTGCTGGCCGAGGAAGGCGTGGCCGAGCAGCTGGCCAAGTGGACGGTGATGAAGGACGGCCAGCGGGTCTTCGATACCGAGTACAAGAAGCTTGCGGCGCTGTCGGCCAGCGAACGCAGCGAACTGCTCAAGGCGCTGGCCGAGGAATACCCCGCGACGCTGCAGCCGGGCAGCATTGAGGGCCGCGATGCCTCGCATTTCGCGGTCAAGGACGTGGCCCGCCGCGTGAATGCGGGCACCGGCTCGCTCGGCGTGGCGCGTTACTACGCGCTCGTGCAGGGGGCCAGCGACAGCCCCGACGACGACATCATTCTCGATATCAAGTCACAGCAGCGCCCGTCCGCCTATCCCTACATGAGCACGGCCGATCGCCGGAAATGGCGTAAGAGTTTCAAGCACGAAGCCGAGCGCCATGCCCACGCTTTCATCGCGCTGGCCGACCATGCCGACGAGTATCTCGGCTGGCTCACCCTGGGCGACAACCATTTCTCGGTGCGCCAGCGCTCGCCCTACAAGGAAGACTTCCCCACCGACGATATCGAGGGCTTCAAAGAGTACCGGCGTTTGAGCCGCCAGTGGGGGCGCATCCTCGCACGCGAACACATCCGCGGCGCGCATGCGCTGCGCGGCGACGATCCCGGCTGTTTCTGCCGCGCGGTGACGGCCTTTACCGGCGATACGCGCGAGGCGTTCAAGCAGCAGGTCGTCACCCTGGCGATGGACTATGCCGAGCAGGTCCGGCGCGACCATGCCGTGTTTCTGGCCCATCGCGCCGGCCAACGCGACTGACGCGGGCGCCGCGCGGCCGGCACGGCTTACTCGAACGCGAGCCAGATGCCCACCCCCATCATCAGCGTGCCGGCGACCCGGTTGAGGCGCACGACATTGTGCGGCTCACGCAGAAAGCCGCTGACCGCGCGCCCGCCGCCGGCATAGAGCATCAACGAGCCGAACTCGATCGACAGAATCACGCCCACCAGCACCGCAAGCTGCGGCGCAAGCGCACGCTCGCCGTCGAGAAAGGGTGGGAGCAGCGCGATGAAGAAAGCCCAGCCTTTCGGGTTGGCAATCGCGGTCACGAATCCCTGTGTTATCAATGCGTTTGGTCGAAGCGTGCCGGCGTTGCCGCGCGCCGTCGGTAGCGCCGACTCGCCGCTGGCCCGCCACATGGTCACGCCGAGATAGACCAGGTAGGCGCCGCCTGCCCACTTGAGCGCGAGGAACAGCGTCGGATAGCGCAACATGATGGCGGCGGCGCCGACGACCGCGGATATCGCCACCAGGCCGACGCCGACCAGCTCGCCGGCCATCATCCACAGCGTGCGTTTCACGCCGATGCTCATGCCGAGGCTGAGCGACAGCATCATGCACATGCCGGGCGTGAGCGATACGGCGATGAAGGTGGGTACGAACACCGAAAGTTTCGGCAGGTCGAGCATGGACAGGCCCCGGCGGCGGCGAAGTGTGCATGCAGCACAAAAAGAAGCCGGCCATGCTAACGCGTTGCCCGCGCGATGGTAGCGGGCTCGTCCACGAGCCTGAGCCTGGCGGGGCCGACGGTTCGCGATCGACGCCGGATGCCGGTGGGGTTGTCGTCAGATATCCGGATTGTGATCCATGGCGCGGTAGCGGATTGTGGTCGATCCACTTTTTGGATCGCCAGACGCGCATGGGCAAGAACATCGTCGTGTGCTGCGACGGTACGAACAGCCAGTTCGGCGGGCTGAGTACCAATGTCGTGCATCTATACAACGCGCTGGATCAGGATACGCCCGCGCAACGCTCGTTCTACGAACCCGGTGTCGGTACCTTCGGCGCCCCCGTGCTCGGCGTGAAGGTCGGCGAAACCGTGGGCAAGGCGCTGGGGGCAGCGTTCGGATACGGCATCACCCGGAATCTCGTACGCGCCTATCGCTTTTTGATCGATAGCCACGAAGCCGGCGATCGGCTGTTCCTGTTCGGATTCAGCCGCGGCGCGTTCACGGCGCGCACGCTGGCGGCGCTGGTGGACCGCGTTGGTGTACTGCCCGCCAGCCATCGTGATCGAGCCGAGACGGTGGTGCAAGCCTATCTCGACCAGGACTCGCGCGCCTTGAACGAGAACGCCGCCGCGGCCTCGCGTTGTGCGCCGCAGTTCGTCGGCGTGTGGGAGACGGTGGGTGCGCTCGGTCTGCTGATACGTCTGCGGCGGTTCCACGACCATCGTCTGAGCCCGGGCGTGGCACGGGCCGCTCAGGCGCTGGCTATCGACGAACGGCGGCGCAAGTTCGAGCCCACGCTCTGGAACGAGTCGGCGCTGGCGCCCGACCAGCAAGTGCGCCAGGTCTGGTTCCCCGGCGTGCACAGCGATATCGGTGGCGGTTACGCGCAGCGCGGGCTTGCCGACATCACCCTGCAATGGATGCTGACCGAGGCCCGTGCGGCCGGTATTGGTCTCGCGCCGGGCGCGCTCGATAGCCGCGCTGGCGATGCCACGGGAACGTTGCATCGATCCTATCGCGGGCTCTGGCGGTTGTTGGGCCGGCATGTCCGTCGCCCGACAGCGCGGGCCACATTTCACCGCGCCGTGGGCGAGCGGCTCAGGCGCTGCGCGCACTACGTGCCGCAGAATTTGCCGGCGCGCACGCGTTCTGCGCTGCGTAGGGGTGATCGTGGCGATGCCGATGCCGCGCCCACCGGGGCGTGAATGGCGCCACTCGGTACAGGTTCGGCCTAGTCCGAGGGCTGGGGTGACAGGTCGCTCATCGCAGCCGTGAAAAACAGTCGAAATTCGTGCATCGACCGTACGGGCAATTCGGGCGCCGGCCGCATGCCTGGCGACCAGTAGCGCGGCTCGAGCCGCCTCAGCAACCGCGGCGCTTCCGTGACGATATGAATCGGCACCTCGCGCGATGCATCGTCGCCCGTGATGATCGGCGCCGGCTGATGATCGCCCACGACGATGAATACCGTGTCCTCACCGAAACGCGCCATGTAGTCGCCGATCGTCGCCAGACTGTAGTCGACGGCTTTTTCATACTGGATGCGTACCCGCGCCGGGTCGGCCCAGACCTCGCTGGGCGACGCGCCGGCCTCGGCCTGGGCGTTGAAGATACGCCCGTCGCCGACCGAATCCCAGGGCACGAGATGCGGTATCGGCGTCCACGGCGCGTGGCTGGAGATCAGCGCGGTTTCGACCATCGCCGGGGTGTCGATGCTCGCCAGAAGGCGCTGGATGGCGGCCAGGGTGTACTGGTCGGGCATCGTGACCCAGTTGAACGGCTTGCCGGCATAGCCGAGATCGGCCGCGCCCAGGACCTGGTCATAGCCGAACCAGGCCGCTTCGGGCCAGTCCATGGTGATGGCGGGCATGGCCGCGAGCGTCGTCCAGCCGGCATCGGCAAACAGCCGGTTGAGGCTGCGACGATCACTGGCGACCAGCCGGTCGTAGCGACGCTGGTTGTCGATCCACAGCCCGGAAAGCAGGGTGCCGTGGGCCAGCCAGCTCATGCCGCCCACGGTCGGTGACCGCAACCAGCCGCTGACGGCATGGTGCCCGGCCCGTGCCAGCTGTGCGTCGATGCTTGTCAGCCGGGCCCCGATAGTCTCGGCGTAACGGCTATCCTCGATCGCGCTGCGCCCGTAGGACTCGACAAAGATCACGACCACATCACGACCGTCCAGCGCCGAGAACAACGATCGGCGCTCGGCGCCGGCCAGCGGGTCGTCGGCCAGGGCGCGTTCGAAGTCGGCGAGTTCGCGATACGTGGTACGAACCAGGCGCGCACGGTGCGCGACGTACGCCAGATTCTCGGCCTGCACGATACGCGGGCCGACACCGAGCGAGCCGACCGCGTGCCCGAACAGGCCGAGTCCGCAGAGGCCGGCCAGCGTCATTCGACCGGCGACGGGCAGCCGGCGCAGCCCGCCCAGACCCCAGAACAGCGCGACCGCGAGAGCCATGAGCGCCAGCCCGATCGCCGCCAGGCCGGCTGTGGCCGCGGCGATGCCGACGGTCCCGACGGCGAACTGCCATGCCGCAATGGCCAATCCCGCATCGGTGACGGGATTCAGAGCGCGCGAATAGGCCGCGCTCATCGCCAGATCGGCGCCCTTGAGCAGCCCGAGCACGAGTACGCCGAGCGTCGCCACGAGCCGCAGCGGCCGGTCGGCGGCGCCTGCGCCGGGCAGGAGCGCGAGCGTCACGATCAGCGCCAGCAGGGGCAGCGCCGGCAGCGGCGTCGTGCCCACGGTATGCGGCATGACTAGTACGCCGATCAGCAGCAGCAGACCGGTTAGACTGCGCAGCCAGGGATGATTCACACGCGACACGACAAACCATCCGCGCGGTGCGACACGAAAACGGTGCGGCGTCCGCACGTCCGGCGGCCGACAGGCGCCGCTTCGCAGTGACAACGGCGCTGCGGCTCGTATTCGTGGCCGGCTTGCTGGGCCTGTTGGCCTGGCTTGTCGATCCGCGCGCGCTGGTCGCACGTCTTCAGAGCGCCGAGCCCCTGCCGGTGCTGGCTGCCCTCGTGCTGGTGCAATGCCAGATCTTGGCGTCGGCAGAACGCTGGCTTCTTACCGCCACGGCGCTCGGCCAGCCGCTGTCGCGGGGCCGCGCGGTGACGGAATACTATGTGGCGTCGCTGCTCAACCAGTTGCTGCCGGGCGGGGTATCGGGCGATGTGGTGCGCGTGTGGCGCAATCGCGGCGATGCCCGCAATGCGCAGGCCTGGGCCGTGCCGGCACGCGCGATCATGATCGAGCGGCTGGCCGGCCAGGTCGTGCTCGGTGTGGTCGCCAGCGCGGGCCTGCTGGTCTGGGTGCTCGGTGATGGCGGCGCGATCCCTGGCGCCGGGGTGCTGCTCGCAGGTGTCGGCATGGCGCTGGCGCTGTTGGCGCTGGCCACGGCCGGCCTGGCCCGCTGGGCGCCGCGCCGGCTGGCACGATTCGCGGCGGGCTTCGGGCCGGCGATACGCGTCGCCTGGCTGGGGCCCGGCAAGTTGTGGCGCCAGCTGCTGTGGTCGCTGGCGATCGTCGCCAGCTACCTCGCGGCGTTCGCCCTGGCGTCTGCCGCCATCGGGGCGCCACTGGCGCCGCTGGCCGTGGTCGCTCTGGTGCCCCTGGTGCTGCTGACCATGCTGCTGCCGATCTCGGTGGCCGGCTGGGGCGCACGCGAGGCCGCGGCCGCCGCCCTTTGGCCGCTGGCCGGGGCGGCGAGCGCGGACGGCATGGCCGCGAGCGTGCTTTATGGTCTGGTCAGTCTGGTGGGCGCGCTGCCCGGGGCGCTGTTGATCGCTCGTCGCCGTGTTCATGCCGGCGCCGGACGGCAGGCATAGACATCCAGGCCCCGGCTATCGGCCGGCAGCGCGCGCAACGCGGCGCGACACGCGGTCGCCGATATCCATTCCGCATTCGCCCAGCGGTGCCGTTCGCCCACCACCCAGTTGTAGCGATAGTCGTCGGCCAGTTCGCTCAGCCGGTCGATACAGGCCAGCGCGGTATCGCGCGCTGCTGGCAGACATTCGAAAGCGATACAGGGCAAGGGCTGCGACAGGCCCGCCAGGATCGCGGCCTCGAAGCCTTCCACGTCGATCTTGCAGAAAGCCGGACGGCCATGGCGGGCGATCAGCGCGTCGAGCGTGGTGACGCGCACCTCGACCGCGCGATCCCAGCGCACGCCGTCGAAACCCGCTGTGGGCGCCACTCGGTCGATCCAGTCCGCCGAGAGGGTCGATACCGTCGGGTGCCGGGTCGAGACGCGCAGCTGCGCATGGCCGCAGGCGGCGCCAACCGCGTCTCGTACGAGAGTGATGCGCTGATTGCCGCCGAGACGCCGGGCGAGCCAGTCGGCGAATAGCGGCTGCGGCTCCACGGCGAGCACGGTCGCGCCGGCGCGGGCCATGGCCTGACTGCGATTGCCGACATGGGCGCCGATGTCGAACGCCAGGCTGCCCGGCCGGATCAGCCGGCGAT
This sequence comes from Endozoicomonas sp. G2_2, assembly GCF_017744135.1. Classification (GTDB taxonomy): domain Bacteria; phylum Pseudomonadota; class Gammaproteobacteria; order Nevskiales; family Salinisphaeraceae; genus Salinisphaera. Next base: position 27,026 of record NZ_JAGHQU010000008.1, read on the forward strand.
AGAAACGCCGCAGCGCCAGCGTGCGCCAGGGCTGGGCGCGGTAGATGAGCAGCGAACGCGCCAGACCCCGCCAGGCCGTCGTGCTCACGGGCGATCTGCCGTCAGCAGATAGTGCGTATCGCGGGCGAAAGAGCCCGCCAGCAGGGCCAGCGCGGCGGCCGCCATCGCCGATGCCAGCGGCGCCGTGACCGTCGGGGCCAACCCGACACACAGCACCCAGCCCTGGACGACGCAGACCGTCTTGCGGCGCAGGCTGGGCGGCAGGCGGCAATCGGCCAGAGCCGGCCATTGCCATTGGGCGAGCACAAACGCATAGCGCATCGACCCCAGGGCATAGATCCAGGCGCCGACCTTGCCCGAGCCGTGCAGCAGAACGCACAGCAGCAGAATCAGCAGGGCATCGATTTCCATGTCGAAGCGGGCGCCAAAGCGCGATACCTCGGCGCGCCGGCGTGCCGCGTAGCCATCGAGCCCGTCCAGGCAGAGCGCGGCGGCAGCGGTGCCGGTCGCCAGCCAGGTGAGCACCGGCGCGCCGGCGCCGAGGCGTTCGGCCTCGAAGGCCAGTGCGCCGATCAGTGCGGTCAGCCCGGCGCGCGCCGTGGTCAGGATGTTGGCCATGCCGAAGCGGGCATGCGGATGGGCCGGCAGCGCCACGAGCACCGCCGCCGCGATCAGCCCGAAACCCAGCGGCGCAGCGATCGCGAATGCGGGCCCGGTGTCGCCGAGCCGGGCCATGCCGCCGACCGCGACGACCAGTGCGGCACAGGTCGCCAGCAGCACGAGTGTGGCCTCGGCGAGCAGGCGCGGGGCAGGGCCCGGCCCGAGGGACGTCGAGCGTGCCCGGCTCATCGAAGCGTACCGGCGTCGCGCCCGCGGCATACGGCAGACGTGGCCGCGCGCGGGCTGGGCTGGAGAACGGGAAACGACGTCATGGCGGTGTGGCGGATGGAATAGCTATCAATTATCGGCCGTGGTTCTGACTCAGGACACGCTTTCGCGTCATTTGCTGCGGTAGGGCTTGTATCGCGGCGCGCGACCGGGGTCCTTGTGCTTGTGAATGCTGCGAGGCGCGGCAGAGATCCATGCAGTATCTACTTGGATTCGGGCCGTATGGATGAATGAGTGATGTTAGTCACTATGGCCGTGCGGATATCTCGCCCACGCCGGCGGGCGCGGCCGAGATTCCCGCCGATATAGGGCAAGCGCCCGGTCCGACCCTGAAAGCGAGTTCATGCACGCGGCGGATTTTCCGAACGGTGCGCGAGATTCGCAGCGAAACGGCCGCCGGAATCGCCCAGGCCCTGTTTCAAGCACGGGGTCGCGGCCCGCGACAAATAATCATTGGTGGCTATCGGTTTGGCAATCAATAGGTTACAGCCGGCACGGGATGTCGCGCGCCCCGTCGTGCCGACACGGGCGCGGCTTCGCCGATTGAAACCACGCCGACTCGCGACCCCCGCCGCCCGGTGGCGGGGGCCAAGAGCGCCTATTCGTCGCTGCCGCCCGGCTCGTAGCCGAGGTTCGGGCCGATCCATTTCTCGGCGGTGGCGATATCCCAGCCCTTGCGCTCGGCGTAGTCCTTGACCTGGTCCTTGGCCACGCGGCCGACCACGAAATAGCGCGATTCGGGGTGGCTGAAATACCAGCCCGAAACCGCCGCACCCGGCCACATGGCGCGCGACTCCGTCAGCTCGATGCCGGTGTTGGCCTCGACGTTCAGCATTTCCCAGAGCACGTCCTTCTCGGTGTGCTCGGGACAGGCGGGATAGCCCGGCGCCGGGCGGATGCCGTCGTACTTCTCGCCGATGAGTTCCTCGTTATCGAGCGACTCGTCTGCCGCGTGGCCCCAGAGCTGGGTCCGCACGTGCTTGTGCAGCCATTCGGCGAAGGATTCGGCCAGTCGGTCGGCCAGGGCCTCGACCAGAATCGCGTTGTAGTCGTCGTTCTGGGCCTTGAAGCGCTCGACGATTTCCTTCGAGCCCAGGCCGGCGGTGACCGCGAAGGCGCCCACCCAGTCGGCCTTGCCCGAATCCTCCGGCGCGATGAAGTCGGCCAGCGACCGGTTGGGTACACCCTTGCGATGCTCGGTCTGCTGGCGAAGGTTGTGCAGAACGTGCACGGTTTCGCTGCGGTCGTCGCTCAGAACATGGATATCGTCGCCGACTCGCTTGGCCGGGAAGATGCCGGCCACGGCCTTGGCCGTGAGCCATTTCTCCTCGACGATCTGTTTGAGCATCGTCTGGGCCTCGTCGAAGAGCTTGCGTGCTTCCGGGCCTTTGTTCGGGTCGTTGAGGATGTTCGGGTAGCGGCCCTTCATTTCCCAGGACAGGAAGAACGGCGTCCAGTCGATGGTGTCGACCAGCTTCTCGATCGGGAAATTGTCGAACACATAGATGCCGGATTCGCCCGACGCATCGCCGTTCGCATACGGGGGCGCCTGGCGTTCGGTGAACTCGGTGCTATCCGGCAGCTTCGGGCGCGGCGGCGCGTAGTTCTCCCAGTCCAGCTGTACGCCGTTGGCGCGCGCGTCGGCCAGGGTCAGGAACTTGTCCTTCTTCTTGTTGGCGTGACGCTCGCGCAGCTTGTCGTAGTCTTCCTTGAGCTCGGCTTCCAGCTCGGCGCGGGCATCCTTGTTGACCATTTTGGACGCCACCGGCACCGAGCGGCTGGCGTCCTTCACCCACATGACGGCGCCGTCGTAGGCGGGGTCGATCTTGACCGCGGTATGGGCGCGCGACGTGGTCGCGCCGCCGATGAGAAGCGGCGTGTTCATGGACCGGCGCTGCATTTCGGCGGCGACGTTGACCATCTCGTCCAGCGAGGGCGTGATCAGCCCCGACAGGCCGATGACGTCGGCGTCGTGCTTTTCGGCAGCGTCGAGAATGTCGTTCATCGGCACCATCACGCCGAGATCGATCACCTCGAAGTTGTTGCACTGGAGCACCACGCCGACGATGTTCTTGCCGATGTCGTGCACGTCGCCCTTCACGGTCGCCATGATGATGGTGCCGTTGTTGGAGCCCTTGTCGTTCTCGGCCTTCTCTTCCTCGATATAGGGCAGCAGATAGGCCACGGCCTTCTTCATCACGCGTGCGGACTTCACCACCTGCGGCAGGAACATCTTGCCGGCACCAAACAGGTCGCCGACGACGTTCATGCCGTCCATGAGCGGGCCCTCGATCACCTCCAGCGGCTTGTCGGCCTTCTGGCGCGCTTCCTCGGTGTCTTCGGTGACGTAGCTGTCGATGCCCTTGACCAGCGCATGCTCGAGGCGTTTGTTGACCTCGAACTCGCGCCAGGCGAGGTCTTCCTTCGAATCCTTCTTCTTGCCCTTGCCCTTGTATTCCTCGGCGATATCGAGCAGCCGGTCGGTGCCGTCGTCACGCTTGTTGAGCACCACGTCCTCGACCGCCTCGCGAAGCTTGTCGGGAATATCGTCGTAGACTTCGAGCTGGCCGGCGTTGACGATCGCCATGTCCAGACCGGCCGGAATGGCGTGGTAGAGAAAAACCGAGTGCATGGCCTGGCGCACGGTCTCGTTGCCGCGAAACGAGAACGACACGTTCGACAGGCCGCCCGACACATGACACCCCGGGCAGGCCTCGCGCACGCGTTTCGTGGCGTTGATGAAGTCGACCGCGTAGTTGTTGTGTTCCTCGATGCCGGTGGCGATCGCGAAGATATTCAGATCGAAGATGATGTCTTCGGGCGGGAAGTCGAGCTTTTCGCGCAGCAGTTTCCAGGCGCGCTCGGCGATTTCCACGCGCCGGTCCTCGTTGTCGGCCTGGCCGTCCTCGTCGAACGCCATGACCACCACGGCCGCGCCATAGTCGAGACAGGCCTGGGCCTGTTCGAGAAACTTGTCCTCGCCTTCCTTGAGCGAGATGGAGTTCACCATCCCCTTGCCCTGGATGCACTGCAGGCCCGCCTCGATGACTTCCCATTTCGAGGAGTCGACCATGATCGGGACCTTGGCGATGTCCGGTTCGCCGGCGATCAGGTTCAAGAACTTGCGCATGGCCTCGACCGAGTCGAGCATGCCCTCGTCCATGTTGATATCGATGATCTGGGCGCCGTTTTCGACCTGGTTTCGCGCCACGTCGAGCGCGGTGTCGTAATCCTCTTCCTTGATCAGGCGCTTGAAGCGGGCGCTGCCGGTGACGTTGGTGCGCTCGCCGATATTGATGAAGTTGCTTGCGTCCATGAAAAGTCCCCGTCGTTGCGGCCGCGCGAACACGCGCGTCGCATCACATAATCAAGCCCGGTGCGCGCTGTGCGGCGACCGGGCGGGTCGACAGCCGCATGCGGCTGCTGGCGGTCGGTTCAGGCGGAGGCCGTGAACGGCTCGAGCCCGGACAGGCGCATCGCGCGCTTGATCTCGGGCAGTTCCCGCGGCGCCTTGCCGGCCACGGCTTCGGCGATCGCGCCAATATGCTCCGGCGTCGAGCCGCAGCAGCCGCCGGCCATGTTGAGCAGGCCGGCTTCGGCCCACTCGCCGATGTGCTCGGCCATCTCGTCCGGCTGCAGGTCGTATTCGCCGAACTCGTTGGGCAGGCCCGCGTTCGGGTAGGCGTGCGTATAGCAGGGTGCAATCCGCGACATCTCGGCCACGTACTGGCGCAGCGCGTCGGGGCCCAGCGCGCAGTTCAGGCCCATGGTCAGCGGCCGGGCATGGGCGACCGAGTTGTAGAACGCCTCGGTGGTCTGCCCCGAGAGCGTACGCCCGGAGGCGTCGGTGATCGTGCCCGAGATCATCAGCGGGATATCGATACCGCGCTCGCGCAGGAGCTTGCGATAGGCATAGATCGCGGCCTTGGCGTTGAGCGTGTCGAAGATGGTTTCCATCAGAATGATGTCCACACCGCCGTCGAGCAGCGCTTCGGCGGCTTCGCCGTAGGCCTGGGCCAGCTCGTTGAAGTCGGTGTTGCGCTTGCCGGGGTCGTTCACGTCCGGCGAGATCGAGGCCGTGCGGTTGGTCGGGCCGATCACGCCGGCCACCCAGCGCGGTTTCTCGGCGGTGGCGTATTCCTCGGCGACCTCGCGCGCGAGCTTTGCCGCCTCGACGTTCATCTCCCAGGCCAGGTCTTCCATGTGGTAGTCGGCCTGGGCGATGGTCGTCGAGGAGAACGTGTTGGTGGTGATGATGTCCGAGCCGTTCTCCGCATAAGCCGCGCTGATCTCGCGAATGAGATCTGGCTGGCTCAGCGTGAGCAGGTCGTTATTGCCCTTGAGGTCGCTCTCCCAGTCGGCGAAGCGCTCGCCGCGGTATTCGGATTCGTCCGGGTCGTGATTCTGAATCATCGTGCCCATGGCGCCGTCCAGCACGAGAATGCGCTCGCTCAGGGCGTCTGTCAGATCGCTCATCGTCACCTTGGAAAGTCTGAAATACGGCGCCTAGTATATCCGTTTATCCGGATAAGCCGAAATCGCGCCCGTGCCTTGCTTGACGCCGGCCGGCGTCCTGCTAGGCTTTAGCGCATCGCAGGTGTCCGGCGGCGTTCGTCGCCGGGTGAAACGGGAAGCCGGTGCGTCGTGTTCGATCGACAAGTCCGGCGCTGCCCCCGCAACGGTAGGCGAGTATTCGTGTTCGGCATACGGGCCACTGGGTTTCGACCCGGGAAGGCGTGCCGAATTGGCCCCAGGGCCGCTCGCAAGCCCGGAGACCGGCCGGCGACACGAGGCGACGGCATCGCGGCGGGCGATCGGCGGCTGGCAGCATCCTGTTTCGCGCTTTCAGCGGCGCGCTGCCCTCACGCTCCCATACCCACACCGTGCCGTGCCGTGTATTCCGGCGCACGGGTGCGTGCGCTATGGGTTCTTGGGGGAAAACGATGCATTCTGTCCGTTTGATGCGCCACCTGGCGGCGTGCGCGCTTGCCGTGTCTTTCATGTCCGCGGCCCAGGCCGCCACCGATGCGCCGAGTCTCGACCGGCTCGACGATATTCAGGTCACCGCCACGCGTACGCCGCAGCGCACCAGCGACACGCTGGCCGCGACCACGGTGGTCACGCGCGACGATATCGAGCGCCTGCAGGTGCGTTCGGTGCGCGACGTGCTGCGCCGCACGCCGGGCGTGTCCATCGCCAACAACGGCGGCCCGGGCAAGTCCAGTTCGATCTTTCTGCGCGGTACCGAGTCAGACCACACGCTGGTGCTGGTCGACGGCGTGGAATACCGCTCGGCGACGGCCGGTCAGGCCGCCATCGAGGATCTGCCCGTCGAGCAGATCGAGCGCATCGAAATCGTGCGCGGACCGCGCTCGTCGCTGTATGGCTCGGACGCGATCGGCGGCGTGATCCAGATCTTCACCCGCGACGGGCGCGGCGTGCGCGGCTCACGGCCGTATTTCCAGATCGGCGCCGGTAGCGACGGCACCTATGAAGGCCAGGTGGGCGTGGCCGGCAGCGACGACAACTCGCACTACAACCTGAGCGTGACCGGACGCCGCACCGACGGCTTCGACTCCTGTCGTGCCGAGGCCGGCGCGCCGTTTCCGGCCGGCGGAGGCTGTGGCAACGACGAGCCCGACGACGACGGCTACGACCGCGTCTCCATGGCGTTCAACTACGGTCATATCTTCGACAACGGCATCGAATGGGATCTGAACTTCCTGCGTGCCGAGGCCGACGTGGCCTTCGACGGCGATTTTCAGAATTCGAGCGACAACGTCCAGCAGGTGATCGGCACGTCGCTGACCTGGCGGCCCGTCGAGCCCTGGCGCACGAAGCTGTCCTACGGCAACAGCCGCGACGACTCGGAAAACTTCCTCGACGGGCGCTATGTCACCGCCTTCGAGACCCAGCGCCACCAGCTGACCTGGCAGAATGATTTCACCCTGCCCAACGACGACCTGTTCACGCTCGGTCTCGATTACGAGCACGAAAGCGTCGATGGCGACAACGACGGCGATCGCCGCAACGATTTCACCGGCGACGCGCGCGCCGACAGCCGCGACAACAAGGGCGTGTTCGTGCAGTACCTCGGCGACTGGGGCCGGCATCACCTGCAGCTCGCCGGTCGCGGCGACGACAACGAGCAGTTCGGCGACCATGCCACCGGCAGCGCGAGCTATGGCATCGATTTCCTCGATGCCTACACGGCCAGTGTGTCCTACGGCACGGCCTTCAAGGCGCCGACCTTCAACGAGCTGTACTTTCCGAACTTCGGCAACCCCGAACTCGATCCGGAAGAGTCGGACACCGTCGAGATCGGCCTCGACGCCGACCACGGCTGGGGCACGTGGTCGCTGCATGCCTACGAGACCGACATCGACGACCTGATTGCCTACGACGCCGCCATCTTCGCGCCGGCCAATATCCAGCAGACCCGTATTCGCGGCGTGGAAGCCAGCGTGGGCACGGCGATCGCCGCCTGGCAGATCAATGCCCAGTTCACCTGGCTGGACGCCGAGAACCGCACCGAAGGCGCCAACGACGGCAACGAACTGCCGCGCCGGCCCTCGCATACCGCCCAGCTCGACGTGGACCGCGCCTTCGGGCGTTACAGTGCAGGGGCGAGCCTGACCGTCGCGGATTCGAGTTACGACGATCTCGGCAACGAAAACGAGCTGGACAGCTACGAGATCGTGGACCTGCGCGCTGCGGTGGATCTCGCGCCGAGCTGGCAGCTGCAGGCCACGCTCAACAATGTCTTCGACGAGGAATACGAGACCGCCCGCTTCTACAATCAGGCCGATCGCAACGTCTTCTTCACGCTGCGCTACCAGCCGCAGTAGCCGTCACACGCCGTGCCGCACTCGCGCGGCGCGGCCCGACCCGACCTGGAGCCGCCCATGAGCGACGACACCCGTACCGATGCCGACAAGGCCCGCCGCCACAAGGCGTCGATGCAAAAGCAGAAAGCCCGCGTGGACGCGGCGGTCGAGGCCGCCGACAACGAACGCGGCGTGGTGATCCTGCTCACCGGCAACGGCAAGGGCAAGTCGTCCTCGGCCTTCGGCATGGTGATGCGCGCGCTCGGCTACGGGCATTCGGTGGGCGTGGTGCAGTTCATCAAGGGCGTGCAGCTGTCCGGCGAGGAAATCTATCTGCGCGATCATTGCCCCACGGTGGATTTCCATCAGATGGGCACCGGCTTCACCTGGAACACCCAAGATCGCGACAGCGACATCGCCGCGGCCGAGGCGACCTGGGCCAAGGTCGAGCCGATGCTCGCCGATCCCGGCAAGGATCTGGTCATACTCGACGAGATCACCTACATGATCGGCTACAAGTATCTCGACGAGGCGAAGGTGCTCGACGCCATCGCCAACCGCCCGGTCGAGCAGTCGGTGATCGTGACCGGGCGGGGCGGCGGTTCGGCGCTGCGTGAACTGGCCGACACGGTATCCGAGGTGAAGGACATCAAGCACGCCTTCAAGGCCGGCATCAAGGCGCGCAAGGGCGTCGACTACTAGCGTGTCGCGCGCGCCGGCCACCCCGGGCGTCGCGCAGCGCTGGAGCGCACGCGATCGCCTGCCGTCGCGGCAAACGCAGATCGTCCCGGGCGCGCTGTTACCGCGGGGCTGGCGGGCCGGCGTCGCCGACGACGGGCTGACCGCGGCGTTCTATACGCCGCAGCGCTGCCTGAGTTCGGCCGTGGCCCACGGCGGTCTGGTAGCGGCCGAGGGGCTGGTCAATCGTCATGTTGGCGATGCCGATCGCGACGCACTGCAGGCGCCGGAGGCGCTCGTGGCGGATTTCGCCCGTCGGCGCGGGCTGGGCGCGGCCACCGTCGGCATGCTCACCGGGGCTTCGATGCGCACTCTGCGCGTGGCCTGTGCCGAGCGCGAGGGCGAGCGTGTGACCGTGCTGGTCACGGCAGGGCTGGCCAATGCACGCCGCGCCGGTGACACCGCCGACCAGTCGACGCTGCGGCGCCCGCTGCAGGCGATCGGCACGATCAATCTCGTGCTGGCGACCACGCTGACGCTGGCGCCGGCCGCGCTCGCGGAAACACTGACCACGCTGACCGAAGCCAAGACGGCCACCCTGGCTGATCTGGGTATTGTCAGCCCGGTATCCGGCGCTCTTGCAACCGGTACCGGAACTGATGCGACCGCCGTGTTCTGCGCTCGCGACGGCGCGCCGCTGCACTACACCGGCAAGCACACCGCGTTTGGCGAGATGGCCGCGCGGCTGGTCATCGATACGCTGGGTGATGCGATCGCCCATGATCGGGACTGGGCGGGGGGCTGCGGCTAACATGGCGAAAACCCTCATGATCCAGGGCACGGCCAGCGACGCGGGCAAGTCCACCGTGGTCGCCGGGCTGGGTCGTGCCTGGCATCGCCGCGGGGTGGCGGTGGCGCCGTTCAAGCCGCAGAACATGGCGCTCAACAGCGCGGTGTCGGTCGACGGCGGCGAGATCGCCCGTGCCCAGGCCGTGCAGGCCCAGGCCTGCGGGCTGGCGCCGACAATCGACATGAGCCCGGTGCTGCTCAAGCCGTCCAGCGACCGGGATGCCCAGGTCATCGTCCACGGCCACGCCGTGGGTTCGATGGCTGCCGACGGCTATCACGCCTACAAGCGCACGGCGATGGCGGCCGTGCTCGAATCCCACGCGCGCCTGGCGGCGGGCTACGAGCGCGTGCTGGTGGAGGGCGCGGGCAGCCCGGCCGAAATCAACCTGCGCGAAAATGATATCGCCAACATGGGCTTCGCCGAGGCGGTGGACTGCCCCGTGGTGCTGGTCGCCGATATCGACAAGGGCGGCGTGTTCGCCCAGATCGTGGGCACGCTCGCGCTGCTGTCGGACACCGAGCGTGCACGAATCGCGGGTTTCATCATCAATCGCTTTCGCGGCGATATCGAACTGCTGCGCCCCGGCCTCGACTGGCTGGAGCGTAAGACCGGAAAGCCGGTCTTCGGCGTTCTGCCCTGGATCGACGGGCTGTATCTGGAAGCCGAGGACGCCATCGCCCTCGATCAGCGCAGGGCCGACGATGCGGCGTTCGTGGTTCAGGTGCCGGTGCTGCCACGTATTTCCAACCATACCGATCTCGACGCGCTGCGCCTGATGCCGGGGGTGGATCTGCAATGGGTCGGGCCGGGCCAGCGTCCCGGCGGTGCCGATCTGATCGTGTTGCCGGGCTCGAAGAACGTCCGCGCCGACCGGCAGTGGCTGCGGGCCAACGGCTGGGATGCGCATATCGCCCGTCATCTGCGCTATGGCGGGCGCGTGCTGGGAATCTGCGGCGGCTACCAGATGCTCGGGCGTTCGATCGACGACCCCGAGGGCGTGGAAGATGCGCCGGGGCGCGTCGACGGGCTGGGTCTGCTCGATATCGCCACCGAGATCCGCGCCGAGAAACGGCTGGAAAATGTCCGCGGCGCGCTCGCGGCCGGCGACGCGCCGGTGCAGGGCTATCGGATTCATTGCGGCGTGACCCGCGGCGCGGGGCTCGGCCGGCCGTTCCTCGCGCTCGAGGACGGCGACGACGGGGCTATCAGCGACGACGGCGCCGTGGCCGGCACCTACCTGCACGGCCTGTTCGACAGCGCCGCCGGCTGCAAGGCGCTGCTCGCCTGGGCCGGTCTCGACGATGCCGCCACCGAAGACGTGGCCGCCGTGCGCGAACGCCTGTTCGAACGGCTGGCCGACGCCATCGAAGCCGCGATCGATCTCGAGGCGCTGCCGTGAGTCCGCGCCGGCTCGTTTGGCTGCTCGCTGTCGCGCTGCCGATCTGCCTGCTCGCAGCGGTGCTGTACGGGGCGGTACGCCTGCCGGCCCTGGATGTGCTTGCCGTGTTGGTCGGTTGGGACGATGGCATGGATCGGCTGGCACTGATCGTGCGCCAGCTGCGCCTGCCGCGTGCGCTGCTCACCGCCCTCGTGGGTGCCCTGCTGGCAATCTGCGGGGCCGCGATGCAGGGGCTGTTTCGCAATCCGCTGGCCGATCCCTCGCTGATCGGCGTGACCGCCGGCGCTTCGGTCGGCGCGAGTCTGGTCATTGTCTTCGGTTCGGGGCTGGCGGGATTCGTCGGCCTGTCGCTGGTCTCGCTGGGCGCGTTCGCCGGCGGCACGGCCGCGGTGCTGCTGGTCTATCGTCTGGCGACTGGTCCGGAAGGCACCTCGGTCGCGACCATGCTGCTGGCCGGCATTGCTATCGGCGCGCTTGCGGGCAGCGTCGGCTCGCTGCTGGAGTTTTATGCCGACAACGAAATGTTGCGGCGAATCAGCCTCTGGCGCATGGGCGGGCTCGACGGCGCCAACTGGTCGCGCGTGGTTATCGTGGCCGGCGTGGGCGCGCTGATTCTGGCCGTGCTTCCGCGCCAGGCCGCGGCGCTCAACGCCCTGCTGTTGGGCGAATCCGAAGCGCGGCATCTGGGTATCGCGGTCGACCGGGTCAAACGCCGGCTGGTGCTGCTGACTGCGGCCGGCGTCGGCGTGTCGGTGGCGGTGGCCGGGGCGATCACTTTCGTGGGGCTGGTCGTACCGCATATCGTGCGCATGCTGATCGGCCCCGATCATCGCTGGCTGCTGCCGGCCTCGGCGATGGCCGGGGCGATTCTGCTGCTGGTCGCCGATACCCTGGCGCGTGTTGTGATTGCCCCCACCGAGCTGCCCGTCGGGTTGCTCACGGCGCTGCTCGGCGCGCCGTTTTTCATCTCGCTGCTGCGCCGGCGGCGCGAGTACGGCCTGTGAGTCGGCCGATGCTCGAGGTGGAGCGGCTCACGCTGTCCGCGGGCGGCCGCACGGTCGTGGACGCCGCCGACTTTTCGCTCGCCGCGGGTGAGCACCTTGCGGTGATCGGCCCCAACGGCGCCGGCAAATCGAGCCTGATTCATGCGTTGATCGGCGATACCCGCCCGATCGCCGGTCAGGTGCGCATTGCCGGGCAGCCTCTGGACGACTGGCCGGCGCGCGAACGAGCGTGTCGCGTGGCGCTGCTGCCGCAGGCCAGCGCGCTGAACTTTCCGTTCACGGTGGCCGAGGTGGTACGCCTCGGACGTGGCCCCCATGCCTCGGGTCGGCGTGCCGATCGCCAAATCGTGGATGAGGCCCTGGCCGCCTGCGATATCGCGCATCTGCGCGATCGGCCCTATACCCGGTTATCGGGGGGTGAGAAACAGCGCGTGCAGCTGGCGCGGGTGATGATCCAGGTCTGGCGCGAGCGCGATGCGGGCAACCGGCTGCTGCTGCTCGACGAGCCCGTGGCGGCCCTCGATCTCGGCCATCAGCGATGGGTCATGCGCCAGGTCGCCGCCCTCGCCGCGCAAGGGGTGGCGATCGTGAGCGTTCTGCACGACATCAGCCTGGCGGCACGCCATGCCGATCGCATGCTCGCCCTGCGCGATGGCATCACCATTGCGCACGGCAAGCCGACCGACGTGGTCACGGCCGAACGCATGCAGCAGCTGTTCGACACGCAGACGCGGGTGATCACGCATCCGGATTCGGGCACCCCGGTGGTGTTGCATGGCTGATCGACCGCCGTCCGACGCCGACGACAACGCGGCCCGAACGCTGATACTCGGCGGGGTGCGCAGCGGCAAGAGTCGATACGCGGAGACACGCGCGTTGTCGCTCGACGTGTCGCGCTGGTGCTATGTCGCGACCGCACGGGCCGGCGATGCGGAAATGGCAGCGCGCATCCGTCACCACCGCGAACAGCGCGACCCGCGTTGGCAGACGGTGGAGGCACCGCTCGGCCTCGGCGCCTGCCTGCGCCGGCTGGACGCGCCCCACACCTGCATTCTCGTGGATTGTCTTACCCTGTGGCTGAGCAACTGCCTCGCCGACGAGGCCGATGCCGGGCGCTGGGCGGCGGAACGGGAGGCGCTGCTCGCCGCCGTGGCAGACAGCCGCGCGCGCCTTGTCTTCGTGTCCAACGAAGTGGGTTCCGGCATCGTGCCGTTGGGCGCGCTGTCGCGGCGTTTTGCCGACGAGGCGGGGCGCTTGCACCAGGCGCTTGCCGCCCACTGCGACACGGTGACGCTGGTGGTGGCCGGCCTGCCCTTGACCCTCAAGGAGTCCGATACATGAATGCCTGGTGGCAACAGCCGGTGGCAATGATCGATACGGCCGCCATGGCCGCCGCGCAGGCACGCCAGGCGGTGCTGACCAAGCCGCCCGGCGCGCTCGGCCGGCTGGAAACCGTCGCCGAGACGTTCGCCGGCTGGCAGGGGCGCGCCGTGCCCGCGCTCGATCGGGTGGATATCGCGGTGTTCGCGGCCGATCACGGGGTCACGGCACGCGGCGTATCCGCCTTCGATCAGGCGGTCACCGGGCAGATGATCGCCAATTTCGCCGCCGGGGGCGCCGCCATCTGCGTGCTCGCCCGGCGCCATGGCGCGCGGCTTGCGGTCGTCGATGTCGGCGCCGTCGCGCCACCCGCGGGCGTCGCCGGCGTGATCGACGCGCGTATCGCGCCGGGCACGGCCGATTTCACCGAAACGGCCGCGATGTCCGCCGGCCAGCTCGATCGCGCGCTGCAGGTCGGGCGCGAACGCGTTTCCGCGTCGGCGGATCTGTTCATCGGTGGTGAAATGGGTATCGGCAATACCACGAGTGCCGCCGCGGTATTCGCAGCGCTTACCGGCCGGGCCCCGGCCGAGGTCGTCGGTCGGGGTGCCGGGGTCGACGCGGCCGGGCTGGCACGCAAGCAGGCCGTGGTAGCCGCCGGTCTGGAACGCCACCGCGCGCGCTGGGCCCACATGCAGGGTGCGCGGCGGGCGCAGGCGGTGCTGCGCTGTGTCGGCGGCTTCGAGATCGCCGCCCTGGCCGGCAGTTTCGTCGCCGCGGCCCAGGCCGGTGTGCCGGTGCTCGTCGATGGATTCATCGCCGGCGTGGCCGCGCTGTGCGCGCGCGAGATCGCCCCGGATTGCCGGCATTGGCAGATTTTCGGCCATCGTTCGGCGGAGATCGGGCACACCCGGCTTCTGGACACGCTCGCGGCGCGGCCGCTGCTCGATCTCGACATGCGGCTCGGCGAGGGCAGCGGCGCGGCGTTAGCGCTCGGCGTGATCGGCGACGCCCTGGCGCTGCACGCCGAGATGGCCACGTTCGACGAAGCCGGCGTTGCCGCCTCCGACGCCGATGGCTGAGACGATCGCCACCACCATCGATCTGTTGCGCCACGGCGAATGCGAGGGCGGCGCGATCTTTCGCGGCCACCTGGACGTGGCACTCGCCGAGGCCGGTCTCGCGCGCATGCAGGCCTGCGCGGGCACCCAGCGCGGCTGGCAGCGCATCCTCGCCTCGCCGCTGCGCCGTTGCCGGTTCTTCGCCGAGTGGCTGGCGGCCGAGCGGGGCCTGCCGCTGACCCTCGACGACCGCCTGCGCGAGATCGATTTCGGGCGCTGGGAAGGCCGTGAGACCGCTGCCGTGTGGGCCGAGGAGGCCGAAGCCGCCCAGGCCTGGTTCGACGATCCCGAGGGCCATGGCCCGCCCGGCGGCGAGACCCTGGCCGCGCTGCGCGAGCGCGCACGCGCGGCTTTCGACGAGGCGGTACGGACCCATGCCGGCAGCCATGTGGTGCTGGTCACCCACGGCGGCTGGATACGGGCATTGCTGGCCGATCTGCTGGCCATGCCCGCTGCGGCCATGCATCGTCTGGACGTGCCCTATGCCTGTCTGAGCCGTCTGCGCGTGGTTCGCGATGGCCGGCGTAGCTTGTGTCAGCTCGTCGCCCACAATATCGATGCGGGTGCGAGCCGATGATCCCGCGGCTGATCGCTTTCGTCCGGCCCCTGGGGCTTGCGCTCGCGCTGCTGACGACACTTCCGGTGGGACGCTGGGTGGCCTCGCCTGTTTCGCCTGCCGATCCGGGGCGTTCGGTGCTGTGGTACCCGGTGGTGGGGCTGTTGATCGGCATGCTGCTCGCGAGCCTCGCGTGGCTGTTGTCTGGCGTGGATGCGCCTCTGGGCGCGGCGCTGGTGGTGGTGCTCTGGGTGGTATTGACCGGCGCGCTGCATCTCGACGGTCTCGCCGATTGCGTGGATGCCTGGTTTGCCGGCCACGGCCGCGATGCGGCGGCACGCACTCTGGCCGTGATGAAGGACCCGGCCGCCGGGCCGATGGCGGTGGTCGCGCTGTTGCTCGTGCTTGGTCTCAAGGGCGCAGCGATCGCGGCGATCTGGCCCGCGCTGTCGTCCTCGCCCGGATCCGGATTCTGGTGGCCGCCGCCGCTCGTTGGGCTGCTCGCGGTGGTGCCGGTACTCGCCCGAGTGGCAGCGATGCTGTTCATGGCGACCACCGCCTATCGGCGCGCCCAGGGCCTGGCCAGTGCGCTCGACGCCCAGTTGCCGCGGGCGGCCGCCTGGCTCGTTGCGGGCGGGGGCGTCGCGTTCGTGCTGGTGTGCGCGGGCCTTGCCGCCGGCGTGATCATGGCGCTCGGCGCGTTGTTCGTGAGCCTGGGCTGGCGGGCGCTCTGGCAACGCCGTATCGGTGGCTACACCGGCGACGTGGTCGGCGGGCTCATCGAACTCGTGGAGGTCGCGGTCTTGGTGATCGCGGCGTTGTGGGCCACCCCATGGGTCTGACCGCCGCCCTGATTGCCGGCATCCTGCTCGACGCGCTGTGCGGCGAACCGCGACGTGCGCATCCACTGGTCGCTTTCGGTCGGCTCGCGGATGCGCTGGACCGGCGCCTGCCGCGGCGGCGGAGTGCCGGCTTGCTGGCCCTGCTCGTGCTTGTGGCGGGGCCGGCCGCATTGGCCGGCGGGTTGTTGTCGCCGCTGCCGACGCCGGCCGGCTGGGTCGCGGCGGCGTTGCTGCTCTGGCTGTGCATCGCCTGGCACAGCCTCAAGGATCATGCGCGCGCGGTGGTCGTTGCCCTGCGAGGGCACGATCTCGTCGGGGCGCGTCGCGCGGTGGCTCGCCTGGTCAGCCGCGAGACGGACACCATGGCGGCGCCGGCGATCCGCTGCGCGGTGCTCGAATCGCTGCTGGAAAACGCCAGCGACGGCGTGCATGTCACGCTGTTCTGGTTTGCCGCGGGCGGACTGGTGGCCGGGCCGGCCGGCGCCAGCGTATGCGTTGTGGCGCATCGTGTCATCAATACGCTGGATGCCATGTGGGGCTATCGCACACCGACCCATGTGCGTTTCGGCTGGGCTGCGGCACGGGCCGACGATCTGGCCAATGCCCCGGGTGCACGGCTGGCCGCCCTGTCCCTGGCACTCATGGGCGACCGTCGCGCGGGCCTGCGCTGCTGGCGCGATCAGGCCGCGGCGCTGGCCAGCCCCAACGCCGGCCCGGTGATGTGCGCCGGCGCCGGTGCGCTGGGTATACGGCTGGGCGGCGGGGCGCGCTACCACGGCGCGTATCGCGAGCGCCCGGTTTTCGGTTGTGGGCGCCCGCCCGACGATGCGGATATCGAACGCGCGATCACGCTGATTGGCCGCACGCTATGGCTGTGGGTGGCCGTGATCGCGCTGGTGGACTGGACATGGCACTGACACACGGCGGCCAACTCGGCGAAGCCAGTCGGCGTTACCACATCCCCGCGGGGGACTGGCTCGATCTGTCCACCGGCATCGCGCCCTGGCCGTACCCGGTGCCCGAGGTGCCGGCGCGGGTATGGGCACGATTGCCCGAGGCCGACGACGGCCTGCTAGAGGCCGCGGCCGCTTACTATCGTGCGCCCGTAGCGGCCGTCACGGCCCTGCCGGGCAGTCAGTTCGCCATTCGCGAGTTGCCGCGCGCGATCGCGTCGCTCACTGGCCGCGCGCGGGTTGGCGTGCCCGCCGTCGGCTATGCCGAACATGCGCGCGCCTGGCAGGCCGCCGGCCACGAAATCGTGTTCTATGCAGACCTCGCGGCGCTGGGCAGGCAAGCGTCGGCGCTCGATCACGCGGTGGTGATCAGCCCCAACAACCCGACCGGGGAGTCGGCCGATACCGCCACGTTGAACACGCTGGCCCACGAGCTGGGCCAGCGCGACGGGCTGCTGGTGCTCGATGCGGCGTTTGCCGACTGCTATGGCGACCTGGATATTTCCGTATTGCCGGACAACGTCGTCGTGCTGCGGTCGGTCGGCAAGTTCTTCGGTCTGGCCGGGCTGCGGCTGGGGTTCATGATCGGCACCGGCGATGCGGTCGCGACGATACGGGATCAGCTGGCGCCCTGGGGCGTGAGCCATCCGGCGCGCTGGATCGGTCGTCGCGCACTGGTCGATGGCGACTGGCAGGCGGCACAGCGACAGCGTATTGCCGAAAGCGTGCACCGCCTCGCCGCACTGCTGAGAACCCGCTTCGCGCCCGCGGACATTGTCAGCGCCGGTCTGTTTGCCAGCGTGTTCTTCGACCGTGCGGGCCATGCGTCGACCGTGCACGAGGCGCTGGCCGCACAGGCCGTGCTGGCCCGACTCGGCGACAACGGGCGCTGGCTGCGTTTCGGTCTGCCGGCCGATGCGAGTGCCCGCGCGCGGCTGGCGGCCGCACTGGGCGTGGGCATACCCGCTCGCGCCGGATTCCACGACGATGGAGCCGATCGATGAAGCAGACGAGCACGGGTGCAGTCGGCTCGCGGCGCCGCGCGGTTATTTCGGCCGCGATGATGATGATCGGTGTGGCCGCGTGGGCCGCGAGCGCAGCGGCTGCGGTCCAGGTGACCGATTTTCGCGGCGAAACCGTCCGGCTCGAGGCGCCCGCGCGACGGATCGTCGCGCTTGCCCCGCATCTGGTGGAAAATCTCTATACCGCAGGGCTCGGTGATCGAATCGTCGGCGCGGTCTCGCACAGCGACTACCCGCCGGCGGCGCGCGCCATTCCGGAGGTGGGCGGGTATACCAACATCAGCCTCGAGGCGGTGGTCGCGCGCAACCCCGATCTGGTGGTTGCCTGGGCGTCCGGTCAGGGCGGCGATCCGGCCACGCTCGCGCGCTTCGAGGCGTTCGGGATTCCGGTCTATGTGGATCGGCCACGCCGCCTCGCGGATATCGGTCGCGCGATCACCGATTTCGGCGTGCTGGGCGGGACAAGCGAAACCGCCGATGCCGCCGCCAGCCGTTTCGATCGGCGCCTGAACGCGCTGCGTTCGCGGTACGGCACGCGGGCCCCGGTGAGCGTGTTCTATCAGGTCTGGAACGATCCGCTGCAAACGCTCGCCGGGGAGCAGTTCGTGGGTCAGGTGATCCGTCTTTGTGGCGGGCGCAATATCTTCGCGGACGCGGTGTCGCTGGCGCCCAAGGTGGGGATCGAATCCGTGCTCGAGCGTGATCCGCAGGCGATCGTGGCCAGCGGCATGGGCGACGAGCGGCCGGACTGGCTGGATGACTGGCGCGACTGGCCCGGCCTGCAGGCCGTCGCGCACGAGCATCTGTTCTTCGTCGCACCGGACATCATCCAGCGGGCGACCGTGCGGGTGCTCGCGGGGGCGACCACGCTGTGCCGGCAACTCGAAAGCGTACGCCGCGACGCCGACTGATCCGCAGGCGTCAATCAAAGCTGTCGATAGGCGCGTTGTCGCGCGCGCGGCGTTAAATAAACGTTAATAAAATGCACGCATCATGCAATGAATAAAGAAGATATCCCTAAGCCCGTTTCTTCTTTGTTTTATAAAAAATATTGCTTAACAAGTGTTTATAAACAATCTGATTGAATAGTCGTGATAGGTGCAGAAACCGGAAAATCACGATGAAAAATATTCAGGTCGGCCGCCGCGCGATCACGTAGGCTCGGGCGGGTTTTTTCTATCGTCAGTATCGTGCGACAAGCCAACTCCACTCGCCCTTTCCAGCATGCCGGTGCCGGCCGTGATTATGCGCAACGTCGCTACCGCGGCTTCTTCCAGCGACTCGTCGCGTGGCGTGAACAGCGTCTCGCAGCGCGGCTTCTGGCGCATCCCCACGCGGGCTGCAACGGCCATATCGTGGACCTGCCCTGCGGTTACGGGCGCTTCTATCCGCTGCTCAAGCAGATGAATCTCAAGGTCAGTGCGATGGACCAGTCGCAAGCCATGGTGGATATCTATCGCGAGCACGCGGATTTTACCGCCGTCGATCACGCCGAGCGGGCCGACGTGCTCGAGCCGTTGCCGGCACGTGCGAGTGCGGCCACGCGGGCCCTGTGCGTACGCCTGTTCCAGCATCTGCACCACCCGGAACTGCGCATTCAGGCCCTGCGTACCCTGGGCGCGAACCGGCGTCAGATCGTGATGACCTATTACGACGACGGCTCGCTGCACTACTGGAGCAAGCGCCTGCTGATGCGCCTCAAGGGCAAGAAGGTCCGCGTGAAGATGATCCCGCGGCGCGATTTCGAGTCCGAGGTGGCCCAGGCCGGCCTGCGCATCGTCAAGCGCATCAAGCTGTTCCCCGGCGTGCATGCCCAGACCTGGGTGCTGCTCGCGCCCGCCTGACCCCTGCGACTTGCGCGGCTAGGCGGTGGTGACGGGCCTCGCCTCGGCCGCCACGATCGGCGTGTCGCGGATCGGCCAGTGCAGCGCGGCGGCGACCAGGGCCAGCACGATGGACGCGATCCAGCTCTGGTCGTAGCTGCCGGTCAGCGTATAGGACCAGCCCGCGGCCCAGGCGCCGAAGAAGCTGCCGAACTGGTGGCTCATGAACACCACGCCGAACAGCAGCGATAGATGCCGCATGCCGAAAATCTGACCGACGAGGCCGCTGGTCAGCGGCACCGTGCCGAGCCAGAGAAAGCCGATGGCCGCGCTGAACACAAGCGCACTGGTGGCGCTCAGCGGCAGTGCCACGAACAGGGTGATCACGCCGGCACGCGCGAGATATAGCCAGGTGAGCACGTGCTTCTTGCGGTAGCGGCCCGCGCAGAAGCCGAAATAGTACGAGCCGAAGATGTTGAACAGCCCGATGAGCGCCAGTGAGGCGGCGCCGATCGTGGCGTCGAGGCCGCCATCGCCGAGATAGGCCGGCAGGTGTGTCGACAGAAAGGTGATGTGAAAACCGCAGACGAAAAAGCCGGCGTTCAGCAGTAGAAACCCCGAGTGGCGAGAAGCCTGTCGCAGGGCCTGCCACGAGCCGGTATCCGTACCGTCTGCCAGGGCCTCGCGCGGCGCGCGCCCGGTCACGCCACGCGCGAGCGCGACGATCAAGAGCATGAGCCCGGCCAGTACGAGCAGGGTCTCGCGCCAGCCGGCCAGGTCGATCACTTCCTGCGTAAACGGCACGACCAGGAACTGGCCGACCGAGCCGCCGGCGGTCACGATGCCGAAGGCGCGTCCGCGCTGGTCGGCGTTGACCACCCGGCCGATCGCGCCGAGCACGACCACGAACGTCGTGCCCGCGAGCGCCAGCCCCACCAGCACGCCCAGGCTGGCGTTAATGCCGAGCGCGCTGCCCACGGTAGCCGCCAGCGCCAGGCCGCCGGCATAGAGCAGCGCGCCGACAGCGATCACCCGGCCGGCGCCGTGGCGGTCCGCGGCGGCGCCGACCGAAGGCTGGACCAGCCCGAACAGCAGGCTCTGAATCGCGATGGCGAGGCCGAAACTTTCCCGGTCGATGGCGATGTCGCCCGACATCGGCAGCAGGAACAGCCCGAACGCCTGGCGGGCGCCCATCGACAGCGTAACGATGGCCGCGCCGCAGGCCACCATGACCCAGGGCGACATGCGCCGGGTGTCAGATGTCTTCATTCGGCGCGCGCTCCAGTTGGTCGAGCAAGGTGAACAGGGTGTCGCGGTCGCTGCCCAGCCGGGCCACGGCGCGCTCCTGCGCGCGTTGTCAAAGCGGGTCTGCGCGCTCGAGCGTGGCGCGCCCGGCGTCGGTCAGGCAGGCCTCGCGTCTGCGGCGATCCGTGCCGCGCCGTATGTCGATCCATGCGGCGCGCTCGAGCGGGCGCAGCGTGCGTGCCAGCGTGCTGCGCTCGTGCCCTGTGGCGCGCGCCAGGGCCTGCACGCCGATCGGGCCCAGTCGTTCGATATGGCGCAGCAGCGAGAACTGCGCCACGGTGAGCCCGGCCGGTGCCAGCGTTTCGTCATACAGCAGGGTGAGCGCGCGGGCGCCGCGACGTAGCCGCGCACAGACGCAGGCGCTGTCATCGCTATTGGGTGTATATGCACGCATTGCGAGGACGCTATCGCGAAACCGTGTTGCCTGCACGCCTTTCATGCCCGCCGGCGCAACAGTCACCGGCGGTGCTGCGCGCGGTCGACGGATGGCGGATTGCGCTGCAATGGCGATCGTGCAAGAGTCGCCCGAAACGCTATTTCACAAAAAAAGTCAGCTCTTGGAGGAGAACCCATGCTGCAGTTGATTGCCCGACGTTCCCTGGCTGCGCTGGCGGCCACGCCGCTGCTCGCGCTGTGCCTGTTCGCGAGTGCCACCAGTGCCCAGGCCCAGGACATGCCCCGGACCATGATCTGGACCGCCTACGACCTCGGTGCATCCGGCTATGCCGAAGCCTCCGCCATTGCCGACGCGTTCGGGCGCGAGTACGGCATGCGGGTGCGCATCCAGCCCTCCGGCTCGGCGATCGGGCGTCTGCAGCCCATTCTCAACGGCCGCGCGGATATCGGTTTTCTCGGCAACGAGGCCTTCTTCGCGACCGAGGGCCTGTTCGACTTCTCCACCCGCCGTTTCGGCCCGCAGGACCTGCGCGTGCTCATGGGCAAGGTCAATTCCTTTGGCATGGCGGTCGCCGCCGACGCCGGGATCGAGACGGTGGCCGATGTTGAGGGCAAGCGCGTGGCCTATCCGGCCGCCAACCCGTCGAGCAGCCTGAAGTGCGATGCCATGCTGGCTTTTGCCGGCCTGACCCGCGACGACGTCGAGGTGGTCACATTCCCGACCTATGCCGCGACCATGGCCTCGCTGTCCGAAAACAAGGCCGACGTCACCTGCACGGTCACGGCCACGGGCCAGATGTATGAACTGGCCGAGTCGCCGCGCGGTATCCAGTGGCTCGACCTGGATCCGAACGACGAGGCGGGCTGGGAACGTCTGAACAACGTCGCGCCGCTGTTCAAGCCTGTATCGGAAGCCCAGGGTGCCGGCCTGTCGGAAGACGATCCGGCCCAGCTCATGGCCTATCGCTACCCGGTACTGACGGTACGCGCGGACATGGATGACGACACCGCCTATGCGGTGACCAAGGCACTCGATGAAACCTACGGCATCTACAAGAACGCCACGGCCACCGCGCCGCGTTACGAGATCGAAAAGGCCGCCGTGCCGCCGATCGATGCGCCTTTCCACCCCGGTGCGGTACGTTATCTCAAGGAGATCGGCGTCTGGAACGACGCGTCGCAGCAGTGGAACAGCGACCGGCTCGAGCGCCTGAATGCGCTGCGCGCGGCCTGGGGCGAAACGCTCGAACAGGGTTCGGACCTCGACGAGGATGCCTTCGCCGATCTGTGGGACAAGCACCGCGAGCAGGCGCTGGCGGAGCTCGAGCAGAACTAGGCACGGCCGCACAACAGGCGCCCGTTTGAATGCGCCCGCGCGGTGAATGCCGTGCGGGCGCCGCGTTTTCGACCAGAGACCGACGACATGACTGCACGACTCGAGAACAAGATCGCCATCATCACCGGGGCCACCAGCGGCATCGGTGAGGCTGCGGCCCGTCGTTTCGCCGAGGAAGGCGCCACGCTCATGCTTGCCGCCCGCAGTGTGGACAAGGGCGAGGCGCTGGCCGCCGAACTCGGCGACAAGGTCGCCTTCATGCGAACCGACGTCAGCAACGAAAACGAGATGGCGGCCCTCATCGATGCCACCGTCGAACGCTTCGGCCGGCTGGACTGCCTGTTCAACAACGCCGGCGCCGGCGAGCGCAGCACGGCGGAAACGATCGACGAAGCCAGCTTCGATCATTTCATGCGGCTGCTGGCCGGCAGCGTGGCCTTCGGTATCAAGCATGCCGCGCGCGTGATGAAGAGCAGCGGCGGCGGCAGCATCATCAATAACGCCAGCATCGCCGGCCACCGGCTCAGCCAGGGCGGCTATCTGTATTCCGGCGCCAAGGCGGCAGCAGCGCATTTCACCCGCATCGCCAGCGTGGAACTCGGTGAATACGGCATCCGCGTGAACGCCATTTCCCCGGGTGCCATCGCTACGCCGATCTTCTGGGGCGGCTCGGCGCGGGCGCAGACCCTGTCCGACGAAGAGAATGCCGCCAAGCTCGACAAGCTCACCGGCAATCTTGCCCAGGCCACGCCGCTGCCGCGCTCGGGTTACGCGGTGGATATCGCCAACGCGGCGGTGTTTCTGGCCAGCGACGAGGCGTCGTTCGTTAACGGTCACGACCTGGTCGTCGACGGGGGCCGTATCCAGATGTTCAACGAAAAGAGCTGAGACGGGGCCGGCTGCAGGCAGCGCATGCCCCGCCGCGGTCGCGGCACTGCTAATCTCCACATGGGACGGGTCTGAGATACAACCGCGCGGTTTTCGTCGCGCGGCTCGTGGGGGATGCCATGCGCGCTGGCTGCGTATTGTTCGGGCGGATTTTCGCTGCGCTCCTGCTGCTCTGGGCAGCCGTTCTGTCGGTCGGCGCGCAGCCGGCCGGGCTCGACGGCCCGGCGTCCGACGCGCCACCGATGGCCGGCGACACGGCGCGCCTGCGTGCGGCCCACGCAGTGTATGAGGCAGGCGATTTCGTGCGCGCCCGCAAACGCTATCGTGCGCTTGCCGAACACCACAGCATCGCGGGCATGACCCATCTCGCCCGAATGTACGCCAACGGCGAGGGCGGACGGCGTAGCGACGAGCAGGCGCTGTACTGGGACACGAAGGCCGCCCGCAAGGGCGATGCCCACGCCATGTACCGTGTTGCCGATGCCTATCGCACGGGCCGCGGCACGCCGACCGATTCGTCTCGTGCCGATCGCTGGTATCGCGCGGCGGCCGAGCGCGGCAACGCGCAGGCGCAATGGATGTTCGGGCGCCGGCTCTATCGCCGCGGCGCGCACCTGGCGGGCCTGGAGTGGATACGCATCGCCGCCTGGAACAGCGACGACCCGCGGGCCCGGCGGTTTCTGGCGGATCGCGGCCAAGGCCCGGCGGCCGAAGCGGGAGTCGAGAAGGCGCGGCGACGCGCGGTGCTGGCGACGCTGGCGGCTGTGGATCGCGCGGCGCGCGCGCAGAATGCCGCCGGCATCACCCGTCAGATCGCCGATGACGCGGAAATCCACGTGCGCCTGCCCGGCGACGCGGGCTGGAGGCGCCTTGCGCGCGCCGACTACGAGGCGCTATGGCGCGACACCTTCGCACAGGCCGAGGCCTATGCCTACCGGCGAGACGATCCCGAACTGCACGTGGGCGCCGACGGCGTGCTGGCGTTTTCGCAGATCCGCGAGCGCTTCGGGGCCGAGGCCGATGCGCGCACGGTGGACCTGCGCGAAAGTGCCACGTTGCGCGTTGTCGACGACGGTACGGCGGTCATCCAGAAACTGCGTCTGGACATGCGCGACTGAAGACGGCCGTCGTTTAGGCCCAACGCACCTGGTTGCGCCCGCCGTCCTTGCCGGCATAGAGCGCACCGTCCGCCCGATGGATGAGGTCGGTGATGTCCTGGTCGCTGGCGGTGAGCGCGGTCACGCCCAGGGTCACGGTAATCTGAAAGACGTGTGCGCCGGTCTGGATGGTCGCGGCTCCCAGCCGCAACCGCAGACGTTCGGCGAATTCGACAGCGTCGTCCCGTGACGTCTCCGGCAGGATCAACAGGAATTCCTCGCCGCCGATGCGCCCGAGGAGGTCGGCGCCGCGCATCTCGGTGCGGCAAATATCGGCGACGTGGATCAGCGCCGTATCGCCGGCGCCGTGTCCGTAGGTGTCGTTGACGTGCTTGAAGTGGTCGACATCGAGCACGCAGACCGACAGCGGCCGGCCGTAACGGCGTGCGCGGCGACTCTCCTGGGCAAACAGCGCCTCGTAGTCGCGTCGGTTGCTGGCGCCGGTGAGCGGGTCGGTTCGTGCCTGGCGGCGCAACTCGGATTCGAGGGCACGGCGGCGCTCGATCTCGGCCTCGGCCTGTTCGAGGGCAGCGAACTCGCCGCGCCGCACGATCTCGAACCGATACGAGGCCATGCCGCCCGCGATGCAGGGCATGAGCAGCATCAGCGCCAGAATGCCCATGCGCAACGCACTGGTTTCACTGATGTTGATACCCACGCATACGAGCGTGCCGATGCTGCCGTAGAGAGCCACCGTGGCCGATAGCACTGTGCGGTTGGGCAGAAACACGAATACGCCCATCAGGAACACGACGGTGGCGGCCGCGAGCCAGCGGATCTCGTCGTCGTCGCTCATGAAATAAACCGAAAACACCTGGGTGAAGCCCAGCAGGGCGAGGGTCGTCACCAGGCCACCGTGGGTGGCCAGCCCCGGACGCCGGCGTATCCACGCCACGCAGGCCACGAGTAGCGCCACGAAGGCCATGCGGCAGCCGAGCAGGCTAAAATAGGTCGGGCCGAGGCCGAAGTGGTGATAATCGCTGAGACTGAACGCGAGCCACAGCGCGCCCCATACGCCCAGCACATGGCGTAAGTGCCGCGCGAGCCGGTGTTCCACGCTCTCGCGGTAGCGTTGCTCGGTGGTGCGATCGGCGAATTCACCGAACAGCGCGGTTATCGCGTAGCGGGAACGCGCCTGCTGCGCCTTCGCGGCCGATCTTTTCACGTCGATTGATTCCGGTTTGCGCCTGCGTCCCGTGCCCGGCGTGCGGGTCCGGTGGTCGCTGCCGGGCGTTATCGAGCCGCACCGGGCGCTTTATGTTCTCCCCGTCCTGGTATCGGCCGCAGGCGGCCAAAGTGCAGCGGCGACAACGGCGTCGACAGCCCCGGTTACGCGCCCGGCGTGTGGCGTTGCGCATGCAGTGCGCGCACTTCGGCGGCCAGCGTGTCGACCGGGCCCTCCGTGATTACCTGCGGCGCGATGGCGCTGATCGGATGCGGCGTGACCGGCGGTGGCGGCGCGCCGAACTCGGTCAGCCAGGCGACGAGTTGGGCCGAGGAGCTGGCATAGACGATCCGCCCCAGCCCGACCCAGGCGTGGGCCGCCGCACACATGGGGCAGTGCTCGCCCGAGGTGTAGACCGTGGCCGAAGCGCGTTCTGCCGCGCTCATGTGGGCCGCGGCCCAGCGTGCCAGCGCGAACTCGGGGTGGCGGGTGGCGTCGCCCGAGGCGATGCGATTGCGGTCCTCGGCGCGTACGGTGCCCTGGCTGTCGACCAGCAGTGAGCCGAAGGGTTCGTCGCCGGCGGCCAGCGCCTCGGCGGCGAGGTCCACACAGCGTTTCAGATACGGCATCTCGGTTTCGCAAATCACCGCTCGGCCTCCCAGGCGTTTGATTACAGGCGGTTTCCCGTGAAACGTGTCGTCTAGCTATGGTGCAGCCGCGCCAGGCATTGCGTGTATTCGGCCATCACCGTCTCCACGCATTCGGCGGCCGACCGGTCGCGCGAGAGTGCGGCGGCCTGCCCGGCCCAGAGCGACATGAAGGCGTCGTCTTCGGCATTGCCGGCCGCCGCGCGGATGTCCTTGGTCCAGGCGTTCTGTACCGGATAGTCCGGCAGTTCGGGTTCCAGCGGCGCCATCTCGGTGATGAAGCGATTGGCCAGGCCCCGCGCCGGCTTGCCGGAAAACGCGCGTGTCACGACCGTGGCGCGATCGCCCGCGTCGAGTAGTGCTTTCTTGTGTGCCGGCTTGGCCCCGCTTTCACGACAGGTGAGAAATGCGCTGCCCATTTGCGCCGCCTGCGCGCCCAGCGCCGTGGCGGCGGCCAGACCGCGGCCGTCCATGATGCCGCCCGAGGCGATCACCGGCACGTCCACCGCATCCACCACCTGGGGCACGAGCGCCATGGTGCCGATCAGCGCCTGCTCGAAGGTGCCCAGGAACGTGCCGCGATGGCCGCCGGCTTCACTGCCCTGGGCCACGATCATGTCGACGCCCTCGTTTGCCAGCGCTCTCGCCTCGGCGACCGTGGTGGCGGTGCCGATGACGACGGTACCGGCGGCCTGCAGACGGGCGATGCGCGCGGCGTCGAGCTGGCCGAACGTGAAGCTGAAGACCGCGACCCCGGCCTGGGCCACCACCTCGAACTGGTCGTCGAACGGCGGGGCGTAGCGTGTCGGCGGTTCCGGCCGCTCGATGGCCAGTTCGTCGCGGAACCGATCCAGGCGTGCGTTGGCCTGTTCGATCGCGTCCGTGTTGATCGAAAATGCGCCGGGAATGAACAGGTTGACGGCGAACGGCCGGTTCGTGAGGGCGCGCGTACGGTCGATCGCTTCGGCGATGGCGTCGGGCGCCATGTAGCCGGCGCCGATCGACCCGAGGCCTCCGCTATTCGATACCGCGGCCACCAGCTCCGGCGTTGTGGTGCCACCGGCCATGGGCGCCTGAATGATCGGATGTTCGATACCGAGACGTCGGGTGAGGTCGTTCTGCAAGGCCATGCGGCACTCCTGGGTCGCGAGAGGGCGAAACCGAGCGCTGTATTTTGCATCCACGCCGCGCGTATCGACAGCGGCCGGATGAAATGGGTCTAGCGCCAGGCCATTGTCAGCGCGCCGTGGGTGCCGGTTACCGGGTCCTGCGGCGGTATCGCAACGGCGGCGATGCGCGCGCAGGCCGCGGCGTGGTCGGTGTCGCCCGGGCGGCACAGATCCCAGTCCTGCTGATCGGGCGGGTAGGCCGCGACCAGTTCGAAATCGGCGCTGGCGTCGATACGGCAGTGGCCGGTACCTGCTGGCAGAACGAGCACGTCGCCGGCGGTGACTGCAAGGCTTTCGCCCTGCTCGCCGCCGAGCATGAGGGTGGCGCTGCCGCAGGCCACCCCCAGTGTCTCGTGCGACACCGAGTGGTAGTGGTGATAGCCGAACACCCCGCCACGCCATTGCGGCGGCCAGTCGTTGGCGGCAAAAAGTGTTTCCAGGCGTTTGGCCAATCCGCCGGTGGCCTTGCCGTTGCCTTGATAGACGAGTACCGGATGCCGGCTGTTCGGCGTGCGGCCGTCGTCGGCGTAGCGATGGGTCGCCGGAATCGGCGCCGCCGTGCCGTAAATCGCCTGTCGAATCATGCTGCTGTCCATGGCGTGCTCGTCTGGGCGGTGCGTCGTCGAGCCTGATAATCTGCCCGGCCAGAACGACGCAACCTTTCATGCCTTCGGCGCCGCATCCCGCCCGTTCGGATACGACGCCCCATGCCGGACCATGCCATGAGTATCGACGCCTTTCGTTACCGGTTTCGCGTGCGCTACAACGAATGCGATGCCCAGCAGGTCGTGTTCAACGCCCGCTACGCGGACTATGTCGATCTTGCGATGACCGAGTTCATGCGTGCGCTCGGGCGCGACTATCGCCAGCTGCTGGCGCGCGGGCTGGATAATCAGGTGGTCAAGCTGAGCCTCGAATGGCAGGCGCCGGCCCATTTCGATGACGTGCTCGACGTGCGCGTTCGGGTACTGCATGTCGGGCGCACCTCGTTTGCGCTGGAATACGACATCCTGCGCGCCGACGACGACACGCCGCTGTGTCGGGCCGAGGCGATCTATGTGCTCATGACCACGGAACCGTTCGCCAAGACCCCCATCCCCGACGATCTCCGGGCGCTGTTCGAACAGGGCGCGCCCGGCTGCCTGATCGACCACAGTGGCGGTGCCGCGCAAAGCGAGACGACATGACCGCCATTCGACGCTTCAAGGACGACGACTGGCCCGCCCTCTGGGCGCTGATGGCGCCGGTGTTCCGCGCCGGCGAGACATACAGTTATCCCCCCGACATCACCGAGGCCCAGGCCCGCGCGGTCTGGGTCGAGCAGCCGGTGGCGACGTTCGTGGCCGTCGATGCAGAGGCCGGCACCCTGCTGGGCAGCTATTTCCTCAAGGCGAACCAGCCGGGACTCGGCAACCATGTCTGCAACTGTGGGTATATCGTCGATGCGAAGGCGCGCGGGCGCGGTGTGGCCTCCGCGCTGTGCGAACACTCGCAGCGCGAGGCCGTGAGTTACGGTTTTCGGGCCATGCAGTACAACCTCGTCGTCGAGACCAATACCGCCGCCTTGCGGCTTTGGCAGCGGCTGGGTTTCGACGTAGTCGGTCGTCTGCCGGGTGCGTTTCGCCACCCCGTCGAAGGGGAAGTGGATGCATTCGTGATGTACAAGCGGCTCGACGGCGCTGGCGCCTGATCGGGGCGGTCGGGCCGGCCGGTGCATGGCTGCACCGCGCAGTAGTCGCGCTTTGTCGCGCGGCGGGTAAAATGCAGACGTAGGGTCGGGGGCCCGACGGGTCGCGACAAGCGACGGGGATGGCGTCATGGCAATGCACGAATCGAGCGTTTCGTCTCGCCTGCGTGCGCACTATCGTGCCTTGTTCGTGTGGGTGAACGCGGTCCACGCGCCGGACTATCTGGCCGCCAAGGCGGAGGATTTTCGCGTGTTCACGCGCGTTGCACTGCTGATCACCGCGGTGTTTCTGGTTTTTATCATCATCTGGGACTACGCCATCGACCCGGTGAATGCCGGGCGCGCGGTGTGGCTGCGTTTAACCGAGTGTGCCGCGGTGCTGGTCTGGTGTGTCGCCAGCTGGAAGCACCTGCATTCGCCCATGTCGCGCGCGGCCGCGCTGCTGACGCCGCTGGCCGTGTCGGCCACGTTCATCGCGATTCTGGGCCTGCTCGACAACGGCCCGGCCTATGGCGTGGGCGGCTTTCTGTACTTCTTCATCTTCGTGCCGTTTCTCGTGGCCGGCCAGCCGTTCAGCTTCGCGGTGCTGGTACTGACCGTGATCTCGATCTTCCCCATGGCCGTCGCGCCTCTCGGGCTGTCGGCCGGGCTGAACTGGGCGGTCTACAACGCCTATGTCTGGATTGGCTTCGCGCCGATCGTGGCCATTCTGGTGCTTTGCGAATATCTCTACTGGCGCGTATTCGTCTATCGAGGGCAGGTCGAGACGCTGGCCGTCACCGATGGGCTGACCGGCCTTGCCAATCGGCGTTACTTCATCGTCGAGGGCGCGCGCATCCTGGAAGGCCATAAGCGTGGCAATCGCCAGGCCAGTCTGCTGTTCATCGATATCGATCGGTTCAAGCGCATCAACGATACCTATGGCCACGCGGTAGGCGACGCCGCCCTGCGTCATGTGGTGGAAACGCTGGAGCCGTTCATGCGCAAGAGCGATCTCATGGCGCGCTATGGTGGCGAGGAGTTCGTCGTGCTGTTGCCGGATACGACCGATAACGCGGCCTTCAGCATGGCGGATCGAATGCGCGTGGCCCTGCGCGAGCGCCCCTTCAACGGCGTGCGTGCGGACGACAGCCAGCCGCTGGTGCTCACCATCAGCGTCGGCGTCGCCAGTTATCGCCCCGAGGCGGGCACGCCGGCGGATATCGACCTGCTGATACATGCAGCCGATCACGCGCTATACCGGGCCAAGAACGACGGCCGCGACCGGGTCGCGCGCACGGGCACCCAGGGTTATCCCCAGCCGCTCGAGTCCGGCCGCCCGCACGCCTGACGCGTATCGCGTCGATTGCGGCTGGCACCCTCCTTGCTTGATCGCCGGGGCAGTACGTCACAGGCGGCGCCCGCGCCGCAGGAACAGCCATGGCCTTCGCCTTCGTTCGTGATTACGCACCGCTGCGTCGGGTCGCCGGGCGGCGGCGATGAGCGCGCGCGTTGTGCGCCACCCGGCCGCGCCGTCCGATCTCAACGCCCTGGCATTGACTGCCGGCGGCGCGCGCGGCGCCTATCAGGCCGGCGTGCTCAAGCGGATCGGGGAGGTACCCGGCCTGCGTGACCGGCCGGCGCCATTCGACATCATCGCCGGTGCATCGGCCGGGGCGATCAACGGCGCGGCCCTCGCCGCCCGGGGCGAGCGCTTTCACGAGGCCACGGAAGCACTGGCCGGGCTGTGGGCCAACCTCACCGCATCCCAGGTCTATCGCACCGACCTGCGTGCCCTGGCACGCAATGCAAGCCGCCTGTTGCGCGACGCGGCCTTGGGGCCGCTGCTGGGCGCCGGCCGTGTTCAGGCGTTGCTCGACGCCGCGCCGCTGCGCGCTCTGCTGGCGCGCGAGCTGCCGCTCTTGGGTATTCGGCGCGCGATCGAACAGCGGCGGCTGTATGCGCTGGCGATCACGGCGACCGGCTATCACTCCGGCAAGTCCTATACCTTCATTCAGGGGCGCCCGCGTCATCCGCTGTGGCGCAAGAGCCGGCGTATTGCCCTGCCGGCGAGCATCAGCGTGGATCATGTCTGTGCATCCGCGTCCATTCCGCTGGTGTTTCCACCGGTCGCGCTGAATACCGGCGGTTCCATGGCCTGGTTCGGCGACGGCGCGATGCGCCTGACCAACCCGCTGAGCCCGGCTATCCGGCTCGGCGCAGAACGCGTGCTGGCCATCGGTATCCGTTGCCGCGAGAGCGAGCAGGCGCTCACCGAGACCGAGCTGGCCAGCCATGTGGAAGCCGCCGACCCGGATCGCGCCCGCCCCGGCCCGCTGCTGCCGCGACCACCGCTGTCGCAGATCTGCGGCGTGTTTCTGAACGCGATCTTTCTCGACCATCTCGACGCCGATATCGATCATCTGATGCGCATGAACGAGCTGGTGCAGGCCTACACCGGCGACGGTTCGCCGCCGGCCGATGTCCGGCACGACATCAGCGAGCCCATGCGCCTGATCGAGCCGCTGGTGATCACGCCGTCGCAGGATTTCGCCGAGATCGCCAGCGCTCAGGTTCGGCGCATGCCGGCGTCCGTGCGCTTCATGCTCGACGTGCTCGGCACGCCCGACCCGAAAAGCGCCGACCTCACCAGCTATCTGCTGTTCGATCCGGGGTATACCCGTGCGCTCATCGATATCGGCTATCGGGACGCGGGCGATCGCATCGACGAGATCGAAGCCTTCCTGCGGCGAGGGTGAGCGCACGGGTCGACACGATCGGCGTGGCCGGTACCGGCGGTTACAATCGTGCTCCCCCTGTTCATGTGGATCCTATCGATGTTCGTGCGCCCTGTTCGCGTCGCCCCCGCTCTCGCACTGCTGTGCGTACTTGCCGGCTGTGCCGGCCTGCCCGAAAACACGCGTGCGGTGCACGATTTCTCCGTGCAGCGCTATCTGGGCCGCTGGTATGAAATCGCGCGGCTCGATCATGGTTTCGAGCAGGGTCTGGACTGTGTCACGGTGACCTATTCACGGCGCGCGGATGGCGGTCTGCGGGTGGTCAATCGCGGTGTGGACCTGGCCGCGGGCGAGGTGAGCGAGGCCGTGGGCCAGGCCTATTTCACCGGCGATAAGGCGGTGGCGCGCCTGAAGGTAAGTTTCTTCGGTCCGTTCTACGGCGGCTACAACGTGCTCGCGATCGATGAGGACTACCGGGTCGCGCTGGTCGCCGGCAATGACCGTGACTATCTGTGGCTGCTGGCCCGCACGCCGACCCTCGACCCGGCCCAGCGGGCCCGGTTCGTCGGCCGTGCCCAGGCACTGGGTTTTCCGGTCGAGGCACTGATCGCGGTCGATCAGGGCGAAGCCTGTACCGACTATCGCGAAGCCGCCGCTACGGGCTAGATGCTGTAGAGCGGCGCGTCGTGGGCGGGCTCCAGGGGATAGACGCCGTCGGTCATCCAGCAGTCTTCGCAGTCGCCACCGGCCTGTCGGCTGAGAAAGAACACATACGCGCTCTGGCGGCCGTCGAGCTGCTCGAGCTCCGCCAGAACGCGTGCCTGGCCGCCGTCGCGTTTCTGCAGGCGCACGCGGGCGCGGGTCTGGGTGAACATGTCGGCATAGCCGCGTTCGAGCACGGCGGCGAAATCGGCCGCGCTGCCGATGGTGCGCCGGTTGGTCGGCGAGGCGAAGCGAAAGGCGCGGCGTGCGCCGCGGGCACGGTCGTCATCGCGCAGAGCCACAAGCTGGGCGCGCACGACATCGGTCGGCGACAGCGCCGGCGACGGCTCGAGTGTCTCGGCGAGCGCGATCCCGCAGGCGCCGTAGAGCAGCAGGACAAAACAGGCGGCGGCAGACCAGCGTGTCGACATGGCGGGCTCCGAAGGCGATAACGCGCACGGCTTCATCATTGCGCGCCATGCGCGTGTTTGGCCAGCCCGAGCCGGCAGCAGCCGCGTCGCGGCGATGTCGTTAGCGTTAACAGGCCCTAGTCGGCGGTGTGGGCCGGCAGCGTCGGCACGCCCTCGCGAATGGCGGCCGAGAACGCCGGGCTGGCCTGGCCGGCGACATCGGAAGCGATCGCGCGGTCGTTGATATGGCCGCGCCGTTTGAGCTCGGCCAGGGGGCGACGCGTGTCGAGGGCGCCGAGGTCGTAGATGTAATCCGGCAGATAGCCCGACAGCAGCAGGCGATGATCCCAGGGCAGCCCGGGCACGATGCGCTTGACCATGTCGTAGACGATCGTCGTGCAGTTCGACAGCAGCGTGTTGTAGAAGCGCGGCTCGTGCCGCAGTTGCCGGGCTTCGTCCACATAGGCGGCGAACAGCGAGCGCAGTTCGGCCGGCGGCATGGCCACCGGGTAGATATACACCTGCTCGCCGCGCACGTTGCTGCGGGTACGCACGATGTCGCGTTCGTCCGCAGCCACGAGCACCAGCTCGGATTGACGAAAGAAGCCGCCCAGCGCCGAGAATTCCTGGCCGCGCGTGCGCCGGACCTCGACCGAGAACACCAGGTGACGCCCGTCCTCGAAACCGAAGCTGACCAGCGTGTGGGCAATGGCCGGGCCCATCCAGTAGGACACGATGAGATCGGCGGAACGCAGCGTGGACAGATCGTAGCGGCGCGTTTCCCAGTGGGCGTCGAAATCGCCGCGGCTGCGCCAGTCGAAGTTGCGCACGTTGTGCAGGGTGACGGTATCGCCGTCGATACGGGCATCCAGCAGGCGCGCCACGTCGGGCGCCCAGTCGCGATCATGGCGGGGCTGAATGCCGTGCCACCAGCCGGCGAACGCCGGGATCGCGAGCGCGAACACGCCCGGCCCCAGCCAGAACACGTCCGGGGCGCGCGGCAGGATGAAGGCGGCGATGCTGGCGAGCGCCGCCAGCAGCCACAGCGCGATGAGCAGGCTACGGACAAAGCCGTTGTCGGGCCCGCGAAAATGCAGCGCCAACGCGCCCCAGCCCCCGCCCGCGAGGGTCAGCAGGATCAGCGGCAGCCGCCAGGCCAGAGCCAGCAGCGTGCCGCTCAAGCCGGCCCTCGCCGTGCGCGGCTAGTAATAGCGTTCCTCGGACTTGGGCGGCACCCACTGGTAGAGCCAGGTTTCGGTCAGCGGCCGATCGCCGGCGCGCAGGAACAGCCGGATCGAGACCGCCTCGTCGGAATCACTTTCGGGCACCCAGTCGAAGATCGCCCGGTAGCCCTGAATCGGCTCGAAGCGGCGGGCCTGGACCATGCCCAGCTTGCCGCGCGAGACGTCGACCTGGACCTCGACCTGGGTGTCTTCCGGCAGGTCGTCCAGCGGGTCGCCGACGAAATCGACCGCGAAGCGGCGGGCATACTCCTCGGGTGAGCGATCCCCGGGAATCCAGCCTTCCGGTACGTTGCCCATGCCCGACCAGGTTTTTTCCACCTGGGCGAGCGTCGGCCCGACCGGCGGCAGCGGCAACCAGTGCAGCTTGTAGCTGAAATGCAGGTGATCGTGGGCCTTGACCGGCTCTTCCGGGATCCAGAACGAGACGATGTTGTCCACCGTCTCGCCCACGGTCGGCAGTTCCACCAGCGCGATCTCGCCGGCGCCCCAGTCGCTGGTCGGTTCCACCCACAGGCTCGGGCGGCGGTTGTACCAGGCGACGTCGTCGCGGTAGTTGTCGAAATCGTGGTCGTGCTGCACGAGCCCGAAACCGCGCGGGTTCTCGTCGGGGAAGGCGTTGTATTGCAGCGTCTTGGGGTTGAACAGCGGGCGGCAGACCCATTCGCCGTTGCCGCGCCACATCTCCAGCCGATCCGAGTCGTGGACCTGCGGATGGATGGTGTCGCGGGCCTGCTGCTGGCTCGTGCCCTTGAGAAACATGCTGGTCATCGGCGCGATGCCCAGGCGCTCGATGTCCTTGCGGGTGAAGATCACCATGTCGACATCCATGACCGTGCCTTTCTTCTGCACGTCGATATCGAAACGGTAGGCGCCGGTCACGCTCGGTGAGTCGAGCAGCGCGTAGACCGTGACCCGGCGGTTGTCGTTGTCGGGCTGTACGAACCAGAACTCGGTGAAGTCCGGGAATTCTTCGGTATCGTCGGTGGCGGTATCCACCGCCAGGCCGCGCGCCGAGATGCCGTACTGCTTGTTCTCGTCGATGAAGCGGAAATAGCTGGCGCCCAGAAACGCCCCGGCCTCGTCGATGACTTCGGAATGCGGATTGCGTGCGAGCACGAAGCCGGCAAAGCCGAGATCCTTGCCTTGCAGCTGGCCGGTATCGACGCCCGAGTTGTCGTAGTCGAACAGCTCGGGGCGGAAATGGATTTCGCGCGCCGTATTCGTCTTCGGGTCGACGGAATGCATGCGTACCGGCACGTCGAACTGCATGCCGACATGGAAGAAGTTGATGCGCAGGTCGAACTCGGAATGGCCGTGCCAGAGGGCCTTTTTCCGGTCGTAGCGGATCTTCTGATAGTCGAGCGGCTGCAGGTTCGCCAGCGTATCGGGCAGGTTTTCAACGTGCGACTTGTATGGCTTGTCGGCCAGCGCCTTGGCGCGCTGCTTGAGCCAGGCGTAGTCGAAGTGTTCGCCGGGAGAGTCCTCGCCCAGCGTGCGGGCGAGAAGCGGAAAGGCCGGCAGGCCCAGGGAAGTCAGGGCCAGGGAGGCCTTCAGCAGATTGCGTCGATTCATGGCTCGCTCTTCATAAACTCGAAAGACAAGACAGGCGGCATGGAAGAGGGTTCCCCCCCGCGCGCAACGGCCCGGCCCCTGTTCGTGTTTGCCTTTCGCCGCGCCTCGCAGCCCCCGCTGGCGAAACCGGATCCGCACACGCGGATTCGAGGGTTACAGATTACAGCATGCCGGCGCTTGTCGAACCATGGCGACGCGGCCGGGGCCTTGGTGCGCCATGGCTTCGCGTCTGCGGCATGGCGGTCAGACATCCATCTCGGTCAGAAAGGCCTGGGCTTCGCTCTGCATTTGTTCACGCAGTTCGATCATGCGTTTCGCATAGGCGTTGAGTCGCTTCGAGTGGTCGGAGTCGGGCACGAAGTCGGGAATGCGCTGCGGTTTGCCCTGGTCGTCCAGGGCCACGAACACGAGGATGCAGTGGGTCGTGAAGCGTCGCTGCGGGTCGCGCGGGTTACGGGCGTGCACGCTCACCGAGATATGCATGCTCGTGCGTCCCGTGTGCATGAGTTCGGCCTTGAGTTCGACCAGATCGCCCACGCTGATCGGCTTGAGAAACCGGATGCCGCCGACGTATACCGTTACGCAATACGCCGAGCTCCAGTTTGCCGCGCAGGTGTGGCCGGCATGATCGATCCACTTCATCACGTTGCCACCGTGCACGTTGCCGCCGAAATTCACGTCCGAGGGTTCGGCGAGAAAGCGCAGGGTGATGTCGGCTTCGGGGTTCGAGTTCATCGCGGCCTGTCCGGCTGAGGTTCACGGCACAAAAGTCTAGCTGTGAGCGGCCGTCGGGCGCACGTAGAATCGCGGTGATCATTTCATTTGCCGAGACGCGACATGAAACTGCTGGGTTCAGGCACCTCTCCCTACGTACGGCGCACGCGCCTGCTCCTGGGGGATGCCGACTACGAGTTCGCCAGCCTCGATATCTACGGCGCTGACCGCGACGAACTGCGCAAGCACAATCCGGCGCTCAAGATCCCGATGCTCATCGACGACGATGGCCAGTCGATCTACGACTCGCGCGTGATCGCCCGCTATCTCACCGCGAAGCTGGGCCTCGAGCGCCCGGACTGGGCGCAGGAGAATCAGCTCACCCTGATCGACGCCGCCAACGATTCGATGGTCACCATCGCCCTGTCCAAGCGTTCCGGGCTGGATACGAGTCGCGACATCAACTTCTACGCCTTGCAGCACGAGCGTATCGCGCGTTCCATCGACGCCCTGTCGGCCATGGCCGCCGACGGCGCGTTCGATGCCTGGCATTACCCCAGCATGTGCCTGTTCTGTCTCGTCGACTGGGCCGAGATGCGCGAGCTGTTCGATTTCTCGGGCCACGAGCCGCTGCGCGACCTGAAGGCGCGCTTCGCAGATCAGCCGATGGTCGCCGCGACCGATCCGCGCAAGGCGTTGTAGCGCGTATTTGACCCGCGCCCGGGGTCGGCCCAGTCTCGACGAATCGCCCGAGGGCGACGTTGGAGACACCGCATGAGTCGACTCTACCGCGCACCGCATCGCGCGCTTCAGGATCGTTTCCGGACCCGCGCGCTGGCCGATCGCATCGAGACCGTGGCCGCGGCCACGGTCATCGAGGATGAAAGCCGCGCCTTTATCGAAAGCCGCGATCTGTTCTTTCTGTCCACGATCGACCCGGACGGTCGGCCGACGGTCTCCCACAAGGGCGGGGCGCCGGGTTTCGTACGCGTACTCGACGATCGCACGCTGGCGTTTCCCAACTACGACGGCAACGGCATGTATCTGTCGATGGGCAACGCGCGGTTGAATCCGCAGGTCGGGCTGCTGTTCATCGATTTCGAGCGTCCGCATCGGCTGCGCGTGCAGGGCCGGGCCAGCGTCAGCGCCGACGACCCGCTCATCCACGAATGGCCCGGCGCCGACCTGCTGGTGCGGGTCGCGGTCGAGGACCTGTGGCAGAACTGCCCGCGCTATATCCATCGCTACCGGCGTGTCGCGGCCTCGCCCTATGTGCCGGTCGCCGGTGCCGAGGCGCCCCTGGCCGGCTGGAAGCGTATCGACGGCATGCAGGACGTGCTGTCGGATGCCGACCAGCGTCGTGCCGAGGACGAAGGCGTGATCAGCGAACAGGCGTGGACTGACCAGATCCGGCGCGGCGATCCGCGTGCCTGAGTCGCCGGGCGCTTACGACATATCGGGCCCGAACGGGTGCGGGTCCATTTCCACGTGCTCGACCCGCTGGCCGCGCATGTCGACCCAGCCGGTATAGCGGCGATCGCCGCGGCGGTAGAACTCGAAGCGATAGCGCCGCTTGAGCGTACCGCGGGCGAACGACAGGCGCTGGAAGGCCAGTTCGTCGATGAACGTCACCTCGGCGTCTTCGCAGGCCCTGAGCGCCGCCCGCCGTGCGGCCCAGCGCGCGCCCAGCGACTGCCACCAGAACAGCCCCAGAATCGACAGCCCGATCAGCCAGGGAAAGAAATCGAACATCGCTTGCCGTGCCGAGACCCGGCCTCAGCCGGCGATGGTCTCGTCGCGCACCAGGCGCGTCTCGCCGGCCCGGATCGCCGCGATATCGGCACAGCCGGCCAGGGCCATGGTCAGCTCGAAATCGGCGGCGAGATTGTCCAGCACTTCGCCGACGCCCGTTTCGCCGGCCAGTGCCAGCCCGTAGGCATAGGGCCGGCCCAGCCCCACCGCCGTCGCGCCCAGCGCCAGCGCCTTGAACACATCGGCGCCGCCGCGGATGCCGGAGTCCAGAATCACCGGCAGATCGGGGGCGGCGGCCTTGATCTCGGGCAAGGCATCGAGACTGGCGCGCGCGCCGTCGACCTGGCGCCCGCCGTGGTTGGACACGATCAGCCCGTCCACGCCGTGTTCCACCGCCAGCTTCGCGTCGGCGCCGTCGAGCACGCCCTTGAGCACGATCGGCAGGCGCGTGCGTTCGCGCAGCCAGGCCAGATCGGCCCAGGTGATGTTCGGCCGCGAATAGGTGGCGATGAACTGACGCACCGCCGCCAGCGCCTCGCCGCTGGTCAACGCGCGTAGGCTCGAACCGGGATAATGCCGGGCGGCGGCAAGCACGTTGCGTAGCGTGCGTGTGGTGATCTTCGGGCGCGGACCGCTATCCTCGGTGCCGGCGAGACTTTCGCGAAAAACCGGATCCGAGGTGTACTGGGCGATGCCCTGGCCGAGCAGAAACGGCAGGTGCGCCATGTCCAGATCGCGCGAACGCCAGCCGAGCAGCGTGGTGTCGAGCGTGACCACTAGCGCTTCGCAGCCGCAGGCCTCGGCGCGCGATACCAGCGACTCGACGAGCGCATCGGATTTCGACCAGTACAGCTGGAACCAGCGGGGCGCGCCGGGCGTGACCGCGTCCATCGCGGCGGCACAGTCTTCCATGGGTCGGCTGGCTTGGTTCGAGAACAGCATCGGCACGCCGCGGGCGGCCGCCGCGCGGGCCACCGCCATGTCGGCCTCGCCGTGCGCCATCTCCAGCACGCCGATGGGGCACAGCACGAAGGGCTGGTTCAGACGCCGGCCGAACAGGTCGATGGCCGTGTCGCGACGGTCCACGTTGCGCAGCATGCGCGGCACGATCCGCCAGCGCTCGAAGGCGCGCCGGTTGGCGCTCATGGTCGACTCGCGGCCCGCGCCGCCGGCGATATAGGCGAACGCTTCCCGCGACATGCGCTGCTC
Organism: Endozoicomonas sp. G2_2; assembly: GCF_017744135.1. GTDB lineage: Bacteria > Pseudomonadota > Gammaproteobacteria > Nevskiales > Salinisphaeraceae > Salinisphaera. Next base: position 66,379 of record NZ_JAGHQU010000008.1, read on the forward strand.
GGCCGCGGCCTCGAGCGCGGCATAGTCGACGGGCACGGCCGGCTTCTGGCCGGACATGCCGCCCGTATAGATCGCCTGCTGGCGGGCCATGGTGCCGGCGCGCGGGCCCTGGCTGTCGCTTTCGTTCGAAAACGGCGTGTCGGTCACGGCGTGTCCCCCAAGATCGCGCAAATGTCTGACGGTCGGTATCGGGTCATGTCGTTCTTCTTGTTGGCGAAGTCTGTCGTTCGTGTTGAGCCGCCTTGATCGGGTCGGGACATGTCCACGCCGGCGTCAGCGATGGGCTTGGCCGCTCGCGCGGGCGAACTCGACCGGATCGTGGCTGCAGAAAACATTCACGTCGGCATGGCCGACCGCCAGTTCGCGCAGCCGCGCCTGGTTGCGGCGCCGGTCCGTGTTGTCCACGCCAACGGCGGCCTGAAACAGGCGCAGGCCGAAGGGGCAACAGGGCTTCGCGGCCATTTCGTCGCGATGGAAATAGGCATCGCCGGCGTGCAGCAGCCAGCCCTGATTGTGGCGTACCGCAACCGCGGCATGGCCCCGCGTATGGCCGGTGACCGGCACGAGCAGGATGTCCGGATCGTTGTCGATCACCGCGCGTACCGCGTCGAAGCCGTGCCAGGCCTCGCCCGTGGCGTCGTAAAGCTGCCAGTCATCGTGACCCTGCCACTGGGCCGGGCGATAGCGGTCGCGTTCCTTGACGTGGCGGCGCGCCTTGGCAGCGGCGTGTTCGGCGGCCAGCACGTGCACGCGCGCATTCGGGAAGTCGCCGATGCCCCCGGCATGATCGACGTCGAGATGGGTGAGCACGATATGGCGCACATCGTCAGGCGAGAAGCCGAGCGCTTCGATCTGGTGACGTGCCGTCTCCTCGGCCCGCAACGCGGGGCGCACGACATGGCTGAACATGGCGCCCAGGCGCGGGCAGCCCTGGGCCACGTCGGCGCTGCCGAGGCCGGTATCCACCAGCACCAGCCCGGCATCGGTCTCGATCAGCAGGCAGTGGCACACGAGCCCGGCGTAATCTTGCGCCTGGCCGCGGTGTTCGAGCGTAAAGCCGGCCAGCGGATGCATGCTGGCGCAGTTCAGATGATGAATTTTCGGGGCGGACATTGGGCCTCCTCGGCGCCGGGTACTCGGCTAGAATCATGCCTGACAAGTCCGATCACGGGCCATGTCGCAAGGGAGTGGAGTGTGGAGCCGTTACTCGAAGAAATCGCGATTTTCCTGGCCGCGGCGGTCATCGCCGTGCCGATTGCCCAGCGACTGGGGCTGGGCTCGGTGCTGGGCTATCTGTCCGCCGGCGTGATCATCGGCCCCTGGTGTCTGGGGCTGATCAGCGAAGTCGATGAAGTCCTGCACATCGCCGAGTTCGGCGTAGTGTTGCTGCTGTTCATCATCGGCCTGGAAATGCAGCCGAAACGCCTGTGGGCGCTGCGCAAGGCCATCATCGGCCTGGGCGGCATGCAGGTCGCGTTGTCGGCCGGCGCACTCGCGCTCGCGGCGTCGCTGTTTCTCGAGTTGCCGCTCGCGCCCGCTGTCGTGGCCGGTCTGGCGCTTGCACTGTCGTCGACGGCATTCGCGCTGCAGCTGCTGGCCGAGCGCGGCGAACTTACCGCCAAGCATGGCCGCGCGGCCTTTGCCATCCTGCTGTTTCAGGATCTCGCGGTGATTCCCATCCTTGCCTTGCTGCCGCTGCTGTCGTCGGGCAGCGAGTCGGTGAGCTTTCTCGGCGCGCTCTGGGAAACCAGCAAGATCGCGGCCGTGATGGCGGCCATGGTCGTCGGCGGCCATTACCTGCTGCGCCCGATCTTCCGGCTGGTCGCCGCGACCCGCATGCCCGAAATCTTCACCGCCATGACGCTGCTGATCGTGGTCGGCACCGCGGTGATCATGGAGGCCACCGGCGTCTCGGTCGCGCTCGGCGCGTTCGTTGCCGGCGTGCTGCTCGCCGATTCCGAATACCGGCACGAGCTCGAGGCCAATATCGAGCCGTTCAAGGATCTGCTGATCGGGCTGTTCTTTATCGCCGTGGGCATGTCGATCAATCTCGGTTTGATCGCGGCCCAGCCGTTGTTCCTGCTCGGACTCACCTTCGGCCTGATCGGCGTGAAGGCCGCCATCCTGTTCGTGCTCGGCCGCCGCCAGGGGCTGAGCTGGAGCGCATCGCGCGGTCTGGCGGCGTTTCTGCCGCAGGGCGGCGAGTTCGCCTTCGTGATCCTGTCGACCGCGGTCGCGGGTGGTCTGTTCGTGCAGGCCGAGGCCGATCTGCTGGTCGCAACCGTGACGCTGTCGATGGTCGTCACGCCGCTGTTCGTGAAGCTCGTCGCCTGGTACAACGCCTGGCGCACCCCGAAGAGCGAGCCGACCTTCGATACGCCCGACGGCTCGGAGCATCCGGTGGTCATCGCCGGCTTCGGCCGCGTGGGCCAGATCGTGGCCCGTCTGCTGCGGGCCAAGCACGTCGGCTTCACGGCACTCGAGATCAACGCCGACCAGGTCGATTTCGTACGCAAGTACGGCAACAAGGTCTACTACGGGGATGCCTCGCGGCTGGACCTGCTGCGTGCCGCCAGGGCCGAGGAGGCGCGTCTGTTCGTGCTCGCTATCGGCAATCGCGAGGCCTCGTTACGTACCGCACGCACGGTGCGCGAGCATTTTCCCCATCTCAAGATCATCGCCCGCGCGCGCAATCGCAAGCATGCCTACGAGCTGATGGATCTGGGCATCACTGTGCTCCAGCGCGAAACGTTTCTTTCCAGCCTGGAATTAGCTGGCGACGCGCTGAAGATGCTGGGCTTCAAGTCCGACGAGGTCGACCGCGCGAAGCGGCTGTTCCGCAGCCACGACGAAAAGCGGCTTTTCGAACACTACGAAGCCGCGGACGACGAGACCCGCTACGCCAAGCTGGTGATGGAAGCCGCCCAGGAACTCGAGGAACAGTTCGAGCGCGACGAAGCCGAACACGCCGGCCAGTGAAAGCGTCCCCGGTGCGCGATCGCGCAGCGGGGACGGCGGGCGGAGAAAACGCTAGAAGCGGTTGCCCGGCAGTGCGGTGCCGCCCTGGGCGCGCAGCGTGGCGGCCGTGACCAGGCCCCAGACCGCGTTGAATACCAGCACGAACAGCGGGGTCAGGGTGCCCACGGCAAGCCCGAGCACGCCCGCGTCGAGCTTGAACGGGAATACGACAAAGCACTGCACCAGCGACGGGCCGAGGCTGAGCAGCAGGCCGCGCGCGAACAGCGGCAGGCCGGCTGCGAGCGGGGTCAAAAAAATCCAGCCCCAGATGCCGCCCCAGATGATCGGCCCGTAAAGAAAGCTCGGCCCGATCGACGGCGCGATGCTCACGCCCAGCGCGGGGGTGATGCCGAGCAGGCCGAACAGCCAGATCGTGAGCGCGGTGGCCAGCCCGCCGAGCGCGCCGGCAGCAAAGCCGAGTGATAGTTTGGCAGTCATCGTCATCCCCTCGTGATGCTGAGTCGGTATTTTTCGTTACCGCCCGCAATCTACCACGAAGGGGTCATCGACCGGGCATGTCGGCCCGCTGGCGCAGGTACTCGGTAAGCGCAAAACCCGAGAGAAGCCAGAACCCGCCGACCAGCAGGCCGGCGGCGATATCGCTGGCGAAATGCACCGACAGGATCGCGCGGCTGGCCGCGATGGCGGCGATCAGCGCGCATCCCCAGTAGGCCAGCTCGAAGCGCCGGCGCACGCCCGGGATGTCGCGCGCGATCGCGTAGATGATGAAGCCGTAGACCGCGATCGCGCCGGTCGCGTGGCCGCTCGGAAACGACGGCGTGCTGGCGCTGGCAAAGGTGAGGAAGTCGGGCCGGTCGCGGGCGATGGCGTACTTGCCGATATAGGTCAGTGTCTGCGAGCCGATCACCGTGAGCAGCAGGCCCGGTATGTAGGCAAAGCGCCGGTGGGCCCACAGAAAGCCGGTGGCGACGATGGTGATCGCGATCAGCGTTTCGAGGTTCGCCAGCGACGTGATGCCGGCGATGAGCTTCAGAAACGTCGGCTCGCGCAGCACACCGAGCGCGTTGTTGACGTGCTGATCGAACTGCACGAGCTCTTCGCCTTCGAACAGATCCTCGAGCAGGCCCGCGCCGAGAAAGACGAGATAGACCGCCAGGCCGGCGATCAGCGTGAGCGGCAGCCCGGAGAAACGTTCCACGGTCAGCCGGGCGCCCATGAAGCGGGTGGTCGCGGGGGCGCGACGCTGCAGCCAGGCCAGCGCCTTGCGGCGGTGAGCCATGCCGGTGATGCCGCGGCCCACCCAGGGCCCGGAAAACGCCAGCGCCCGCCAGGCCCACCAGGACAGCACGTGGCCGACAACGAGAACACAGATCAGACCGAGCAGCAGTTGCCAGAACGGCAGGGGCGCCATAAGCGGGGCAAGGCAGTTTAAGCTTGCGGCGAGTATACCGAGAGAACCCGTCATGAGTTACACCCGCACGACGGTGCGCTGGGTCGCACGCGTGGGCTACGGCGCGCGCGGTCTGGTCTATCTGACCGTGGGCGCGCTGGCGATCAACGCCGCCATGGAATTCGAGGAAGCGCGCGACGTGCGCGGCGCCATGCAGGAGATCAGCACCCAGGCCGGCGGCCAGATCGCGCTGTTCGGGCTGGCCGCCGGCCTGCTCACCTACAGCCTCTGGCGCCTGGTGCAGACCACGCTGGATGTCGACGAGCACGGCTGGAAACCGGGCGGGCTCGCGGTGCGCATCGGGCTGCTGGTCAGCTCGGTGATGCACGCTTCGCTGGCCTACGGTTGCATGCAGATCGCCATGCGCCTGGCCGGCAACGGCGGCAAGCCGGTGCAGCGCGCGGTCGAGCGCACCCTCGACTGGCCGTTCGGGCCCTGGCTGGTGGTGGCCGGCGGTCTGATCGTCGGGGGCGCGGGCGTGGCCCATATCCACAAGGGCGCGACCGGCGGTTTCCGGCGCTGGTTCGAGGCGCCGGCCTGGGCGATGCGCTGGATCGATCCGATCAGCCGCTTCGGGCTTACCGCCCGCGGGCTGCTGTTCATGGGCATCGCGGCGTTCGTGATCTATGCGGCGCTCACCCTGGATGCCTCCGAGGCGCGCGGTATCGAGGGCGTGATGATCTGGGTGCAGGAGCGCGCCTATGGCCGGATCCTGCTCGGCATCCTCGGTCTGGGCGTGATGGCGTTCGGCCTGTACAGCGTTATCGAGGCCTTCGTGCGGCGCGTGGGCCTGGGCCGGGTCAGCCGATGAACATCGCGTCACCGTAGCTCAGAAAGCGATAGCCGCCGGTCTTGGCGTGCTCATAGGCGTTGAGCACGGCTTCGCGGCTGGCAAACGCCGAGACCAGCATGAGCAGGCTCGATTGCGGCTCGTGGAAGTTGGTGAGCATGGCATCGACCACGTGGAAAGGGTCGCCCGGCTTGATGAACAGGGCCGTCTCGCCCGCGAACGGTTGCAGACGGCCCTCGGCCTGCGGCTGGCGCGCCGCGCTTTCGAGGCTGCGCACCACCGTGGTGCCGACCGCGACCACGCGCCCGCCACGGGCACGGGCGGCCGCGACCTGGGCGCATAGCCGGTCGTCGACGTGCACCCGCTCGGCATGCAGGCGCTGATCGGCCAGGTCGCCTTCGCGCAGGCGCTGGTAGGTGCCGGAGCCCACGTGCAGGGTGACATAGCCGAAGTCCACGCCCTTGTCGGCGAGCGCGGCGAGCAGTGCGTCGTCGAAATGCAGGCCGGCGGTCGGGGCCGCGACTGCGCCGTCGTGGCGCGCCCAGACGGTCTGGTAGCGGGCCCGGTCGCCGGCGGTGTCTTCGCGCCGGATATACGGCGGCAGCGGCACGTGGCCGTGGGCTTCGATCATCGTCGCGATGCTGTCGCCCGCGACGTGCGCGAGGGTGTAGAGCTCGCCCTCGCGGGCCGCGACCTCGAGCGTGGTGTCGCCGATGACGATCCCGACGCCCGGTTTCGGCGGCTTGTTCGCCCGGATCTTGGCCGAGATGCGCTGCGAGTCGAGAATGCGCTCGAGCATGACCTCGACCGCGCCGCCGCTGTGCTTGTGGCCGAACAGGCGCGCGGCGAGCACGCGGGTATCGTTGAACACCAGCAGGTCGCCTTCGGCGAGCCGATCCGGCAGATCGGTGATCGCGCCGTCGATCAGGTGGCCATCGTCGCGGCCCAGCGTGAGCAGGCGCGAGGCGCTGCGCCGTGCCAGCGGCTGCTGGGCGATCGAGTCCGCCGGCAGATCGTAATCGAAGTCGTGCTTGTTCATTGCGTGCCTTATTTTATCGCGCTGGCCCGGCTCGGCGCGTCGCGGCCGGCCCGTCAACCACCGGCGCAACGCTGCAGCCGCCAGCCGGGTCGGCGGCGACGGGCCGGGACCGGCTGAAACAGGGTATGCGGCCCGATTCGTGCTAGCTATTTCGCGCGTTCGGGGGCGGATTCTGGTCAGCGCCGGCCACCACGACAAGTGCGTCGTTCAGGTGCGTGTCGGCGAGATGCGTAAAATCACAGTTTTCCAAACCGAGATGCGCGATGCAGATCGTCAATGCACTCACATCCACGCTGGCCAGCACCGCCCGGGGCTGGCGCGGCACCCAGGCGGCCCGCGAGTCCCGCCAACCGGAAAAGATGCTCAAACTCTACGAATACGAAGGCTGCCCGTTCTGTCGGCTGGTGCGTGAAACGCTGACCGAGCTCGATCTCGACGCGGTGATTCATCCCTGTCCGCGCGGCGGCACGCGCTGGCGCCCCGAAGCCGAGCGTATCGGCGGCCGCCAGCAGTTCCCGCTGCTCGTCGACGACAACACGGGCCGCACGCTCTACGAGTCGTCGGAGATCATCGCCTATCTGCGCGAAAACTACGGCGAAGGGCGTAATCGCAACGCCGCATCGCCGGGCCCGCTGGCTCAGGTCGGCGCCAATGCGGCCACCGCGCTGCGCGGTTTTGCCGGCTTGAGCGCACGCGGCGCCAACGGGAGCGGCCCGAGCGAACTGCTCGAACTCTACAGCTTCGAATCCAGCCCCTTCTCGCGGATCGCGCGCGAAGCGCTGTGCGAGCTCGAACTGGCCTATGTGCTGCGCAACATGGGCAAGGCGGTCAAGGCGGATATGGGCCCGCCCTGGGTTCGGACGAAGTTCTTTCCCGACACGCCGGTGCAAGGCCGCAACCGCAAGCGCATGATCGAGCTTACCGGGCGCATGCAGGTGCCCTACCTGATCGACCCCAACACCGGCACCGCGATGTATGAATCGTCGGATATCGTGCGCTATCTGCGCCAGACCTACGGCGGCTGACGCCAGGAGCATTGCCATGGCCCGTACTGTCTCTCCCCTGATCGGCGCCGGCCTGGGCGCGCTGTTGCTGGTCGGCTGTGCCAGCCAGCGGCCGGTGCTGTATCCGAACTCGACCCTGCAGCAGCGCGGCGACGTTGCCGGGGATCGCGCGATCGAAGGCTGCATGCAGCGCGCCGAGGCGGCCGGGCTGGATTATTCCAAGGGCAATGTCGCCCGGCGCACCGCCGAAAGCGGTGCGGTCGGCGGCGCCGGCGGCGCGGTGGCGGGTGCGATCTACGGCAGCGCGGCGCGTGGCGCGGTGGCCGGCGCCGCCGGCGGCGCCACCGCCGGGCTTATCCGCGGCCTGTTCGATCGTAACGACCCGGCGCCGGTATACCGCGCCTATGTGAACCGCTGTCTGGCTGAGCAGGGCTACGAATCGATCGGCTGGGACTGAGCCCGGGGCAGGCGCGCTACCGATTCGCTTTTCTGCAGGCTATGATTGACCCGGGTGTTGTTCTCATCGGGGGTAGATCATGGGGTTTTTCAGCGAATTCAAGGCGTTCGCCGTGCGCGGCAACGTCGTCGATCTGGCCGTGGGTCTGGTTATCGGTTCGGCGTTCGGCAAGATCGTGTCGTCGCTCGTGGCGGACGTCATCACGCCGCCGCTGGGCATCCTGATCGGCGGCGTGGATTTTTCCAATCTCACCCTGACGCTGCGCGAAGCCGTGGGCGAGACACCGGCGGTGACGATCAACTACGGCGTGTTCATCCAGACGATCATCAGCTTCGTCATCATCGCGTTCGCGATTTTCCTCGTGGTGCGGGCCATCAACTCGCTCAAACGCAAGGAAGCCGAAGCACCGAGCGCGCCGCCGGCGCCCTCGAAGGAAGAGACACTGCTGACCGAGATCCGCGACGCCCTGCGCGAGCGCGCGCCGCAGGATCGGCCGTGATCGCCGCCGCGCTAGCGCAGACGGCGGGCCCAGATACGTAGCGCCACACCGTAGGCGAAGGCCATCTGGCGCGCGATGGCGAACGCCACGGGCGCCTGTACCAGCGGCGTGCTCGCGCGCAGCTGCGAACGCCAGTGCACGCGGGTGCGCGGGGTCGGGCCGGGCAGCGGTTCGAAGGTCAGGCGCGCGCCGGCATGTTCGATCGGCAGCGGCGATTCGATGATGCGATACCCCAGCACGTTGCCGGGCTCGTACTCGGTGATGCGCTCGACGATCCGGGCCAGGCCCAGATCCAGCACGCGCTCCGCGTTCACGCCGTCGCGATGCGCGTCGCCGGTCCGGCGCAGCCAGGCGCGACGCACGCCGGGCAGGCTGGCATAGCCGGCGTGGTCGGAGATGACGTCGAAAACCGTGGCCGCATCGGCCTCGAAGACCCGGGAAACATGAAGACTCTGCATGGGGTAAAGATGCGTGCAAGCAAGGCACGCATGCTACCGCGTTCCTGCAGGGTCCGGGTGGTCAGGCGCGGCGATAGCGCCAGATGGTCGATGGCGGCAGGTTGGACCATACAAAGCGTGCGACGTCGGCGCGATAGCCCCATTCCGCGAGTCGGTGCTGGCGTACCGGCGAGCCCGGCAGGTAGGTGATCTGGGTGAAACTGGCCGCGGTGCCGGCGCGCTCGAAACAGCCGTCGAGGATCGCCCGCTGGGCCGCGATCGGCATGTTGAGTATCGGCAGGGTGGAAACCACGGCGGCTACGCGGTCGATGCCGCGCTGATCGAACAGCGTGGGCAGATCGGTGGCGTCGTGGCAGGCTAGAACCCGCGGCTCGAAGCGCTCGCACAACCGCGCATGCAGGGCCGGGTTGGCCTCCACCGCGAGTAGGCGGGAGGCGCCGACGCCGCGTGCTAGCAGCTGCCGGGTGACGGGGCCGGTGCCGGCGCCCAGTTCGATCACCCAGCCGTCGCGGGCGCGCGTGTTCGTGGCATCGTCGATCAGCGCATTGCACACGGCACGCCCGCTCGGCGCCGCGGTGGCGATCCGGCGGGGCGCGCGCAACCACAGGCGCAACAGCAGGCGGGCATCGGAAGCGAACATGGGCACAGGCCTTCGGAGCAAACCTGCCTTGTAACCTGCCGTCATGACAGGCGAATGACGCCCCGCGCGCCGGTCTTTTGGTCTAGACTCGGGGTTCAAGCCGTTGGGGGGAACGACATGTCCTATCCGAGTCTGCGCGGTCTGCTGTGGAGCGCCGTTTTCGTCTGTGTCCTGCTGGCCGGTTGCGCCAGCGAGCCCGAGCGCGTCGAACCGGGGCCGCTGGACGAGCCGGTCGATGCCTTCGAAGCGGTCGGCGAGCCGCGTCGCCCCGATGGCGCAAGCAATCGCGAGGACACCACGCTGTCCACCGATATCGAGCGCCTGCAGAACGCGCGCAAGACCTACGAGCAGGAACAGGAGCGCCTGCGCGCCGAAACCCAGCGTCGCCAGGCGGAATGCCGTGCCCGTGACGGGTCGCGCGAGGTGGCGATCCGCGATGGCAGCGGCGATCCGGATGCGACCTATTGCCAGCCCGCCGACGGCCGCTAATATCGCGTTTGCGCGGCGCGCTTGTCTGAGCGCGTTCGCGTCGCCATTGTTGAACGCATGAGCGACGCAGCAACCGCCGATCAGCCCGCGAGCGCCCTCGCGCTGAACTGGATCAACCGCCAGGCCGCGCTGGGCGAGCCATGGTTTTTTGCCCAGGCGCCGACCACGCTGCCGGCGCCCTATCCGATTGCCTTCAACGACGATGTGGCCGCCCTGCTCGATCTGGATGCAGACGCCATACGCGCCGCCGGCTATGCCGAGGCGCTGTCCGGCAATGCCCTGCCGGGCGGCTGCGAGCCGGTCGCGCATCGCTATGGTGGTCACCAGTTCGGTGTCTGGGCCGGGCAACTGGGCGACGGGCGCGCGATCACGATCGGCGACGTGCGCAATCGCCGTGGCCAGGCCTACGAGATACAGCTCAAGGGCGCCGGCAAGACGCCGTTCTCGCGCTTTGCCGACGGTCGCGCCGTACTGCGCTCGACCGTGCGCGAGTATCTGGCCAGCGAAGCGCTGGCCGCGCTTGGCATTCCCACCACGCGCGCGCTGGCCATTGTCGGCAGCGACGCGCCGGTCTATCGCGAGACGGTCGAACATGCGGCGGTCATGACCCGCGTCGCGCCCAGCCTGGTGCGTTTCGGCAGCTTTGAAATCCTGTTCGAGAACCGCAACTTCGATGCGCTCGCGCCGCTGGCCGATCACGTGATCGAGGAGCATTTCCCGCAGATCGCGGCGATCGACGACGCGGCCGAGCGCTATCGCGTCTGGGTCGAGCGGGTGATCGATCTCACGGCTGCGCTCATCGCCGACTGGCAGGCCGTCGGTTTCTGCCACGGGGTGATGAATACCGACAACATGTCGGTGCTCGGGCTGACCCTGGACTACGGCCCGTACGGCTTCATGGACAGTTTCGACCCGCGCTGGATCTGCAATCACACCGACGCCGGCGGGCGCTACAGCTACGAGCAGCAGCCGCATGTCGGGCTCTGGAATCTCGGCCGTTTCGTGCAGGCCATCCTGCCGCTGCTTTCGGGCGACCCCGATACCGCGGTGGAGATCGGCCAGAAACTGCTGGAGCGTTATCGCGGCGTGTTCGACGCCGCCTACATGCAGCGCATGCGCGCCAAACTCGGCCTGCCGGACGCACGCGATGAAGATCGCGAGCTGGTGGACGGCCTGCTCAAGACCATGGCCGCCGATGGCGCCGATTTCACCCGCGCGTTTCGCGCGCTCGGCCACGTATCGGCCGATCCCGAGGCTCGCGATGCGCCTTTCGTCGATGAGTTTGCCGATCGCGACGCTGCTTCGGCCTGGCTAGTGCGCTGGCGCGAGCGGCTCGGCAACACCGGCGCCGACGATGTCGCCCGTGCCGAGCGCATGCGTCTGACCAACCCCAAGTACATCCTGCGCAACTATCTGGCTCAGCACGCGATCGACCGCGCCGACGAAGGCGACTACAGCGAAATCGAGCGGTTGCACGCGATCCTGCGCCGGCCTTTCGACGAGCAGCCCGAGAACGCCGATTACGCCAAACTGCCGCCCGACTGGGCGCGCGGACTGGTGCTCAGCTGTTCGTCGTGATTACGCCCGCAGGTATTAGCTTCGTAGTCGTAGCTTAGAGCGACTTATCCATAGTCAGGCAGTCTATGAACCTAGAGGACGATGAAGTCGCGAAAGCTGATCTCTCGAAGCTTCTCGACCATTTTCCGGCAGACGGCGAGCGGGATCTTCAAATACTAAAGGGCCATTTGCTCATAGAAGACTGGCTTCGCGAAATATTCCAGTTTCAGCTGAGTTTCCCAGAGGCAGTAAATGGCCCTAATGGAACGTCCTTCCAATGCCATCAGCTCATATGTTTAGTGGAGGGGCTTACCCCGTTTAGCCAAGGTATGCCGTGGGTTTGGGTCGCTGCGAAAAAACTAAATAAGCTCCGTAACGACTTAGCGCACAATCTAAGCTCGAAGGGTCTAGAAGATAGAGTTTCAGACTTTGTTAATTACGTAATACAGAACGGGGGCAAACCTCAGTCCCTGTCAGAAGATGTCGCTAAATTTGCGAACCACGAGTTAGTCGCGGCAATGGTGACTATGTGTGCAGCAATGGCTTCGATGAAACAAGTGTTGCTTGAAAGCCATAGAAAGTAGATGGTGTCTAACGAATTGGTGTAGTTCCCGTGCGCCGCAATACGACGCATCGGACAACAACTGAGCTTCGGCGAGCTGCGTAACCTGCGGATAGAGAGGAAATCGTCCGCCTAGCGATAACCGAGCGCGTTTAGCACGGAGCGTTCGCGTTCAGGGCTTGACGTCCGGCAGGTCGCGTAGTGGGTGGTCGCCGTCCCACGGGGCGCGAAAATGGGTGTCGACATAGTCTGTGGGCACCGCCGAGACGGATTCGAAATGCCAGTGTGGTGTCTTGTCCTTGTCCACCAGTAGCGCACGTACGCCTTCGGCGAAATCCGGGTGGCGCGTGCACTGCAGTGCCATCTTGAGTTCGCGCATCACTGCCTGCTTGAGTGACAGATAGCGTCCGTGGCGCAATTGACGGTAGATCAGGTGAGCGGTCACCGGGCAGCCGCCGTCGAGATTGGTCGCCGCTTCCACCAGCCAGGGATCGCCGGCGTCGCCGAGCTTGCGAATACCGCCGACGATGCCGGACAGCGTGGCGGCATCGGTGGCCTCGCGAATGGTCATGGCGTGCTCGAGCAGCTTGGATGCGCCGAGTTCGGCCGGGTGGTCCTTGGCGCTCTGGCGCAGCACGCGATCGACCGCGGCGTGGGGCTGGCTCCAGTCGGTGATGCGGGTCAGTGCATCGATGACCTCGGCCTTCGCGGCGTGGTCGATGGCGCGGTCCGCCAGCCCGGACACAAGCGCGTCCTGCGCGCCGAGACGCGCGCCGCCGAGCGCGACGAACAGGCCCAGGCGTGCGGGCAGTCGGTTGAAGAACCAGGTGGCGCCGCAGTCGGGGAACAGGCCGATCCGGATCTCGGGCATCGAAAGCGTCGATGCGCCGGTGACCACGCGGTGCGATGCCGCGGAAAACACCCCCATGCCGCCGCCCATCACCAGGCCGTGACCCCAGGCGACACAGGGCGTGGCCAGCATGTGGATGGCATGGCAGAGGCGGTATTCGAGGGTGAAGAACCGATCGGGATAGTCGGGATCGCCCTGCCCGGTCATGCCCTTGTACAGCGCGACGATATTGCCGCCCGCACAGAAGGCGCGGTCGCCGGTGGCATCGATCACGATCGCCGCGATCTCGGCATCGGCGTCCCAAGCCGTGAGCTGCTTGTGCAGCGGCTCGAGCATATCGAGCGTCAGGGCATTGAGCGCCGTCGGGTTGTCGATGGTGGCCCGGCCGACACGCTTGCCGTTCGTGCTGGTCAGCTCTTCGAAGACAATGGTGGTTTCGGTCATGAGTTCAGGGTGCAAAACGCTTCAGGGCGCGCATGCTCGCGCGATCGACAGGCCGGCCACAAGTCGAAGCTGAACGGCCGGTAAACAGGCGTAATCTACAAAACCGCATGGCTGTGATAGCTTGTGTACGCCTTGTCGGGCGGGCGCCCGGCGTTAATATGCAAGAAAGACAGGAGTCTCATTATGACCAAGACGCTGCTGAAATCCGCGTTCGTTGTGGGTGTTGTGGCCGCAGCTGCCGGTTGTGCCGGTAACAACGATGCCATGCAGTCGAATGTCGACCAGGCCATGCGCAAGGCCGAGTCCGCCCAGACGACCGCCAACGAAGCGCAGCGTACGGCCAACCGCGCGATGCAGACCGCGCAGGAAGCCAAGTCCGCCAGCCAGGCGAACTCGCAGCGCATCGAGCGCATGTTCGAGAGCTCGCAGCGCAAGTAAGCGCCGCGACGTGGCGTGTCGAACGCCACGACGAAAAAGCCCCGCCTTCGAGCGGGGCTTTTTTATGTCTGCCGGTTTCGTGGTGGATGATCGGCTGCGGCGCTAGTCGTTGTTGATCTGGACACCGATCGGTTCGGGCATGCCGTCGGTGTTCTCCACTACCGACTGCGCGCGATCCCAGTCCACCGGCGCGTCCGGGTGCGATGCGGTCGCGGAAATGAGTTTTTCCACCCAGGGCGTGAACGAGCGTACCGGCGCATCGCCGTTGGCGTCCGGCGGGTGCGATTCGATATAGAGCGTGTTGCCTTCCCAGCCGATCTTGTAGGGCTGGCTGATGATATTGACCGGCGTGCCGGTGGGCACCAGCGCGAACAGCGAGGCGATGTCCTCCGGGTACAGGCGGATGCAGCCGTGCGACACCTTGAGGCCGATGCCGGCGGGCTTGTTCGTGCCATGCAGCAGATAGGACGGCAGCCCCAGATAGAGTGCGTGCTGGCCGAGCGGGTTGTCGGGCCCGGCGGGCACGACCGCCGGCAGCGGGTCGCCCGCCTTTTCGTGTTCGGCACGGATCGAGGCTGGCGGCGTCCAGGTCGGATCGGCCTTCTTGCGCACGATCGATGTCTTGGCCAGCGGCGTCGACCAGCCCTCGCGGCCGATGCCCAGCGGATAGGTCACCACCTTGCCGGCATACTCGCTGTTTTCCGGCGGGTAGTAGTACAGCCGCATCTCGGGAATGTTGATCACGATACCCTTGCGTGCGACGTCCGGCAGCACGTAACGGGTGGGAATCACCACCGGCGTACCTTCACCCGGCAGCCAGGGATCGACGTCGGGGTTGGCCAGACGCAGTTCGCGATAGCCGACGTTGTAGCGGCGCGCGAGCTTGACGAACGTGTCCTCTTCCGAGGTTTCGATATGCTGCAGCTTGCCGACGACATCCGAGCCTTCGGCCGGCATGTCGTACATGGCAGCTTGGACGGCACCAGCACACAGCCAGAGTGCGAACGCCGCGATGACGGCAGGTAGCGAACAGAAAGCCGGGCGCGGGCGAAGGGTCATAACGTAGGTTCCATCCGAAGCGGTCATACCGGGGCGCAGGGCGTCGGTGCGACTGCAGACTGTACCGAATTCGCGGCCGCTGCGGCGGCCGGGATGGTGTATCAGGGCGCCAGGCGATCGATCTGCCAGCCGTCGCCGCTGCGCTGATAGCGCAGACGGTCGTGCAGGCGGCTGCGGCGGGCCTGCCAGAACTCGATCATGTCCGGCACCAGCGCATAACCACCCCAGTGCGCTGGACGTTCGACATCCTGCGCGGCAAAACGTGCCTCGGCTTCTTCCACACGCTGTTCGAGCGCCTCGCGATCGGCGATCACGTGGCTTTGCGGCGAGGCATGCGCGCCGATACGGCTACCGCGCGAGCGCCGCGCGAAATAGGCGTCGGACACTTCGGCTGCCAGCGGGTGCACGCTGCCTTCGACACGAACCTGGCGTTCCAGCGATTCCCACCAGAAGACCAGTGCCGCATGCGGATTGGCGGCCAGCGCCTCGCCCTTGCGGCTGCGGTAATTCGTGTAAAAGCGAAAGCCCTGGGCATCGACACCCTTGAGCAGGACGATACGGGCCGATGGCCGGCCGCTTGCATCGACGGTGGCCAGCGTCATCGCCGTGGGCTCGATCATGTCCGCGTGCTGGGCAGACGCATACCAGTCGGCGAACAGGGCAAGCGGATCGGCCGGCGCGTTCGCCTTGACGAGATCGCGCCGGTCGAGCCGCCCCTGCCAGCCGCTCGGGGCGTCGCTCACGGTCGGATATCGTGCAGCGCGACGCCCGCCTGCGCCGGGACGAGGTTCATCCCGCCTTGTCTTCGAGAGTGAAGCCGACCTTCACCGAAACCTGCCAATGGGCGATCTCGTTGTTCTCGATATGGCCGCGAACGCCGGTGACCTGAAACCAGCGCATGTTCGCGATCGACTTGGAGGCCTCGGCGATCGCCTTGCGCACGGCATCTTCCTGGCTCGTTTCGGAGGAGCCGGTCAGTTCCACGGATTTGTAAACGTTGTCGCTCATGAAATCTTCTCTTCGAAAAATTGAACCCCGGCAAGCCTACGCCCGAGCACCCGAGGCCTCAAGCAACGGCGAACATTTGTTCAATGTGATACAAACGCGGCCTGACATCAGTCCATCAAGAGCCGGATATGAAAGCACTGCGCATCGTCGATACCGACAACGGCACCAGCGCCGACATCACCGATATGGAGATAGGCGAGCTCAGCGACGGCAACGTCGTGATCAAGTCGCACTACTCCTCGTTGAACTTCAAGGATGCACTCGCGATCACCGGCAAGGGCAAGATTGCGCGCAAGCGCCCGCTCAACGCCGGCATCGACGTGGCCGGGGTGGTCGAGTCCAGCGAGGACGATCGCTTCTCGCCGGGCGACGAAGTCGTCGTGACCGGCTGGTTCATGAGTGAAACGCGCGACGGTGGCCTGGCCGAATACGTGCGTATCCCGGCGGAGTGCGTGGTCAAGAAGCCCGCGGGGCTCACGCTCTGGCAGACCATGGCGCTGGGCACGGCCGGCTTCACCGCCGGCATGGCGGTCAAGCGCATGACCGACAACTTCCAGAAGCCCGAGGATGGCCCGGTGCTGGTCACCGGCGCGACCGGCGGCGTGGGCATGTTCGCGATCGACATCCTCGCCCGGGCCGGCTACGAGGTGGTCGCGGTATCCCGCAAGGCGGATGCCGAAGGAGACTTCCTCAAGACGCTCGGTGCGTCGGACGTGATCACGCCCGACGCGCTCGATATCGAAGGCAAGCCCTTGGGCAAGCCGGTCTACGCCGGCGCGATCGACGCGGTGGGCGGCGATCTGCTGGCCAACATCGTTGCCCAGGTGCAGCCCTACGGCAATGTCGCCGCGATCGGCCTGGCCGGTGGGCCCAAGCTGGCCACGACGGTGATGCCGTTCATCCTGCGCGGCGTGTCGCTGCTGGGCATCCATTCGGTGGAATGCCCGAATGCCTGGCGCGAACAGATCTGGGGTTCGCTCTCGGGCGACCAGAAGCCGGCACATCTGGACACGATCGCGACAGAAACCGTAGGCTTGGCCGACGTTCACGGCGTGTGCGAGAAGATCATGGCGGGTGAGAACACCGGTCGCACGGTGGTCGACATCCAGGCCTGATACGACACAGCACGCTGGTTTGCAGCAATATCCGAGGAGCAGGGCATGAGCAAGACTGAAAACACGGCCGGCCTGGCGGGCGTCACCGCCGGCAAGACCGCCATTTGCACGGTGGGCAAGCAGGGCGTCGGCCTGACCTATCGCGGCTATCTGATCGAGGATCTCGCCGCCAAGGCCGAGTTCGAGGAAGTCGCCTATCTCATGCTCTACGGCGAACTGCCGACGCAGAGCCAGCTGGACGACTACAAGAAGCGTCTGGCCGGCATGCGCACCCTGCCCGATGGCGTGAAGACGGCGCTCGAAGTGCTGCCGCGCGACACCCACCCGATGGACGTCATGCGTACCGGTGCCTCCGTGCTCGGCACCATCGAGCAGGAAAACGATCCCGCCAAGCAGCAGCACGACGTCGCCGACCGTCTGCTCGCCAGCTTTCCGTCGATGCTGATGTACTGGTACCACTTCGTGGAATCCGGCAAGCGCATCGAGGTGGACACCGACGACGACAAGATCGGCGGCCATTTCCTGCATCTGCTGCACGGCGAGAAGCCGAGCGAGGACGCGATCAAGTGCATGTCGACCTCGCTGATTCTCTACGCGGAGCACGAGTTCAACGCTTCCACGTTCACCGCCCGCGTGGTCACAGCCACCCTGAGTGATTTCTACTCGGCCACGGTCGGCGCGATTGGCGCGCTGCGGGGCCCGCTGCACGGCGGCGCGAACGAAAAGGCCATGGAGCTGATCCAGACTTTCAAGGATCCCGATGATGCCGAGGCCGGCCTGAAGAAGATGCTGGCCAATAAGGAAAAGATCATGGGCTTCGGCCACCGGGTCTACAAGAAGGCCGATCCGCGCAACGGCATCATCAAGGAATGGTCGAAGAAGCTCGCCGGCGACGACCCGTACAAGCAGAACCTGTACGCGATCTCCGAGCGGCTCGAACAGGTCATGCAGGACGAGAAGGGCATGTTCCCGAATGCCGACTTCTATCATGCAACCGCCTATCACTTCCTCGGCATTCCCACGAAGCTGTTCACGCCGATCTTCGTGATCTCGCGGCTGACCGGCTGGGGCGCGCACATCTTCGAACAGCGCGCCGATAACCGTCTGATCCGTCCGAACGCGGAATACGTGGGCCCGGACGTGCGCGATTTCCGCCCGATCGATCAGCGCGGCACGTAACGGTGCCGCATCACCCGGCTTCAGTCCGGGCCGTGAGCGAGCGCATGCGCAGTCATGCCCGCCGCGCGCCCGCGCCGTGAAGGACAAAAACCCGTCGACCGTGCGTGCCGGCGTTGTACGCCGGTGCGTTTACCGCGTGTCAAGGGTGGGTGGCCCTTCGATTGCCCGGGGGGCGGTTACCGGCGTGGGCGCCCGCGTCGGTATGATCGGGTCACGACCTCCTCGATAACAATGGATAAAAGGAGATGGCAATGATTCTGGCGTACTGGTGCGTGCTCATCGCCGCGCTCATGCCGATCGGCTTCGTGGCCTATGCGAAGTTCGCCGGCAACAAGAAGATGGATTTCGAGCAGAACCGGCATCCGCGCCGCTGGCTCGAACAGACCGAAGGCGCACAGCAGCGCGCCTACTGGGCCCAGCTCAACTCCTTTGAGGCGTTTCCGCCGTTCGCGGCGGGCGTGATCATCGCCGTTATCTCCGGCGGCTCGATCGGCGCCATCAACTTCTTCGCGGTGCTGTTCATCCTGCTGCGGCTGGTCTACGGCTGGTGCTATATCAGCGACCGCGCGACGCTGCGCAGCCTCGTATGGGGCGGTGCGGCCGCCTGCACGGTGGCGTTGTTCATCGTGGCAGCCATCGGCTGACAGGTCGCCTGCGCCCGGCGCGTGGCCGCCGGGCGTCTGCCGTGTTATTCGTTTGCGCATCGGCTTGCTCTGCCTGCGCTGCGGTGCGTGTCCCGCGCGCTGTTCCACCCCTGCTTCGTCGTAGCGACCCTGTCCCGTGTAGTGCCTGTGTACCCATGCGTGCGTGACGCGGTAAAAAGGCGCAGAGTGATTTGCGGCGGTCGGTGGTCAGCGCGGCGTGCGAGCAATACCCCAAACCGCGTCGTTGTCCATACGTAAAAAGAACAAGTTTCAAAACCGGCAGGCGGCGTAAACTGACGTGGTGCCCATGCCGGTGGTGATGATCGCGCCGGTGTATACGGCGCTCGTATGTGCGAACAGGAGATGACGTCGATGGAGACCAAGCGCCTCAATCTGGTCGATACGGCCTGGCTGAACGTCGAAACGGAAAACGCGCCCATGCAGGTGGGCGGCCTGCTGACGTTCAGGATGCCCGATGACGCGCCGAAGGATCTGCCGCGACGAATCGTCGAGCACTATCACAGCTTCGCCAAGGCCTACTCGCCCTGGAATCATCGGCTGCGCGCAGGCCGACTGCGTAACGTCGCCCCGGAATGGGAGCTGCTCGACGAGATCGACGTCGAGTATCACTTCCGTCACTCGGCGCTGCCGTATCCCGGCGGCGAGCGCGAACTCGGCGAACTGGCCTCGCGCCTGCACAGTCATCCACTGGATTTTCGCCACCCGCCTTGGGAGGCGCATCTCATCGAGGGGCTGGAAGGCAACCGGTTCGCGATCTATATCAAGCTGCATCATTCGTTGATCGACGGCATCGCCGGCATGCGCCAGCTCGCGCGCGCGCTGACCGATGACGCCAGCGACATGGACCGGCCACCGTTCTGGGCCGTGCAGCCGAAAAAACGCCGCAAACGCGCGCCGAGCGAAGTCCGCCCGGGGCTCTATCGCGCGGTCGCGGAGCTTATGGGCGGCGCGGCCGAGCAGGTGGGCTCGCTGCCGGGCTTCGCGCGTATCGTGCGCAGCATGCTCAAGAGCGCGCGTTCGTCCACCGGTACGGCGGGCCTGCCGTTCTCGTCGTCGTCGTCGGTGCTCAACAGCCGGATCCAGTCGCAGCGGCGCTATGCCACCCAGCTCTACTCGCTGAGCGAATTCAAGGCGCTGGCGGCGAACGCCCACGTGACGATCAACGATATCGTGCTTGCGATCTGCGGCGGGGCGCTTCGCCGTTACCTGCGCGAGATCGGCGAGCTGCCCAAGCGGCCGCTCACGGCCGGTATTCCGGTTTCGGTACGCCCGGCAGACGATCAGGAAGCCGGCAACGCCATCACCTTCATCGTCGCCAATCTCGGTACCGACATCGAGTCGACCACCGAGCGTTTGCACACCATCGCGGATTCGACCCTGCGTGCCAAGCGCGAGCTGGCGCGGCTGTCGGCGGCATCGATCACGCAGTACACCGTCGCACTCATGGCGCCTTACATCCTGTCGCTGGTCACCGGCATGGGCGGGCGTACGCGGCCGGTGTTCAACGTGACCGTGTCCAACGTGCCGGGCCCGCCCGGGCCGCTCTACCTGATGGGCGCGGAGATGGAAGCCTTCTACCCCACCTCGCTGGTCACCCACGGGCAGGCGCTCAACATTACCGTGCACGGCTATGGCGATACGCTTGGCTTCGGCTTCATCGGCTGCCGGGAAACGCTGCCGTCTATGCAGCGATTGGCTGTCTACGCCGGCGAGACGCTCGACGAGCTTCGGGCCGCGTATGGCGACAGCGCCAACGCCAAGCCGGAAAAGACACGCGCGACCCGACGCAAGCAGCCCGCCAAGCGCCGTTCCGGCTAGGCGCCCGCGACGGCGACTGGCGCCTCCGGCTCGACGGATCCGCCTGTTCGCGACGCCGCGAACAGGTGGGCGCTCGGCACGCCGGTATTTTCGATAGCGCCGTCAATCCAGGGATGGCGTGCCCCGCGTTCACCGATGTCTCGCCGCTCGCTCATCGGTCTGGCGAGCGTCCCGCGAGGGTTTTGGAAGCCCGCGGTCGCTCGGTGCGTGCGGTGCGTATTTGGCCGAGCCGGCCTGAGCGTCCATAATCTTCTCATCGCTCAATGAGAAGATCAGTCGTCATGCCGCAAGCCTCGAATGCATCCGAAGTTCTGGACGTGCTGATTGTCGGCGCCGGTATCTCCGGCATCGGCATGGCCTGTCACCTGCGCGAGACGTGCCCGGAGCAGTCGTTCGCCATTCTGGAGCGCCGCGCCGCGATCGGCGGCACCTGGGATCTGTTCCGGTACCCGGGCATCCGTTCGGATTCGGACATGTTCACCTTCGGCTACCGGTTCAGGCCCTGGCAGGAGCCGAAGACGCTGTCCGATGGCGCGTCGATCCGCGAATATCTGGTCGACACCGCGCAGGAATACGGCATCGCGGACCAGATCCACTACGGCCAGAAGACCACGCGTGCGGCCTGGTCCAGCGACGAGGCGTGCTGGACGCTGACCGTCGAGGACGAAGCCAGCGGACAAACCCGCAGCTGGCGCGCGCGCTATCTGGTGCTGTGTACCGGCTACTACCGCTACGATGCCGGCCACATGCCGGACTTTCCCGGCGCGGATCGTTTCAAGGGGCAGCTCATCCATCCCCAGCAGTGGCCGGAGGATCTCGATTACCGCAACAAGAAAGTGGTGGTGATCGGCAGTGGCGCGACGGCGATCACGCTGGTCCCGGCGATGGCCGAAGAGACCGCGCATATCACCATGCTGCAGCGTTCGCCGTCCTATATCGCCTCGCTACCCGCGGTGGATCAGATCTCCAAGACCCTGCAGCGCTGGCTGCCCGATCGCTGGGTCTTCGGCATGGCGCGCAAGCGCAATATTCATATCCAGCGGCTGATCTATGTCGCCGCGCGCAAGTACCCGAAGCTGGTGCGCCGGCTGCTGCTGGCGAGCGTGCGCCGCCAGGTCGGCAACGACGTCGACATGCGCCATTTCACGCCGTCCTACAACCCCTGGGACGAGCGGCTGTGCGTCGTGCCCAACGGCGACCTGTTCAAGACGTTGCGCTCGGACAAGGCCGATATCGTCACCGATCATATCGAGACGTTCACCGAAAACGGCATTCAGCTGAAATCGGGCGAAACGCTCGAGGCCGATATCGTGATCTCCGCCACCGGGCTGAACATGCAGATGCTGGGCGATATCGAGCTGGTGAAGGACGGCGAGGTCCAGGCGCCCAACCAGCACATGACCTACAAGGGCGTGCTGCTCGAGAACGTGCCCAATCTGGCCGCGATCTTCGGTTATACCAACGCATCGTGGACGCTCAAGGCCGATATCGCCGCGACCTATGTCTGTCGCCTGCTCCAGCATATGGCGGCGGAGGGTTATCGCAGCGCGACGCCGCGCGCGGTCGACGCGCAGGCGCAGGACAGTTCGATCATGGACGCGTTGAACTCCAACTATGTCCAGCGCGCGAGCCACCGGCTGCCGCGTCAGGGCGACAAGCTGCCGTGGCGGGTCCTCAACCACTACAGCCGCGACCGCGACATGCTTGTCGAGCAGCCGATCGAGGACGGCGTGCTTCAATTCGACGCCGCCGCTGACGAACGCCGCGACGCCGCCTGATCTGACGCGCTAACCGACGCGAGGCTGGGTGCCGCGCTGCAGCTGCTGCAGCGCGCGGGCATAGCCGTCGAAGCCCTCGGCGAGATAATCCAGCACCGGCGCCAGGTCGAGATCCCGGGCGAGCCGGTGCGAGGCGGCCTGGTGATAGGCGTTGCGCCCCATGTCGCGGTAATAATCCACACCCAGGGCGCTGCGGCCATAGCGCAGCCGGTGTTCGATCCAGCCGCGGCCGACGCCGGCCAGAAACAGCGCGTAGTTGCCCAGATGCGCATGCACGAGAAACTGGCGTTCGTGCTCGCTCTCGGCGGCCTCGGCGATCAGATCGATCAGGTATTCGAAGCTTTCCTGCTCGCCGGGCTGTACGCGGTACAGCCGGTCGGTGCGCACGAACAGGCTGAGCAGATTGGCCAGATAGCGGATCACGCGCCGCTGCAGATAGGTCTTCGGGCGCGGCAGACGTCGGCGTAGCACGACATGGAAATACAGCTGCGGCGAAATATCCAGCCAGCCGCCGCTGTCGCCGGCGACCTTGCGATAGATCGCGTCCTGCTCGATCAGCGCCTCGATCGCGGGCGACACGCCTTCGGTGATCAGTGCGTCGTCGGCCGTGTCATAGCCGGCGGCATCGAGCAGGAAGGCGATATCGCGCGGGCTCAGCCAGGTGGCATCGGCATGGGCGAAGTCGGGCACCCGGGGCACGGCGGGACGCGGCGCGCGGGCGGCCTGCGGTTCGGGCCGCGAGGCCCCGGCGTGGATGGAAACGATCTTGTCGCTCATCGAAGCGCTCCGGTTGTCTCGTCTTTATTGATAACCCAAATGGGCGAATCTGCCCAGCGCGGGCCGGCCCCCGGCAGGCGAAGACGGGGCGAATCGGGGTCGACCGAGCCGCTATACTGGCGCCACGTATTGTTCATTCATCGATCCGTTCGACCCGCAGAGCGCCCGCCAGACCCTATGACCGACACCGCATCGAACGACAGCCGTAGCGACGCCACCGCAGCCGACACCAGGCGTGGCAACAATTTCGTGCGCAACATGATCGCCGAGCAGATCGAGCGCGGCGCGCATACCGGCGAGGTGGTCACCCGTTTTCCGCCCGAGCCGAACGGCTTTCTGCATATCGGCCATGCCAAGTCGATCTGCCTGAACTTCGGCCTGGCCGAATATTTCGGCGGCCGTTGCCGGCTGCGTTTCGACGACACCAACCCGGAAAAAGAGGAACAGGCGTTCATCGATTCCATCCAGGAAGACGTGCACTGGCTGGGTTTCGACTGGGACGGCGCGGTGCGCTTCACCTCGGACTATTTCGACACCCTCTACGACTACGCCCTGCACCTGATCGAAAACGGCGATGCCTATGTCGACGAGCTGACCTCGGAACAGGCGCGCGAATACCGCGGCGACTGGAACACGCCGGGCACCAACAGCCCCTATCGCGATCGCACGCCGGCAGAGAATCTCGCCGCGTTCGAGAAGATGCGCGCCGGCGAGTTCGCCGAAGGCACGGCCTCGCTACGCGCCAAGATCGACATGGCCGCCGGCAACATGAACCTGCGCGACCCGATCATCTATCGCATCCGCCATGCCGCCCATCATCAGACCGGCGACAAGTGGTGCATCTATCCGTCTTACGACTTCGCCCACGGCCAGTCGGATGCCATCGAAGGCGTCACCCATTCCATCTGCACGCTGGAATTCGAGGATCACCGCCCGCTCTACGACTGGTTCCTCGAACACCTGCCGGTGCCCGCACGCCCGGTACAGACCGAGTTCGGCCGCCTGAACCTGAACTACACCGTCACCAGCAAGCGCAAGCTCAAGCGATTGATCGACGAGAACGTGGTCGACGGCTGGGACGATCCGCGTATGCCCACGCTGGCCGGCATCCGCCGGCGCGGCTATACGCCCGCGTCGATCCGCAACTTCTGCGAAACGATCGGCGTGGCGCGGACCGACGGTGTGGTCGATGCGGCAATGCTCGAACACGCCATCCGCGATGACCTGAACAACAACGCCCCGCGTGCGATGTGTGTGCTCGACCCGCTCAAGATCGTGATCACGAACTATCCGGAAGACGGCGTCGAAAAGCTGGTGGCTGCCGGCCACCCGAACCGCGACGATATGGGCGAGCGCACCCTGCCGTTCACCCGCGAAGTGCTGATCGAGAAAGAGGATTTCCGCGAACAGGCGAACAAGAAGTACAAGCGGCTGGTGCTGGGCAAGCGCGTGCGCCTGCGCAACGCCTACGTCATCGAAGCCACGGACGTGGTCAAGAACGACGCCGGCGATATTATCGAGGTGCATTGCAGCTACGATCCGGACACGCTGGGCGACAATCCGGCCGACGGTATCAAGCCCAAGGGCGTGATCCACTGGGTCTCGGCCAGCCACGGCAAGCGGGCCGTAGTGCGCCAGTACGACCGCCTGTTCGCCAGCGAACACCCCGGCCGCGGCGATCGCGACATGCTCGATGATCTCAACCCGGATTCGCTGACCGTAATCGAAAACTGCGTCATCGAGCCGGACCTGGCCACGGTCGAGCCGGAATACCGCGTCCAGTTCGAACGGATCGGCTATTTCGTCGCCGACCGCCACGATCACGCGCCCGGCAAGCCGGTGTTCAATCGCATCGTGCCGCTACGCGATACCTGGGCGAAGATCGCCGGCGACGGCTAGCGGCTCGCTCGCGGCGCTTACGTTGTGCCTGTTCTGGATCCATTGATCGAGGTTCTTGACGCGGCCGTGGCGCGTTCGCCCTCGTGTCTTCCGGATACCAGGCGCCGCCTGACGACTGGCCGGATCGTCGCCGACACGCGGCCGATATGCAGCCTCGAAGTCCCGACTTCGCCGGCCCGCAGCCGATAGCGTGGGTGATCAGGCGGTGGCCAGCATTTCGGCCAGCCAGCGTCGGGATTCGGCCGGGTCGATCACGTCGTCGATCTCGAAGAAGGTGGCCACGTTCTCGGCTTTGCCCTGCTCGTACATCGTGTCCACGAGCTGCTGAAAGCGTGCCGTGCGCTCGGCCGGGTCTTCGATGGCCGCGAGTTCGCGCCGGAAACCCAACGTCACCGCGCCTTCCACGCCCATCGGGCCGAGTTCGCCGTTCGGCCAGGCGACGGTGAACAGCGGGCGCTTGAGGTGCCCGCCCAGCATCGCCTGCGCGCCCAGGCCGTAGGCCTTGCGCAGGATGATGCCGTACCAGGGCACGCTGACCCGGGCGCCGGCAATGAACAGGGCCGATGCATGGCGCACGGTGCCGGTCTTCTCGGCTTCGGGGCCGACCATGATGCCCGGTGTGTCGCAGAGCGTGAGCAGCGCAATGCCGTGGGTATCGCACAGGCGCATGAAGTTCGCGGCCTTGCGCGCGGCCGGGCTGTCGATCGCGCCGGCCAGGCTGCGCGGGTTGTTGGCGAGCACGCCCAGAGCCTTGCCCTCGATCCGGATGAACGCGGTAACGAGATTGGGCGCGTGGGTGGCGCCGAGTTCGGTCATCGAATCCGTATCCGCGAGTGCGGCGACGATGCGGCGCACGTCGTAGGTCATGCGCCGATTGTCGGGCATGGCCGCGCCGATCGCGGACGGGTCGCCCGCCGTGTAATGGGTGACATCGCCCTGGAAATAGGCCAGGCAGCGTTTTGCGGTGGCCACCGCTTCGGCCTCGTCATCGACGACGATATCCACCACGCCGATGGCGGCCTGCTCGTCGGCCGGGCCGATATCCTCGGGCGCGAAATCGCCGAGACCGCCGCCGGCGATCATGGCCGGCCCGGCCATGCCGAGATTGGCATCGCGGGTCGCGATGGTGATGTCGCAACAGCCGAAGAACGCCGCATTGCCGGCAAAACAGCGCCCCGCGTTGATGCCGATCAACGGCACCTCGCCGCTCAGACGCGCGAACGAATAGAAGCTGGTGACCTCCAGGCCGGAGCTGGCGATGAGCGCGGTGTCCACGTCGCCCGGCCGGCCCCCGCCGCCCTCGGTGAAAAACACCACGGGCAGGCGATCGCGCAGGGCGATATCGACCATGCGGTCGGTCTTGCGGTGATTCTGGAACCCCTGGGTGCCGGCCAGCACGGTGTAGTCGTAGCTCATCACCACGCAGCGGGCGGTGGCCGCGTCGAAGGCGTCGCCGTTGACGCGGCCGACGCCGCTGACGAGCCCGTCGGCGGGCGTGTCGCGCTTGAGGTCATCGACCGCGCGGCGGCTGCGCTGGGCCGCGATCGCCAGCGCGCCGTACTCGAGAAAGCTGTCGGCATCGCATAGATCCGCGATGTTCTCGCGCGCGGTGCGCTTGCCGAGCTTGTGGCGCTTCGCGACGGCCTCGGGGCGTGCGCTGTCGCGGCCGGCTTCGTGGGGATCGGTCATGTTGGGTGTCCAGTGCGCGGTGCGCGTTCTTGTTCTGCCGGCTTCGCAGATTAAGCCACAGCCGGGCCTGCCTGCATCGTGCGCTCACCGCTGGATTACCCTGCCGGTGCGCTGAGTGCTTGAAAATCGCTATCCTGAGCGGCTACTTGTGCGCGCAGGGACAACGGATAACGCATGGCAATGACGGATTGGGACGCCTGCGAGCAGCAGCTCGCGGCAGGCATCGAGACGCTGGGGGTGGCGGTCTCGAAAAGCGCGCAGGTGCAGCTGATCGCCTATCTTCGCGAGCTGTCGACGTGGAATGCCACCTATAACCTCACGGCCGTGCGTGATCCGCTGGCCATGGTGACGCGGCATCTGCTCGACAGTCTCGCGGTGCTGGATTTCGTTACCGGCGCGGCGGTGGCGGATATCGGCAGCGGGCCCGGCCTGCCCGGGCTGGTGATTGCGATCGTGCGCCCGCGCATGGCGGTGACCGTGGTCGAAGCCAATCGCAAGAAGGCAGCGTTTCTGCGCCATGCGCGTCGGCGGCTCGGTCTCGAAAACGTCACCGTCGCGCAGGAGCGGGTCGAAGCCTGGCAGCCGCCCGAGAAATTCGATTGCGTGATCTGCCGCGCCTTTGCCGCGGCCGACGAATGCGCGCGCCTGGCCGGCCACGTTGTTGCCCCTGGCGGGCGTTTCCTGTTGATGAAGGGGCGCGATCCGGCGGCGGAACTGTCTGCGCTGCCGCTGGACTTCCGGCACGTCGACACTGTCTCGCTTGCCGTGCCGGGGCTGGCGGCGGAGCGGCATCTCGCGATTCTGGAGCCGGGCCTGATCTAGGCGCCGGCGCGCGGCGGGTCACAGCAGGGCGCCGAGTCCAAGGGCCTGTTGCCGTTTCATACGAGTCCGCGCCAAGGACTGTTTTCCGGCAAGACGAGGCGTAGCGCGCGCCGCGCAGTCATTCTGCGCAAGCGGGCTAGAACGCTGGATTGCCAGAAAACAGCCCTTGTCCCGAAGGGTTGGGCCGCAAATCATGCCCTGCGGCGTTGCGAGTCTTGATCGTGGCACGCCACGATCGGCCACTCGCGCCTTGCAGAACACGATTTGCGGACGCCAACGCGGCGCTCGTATGAAACGGCAACAGGCCCTAGACTGAGCGCCCATGAGCAATATCATCGCCATTGCCAACCAGAAAGGCGGCGTGGGCAAGACCACTACGAGCATCAATCTCGCCGCGGCCCTGGCCGAGGCCGAGCAGCGCGTGCTGCTCGTGGACATGGATGCGCAGGGCAACGCCACGATGGGCGTGGGCGTGGACAAGAACGCGCTCGACGCCACGGTCTGCGACTTTCTGCTCGGCGACAAGGGCGTGTCGGAAGCGCTGCAGGTGGTACTCGACGGCGAGTTCTTTCTGCTCGGCGCGAATGGCGACATGACGGCCGCCGAGGTGGGCCTGCGCGATCGCAAGAACGGTCGCCTGGCGCTCAAGAAGGCGCTCGCGGAAATATCCGACAGCTTCGATTACGTGGTCATCGACTGCCCGCCGGCGTTGTCCATGCTCACGGTCAACGCGCTGGCCGCGGCGCGCGGCGTGATCATCCCCATGCAGTGCGAGTACTACGCGCTGGAGGGGTTGTCCGATCTGCTCGAAACGATCGAGAGCGTGCGCAAGATGATGAACCCGGATCTGATCATCGAAGGCGTGCTGCGCACCATGTTCGATCCGCGCAACCGGCTGACCGGCGACGTGTCGGCGCAGCTCACCGACTACTTCGGCAGCGCGGTCTACAACACCGTGATTCCGCGCAACGTCCGTCTGGCCGAAGCACCCAGTCACGGCGTGCCGATCATGCATTACGATAACGCCGCCTCGGGCGCCGCCGCCTATCGCGCGCTGGCCGCCGAGATTCTGGGGCGCGACGACAGCGAGATCATCGATGCGCCGCAAAAGGGCGCGCGCCGCGCGGTATCGTCCCTGTTCGGTCGGCGTCGGCGCTCGGCCGGCTGATCGCGCGTACAAACCAAAGAACAGACGGCTATGGCACAGAAGAAACGAGGACTGGGGCGGGGTCTGGAATCGCTGCTGAGCAACGATTTCGACGAAGCACCGGAAACCGGCAGCGAACTCGTCGAACTCGATCTCGACGCCCTGCGCCCGGGGCGCTATCAGCCGCGCCGCGACATGGACGCCGAGGCGCTGGAAGCGCTGGCGCAGTCGATTCGCACCCAGGGCATCGTCCAGCCGCTGGTCGTGCGTGAAACCGATGGCGGTTACGAGATCGTCGCCGGCGAGCGTCGCTGGCGTGCCGCGCGTCTGGCCGGGCTGGGCAAGGTGCCGGCCGTGGTGCGCGCCATGGCCGACGAGGCCGCGATGGCGGTCGCCCTCATCGAGAACATCCAGCGCGAGGATCTCAACCCGCTGGAAGAGGCCGCTGCGCTGCGCCGGCTGATCGAGGAATGCGGGATGACCCACGCGGCCTGTGCCCAGGCCGTTGGCCGTTCGCGGGCTAGCGTGTCGAATCTGCTGCGCCTGTCGGAGCTCGTTTCCGAAGCACAGGCGTTGCTGCGTGCCGGCGATATACAGATGGGCCACGCTCGCGCGCTGCTGGGCGCGCCGGCCGCGCTGCAGGCCGACCTCGCGGCCCGCGTCGCGGCCCGTCAGCTGACCGTGCGCCAGACCGAGGCGCTGGTCGCCTCTGCCATGGCCGAGAACGACAGCGAGCCCGCCTCGCGCCAGAGCAATCGACTGGTGCGTTTCGAACGGGAGCTCGGCGATACCCTGGGTGCGAAGGTCACCGTGCGGTCGCAGCGAGGCGGCCGGGCACGGGTCGTGATCGACTACCCGAATGCCGCCGAACTGGACGCGTTGCTGGACCGCCTGAAGTAGGGCGAGAAACCAAATTATTGTAGATAACACACGTTTTTGTCGCGATTGACCTTCGATTTGGCTTTGTCTATAGTCCGCCGAGCGCCGGATCTGTCGCGAGAGAAAAGCGTGTCAGAACGGTGCAGCGGTGGGGGATTCGCGCAGTGATGACCCGACCACGCCTGCGTAACATGCGCCTCGCATGGGCGGTGTTCGCAGCACAGATCACCACCGGTTTGTTCATGGCCGCCGTGTTCGGCGCCAGGGGCGGGCCGGAGCCGGCGATGGCAGCCTTTTTCGGGGCTGTCGTGGCTGCGGTGCCCGGCCTCTGGATGGCGTTGTGGATGTTGCCGCGCCGCCGCCAGACCGACGCATCCAGAATGGCTCGGTCCTTCTATTGGGGCGAGCTGGGAAAACTAGGATTGACCGCAGGGCTGTTTCTTACGGCAGCCCTTTTGTTTGGCCAGCAGTTTTTCGAGCTGCTGGCAACGTACGTGGCTTGCCTGGCTTGTTACTGGCTTGCCCTCATATTGACGCGCTAGCTGGCAGGAATGGCAGCGGGTTCGACATAGGCTTTCATCGAGGACAAATCGTATGGCCAGTGCCGAAGAAGGTGGCAGCGCCGCTACCCAGTACATCCAGCACCACCTGACGAACCTCAAGTTCGATCTGGCCAGCATGTCCTTCGACGGGCATGCCAGCGGATTCTGGGTGCTGAATGTCGACAGCCTGTTCTTCGCCATCGTGCTGGGCGTTTTCTTCCTGTTCTTCTTCCGCATGGCGGCCAAGAAGGCCACGGCCAGCGAGCCGGGCGGGCTGCAGAACTTCGTCGAAATGATCGTCGACTTCACCGATACCCAGGTGCGCGACATCTATCACGGCAGTTCCACGCTCATCGCGCCGCTCGCGCTGACGATCTTCGTCTGGGTCTTTTTGATGAACTTCATGGACCTGGTGCCGGTCGACGCGCTGCCGGCGGCCGCGCACGCCAGCGGCATCGAGTACCTGAAGGTGGTGCCGTCGACGGACCTGAACATCACCTTCGGTCTGTCGATCTCGGTCTTTCTGCTGATGATGTTCTACAGCGTGAAGATCAAGGGTGGGCTTGGCTTCCTCAAGGAAACGCTGACCCATCCCTTCGGCCCCTGGCTGGCGCCGTTCAACTTCATGCTGTTTGTGGTGGAGACCGTGGCCAAGCCCGTCTCGCTGTCGCTGCGACTGTTCGGCAACCTCTACGCCGGCGAGCTGATCTTCATTCTGATCGCCGTGTTCACGCTCGGCGCGGGCGCCAGCCTGCTGGCCGTGCCCATGTTCATTCTGCAGGTGCTGCTCGGCGTTGGCTGGGCGATCTTCCATATTCTGGTGATCACCCTGCAGGCCTATATCTTCGGCATGCTGACCATTGTCTATCTCAGCATGGCCCAAGAGCACCACTGATCTCACTGACCCACGACCCCACTGACTCGTAAACTGGAGAGTAGAAAATGGAACAAGCAATTGCTGACGTCCAGGGCATGACCGCCATTGCTGTCGCGATGCTGATCGGCTTCGGCGCCATCGGTACCGCGCTGGGCTTCGGCCTGCTGGGCGGCAAATTCCTGGAAGGTCTCGCTCGTCAGCCGGAAATGGCCCCGATGCTGACCGGCCGCATGTTTCTGATCGCCGGCCTGCTGGACGCCGTGTCCATGATCGGTGTCGGTATCGCCCTGTTCCTGACGTTCGCCAACCCGTTCGTGGCGGCCGTGCAGTCTGCGGGCGGCTAACACCCGGTTTCGCCTAGTCGCTTAAGTCGAGTTACGAAAGCCAGGGGTAACCCATGAGCATCAATGCCACACTGCTGGCCCAGATGATCGTCTTCGCGGTCTTCGTCTGGTTCACCATGAAGTTCGTATGGCCGCCGATCATGCAGGCCATGCGTGATCGCCAGAAGCGGATCAGCGAAGGTCTCGCGGCCGCCGAGCGCGGCGCCCGCGAGCTCAACGAAGCCACCGCCAAGGCCGAGGAAATGGTCGGCAAGGCGCGCGAGCAGGCCCAGGAAATCCTGACCAACGCTCAGCGCCAGGCCGACGATACCCTCGAGCGGGCTCGCGACGACGCCCGTGCCGAAGGCGAGCGCATCGTCACCGCTGCCCGCGAAGAAATCGATCAGGCCGTGGCTTCCGCCAAGGAAGACCTGCGCCGCGAAGTCGGTTCGCTGGCAGTGGTCGGTGCCGAGCGCATCCTCAAGCGCGAGATCGACGCCAAGGCGCATAACGACATCATCGACGACCTCGTCGCGGAGATTCGTTAGCCATGGCCGAGATGCAGACGCTGGCGCGGCCCTACGCGGACGCCGTGTTCGAACTCGCCGAGGCGCAGGGTCAGCTCGACGACTGGTCGCAGGCGCTGACCGCGCTTTCGGCCATCGTGTCCAACGAGGACGTCGTTCTGCTCATGGACAACCCCGAGATCGCCGACAGCCGCATGGCCGACGTGGTCATCGAGGTGGGTAACAGCGATCTGAACGAGGGCGCGCGGAATCTCGTGCGGCTGTTGGTGGAGAACGACCGGCTCAGTCTGGCGCCGGCGATCGCCACGCTGTACGAACAGCGCAAGGCCGACGCGGAACATCGCGTCGACGTGCGCGTGACATCGGCCGTCGAGTTTTCCGAAGAGCAGCGCTCGGCACTGGCCAAGTCTCTGGAGAAGCGGCTCGACCGCAGCGTGCGGCTGACGTTCGAGCAGGACGAAAACGTGATCGGCGGTGCCGTGATCCGGGCCGGCGACATGGTCATCGACGGGTCGCTGCGCGCTCAGCTCGAGCGCATGCGGCAGTCGCTGGCGCACTAGCCCGGATCCACAGGCGATCATCCGCTCGCGGCAGTTCGCCGCAAGCGACATGGATATAGAGGAATAAGGTCAATGCAACTCAATCCGTCGGAAATCTCAGACCTGATCAAGAAACGGATCGAAAACTTCGATTCCGTTACCGAGTCGCGCAACGTCGGCACGCTGGTGAGCCTCGCTGACGGCATTGCGAAAATTCACGGCCTGGCCGACGCGATGCAGGGCGAGATGCTCGAATTCCCGGGCGGCACCTTCGGTATTGCGCTCAACCTCGAGCGGGATTCGGTGGGCGCCGTGCTCATGGGCGACTACACGCATATTTCGGAAGGCGCCGAGGTCAAGACCACCGGCCGCATTCTGGAAGTGCCGGTCGGCGAGGAACTTCTGGGACGTGTCGTCGATCCGCTGGGTCAGCCGATCGACGGCAAGGGCGAGCTGGGCACCACCCAGACGTCGCCGATCGAAAAGGTCGCACCGGGCGTGATCGAGCGTCAGTCCGTCGACGAGCCGGTCCAGACCGGTCTCAAGTCGATCGACGCCATGATCCCGATCGGTCGCGGCCAGCGTGAGCTGATCATCGGTGACCGCCAGATCGGCAAGACCGCGATCGCGATCGACGCGATCATCAATCAGAAGGGCACGGGCATCAAGTGCATCTACGTGGCCATCGGGCAGAAGAACAGCTCGATCGCTGCCGTGGTGCGCAAGCTCGAGGAAGAAGGCGCGATGGACCACACCATCGTCGTCGCTGCGGGCGCGGCGATCTCGCCGGCGCTGCAGTACATCGCGCCGTACGCCGGCTGCTCGATGGGTGAGTTCTTCCGCGACAAGGGCGAGGACGCGCTGATCGTCTATGACGATCTGTCCAAGCAGGCGGTTGCCTATCGTCAGATTTCGCTGCTGCTGCGTCGTCCGCCGGGCCGTGAAGCCTACCCGGGTGACGTGTTCTATCTGCATTCACGTCTGCTGGAGCGCGCCTCGCGCATCAACGCCGATTACGTGGAAGAGCTGACCGAAGGCAAGGTCACCGGCAAGACCGGTTCGTTGACGGCGCTGCCGATCATCGAGACCCAGGCGGGCGACGTGTCTGCCTTCGTGCCGACCAACGTGATCTCGATTACCGACGGTCAGATCTATCTCGAGACCGACATGTTCAACGCCGGCACCCGCCCGGCCGTGAACGCCGGTCTGTCGGTGTCACGTGTGGGTGGTTCGGCCCAGACCAAGATCATCAAGAAGCTGGGCGGCGGCATTCGTCTGGCGCTGGCCCAGTATCGCGAGCTGGCGGCGTTCGCGCAGTTCGCCTCGGATCTGGACGATGCCACGCGCAAGCAGCTCGAGCACGGCGAGCGTGTGACCAAGCTGATGATTCAGAAGCAGTATCACCCGCTTTCCGTGGCGCTGACGGCCTCGTCGCTGTTCGCGGCGGAAGAGGGCTATCTCGACGACGTCGACGCCGACAAGGTCACCGACTTCGAGGCTGCGCTGCACCAGTACATGGAAAGCGAGCAGAAGGGTCTGGTCGACAAGATCAACGAGACCGGCGACTACAGCGACGAGATCAAATCGGAGCTGCACACGGCGCTGAAGGAATTCAAGGAAACCCATACGTGGTAACACCGCGCGTTCCTGAGTCCACCAACGGAGTCAACTGATGGCCGGCGGCAAGGAAG
The DNA here is from genome assembly GCF_017744135.1 of Endozoicomonas sp. G2_2. Taxonomy (GTDB): domain Bacteria; phylum Pseudomonadota; class Gammaproteobacteria; order Nevskiales; family Salinisphaeraceae; genus Salinisphaera. Next base: position 100,369 of record NZ_JAGHQU010000008.1, read on the forward strand.
TCAAGACCAAGATCAAGAGCGTAGAAAATACGCAAAAGATCACCAAGGCCATGGAAATGGTCGCCGCGTCGAAGATGCGCAAGGCCCAGGAGCGCGTCGAGGCGGCGCGCCCCTACGCGCAGAAGATTCGGCGCACGATCGGCCATTTGGCACAGGCGAACCCCGACTTCCAGCATCCGTTTATGGTCGAGCGCGAAGTCAATCGGGTCGGGATGATCATCATCTCGACCGACCGCGGGCTTTGCGGCGGTCTGAACATCAACCTGTTCCGCAAGATCCTCGGCGAGCTGCGCCACTGGGAGAAGCAGAACGTCCCGGTGGACATCGTGGTCGTGGGCCGCAAGGCCGCGAGCTTCTTCCGTCGGATCAAGGACATCAAGGCGGAAGTGGTCGATCTCGGCGACGCCCCGCATCTCGACGACCTGATCGGCAGCATCAAGGTGATGCTCGACGGCTATCGCGAAGGCGAGATCGACCGCCTGTTCCTGATGGGCAACGAGTTCGTCAACACGATGACGCAGAAGCCGGAAGTGCAGCAGCTGCTGCCGGTGCCCGAAGACGAGGACGAAGACCTGCCGGACCACTGGGACTACATCTACGAGCCCGAGCCGGCCGAGCTGCTGGAGTCGATCCTGGTTCGCTACGTCGAGGCCCAGGTCTACCAGGGCGTGGTCGAGAACGTGGCCTGCGAGATGGCGGCCCGGATGGTCGCGATGAAGTCGGCGTCCGACAACGCCGGCGAGATCATCGACGACCTCCAGCTCGAGTACAACAAGCAGCGTCAGGCAGCCATTACGCAAGAGCTGTCTGAAATCGTGGCCGGCGCGGCCGCGGTGTCGTAACGGACCCGAACAAGCGAAACCCTAGACACAGATCGGCAGCGCGAAACGCTGCCCAGGTGAGGAATCGGATATGAGTAGCGGTACAGTCGTACAGATCATCGGCCCCGTTGTGGACGTGGAATTCGATCGCGAATCGTTGCCCAGCATTCACGACGCGCTGATCCTCAAGGAAAAGGACCTGGTGCTCGAAGTCGAGCAGCAGATCGGTGACGGCGTGGTCCGCTGTATCGCCATGGGCGTGACCGAAGGTCTGACCCGTGGTGCCACGGTCGAGAATACCGGCAGCCCGATCTCCGTGCCGGTCGGCCAAAAGACGCTGGGCCGCATCATGAACGTGCTCGGCGAGCCGATCGACAAGCAGGGCGATATCGGCGCTGACGAGAAGGCGCCGATCCATCGCGCCGCGCCATCCTTCGAGGATCAGTCCGGCGGCCAGGAACTGCTGGAAACCGGCATCAAGGTCATCGATCTGCTCTGCCCGTTCGCCAAGGGCGGCAAGGTCGGCCTGTTCGGCGGCGCCGGCGTGGGCAAGACCGTGAACATGATGGAGCTCATCCGTAACATCGCCGCGGAGCACTCCGGTTACTCCGTGTTCGCGGGTGTCGGCGAGCGTACCCGTGAAGGCAATGACTTCTACTACGAGATGCAGGAGTCGAACGTCATCGACAAGGTGGCCCTGGTCTACGGCCAGATGAACGAGCCGCCGGGCAACCGTCTGCGTGTCGCGCTGACCGGCCTGACCATGGCCGAGTTCTTCCGTGACGAAGGTCGTGACGTACTGCTGTTCATCGACAACATCTACCGCTACACGCTGGCCGGTACCGAGGTGTCCGCGCTGCTGGGTCGCATGCCGTCGGCGGTGGGTTACCAGCCGACGCTGGCCGAGGAAATGGGCCTGCTGCAGGAGCGCATTACCTCCACCAAGACGGGCTCGATCACGTCGGTGCAGGCCGTATACGTGCCCGCGGACGACTTGACCGACCCCTCGCCGGCGACCACCTTCGCGCATCTGGACGCGACCGTGGTGTTGGCGCGTGGCATTGCCGAGCGCGGCATCTACCCCGCCGTGGATCCGCTCGACTCCACCTCGCGTCAGCTCGACCCGAACGTGATCGGCAACGACCACTATCAGACGGCGCGCGACGTGCAGCAGACGCTGCAGCGTTATCGCGAGCTCAAGGACATCATCGCGATCCTGGGCATGGACGAGCTGTCGGAAGAGGACAAGTTGGCAGTGTCCCGGGCGCGCAAGATCGAGCGCTTCCTGTCGCAGCCTTTCTTCGTGGCCGAAGTGTTCACGGGTTCGCCCGGTAAGTACGTGCCGCTGACCGAGACCATTCGCGGTTTCCGCGGCATTGTCGACGGCGACTACGATCACCTGCCCGAACAGGCCTTCTACATGGTCGGTACCATCGACGAGGCCGTGAAGAAGGGCGAAGACATGGGCAAGAAGGCGGCCTGATAGCCGCCGGCATGAAACGGACGGTCGGCGCCGTGGCGGCGCCGGCCTTCTTCTTCCATAGAGCAGCGATATGAAACTACACGTTGACCTCGTCAGTGCCGAAGGCCAGATCTATTCCGGGTCGGCGACCATGGTATTCGTCGCCGCGGAAATGGGTGAGGTCGGCATCGCGCCGCGCCATGCGCCGCTGCTCACGCGCATGCGCCCCGGCCAGGTTCGTATTCAGGAGGAAGGCCAGGAAGAGCAGCAGTTCTTCGTCTCCGGCGGCGTGCTCGAAGTCCAGCCCCACCTGGTGACCGTCATGGCGGATACCGCCGAGCGTGCGGCGGATATCGACGAAGCAGCGGCCGAGAAAGCCAAGCAACGCGCCGAAGAGCAGGTGGCCAAGGCCGAGGACAAGGTCGATATCGCCCGTGCCCAGTCCGAACTGGCCGAAGCAGCGGCACGCCTGCACATGGTCAAGAAACTGCGCTCCGGTCAGTAAGGCCCGCCGGTTCGATACGCACGAAACCTATAGACAAGTTCACCTTCTACGGGTAACTTGCGGTGCGTGCAGCATTCCGCTAGGTTTGTTGCATCGCGTCATCCATACCTTCCCCGGTACACGCCATGCCGCGTGACGGCTTCGCAATCCGGTTTTTTCTTTGGGCCAGTGGCTTCGCGTTGCTGTGCCCCGTCTCGGCGGGGGCCAGCCCGGCCAAGTCCATATCGCCCTTCATGTCGTCTTCGTTCGAGCGAACGATCCATGGCGATGAGCGCACCGTCGATCTGTCCGGCATGGCACGCGGCTTCGGCCGTGCCGAGGCGTTTGTCGGCGTGGACGCCCTCAGCAGCGCGACCCAGCAGTATCTAACCAGTGGCTTGCAGTGGCGTACCGACGCCAACGACGTGCCGCTGCTGAAGGTTTCGGCCCTGCGCACCGAAGGCGAGGGCAATACCCTCGGTGGCGGGCAGACCCTTGTTCGCGCGGAGAATCGTCTCGATCTCGGGGGGCGCTGGTATATGCCCGACCTGTCCACGGAAGTGGCCCAGGTCAGCAACAAGAACGCCCAGGGCGACCCCCTGGTCGGCCGCGCCGCCCGCATGGGCCTGACCGGTAGCGTGGGCGCGGGCGAATCCACGCTGAGTTATTTCCAGGCCGATCCGCAGTTCAATGCGCTCGGCAGCGCGATCGTCGCCGGCGACCGGGGCGTCGAGTTGCAGAACAACCAGTCGCTGGGATCGCGCTGGCAGGTATCCCACGATCTGCGCCTGCATCAGCCGTCCGCACTGCGCGAAGACTCGGCGCTGGCACAATCGCTGGTGGTGTCGCGTCGCAAGACGATGACCGATTTCGGCCGCCCCTGGCAGTTCAGCGCCCACCTCGGCGCCCCTGTGGACAGCCGTGCCAGCGACAGTACGCCGTTGGCACTGGAACTTGCGGCACAAACGCTGCGCTGGCGCGACTGGCGCATCGACAGCAGTCTCGGCTGGTACGCCGCGAGCATGGCGGCACCGCTGGCGCTACCGGTCGACGGCACGCTCTGGCAGTTCTCGGCGAGCCGCGGGCTGCGTATCGCCGGTTTCGATGCCGAGCTGTCACCGACGTTCGCGCTTGGCCAAAGCCGCTATGCGCAGGTACGCGGTGCCACGCGGACTGGCGTGAACCTCGGCCTGTCCCAGCTCAGCGATCGGGTGGATCTGAGCGTCAATTATCTGTCTGCCGGCTGGGCGGCCACACCCGGCGCCGAGGACGACGTGCAGATGACCGTCAACTTTTCGCAAAGTACCGGCGCGATCCTGCCTGGTCTGCGTTCCATGGCGCAGAAATTGCGCTTGCCCTGGAAGCGCCGCTACTGAAATACGCACGCCGCGCCCAGGCTGGCACGCGTTTTGTTAGATTAAGCGCAGCGTATCGAAGCGGAACTCGTCGAGGGCGCCTGCTGTCGGTAGCAGGATTGGCGGGGGCCGTGGTTCACACTGGAGTATCAAATGATTAGGCACTGGCCCACTGGCCTGCTCGCGGGGTTTCTTGTGCTCGGCACAACGCTCGCGATACCTGCAGCGGCAGCCGAGGCATCGGCAGCAGAGGGCAAGGCCGCGAAGCAGACCTCGGACGCAGGTGAAGCGCCCAAGGCCGATGCGACGTCCGACACCCGAACCGGCAAGGACGGGTTCGGCTACGACGACGTGGTGGAACGCGCCAAGGCGCGTGCCGGCAAGCCATACAGCGCGCCGTCGCAGATTCCCAAGTTTCTGCAGGAATTCGATTTCGCGCAGCTCGATCAGATCGGCTACAAGCGCGATCGTGCCCTGTGGCACGACACTGGTCTGCCTTTCGAGTCGATGTTCTACCACCCCGGCTCGTATTACACGCATCCGGTGAAGATGCATCTGGTCAACGATCACGGGGTCGGCGAGTTCCGGTTCGACAAGAACCGTTTCCAGTATCCGAACCCCGAACTGCGCGATCGCATACCGGAAGATCTGGGCTACGCCGGTTTCAAGCTGCTGCACGAGCTCGAAACCGAGGGTAAGCTCGATGAGATCGTGTCCTTTCTGGGCGCGTCCTATTTCCGTGCACTTGGCGCCGACGAGCACTACGGCCTGTCCGCGCGCGGGCTTGCGATCAACACCGGCGGAGAATCCGGCGAGGAATTCCCGGCGTTCGTGAGCTTCTGGCTCGTCGAGCCGGACAAGAAGGCCGACACGATCACGGCCTATGCCCTGCTCGACTCCCCGAGCGCCGCCGGCGCGTATCGCTTCGAGATCACGCCCGGCGAGGCCACGAAGACCCGCGTGGAAGCGACGCTGTTCACGCGCAAGGCGATTGGCAAGCTCGGCGTCGCGCCGCTCACCAGCATGTTTATGTGGGGCGAGAACAGCCTCACGCGCCTCGACGACTATCGCCCCGAAGCCCACGACTCCGACGGCCTGCTGATCTCGGCGCCGAACGGCGAATGGCTCTGGCGGCCGCTGCGCAATCCGCAGAAGCTGTCCATGAATCAGTTTGCGGCGAACAACGTTCGCGGCTTCGGGCTCATGCAGCGGGATCGCGATTTCGACCACTATCAGGATCTCGACTATCAGTACGAGCGCCGCCCAAGTGCCTGGATCACCCCCGAGGGCGATTGGGGCGACGGCCATCTGGAGCTGGTGCAAATCCCGTCGGACAGCGAAGTCAACGACAACATCGCGCTCTACTGGGTGCCGAAGGATCCGGTGGAAGCGGGCGAGCGGCTGCACTACGCGTACAACATCAACTGGAGCTCGCAGCTCGCCGGCCCCGATTCGCTGGCCCACGCCGCGGCTTCGCGCATCGGCCGCGCGGCAGTGGTACCGGGGCAGCCGCGCGACACCATTCGGGTGGCCATCGAATTCGTCGGCGGTGAGCTCGAAAATCTCACCGAGGCGGGTGACGTGCAGCCGCGGGTGAATGCGATGCGCGATGCCACGATCAACAACATCGAAGCGGTGCGCAACCCGCATACCGGCGGCTGGCGCCTGACTTTCCTGGTGCCCACCGAGTCGCTGGACTCGCCGCTCGAGTTGCGCGCGTTCCTAGCGGATGCCAATGGCGGCGCGCTTACCCAGACCTGGAGTTACGCGCTATCACCGTGAGCGAGGACAGGCCCGCCAACGCGGAAGTGATCGAAGCGGTCGACGCCTATCTGTCGCGGCTCGGCCTGGCAGACGACAGGCGCCGTGCCCTGCGTGCCCGGGTCATCGACGCCCGCCCCGCGGATCGCCGTGCGGCGCTCCAGCGGTTGCGCGAACAGTTGCAGGACGATGATGGCGATATCCAGGCCGATGGCAGTGATCACGAGCTGATCTCGCGCATCGAGACCACCTATCCGCGCCTGCGGCACGAGGATGAAGCGCACCCGCCGACCGCGGGCGCGCTGCGCAGCGCGGCCATGCCGCAACTCAACCGCTGGCCGATGTCCCCGGCCGATATCGACCGCCGGCCGTGGCGTTTCCTGCCGTGGCTGCGTCGAGCCAGCAACGGCCTGCCCAAGGCCGTGCCCAGTCGGCTGAAGGGCGTCGTACGCTGGCGCCAGACGCTGCTGGCGTTCATGGTGGCCCTGCCAGCGGCGGGCGCGGCGGCCTATATGGCGACCGTGCTGCCGCATCGCGGTGCGACGATCCTGGAAACGTTCATCCTCGGCGCGGCGTTCATGCTCTTCGCCTGGATCCTGGTTGGCTTCTGGACCGCGCTGTCGGGGTTCTTCGTGCTCTGGCGGGGGGACCGCTACCTGGTACGGGCTGAACCGTCGCCGCCTGCCGCGGCGTCCGTACCGCTCGCCGACGATGCAATGGGAACCGCTGCGCCGCCGGCCGACGACGCCCGTACCGCCATCGTCATGCCGATCTACGAGGAAGAGGTCACGCGGACCTTCGCCGGGCTGCAGGCAATCTATGAATCCCTGCAGGCGACCGGCCGCCTCGATGCGTTCGATTTTTTCGTGCTCAGCGATTCGGTCAAGCCGGATACGGTGGTGGCCGAAGAGAACGCCTGGGCCGAGACGTGTCGCCGTCTGGATGCCTTCGGCCGTCTGTTCTATCGCCGCCGGCGCGCGCGCGTGAAGCGCAAAAGCGGCAATCTGGCCGATTTCTGCCGGCGCTGGGGCGGGCATTACCGCTACATGATCGTGCTCGACGCCGACAGCATCATGGCGGGCGACACGCTAACCGCGCTGGTCGACCGGATGCAGGCCAACCCCGGCGCGGGCTTGATCCAGACGCCGCCCACGGCGGTCAATCGCGACAGCGTGCTCGCACGGGTGGCGCAATTCGCCACCCGTGTCTACGGGCGCATGTTCGCGGCGGGGCTGCATTTCTGGCATCTGGACAACGCGCACTATTGGGGCCATAACGCCATCATCCGGATCGAGCCGTTCATGGCCCACTGCGCGCTGCCGCGACTGCCGGGCCGGGGGGCGCTGTCCGGCGACATCCTCAGCCACGATTTCGTCGAGGCGGCGCTCATGCGCCGTGCCGGTTGGGGGGTGTATATCGCCTACGACCTGCCCGGCAGCTACGAGGAGGTGCCGCCGACGCTACTCGATGAGCTCGGCCGCGACCGGCGCTGGTGCCAGGGCAATATCCAGCACATCCGGCTGCTGTTTTCGGATAACCTCGCGCCGGCGCATCGCGCACTGTTCGCCAACGGCGTGATGGCTTATACCTCGGCCGCGATCTGGTTCGTATTCCTGCTGCTGTCGAGTGCCGAGGCGGTGCTCGAGGCGCTGCGCACGCCCGACTATTTTCCGGTTGCGGGCGCGTTGTTCCCGCAGTGGCCGGTATGGCAGCCGATCTGGGCCGTCAGCCTGTTCGTGGCGACCCTGGTGGTGTTGTTCCTGCCCAAGATCCTCGGCGTGGTGATGATCGTCGCGCGCGGTACCCAGCGCGAGTTCGGCGGCGTCGGCAATCTGATCGCATCGACGCTGATCGAGATCGTGCTGACGTCACTGCTCGCGCCGATCCGCATGCTCGCGCACACGCGCTTCGTGTTCACCACGCTTATCGGCAAGCAGGTGAAATGGAACGCGCAGCAGCGGGCCGATGCACAGGTGCCCTGGCTGCGGGCGCTGCGTTTTCATATGTGGGGCATGCTGTTGGCGCTGGGCTGGGGCGGGTTGCTGCTCTGGTATACGCCCGGCTTTGCGCCGTGGCTGGCGCCGATTCTCGTGCCGCTCATCCTAGCTCCGGCGATTACCGTGCTCACCTCGCGCGCCGATCTGGGCATCTGGATGCGCAGGCACGATCTCCAGCTGATCCCGGAGGAGCGCAACGCGCCGGCCGAACTCGCGCGCGTGGTCGAACTCGAAACCGATGCGCCGCCCGAAGCCGGTTTCGTGGAAGCCGTGGTGGACCCGGTGATCAACGCCATGCATGTCGGCATGCAGGGGCACGAACGCCGTTTCGCGCCGCCCATCGCCGAGTATCGGCGGGAGCTGGCCGAGCGTGTGCTCGACCATGGTCCGGAATCGCTTTCGGTCGATGAAAAACGCCGTCTGCTGGCCGATCCGGCACGGATGCACTGGTTGCATGTCGAGGTCTGGGCCGAGATGCCCGCGGCATGGGCCGGCTGGCTCGGCGAGCGCCCGGCCGACCCGTCTACGCAAGGCGTGGCCGGGGCTGTATAGTCCACGACAAACCGTCGAATCGCACTCATTATGGGTCTACATATCGTTGTCCTCGCGGCGGGCAAGGGCAAACGCATGCACTCCGCGTTGCCGAAAGTCCTGCAGCCTCTGGGCGATCGCCCGCTGCTCAAGCACGTCGTCGAGGCCGCACAGGCGCTCGACCCGCAGCAGATTCACGTGGTCTACGGTCACGGCGCCGAGCAGGTGCAGTCTGCATTGGGCTATCTGGACGTGAACTGGGTCTATCAGGCACAGCAGCTTGGCACCGGCCATGCCGTCGCCCAGGCGATCGACGATGTGCCGGACGATGCCCGTGTGCTGGTGCTCTACGGCGACGTGCCGCTCATGCGTGCGGGCACCTTGTCGCATCTGGTGGAGGCGGCCGGCCGCGACGCGCTGGCACTGCTCACCGTGGTGCTGGATGATCCCGCGGGCTATGGGCGCATCAAGCGTAATGACGAGAACCGGGTGGTCGGTATCGTCGAGGACAAGGACACCACCGCCGACGAACGCCATATCCGCGAGGTGAACACGGGCCTGCTGTGCGCGCAGGCGCGCCACTTGCGCGACTGGCTGTCGCGCCTGACCAACGAAAACACCCAAGGCGAGTACTACCTGACCGACTGCATCGCCATGGCATCGAGCGATGGGGTGCAGATCGTGGCCGGCCAGTCCGGCAACATCGAGGAGACCCAGGGCATCAACAACAAGCGTGATCTCGCGCTGGCCGAGCGCCTGCTGCAGCGCCGGCAGGCGGATGCGCTCATGGATCAGGGCCTGACGCTGCGCGATCCCGATCGCTTCGATCTGCGTGGGTCCCTGCGCATCGGGCGTGACTGCCTGATCGACGTCAACGCGGTCATCGAAGGCGAAGTGGTGCTCGGTGACAACGTCACGGTCGGGCCGCACTGCGTGCTGCGCAACTGCGAAATCGGCGACCACAGTCAGGTGCTGTCGCATACCGTGATCGAGCACGCCCAGGTCGGTGCGCGTTGCCAGATCGGGCCGTTCGCCCGTCTGAGGCCGGACACGCGACTGGCCGACCGCGCCAAGATCGGCAACTTCGTCGAGACCAAGAAGATCAGCCTCGGCGCGGGCAGCAAGATCAATCATCTCAGCTATGTCGGCGACGCCACCGTTGGCGACAACGTCAACATCGGTGCCGGTGTGATCACCTGCAACTACGACGGCGCCAACAAGCATGTCACCACCATTGGCGACGATGCCTTCATCGGTTCGGACAGCCAGCTCGTGGCGCCGGTGGATATCGGCCACGGCGCGACGATCGGGGCCGGCTCGACGGTCACCAAGACCGCGCCCGCCGAGGCACTGACGCTGTCACGCGCCAAGCAGGTGAGTATCGACGGCTGGAAACGGCCGATAAAGCACACGCCCGGCCACGACTAGCAGGCCGGATCACCGTGCCGGTCTTTCGCGGCGCGGTGCCACGAAAGAAGGAACGCTCGAATGTGCGGAATTGTCGGGGCCAGCGCCCAGCGTGATGTCGAACCCATTCTGCTCGAAGGGCTGCGCCGGCTCGAATATCGCGGCTACGATTCCGCCGGTCTGGCGCTGGTGCACGACGGCGCGCTGGATCGCACCCGCGCGGTCGGCAAGGTACAGGCGCTCGCCGACCGGCTCGACGAGGCGCCGCGCCCCGGCAGCCTGGGCATCGCCCATACCCGCTGGGCCACGCATGGCGGCGTGTCGGAGGCCAACGCCCATCCGCATGTCTCGACCGAGCGCGTCGCCGTTGTGCACAACGGCATCATCGAGAACTTCGAGCCGCTGCGCGCGCGGCTCGTGGACCAGGGCTACGAATTCACGTCGCAGACCGATACGGAAGTAATCGCCCATCTGGTCGACAGCCATCTCGGCACCGGCACCGATCTGGCAGGCGCGGTGCGCGCGACCGTGAACGAGCTGCACGGCGCCTATGCATTGGCCGTGGTCTGCCGCGACGATCCGCAAACGCTTGTGGCAACACGCAGCGGCTCGCCGCTGGTGCTTGGCGTGGGCATCGGCGAGCATTTCGTCGCCTCCGATGTGGCAGCACTGCTGCCGGTCACCCGCAATTTCGTCTACCTCGAGGAAGGCGACCTGGTGATCATGAGCGCGGAGCGCTACGACATTCTCGACGGCGAAGGCCAGGTGGTCGAACGCGAGGTCAAGGAGACCGGGCTGTCGATCTCGGCGACAGAGAAAGGCGACTATCGCCATTTTATGCTCAAGGAGATCTACGAGCAGCCGCGGGCGCTGGCCGAAACCTGGCAGGGCCGGATCTCGGCCGACGATATCTTTGCCTCCAGCATCAGCGCCGAGGCCAAGACGCTGCTCGAAGGCGTCGAGGCGATCCATATCGTGGCCTGCGGTACCAGTCATCATGCCGGGTTGGTCGCGCGCTACTGGCTCGAATCGATGGCGCGTATTCCCTGCAACGTCGAACTGGCGAGCGAATATCGCTATCGCGACCCGGTGGTGCCCAAGAACTGCCTGTTCGTGACGCTTTCGCAATCGGGCGAGACCGCCGATACGCTCGCCGCGCTACGCTATGCCAAGTCCCTCGGCAACGGCCGCGACAATAACACCGGCGGATACATGGCCACGCTGGCCATCTGCAACAAGCCGGAAACCTCGCTCACCCGCGAATCCGACCTGGTGCTGATGACCCACGCAGGACCGGAAATCGGCGTGGCGTCGACTAAAGCCTTCACGACGCAGCTGCTGTGTCTGCTGCTGCTTACCGGCATGCTCGAGCGCGATAGCGCCGACCGGCGCGCGCTCGCGCAGGACGTTCATCGCGTCGCGGAAGCCGTCGAGCAGGTGCTCGATCTCGACGACGCTATTCGCAAACTGGCCGAAGAGTTTGTCGACAAGCAGCACGCCCTGTTTCTGGGGCGCGGGCCGATGTACCCGATCGCCATGGAGGGCGCGCTCAAGCTCAAGGAAATCTCCTACCTGCACGCCGAAGCCTATGCTGCCGGCGAACTCAAGCACGGCCCGCTCGCGCTTGTGGACGAAAAGATGCCGGTAATCGCGGTGGCGCCGAAGAACGACTGGCTCGAGAAGGTGAAATCGAATCTGCAGGAAGTGCGGGCGCGGGGCGGCAAGCTCTATGTGTTCGCGGACGCCGAAGCCGGACTCGATACCGGCCCCGGCATCACCGTGCTCGATATGCCGCATGTGGACGAAACCCTGGCGCCGATTGCCTATACCGTGCCGCTGCAGCTGCTCGCCTATCACGTTGCCGTGGCCAAGGGCACCGATGTCGACCAGCCGCGCAACCTGGCGAAGTCGGTCACTGTCGAATAACGGCGCGTACCCTTAGAACGACGGACGCACATCGAGCCCGCAGGGCCCGAACTGTTTTCCCCGAGCCGGCGCGGCGTCTGCCCGCCGGCCGTCGCCCGGATCGTCGGGCGGCAGGGTGCCGCCTGTATCCGGTGATTGTGGCGCTTCGTCGGGCGCGAAGCGTTACCTCAGCCGCGCGATGCGGTTCGCACGTGGCGCATCGATGGTTCGTGGCGTGATCGCGGCCGATTTCCAGTGTGCTCGCGGGCCCGCGCGGCAGCGTGTGCTGCCCGGTAGCCTAGGTGTCAGCTGCGCTGCGAGCTGGTGAAGCTCAACATGCGATCCTGATCGCGCAGCAGATAGAGGGCGATACAGGCGGCCAGCATCGGCCATGCCGCGAAGAACAGCAGGTGTGTGCCTTCGAACGGCGTCAGATACTGGCGAAAGGCCGAGAAGGTCGATACGCCGTGCAAGACCATGACGAGACCATAGGTCAGCCGCTTTCGAAGCCCGGCGACGAACGCGATGATCAGCACACCCTCGAGAATGCCCAGCCCCCAGACCAGCATCGAGCCGACCCCGGGAATCGCGTAGAACTTCTCGAAGATGCCGGCCGCATGGGACGGGTTGGCGAACTTGTCGATGGTCCAGATGGCCATGACGATGAACACGCCCAGGCGCAGTAGCAGCAGACTCAGTTGCAGTCGTGTCCGGTCGGTCATGGCGTCCATGCTCCAGCAGGCGTTGGCGTTGGAAGTCGCGGTCGCGTGTCGATCAGCCGTTGTGTTGCCACGCAAACTTCTGGAACGGCGCGTCGACCGGCGTCTCGGCGAGGTGATTGACGTAGTTGCTCATCACTTTTTGCGATACGCCAAGAACCACCTCGAGCAACTGACGGCGCGTATAGCCGGCGTCGAGAAACGCCTGGACCGCGTCGTCGCTGACTTCGCCGCGCTGTCGCACGACGCTCAGCGTGAAGTCGCGCAGGGCTTCGAGTCGTGCCGTGGGCAGCTCGGTTTCGTCGCGCAGCGCGTCCGTGATCGCGTCATCGACCCCCATCTGTTTCGCGATGGCGGTATGCGCGGGTACACAGTAGTGGCAGCCGTGCTCGACGTTGATGCTCTGCCAGACAACCGTCTGTTCCTCGGCGCTGAAGCTGGTGTGGAGAAACAACGCATGCAGGTGCTGATAGCCCTCGAGCAGGCCGGGTGCTTCGGCCATTACGGCATGCAGGTTCGGAATCATGCCGAAATCCTTTACCGAGTTCTCGAGCAATGGCTTGCTGTCTTCGGGGGCGGTTTGTCGATCGTGGCGCATGAAATCGGCCATGGGGCGAATCCTTGGGTTCGAGTGGCGCTGCCCGGGGATGCGGCGCCGGCAGAATGCTGCGGCACAGATTAATCGTAATTGAGCAATCACTCAAGTTAGAATGATTTTCTCTTTTCCGGCGTCTAACCGCCACCTGCTTCGTATACGCCATGCCGCGCCAACCGCTCTACGATCGTCAGCACGCTCTCGACCAGGCGGTGCAGCTGTTCTGGGAACAGGGTTTTCATGCGACGTCGATCAAGGACGTGGAGCGCGCGCTGGATATGCGTCCGGGCAGTATCTATGGCGCGTTCGGCAACAAGGTTCGGCTTTTCCAGGCCGCGCTGGATCGTTATGCCGAGCAGGGCCTCGCCGAGCTGGATGCGCAGCTGCAGGCGCACGCCTCCCCGCTGGCCGGGCTGGCGGCCTACCTGCGCAGCCTGGGCGGATTGCGGGACCGGCAGATGCCCTGCCGGGCGTGCATGCTAGTCAAGAGTCTGCTCGAGCTCAACGAGCGCGATGACGCTACACGGCGTCAGGCCGACCAGCTGTTGGCGGCCATGGAAAGTCGTTTCGTGGCCTGCTTCGAGGCGGCCCGGACGGCGGGTGAGCTGTCTGCAGCGCACGATCCGCGCCGGTTGGGGCGCCGCCTGCAGGCCCAAGTGATGGGCATGCGCGCTTACGCGCAGCGCGATGTCGATGCCGCCGCCTTGCACGAGCTGGCTGAAGACATGGCCGGCTCGGTGGAGAAGCTGCGCGACCCGTCCGCCGGTCGCTGACGTCGTCGCGGCGCGTTTGCTGCGGTCTACAACCTTTGACGTGTAGCCGGTTCTACGCTGCTTGTGCGATCTTGCCTCGCAGGAGGAGCGCATGAGCGAACAAGAAAAAACCAATGGCTGGGCCGGTACGCGTCGCTATATGCCCCGCGTGGGCGATACCGCCGAACGCCGACTCGATATCAGCGAACGTCATATCGATCTGTTCACGCAAATGAGCGGGGATCGCAATCCGTTGCATACCGACCGGGCAGCGGCGGAGCAGTCCCGTTTCGGCGGTCTGATCGTGCAGGGCGGGGTGACGACCGGCATTCTCAATGCCGTGGTCGCCGAGGATCTGCCGGGCCCGGGTAGCGTGTTTCTCAGCGTGGATTGGAAGTTCTCCAAGCCGGTATACGTTGGCGACACCATCACCGGGCGGGTGGAAATCGTGAGCGTCCGCGAGGACAAACCGTTCTGCAACATACGCACCACGGTCGAGAACCAGAAGGGTGAGGTCTGTGTTTCCGGCGATGCGGTAACCTACACGACCCCGCTGCCGCAGTGACCGACGCGCCCGCTGCCGCACCGCTGCAGGATCCGGCCGGACGCTGGCGCGCGCTCGTCGTGCTTGCCAGCGCCATGCTGCTGGGCATGACGACCTGGTTTTCCGCGACCGCGGTCGTGCCGCAGCTGCGTGATCTCTGGGCGTTGAGTCCGGCGCAGTCCGCGTGGATGACGATCGCCGTTCAACTGGGCTTCGTGGCCGGGGCGCTGGCCTCTGCAGTGTTCAACATCGCCGACCGCGTGCCGCCGCGCCGGCTAATGCTGTACGGCGGGGTCGGCGCGGCGGTGGCCAACCTTCTGCTGCTCGCCGGCCCGCCCATCGCGATTGCGATCGCCCTGCGTGCGATCACCGGGTTCTGTCTGGCCAGCGTGTACCCGCCGGCCATGAAAGCCATGGCGACCTGGTTCAAGCTCAAGCGCGGCACGGCGCTCGGTATCATGGTCGGCGCGCTGACCATGGGTTCGGCCGCGCCGCATCTGGTCAACGGCCTGGGTGGGTTGGATTGGCGTACCGTGATTCTGGCGACCTCGATCATGTCGCTGGCCGGCGGCCTGGTCGCTGAATATCTCGGCCGCGATGGGCCGTTTGATTTTCCGCGCGCCGTGTTCGATCCACGCAAGGCCTGGCAGGCGTTTTCCGACCGGCCGGTTTATCTCGCCTCCATCGGTTATTTCGGGCACATGTGGGAGCTTTACGCCATGTGGGCCTGGTTCTCCGTGTTCTTCGGCGACGTGCTTACCGCGCAGGCCATCGACGCGCCGCTGGCCTGGAGTGCGATCGCCACGTTCGTTGTCATCGGTGTCGGGGCGCTGGGTTGCTGGGTCGGCGGCATGCTCGGCGACCGATGGGGGCGTGGGCGCGCGACGTCTCTGGCGATGATCGTGTCCGGCAGCTGCGCGGTGATCATCGGGCTGATTCCGGCCGCCGCCTGGCCGCTGGTGCTGATTGTCGGCCTGGTCTGGGGCTTCTGGGTGGTGGCCGACTCGGCCCAGTTCTCCACCGTTATCACCGAGCTGGGTGATCAGGCGTATGTCGGCACCGCGCTGACGCTGCAGCTGGCCATCGGCTATGTCCTGACCGTACCCACGCTGTGGCTGATCCCGATCGTGCACGGCGCTTTCGGATGGGGCGCCGCTTTTGCCCTGCTCGCGCTGGGGCCCCTGGTCGGCACGATTGCGATGCAAAAACTGGCGCGGATCGAGAAAAGATACGCGAATCGAACCGAAGGCTTCTCGTAGACGTGAAAAAGCCCGCATGCGTCTTTGCATGCGGGCTCGATTCTCCTGCGGCGCTGAAAGCGCTGCCTCGGTTTGCTGATCAGCTCGCGAGCAGCGTGTTGATATCGGCCGGTAGCTCGAAAGTCACGTCGACGAATTCGCCGGTGGTGACGGCTTTCTTGAACGTGTTGATCACCACGCGCACGGGCTCACGCACGTCGTCGGCGCTCATGTCGGCACGGGTGGCGACTTCCGTGTAGAAATCCTCAAGCTCGACCTTGCCGTCGGCCTCGCCGGTCTGCTGCTGGCCACCCTTGAGAGCGGCCTGCGACAGCTCGCTGGGCAGCTGCGAGGTCATCTGCCGGATTTCTTCCTGCGGCAGATGCAGGCACAGCGCCTCGATGGTCGCAAAGCTCACGTTCGTGGCTACGGTACGGTCGCTGATGCCGGCCTGCTCGACGCGATTGATGAATTCTTCGGTCTGCATACGTTGGTCCTTGTTCGTCCTGTTTTATGCGGTGCGACACGCACGGGGCGTGTCGGCGTGGCGCAGACTGTGCCCACCGCAGATACCCGCGGCTATCAGGACAAACCCGTAATCTCGGTATTCGCGCGTCGCTCAGCGGGCGACCGGGCCCAAAACCTTCAGGCTCGGTCGCGGTCGCTCAAAGCGAGGCGCGCCGCAACCGCAGCGCGTTGCTGATCACCGACACCGACGACAGGCTCATCGCCGCCGCGGCCAGCATCGGCGAGAGCATGGCGCCGAACAGCGGATACAACACGCCCGCCGCGATCGGCACGCCGGCGCCGTTGTAGATGAAGGCGAAGAACAGATTCTGGCGAATATTGCGCATGCTCTGTTTCGACAGGCGCACCGCCTTGGCGATGCCGCGCAGATCGCCCTTCACCAGCGTGATGCGCGCGCTTTCCATGGCAACGTCGGTGCCGGTGCCCATGGCAATGCCGACATCGGCCCTGGCCAGTGCGGGGGCATCGTTCACGCCGTCGCCGGCCATTGCCACCGTGAGACCGTCGCGCTGGAATTGCTCGACCAGGGCGTGCTTGTCTTCGGGAAGCGCACCGGCATGGACTTCGTCGATACTCAGATCGCCGGCCACGGCTCGGGCCGTGGTTTCGCTGTCGCCGGTGAGCATCACCAGCCGCAGGCCAGCGTCGTGCAGAATCCGGACGGCCTCGCGGGTGCTGGGCTTGATTGGGTCGGCAACCGCGACCAGTCCGGCCAGCGCGCCGTCCACGGCCACGAACATCACCGTATCGCCGGCCTCGCGGCGCTTGTCGGCCGCTGCGCGCAACGCTTCGGTGTCGATGTCGTGGTCTTGCATCAGCGCGGTATTGCCGATGAGCACATCACGATCGTCGATACGGCCGCGCACGCCGCGCCCGGTGAGCGATTCGAAATCGGTCACGTCGCGCAGGGCGATGTCGCGCTCGGCCGCGCCGTCGACGATCGAGCGTGCCAGCGGATGTTCGCTGGCGTTTTCCAGCGCGGCGACCAGCGCCAGCAGTTCGTCTTCGGCAAGATCGCCACTGGGCTCCACCGCCACCAGGCGTGGCTGGCCCTCGGTGAGCGTGCCGGTCTTGTCCATGAGCAGCACGTCGATGTTTTCCATGTGCTCCAGCGCCTCGGCATCGCGAATGAGCACGCCTTCGCGCGCGCCGCGGCCGATGCCGACCATCACCGACATCGGCGTGGCCAGGCCCAGTGCACAGGGACAGGCGATGATCAGCACCGAAATCGCGGCGACCAGCGCATACGACAGCGACGGCTCGGGCCCGATCAGCGCCCAGACCACGAAGGCCGCGATCGCGCACAGCACCACGGCCGGCACGAACACACCGGCGACCTTGTCCGCCAGGCCCTGGATCGGCGCCCGCGAACGCTGGGCGTTGGCGACCATGTCGACGATGCGCGAAAGCACCGTGTCGTCGCCGACCGATTCGGCCTGCATCACGAAGCTGCCGGTCTGGTTGACCGTGCCGCCGGTTACGCTGTCGCCGGTCTGTTTTTCCTGCGGCACCGGCTCGCCGGTGATCATGGATTCATCCAGCGTCGAGCGGCCGTCGACCAGGATGCCGTCCACCGGCACCTTTTCGCCCGGCCGCACGCGCAGGCGATCGCCGGCAGTCAGATCGTCGAGCGCGACATCGGTTTCGTTGCCGTTCTCGTCCAGGCGATGCGCGCTGGGCGGCGCCAGATCGAGCAGCGACGCCAGCGCCCGCGAGGTCTGGCCACGGGCCCGCGCTTCCATCACCTGACCGAGCAGAATCAGGGTGATGATGACCGCCGCCGCCTCGAAATACAGCGGCGCGTGCCCGGCGCCGGAGAGGAAGGATTCCGGCAGCACGCCGGGCAAAAGCAGCGCCACGATGGAAAAACCGTAGGCCGCGCCCACGCCGAGCGCGATCAGCGTCCACATGTTGGGGCTGGCGTTGACCACCGACTGCCAGGCGCGCTTGAAGGCGAAGCCACCGCACCAGAACACCACCGGTGTGGCGAGCAGCAGCTGGACCCAGCCGAAGGCGGCGCCGAACATGCCGTGCAGGTCCACGCCCGGCACCATGTCGCCCATGGCCAGCACGAATACGGCCGCCGACAGCGGCAGGCTGACCGTAAATCGGCGCAGCATGGCCTTGAGTTCCGGGTCGTCGGTATCGGGGCTGACGGTGGTCGGCTCCAGGGCCATGCCGCATTTCGGGCAGTCGCCGGGTTCGTCCTCGACGATCTCGGGGTGCATGGGGCAGGTGTACCGGGTCTGGCGTTTCGGCGGCTTGGCTGGTTCCAGCGCCATGCCGCATTTGGGGCAGTCGTCCGGCTCGTCGCTTTCCACCCCGGGACACATCGGGCAGATATAGCGCGTGCCCGGCGGTGCCGGCGCGGCATCGGACGCCGTCGGGTTCAGGAACGATTCGGGATCCGCGGCGAAACGATCGCGACAGCGCGTGCAGCAGAACTGCCAGGTTCGACCGGCGTATTCGTGGGCCGGCGCGTCCGGCGCGGTCACGGTCATGCCGCAGACCGGGTCCTTGGCGGCGCCGTCGTCGTGGGGCGTGTTGGCGCTGTGGCAGCAGTGATCAGTCATCGTCGTTCAGGGTTTCGATAATGGGGCAGCCGTCGACCGAGCCCTCGCCGGAGCAGCGGCAGGTGACGTCGTACAGCGTGGCGCGCATGCGTTGCAGATCGCCCAGCCGGGCTTCGATCTCGGCCAGCTTGGCCTCGGCGACACGCTTGATGTCCGCACGCTGGCCACCGGCCTGCAATTCCAGCAGGGAGCGGATTTCCTCCAGCGTGAAGCCCAGCCGTTTGGCGCGGCGGATGAACCGCAGCCGTCGTGCGGCATCTTCCGGGTAGCGCCGGTAGCCGCTGGCCGCGCGCGGCGGCTCCGGCATCAAGCCACGCCGCTCGTAGTAGCGGATGGTTTCGACGCCGGCGTCGGCCGCGGTGGCGAGTTGTCCAATGGAGTACGGCATCGGGTCTCACGGGAATGAGGTGATCGAAACATAATCCCGTACCAAGGTACGGGGTCAAGTGGAGTCCGGCAGGCGCATGTGCCCGTCGCTGGAGGCCTCAAACGCTGCAAGCGCGTACACTACGGCGCGTTACGAACCGGTGACAGGAACGAGACGTATGCGAGTAGTGGCGATTGGCGCCGGCGCCTGGGGCAAGAACATCATCCGCAATCTCGCCGAGATCGGCGCGCTGGGCGGTATCGTCGATGGCAATGCCGATCGTCTCAACGAATTCGGCGAGCAATATCCGCAGGCGGCGCTGTTTGCCGACTATCGCGCCGCGCTGGAATCGGACTGCGAGGCCGTGGCCATCGCCACGCCGACGCCGTCGCATTTCGAGATCGCCATGGCCGCGCTCGAGGCGGGCAAGGACGTATTCGTCGAAAAGCCGCTTACCCACAGCTCGGCGCAGGCGCGCCAGCTGGTGGACGCGGCCCGGCACAAGAACGCGATTCTCATGGTCGGCCATCTGCTGATCTATCAGCCGGCGATCGCCTGGATTCGCGACTATGTCGCCGCCGGCGAGATCGGCGAGCTGTTCTCGATCCGTCACGAACGGCTCAACCTGGGCCGCGCACGCAGCGCCGAGAACGTGATCTGGGATATCGGCGTGCACGACATGGCGATCATGCTCTATCTGGTCGGCATGGCGCCGGACCGGGTACGCGGCACCGGCCATCGCATGCTCGGTCTCGGCGTCGAGGACGAGGTGCATGTGCATCTCGAGTTCGAGAACGGCGTGCGCGGCAATATCCATACCTCCTGGCTCTGGCCCGAGACCAACCGGCGCACCATTCTGCGCGGCTCGCGCGGCATGCTCGTCTACGACGAAGTCGGCCAGACGGTCACGCATCACCGCAAGTGGATCGATGACGATCTGCAGAACCACGACGAGGGCAGCGAAGTCGTGCATCGCGGCGACGGCCAGCCGCTCAAGCTGGAACTGCAGCATTTCATCGACCGCGTGGCCGACCGCCAGCCGGCGCGCTCGGACGGCGAAAGCGCACTGGCCGTGGTCGAGACTCTGGAACGCATCAACACGGCGGTCGAGGAATCGAGCCGCTACTAGCCGAACGTCACGACACGGCAGCTCATATCACGGTGCCCTCGAGGCGCCGTTTTTTGCTTGCTCGATTGGCGTGCGCCCCGCATATTGCAGACAGCGATATCGAACACATCGATATCGAGGAAAACAACAAGCAATAACAAGACACAAGACGAAGGGGAGCGCCGCGTGGAACAAGGGGTACTGATTCAGATCGGGCTGCCGGTCTCGTTGTTCATCATCATGCTCGGCATGGGGCTGACCCTCGCGCCGCGCGATTTTCGCAACGTGTTGGTGTATCCGCGCGCCACGATCATGGGGGCCGTGGCCCAGATTCTGCTGCTGCCGGTGATGGCCTTTGCGATCGCCGCCGTGCTCGGCCTGCCGGGGCCGATCGCGGTCGGGCTGGTCATCATCGCTGCCTGCCCCGGTGGCACGACCTCCAATCTGTTCACCTTTCTGGCCCGCGGCAACGTGGCGCTGTCGATCGTGCTGACCGTGCTGGCAAGCCTGGTCACCATCCTCACGCTGCCGCTGTTCACCAACCTGGCGATGCGCCTCTATATGGACACCAGCGAGCAGATCTCGCTGCCCGTGCTGCGCACCATCGCCACGCTGGTAGTCATCATCCTCATCCCCGTATCGCTGGGCATGGGTGTGCGACGTATTGCGCCGGGCTTCGCGAAACGCTCGGAAAGTGTGGTCAGCCTGTTCGGCATGCTGGTGCTGGTCGCGCTCATTGTGGCCATCGTCATGCAGGTGCGCGATCAGTTCTGGACGCTTTTGCAGACGGCGGGCCTGGCGGCGGCTGCGCTCAACGTCGCCGGTATCGCGCTCGGGTTTCTCGGCGGCCGGCTGACTGGCCTGCCGGCGCGCGACGCACTGACGGTCGCAATCGAGCTCGGCATCAAGAACGCCACGCTCGGCCTGCTCGTGACGCTCACGCTGCTGGACTCCAGCGAGATGTCGGTGCCGTCCGCGGTTTACGGCGTGCTCATGTTCGTCTTCGGCATCGGGCTGATCATCTTCGGGCGCAAGACCCAGCGCGCGCCTGACTAGGCCGGGCGCACGATTAGGCCGCACCAGAACAGGGCGCGCTCGGCGGCGTAAGGCCGCCCCTTCCCGGCGGCCGGATCGCGTGCGCTCCCATCAACCGGCGTCAGTCGTAGCGGCCCTCGCGTTTGCGACGTCTGAGTGCGCGACTTACGGTGGCCGGGTCGTTCAGTGACCCACCATGCATCGCACACTCGGTTACAGGAAGGCGCGGCATTATCGCCGCAGCAGCAGCTCGCGTTTTCGGAGGCCTTGCGGATGTGTCGCTTTTGCTTGGAATCGGCTCTTGTCGGCCATCTTGACGAACTCAATGACCAAGAGTTGCTGGACGCGTTTGATCCGCCAATCGATGCGCTCGAGGAGATTGATGACCTGCCTGCCGCCCTCATCGACTTGAATCCGGAGAAGCACGCGCTCGAAGTCGTCATAGCGCGTGTTGTCGAGCATTACGTGCTGCGCGGATTCGACGCATCGGTCTTCGAAGCGGTGCAGAACACCTATGGCCACGCCGCTATCTCTGCGTTTTTTGAGACAAGTCGAGAGGCGCAGCCGGACTCGCTGGGCTCCGAGCTCACCGACGTCACGATCTACCAGCATCGCAAGGCCTGGTCCCGGTTGATGGCGCAGCGCACCGCGCTAGTCGGGCACGCAAAAGCCCGTCTCTATGAATACTTGGACTTATGGTGCGTCGCATTGCTCTGGCCAGCCGACCAGCATGAAGTCCAAGCGATGCCCAAGGTTCAGCCGCCCGCCCGCGAGGAGACGGCGGCAAATACGAGCAGTCTGCATGCACGTTTCATCGGCGATTTCGCCGCGCTGGCCATCGTGCGCCGCTTCGAACCGGACGCGCCGGTGATTCGATCCATAGTCGCTGCCCAGCCGATGCACCTCCCAGGTTTTTCGACGCTCGGACTATGGCTTCAGCGTCGAGCCGCGGCGCACGTGGTTCGACATCGCGGCGTGGACTTTTTGGACTGCTTGCTGGAAGTTTCAGATGAGTTCAGGCGACTTGGCTATGAAGATTGGGCCGTCCGCAACGAACTGTTTCACTATGGTGTAGTGACTGCGCTGCTTACCGAAGAGGGCTGGCTACAACTTGACAAAATCCATCGCGAATACGATCAGACAAAAGGTCGATTGCCGGCAAATGGCGTGAGCGCGGTCGCTACTCAAGACGTGATAGATAGCCGACTTGGGAGGACCGTCCAGCGTCGGCCTGGCAATTTATTGTTCTAGCTTTTGAATTTTTTAGATTCGCGCGGAAGTTATTCGGCGGTACCGTGAGATAAAAGCCTATCGCTCACAGTTCGCGGTCGGGACAAGGCTTATGACTAGATAAGCGCCTGTGTAAATGCACGTACTGCTGCAAGAGCGGCTTTCTGCAGCGGCGTTACATCGATGTGATCTAAACCTCGAACCGGCAAGTCCACCGGCTTTGTAGTCCACTCATCTTCATTGCCATCATGTTCCCAAGCGGCCGCATCGAGAGTCAGACTGTTTGAGAATCCGTAGCCGCCGCCTTTCTCTTCAAAGTGAAAGCCAATTTTTATAGCCTTCTGGTCGCTCCACACGGAAGAGATAAATCGGCCGTTTTCGATATTGTGCATGCGATACATGCACTCATCCCAAGTGGTTGAAAGCGAGAGCTCTCCCTCGTATTCGTGTGCTTTGCAATCGGTAGCGCCAGCTTCGATCAATAGGCTCGTCGCCGGCGCCCAAACTTCTTCCCATAGAGCTTTGTAAAATAGCCATAGGTCGACTTGGGTCTGATAACCAGCCAGTAGCGCGCGGTGATAAGTGGCGAGATCATCCCAGCTCATATCTTCCGTGACGCCGTCATTGCGCCCGTGAATCTTTTCTACGAGCGTCTCAATCGCTTGTGCGTTACCTGGGGATTCGTAGTAGAACTGCAACGATTCGGGAATATCGATTTTTGACATGTCAGGCTCCGATCCGCGCCCAGAGTTGGCGTCGGAATGCGATAAAGGTATTGTCGTGATCGGACACTAATTCCGCTTCCCAATGACGAAGAAAATTCAGCCATGAGAGCGGATGCCAGAGTTCCTTAAGCGAGCGCCTGTCTGCTCGTGAGAAGGCCCCATCCAGTGTGAGTAATACGAGCCGCAGATGCTCCGGATCGTCGACATTCTGCAGCGCGTCGCGGCCGTATTTCTCCAGCTGACCTTTCGTCAGCTTGTGATCGAATTTCATCTCGACGATTTGACGATATCTTCGGCAATTTTCATCGCGCCAGCTAATCAATAAGTCGATCCGCATAGATGAGTTATCTATACGGTCTTCAGCAGCAACATAAAAGCCCGTCGCTGATTTTAAGGAGTGGAGAAAATTACTTGAGGAGGGTTCGTTCGGGATCAGCGCTCGAATGAGCGACTTACAACGATTTGCTTTCAGCTCCGGCATATCCCCGGCATGGGAAAAATGGGCGATTCCACTGGATGCCTGAGGCTCATGGAGCCTGAAACCGAATGGTTCTGCCAGATTGAGAGCGTGGCGCTCCCGCAAGCCGGGAAAGTAGTCCGTTATCGAGCTAGCCTGAAACGAGCTGATTGATCGGCTCGACTCTGTTACTCGCTCGCTATTTGTGAGAATAGTTCCGAAGCGATTCCGAACGAAATCGACGACTTGGCTATCGAGAACCGGGTTTCTCGACCACAGATCCGCCTCCGCTACAACGGATTTGTAAGTCGAATTTAACCCATTCTGCATACTCAGTTTTCCCCGAGTTGTAGTTATAGTTTCGAGTAAATCGACCCTAACTCGGGGGTCTGCTAAATGGAAGGGGAGCTGTCTATCGGAATTCGATCGCAGGCGGCCCTCTTAAATAACGAAGTCGGCCACCACGGGCACGTGATCCGACGGTCGCTTGCGCCCGCGTTCGCCGACGTGCGCCTTGCATTCGCGGCAGTTCTCGGCGAGCGCGCGGGTGGCGAGCACGTGGTCGATACGCAGCCCGGCGTTGCGCGCCCAGCCGCCGTTGCGATAGTCCCACCAGGTGAAGCGATGGCGGCCTTCGCGCTCGTCGAACAGGCGCCAGCAGTCGGTGAGGCCGGCGTCGAGAAGCGTCTGCAGAGCCGCACGCTCGGGGGGCGAGCAGAGGATGCGCCCCTGCCATTTCTCGGGGTCGTAGGTGTCTTCGTCGCGGGGCGCGATATTGAAATCGCCGGTGAGCACGAGCTTGTCGTGGGCCTTCAGTTCGTCGGTGAGCCAGGCGGCGAGCGCTTCAAACCAGGCGAGCTTGTAGGCGTACTTGGGTGAATCGAGATCCTGGCCGTTGGGGCAATACACGCCGATCACGCGCACGCCGTTCACGGTCGCGGCGATCACGCGCTTGTGGTCGTCCTCGAAGCCGGGCAGGGCGTAGACCACGTCCTCTGCTCCGGTCTTGGTGAGCAGGGCGACGCCGTTATAGGTCTTCTGGCCGGTGAAAACGGTCTCGTAGCCGGCCGCGCGGATGGCATCGGCGGGAAACTTGTCGTCGGTGAGCTTGGTTTCCTGTAACGCGAGCGCGTCGACGGGGTTCTTCTCCAGCCAGGCGAGGACGTGCTCCAGGCGGACGTTGAGCGAATTGACGTTCCAGGTGGCGATCTGCATCCAAGACTTCCTTGCGGTCGACAACGCATGAATCGAGCGGGCGGCGGTGTACAGTGCGAGACCTATACCCAGCCCGGCGAATTCACCCGATGATTCGAGTTCTGTTCAAACCGTTTGCGACCGCCATTGTAATGGCCACCGGACTGGTCGGCTGTGCGAGTTCGCCGCCCAAGCAGTTCACCCGCTCGGCGGATGAGTTCACACCGTGCTCGAGCGCGCCGCACTGCGTGTCGTCGCAGGCGCCGCGCGACGGCTCGAAGCATGTCGAGCCGCTGCGCTTCGAAGGCGCGACCGTCGCGGCGGCCCGC
Source organism: Endozoicomonas sp. G2_2 (assembly GCF_017744135.1). Taxonomy (GTDB): domain Bacteria; phylum Pseudomonadota; class Gammaproteobacteria; order Nevskiales; family Salinisphaeraceae; genus Salinisphaera. The sequence goes on from NZ_JAGHQU010000008.1 coordinate 125,486, forward strand.
CAAGCGCTGCTCAAGACGCTCTACGCGGCTGAAGGCGCGAAGGTAGAGCGCGCCGAAAATCGTTTTGTTCACGCCACGTTTCGCACCACGGTGGGCTTTGTCGACGACGTGACCTTTCTGATCCAGCCCGATGCACAGATCATCGATGTGAAATCGTCGTCCCGGATCGGTTACTACGACTTTAACGTCAACCGAAGGCGTGTCGAGCAATTGCGGGCACGTTTCGATGCGCTGCTCGACACCGCGGTCTAGCCTAGCCATCGCCCGCCGGTGACCGGCGGGCGCGTGGTGTCAGGCCGCGCGCTCGCTCTGGTCCAGCCCGCTATGGCGCAGTAACGCATCGATCGACGGCTCGCGGCCACGGAAGGCCACGAAGTTGTCGAGGGCGTCGCGGGTCGCGCCGCGTTCCAGCACTTCGGTGAGAAAGCGCCGGCCCGTGGCCTTGTCGAACAGCGAGCTTTCTTCGAACGCCGCAAACGCGTCGGCCGAAAGGACTTCGGCCCATTTATAGCTGTAGTAGCCGGCCGCATAGCCGCCCGCAAAGATGTGCATGAAGCTGTGCGGAAAGCGGTTGATCGCCGGCGGCTGCATGACCGCAACCTCGGCGCGCACCCGGTTCAGCGTATCGAGCACCCGGGCGCCGGTCTGCGGGTCGTAGTCGCGATGCAGGCGCAGATCGAACAGCGATATCTCGATCTGGCGCAGCATCTGCCAGCCGGCCATGTGGTTGCGCGAGGCATGGAGCTTGTCGAACAGGTCCTGCGGCAGCTTCTCGCCGGTCTGGTAATGGGCGGCGAACAGGTCCAGCGACTCGCGCTCCCAGCACCAGTTCTCCATGAACTGGCTGGGTAGTTCGACAGCATCCCACTCCACGCCGGAAATACCCGAGATCGGGCCGTAATCCACCCGCGTGAGCATGTGGTGCAGGCCGTGGCCGAATTCGTGGAAGAGCGTGGTGACCTCGTCGTGGGTCAGCAGGGCCGGGTCGTCGCCGATCGGCGGCGAGAAGTTGCAGGTCAGAAACGCGACCGGTGTCTGCACGCCGTCGGCACTGGCCCGGCGCGTCTGGAATCCGTCCATCCAGGCGCCGCCGCGCTTGCCCTCGCGCGCGTAGGGGTCGAGATAGAACACGCCGCGGCGGGTGTTCTCGGCGTCGCGAATTTCGTAGACGGTGACGTCTTCATGCCAGGTCGAGACATCGTCGAGCGCGGTAATGCGGATGTCGTAGAGGCGTTCGACCACCTTGAACAAGCCGTCGATGACCTGCGGCGCCTGGAAGTAGGGGCGCAGATCCTCGGCGGAGTAGTCGTAGCGCTGTTCCTTGAGTTTTTCGCCGTAGTAGCCGACGTCCCAGGCCTGCAGTTCGTCGATGCCGTCTGCGGCCGCGAGTGCACGCAGCTCGGCCAGCTCCGCTTCGGCCGGGGCGCGGCTGCGCTCGGCGAGATCGAGCAGGAAGGCTTCGATCTGGTCGGGGCTGTCGGCCATCTTCTTGGCCAGCGATTGCTCGGCGTAATTGTCGAAGCCGAGCAGGCCGGCTGCTTCGTGCCGCAGCGCCAGGATCTCGTCCATGATCGCGCTGTTGTCGTATTCGCCGGCCTGCGGACCGACTTCCGATGCGCGGCTGGAGAAGGCTTCGTAGATTTCGGCGCGCAGTTCGCGGTTGTCGGCATGCGTCATCACGGCGATGAAACTGGGCGCGTCGAGCGTGACCAGCCAGCCGTCGAGATCCTTGTTCGCCGCGTTCTGGGCAAGCAGCGCACGGGCGGAATCGGGCAGGCCGCTGAGCTGCGATTCGTCGGTCACGTGCTTGCGCCAGGCCTGGGTCGCGTCCAGGAGATTCTGCTGAAAGCTCGTCGACAGCTCGCTCATGCGCTGGGCGATCTCGGCAAAACGTGCCTTGGATTCGTCGTCCAGCGCCACGCCGGACAGCCGGAAGTCGCGCAGCATGTCGTTGACGACCCGCTGTTGCGCGGCGTCGAGCGTGTCGAAGGTGTCGGCATCGCGCAGGCGCTGCACGGCCTCGAACAGTGCCGTGTTCTGGCCCAGTTCCGACGAGAAGGCGGTGAGTTTCGGCAGACAGGCCTGATAGGCCTCGCGCCAGGCCGGCGAATCCATCACCGCGTGCAGATGCGAGACCGGCGAGAAGGCCCGTTCGATGCGATCTTCGGCGGCGTCGAGTGGCTCGACCAGCGTTTCCCAGCTGGGGTCGACACTCTGAGCAATGGCGCGATCGACCGCGCGCCGGGCGTCGGCGATCATCTGGTCGACGGCCGGCTCGGCATGTTCCGGTGCGATCGCCGAGAAGTCGGGCAACTGGCCGCCTTCGAGCATGGTGAGGAGCGGGTTGTTCTGAACGTCGGTCATGGATTCAGGTTCTCGCGAAATCGGTGATTGCGGCGCGCGGCGCCGGCTCAAGTTGACTATGTGCGGGCCGGGGCGCGCCAATCAAGAGCGCCTGACAGGCTGGCGGTGCACACATACAATGCAGGCCATCATATTGCGGGTGAGCAGACATGAGTGAGCATTTCGATCTCGTGGTGATCGGCGGCGGCAGTGGCGGCATGGCCACGGCGCGCCGTGCGGCGAGCTACGGCAAGAAGGTCGCGCTGATCGAGCGCGGCCGACTCGGCGGCACCTGCGTGAACATCGGTTGCGTGCCCAAGAAAGTGATGTGGCATGCCGCCGAGTTCGCCGCCCACGCGGCCCATGCCGCGGACTACGGCTTTGCCACCGGCGTGCCCGAGCACGACTGGACGAAGCTGGTCGACAACCGTGAAACCTATATCCAGCGGCTGAATGGTATCTACGCGCGCAACCTCGACAAGGACGCGGTCGAGTTCGTTGCCGGCGACGCGCGCTTTGTCGGCGAACGCCGGGTCGCGGTCGGCGAGCGCGAACTCGAAGCAGACCATGTCGTGATCGCCACCGGCGGCAAGCCGCACTGGCCGGATGTGCCCGGTGCCGCGCTGGGCACCGACTCAGACGGCTTTTTCGGTTGGCGTGAGCGCCCGGACCGTGTGGCGATCGTTGGCAGCGGTTATATCGCCTGCGAGCTGGCCGGCGTGCTCAATGGCCTGGGCGCGCACGTCACGCTGCTGTTGCGCAAGGAACACGTGCTCAAGAATTTCGATGCCATGCTCGGCGATACGCTCATCGAGCGCATGAGACAAGCGGGTATCGACGTGCAGATGAATCGTCAGACCGCCGAGCTCAGCGAGGCCGGCACGCAGGTCAGGGTCGATTTCGAGGATGGCGATTCGATCACCGTCGACAAGCTGATATGGGCGATCGGCCGGCTGCCGAATACCGACAATCTGGATCTCGAGAGCCTGGGGCTGGAAACCGCCGCCGACGGGACCATCCCCGTCGACGCGTGGCAGGACACCGCGATCGCGGGCGTACACGCGCTGGGCGACGTGACCGGCCAGGCCGAGCTCACGCCGGTGGCGATCGCTGCCGGGCGGCGGCTGTCCGACCGGCTGTTCGGCGGCCAGCCCGATCGGCGGCTGGATTATCACAACATCCCCACCGTGGTGTTCACCCATCCGCCGATCGGCAGCGTGGGTCTCAGCGAGGCCGAGGCGCGCGCCCAGTACGGCGACGACGCGGTGAAGATCTATACCAGTCACTATGTCGCGCTCTATCACGGCGTGCTTGAGCACAAGGTGCCCAGCGACATGAAGCTGGTCTGCGTGGGTGACGACGAGAAGATCGTGGGCGCGCACGTGATCGGCGATGGTGCCGACGAGATGCTGCAGGGCTTCGGCGTGGCCGTGAAGATGGGCGCGACCAAGGCCGATTTCGACAATACCGTGGCGATTCATCCGACCAGTGCGGAAGAGTTCGTCACCATGACGTGAGGCATGGCCGCCGGGTCCTCGGCGCGCTGCTGATGGGCGCGCTGTCGCTGATGCTCTCGGCCTGCTCGGGGCAGTTCTGGGCCAATGCGCTGACGCCGCGCTGGGGCTACGACCGGCATGCGGATATCGCCTACGGCGACGATCCGCGACAGACCCTGGACGTCTACGTGCCCTCGGACAAGGCCGCTCACGCGCCCGTGGTGGTGTTTTTCTACGGCGGCAGCTGGCAGAGCGGCGACAAGAACGGTTATCGCTTCGTGGGCCAGGCGCTGGCGTCGCGGGGCCTGGTCGCCGTGGTGCCGGACTATCGGCTCTATCCGCCGACCACGTTTCCCGGCTTCATCGAAGACGGCGCCCGTGCCGTGGCGTGGGCCAAGGCGCATGCGGCCGACTATGGCGCCGACCCGGATCGGCTGTTCGTGTCCGGGCATTCGGCCGGTGCCCATATCGGCGCGATGCTGGCGACCGATGGCCGCTATCTGGCCGCCGCCGGCGCGTCGATAGCGGACCTCGCCGGCTTTGTCGGCATGGCGGGGCCTTATGATTTTCTTCCCATAAGAGACCCGGTGCTGCAGCGGATTTTTGCCCCGCGTGAAACCTGGCCGCGTACCCAGCCCATCGAGTTCGTGGATGGCGATGAGCCGCCGATGTTGCTCATGCACGGCGCGGCGGACGAGACGGTCTATCCCAAAAACAGCCGAAATCTTGCCAATAAAATTAAAGCCTCCGGCGGATCGGCCCAATTGGAAATCTATCCGGATGTCGGGCATATTGGCCTTATTGCACCGCTTGCTGCGCCGTTGCGCATGACCGGCGACCAGCTCGACGTGTTCGCGAATTTCGTCAAAGAAATCGCCTCAGACAGCCCCCGTTAAGCTTTCGCATGTATGATCGCGCGCTTCATTTGAGCGGCATCGATCTCATGCGTCGTTTTGTCACAACAACGATAAGCGTGCTTTCGCTACTGTGCGCGTCGGTCTCTCTGGCCCATGCCGACCCGGTAGAGTGGAAGGAACTCAACGTGTCCGCAACGGCGTATAATTCCGTGCCGTGGCAGACGACGGCAAAGAAACCGGCCATCGCTGCCTGGGGTGACGAACTCAAACCCGGCATGCGCGCAATCGCCGTGTCCCGCGATCTGATCGAGCAGGGGCTTACCCATGGTGCGCGCGTGAAGATCGAAGGCATGCCCGGCGTCTATGTCGTGCGCGACAAGATGAATCGTCGCTGGCGCAAGAAGATCGACATCTACATGGGCAAGGATGTCGCGGCCGCGCGCGAGTTCGGCATACAACACGATATCCGGATCAGCTGGGCCGAACCCGACAGCTGATCCTCGCCGGCCAGCGGCCGGCCACAATCGAGCAAGGAGTGATGATGCCCGGCCAGCTTGTACTGCTACGCCACGGCCAGAGCCAGTGGAACCTCGAAAACCGGTTCACCGGCTGGGTCGATGTCGACCTCACCGACAAGGGCCGTGCCGAAGCGCGTGCCGCCGGCCGTCTGCTGGCGGATGAGGGCATCCGCTTCGACGTCGCCTTCACTTCGCTGCTCCAGCGCGCAATCAAGACCATGTGGCTGGCGCTCGAGGAGCTCGAGCAGCCGTGGGTCGATGTGGTGCGCCACTGGCGCCTGAACGAGCGCCACTACGGCGGCCTTCAGGGCCTCGACAAGGCCGAAACGGCCGAGAAGCACGGCGAGGAACAGGTTCACACCTGGCGTCGCAGCTACGACATCCCGCCGCCGGAAATGGCGCAGGATGATCCGGGTCATCCGCGTTTCGACAGCCGCTACCGGCATCTGGACGCCCGTGTCCTGCCGGGCACCGAGTCGCTTTCGCTGACGCTCGATCGCGTACTGCCGTACTGGCACGACGCGATCGCGCCGCGTCTCAAGGCCGGGGAGACGGTACTCGTGACCGCCCACGGCAACAGCCTGCGCGCACTCGTGAAATACCTCGAAGGCATTGCCGACGATGTGATCACCGGCGTCAATATTCCCACCGGGATTCCACAGCTGTACACGCTCGACGAACAGCTCAACGTGATCGAATCGCGTTATCTCGGGGATGCCGACGCCGCCGAAGCGGCCGCCAAGGCAGTCGCGGATCAGGCCAAGTCGAAATAGCCGTATCGGCCGTCGCAGGCGGCCGACACGCGGCTCGGTGGGTCAGCGTCGCACGCCAATCACGAGTTCGCCGCTGTCGTTATCGATCAGGCCGGCAGCCGTGAGCCAGGCGCGGGCATCCTCGGCGTCTTCGGCGAACCACGCCGCGGCGCTGCCGAGCCGGAAGGTATAACCCCAGCGGTCCATATCCGCACACATGCGCTCTCGGTCCATGCCGCCCAAGTGTGCGCTGGCCAGGATCTGCCAGTAGCAGACCGCGTTCTCCTCGTCATAGGTGCCGCCGGCATTGGTATGCAGGCCGGCCCGCCGCGTCTGGTCCATGCAGACATAGTGGCCGGCCTCGTGCATCGCCGAATGCACGGGTGTGTCGCCACGCACATAGATCGTGTCGCCGATCAGCCCGGCCTCCTCGTCGCCCCAGAAACTGCCGGGAATCGGTTTGCCGTGCTCCGTGCGTACGAGGGTAAGGCCCAGGCGCGCGAACAGCGTGCGCAGGGGAGCGACGCCCATGGCGTCGACCGTGAGCACGCCATTCGTGTCAGGCATGGGTTCGGGGGATTGGCGTACAGTATGCGGATTGCTCAATGCACAGGTGAAACGTGAAACCACAAGCGAAATCCTATCTGATCACTGTATTCATGGGGGCGCTGCTGCTGGCCGGCTGTGCCACCGGGCCGGCCGGAAAGCAGGCGCAGGCGAGCGCGTCGAATCGCGTGCTCGCGGCCTATGAAGTGCCCGATCTGCTCGCCCAGGCGGCGCCCGCCGTGTCGCAGTCGCTGGACAAGAACCTGCCCGACGACGTGAGCGATACCGATCGCCAGCGCCTGCGCGACGTGGTTTTCGACGCCTATGATCCGCAGGCCCTGCAGGCCGACGTGGCCGAGAACCTGCGTGAACAGGCCGGCACGGATGGCCGCGAGGCGGCATTGGTCGCGGCTGCCGAGGCGCTCGACACCCCGCTGGCCACCAAGATGATCGGCCTGGAGTCGACCACCGGCGAGGCGAATTTCGCACAGAACTTCAAGGCCTTCGTCGATCAGCCGGCAACCGATCGCCGCAAGGCGCGCCTGCGCCAGATCGATTCGCTGGCCCAGGACATGCAGATTATCGAACTGCAGACGGGCTTCAACGTCACGCTGCTCGAAGCCATGATCCGGGCACGCAACGCCGCCTCGGGGCCGCAGCATCAGGTCGACGCGCCGCGTATCGAGCAGATGGTCGCCAAGACGCGCGGGAACATCGAAGGCAAGCTCGAGCAGCGGGTTCCGCTGATGCTGCTGTACGTCTATCGCGACGTGTCGAATGCCGAGCTGGAAAGCTATGTCCAGCTGCAGAGCCGGCCCGAGCTGGTCTGGACCAACCAGGCGCTCAAGAAATCCATCATCGACGCGCTGTCCGATGCCGGTGAGCGCGTCGCGAGCAACTTCCAGAACGCCTCCTGATACCCATGCCACTGATTACCGAAGATGCCGATATTCGCGAGATTCTGGCCCAGACCCGGCGGGTTGCCGTGGTGGGGCTGTCGTCGAACGAGTCGCGCCCGTCGTTCGGCGTCGCCAAGGCGCTCATGGACGAGGGCTATGGCATCGTTCCGGTAAACCCGAACGAGGACAAGGTCCTCGGTGAGAACGCGTTTCCGGATCTGTCGCATATCACCGGAATGGTCGACGTGGTCGACGTGTTCCGTCGGCCCGAGCACGTGCCGCAGATCGTCGATGCCTGCATCGAGCGCGGCGTGCGTACGCTCTGGCTGCAGGAAGGCGTGGTGCACCAGGCGGCGGCCGAAAAGGCGGCCGCGGCCGGCATCGATGTCGTCATGGATCGGTGCATGCTCAAGGAATACCGGCGCCTGCTGGGTTAGAACAGGCGAGCCGGGCCGCCCGCGAGCGGCCCGGCCCGTGTGCCGCGTCGCGTGCGCCGGCGCGCGGCCTGTTGCCCGGTGCCGTGCGGTGCGTGCACTGGGCTAAGGTCTAACGCCCACAACTTGCCGTGCGCAATCTGACCACACAGTATGGGGACGTCATCCCATCCCGGCACTACAAGGGAGAACCTTATCCATGGCCAATCTGAGCCCCGTAGCCCTGATTCTCATCGTCGTCGTCTGCGCAGTGGTCGCGCTGCTGATCGGCTATTTCCTTGGTAGCCGGTTCGGCGGCAAGAAATCCGTGGCCATGAAAGAGGCCACCGAAAAGCACGACAGCTACAAGAACGACGTGCGCGAACATTTCGAGCAGACCTCCGCCATCATGTCGCGCATGGTCGACGACTATCGCGACATGTATCAGCACATGGCTGAAGGCGCCGAGAAGCTGGCCGAGATGCATCCGGAAAAGCTGGTCACCCCGCCGCCTGCGCCGGAGGCCATCACCCGTGATACCGCCGTCGAGGGTCAGAAAGAAGGCCAGAACGCCGAGCAAGCGACCGACACGGACGCCAAACCGGCCACGGCCGATCAGCCGTCCGCGGCGAGCAGGGGCGATACACATGCGCCCAACCGCGACGCGGTGATGAACAGCGACTCCTCGAACGATCGCCCCTGGAACAAGGAAAGCAAGGAAAAGGGCGGCAAACGCTACGGTCTCGAGTGATCCTTTCCGGGCGCGCCCTGCGCGGTTGCGCCTGATTCGAAATGCTGTTTTGATTCCAGCCGGCCCCGTGCCGGCTGTTTCAGTTCGGGCGTGGCAATAACGACAACACGACGAGGAGAGCGACGGTGGCACGAGCGACGAATCACTACGGCAACTACCAGTTCGGCATCTACATGGCCGGGCAGGAGGGCCAGCTGCCCGGCTTGCCGTTGCGCTACGAGGATCTCGAAGCCCGGGCGCGTGAAGTGCTCGATTCCGGCGCCTACTGGTATGTCGCCGGCGGCGCCGGCGAGGCCTCGATGGCGGCCAACCGCAAAGGTTTCGATCGCTATCCGCTCATGCCGCGCGTGCTCACCGACGTCAGCCAGCGTGACTTGGGCACAACCGTTCTGGGCAAGCGCCGCAAGACGCCGATCATGCTGGCGCCGCTGGGCGTACAGGAAATCCTGCACGACGACGCCGAGATGGCGACCGCGCGTGCCGCCGCCCAGCTCGACGTACCGATGATCCTGTCCACTGTCTCCTCGAACCCCATGGAAGACGTCAAGCGCGAGCTCGGCGAGACCGCGGGCTGGTACCAGCTCTACTGGCCGAACGACGACGCGCTGGCGGCAAGCCTGGTGCAACGGGCGGAAAAGGCCGGTTACGAGGCGATCGTGATCACGCTGGACACCAAGATGCTGGCCTGGCGCGAACGCGATCTCGACGGCGCCTATCTACCGTTCCTGGAAGGCAAGGGGTTGGCGAACTACACCAGCGATCCGGTCTTCTGTGCCGGGCTCGACCAGCCGCCGGCCGACGACGTGCAGGCCACCGTGCGCCACTGGTCGCAGGTCTATGCTTCGCCCGAACGCAGCTGGCCGGATCTGGCCAAGCTGCGCGAGGCGACCAATCTGCCGCTGATCCTCAAGGGCGTGCTGCATCCGGAAGACGCGCTGGCCGCGCGTGCCGCCGGGATGGACGGCGTGATCGTGTCCAACCACGGCGGGCGCCAGGTCGACGGCAGCGTGGCCGCGATCGATGCGCTGGCCGGCGTCGTGGACGCGGTCGGTGCGCATATGGACGTGTTGTTCGATAGCGGTATCCGCCGCGGCACCGACGTGCTCAAGGCGATCGCGCTGGGTGCGGATGCCGTGCTGGTCGGCCGGCCGTTCGCCTGGGGGCTGGCCTGTGCCGGCGAGCAAGGCGTGGCCGAGGTACTGCGCCGGCTGCTGGCCGATATCGACCTCAGCCTCGCCCTGATCGGCCAGAGCCGTATCGACAGGCTCAGCCGTGCCTCTCTCGCGCCTGCGCCGCGTTAGACTCCACGACGCCCGCGCTTCGGCGCGGGCGTCGCGGCGCGTTACATGCGTCCGAGATGCATGCCGCCGTCGAGCAGCAGCGTTTCGCCGGTAGTGATACCGGCGCCGGCAGCGAACCAGGCGATCGACTCGGCCACGTCTTCGGGCGTGCAGACCTTGGCCAGGGGCGTGTTCGATTCAAGCCGTTCGATCATCGCGTTGTAGCGTTTCTCGCCCAGGCCCTCGGCCAGCCAACTGCCGCGCACGAAGCCGGGGCAGACGGCGTTCACGCGAATCGCCGGGCCGAGCGCGCGGGCCAGGGATTTGGTCATGGTGATCAGCGCGCCCTTGGAGGCGGCATAGGCGATCGAACTGCCGAATCCCATCACCCCGGCAATGGATGCCACGTTTACCACGCTGCCCCGGCCTGCGGCCTGCATGCTTGGCGCCACCGCACGCACCATCTGATAGGCGCCGATCGTGTTCACCGCATACAGGTCCTGGAAATCCTGTGCGCTCAGCCCGTCGAGATCCTCGTGCGCACAGAAACGCGTGGTCCCGGCGTTGTTGACCAGCGCATCGATACGGCCCCACTTGTCCTCTGCGGCCTTGGCCAGTGCACGACAGTCCGCGTCTTCGGCGACGTTGGCCTGCTGCACGATGGTCTCGGCGCCCAGTGCCTCGCACTCGCGTGCGACGCTCTCGGCAGCCTCGGCGCTGCGCGAATAGTTGATCACGACGTTGTAGCCACGTTCGGCAAACAGGCGGGCACTGGCGGCGCCGATACCGGAAGAGGAGCCGGTGATCAGGGCAACGGGACGGTCGTTCGACATGGACAGGATTCCTCGATCGGGCAATGACGATCGCTACGCCCGTATGGGCGTAGCGGCGGGTCGTCGAGCATAGCCGATCAGGCAGCGCTCGCCCGAGCGAGCGAACGCTATTCTGCGGTGTGCGCGTGTTGTTGTACGTGCCCGGCGCGACATGCGCCGCGGTTGGGCGCGTCTAGGCGTCCAGCCGGCGGCTGGCCGTACGCTGGATGGTTTCCACCATCGAATACAGGCCGTTGCGGCGGTTCATGGTGATGTGTTGTTCGAGGTTGAGATCGGCGAAGATCTGGTTGATATCGATTTCGGCGATTTCCTGCGGCGTCTTGTCCGAGTAGATCATCAACAGCACGCCGATCAGCCCGCGCACGATATGGGCGTCCGAGTCGCCGCGAAAATGCAGCTTGTCGTCGTCTTCGTCGTCCGCGATCAGCCAGACCTGGCTCATGCAGCCGCGAACGCGGGTCGCCTCGTTGCGTTCGTCGTCTTCCAGCGGTTCGAGCTTGCGGCCCAAGTCGATGATGAAGCGATAGCGCTCCTCCCAGTCGGGCAGCATCTCGAAAGTGGTCTTGAGTTGCTCGATCTGTGTATCCATAACCGGGGCGCGCGAAGGGATGTTCTATGTACAAGCTTGGGTCATGAATGGGTGCAGTCAAGCGTGGGGGGTCGAGACGAGAGGGATTGGCCGCTGTTCTCGTCCTAGTTGTCTTATTGCCAGGGAGTTCAGTTTTAGTCGTTTGAAGTTGGCTGGTTCAATGCCGGCGTCGTGGGATCAACGGGGCGGGTGAATTTTTACTTGGGGTTTCGCACTGTTGTGCGAGTGTCTTTTATTTGCTTGTCCAAATAAAAGTCACCAAAACAAAAGACACCCTGTCTTGCGTCGGCGCTTCGCGCCGATGCCCTGCGCGGCTCCGTCCGCAAGCGGGCCAGCCGGAAACTCGCTACGCTCAAACATCCGGCTGTCTTATCCGCTTGCGGCCTCCACTGCTCGGCGCTACGCCCAAGGGGGGCAATACAAACTAAGACCGGCTCGCTGACGCTTCGCCAAGATCGCGAAGCGATCTTTGGTCGGACAACGCCGAAGGCGAGTCCGACCCGGAACGCAGCCAGAAACCGAAACGTTCGACTCGGCAGCCGTCCCAACGCCGTAGCTGGGTAGGCCGCGCCTGTATTCGGGCCCCGTGTGGAGCGACGAGAAGCGCAGGGCCGAAGGGTGTCCGGCGCACTGCGCCGGTGCGGACAGCATGTCTGAGGATCGCCAAAGCGATCCGAGTTCTGGCCGCATCCCTTCGGACCGAGCATCGCAGTGCACCGGCGCTTCGCGCCGGCGCGCCATCTGGGTGTCTTTTTCCTTTGCTTACTTTCTTTTGGACAAGCAAAAGAAAGTGAGTCGCACAGCAGTGCGAAACAAAAGGAACGACAAACTCGTGAGTGCTAAAGAACTCGCGGGAAGGAAAGCCAGTATTACACCGACGATCCGCTCCGATCGTTTAAAAACTACGAAAAGCCGCGACGCGATTTCATATGCGAGCCGGACTCGCCGCGGCACCGCGTTAGACTGACAGCCATGAACGGCTTGACGCGCATCCTGTTACCACTACGCCAGACCATACGCTGGCTACTCGTACGCGCACTACAACTGCCGATCCTGATCTATCGCTACGCCATCTCGCCCATGATCGGCCCACGCTGCCGCTACATGCCCACCTGCTCGGCCTATGCGCTGGAAGCGCTGGAACGCCATGGCCCGATCCGCGGTGGCTGGCTGGCATTCCGGCGCATCACCCGCTGCCACCCGTTGAACGAAGGCGGCTTCGATCCCGTGCCGCCGCGACGGGATCGCACTTGACACGCCGCGTTTGATGCCCGGAAAGGCGATGCAGCCTTGGCGCGCAAGGTTTATGATGTCGCGCTTCGATTGATGGGCTCGCGCCCGACAGCAACGTGTCTCCCATGACCGGTTTTGCCGAACACAAGCCCCTGAATCTGCCCGCGCTCGACGCCGAGATCCGGCAGTGGTGGGAACAGACGAATGTCTTCGAGGCCAGCACCGAGGCGCGCGCCGATGCGCCGGTGTTCACCTTCTACGAAGGCCCGCCCACGGCCAACGGCCGTCCGGGCATTCATCACGTGCTCGGGCGCACGGTCAAGGACGCTTTCTGTCGCTACAAGACCATGCGCGGCTATCGGGTCGACCGCAAGGCCGGCTGGGACACGCACGGCCTGCCGGTCGAGATCGAGGTCGAGAAGGAACTCGGCTTGCAGTCGCGCGAGGATATCGACGCCTACGGCATTGCCGAATACAACGCGGCCTGCCGCGCCTCGGTGCTGCGCTACAAGGATCAGTGGGACGAACTCACGCGCCGTATTGGCTACTGGGTGGATCTCGACGCGCCCTATGTGACGTTCTCCAACGAGTACATCGAAAGCGTCTGGTGGCTGCTGCGTCGGATTCACGATCAGGGCCTGCTCTACAAGGGCCACAAGATCCACTGGTACTCGCCGGGTTCGGGCACGGTGCTGTCCTCGCACGAGGTCAGCCTCGGCTACAAGGAAGTGCAGGATCCGAGCGTGACCATCGCGTTTCCGGTACAGGGTGAAACCGATACGTTCTTTCTGGCCTGGACGACCACGCCCTGGACGCTGCCCTCGAACGCCGGCCTTGCCGTGGGCCCGGATGTCGAATATGTGCGCGCCACCCTCGACGGGCGCGATTACATCGTTGCCGCCGATCTGGCGGAACGGGTGCTGGGCGAAACTGCCGAGATCGGCACGCGCTACGCCGGTCGCGACCTCGTGGGCATGCGTTATACGCCGGTGTTCGACTGTTTTGTCGACCACGAGGACGCCGACAAGGCCTGGCGCGTGATTCCGGCCGATTTCGTGTCCACCGAGGACGGCACCGGCATCGTGCACATGGCGCCGGCCTTCGGTGGCGACGACTATGCCGCCGCGCAGGCGAACGGCCTGCCGCTGTTTAACCCGGTGGAGCGCGACGGCCATTTCACGGCCGACTTCCCGCTGGTCGGCGGCCAGTGGTTCAAGGACGCCGACAAGGTTCTAGCGCGCGATCTCAAGGATCGCGGCCTGCTGTTCGCCCAGGACGTCACCGTGCACAGCTACCCGCACGATTGGCGCAAGGGCACGCCGCTGATGAACTATCCGGTGGAGTCCTGGTTCATCGCCACCCAGCAGCACAAGGATCGACTGGTCGAATACAACGACCGTGTGAACTGGCACCCCCCGCATGTCGGCACCGGCCGGTTCGGCGACTGGCTGGCCAACAACGTCGACTGGGCGCTCTCCCGGCATCGCTACTGGGGCACGCCGCTGCCGATCTGGGTCAACGACCGCGACGAGAGCGATATCGTCGTCATCGGCTCCATCGCCGAACTGCGCGAGTACGCCGGCGACGCGGTGCCGGCCGACGAGGAACTCGATCTGCACAAGCCGCAGGTCGATGCGATCACCTGGCCGGCGAAGAACGGCGGCACCATGAAGCGCGTGCCCGAGATCATCGACGTCTGGTTCGACTCCGGCGCCATGCCCTTCGCCCAGTGGCACTACCCGTTCGAGAACAAGGAGCGCTTCGAGGCCAACTTCCCTGCAGACTTTATCTGCGAAGGCGTCGACCAGACCCGTGGCTGGTTCTATTCCCTGCACGCCATCGGCACGCTGGTGAAGGATTCGCCGGCCTATCGCAACGTCATCGTCAACGGCCTGCTGCTGGATGCGAACGGCGAGAAGATGTCCAAGTCCAAGGGCAATACCGTCGACCCGTTCGAGGCGCTCGATACCCACGGCGCGGACGTCATCCGCTGGTACATGCTCGCCAGCTCCCAGCCCTGGGACAACACCAAGTACGCCGAGCGCGGCCTGCGCGATACGCGTACCAAGGTGTTCGGCACGCTCGAGAACGTCTATTCGTTCTTCGCGACCTACGCCAATATCGACGGCTTCAGCGCGGACACGCCGGCGCCGGCGGTGGCGGATCGCCCCGAGCTGGATCGCTGGATTCTGTCGCGCCTGCAATCGACCGCGGCCGAAGCCACGGCCGCACTGGACGAATACAACCCGACCCGTGCCGCCAGAGCCGTCGAGCGCTTCATCGATGCACTGTCGAACTGGTATATCCGCCGCAGCCGGGCCCGCTTCTGGGCCGGTGCGCGTGCGGATGCCGGCGGCGATGCGAGTGAAGAAGCCGTCGCCGACAAGCGCGCGGCCTATCACACGACGCTCACCTGCCTGCGCGACGTGGCCGCGATGATGGCGCCGATCGCGCCGTTCTTCTCGGACTGGCTCTACAGCCACGTCAGCGCGCAGACCGGCGTACGGGCCTCGGTACATCTGGCCGATTTCCCGGCTGCCGACGCCGAGCTGGTGGATACGGATCTCGAGCGGCGCATGGCGCTGGCGCGGGCGATCGTCGGCAACGTGCTGGCGCTGCGCAACGAGGCTTCGATCAACGTCCGCCAGCCGCTGGGCCGTATTCTCGTGGTCGAGGAGCCGGGCGTGGCCCGCGCCGACGTCGAGGCGGTCGCCGCGATCGTGCGCGAGGAAGTCAACGTCGACGCCATCGAGTTCGTCGCCGGCGAGGGCGATCTGGTCAAGCGCAGCGCCAAGCCCAACTTCAAGACGCTGGGCAAGCGACTGGGCAAGCAGATGAAGGCGGTCGCAGCTGCCGTCGCTCAGCTGGACGACAGCGATATCGCTGCCTACATGCGCGACAACGCGATTACCGTGACCGCCGACGGCGAGGCCATCGAACTCGGCGAGGGCGATCTGCTCGTCTCGGCCGAGGGCGTCGAAGGCTGGCTGGTCGGACGCGAGGATGGCGTCACGGTGGCACTTGATAGTACACTGACTGATTCACTACGCGAACGCGGGCTGGCGCGCGAAGTGATCAACCGCGTACAGCGGCTGCGCAAGCAGGCAGAGTTTCATGTCGCCGATCGGATTCGGGTGCAGTATCGCGCCGACAACGATCTGGCAAAGGCCATCGAAGCCCATGGGGCGATGATGGCACGTGAGACCCTTGCCGAAAGCTATGCGCACGACGCCGAGCCGACGGGCGACGTCGAGCAGGCGTTCGAGATCGACGGCGCGAACATCACGCTGGCCCTGACGCGTCTGTCCGTTAACGGATAGCGGGCGACGCGGTAGAGACAAGCAGCTTTAGTTTTCAACGAACGACAGACAGTCGAGACAGCAGGCCATGCAGAAAGACATTCATCCCAACTATCGCCCCGTGGTGTTCAAGGACATGGGCGGCGACTTCGCGTTCCTGACGCGCTCGACCATCGAGTCCAACGAAACCATCGAGTGGGAAGACGGCAACACCTACCCGCTGGTCAAGCTGGAAGTCACCAGCGCCACGCACCCGTTCTACACGGGCAAGCAGAACATCATGGACACGACCGGCAAGGTCGAGCGCTTCAACCGCCGCTTCGGCATGATGAAGGGCAAGAAGCAGTAAGACGTCTGCTTCAGGCCGGCGATCGCCGGTCGCATCGGCCACGTCGATGCCGCGCTCACGCCCTGTATCCCTGATCAGGGCGGGCGCATGTTCTGAACTACTGCCAAACGCTGCGCGATCCCCCGGGGTCGCGCAGCGTTTTGTGCGCGCGAGGTTTATACCTGCCGCCTCAGTCGATACCTAGCCGTCGATACCTGGCCCCGGCGCAGTAGCGTCCTCGTGCTGGCGCGACAGGCTCGCAGCCAGATCCAGAAACCCCGCCACATGACGCAACCCGCGATCGCCGTCGCGCACGCCCAGATGAATCTGTTTGGGGATGCCCCGGGCGCCGAGCGAGACGGCTGACAGCGGCAGTCGCTGGCCGTATTCGGCCACCAGCCAACGCGGCAGAGCCGCCACGCCGCGCCCGGCAGCGACCAGCTGCAGCATGATGTCGGTGGATTCCACTGTCTTGTGCCGGCGCGGGCTGCAGCGGGCCGGCACCAGCAGCTGGGTATAGATATCCAGCCGCGAAGTATCCACCGGGTAGGAGAACAGCACCTGATCGGTGAGGTCTTCTGCAGCGATGTGGTCTCTGCCGGCCAGCGCATGATCCTGTGCCACGGCCAGCACCTGTTCGTAGTCGAACACCGGCGTGAACTTCACGCCCTTCTTTCGTAGCGGATCGGGGGTGACCAGGATGTCGATCTCGTGGTTGAACAGCGCGGCCATGCCGCCGAACTGGAACTGCTGGACCACGTCGATATCCACGCCCGGCCATTCCTGCAGATACGGCGCAACGATCTTGAGCAGCCACCGATAGCAGGGGTGGCATTCCATGCCGATCCGCAGCGAGCCGCGTTCGCCGGTGGCGTGTTCTGCCAATACGGCGTCGACACGCTCGAGTTGCGGCAGTAGCCGATTGGCGGCCGCGAGCAGATGCTCGCCTGCGTCGGTCAGTCGCACCCGCCGGCCTTCACGCACCCAGATCGCCGTGCCGGATCGTGTCTC
The DNA here is from genome assembly GCF_017744135.1 of Endozoicomonas sp. G2_2. Classification (GTDB taxonomy): domain Bacteria; phylum Pseudomonadota; class Gammaproteobacteria; order Nevskiales; family Salinisphaeraceae; genus Salinisphaera. Next base: position 142,634 of record NZ_JAGHQU010000008.1, read on the forward strand.
CAGCTTGCGAATCGCATGGCTCAAGGCCGACTGGCTCAAGTGCAGGGCCTTAGCGGCCGCGGTCAGCGAGCCTTCGCGCTCGATTTCGCGAAGAATGCTCAGGTGCATCCGCTCGATCATTCGATCAATGAGTAATAGTCATGTATACATGCAAACATACCAATTTTATTCATTGAACGGGCGCTATAGAGTTTCGGCCATCGAACAACGCCGGGCGCGAAAGCAGGGCTGTCTGCCTTTTCGTTCGGCAAACGACAGGAGTGGCCATGACGATTTCCCAGAACCTCGGTTTTCCCCGTATCGGCGAACGTCGCGAACTCAAGAAAGCGACCGAAGCCTATTGGAAAGGCGATCTCGACCGGGCCGGTCTTGAAGCCACCGGCGCAGAGCTGCGCCACAGCAACTGGGCCAAGCAGCAGGCCGCGGGCATCGACCTGATTCCGTCCAACGACTTCTCCTTCTACGATCAGGTGCTGGGTTTGTCGTGTCTCGTCGGCAACGTGCCCGCGCGTTTCGGCTGGGACGGCAGCGATATGAATATCGATGTCGCCTTCGACATGGCGCGCGGGACAGACGGTGCGATCGCCTGCGAGATGACCAAGTGGTTCGATACCAACTACCACTACATCGTCCCCGAATTCACGCAGGACACATCGTTCAAGCTGGTCGGCTCCAAGATCTTTGACGAGTTCGCCGAAGCCAGGGCTCAGGGCATCGTCACCAAGCCGGTGATGGTCGGCCCGGCGACCTATCTCACGCTGGGCAAGGTCACCGACGGCTCGGATCTGAACAAGTTCGATCTCGCCGACTCGCTGATCGATGTCTATGTCCAGATCGCCGAGAAACTGGCCGCCGACGGCGCCGAATGGCTGCAGATCGACGAGCCGATCTTTTCGCTCGACCTGGACGACACGCAGCGTGCGGTGATCGAAAAGGCCTATGCCAAGCTGGCCCAGGTCGATGGCATCAAGATCATGGTGGCCAACTACTTCGGCGGTCTGGCCGACAATATGGAATTGTTCACCGCGCTGCCGGTCGCGGCACTGCATATCGACGCGGTGCGCGGCCTCAAGGAGGCCGAGGTCGTGGCCGCGCGTCTAGACGATAGCAAGTATCTGTCGGTGGGCATCATCGATGGCCGCAATATCTGGAAGACGGATCTCGAGCGCGCCTCGAACGTGCTGCAGACGATCAAGGGCGAGATCGGCGGCGAGCGTCTGATCGTCGGCCCGAGCTGCTCGCTGCTGCATTCGCCGGTCACCCTGCGCAGCGAAACCAAGCTCGACGACGAGTTCAAGAACTGGCTCGCCTTTGCCGAGGAAAAGCTCGACGAGATCGTTTTCCTGGCCAATGCCGCGGACGGCAAGGTCGACAAGGCCATGCTGGCGGCGAACCAGCAGGCCATGGCCGACCGCGCGGATTCTGCACGTATCCACGATGCCGCCGTGAAGCGCCGTGCCGAGGCGGCAACCGACAAGGATATGCAGCGCGGCGCGCCGTACGCCGAGCGGGCGAAGAAACAGCACGCCAAGCTGAATCTGCCGGCGTATCCGACCACGACCATCGGCTCCTTCCCGCAGACGCAGGAGGTGCGCAAGGCTCGCGCCGCGCACAAGAAGGGCAAGATGTCGGATGCCGACTACGACGCCTTTCTCGAGGAAAAGATCGCCGAAGCCGTGAAGATGCAGGAAGACATGGGCTTCGACATGCTCGTGCACGGCGAATTCGAGCGTAACGACATGGTCGAATACTTCGGCGAACAGCTCGCCGGCTACGCCTTCACGAAATTCGGCTGGGTGCAGAGCTACGGCTCGCGCTACGTGAAGCCGCCGATCATCTTTGGCGACGTCTCACGGCCCGAGGCCATGACCGTGAAATGGTCGAAGTACGCCCAGTCGCTCACCGACAAGCCCATGAAGGGCATGCTCACCGGTCCGGTCACCATGGTGCAGTGGGCGTTCGTGCGCGACGACCAGCCGCGTTCCGAGACCGTGAAGCAGGTCGCGCTCGCGATCCGCGACGAGGTGGTGGATCTGGAAGCCGCCGGCCTGGCCGCGATCCAGATCGACGAGGCCGCGTTCCGTGAAGGCCTGCCGCTGCGGCGTGCGGACTGGGAGGCGTATCTGAAATGGGCGGTCGAGTGCTTCCGGCTCGCCTCCTGCGGTGTCGCCGACGATACCCAGATCCATACCCATATGTGCTACTCGGAGTTCAACGACATCATCGAGGCGATCGCCGACATGGATGCCGACTGCATCTCCATCGAGACATCCCGGTCCCAGATGGAGCTGCTGGATGCCTTCGTGCAGTTCAAGTATCCGAACGAGATCGGTCCGGGCGTATACGACATCCATAGCCCGCGCGTGCCCGGCAAGGACGAAATGGTCGACCTGCTCCACAAGGCCACCGAGGTACTGCCCGCCGAGCGCGTGTGGGTGAACCCGGACTGTGGCCTCAAGACGCGCGGCTGGGCCGAAGTCGAGCCGGCGCTCAAGCAGATGGTCGAGGCCGCGCGCGAGCTCCGCGACAAGGCTGCCTGACCCGCCAGTCCCCGTCGTTGCGGTCCTGGTCAGATCGTAGCGTCCCCGCCCCGGTTCGCCGGGGCGGTTTTTTTATGCGCCGCGTCAGCCGAGCCAGCGTTGTGGATGGTCGCAGGCCAGGACACCGTCTTCCCAGTCGGCCCAGCCCGTGAAGGGAATGGCCGTGATGTCGTCGATGCGGCGTAGGCGTTCGGCCCAGCGGTTCTTGAGTTGGTCGAGATGGTCCTCGAACGCCGCAGTGTCCTGGTAGGCGATGCCGCCGCCCTGTACGCCGTGCGCCACGAACGGCGCAAGCACGTCGAAGCCCATGTAGTGCAGCGAGTAGTGGATGGGCCAGAGCAGGCGCTCGATCGGCCCGCCACGGCCGAAGGGCGAAAACGTGTGGGCCGGGCCGCCGGTGGTCACCGACAGCAGGGCGCGTTTGCCGCGAAAATGACCCTCGTCGTAGCGCCGGCGCCCGGTATAGAGCTCGCCGTAGACGAACACACGATCGAACCAGCCCTTGAGCATGGCCGGCTGGGCATGCCACCACAGCGGAAACTGCAGCACGACCAGGTCTGCGGCTTCGAGCCGGTCGATTTCGCGCTGTGCGTCGACCGCGCGCGTGCCTTGGTCGCCGGCGTAACGCTGTTCGGTAAGGGCCGCGAACACGTCTGTGTCCGCGCGTTGCCGATAATGGTGCGGGCCTTCGACCGGATCGAAGTGTTCGGCATAAAGATCCGAAACGGTCACCTGCGCGCCGCTCGCGCGCAGGGTTTTGTGCGTGATGTCGCTTAGCGCGGCGTTGAACGAGGTCGGTTCCGGGTGGCAATGAACGATCAGGGCATGCATGACATCGGCAGCAGTCGAAATGAGACGCTTACGGTAGTCTTTGCGAATATGAAATAGAATTCGCCAGGATAGATAACCGCGTTTGCATTTATGCAAGAAAGCCTCGATTGGAACGAGCTTCGGCTGGCGCTGGCCATTGCCCGGGCCGGCTCGCTTGCCGGCGCGGCGCGGGCGCTTTCGGTGAGTCACGCCACCGTGTTCCGGCGCTTGAAGACCCTCGAGGCGCGTCTCGGCGTCGCGCTGTTCGAGCGCGATCGTGGCGGTTACACCGCAACCGTGGCGGGTGACGATCTGGCCGAGGCGGCCGTGCGCGTCGAGCAGGAAGTGCTCGGCGTGCAACGCCGGGTCGCCGGGCGCGACCTGCGCCCGTCCGGTACCGTGCGGCTGACGACGACAGACACCCTCTTCGAAGGGCTGCTGGCTCCGGTGCTGGCGGAATGCCGCCGCGCGTATCCGGACATCGACCTGGAGATCGCGATCTCCAACGAGCCGTTCAACCTCACCCGGCGTCAGGCAGACATGGCGATCCGCCCGATCGCGAAGCCGCCCGAGGCGTTGATCGCGCGTCGACTCGGGCGGGTCGCGCTGGCGGTTTATGCTGCGGCTGATGCCGGTGAGCCCGCGCCACCGAAGCGGAACTGGCTGGGGCTGGACGACAGCGTTAGCTTTCCGGCCCTCGAAACCTGGATGGCACGACACGCCGAACGATCGGCGTGCCGCTTTCGCATGGACAGCCTGCTCGGGCTGCGCGCGGCGGTGCGTAGCGGGGCCGGCCAGGCCGTGCTGCCCTGTTATCTGGCCGACGACGATCCGGCTCTCGCGCGCCTGGCGCCACCGATCGAAGAAGTCGCAACCGATCTGTGGCTGCTGATTCATCCTGATCTGCGCAAGGTCGCGCGTATTCGCGCGGTGCGCGACGTGATCGTCGGGGCGCTGGCTCGGGCCGCGGTTCAGAAACGGCTGGCGGGCGAATCGCCGGACCAATAATGGGCGTGTGCGAAAGCGCGCTGTCCTGGTATCGGATCGATAGCACTGCGCGCCGCGGTTGAAACCATAGGCATCCCGGCGATGGCGAGCGCATTGTTAAACTAGCGGCCTTTTGCCGGCGCCGCGCCGCCGCCGTTCACCAGGTACGTCCCCATGTCCGTTGTCACCCGTTTCGCCCCATCGCCCACCGGCTACCTGCACATCGGGGGCGCACGCACCGCGCTTTATTCCTGGCTGCACGCCAAGGCGAACGGCGGCAACTTCGTGCTGCGCATCGAGGATACGGATCGCGAACGCTCCACCGACGAAGCCGTGCAGGCCATTCTCGATGCCATGGTGTGGCTGAATCTCGAGCACGACGGCGACATCTATTATCAGACCCAGCGCTTCGGTCGCTATGCTGAAGTCATCGACTGGCTGCTGGCCGAAGGAAAGGCTTATAAATGCTATTCCAGCGCCGAGGACGTGGAGGCGATGCGCGAGGCGGCGCGCGCCAAAGGCGAAAAACCGAAGTACGACGGCACCTGGCGGCCCATGCCGGGCAAGACGCTGCCGGAGCCGCCGGCCGGGGTCGATCCGGTGATCCGTTTCGCCACGCCGCTGGAAGGCGACACGGTGATCCACGATCTGGTCAAGGGCGATATCACCATCAGCAACACCGAGCTGGATGATCTGGTGATCGCCCGCGCCGACGGCACGCCGACCTACAACTTCTGCGTGGTGGTCGACGACATGGACATGGGTATCACCCATGTCATCCGCGGCGACGACCACGTGAACAACACGCCGCGCCAGATCAACATCCTTAAGGCGTTTGTGGGTGACGACGGCGAGCTGCCGGTCTATGCCCACGTGCCGATGATCCTCGGCTCTGACGGCAAGCGCCTGTCCAAACGCCACGGCGCGGTGGGCGTGATGCGTTATCGCGAAGAAGGCTATCTGCCCGAGGCGCTGCTGAACTATCTCGTACGCCTGGGCTGGGCGCATGGCGACCAGGAAATCTTCACCCGCGACGAGATGCTCGAACATTTCGATATCGAGAACGTGCAGGGCGGCGCGTCCACCTTCGACCCGGACAAGCTGCTGTGGGTGAATCAGGAACACCTGAAAATGGCCGAGCCCGAGGCGCTGGTCGACGAACTGGCCTGGCATCTGGCACGCGAAGGTGTAGAGAACGTCGATCGCGCGCGCCTGGCCGAGATTGCGGGTATTCAGAAAGGCCGCTGCAAGACCATGCTCGATATGGCTCGGCAGAGCCTGTTCCTGTTCTCGCCGGTCAGCGAATACGACGAGAAAGCGGTCAAGAAACACATGAAGGCCGGCTCGCCGGCGCTGCTGGCCGACGTGCGTGAACGGGTGGCCGCGCTCGACGCCTGGGACGGCGAGGCACTGGGCGCGGCCGTCAAGCAGACCGCGACCGACAACGAGGTCGGCATGGGCAAGGTGGCCCAGCCGATTCGTATCGCGGTCACCGGCAGTGCGGTATCGCCCTCGATCGACGCGACCCTGCTGCTGCTTGGCCGTGAAGAGACGTTGGCCCGGCTGGATGCCGCGGTCGCGGCTTTCGGCGACGGCGCGGGCTGAGCGCGTTCGCGTCCGAGTTTTTATTGTCATCCGGCGCAAGCGAGCACCGGAGGGCAAACACCGCCCTGCGACGTGAAAGATGATGGCGTGGGCCGGAGCCCGTCTGCGGCGACGAAAAGCGCCGCCGCGAGGGGTGGCCGGCGCGCCGCGCCGGTGCCCGAAAACACCGAGCAAACTGATCGACGTCCATGCCGGACAGGGCCGGGCGAATGCCCGACTCAGGTGCCAGAACGCTTGCCGCCGTTGTGGGTGGGCGCTGGCCTGAAGCCGGTGGTTCGGCGCCGCATAGGGAAGATGACGCGCAATAGCCGGCGCCGCGCTGGGCCGAAAGCCCCGCGTTTTGCCGACGGCAGCGCAATACCATAACGCCCGCCCAGTCGATACAATGCTTGTTCAACTATCGAGGCAAGCATGACCACCTATCTTGAACTCCAGGTTCTGAGCACCGGCCAGACATCGCGCCTGGCCGAGATGTTTCGGCTGTTGGGCGAACCCAATCGCCTGTCGCTGGTCTATGCCTGTCTCGAGGAGCCGCGCAGCGTGCAGACGCTGGCGGCCGATATCGATATTTCGATGTCGCTGGCGAGCCATCACCTGCGTCTGCTGCGAGCCGCGCGTCTGCTGCGCGCCGAGCGTCGCGGCAAGCAGGTGTTCTATGTCGCCGCCGACGCGCACGTTCAGCGCGTGCTGCGCGACATGGCCGAACACGGCGACGAGGCGTAACCGACATGGGCCACACGCACGATCACGCACACCCTCATGACCATGGTCATGACCACGACCACGGCGGTCTGGGTGGCCATCATCATCACGGCGGCAGCGGCCGCGTACTGGTGTTTTCGCTGTGCCTGACGCTCGCTTTCGCTTTCGTCGAGGCGATCGGCGGCTGGTGGGCGGATTCGCTGGCGCTGATGTCCGACGCCGGGCATATGTTTACCGACAGCTCCTCGCTGGCGATCGGCGCGCTCGCGGCCTGGATGGCCAAGCGCCCGGCCTCGAAGATGCATTCCTTCGGTCTGCAGCGCGCGGAGGTGCTCGGCGCGCTGATCAATGCGGTGTTGATGATCGTCGTGGTGGTCGCGATCGCGGTCTCGGCGGTCGAGCGCTTTTCCGATCCGCGCGAGGTCGCCGGCGCGCCGGTCATGATCATCGCCGCTATCGGCCTGGTGATGAATATCGGCGTCGCCGCCATTCTCATGCGCGGCGAGCAGACCATGAACGTACGCGGCGCGCTGATCCACGTGATCGGCGATCTGCTGGGCTCGGTGGCCGCGCTGGCGGCCGGGCTGGTGATCATCCTCACCGGCTGGATGCCGATCGATCCGTTGCTGTCCCTCGGCGTGAGCGCGCTGATCATGGTCTCCGCGCTGCGGCTGCTGCGCGACGTGGTGCACGTGCTCATGGAGGGCGTACCGCGCGGGGTGGACGTCGTGAACGTGGGCCAGGCGTTGGCCGCGGTCGAGGGTGTGCGCGCGGTGCATGATCTGCATATCTGGAGCCTGTCCTCAAGTCAGCGCGCGCTGGCGGCGCATGTGGAGATCGCGCGGCTTTCCGAGTGGCAGCGTATTCTGCCCAAGCTGCAGCAGCTGCTCGCCGAGCGGTTCTCGATCACGCATACGACGCTGCAGCCGGAGGATCGCGCCACCGCCCGAGATTGTGTCTGCGAAGCGGATTGCGGCATCGCCAGCTGACCGATCCGGGGGCGATGCTGCGGGCAGGGCAGGCGGGCGCGTTATCCTGCCCGTGGGCGTCTTGCCGACCGGATGAAGCCATGCACATCGCGACCCGACGCATCTACGACCCGGCCTGCGACGACGACGGCTATCGGGCCCTGGTGGATCGCATATGGCCACGGGGCGTGTCCAAGCGCGATGCCGCACTCGACGGCTGGTACAAGTCACTCGCGCCGTCCACCGAACTGCGCCGCTGGTTCGGGCACGACCCGGCGCGCTGGGACGCGTTTTGCGCGCGCTATCGCGCCGAACTCGATGAGGCCGAGGCCGACGTGATCGACGAACTGCGCGCCCGGGCCGCCGAGACCGGCCTGATGCTGCTGTACGCGGCCCGCGATACCGAGCACAACAACGCCGTCGTGCTCAAGCGCTATCTGGAGGACAGCGCGTGAACGATTCCGAAGATCGACTCGCGTTGGCCGAGCGGGTCCGCGCGGCCTGTATCGAAGCCGCACTCGCGGGCTACGAGAACGCCGCGGTGGCCGGCCTCTGTGGTGAGGGGGCCCTGGAGGTCGCGATCAGCGCCATGCGACAGGTCGATATCGACGCGATCGTGGCACGCGGGCCGCGCGACGACTGAAAGCCTCCGGTCAGGGCATCCCTCGGCCTGGCGCGCACAAAAAAGCCGGCGGGCCACCGGGCTTGATTGCCCGCCGGCCCACCGGCCTTATGCGCCATAAAGGCGATCCTGCCGGCTACTTGCTCTGGTAGTAGTCCATCAGGATCTCGGCGACTTCCGGGCGCGAGAATTCCTCGGGCGGGGCCACGCCGTTGCCGAGCATCTCGCGCACCTTGGTGCCGGACAGCAGCACGAAGTCTTCTTTCGTGTGGTCGGGCACGTCGCGCATCATCACCACCTTGCCCAGCTTCTTGGAGAAGGCGGTGTGATCGGCGGCGAAGATCTCGATATCCAGCGCGTCGTCCGGCACCCGCTCCTCGAAGATGGTCTGCGCATCGAAGGGGCCATAGAAATCGCCCACGCCGGCATGGTCGCGGCCGACGATGAGATAGCTGCAGCCGGCGTTCTGGCGGAACACCGCATGCAGCACGGCTTCGCGCGGGCCCGCATAGAGCATGTCGAAACCGTAGCCGGTGATCATCACCGTATTCGGCGGGAAGTACACATCGACCATCTTGCGGATGGCGGCATCGCGCACGTTGGCGGGGATATCGCCCGGCTTGAGCTTGCCCAGCAGCATGTGCACGAGAATGCCGTCGGCGCCGGTGGCCTCCATGGCCATCTTGCACAGTTCCTCATGGGCACGGTGCATGGGGTTACGGGTCTGAAACGCCACGACCTTTTCCCAGCCGCGCTCGGCGAACTCGTCGCGGATCGAGCCCGCGGTGCGGAAGGTGTCGGGGAAGTCCTTTTCGAAGTAGCTGAAGTTCAGCACCTGGATCGGGCCGTGCACCACGTGCCGACCGAGGCTCTTGAACGTCGCCACGCCGGGGTGTTCGGCGTCGCTGGTGGAAAAGATCTGTTCGACCAGCGTGTTCAGTTCATCTTCGCTGAACTCGTCGATGCCTTCGACGTCCTGGACGGCAATGACCGGGTTGCCGTCCACGTTCGGGTCCCGCAGGGCGATACGGGCCGCGCCCTTGATCGGCTCGATATCGTCGACCACGTTGAGCACGGGTACCGGCCAGAACAGACCGTCCGTGGTGCGCAGGCTCTCGCCCACCGACAGGGCGTCGGCCTTGTTCATGAAGCCGGTCAGCGGGTTGAAGTAGCCCGCGCCGAGCATGACGGCATTGGCCGCGGCTGCGGAACTCACCGTGATGGACGGCAGTTCGTGGGCCTCCTGCATGAGCTGCTCGCGGGCCGCGTCGTCGGCCACATAGAGCGGATTGAGCGTATCGGAACCGTGCGGTTTGATCATGTCATCGCGCCTTGCGTTGTCGAATGGCAAAAGCTCGCCGCCCGGCCGCGCCATGCGGCCGGACGCATGAAAAAAACGCGGTCGCACCGCGCTTCTTACACGAAAGTTTGGCGGATTCTAACGCATTGCGGCATGGGCGCGCCGCGTACGGTGATGCGTGCCGAACGGGCCCGCGTGCTCAGGAGTTCTTCTTGGTGTCGTTTTCGCAGTTGTCCGCGCGGCATTCGCCGTAAAGCACGAGCGTGTGCTTGGACAGGTCGAAGCCGGACTTCTGGGCCACATCGCGCTGGCGCTGCTGGATTTCGGTATCGAAGAATTCCTCGATCTTGCCGCACTTCACGCAGATCAGGTGATCGTGCGGGCCCTGCTCCAGTTCGAACAGGGCGTGGCCGTCCTCGAAATGGTGGCGAATCACCAGGCCGGCGTCCTCGAACTGCGAGAGCACGCGATAGATCGTCGCCAGGCCGATGTCCTCGTCGTCCTCCATAAGACGGCGATAGACGTCTTCCGCCGAGAGATGATCCTCGCGGTTGTTCTGTAGCACTTCCAGGATCTTCAGGCGGGGCAGTGTCGCCTTGAGTCCGGCTTTGCGCAGATCGCTGGTTTGCATGCGTCGACACCTCAATGAATCAGGCGGTGGCCGTGTGTTTGGACCGCCCGGGCGCTGAATGATTCAGCCCGATCGGCGCCGCCTTCAACGCCCGCGTTCGCGGTCGTAGGTCAGCGCCTGACCGATACAGCCTTGGCTAAGTTTACCTCCATGATAGGCCAGTTGGCCAGATACGAAGGTGCTCATGATGCGGCTTTGGAACGTATGGCCGGCGAACGGCGTCCAGCCGCATTTCGCCAGTACCGGTTCGTTGTCGACCACGGTCTGGCCGTCCATGTCGACCAGCACCAGATCCGCCCAGTAGCCTTCGCGGATATAGCCGCGCTCGGCGACGCCGAACAGATCTGCCGGGTTGTGCGCCGCCTTGGTCACCAGCTGTTCGAGGCTGAAATGCCCCGCGCTCACGTGATCGAGCAGCGACACCAGCGCGTGCTGTACGAGCGGCAGCCCGGCCGGCGCGTCGAAATAGGGGTTGTCCTTTTCCTCGAACAGATGCGGCGCGTGGTCCGTCGCTAGCACGTCGATGCGGTCCTCGGCGAGCGCTTTCAACAGCGCGCTGCGATCGGCATGGGTCTTGATCGCCGGATTGCACTTGATCAACGTGCCGCGGGCGGCGTAGTCCGTATCCTCGAAGAACAGGTGATGAATACAGGCCTCCGCGGTGATCTGCTTGTTGCCCATCGCGCCGCGCTCGAACAGCTCCAATTCGTCCGCGGTGGTGATATGCAGGATATGCAGCCGGGTGCCGTGCCGCCGCGCCAGGTCGATCGCCTTGGAGGACGATGCATAGCAGGCCTCGCGCGAGCGGATGATCGGGTGCTCGCTCATGGGCACGTCGTCGCCGTACAGCTCTCGTGCCCGCGCGGCGTTGCGCTCGATCATGGGCGTGTCTTCGCAGTGCGTGAGCACGGTCAGCGGCGAATGCTCGAAGATCTGCTCCAGCGCGGTGTCGTCATCGACCAGCATCTTTCCGGTGGACGCGCCCATGAAGATCTTCACGCCGGCCGCCAGACGCGTATCGAGCTGCTTGATGTCCTCGATATTGTCGTTGGTCGCACCGAAATGAAAACCGAAGTTGGCCGCGCAGCGCCCGCGCGCGAGCTCGTGCTTGGCAGCCATGCTGTCGTTGTCGATGGTCGGCGGCTTCACGTTCGGCATGTCCATGAAGCTGGTGATGCCGCCGGCGACCGCCGCGCGCGATTCGCTGGCCAGATCTGCCTTCGCGGTCAGGCCCGGTTCGCGGAAGTGGACCTGGTCGTCGATCATGCCCGGCAGCAAAAAGCGCCCTTCGGCATCGATCACCTCGACATCGCTCGGCGCGTCGATTGCGGGGGCGATCTTCTCGATCCGGCCTTTGCGGATGAACACGTCGGCTTCGCGGCGCTGGCCTTCGTTGACGATACGGGCGTTCGCGATCAGATAGTCGGTCATGCGGCGACAGCACGGTTCGGATTTCGCCCCAAGTCTAGCGCTTCAGGCCGGCACCCGTGTTAGCGGCTGTGGCGTTTCAGCCGCCACGCCGCGCGATGGCCCCCTTGCCGACGCCTTCATAGGCGCGCACGGCCACCCGCTGGCCGGGGTGCGCCCGGGCCAGTTCGCCGGCGATGTGGTCGGCGATGTTTTCGACCGTCGGCGGGCCATCGAGCACGATGCAGCGCGCGGCGTCGATCGCCAGCGCGAAATCGCCCTGGGGGGCGGTATAGGCGAAATGATGTCGGCCGGCGTCGTCGGTATGCGCCAGGTCCGCGCGCTGACCGATGAACACGCCCTGCCAGCGTGCGGCCCAGTCCCGGGCGATATCCGGCCGCTCGTGGTCGTCGATCGCCACGCCGAGCCGGCAGCGATGGCCGTGCGCCATGCGCTGGCAATTGCCGTCGTGTGTGCGCAGGCCGTGACAGTAGTGATAGTGGGCGTCGGGAATCGTCTCTTCGTGAAGCGTGAGCTCGAGGCAGTCGATGTTGGCGGGCAGCAGCGCGCGCAGACGCTCGGTCAGCCAGTCCTGCAGCAGGTCGGTGGTGATGCGTTCGGCGTCGAGCGTGGCCGTGCCCGTGGCCGGGCCCTCGTAGTCGATGCGGGCACCATCGGCGGTGGTCAGCGCCAGCTTGTGGCCATGGCGCGACAACCCCGGTGCGCGCAGCGGCACGAGCAGCCGGTGATCGATGAGGGCGTCGATTTCGGCCTTGATCTCACGCTTGGCCGGGCCGAAGTCGAAGAGCATGCCGTGTTCGTCGCGCCGGCCGGTGAGCACGACATCCACCAGCCACGTGCGCCCGATCAGCCCGAGTTCGGTATCCAGAACGCCGCAATCGATATGCGTGAGCTGTTCGACGAACAGGTCCAGGGCCGGCTCGGCCGGCGCCTGTGCCGCGGGGGCCGGGGTCACGCCCGGACGGGCAAATCGATCCCGCGCTCGGGCAGCATCACGGGAATACCGTCGTCCACGCGATAGGCCGTGCTGCGATCGGAAGTGATCAGCGCCGCCTCCAGGGGCGTGTCTACCGTGCTGTCGTCGACATAGCGGGCATCGCCGGCGGCCACGCGCTCGTTGAGGCGGGCCAGGGTGTCGCCGTCGGCCAGCGACACGGCCGCGCCGGAAACCGGGCAGACCAGAATATCGAGCAGTTTCTTGTCCACGAAGGCGACTCGCTTGCAGTTCAAAGACGAATTCTAGCACTGCCGCCGCGGGCTCATGCGGCCCCGGCGTTCAAGAAATACGGCCTCGCGCCGCTATGCCGTTAACGAGCAACTGACGGTTCGGCCGTGGTGTCTGGCGCGGCGCCGGCCCGGTCGGCATAAGGAAAGCGTTCATGAGTGAGCCGGCCGGCCTCATCACCCCGGCGTATCGACAGCGGATCGATCGCCTGCTCTGGCGCGCGGCGATCGCGCATATGCTGGTGTGTATCGGCGTGGGGCTGTTCACGCAGACCATCGCGCTGGCGCTCTGCGTGATGGCGGCAGCCGCCGCCGTCACGGCATTCGTCGGCTGGCTGCGGCCGGGCAGCCTGCTCAGCGGCGTGGCGATGGCCGGCCAGTTCATGGCCCTGTCGGCGCTGCTCATCCAGCAGTCCGGCGGGCTGATCGAGGCGCATTTCAGCATCTTCATCATGCTCTCGGCGCTCATTCTCTACTGCGATTGGCGCGTGACCGTGGCGGGTGCGGCGATTATTGCCATCCATCACGTCGCGTTCACTTATCTGCAGTACCAGGGCCTGCTCGATTTCTATGCCTACGATGCCGGCATGGCGATGACGCCTACGGCGCTGCTGGCCTGTCTGGGCATGCATGCCGGCGCGGTGGTGGGTCAGGCGATCGTGCTGGTCTATCTGGCCGAGTCGCTGCGTCAGGTGGTGATCGACGGTCTTGAGGTCACGGCTTTCGCGCGCCAGGCCGACAAGGGCGCGCTCGACATGGCGTTCACGCCCAGGCGGCTGGCGCGCCCGGCGATCGCGGCCGTGGCCCAACTGCAGACGCGCCTGGCCGGCGTGTTCGGCGATGCCGCCCGTGCTGCCGCCACGGTGCAAGCGCTCGGTGCCGATACGGCCCGGGCCCAGCAGCAACTCAAGGCCCAGTCGGTACGCAGCGGCGAACAGATCGAACGTATTGCTGCCGGTACCGAACAGTTTTCCAGCACCACGCGCCAGGCTGCGGCCGAGGCCGAGCGTACCCACGAGCTCGCACTGACCGCCGGCGAATCGGTGGAACACAGCGCCGGCAGCGTGCGCCGGCTCGACGAAACCATGGGCCGGATCGAAGACAGCGCGAAGGACATTGCGCGCCTGCTCGGCGAGATCGACGACATCAGCTTCCAGACCAATCTGCTCGCGCTCAATGCCTCGGTGGAGGCAGCCCGCGCAGGCGAGCAGGGCCGCGGTTTCGCGGTGGTGGCTGGCGAAGTGCGCAGCCTGTCGCAGCGCAGCGCCGAGACCGCCAAGGCCATTCGTGCGCGCGTACAGCGCTCGATCGGACATGTGGAAGCCGGCGTGACCGATGTGCGCGATGCGGCCGATCGCATGCAGCGGGTGGTCGCGGTGTTCGCGGAAGTACGGGAGCGCATGCACGAGATCAGCACGTCGAGCCAGCAACAGCATCAGGGCATCGAAACGCTCAATACGAGCATTCTGGGGATGCAGGAGGCGCTGGCCCTGTCGGCCGAGTCGATCGAGCGTACCGATCAGGTGGCCGCACGGTTGGCGAGTGAAGCGGAAGCTTTGAACACGGCGATCCGCTATTTCCGTACCGCGCCGGTCGCCGACGCCACGGACGTACCCCGCGAACGTCGTCATCGCCAGCGCCCGCCCAAGGAATCGGTCACCGAGGCCGTACGCCAGGGCGTGCTGCCGACCTGATCGCGTCTTCGCGGCGCGCATCCAACACGCGGTCCGCAGGGTTACCATGCAGGGCGACCCACGGAGAGCGAGCATGCGCGACGAAGTTCAGGATTATTACGGCCGCCAGCTGACCGGCAGCGCCGATCTGCAGACCACCGCCTGCTGCGATCAGGCGCCGCCCGAGCATCTGAAGCCCCTATTGGCCAAGCTGCACGATGAAGTGGTCACCCGCTACTACGGCTGCGGTCTGGTTGCGCCGGCCGCGCTCGAAGGCATGCGCATTCTCGATCTGGGCAGCGGTTCGGGCCGCGATGTCTATCTGCTGGCCGCGTTGGTGGGCGAGACCGGCGAGGTCGTCGGCGTGGACATGACCGACGAGCAGCTGGCCGTTGCGCGTCGACATCAGGACTACCATCGCGAAGTCTTCGGCTTCGCCGAATCCAATGTGCGGTTCCTGAAGGGCTATATCGAAGAACTGGACGCGCTCGATCTGGCGCCCGCCAGCTTCGATATCGTCATCTCCAACTGCGTGATCAACCTCAGCACTGACAAGGCCAAGGTGATCGGCGACGTGAAGCGGCTGCTCAAGCCTGGCGGCGAGTTCTATTTCTCCGATGTCTATGCCGACCGGCGTATTCCGTCGCCGCTGGCCACCGATCCGGTGCTCTACGGCGAATGCCTGGCCGGCGCGCTGTACTGGAACGATTTCGAGAATCTCGCCCGCCAGTGCGGCTTCGGCGATCCGCGTCTGGTGGAGTCCCGCCGGCTCGGTATCGACAACCGTGCGATCGAGGAAAAGCTCGGCAATATCCGGTTCTATTCCGCGACCTACCGGCTGTTCAATATCGACGGCCTGGAGCCGGCCTGCGAGGACTATGGCCAGGCGGTCATCTACAAGGGCACGCTCGCCGACGCCCCGCATGGCTTCACTCTCGATAGCCACCACCATATCGAGACCGGGCGCGTGTTCCCGGTCTGCGGAAACACCTGGCGCATGCTCGCCGACAGTCGCTTCGCGCCGCATTTCCAGTTCATTGGCGATTTCGAAACCCACTACGGCATCTTCGAAGGTTGTGGTACCGCCTTGCCGTTTGCCGAGGGCGCGGCCTCGACGGCGTCGACGGGCGGCTGTTGTTGAGAGCCAGCCGGCCCATGCTTGATGGGTATGTAATAATATAACAAAATAGATTGAGCGCTCCGGCACGAGTGCCACCGGGGCGTCGTTCCTACAGGGAGAAATCATGATGCGAATCAGACGCGGGTCAGCGTTCGCATGCGCATTGTTCATAAATGTAATGATATTACATAACTCTTGGGCGCAATCGGGCGCGGGTCCGGTAAAATCGTTGGACATGGCGTCCGGTAGCGGCAATGCCGATCAGGCGCTCGGCCCGATCTCGGTTACCGGCGTGCCGCTGCCCGGTAGCCCGCTATCGCAGGCCGCCGATGTCGACGTAGTCGAATCCGAGGCAATCGAAGCCAAGGGCGCGACCAATCTCGGCGAAGCATTGAGCGATCTGGCCGGCGTGGACTCGATCGGCACGGGCAACAGCGTGGGCAAGCCGGTGATTCGCGGTCTCTCGGGCGAGCGCATTAAGATACTGTCCGACGGCGTGGGCGTAGATCATCAGCAATACGGCGTGCGCCACATGCCCACGACCGATACCTTCCTGCTCGGACGCGCCGAAGTCGTGCGCGGTGCGTCGAGCGTGCTTTACGGCTCGAGCGCGCTGGGCGGCGCGATCAACCTGTTGCCGCCGGACATCGTCTGGGATAAGCGGATTGAAGGCGAAACGCTAACCCGTTATTCCACGAATAACGACCAGTGGGATACCGGTATAAAAGCCACCGGCGGCAACGGCCGCTTCGGGTATTCCGCAGGCATTATCCGCCGCAGCGCGGGCGATATCGAAACGCCGGATGAATCGACTTATTTCCCGCCGGCGCCGAGCGCCGATCTGCAGGATGCGCCGGCCTATACCGGCAAGCTCGGTAATACCGACTTCGACCAGGTCAACGGTGATTTCGCACTGGGCTATCGTGACGACGGCGGCGGTGAATGGACTGCGCGCTATTCGCGCTACAACGACGAGCACAACTTCCTGCTGCCGCCGCCGGCGGGCAATCTGCCACCTAGCGCGGGCGAAGAGGGCGTCGGCCAATATATCGACAACGAACAGATTGAGCTGGCAGGTGAGAAAGAAGCCGGCGGCATCACCTGGAAGCCCAAGCTCGTCTGGCAGAACAACCGCCGGCGTTCCAACGCGGCCGGTACGCCGCGGGTGGCCGGCTTCGATAACGCCCTCGATATCGAATTCGACCAGTACACCGCGCGTCTGGAAGGCCAGCACGGGCCAGTGCTCGGGCTTGACGGCGGCACGGTTGGCATCGAATACGTGACCAAGGATCAGGTCTCGCGCGGCACCACCCAGCTCTCGCCCGGTGGCGATGTGGACAACTTGGCCGTGTTCGTCTTCGAGGAGAAAGGCTTCGGGGATCTGCTGCTGCAGGCCGGGCTGCGCTATGACCATCACGAGATCGAAGGTGATGCGTCGAAGACCGCCAACCCGTCGCAGAGCGTGATCGATGCGGAAAAACAGTCCTACGATGTGGTCACCGGCTCGCTCGGCGGCATCTACAGCCTGACCGATCGACTTTCCGTAGCGGCCAACGTGGGGCGGGGTTTTCGCGCGCCCACGCTTTTCGAGCTGTACGCCAGCGGTGTACACGGCGGCGTCGCGGCCTTCCAGCAGGGCGACCCGAATCTCGAAGAGGAAACCTCGCTGAACACGGATCTGTCGCTGCGCTGGGCCTCCGACACATTGCGCGCCAAGGCCACGGTCTATCGCAATGCGATCGATAACTATGTCTTCCTGCGTGACACCGGCGATACCTTCAACGGTCTGCCCGTGTTCGCCAACGACCAGACCGACGCCGAACTCATTGGCGCCGAGCTGTCGATCGAGAAAGACGTCAACGACTGGATGACGCTGAGCGCAGCCGCCTCGACCGTCGACGGCGAACGCCGCGACAACGGCGACGAACTCCCGCTGCTGCCGGCCGACAACGTGCGTCTGGGCGCCGAATTCACGCCGGCCAGCGACGGCTGGCTGCGCGACCCGCGCGGCTCGGTCACGCTGCGCTACTACGCTTCCAAGGATGCCGCGCCCGGCGAACCCTTCGCACAGTTCGACGATGCGCCGTTTGGCAGCGCCTCCACCGACGACTATTTCCTGATCGATCTCGGCGCCGGCTTTTCGCCGCGTATCGCCGGCCAGACCGTGCATCTCGATCTGGCCGTCAACAACCTGCTCGACGAGGACTATCGTGGCTTTCTCGACACCTACAAGGGCTACGCGCTGTCGCCCGGTCGCGATATCCGATTGACGGCGCGCGTGCCGTTCGGCGGCTAGCGATGGCGCAGCTCGCTTCAGACGGGGCGGACGATCCGCTCGGCCGCAGCGCCGGTTATTCGATGGCAGGGCTTTTCCTGCTTGTTGTAGCCGTGGGCGCACTGGCGGGTTATCACAAGGTGGTGCTGATCGCTCTGATTGCCTGCAGCGCGATGTGTGCTGGGGCCGCGCTCGGCTATCGCGCGATTGGCGCGAGCGTTGCCTGGACGGCGTGGCCGGCGGCGCGATGATCGCCGCGGCCTGCATTCTGTTGCTGCCGCAGGCCGTCGCGCTGGAGCCGTAATTCGCCGGCGCCGGGATCGCGTTTGGCCTGCTGTTCGGGCTCGTGCTGCATCGAGCCTGTCGCGAACAGTCATGGCGAGCGGGCGCGCTCGGCGAGTCCAGCCTCATCGCATTGACCGTCCATTCCGCAGGCGCCGGTGTGGTCATTGGCATGCTCTATGGACGCATGCCGGACCTGGGCCTCTGGTTGGGCGCGGTCATCGTCGCGCACAAACTGCCCGCCGGCTACGCCATCGCGAGGCGCCTGCGTGCGCAGGGCGGGGCGCTGGCCAGCGTGGCGCTGCCGGCCTGTGCCGTCGGGGTGGTGGCGGTGCCGGCCGCGTTGGTCACGGCCGGGCTGCCGCCTTCGGCGCCGGTCGGCGCTCTGTGCCAGGGCCCGGCTGCCGGCATCTTCTTGCAAGTCGGTCTGGAATGCGTCGCCTCGGAAGGCCCGGGCGGTGGCAGCGCCCTGAAGACGCCGGGTTGGCGCCTCTGATTACCGGTGGGCCTGGGGATGGGACTGATGCTGGGTCTGCGCGCCATAGCCGGCTGATTTAGCAGCCGTACAGCGATTCGCCGCTATCGCGAACCGGAGCTGCCTTCGGCGATTGCCGCAACGCTTTCAGATCAATCGGCATGCCTTGCTCGGCGCTATGCGGGCAGGGGCCGACCGCGGCCCGGCGCATGATCGCGCTCATGCAGCGCGGGTAGCCAAGCGCTTTTCCTGCAAGGCAGCGACGTCGATACAGTAGGATCGAGGCTGAGCCCGGCATCTCGTGTGTCGGTGGTTGACCGGATCAGGACGAAGCGATGACGCAGTCGATCACGAAAGTGCTGGTGGCCAACCGCGGCGAGATCGCGATCCGGGTCATGCGTACGGCCAACGAGATGGGCATCCGCACGGTGGCGATCTATGCCCACGAGGATCGTTTCGCGCTGCACCGCTTCAAGGCCGACGAGAGCTATCTCGTGGGCAGCGGCCAACAGCCGATTGCCGCTTATCTGGATATCGACGCGATCATCCAGGTGGCGCGCGACTGCGGTGCGGACGCGATTCATCCGGGCTACGGTTTTCTCTCCGAGAACCCGAACTTCCCGAAAGCCTGCGAGGCCGCCGGTATCGTATTCATCGGCCCGCCGGTCGCCGTGCTCAACGCCTTCGGCGACAAGGTTTCGGCCCGCGAGGCCGCGGAGCGGACTGGCGTGCCGGTCATCCCGGCGTCCGGCGTGTTGCCTGACGACCGCGACGAGATCGCCGCCATCGCGGACAAGCTCGGCTACCCGCTCATGATCAAGGCGAGCTGGGGCGGCGGTGGGCGCGGCATGCGTCGGGTCGAGGATGCCGACAAGCTGCTCGACGAGGTCGATATCGCGAAACGCGAGGCCGGCTCGGCGTTCGGCAACGATGCCGTCTATCTGGAAAAGCTGGTCGAGCGTGCCCGCCATGTGGAGGTCCAGATTCTGGGCGATAGCCACGGCAATGTCGTGCATCTGTTCGAGCGCGATTGTTCGGTCCAGCGGCGCAACCAGAAGGTGGTGGAGCGCGCGCCGGCGCCGTATCTCGACGACGCCACCCGCCAGGGCCTGTGCGATTCGGCCATGCGGCTGTGTTCGCACGTCGGCTATGTCGGTGCGGGCACGGTGGAATTCCTGCTCGATGTCGACAGCGGCGCGTTCTATTTCATCGAGGTCAATCCGCGTATTCAGGTCGAGCACACGGTCACGGAAGAAGTCACCGGTGTGGACGTGGTGCGCGCCCAGATCCGGATCGCCGAGGGTGCGGCGATCGGCGCCGACGATGCGCTGCCGGCTCAGGAGCTGATCACCATCGACGGCCATGCGCTGCAGTGCCGCGTGACCACCGAGGACCCGGAGAATGGCTTCGCGCCGGATCACGGACGGCTCACCGCCTATCGCAGTTCGGCCGGTTTCGGCGTGCGCCTGGACGGCGGTACGGCCTATACCGGCGCGGTGATCACGCCGTACTACGACTCGCTGCTGGTCAAGGTCACCACCTGGGCGCGTACCGTCGACGCCACCATCTCGCGTATGGATCGCGCCCTGCGAGAATTCCGCATCCGCGGGCTGTCGACCAACCTGCAGTTCCTCGAAAACGTCATCGGCCACCCGAGTTTCATGGCGGCCGAATACACCACCCGCTTCATCGACACAACGCCCGAGCTGTTCGAGTTCAAGGCCCGTCAGGACCGCGCCACGCGGCTACTGCGTTTCATCGGTGATGTGACCGTCAACGGCCATCCGCAGATGGAAGGCCGCACGGTGCCGCGCGTCGTGTTTCCCGAGGCGCCGCGACCGGCCTGCGACCTGCATGCGGCCCCGCCGCGCGGCCTGCGCGATGAACTGCTCGAGCGCGGCCCGGCCGCCTTCGGCCAGTGGATGCGTGAGCAACAGCGCGTGCTGCTCACCGACACCACCATGCGCGACGCTCACCAGTCGCTGTTGGCCACGCGCATGCGCACGCACGATATCGCCGCTATCGCGCCCTATTACGCGCGCATGTTGCCCGGCCTGCTGTCGCTGGAATGCTGGGGCGGGGCGACCTTCGACGTGGCCCTGCGTTTTCTCAAGGAAGACCCCTGGGAACGCCTGGCGCTGATCCGCGAGGCTGCGCCGAATATCCCGCTGCAGATGCTGCTGCGCGCCTCCAACGCGGTCGGCTACACGAACTATCCCGACAACGTCGTGCGTTATTTCGTGGCGCAGGCGGCGCGCAACGGTATCGATATCTTCCGCGTGTTCGATTCGCTCAACTGGGTCGAGAACATGCGCGTGGCCATGGACGCGGTGATCGAGGCCGGCGGTGTTTGTGAAGGTACGATCTGCTACACCGGCGATCTGTTCGATCCGGCCCGGCCGAAGTACAACCTCAAATACTACGTCGACAAGGCGAAAGCGCTGGAGAAAGCCGGCGCGCATGTACTCGGTATCAAGGACATGGCCGGTATCTGCCGACCGCGCGCGGCCGCCGAACTGGTGCGCGTGTTGAAACAGGAAACCGGCCTGCCGATCCATTTTCATACCCACGACACCTCGGGGATCGCAGCCTCGACGCTGCTGGCCGCGGTCGAGGCTGGCGTGGACGCCATCGACGGCGCGCTGGATTCGATGAGCGGGCTGACCTCGCAGCCGAATTTGGGCTCGATGGCCGCCGCGCTCGAACATACCGATCGCGATCCCGGGATCGACCGCGAGGCCATGCAGTCGCTGTCGAACTACTGGGAAGGCGTGCGCAGTGTGTATGCGCCGTTCGAGGCCAATGTCCGCTCCGGCACGGCGGATGTCTATCGCCATGAAATGCCGGGCGGGCAGTACACCAATCTGCGCGAGCAGGCGCGGGCACTCGGCCTGGCCGATCGCTGGCCCGAGATCGCCAAGGCCTATGCGCAAGTCAACCAGCTGTTCGGCGATATCGTGAAGGTCACGCCGACGTCCAAGGTGGTCGGCGACATGGCGCTGCATATGGTTGCCAACGACCGCAGCGCCGAAGAGATCGCCGATCCCGACGTGGATATCGATTTCCCGGATTCCGTGGTGGCGCTGTTCAAGGGCGAGCTGGGTTTTCCGGCCGACGGCTTTCCCGAATCCCTGCAGAAGAAGGTGCTGCGCGGCGAAAAGCCGCTCACCGACCGCCCTGGCGCGCTGCTCGACGATATCGATCTGGAAGCCGAGCGCGAGACCGCCGGCGAAGCACTCGGCACCACGCTCAGCGATACCCAGCTCGCCTCGCATCTGATGTATCCCAAGGTGTTCGCGGACTATGTCGCCCATCGCCAGCGCTATGGCAACGTCAGCCCGCTATCGACCCAGGTGTTCTTCTACGGCCTGCGCGGCGAGGAGGAAACACGGGTCGATATCGAGCCCGGCAAGCGCCTGCTCATCAGTCTGCAGGGCCAGGCTGATGCCGATGAGGACGGCATCGTGCGCCTGTTCTTCGAGCTCAACGGCCAGCCGCGACCGATCCGTATCGCCCGCGCCGGTAGCGACGCGGCGATCGCCCATCCCAAGGCCGACAAGAACGACGCCAACCAGGTCGGTGCGCCCATGCCG
This sequence comes from Endozoicomonas sp. G2_2, assembly GCF_017744135.1. Classification (GTDB taxonomy): domain Bacteria; phylum Pseudomonadota; class Gammaproteobacteria; order Nevskiales; family Salinisphaeraceae; genus Salinisphaera. The sequence continues at coordinate 164,869 of NZ_JAGHQU010000008.1, forward strand.
GGCATGGTGGTGCACACGGCGGTGCGCGAAGGCCAGGAGGTCAAGGCCGGCGACGCGCTGCTCGGTCTGGAGGCAATGAAGATGGAAACGACGATTTCGGCGCCCCACGACGGCCGAATCGCGACGCTGCATGTCTCCAGCGGGGTGACGGTCGCGGCCGGCGACCTGCTGGTCACGCTCGACGCGCCTTAGCCGAAATCTTCGGCTGAAATGCGTGGGCCGCCCGCACGCTGCCCATGATCGGTGGCTGGCCGCGTCGTGCCGGCCGGCGCATGGTGTGACCGCGTGCCGCGCACTGGCGGCTGCCCGGGCCGTCAGCACGGTAATTTCGGCAACCCGTTCGGGACGACGAGGTCTTCCACCAAAGTCGTATGGGCCGCTGTTTGGCGGGTGCTGCACTGTGCAACGACAACAATTATTAACGAGGAGAAATGGCGATGGGCAATCTTCGAGGCGCCCTGTCGGCGCTGACCGTGGCCGGCGCGATGGCGGTCGGCATGCCGGCACACGCCGCCGGCAACGACGACGGCAAGGTTCGGATCGGCGTGCTGGGCGACATGTCCGGCGTCTACTCCACCGGCTTCAGTGGGCGCGGCGCCGTAGCCGCCGTGAAGATGGCGGTCGAGGACTTTGGCGGCGAAGCACTCGGCGAAGAGGTCGAAGTGCTGTCGGCCGATCACCAGAACAAGGCGGACATCGCCTCGGCCACCGCGCGTGAGTGGATCGACCGCGAGAAGGTCGACGTGATCATGGACCTGACCAATAGCGCGGTCGGTCTCGCCGTTCAGCAACTGGCATCAAACAAGGGCATCATCACCATCAACACCGGCGCCGCCACGTCGGAGCTGACCAACGAGGCCTGCACGCCCTACGGCATCCACTACGGCTACGACACTCATGCGCTGCCGGTGGGTACCGCGACCGCCATCGTGAAAAACGGCGGTAAGAAGTGGTTCTTCATCACCGCCGACTATGCCTTCGGTCATTCGCTGGAGAAGAACACCCGCGCGGTGGTGGAGGAACTGGGCGGCAGCGTCGCGGGTTCGGTGCGGGCCCCGTTGAACACCAACGATTTCTCGTCCTATCTGCTGCAGGCGAAAAGTTCGGGCGCGGACGTGATTGGCCTCGCCAACGCCGGTCAGGACACCACCAACGCGGTCAAGCAGGCCAACGAGTTTGGCATCGTCTCCGGCGGCCAGTCGCTGGCCGGCATGCTGGTGCTGATTTCCGACGTGCAGAGCCTGGGCCTGGATAGTACTGCCGGGCTGCAGTTCACCGTTGGCTGGTACTGGGACCACGACGAGCAGTCGCGCGAGTGGACCGAGCGCTATCTCGACAACGGTGGCACCACGCCGACCTTCCCGCACGCGGCGCTGTATTCGTCGACCACGGCTTATCTGAACGCGGTCGAAGCGGCCGGCACCGACGAGAGCGACGCCGTGCGCAAGGCGATCGGTAACAAGCCGATCGACGATTTTTTCGCCAAGGGCGGCCAGATTCGCGACGACGGTCTGCTCGAGCACGACATGTATCTGCTCAAGGTCAAGAAGCCGGCGGAATCCGAAAGCCGCTGGGACATCGCCACCGTCGAACGCACGATTCCCGGCGATCAGGCCTACCCGCCGTTGTCCGAATCCGGCTGCGCGATGCTCGACAACTAGCGCGCCATTCACGGCATGAAACCCAGGCCGCCGGCGTTCGCGCCGGCGGCGCTCTTTCTATACCTCTCTGACCATCGAGTGCCCGACCATGACCGACAAGCAAATTGACCGTATCCGTGCCAACGGCAAGGTGCCGCTGTTCATCGACGGCGAATTCGTCGACAGCACCACGAGTGACTGGATCGAGCTGAACAACCCGGCGACCCAGGAGGTCATCGCCCAGGTTCCGGTCGCCACCGACGACGAGATGCAGCGCGCGGTCGAATCCGCGAAGGCGGCGTTCAAGGAATGGCGCGATGTGCCCACGGTCGAGCGCGTGCGCTATCTGTTCAAGTACCAGACGTTGCTCAAGGAGCGCCAGGAAGAGATCGCCAAGGTGCTTTCCGAGGAGACGGGCAAGACCTTCGCCGATGCCATGGGCGACGTCTGGCGCGGTATCGAAGTGGTCGAACATGGCTGCGGCATGACCACCCATATGATGGGCGAGACCGCCGAGAACGTCGCCCGCAATATCGATACGCACAGCTATGTACACCCGATCGGCGTCTGTGCCGGGATTACGCCCTTCAACTTCCCGGCCATGATCCCGCTGTGGATGTACCCGCTGGCCGTGGCCTGCGGCAACAGCTTCATCCTCAAGCCGTCGGAGCAGGATCCGCTCACCCCGGTCATGCTCACCGAACTGTTCGCCGAGGCGGGCTTCCCGAAAGGCCTGCTGCAGCTGATCCACGGCGACAAGCGCCAGGTGGACGCGATTCTCGATCACCCGGACGTCAAGGCCGTGTCCTTCGTCGGTTCCGTGCCGGTCGCCGAGCACGTCTATCGAAAAGGCACGCACAACCTCAAGCGTGTGCAGGCCATGGCGGGTGCCAAGAACCACATGATCGTCATGCCCGATGCCGACAAGGAACAGGTCGTGTCTTCGCTGGTGGGTTCCTCCTGCGGCGCGGCCGGCCAGCGCTGCATGGCGATCTCGGTCGCGGTGCTCGTGGGCGAATCGACTCGCGACTGGGTCGACGACATCAAGCAGGCGCTGTCCGAGATCCGTCCCGGCGCGCCGGGCGACGACGGCGCGGCCTACGGCCCGCTCATCAACAAAAAATCACGCGATCGCGTGCGCGACCTGATCCAGGGCGCGTCCGCCGAAGGCGCCGATGTGCTGCTCGACGGCTCGGATGTGGCAGTCGACGGCTACCCGGACGGCAACTGGATCGGCCCGACCCTGTTCGACAACGTCACCACCGACATGAAGATCTACAACGAAGAGATCTTCGGCCCGGCGCTGTGCGTGATGCATGTCGACACGCTCGAAGAGGCGATCGAACTGGTCAACGCCAACCCCTACGGCAACGGCACCTCGATCTACACCAAGTCGGGCGCGGCCGCTCGCAAGTACCAGCACGAGACGGAAGTCGGCCAAGTCGGTATCAACCTGCCGATTCCCGTACCCGCGCCGTTCTTCTCCTTCACCGGCTCGAAGAACTCCTTCTTCGGCGACCTGCACGCCTACGGCAAACAGGCCGTGCGCTTCTATACCGAAACCAAGACCGTGCTCTCGCGCTGGCCCGAGGACGACGTGCCTGCGGGTCCGAACATGACGATCAGCATGCGCTGAGTTTCGAGAAAAGGTATGCGCCGACTTGTTTTTATCATAGCGCCGTTAGTAATGATGGCAATGGGGTGCAGTACGACTCCCGGCGACGCTGCGTATCGCGCAGGCCATGCGCAACAAGCAGCGGAACTCTATAGAGCGGAAGCAAACCAAGGCGACGCAGAGGCAGCACTAAAACTCGGTGTGCTTCTCGACGAAGGAAAGGTTAGTCCAGACACTTTTGGCACGGCGGGGCAGGCGTTTACGAAGGGCTGCAAGCTCGGCAGCTTGGCGAGCTGCCATAACGTTGGAGTGGCTTACGAATACGGCAAAAACGGGTTGGCTCAAGACCGTAGCGAGGCAAGAACTTACTACGAAAAAGCAGCAAAACTTGGTTATATGCAGTCGCAATATAACCTCGCCAGCCTCTACGCAAACCGATACTTCTCGAACGATATCGAAGGGTATAAGTGGTTGCTCGTTTCTCAAATGCAGGCCGAGAAATGTGCTTCTCAACCATTGTGTGAGTGGGTGCTTAGTGACCCGCCAGGCCATAAGCAAAAACTGCACGACCGTATGTCCGAGCAAGACCTGCGAACTGCAAAGCAGCAGGCAAGTGCGTGGCGCTGAAACTTAACAGTCTGCAGCCACTTGATGTTTCACCCGGTGCCAGAGCGTGAAATCAGTAAAGGCACGTGGGTGCGATGGCTATCGCATGTGCCCGTACTGAAAATCAGTGGTACAACCATGAGCATGAGTATCGATATCGAAGAGATCATCCGGCTGCCGGTTTCGGAACGGCTAAGGGTCATCGAGCAGCTATGGGATTCGGTAGTTCTGGAGCCCGAAAAGGTCGATGTGCCTGATTGGCATCGCAAAGAATTGCGCCGACGGCTGAATGCCTATGAAACGAAGCCCAAGGAAGGCAACGCTTGGCGGGATGTTCGCCAGCGACTCGAGGGGAATGAAAAATCGAATCGCTGATTGTTCTGCCCGAAGCCGAAGCAGACCTTGAGGAAGCTTTCAGCTGGTATGAAGAGCAAAGGCCGGGTTTGGGCAGCGAATTTCTCGACGAGGTCAGTGCTGCATTTAACCGAATTTGCGCCTACCCGCGTGCATGTCCGTCGGTCGAGGCGAATATTCGGCGCGGGTTTACTCACCGTTTTCCATACTCCGTGTATTTCGAGTTGGAGGCGAGCATTTATGTTTTCGCGGTTCTGCATCAGAAACAGGCGCCGGCCGCCTGGTATAGCCGCGCGAATAACTGACGAAACGCCCTATAACCGCGCCAAATCGACATGAATTTCGAACTCGACGACACCCAGATCGCACTGCGTGAAGCGGCCGAAGACTTCGCGCGCAAGGCGCTCGCGCCCAAGGCGGCGGAATGGGATGCGGAATCGATCTTCCCGCGTGACGTGATCGCCCGGGCCGGCGAACTCGGGTTCTGTGGGCTGTATACGCCGGAAGAACAGGGCGGGCTCAGTCTCGCCCGACTCGATAGCGCGATGATCTTCGAAGCACTCTCCGGCGGCTGCACGTCCACCGCGGCGTATATCAGCATCCACAACATGGCGACCTGGATGGTGGCTACGTTTGGCGGTGACGACGTACGCGACCAGTGGTGCGGCGAGCTGGCCGCGGGCGAAAAGCTGGCCTCGTACTGCCTGACCGAGCCGGGGGCCGGTTCGGATGCGGGTTCGTTGAAGACGAAGGCCGAGCGTGATGGCGATGCCTATGTGCTCAACGGCAGCAAGTGCTTCATCTCCGGCGCGGGCGATACCGATCTGCTGGTGGTGATGGCGCGTACCGGCAAGGCCGGGCCGTCCGGGATCAGCACCTTTGCGGTGCCGGCGAACAGCGAGGGCATCAGCTACGGGCGCAAGGAACCCAAGATGGGCTGGAACAGCCAGGCCACGCGCACCATCACTTTCGAGGACGTGCGCGTACCGGCCGCCAACCGGCTCGGCGAGGAAGGCCAGGGGTTTTCGATCGCCATGAAAGGCCTGGACGGCGGGCGGATCAATATCGCGGCCTGCTCGCTGGGCACGGCCCAGGCCGCGCTCGACGCCAGCCGTCGCTACATGAGCGAGCGCGAGCAGTTCGGCAGCAAGCTGGAAACCTTCCAGGCGCTGCAGTTCAAACTGGCCGATATGGCCACCGAGCTGGTCGCCGCCCGCCAGATGGTCTGGCTGGCGGCCAGCCGGCTCGACAACGGCCATCCTGAAGCCACCGCCTTCTGTGCCATGGCCAAGCGCTTCGCCACCGACCGTTGCTTCGATATCTGCAACACCGCGCTGCAGATTCACGGCGGCTACGGCTATATCCGCGAATATCCGCTGGAGCGCCACGTGCGCGACGTGCGCGTGCACCAGATTCTGGAAGGCACGAACGAGATCATGCGCATGATCATCGCCCGGCGCGTGCTCGCCGATCACGACGGCGATACGCTCCGGTGAATGACGGCATGCCGCCAGTCGAGCGCATGGACCGCACGGCGGTCCTGACCTTCGACAACCCGCCGGCGCATGTCTTTACCGCTTCGATCCTGCGCGACTTCGCCGCGCGGCTGGATGCGCTCGAAGCGGACCCCGACGTTACGGCGCTCGTGGTCACCGGCGCAGGCGATCGCTTCTTCTGTGCCGGTGACGATCTCAATATGTATGTGGGCGTGAACCCGGCCGAGGCGCGCGAACTCACGCGCCTGCTGGCGGCCGTGATCACCCGCCTGCGCGCATTCAGCGGCGTGACGATCGCCGCGATCAACGGCTGGTGTCTCGGGGGCGGGCTGGAATGTGCGCTGGCCTGCGATATTCGTATCGGCGAAGCCCATGCGCAATTCGGCCTACCGGAAGGGCGGGTCGGGTTGCTGCCCTGTGGCGGCGGTACGCAGATGCTCGCACGCCAGGTCGGCGATGGCTGGGCCAAGCGTCTGATCCTCTGCGGCGAAACCGTCGATGCCGATACCGCGCTGCGCATCGGCCTGATCGAGGAAACGGTTTCGGCAGGACAGGCGCGCGACGCCGCCCTCTCGCTCGCTGAAAAGGCCGCCCGCCAGAGTCCGGTCGCACTCGCTGAAAGCAAGACACTCGTCCATTCAAATCGAGCGGGCGATCTCGAAACGGGCCTGGCCCGCGAGCGCGACGCCTTTGGAGACCTGTTTGCAGGGCGCGATGCGGCCGAGGGCGTGGCCGCTTTTCTGGAAAAACGCGAACCCCAATGGAACCACAACAGGAGTCGCAATGAGCGATAGCAGCGTCGTCTTCGAAGAACGCGAGGCCGGCAACGGCCGCACCGTCGCGTTTGCCCTGCTCAACGCCGAGCGTGCGCTCAACTCGCTGTCGCGCGCGATGATCGACAGCCTGCAGGCGCAGCTCGACGCGTGGGCAAAGCGCGACGACATCGTCTGCGTGGTGCTGCACGGCGCGGGCGAGAAAGCCTTCTGTGCCGGTGGCGACGTGATCGGCCTGTACAAGGCCATGACCGCGAGCGGCGACGCGCCCAGCGCCGACGCGGAAGCCTTCTTCGCCCATGAATATCGGCTCGATCACACCATCCATCGCTATCCCAAGCCGGTGCTGTGCTGGGGCGACGGCACGGTGATGGGCGGCGGCCTGGGTGTGATGGCCGGTGCGAGCCATCGGGTGGTGACCGAACGCAGCCGAATCGCCATGCCGGAAGTCACCATCGGCCTGTTTCCGGACGTGGGCGCGAGCTGGTTTCTGGGGCGCATGCCGCAGCGCATCGGCCTGTTTCTGGGGCTGACGACCACGCCCATGCAGCCCGGCGACGCGCTCTGGCTTGGCCTGGCCGACTATCGCATCGTGTCCAGCGAGCGCGAGGCGCTGTTCGACACGCTTACCGGGCTGGACTGGCAAGGCGAGCGCAACGCCGACGACGCGGTGCTGGCCCGCGCGCTGCGTGACTTCGAGGACATCGAGGCGAGCGACGACGCACGCCGCGAATCCGCGCTGTTCGCCCACCAGCAAACAATCGCGCGGCTGACCGATACCGCGACCGTCGCCGAATTCCAGACGCGCCTGGCCGAACAGGCCGAGGCCGACGCCTGGTTCGCCCACGGCGCGAAAGCGATCGCGGGGGCATCGCCGTTGTCGCTGGCGGTCGTGCACGCCCAGCTCGCCCGCGATCCCAAGCTGTCGATCGAGGACGTGTTTCGCCGCGAGCTGGCCATGGCAATCGCCTGCACGCGCCGGCCCGATTTCGCCGAAGGCATCCGTGCGCTGCTGGTGGACAAGGACAAGAACCCGCAGTGGGCGCCGGCGACCCTGGATGAAGTCGCGCCGGAAGCGGTGGCCGCGCATTTCCGATTACCCGCCGACTACGATCACGATCCGTTGGGCGACCTGTAACAAGCTAAATATAAATAAATAATCGAAACAAGGAGGAGAACATGTCCGGCACAATCGCCTTCATCGGCCTGGGCAATATGGGCGCGCCGATGGCCGCCAACCTGATCGAGGCCGGCTATACGCTCACGGTCTTCGACCTGGTCGAACAGGCCATGGCCGATGCCGCAGCACTCGGCGCCAAACACGCCCAGAGCGCGGCCGCGGCCGCCCGCGACGCCGAGATCGTGATCTCCATGCTGCCCGCCGGCAAGCACGTGGCCGATCTCTACATGGGCGAGGGCGGTCTGCTCGATGCGGTCGGCAGCGGCACGTTGCTGGTCGACTGTTCCACCATCGATGCGGAAACCGCACGCAAGGTCGCGGCCGCCGCCACCGAGCGCGGCTTGCCGATGATCGATGCGCCGGTGTCCGGCGGCGTGAATGGCGCGAAGGCGGGCGGGCTGACCTTCATGGTCGGCGGCGAGGCCGAAGCCGTCGAGCGCGCCAGCCCGCTGTTCGACGTCATGGGCAAGACCTATTTCCATGCCGGGCCGGCCGGCGCCGGCCAGGTCGCCAAGATGTGCAACAACATGCTGCTGGGCATCCTCATGACGGGAACATCGGAAGCCATCAATCTGGCCGTGGCCAACGGCCTCGACCCGAGCGTCGTGTCCGAGATCATGAAGAACGCCTCCGGCGGCAACTGGGCGCTCAATGTCTACAACCCCTACCCGGGCGTGATGGACAACGCGCCGGCCTCGAACGGCTACAAGCCGGGTTTCGGCGTCGATCTCATGCTCAAGGATCTGGGCCTGGCGATGGATTCCAGCCTCAAGAACGGTGTGGCCACGCCGCTGGGCTCGATGGCGCGCAACCTCTATTCCGTCCACAGCCAGTCCGGCCACGGCGGCGACGATTTTTCGAGCATTCTCAATCTGCTCAAGGGGCAGTCGCTGGACTGAAGACCGGGGCTGGTGCCGTCACCTCGACGATAAAAATAATCACGGCGGCCGATCCCGGGCCGCCGACCGCGAGAAAAGGAGAAGGCGATGCATTCTGCAGACGCATTCAAGGCTGCACGGCAACAACTGCTGGACCTGCGCGAGGACTATCCGCGCGCCTGCGAGGCCTTTCGCTGGCCCGAGCTGGACGAGTTCAACTGGGCACTCGACTGGTTCGACGACTACGCGAACGACAACGACAAGATCGCGCTCTGGCTGGTCGACGCCGACGGCAGCGAGCATCGCTACAGCTTCGAGCAGATGCGCCAGCGCTCCAATCAGGTGGCCAATTTCCTGCGCGACCAGGGCCTGGGCCGGCGCGACACGCTGCTGGTGATGCTCGACAACGTCACCGAGCTGTGGGAGACGATGTTGGCCGCGATCAAGCTGGGCGCGGTCGTGATTCCGGCCACCACGCTGCTATCGCAGAAGGATCTGGGCGACCGCCTCGCCCGCGGCGGTGTGACCCATATCCTCGCCGCCGAGGAGCACGTGGCGAAGTTCGAAGGCGTGGCCGGCGGGCTGACCTGCGTCGTCGCCGGCGGACCCTGCGGCCAATGGGTCGGCTACGAGGCCGCCTATGAGTCCTCGACCGAGTTCGCCCCCGACGGCGTGACCCATGCGACCGACCCGCTGTTGCTCTATTTCACCTCCGGCACCACGTCGAAGCCGAAACTGGTGCTGCATACCCACCAGAGCTACCCGGTCGGCTCGCTGTCCACGATGTACTGGCTCGGGCTGCAGCCGGACGATATCCATTTCAATATCAGCTCGCCGGGCTGGGCCAAGCATGCTTGGTCCAACCTGTTCGCGCCCTGGGATGCCGGCTGTACGGTCTTCGTCTATCGCAGTGCGCGCTTCTCCGCGCCCGAGGCGCTACAGGTGATCGCCGACAAGGGCGTGACCAGCCTTTGCGCGCCGCCCACCGTCTGGCGGCTGCTGATTCAGGAGGATCTGGGCGCCTACGACATGAAGCTGAAAAGTCTGGTCGGCGCTGGCGAGCCGCTCAACCCGGAAGTCATCTCGCGGGTCGAGAAACTCTGGGGGCTCAAGATCCGCGACGGCTACGGCCAGACCGAAACCACGGCCCAGATCGGCAATCCGCCGAACCAGCAGATGAAGTCCGGCTCGATGGGCCGTCCGTTGCCCGGCTACCGGATCGCCCTTCTCGATACCTTCGACGAGGAGAGCGACGAAGGCGAGATCGCCATCGACGTGCGCGCCGATCGCCCGCTCGGGTTGATGCAGGAATACCGCGACGACCCCGAGCGCATGGCCAAGGCTCTGCACGACGGCTACTACCGCACCGGTGATGTCGCCAGCCGCGACGACGACGGCTACTACTGGTACGTCGGTCGCGCCGACGACGTGTTCAAGAGTTCGGATTACCGCGTCAGCCCGTTCGAGCTGGAGTCGATCCTCATCGAGCACGAATCCGTGGCCGAAGCGGCCGTGGTGCCTTCGCCCGATGATCTGCGCCTGAACGTACCCAAGGCCTATGTCGTGCTTCGGCGTGGCCACGAACCCGGCCCGGACGCCGCAAAGGCTCTGTTCGCCTTCGCCCGGGAGCGCATGGCGCCGTACATGCGTATCCGTGAGCTGGAATTCGCCGAACTGCCCAAGACCATTTCAGGGAAGATTCGGCGTGTGGAGTTGCGTGCGCATGCGGCGGGGGATGAGAAGGGCGAGTTTGCTTATAGCGAGGCGGATTTTCCGGAACTCAAGATTTAGGCGCGTCGCTTGTTGTTTGTCCGCTCACGAGTTCGACGGACCTTTTGTTTCGCGCTGCTGCGCGACTCACTTTCTTTTGCTTGTCCAAAAGAAAGTAAACAAAGGAAAAGGACACCCGGACACAGCGCCGGCGCAAAGCGCCGGTTCACTGCGACACGCAGCGGCGACGGGATGCGGCCAGAACTCGCGTCGCTTTGGCGACGCTCAAACAGGCTGGCCGCACCGGCGCAGTGCGCCGGACACCCGTCGCCGCTCCGTGTCTCCGTCGCCGTGCAACGGGCCTGAATACAGACGCCAGGCCCATAGTGAGAGTCACCTACGCCGGCAAGCCGATTTTCAGCTTGGGGCTCTGCTCTCGTCGGATTAGGCGCACGCCTAACGCAACACAGAAAGCCCAACCTTGAGCGAGCGACAGCGAGCTTGCCTGTATAGGGTCCCCTTGGGCGCAGCGCCGAGCAGTGGAGGCCGAAAGAGAAAAAGACAGCCGGATGTTTGAGTCGCGCGTAGCGCGGCGAGTTTCCGGCTGTCCTCTTTCGGCCGGAGCCGCGCAGGGCATCGATGCGCAGCATCGACGCAAGACAGGGTGCCTTTTGTTTTGGTTACTTTTATTTGGGCAAGCAAATAAAAGTGACTCGCACAGCAGTGCGAAACCCCAAGCCGAAATTGACCCGCGTCATTGATCCAGAACTCCTGTGTTTCCAAGCGAGTCCCCACTCAAAAACAAAGCGCCGGTGGGTCTTTGTACGAGCCAGCAGCCAGCAGCAAGCGGCTGAGGAAGCTACTTAAAACCTAACTCGCCTTCGCCTTCAACATCCGCGCCAGCTCCCCCACGAACCCGCGCCGAAACAGCAGCACGCAGACCACGAAGATCGCGCCGATGGCGACCTGCACCCAGGAGCCGAAAGAGGCCAGCTCGTCTTGCAGCGTGATGACCGCGGCCGCACCCGCGATGGGGCCGAACAGCGTGCCCATGCCGCCGAGCAGGGTCATAAGCACCACTTCGCCAGACATCTGCCAGTGTACGTCGGTGAGCGATGCGAACTGGAAGATCACGGATTTGGTGGCCCCCGCAGTGCCGGCCAACGTGGCGGACAGCGTGAAGGCGATGAGCTTGAAGCGTTCGACGTTGTAGCCCAGTGAGCGCGCCCGCGGCTCGTTCTCGCGGATGGCGGTGAGGATCTGGCCGAACGGCGAGTGTATGGTGCGATAAATGATCAGAAAGCCGATCATGAACACGGTGAACACGAAGTAGTACATCGTGATCGAATCGTTCAGGTCGAAAACGCCCAGCAGGGTGCCGCGCGGAATGCCCTGCAGGCCGTTCTCGCCGCCGGTGAACGGCAGCTTGAGCGCGAGGAAGAAGATGATCTGCGCCAGCGCCAGCGTGATCATGGCGAAATAGATGCCCTGGCGGCGGATCGCCAGCGCGCCGAAGATCGCGCCCAGGACCATCGCGAACAGGGTGCCGGTGAGAATGCCGGGCAGGGGGGCGAAGCCCCAGGCGGTGATCACGTGGCCGGTGATATAGGCCGCGCCGCCGAAGAACGCCGCATGGCCGAATGACAGCAGCCCCACATAGCCCAGCAGCAGGTTGAAGGCGCAGGCAAACAGCGCGAAGCACAGCAGCTTCATGGCGAAGACCGGATAGGTCAGCCATGGCGCGGCCAGCCCCAGCACGATCAGCATTACCCAGAAGACTTTGTTCATAGGATCATCCGTCTGCCTTGCCGAACAGGCCGGCGGGCCGGATCAGCAGCACGATCACCATGATGAAGAAGATCACCGTATTGGCCGCCGGCGGGTAGAGCGCCTGGGTTAGCCCCTGCACCAGGCCCAGCGTGAGCCCGGTGACGATCGCGCCTAGAATCGAGCCCATGCCGCCGATGACCACGACCGCGAACACGGTGATGATCAGGTCCGCGCCCATCAGCGGGCTCACCGAATAGATCGGTGCGGCGAGCACGCCGGCGAGTGCCGCCAGCGCCACGCCGAAGCCGAAGGTGAGCGTGACCATGCGCGGCACGTTGATGCCGAACGCCTCAACCAGCTTCGGGTTTTCCTGGCCGGCGCGCAGCACAGCGCCTAGGCTGGTGCGCTCGATCATGAACCAGGTGGCGAAGCACACGATGATCGACAGCACGATCGCGAACAGCCGGTACTTGGGAAAGTACATGAAGCCGAGATTCACGATGCCGTTGAGCATGTCCGGCGTGGCCGGGTAGGCGGTGCCGGAAATATTGAAATAGTTGGACAGTACGCCCTGCAGTACCAGGGCGACGCCGAAGGTCAGCAGCAGGCCGTAGATATGGTCGAACTGGTACAGCCGCCGCAACATGAACCGTTCCATGAGCATGCCGAAGCAGCCCACGACGATAGGCGCGACGATCAGCGCCCACCAGAAGCCCATCTGGAAATCCGGGTAGCCCAGCCACGGGCCGATATAGGAATAGCCGATCAGCGCCACGAACGCGCCCAGCATATAGAGCGCGCCGTGGGCGAAGTTGATGACGTTGAGCAACCCGAAGATGATCGCCAGGCCGAGGCTGAGCATGGCGTAGAACACGCCCTGGCTCAGCCCCAGCATCGTCTGCGCCAGAATGGCGTCGAGGTTCATGGCTTACGGTCCTTGCCTGACGGTCGCGTTACTGCTTGATCAGCGAGCAGGCGCTTTCCGAGATCGGGATGTAGGCCTCGTCGGCCGGGATCGTGCTCACGATATCCAGCAGGTCCCAGTCGCTCTTGGATTCGTCCGGTGTCTTCACCTTGGCGAGATACATGTCGTGCGACATCAGGCCATTGGCCTCGATCTTGCCGTTCTGGACGAAGAAGTCGTTGAGCGCCATCTCGCCGAGTTGCTTGCGCACCGGCGCGGCTTCGTCGCTACCCACGGCCTTGATGGCTTCGAGATAGTGCATCACTGCCGAATAGACGCCGGCCTGAACCATGGTCGGCATCGCGCCGTGCTGGTCGAAGAAGCGCTGCGACCACTTGCGGCTTTCCTCGTTGCGGTCCCAGTAGAAGGCGGTGGTGAACTGCAGGCCTTGGGCGGTATCCAGCCCCAGCGCCTTCACGTCGGTGAGAAACACCAGCATGCCGGCCAGCTTCTGGCCGCGCTGCACGATGCCGAAGGAGTTGGCCTGCTTGATCGAGTTCACGGTATCGCCGCCGGCGTTGGCCAGGCCGATCACATCGGCGCCGGAACTGCTGGCCTGCAGCAGGTACGACGAGAAGTCGGTCGTGCTCAAGGGCGCTTCCACGCTGCCCATCACCTCGCCGCCCATCTCCTTGACCACGCGCGACGTGTTGTCGCGCAGCGAGTGGCCGAAGGCGTAGTCGGCGGTGATGAAGAACCAGCTCTTGCCGCCGTTCTCCACCATGGCCGTCGCGGTGCCCACGGGCAGCGCGTAGGTGTCGTAGACGTAGTGAATGCCGTACTTCGAGCACTGACTTTCGGTGAGCTCCACCGAGCCGGCGCCGGTGTTCATGGTGATGGTGTCCTTGCCGGAAGCTAGCCCCTGCACGGCCAGGCCGACCGCCGAGTTGTCCATGCCCACGAGCATGTCGACCTTGTCGCGGTCGATCCAGCGGCGCGCGATCGACGAGGCCACGTCGGCCTTGTTCTGGTGATCGGCCGACACGATTTCGATGTTCTCGCCGAGTACCGAGCCGCCGAAATCCTCCACGGCCATCTTCGCCGCGATCACGGCGCCGGGGCCTTCGATCGCCTTGTAGACGCCCGACATGTCGCTGAGCACGCCGATCTTGACGCTGCCGTTGCTCGCACCGTCGGCGGCGAGCGCCGTGGAGCCGAAGGCCGCGACACCGGCCGCGCACATGGCCGTGATGAGTGATCTGTTCATTGTGGTTTCTCCCCCGGGGCCTGGCCCCTCGCTTTATTGATGCGTTGTATCTTCTTGGACGGTCAGACGCTCAGGAACTGGTTGATGCGCTCCTTCTTGGCCTCGGCCTCGTGCGCCTCGATGACTTCCGCCACCTCGCCGTGTTCAATGATGTAGTGGCGATCGGCAAGAGGAGCGGCGAAATGGAAGTTCTGTTCCACCAGCACGATGGTGAGCCCGCGTTCCTTCATCTGGCGGATGGTGTCGCCCAGGGCCTGCACGATCACCGGGGCCAGGCCTTCGGTGATCTCATCGAGCAGCAGCAGGCGGGCGCCGGTACGCAGCACGCGGGCCATTGCCAGCATCTGCTGTTCGCCGCCGGACAGCTGCATGCCCATGCTGCGCCGGCGCTCGGCCAGATTCGGGAACATGGCGTAGATCTCTTCCACGCTCATGCCGTCGTTACCGAGCTTGGGCGGCAGGGCGAGGTTTTCGTCCACGTTCAGGCGCGCGAAAATGCCGCGCTCCTCCGGGCAGTAGCCGAGCATGCCCAGGCGCGCGATCTTGTGGGTGGGCTGGTCGATGACCTGTTTCCCGCCCACGGTGATCGAACCACTGCGTTTGTCGACCATGCCGAGGATGGATTTCAGCGTGGTCGTACGCCCGGCGCCGTTGCGGCCGAGCAGGGTCACCACCTCGCCTTCGCGTACCGACAGGTTCACGCCGTGGAGGATGTGCGACTCGCCGTACCAGGCGTTGAGGTCCTTGATTTCGAGCAGGTCAGACATGGGCCGTATCCGAAGTGCCCATATAGGCTTCCATCACCGCCGGGTCTTTCGACACCTGCGCGTACGGGCCTTCGGCGAGAATCT
Source organism: Endozoicomonas sp. G2_2 (assembly GCF_017744135.1). Classification (GTDB taxonomy): domain Bacteria; phylum Pseudomonadota; class Gammaproteobacteria; order Nevskiales; family Salinisphaeraceae; genus Salinisphaera. The sequence continues at coordinate 179,913 of NZ_JAGHQU010000008.1, forward strand.
CGCCGCGGTTGAGCACGGTGATCTTGTCGGCCAGCGTCGACACCACCTTCAGGTTGTGCTCCACCATCAGAATGGTCCGATCGGCCGCCACCTGGCGGATCAGCGCGGTAACCTTGCCCACATCCTCGGCGCTCATGCCCTGGGTGGGCTCGTCGAGCAGCATCAGTTTCGGGTCCAGTGCCAGCGTGGTCGCGATCTCCAGCGCGCGCTTGCGCCCGTAGGCCAGTTCCACACTGGTGGTCTCGGCGAACTCGGCCAGACCCACTTCCTCGAGCAGCTGCATCGCCCGCTCGTTGGTCGAATCCAGCACCTTGGCGGACCGCCAGAAGTGATAAGACAGCCCGAGATGGCGCTGCAGGGCCACGCGCACATTGTCGATCACGCTCAGGTGCGGAAAGATCGCCGAGATCTGGAACGAGCGCACCATGCCGCGGTTGGCGATATCCGTCGGCTTGTGCCGGGTGATGTCGGTCCCGTCGTAGACGATGCTGCCGGAGGTGGGCGCGATGAATCGCGTGAGCAGGTTGAAGACCGTGGTCTTGCCGGCGCCGTTGGGGCCGATCAGCGCGTGGATGCTGCCGCGTTCGACATCGAGGTCCACATCGCTCACGGCCGCGAAACCGGCAAAGGTCTTTGTCAGACCGCGTGCCTGAAGAATCGCGTCGCTCATGACTGCGTCGTCAGGTTATGCGCGCTGGGGCGTGCTGTTCGATTGCTGCTTCGCGCCATACCGCCGCTTTATCGGTGAATCGGGAAAGCTGACAACTGAGTCAGTTGTTTTCCGACTCTACTGGCACGGCCGGGGTCGGGTTATTCGACGTTAGTCGGGTATGGACCGGTCAAACCCTTGCGGCAGAAAGGCTGCAGTATGAACAGGTTTGCCGGGCGCTGTGCGCCCCAGGGCCGGTCAGCCCTTGCCGGTACAGGCCTTGCAGGTGCCGCCGATCTCGATCGTTTCGTGGTCGATGCGAAAACCCGCACGCTTGGCCTCGTGGGCAAGCGCGTCGTCGACTTCCGGGCTCGGAATCTCGGCCACCCGCTCGCAGGAGCGGCAGATCAGAAACTTCGGATGGCTCTTGCCGTGGCCGGCATCGCAGCCGATGAATGCATTGAGCGATTCGATCTTGTGGATCAGGCCCGCCTCGAGCAGGAAATCGAGCGCGCGATAGACCGTCGGCGGCGCCGCATTGCCGCGTTCCTGGCCGATGGTATGCAACAGGTCATAGGCCTTGGTCGGCCGATGATTGTCCCAGATCAGTTCCAGCACACGCCGGCGAATCGCCGTCAGGCGCAGGCCCTGCTCGGCGCACAGCGTTTCGGCACGGGCGAGGGCATCGCTGATGCAGGCGGAATGATCGTGGCCGTGGGCGTTGAATACCGGATTATGCTGATGGGTCGTCATGGGCTGGGCGGTGTGTTCGAGGCCGTACTGTTTGCCTGTACGTGCGAATGCCCGTGGTGGGGGCAGTGTCCGGCCCGCGCATACCGAAAGTTCTGGATATGGGCCACGGCAATCAGCAGGCCGCCGACCACCGTCGTGGCGCGTTCGAGCATATCCGCGCCAAGCGCGTGCGCGCCGAACGCCGCCACTACCAGCGCGAGCACGCCCAGCGTACCGAAAAACGGCACGACATGGCGCCGGTGCCGACGATAGCCTGCGCCGAGTGCAACCACGGTGGTGGGTATGACCACAATCAGGATCAGCTGATGAAAGGTGCCGTGTTCGACCACGGTGAAGCCGAAGACCGGAAACAGCGCGACGACGACCGGTAGCGCCAGACAATGCACGAGACAAAGCCCCGACAGAACCACTGCGGCCTTGTCGAGTTTGCCGGTAACATTGTGCGAAGAGCCCTGGCCCACGGTCATGCCTTGTCCGGGAACGGAAAGCGTTAATATATAACATTTGTAAAGGAGCGAGCTATGGGGCGGCAGAAAAATACGGTCGTCACGCGGGGTTGTGCCGCTTTGATGCTGGCGGGCGTGTTCTCGCTGGCGCTGGCCGGTTGTGGGGAATCGCAGGCGCCGGATTGCGGCGGGTTGAAGGTCGACGGACCGTGGGTGCGTGAAGCGCCGTCCGGCGCCGATGTCATGGGCGCCTACTTCAAGCTCGTCAACGACGGCGATAGCAAGGTCGTGGTCAACGGTGTGACCAGCAGCCAGTTCGACCGCGCGGAAATACACGAGACCGTGGTCAATGACGACGGCCAGGCCAGCATGCAGCCGATGGAACAGGTCGCCGTTCCCGCCGGCGAGACGGTCGAGTTCCGCTCCGGCGGCCGCCACGTCATGTTGTTCTCGCCCTCTCAGGCTTACGCCGCGGGTGATCAGGTCGAGCTGATCCTGGCCTGCGGTGAGCAGGGCGCCGAACTGCCGGTAGCGGCCACGGTGCGCGCCGAGCAACCGGGGGCACCCGGTGGCGGCAGCGGCCAAGGCATGGACCACGGCAGCATGGACCATGGCGACATGGATCACGGGTCGATGGACGAAGAGTCCATGAGCGAGCCCGACTCCGATGCCATGTCGAACCCGGACGCCGAGGGCGCCGGCGAAGCCAACGAGGATTCGGCCAGCGCCGAATAGCGTTTCGATGGATCTGAGTTTCACCAAGATGCACGGTCTCGGCAACGACTTCGTCGTGCTCGACGCGACGCGCACGCCGGTCGAGCTGGACGCCGTCGCGGCGCGCGCCATTGCGGATCGGCGCTTCGGTATCGGTTGCGACCAGATTCTCATCGTCGATCCGCCGCGCCGTGCCAACGCCGATTTCGGCTATCGCATCCTCAACGCCGACGGCAGCGAATCCGGCCAGTGCGGCAACGGCGCGCGCTGTTTCGCCCGCTTCGTGCGCGAGCAGGGCCTGACCGACAAGGACGAGATCACCGTCGATGTGAGCGGCGGGCAGATGGTCATCGAAGCGCTGGGCGATCATCGCTACCGGGTGGCCCTCGGCGTACCGGCGTTCGCGCCGGCCGAGATTCCGCTCGCCGGCTTCGAACAGGCCGAGAGCTACACGCTCGACGATGTCGCCGGCCGAAGCGTGCACTTCGCGGCACTGGCCATTGGCAACCCGCACGCCGTGTTGCGCGTAGAGGATGTAGACAGCGCCGATGTCGAAACCCTCGGCCCGGCGCTGGAGAGCCATCCGGCGTTCGTCGAGCGTGTGAATGTCGGATTTATGCAGGTCGTGGCCCGCGATCGTGTCCGCCTGCGTGTTTACGAACGCGGGGCCGGCGAGACGCTGGCCTGTGGCAGCGGTGCCGCGGCCGCGGTGGTGGCCGGCATCGCGGCCGGCACGCTCGATGCGCACGTGAGCGTCGAGTTGCCGGGTGGTGTGGCGCAAGTGGACTGGGCAGGCCCGTCCAAAGCGGTATATTTAAGCGGCCCGGCCGAGCGCGTGTTCGACGGCAAGCTGGTATCGTCGGAAGCGAAGGCGTAACGGCGCGGGGGCGACGCAGCGTCGGCCTTGCTTGGCGCCCCGCCGTGTGAGCGTTTTCTCACCTCAAGAGATGGTTCGAAATGAACGAAGCCGAAAAACAAAGTCCCACTCCTGAACTCGACGAAGCCGAAGTCGCGGCCTACCTGCAGGCGCATCCCGATCTGATCAGCCGCTATCCGGCGGTGCTCGAGGCTATGAACGTGCCGCACGAAAGCGGCTCCGCTGTGTCGCTGATCGAGCGCCAGGTCAACGGCCTGCGCACGACCAACCGCCAGCTCCAGGCGCGCTTCAACGAACTGGTCGAGACCGCACGGGACAACGAACAGCGCGTGGTCCAGCTCAACCGGCTGGCCAAGGTGCTGGTTTCGGCGCCGACCGCGGCCGAGCTGGTGCCCGAGCTGGCGTACTGCCTGCAGCAGCATCTCGATGTCGACCACATCTACGTGGGTCTGTCCGGCAACAGCGGCGAGGTGGAGGCCCTGGCCGACGGCGAGATTCACGCCATCGCCGAAGACAACGACGCCGGCAAGGCGCTCACCAACGTCTACCGGCGCGGCAAGCCGATCTGCGGGCCGCTGTCGGAAGAGCAGTCCGAGGCGCTGTTCGCCACCCGCACCAACGACGTGCCGGCGCTGTCCAGCGCGGCCATGATCCCGCTCGGCGCCAAGGGCGTGCACGGCGCGCTGGTGCTCGCCAGCCGCAAGAGCACGCGCTTTGTGCCCGACATGGGCACGCTGTTTCTCGAATTGATGGGCGAACTCGTCACCGCCGCGCTGCAGCGCCTGCTCGGCCGCGAGGCGTTGCCCTAGCGCGGCCATCACGGCCCCCGCGTGGGGCCAACGAGCCAACGCATGAGCGATCTCGCGTCACGGGTCGAAGCCTTTCTTGACCATCTCGCCCACGAACGGCGGGTGTCCGCACACACGCACGCTGCTTACGCGCGTGATCTCGGCACTGCCCGCGACTGGCTGGATGAGCGCGCTCTCGCCGACTGGTCGCGGGTGACGACCGCCGATCTGCGCGAATTCGTCGCCGCTCGCCATCGGGCCGGGCTCAAGCCGGCCAGCCTGTCGCGGCTGGTTTCGGCGCTGCGCAGCTTTTATGTGTGGCAGATGCGCGAAGGCTTGTCTTCACGCAATCCCGCGCTCGACGTACGTGCACCCAAACGCCCGCCGCGTCTGCCCGAGACCGTGGACGTCGACGACCTCGCCGCGCTGCTCGACGTGACCCCCGACGCGGATATCGATATCCGTGACCATGCGCTGCTGGAACTGTTCTATTCTGCCGGCGTGCGTCTGGCCGAAGCCGTCGGCCTCGACGTGAACGATGTGGATCTCGCCGGCGGCGAGGCGCGCGTGCTCGGCAAGGGGGCGCGCCAGCGCAGCGTGCCGATCGGCTCGCGCGCTATTGCCGCGTTGAAGAACTGGTTGCGTATCCGCCCGCAGTGGGCCGCGGCCGGGGAGACGGCGCTGTTCGTGTCCGCGCGCGGCACGCGCCTGTCGCGCTCCAGCGTGGCCGCGCGAATGGACGGCTGGGCGCAGCGCCACGGCCTGCCGGTGCATCTGCATCCGCACAAGCTGCGCCATTCCTTTGCCACCCATGTGCTTGAATCCAGTGCGGATCTGCGCGCGGTGCAGGAGCTGCTCGGCCACGCCAACATCGGCACCACGCAGATCTATACCCATCTGGATTTCGCCCATCTAGCCAAGGTCTACGACGCGGCCCACCCGCGTGCCCATCAGCGCGCCGACGAAAGCGCTCATCAAAGCCTCGAAGGCGCCGACGAATAGCCCAAGCTGAACGGCCGCCGTACGGCCCGCGTACGAATTTTCTTGAATCGGGTTCGCCACGGCCCCAACTCGAAACAGATCGACGTCAACGCAGGGCAAATGCTTTGAAACAATTCGACGGTACGACAATCCTCGCCGTGCGCCACAACGGCAAGACCGCGCTGGCCGGTGACGGCCAGGTCTCCATGGGCGACACCATGTTCAAGGGCAATGCCCGCAAGGTCCGCCGCCTGTACGACGACAAGGTCCTGGCCGGTTTCGCAGGCGGCACGGCCGATGCCTTCACGCTGTTCGAGCGTTTCGAGGGCAAGCTGCAGGAACATGGTGGCCAGCTCGTCAAGGCCGCGGTCGAAATGGCCAAGGACTGGCGCACCGACCGCGCCCTGCGCCGGCTGGAGGCGCTGCTGCTGGTCGCCGACGAGACCGCCACGCTGATGATCTCCGGTAACGGCGACGTCATGGAGCCGGAGCACGCCTGCATGGCGATCGGCTCCGGCGGCGCCTATGCGCAGGCCGCGGGCCGCGCGCTGGCCGAGAACACCGAAATGGACGCGCCGACCATCGCCGAAACCGCGATGCACATCGCCGCGGACACCTGTATCTATACCAATCACCACATCACCGTCGAGGTGCTGGAAAATGTCTGAAACAGCTCCCGAGACCGTCACCGACGACAACGGCGAAACGCCGGTGCTGCCGCGCCACGAAATGACGCCGCGCGAGATCGTGGCGGAACTCGACCGTCACATCATCGGCCAGGCCGAAGCCAAGCGCTCCGTCGCCATTGCGCTGCGTAACCGCTGGCGGCGCATGCAGCTGGATGAGTCCATCCGCGGCGAGATTACGCCCAAGAACATCCTCATGATCGGCCCGACCGGTGTCGGCAAGACCGAGATCGCACGTCGTCTGGCGAAACTCGCCAACGCGCCGTTCACCAAGATCGAGGCGACCAAGTTCACCGAAGTCGGCTATGTCGGCAAGGAAGTGGACTCGATCATCCGCGATCTGGTGGAAGTCGCCATCAAGATGACGCGCGAGGCCGCCAAGAAGGAAGTGCGGATCAAGGCCGAGGACGCCGCCGAGGAGCGCATCCTCGACGCGCTGCTGCCGCGCCCGCAGAACTGGGATGAGGCCAACGAGTCCGACCAGAAGGCCACGGAATCCACTGCCACGCGGCAGGTGTTCCGCAAGCGCCTGCGTGAAGGCAAGCTCGATGACAAGGAAATCGAGCTGGAGCTGCAGCAGGGCGGCCAGAACGTCGAGATCATGGCGCCCCCGGGCATGGAGGAGATGACCAACCAGCTCCAATCCATGTTCCAGAACATGAAGGGCGACAAGACCAAGCGCAAGAAGATCAAGATCAAGGACGCCTATCGCCAGATCGTGGACGAGGAAGCCGCGAAGCTGGTCGACGAGGAACAGATCAAGTCGCAGGCCATTGACCAGGTCGAGAACAGCGGCATCGTCTTCATCGACGAGATCGACAAGGTCTGCAAGCGCTCCGATGCCGGTGGCGGCAGCGGTGGCGATGTCTCCCGCGAAGGCGTGCAGCGCGACCTGCTGCCGCTCGTGGAAGGCTCCACCATTTCCACCAAGTACGGCATGGTGCGCACCGACCACATCCTGTTCATCGCCTCGGGCGCCTTCCATGTCGCCAAGCCGTCGGACCTGATTCCGGAACTGCAGGGCCGCCTGCCGATCCGGGTCGAGCTTGACGCGCTCAAGGCCGCGGACTTCGTGCGCATTCTCACCGAGCCGCACTGCTCGCTCACTGAACAGTACGGCGCGTTGATGAACACCGAAGGCGTGTCCATCGAGTTCACCGACGACGGCGTGCACCGCATTGCCGAGATGGCCTTCAAGGTCAACGAAGGCACCGAGAACATCGGCGCCCGGCGGCTGCACACCGTCATGGAACGCCTGATGGAGGAAATCTCCTTCGAGGCGCCGGACAAGTCCGGCGAGTCGCTCGAGATCGATGCTGCCTACGTGGACAGCAAGCTCAAGGATCTGGCGGCCGACGAAGACCTGTCGCGCTATATTCTGTAGTCGACAGGTCGGATAACGGGCGAACAATGCCCGCATCGAGCCGGGGCGGGTTTATCCTGTCCCGGCTTTTTCATGCCCTCAACAAGGCGAACGCCATGGAAGCCCCTACCGACATCACCCTGCACCAGAAGTCCAAGGTGCTCGAAGTGGAATACCCGGACGGCGCCAACTATAAGCTTCCGCTGGAATACCTGCGCGTCTATTCGCCGTCGGCGGAAGTGCGCGGCCACGGCGGGCCGATGGAACTCGTCACCGGCAAGCGCGACGTGGGCGTGACCTCCATCGAGCCGGTCGGCAATTACGCCATCCAGCTCAACTTCGACGACGGCCACAACACCGGCATCTTCTCCTGGGAGACGCTGCGCGAACTGGGCGACAACTACGAAGACAATTGGAACGAATACCTGGCCCGTCTTGAAAAAGCCGAAGCCTCGCGCGACAAACTCTGGCATTAGCGCGCGCCGCCAAGGCAGCGCCGCGCCGCACCATGGGTTGAAGGCGCAATGCATGGCGCGTCGTCATGCCTTGCGCGTGATGAGTCAGAAGGGTTATGTGCCTGAATCCATGGGAGCCCGGCGTCGGCATTCGCGGCTGACCGGATGAACGTCAGGGATCATCGCCGGCCGGTGCGGCCCGGCGTCGTCGCATTACCATTCTTCCTTGAACGGCCGTAGATCCATTTCCTGTGTCCAGGCGCTGCGTGGCTGGCGATGAATCGCCCAGAAGGCGTCGGCGATGGCCTCGGGGTCGAGCGCGCCGTCGCTGCCCTTGGACTTGATCCACAGCTTGGCGAGATTGCCGCCGGCGTTACGCACGAACTGGCCGTCGATCACGCCGTCGATAATCACGTGCGCGACATGGATGCCCTGCGGGCCGAACTCGCGCGCGATGGATTGCGCCATCGTGCGCAGGCCGGATTTGGCCGAGGCGAACGCCGAGAATTTGGCCTTGCCGCGCAGCGAGGCGCTGGCGCCGGTGAAGATGAGGGTGCCGCGACCGAAGTGCTCGTCCTCGTCCTGTTCGAGCATCTGCCGGATCGTGCCCTGACCGATGAGATAGCCGGCGTAGGTGCTGGTGCGCCAGTGCTTGGCGAAGAAATCGGCGTCGGTCTTGAGAAAACCGTGCGGCATGTTGGGCGCGGCCATGTTGTGCACGGCCAGGCGCAGGGGCGCGCCGTGGGCAGCGATGCGTGCGAACAGCGCATCGACCGCCTCGGCGTCGGTGCAGTCCGCGACCACGGCGCTGGCCGCGCCGCCTTCGGCTTCGATATGCGCGACCAGCGCGTCGAGTTTTTCCTGGGTCCGGCCCGCGATGAAGACATGCAGCCCCTCGCGCGCCGCGCGGGCGGCGATGGCGGCGCCTGTGCCCGGGCGATCGCCGGCGCCGACAATCAACGCACAGCCGTTGCGGCTGTTCCTGTCTTCCATCCCGTCTCCCATCGCGGTCGGGTTTGATCGAGCTGATCCGCCGAGCTTAGCGTCATGCCCGTTGGGCGCAAAGCGGGTGTGCTCGACCGCGAATTTTGAAGGAGAGGCACGAAGCGTTTGGGGCACGGGCTGGTACGCACCGGCTGCGCGAGCCAGGATTCGCTACCCCGGATTGCGAACGTGGCAGCGCGCGTCGATCCGTCGTTCCGGCCCGAGCGCAGGCATGGAAACCCGTGGCGTGACGGTCCCGACGGTCCGCGCCACGGCATGACCGATGGCCGCTCTGCAGGCGTCTAGAACCTGCCTTCGAGCTGCACGCCGATGCGCCGGGCATCGCCGACGGTGGCCAGCTCGTTCGCGGGCTGAATACTCGTGAGATAGTCCTCGCCGAGCAGGTTCTTCGCAAACAGCGACACGGTTAGCGCAGGGCTCACCGTGTAGCCTACGCGGGCATTGACCACGGTGAACGAGTCCAGCTCGCTGGCGTCGTCGTTGTCGAGCACGCCGCTGGTGTAGAAGTCGTCGGTGTAGCTCACGTCGCCGGCGGCGAAGAAGCCGCTGGCGTGACGCCAGTGGGCGCCCACGGTAGCGGTCACACTGGGCGACTCGGGAAATTCGTTGCCGTCGAGCACGGTGCCGTCGTTGAGCGTGCCGTCCTTGAATTTCGTATCCAACACGCCGAGCGAGGTGAAGACTTCCAGTTCCGGCGTGGCCAGCCAGCGGGTATCGAACTCGACGCCGTAGGAGCGCGACTCGCCGGCGTTGGCGGTAACGGACTGGCCCGGGAAATCGTCGAGCAGCACCGGGATCTGCTGATCGGAATAATCGTAGTAGAACAGGTTGGCGTTGAAGTCGAGCCGACCGGCGAGCCAGCGCGAGCGATAGGCCAGCTCGTAGGCCCACAGCGATTCCGGTTCCACCTCGTTGACTTGCGTGAAGCCCGCCGGGACTTCCGAGAATCCGGCGCGGTAGCCGCGGCTCGCGGTGAGGGCCACGTTCTGGTTCGGCGTGAGCTCGTGCGCGATGCCGGCCTTGGGCAGGAATTCGGTGTTGGTCACCGACGTATCCTCGTTCAGCGGACTGTAGTTGGGCGCACCGGTGGCCGGGTCGATGGGGTTGGCAAAGTTCAGAACCCGACCGTCGAGCCTGGCGGAGACTTCGTCGCGCAGCAGCCGGCCGCCCGCGATCAGGCTCCAGCGATCGACGAACGCGTAGCGTGCGTCGAAATAGGCGGCGATGGACTGGGTTTCGAACGCGGAGTCGAGTCGCTGTACGTCGAGCAACGGCCCGAACAGCTCGGTCTGGATGCTGCCGCTCTGTCCCTGGGTGAAGCGCCCGGCGAACAGACCCACCACGCCCGAGACGGGCGCATCCGGCGCGTCGAAAGTCAGGCGTACGTCCTGCGACAGATCCTCGCCGCTACGCAGGTCGTCGCGCGGAAACGCGGCCCCTGGCGAGGAGCTGATGTCCAGGTCGGTATCCACGAAGGCGGTCACCGATTCCAGACGCCAGTGGTCGCCGATGTCGTAGCCCAGCTCGGCCAGATAGCGGTCCACATAGGTATCGCGCCGCTCGGGTGAGGCCTGGCTCGCGTTGTCGTACACCCGCTCGAAATAGTCGGGGCCGCTGATCAGGCCCCAGGCCGGCCGGTCGTGGGTGCGTTCATAGGTGAGCAGGGCATCGAAATCCGGGGCGGCGCTGGGCGCGAACAGCACCTTGGCGCGGATCTGCTCGAATTCGTCCTCCTTGAGGAAATCGTTGTCGCGCGAGGTGTAGCGGATATCCTTCTCGCGGCCGAACACCTGGCCGGCCACGCGCACCGCGATCTCGTCCTCGACCACCGGACCGGATACGGCGAACGCCGCCGACTGATAGTCCTTCTCGCCACCGGCCAGTTCGTATTTCAGCTCGGGCTCGAACGTGGGGTCGGCGGTTTCCACGATGATCGCGCCGCCCAGCGAATCGCGTCCCTGCAGGGTCGACTGCGGTCCGCGCAGCACCTCCACCTGATCCACATCCCAGATACCGCGGGTGCCACGGCGGGTGGTCTCGATGCCCTGTTCCGCGCCGTCCACTTTCACCGAGATCACCGGTGAGGAGCGCGTCGGCTGGGTGACGCCCTCGGCGTTGAGGCCGCGAATCGTGAAGCTGCTGTTGCCGGTCCCGGTTTCGAACGAGCGCACGTTGGCGCTGTTGTTGAGCGCCTGGCCGAGCGTGTCCATGTTGTAGTTCTGGAGTTCGTCGCCGGTGATCACGTCGACGCTGCTGAACGTATCGAGCAGGTCGCGCGGCAGCTTTTCGCCCTCCACCACGATCGGATTGAGCATGTTGGCCACGGTGCGCTCCGCCTCGGCGCTGGCCTGTGCCAGCGCCAGCGGTGCAGGGCCGGCAGCGAGTAGTCCGGTCGTGATGAAACAGGTCAGGCGACGGCATGACGTGGCCATACGCAGCGGCGCCGCGACGTGCGCGCCAGAACATTCGATTTTCATAAGTCCCCCTGAAAAGCCCCCGACGAGGCAATGCACCGCACAGCGGCACGACTGAATGCGACCCCATGCGTGATCGAGAAAAACCGCACCGGCAGCTAAAGCCTGCCGGTGCGTAAACCCGCTCAATCGTCTGGAACTATAGCTGCGCCACGATCAGAGCGTAATGAGAATCATTCGCATTATTGATGATCGTTTTTCGATCCCGACCAAGCTGGCCGCGCCGATGATTCGTGGTTGTCAGGAGCACCGACCTACGGGCGGTCCGACTGCGCTCAGGTAAAACGCGGGGTGCCGCGATTCACGTCTGTTCAAGGCGCTAGTGGCGCTCCCGGCGCGATCCGGCGTCGATACGAAGCCCGCGCCCGACGTGCACGAGCACGTCAGCCAGGCGACGGGGCAGGTGGCGGCTCGGCCCAGACGCTGTTGGGCTGGCCCTCGCGCGCCCGCCGGGCGGTGGCGCGGGCGATCAGCGCAAAGCCGGCGGCCAGCACGGCCGCTGCCATATCCACCCCGAACACACCCGGCGCGTAAATCACGCTTTCCCAGGGCGGCATGAAGACGATGGCGTTCGCGAGCGGCACCGCGGCCGTGGCCAGCGCGCAGGCCCACAGCAGCTCCACGGTGCCGCGCCAGACCGGGCGCAGCAGGATCCAGGTAGCGCTCGCGGCCAGGGCCAGATACCAGGCGTTCGGCACCCAGACGGCCCGCAGAACGGATTCGGCCGGCAGCAGCTTGGCGGTGAGCATCAGCAGCGAAATGCCGAGCACCGTGCCCAGGCAGCCGGCCACGGTCAGCCGTGCGAGCGCGTGGTGGTGGCGCGGCTGCGTCGGCTTGCGGCGCTTGCGCCGGGTTTCGATCCACAGCAGGTTGCCGCTGTAGAACAGGAAGGCGCCGAGCAGGCCGAGCAGCAGATAGGCGAACCGCACCAGCTCGTGACCCAGCGCTTCGCCGAAGCGGGCGAAATGCAGGCTCACGATTACGCCGCTGGCAGCCAGCGCGGGATTGTGGGCGCCGGGCAGATTGGCGCCCTGCAGCGCGCCGCTGGCGGCGTCGAGCTGCATGTCGGCGCTGGCGATCAGGCTGTCGGGATACACGCCCGACAGCTCGGCTGCCGCGGTGTCGGTGCCGTAGCCGTGCCAGTGCACGTAGCGCACGGTGAAGTCGGACTCCACGCCGCGCGCGTGTTCGAACAGGGTGGGCACGTCGAGCATGTCGGCTGGCGTGTCGCTGTCCTCGGGATGCGGCGCGATCTCGTAGAGTTCGCCGATGCGCTCGCGGGGCAGCTGATTGCCCAGGGTGAAGAAATTGGCGCCCAGAATCGCCACGATCGTCAGCGCGAGCACGAGCGACGTCACCACGAACATCAGATGAAACGGCAGGCTCACCACGCCGATCACGTTGTGCGCGTCTTGCCAGAACAGCTTCAGATTGCGCCCCGCCCGCATCGAGAACAGATCCTTCACCAGATGCGGCAGATGAATCACCAGCCCGGAGAGCAGCGCCACGCCATAGATCAGCGTGACCACGCCGAACAGATAGGTGCCGAACGTCTCCGGCAGGCCCATGGTGAAATGCAGCAGCTCGATGAAGTTCGCGGCCTGGCTGGTGGTGGCGGCGTCGCTGCGTACCGGCGCCGCGCCCGGCTCGAACACATCCCAGCCCACGCGCTCGCCGTTGACCTGCTCGCTCCAGTAGATGGCGTAGCGGCCCGGGGTTTCGCCGTCTTCCGGCAGGTAGGTGTAATAACGCGACGAGAACAGATAGAAATCGGGCGTGAAGTGCGGGCTGTTCACGAAGGCATTCACCGCCTGCTGCGGGGTGAACAGGCGGCCGTCGCGCTCGGCCGCCAGTTCGGCGTGCACCTGCGGGTTGGCCCAGGCATCGATCTCGGCCTTGTACACGGTCAGCGCGCCGGCATAGAAGGCCACGAACAGCAGGATGCCGGTGGTGATGCCTGTCCAGGTGTGCAGGCTGGTGAAGCGCTTGATGGTCGCGCTCTTCACCTAGAAGCCCTCCGGCAGGCCGTACCAGCCCAGCTGGACGGCGGCGAACAGCAGCCCGGCACACACCGCGTTGGCCAGCAGCATCCACGCCCAGGCGTGCAGGCCGCGCACGGCGGCAAACGCGGCCGTGATGGTCACGCAGTACATGGGCAGGCCGAGCACCACGGTGAGCACGAACTTGGTCTTGAACTCGAACGGCAGCGGGCTGGCCAGCAGCGCCACGCTGACAAAGGCCAGCGGCAGCCCGGCGATGAATCCCGCGGTGGTCTGGCCCCACATCACGACGGTTCCCGTGCGTGATCACGCCGACCGGCCCGGCGCGCGCCGGTCGCACCGTGGCCGAGCCAGAGCGCGGCATAGGGCAGCAGTGCCAGCACCAGCATCCATAGCGTGAGCGCGATACTCAGGCCGACCAGCACGCCGTGCGCGGCAATCCAAAGCCCGAGCCCGGCCACACACGCCAGCCCGCCCAGCCAGCCCACCGCGCCGGGCAGGCGCCCGGCCCGCGCGACTTGATTGGGGTGGGACAGATACACCGCCGCCGCGCCCAGCACGCAGCAACAACCGGCCAGAAGCATCAGCGCCTCCGGTGACGTGTCGACAGGCTGTGCATGGCGTTCATGGCCCGTATGCCTCCGCGCGTGTCCTATGCATTGCCGAAGCGCGCCAGCAGTGGCGTCGCGTCGATCAATACGTCAGCCGTGCCGACAAGCCGAACGAGCGGCCCGGGTCCTGCAACGGTTCGACCGTTGCGAACTCCTGGCCGTAGTTGCCCCGGTTGGCATAGGCCTCGTCGAAGACGTTGTCCACGCTGGCGCGCAGGCTCAGGTTCTCGAAACGGCGCGGCACGTACTCCACGAACAGATTGAACACTTCGTAGCCGTCGATTTCCTGGATAGCGTCGGTACTCCCGGCGCCGCCTGACGCGGGCGAATCTTCGTCGAAGGCGAATTCGACGCTGCCGCCGACGGTCACACCCAGTGTGTCGAGACGCTGCACGGAGGTCAGGCTGGCGGTTTCGCCCAGGGGCACCGTGAAGTAATTGCCCAGGAAGCTGTCCGCGGCGCCGCCGTCGATTTTCGTATCCACGCTGGAGAACGCGGCCCGTACATAACCGCTGGTCCAGTCGTAGCCGAGCGAGAGGTCGTAGCCTTCGCTCTGGAAATCGCGGGTCAGGGCTGGCCCGTCGCCAAAGCTTGGCGTGCGCCCGTTTTCGATATCGGTACGAAACGCCTGGGCGGAGAAGGTCACGTTCGACTGGCGCACGGTGAAGCCGGCAAAGCGGTTCTTGCCGCGGACCGGATCGATGTCGTCGTAGTCCCAGTCGGGATTCTGGATATAGGTCTCGGCGAGTTCGATGCCGCCGAAACTGCTCGAGGCGCCGGCTTCCAGGGCGAGCCAGTCGGTGAGCGCGAACTCGGCCGAGGCGTTGCCGGAGATGCCGGTGTTGTCCTGTTCCTGGCCGCCGGTACCGGTGAAATCCTGGTGATCGATACGGCCGCCGAACGACAGCGCAAGGCGGCTCGAGGCGTTGATGCGCGCTTGCGCGAACAGGCCCACGTTGTCGGCTTCTTCCTCGGAATTGTAGAAATCGCTAAAGAACTTCGCGCGTTCGGTATAGCCGTCGACGCCCACATTCACGCTGCCGCCGTCGAAGTGCATCTCGTTGGCGAGCGTGGCGTTGTAGCTTCGCGAATCCGCGCGGTATTCGATGGTATCGCCGGTCGCCAGGGCTTCTTCGGTGGTCTGCAGATCGGTGCCGGAAAAGGCGAGGGTGACCTGCGGATCCCACAGCCCGTCGGCACGGGTGTTTTCGTAGGACAGGATCACGTTCTCGCGTTCGAGATCGTAGATGCGCGTCTCGGGGACGGGCCGGCCGCCGATGATGTTGCCGATGTTCGCGCGATACGGGCGCACGCCTTCGTCGGTCACGCGCTCGTAGCTGAGTTCGATGCGGTCGCCGGTTTCGGCCTCGTAGGCCACCTTGCCGAGCCCGCTGGTGAGTTCGGCGGCCGAGCCGCGGACCTCGTCGCCGTCACCGTCTTCGTAGTCGTCGCCGTCGGCATTGTTGAGAAAGAGCAGGCCCTCGAAGCCGTTTTGTCGACCATAGGCTGACCCGAGCGTCGACCAGGTATCGCCGTTGGTTTCGTAACCCGTCTCGACATAGCCGCCCAGATCGCGATCGGGTGCCAGCAGGTCGCCCACATCCACCGTTTCATAGGCGATCGAGCCGGCGAGCGCGCCGGGGCCCGCATCCGCGGGTGCGACGCCGGCATCCACGCGCGCGCTCTTGAGTAGCCGCGGGTCGATGATGGTCGTCGCGTTGTGGTGGAACAGCTTGTTGTTCTGGCGCGCGCCGTCGATGCTCGTGGCGAGGTTGGTTTCCTCGATGCCGCGCACGTACACCTTCTGATTGGCCGTCACGCTGCCGCTCACGGTCACGGCAGATTCGCCCCGGAACAGATCCTTCGCGGTGGCGGGCCGGAAGGTCTCGATCTGTTCGCGATCGATGTCGGCGGCCAGATTGGCCTCCTCGGCGGCATTGCCGAAACCGATACCCTCGACCAGCACGGGCGCAAGGCGCGTGCCACGGCCATCGCGGTCGTCCTCGCGCTGCGCTTCCTGGGCCAGCGTCGGCAGCGCGGTCAACAGTCTGCTCACCGATACAACGTAAAGCAGGGTCCGGGGGCGCCCGGCGGCGCGGTGTCGTGACGTCATGGCGTTATGTCCCTCGTGCCAATGGTGGTCTCCTGGGCCGCGCCGACGCGGCGCATCCTGTTCGTGCGAAAGGCTTGGCCGCCAACGCGCGCCGTGGCTCGGCGCGGCCCGGCAGTAGTCCCGGTGGCGCCGCGGTCTGGGGTGGAATGCGTTGCCGGGTCAGCAGCGGCACGGCGTCGGGCGGCTGTAATCAACGCGCTCGCGCGGTGGCGCGAACCACGCGGTACGCCCTGCGTCGTGCCGGTCGTGCCTTGCATTGAATGTCCCCCGAGGTGCCGAACTGTGGCCCGCGCAGCATATTCAATGAGAATGATTCTCAAGAGCAAATAAGAATGGCTATTACAGGCATCGGCGTATGGGCTAGCAGACAGCGCCCTTTGGCGGGGCGCCGGCTTTATTCCACCGGCCTCGGGGCCGTTTGGGGTTCGCGCGTTCGGGCGGCACCGGGGCCGCATGGGGCGACAAGCGCTGCCGTCGCCGACGCGTGCTGGCGTGGCGGTCGGTCGTGGCACGCCGGCGGCGCGGCTTTCGAGTGGGGCGGTGATGTCCGTGTCGACGGGGCGCTGGCCGGTCGGCCCATGGAAGCGCCAGCAGGACACGCGGCGTTTGAAGCCGACGGGCCCGACCACTGGCAGCCCGGGCGTACCAGCGGTTTCGTCGTCGTTCGGTCAGGCCGGCAAAGCGGGTGCGCCCGTCTGGCCGGTCGAACGCGCAGGCGCTACGGGCCGTGCCGCAGCGCCTCGGGGATCACGACCGCGGTTGCGGCGCTAGCGCGAACCCCAGGTCTTGCGTCGTTCGCGTGCGAGTTCGACCACCTTGGCAATGTCCTCGTCGGTATAGACGCCGTTCACGCCGGAGATCGAGGCCAGCTTCATGCCGTGCTTGAGGCCGAGTTTGTAGATCTCCTTGACCTTGCGCCACTCGGTATCGCGCCCGACCGTGAAAACCTCGAAGCGACCTTCCAGCGCCAGCACGATAGTCTCCGCCAGACAGGCATAGACGATGTTTTTCGGCAGGGTGATATCGCGCAGGCCCTGCACCCTGGAGGGCAGGTCGATCTCGCCGGATTCGATCACCAGCACGTCCGGACGCTTGGCGCATTCCTCGGGCGGCAGGTCGAGCGGACGCGCCACGTCGGTGATCACGCAGCCGGGCTTCACCTTGGTAATGTCCAGCACCTTCTTGCCCGCGCCGGAGGTCGAGGTGACGATCATGTCCATCTCGGCCAGATGTCCCTCGTAGTCGGCCGCCGCGACCACCTTGGCGTCCGGCGTTTCCTTGAGGATGGACGCCTTCAGCGCCTCGAGCTTCTTCTGGTCGCGGCCGGCGAGATACACCTCGTCGAACGCCATCGCCAACAGGCGCGCGCTCACCGAGCCGATCGACCCGGTCGCGCCGATCACCATGGTCTTGGCCTGTACGCGGCCGTCTTTCGGCGCCTCCACCAGCCCCATGCGGCGCATCGCGTCCGCCGCGGCCCAGAGCGCGCCGGACGCCGAGTAGCTGTTGCCGGTGGTCACCGGCAGGTTCGCGCGTCGGGCCACGGTCACGCCCGCGTCGCCGACCACTTTCGTGAAGGCGCCGAGGCCGATGATCTGCGCGCCCATCTTCTGCGCCTTGTCCGCGGCAGCGAGCAGCCGGCGATAGGTGAACTCCGGGCTGCGGGCGAGCATTTCCTTGGGCGTGCCGCCCACCGAAATCAGCCAGCCCTCCGCTTCGGAGCCGGTCGGCGAGACGATGTTGGTCATCTTGCAGTACACCATGGGCGGCACCATGGCGGCGGCTTTCTCGATCTGGTCCATCACGCGCTTGGGCGTGGATTTCGGCAGCAGCGGAAAACCCATCCGGATCGCTTCCTGGCTGAGCGGATGGATAATGAAGGCAAAGCGACGCACGTTGCGAAACTGCCCGGTCGGGTGCAGCAGCTGCGGCGTGAGCTTCAGCTCGTCGATGATCTCCGCCAGGTCGTCGTCCGACAGGTCCTGCGGTTCGAGCCCGGTCGCGGCGAGAATCATCGCCTCGATCACGTTGATGCCAACCACTTCCTTGAACGGCTGCGGGCAGATATCGATCGCGAGGTTGACCTCCTGTTCCTTCAGCCAGGCCAGGCTCTCTTCGTCGATCGCCGAGCTGAGCAGCGTCTTGCCCTTGAGATTGCCGTCGCCGGCGAAGGCGCGGATATCCTCGATCGCGCCCACGATCACATGCGACTTGGCCATCTCTTTGGCCAGGAAGCGCTGCTTGACCTTCGGCAGCTTCGGCAGCACCGCGCCCAGCTTGCGGGCCGCCCAGATGCCGTTGGCCATCGTGCTGCCCGTCGCGAACAGCTCCAGCTGCGACAACGACGTCAACAGGGCCGGCGTGCCCGTCTTCAACACTGCGTCGGCAAAACTCAGGTTGGGCGTGTATTGCGACATCTCCACCGCAATGTCGTAATTCACCGTGCCCGACAGGAACAGCACCAGCGCGTTGTTGAAATAGTTGCCCAGGGTCTTCTGCACATGGCGCACCGCGCGCACCTGCAGCATGCGGCGCAGGTCCGCGCCGGTGGTCGCCGGCACCCGTGTCACCACCTTCAGCAGCTTGTCCGTGTCCTTGTGCACGAAACGCCGCGTGCCCACGTCGTAATGGTCGCGGATCATCCCCAGGCCCACCGCATCGGCGTCGGCCTGCGCACGGCGCAGCAGATCCCAGGCCCGATCCTCGTCGCCGTCGGCGCCCTGGCGGGTGACGGTGAAGTCCTTCCCCAGGAATTTGGTTTTAAACGAATAGTCCTGCGCGGACGGGCCCATCGAGACGGTGATGACGTGTTTCAAAGCCAGCTCCCCAGCACGTTTTTCTTGTGCGAGCAGCTTACTTCAGGCGCGCGGTTTTGTATCCGCCGCCTGCGGTTCGCCCGAGCCAGGGCGCGGCGCAAACGAACCGGCAACGCCTCGCCACATTGCCAGCGTTCGAATCGGCGACCGCCACCGCATGTTCCGGCAGGAAATCACGCCCGGCCGCTCGGCTCCAGGCGCCGCCGCAAACGCCCTGCAGCGCGCAAAACGGCACGGATCGCACAGCCCACCCAGGCGATACGCTGCGAAACACGGCTCGTCCGCCAGGCCCTATCTATTGGCACGCATTGCTTTGTAAAACGCCTAAGACCAATGGCCGATCCAATCCCGCCCGTAACGCTTTCCCCGGGCCGACTGTTCATGCACTGTCTAAAAAACGGCTGCCTGCATGGTACAGCCAGAAGAACAAAGGGGCGCACGCAGCCGCGTGCGAAGCGAGGGAAATCTTGAAACACCGAATTCTGCTTGGGCTGGCGATTTTCGCCAGCGCGACCACCTGCGCCCATGCAGACAGCGTCGCGAATGCTGTTGGCCGCGTCTTCGGCAGCTTCGGCGCCGGCGTCGGCCAGGCCGCGACCCAGCCGCTACGCGACAGCCAGCCGCAGTGGATCACTATTCAACCGTGAACGAAGGAAGACTGCCTCGCCGAGTCGCACGGCGTGATCAATTCCACTTATATGCGTTGCTGACGCGGTTTGATGTGGCGGGGAATCGGGCGGTGCTTAGTGAGCGCGGGATTCCGGAGTGGTGATGGGCCGACTGGCGCACGATGCGAGACCTGGCCCTAAATACGCTAAACATGGGTGTTATCTAACGAGGGCTGAACTTATGAAGAAAATACTTGTAATCGCACTGTTCTCGCTTGCCCCAGCATTTTTTGCGGTAGCGCACACGGGCAACACGAATTTTTCAGGTGATGTTGCCCACTCAGGTGGGACTGATAAGAATGGCTGTCACCGCGACCACAAGCGAGGTGGTCGCCACTGCCACTGAATATAACCAAGCCCTGAACCAAAAAAAGCGCGCTATTCGTGGGCTTGTCGCAAGATATTCGGGATTGCGGCGTGGCAGTGGCGGGCTGGCGCACGATGCAAGACCTAACCCCACCTTCTTGGAGTTGAGATGGTCTGATGGGGTTGGGAATCGGGTCGTTTCGAGTGAGCGGGAGATTTCGGAGTGGTGATTGTTGAGCGATTGGCTTTGTCTCTGTCGCGATAGACAGGATAAGGATAGGGCGAGGGGGAAGTGATGAGGATTGCACCATTAGCAGCGGCGCTATTTGGGACGCTAGCGCTTGTAATGTTCTTGGGTGGATGCGCGACGTTATCTGGCGATACGCAGCCGGTTACAACGCAGGTCGATCTATCGAAGGAAATCAAGCGCGTCTATCTGCCGCCGTTCGACTATCCCGCCGGTTTCACCTGTGTCAGCCGCAGCGGCATGATCCCGGTTGGCGCCGCCTACATTCCGACGCATAACACTGCCTGCTTCACAGGCAAGGACGCGCAGGCGCTACGCCAGTCGCTTGTGTCGAGTCTGCAGACGGATCAGGGGGTCGCGGTTATCGAGCGGTTGCCTGCCGCCGATGCCGATGCCCGGCCAGGCTCGGCCATACTCGAGGTCGCATTCACGAAGCTCGGCCTAGCTAAAACCTGGGACGGATCTGCTTGCGAGATGGCAGGTGTCGCCACCGTAAGGCACGAAGGAGAAAGCCAGCGTAAGGACTTCTCTATTCGCGAGCGTAGCCTGTTCGCTACGGTTAACGGCGCCAAGAAAGCGGCCTATACGACGTTTTCAAAGCAGATGGCCAGCCTGATGTCAGACGATCGTTTGACTAAAAATAATTGAACGCGTGCAGAGTATAGAAAAGGCATCGGCCTCAATTACATACGCCCAGCTCAACTATGTTGAGCGAGCATACAATTATATGGCAACGAAGCACATCGGCTCACAGGTCGGCTCAAATTTTATGCACGATGCAAGATCTGACCCCGGAATTGCTCAATATTGCTTGTGCAAAGAGGCGATATCACTGCTGAAGACGCCGTGCGCGAAGTCGAGCAAAGGTTTGGGGACGAGGCCGCTTCGATTTTGGTTTTCTTGGAAGACCTCGAGTCTAGTTTGAACTAATCTTCAAAAACCTCAGATCAGTTAACGCTCGATCTTGACGACTGATCCGTGCCCGTCGAGGAAGCGGCGTCAGCGACTTTAGCTGATGATATCGCACGAACTCTGAAGAGGCCCGCGCTACTCCCGATTCCAAGTCATTATAGAGTTGAGATCGAGAGAAATTTTAAGCGTAATCAGAAATAAATTAAGACAAAAAATAAACTAATGCAATATCGTGCAATATTCAAGATTCATAATTAAAACGTAAAATTCTATTTTAAATACAAAATTTTAATATATATTTTAAACTGTTTAATAAAAATGCTTTAGAGTCTTTATGTAGTGCTAATCATTATTTCTATATTTATTTAGAGCGGCGGCGATGATAAATAGCGTAAAATCTGGTTTAATTTCAATTTGCGGGGCTTGTGCTGCAAGTATAGGTGTTATATCAGGCGGAATAAGTATCCACGAGTGGTGGAATGAGAAGGAGCCTTCTCCACCGTGGATTGAGTCTACAGTCGACAGTGTCCACTCGGCGCAAAACGTTCCTATATACGAGGATCCTTCAGCGACTGAAGTCGAGCCGCTCGTGGGTTCGCTAAGTACACTAGGTCGGAACATTTTTAACGAGCCAAACATCTCGGCGGACTGGCTCAGTCGTGTGGTGTCGGGCAACAGCGCTTATTTAGATCCCACCACGCGTGCCGGTGTCGCCTACGCTGACGGTCTAAATGCCTACGCGCGGGGTGATTACGAACGAGCACGCCAACGCATCGAGGCGGCGCTCCAGACTGCAGCGGGTACTCCCGACTATAAGGCAGGGATGGTGGCCGTTGAAGCCGCGGCCGGAAATATTGATATCGCGGAATCGATTCTCGACGACTTGAATGAGGCCGAATTAAAGTACCCGGAACCTACCCGGATAGTCGCGCGACTACGTTATCTTACTCACGCTGCGCATCGCTTTTCTCCCAGGGTTCAGCTCGACGAGTTCAACGAACTGCTCGATCGCATGGAGCCCGTATTCGCCGGAAACAGCACTGCAATAGCCGGCGCGCTCGTTGGCCGCGCTCGCGCACTGGCTGCACTTGAACGTTGGGACGAAGCACACCGCTCGTTTCTGGACGCACTAGCGATCACAGAGACTATCCAGCATTCGTACAGCACATGGTGGCGTCAAACGCTTGTACCGGCGCTTGGGCGCGCGGCGCGGAAAGCGGGACACTGTGATACGGAAATTTCGCGGCTCGAGAACTCACTCCAGATGCAGACTTTGATGCAGAAGTACAGCGCGCTTGATGCTGAGATTGCGATCGAAGCGGTGCGTTGCTTGAAGGTGCTCGATCGCGCTAACGACACTATGCCTTATATCAAGGCGCTGCGCGCCGCTAGACAAAATGGAGTGCTAACCGACCCGCAGAAAGCTAGCCTAGCGGAGTTGAACATCAGTTCCAGCGCCTAATCGTACTCTAGAGAGGTGGTAGAAGGGGGCAGACTGAGCTAGCTCAGCTCTCAAAGACAAGTAAATCAAACCACAGCTTGATGCGTTTCTTTCACCTCCAGCGGTGTTCGATATACCAGCGTTTGGTGGGTCCGACCATACCCCGCTATTGAGTAGCAGGCCGATCTGGAGTCCAATCACCCGAAGTCTGGAGATTGGACATGAAGAAGCGCTACACCGAAGAGCAGATCATCGGTTTTCTGAAGGAAGCGGAAGCCGGGACGCCGGTTAAGGAGCTGTGCCGGCGGCACGGTTTTTCCGAAGCCAGCTACTACACGTGGCGGAACAAGTTCGGCGGCATGGACGTCTCGGATGCCAAGCGTCTGAAGGCGCTTGAAACCGAGAACAGCCGCTTGAAGCGCCTGTTGGCCGAGTCGATGCTGGAAAACGAAGTCACGCGCGAGGCCTTGCGAAAAAAATGGTGACCGCATCAGCAAGGCGCGAGCTGGTGCGGTTCATGAGCCGGCGCGGCTTGAGCGAACGGCGTTCGCTGGCCGTCGTGGCGATGAGTGCCAGCGCATACCGATATCAGCCGGCACCGGATCGAAACGCGTGTTTACGCGCGCAGATCCTGAGCCTGGCGCAGCGCTATCGACGCTACGGGGCGCCGATGATCTATCTTAAGCTTCGCCAGGCCGGCTGGACCGGCAACCACAAGCGTGTCGAACGACTCTACGCCGAGCAAGGCCTGCAGGTACGGCGACGGCGACGCAAGAAAGTGCCGATATCCGATCGGCAGCCATTGATTCGTCCGGCCCGTGCGAACGAAGTCTGGTCGATGGATTTTGTATTCGATCGGGTCGCCGATGGTCGTGCCATCAAGTGTCTGGGCATCGTCGACGACGCGACCCGTGAATGCGTCGCGCTGGTGCCGGGTCGGTCAATGAGTGGCATGCAAATTACGCGTGTGCTTGATGAGTTAGCGCTCACCCGAGGCCTGCCGACCATCATACGATCAGATAATGGCCCTGAATTCATTGGCAAGGCGATGCTGAACTGGGCACATGAAAACGGCGTTCAGCTCAAGCAGATCGAACCCGGCAAACCGAATCAGAATGCCTATATTGAGTCTTTCAACGGTCGCTTTCGAGATGAATGCCTGAACGAGCACTGGTTCGTGAGTCTCGCCCACGCCACGACGATCATCCGAGGTTGGCATCGTGAGTACAACGAAGAGCGACCGAAAAAAGAACTCAGCGGGCTGACGCCCGCTGACTACGCTGCGCAAATGGCCGCAGGCACGGCCATTTAAACCCTTGGACTCTGGATCGAAACGCTACTAAAACCGGGGTATGGTCGGGTCCGTTGGCGGTTGTGCGCGAACTGTGGGGTCAGATACCCTCTTGAGTTTCAAGTCCCGCCATTGGTATTTCAGTCCGAAACGGCTGTCCTGATTTGATGACGCCATAGATCAGATGCACGAGCTTTCGCATGCTCGCGCCGACGATCGCCT
>NZ_JAGHQU010000009.1 GCF_017744135.1 Endozoicomonas sp. G2_2
CTGTCGTTGGCAGGCCATTCGTTACTCCTTTCGTCATTCACGGCTAATGAATTCCAACGAAAGGATAGCGGGTGGCCTGTCACCTTTCCGGCTCAGGCCAATTTACAGAACGAATGGTGCACTCCCGCGCTTGACCGTATCGCTCGGCAGCAGTCGGCCGGTCTTTTCGGCCAGGTAGATGAGCATGGCGCCGGATTCGAACAGCGAATACGGCTTTCCGTTCGGGCCGTCGTGATCGACCATGGCCGGAATCTTGTTGTTCGGGCTGATCTTGAGGAATTCCTCGCCGAACTGGTCGCCCTTACCGATGTTGATCGGGTGTGCCTTATATTCCAGCCCGACTTCCTCGAGCATGATGTGGATCTTGTGCCCGTTGGGCGTTGTCCAGGTATAGAGATCGATCATTGATTGTCCTTGGCCGTTACGAGGCGGCCGGTTGCAAATCGTTTACCGAACCTAACCTTGTATGACGCAGGGATAATTTCAACCGCCCGCGCTGATGCCGCGGGCCGAACATGCAAGCAAAGCACGCTAGGAAGGTCTGACATGAACGTATTGATCGTTGGATCGCACGGCAATATTGGCCAGCGTCTGGTGCGCCAGATGGCCAAAAGCGCACATACGGCCCGCGCCATGATTCGCGACGAATCGCAGCGCGACGAGATGCGCGCGCTCGGTGCCGCAGAAGTGGTGGTTGCCGATCTCGAGGGCGACGTGCGTGATGCCCTCGCCGACTGCGATGCGGTGGTATTCACCGCCGGTTCCGGCGCGCACACGGGCCCGGAGAAGACCGAGGACGTGGATCGCCACGGCGCGATCTCGATCATCGATCAGGCCAGGCGCGCGGGCGTGCGTCGCTTCGTGCTGGTGTCGTCCATGAATGCGGACACGCCCGAGAAAGGCCCCGAGAAGATGCGTCACTATTTCGAGGCCAAGAAGGCGGCCGACGATCACCTGCGCGCCTCCGATCTGGAATACACGATCGTGCGCCCCGGCAAGCTGACCGACGAGGAAGCCACCGGCACCGCCGACATCGCCAAGGATCTGAACCGCTACGGCGAAGTGGCCCGGGAAGACGTCGCCCACGCCCTACTGCTTACGCTGGATTCGCCGAACACCATCGGCCAGCACTACGAAATGCTCGCCGGTGACACGCCAATCGAGAAGGCACTGCGGGGCATCTGATGGCGGACGCTTCCAACGAGGATGTCGGCACGGCCTATACCACGGGCCGTGCCACGCCGCTGCGTTTCGACGCCGGCAAAGCCGTGCGCGAACTGGCCGCTGTCGATCCGGTGCTCGGTTCGCTGATGGCCCGCGTCGGGCCCTATGCGCCGCAGACGGTCGCCGCGCCCGATGCGTTTCATGCGCTGATGCGGGCCATCGTCTACCAGCAGCTCTCCGGCAAGGCCGCGGGCACGATTCACCGGCGCGTGCTCACCGCGCTTGGCGGTGGCGATACGCCGGGTGCAGAACGCATCGCCGCGGCTGACGATGCCACGCTGCGCGGCGCTGGCCTGTCACAGAACAAGATGCTCAGCCTGCAGGCACTCGCCGCCGCGCAGCTCGCCGGCGAACTGCCGGACGAATCACGGCTCGACGATTACGACGACGCCGAGCTGATCGAACGCTATTCCGCGATCCGCGGCATTGGCCGCTGGACGGTGGAAATGCTTCTACTGTTCCACCTCGGCCGGCCCGATGTGATGCCCATTCATGATCTGGGTGTGCGCAAGGGGTATGCGATCACCTACGGGCGTGACGAACTGCCCAAGCCGAAGCAGCTGGAACGCGAATGCGAGATCTGGCGGCCTTATCGGTCGGTTGGGAGTTGGTTTATGTGGCGGGCTTTGGAGGTCGACGACTGAGCTGTCTGCCGGCGCGAGATCTGAGACGGATTCGCCTATATCTTGGATTCAAAAGCCGTAGTGCTCAGCACCCTGCCGGTCCGCGCTCACGAGTTTTTCGGTTCTTCTGTTTCGCACTGCTGTGCGAGTCACTTTCTTTTGCTTGTCCAAAAGAAAGTAACCAAAGGAAAAAGACACCCGACTTACGCGCCGGCGCGAAGCGCGCCGGTGCACTGCGATGCTCGATCCGAAGGGATGCGGCCAGAACTCGCGTCGCTTTGGCGACGCTCAAACAGCTGTCCGCACCGGCGCATGCGCCGGACACCCTCCGGCCCTGCGCTTCTCGTCGCTCCAAACGGGGCCCGAATACAGCGCGGCCTACCCAGCAACCGAGTTGGAACAGCTGCCATGCCGAAATTGCGGTGTTTAGCTGCGTTCCGGTCGGACTCGCCTTCGGCATCGCCGGCCAAAGATCGCTTGGCGATCTTGGCGAAGCGATAGCGAGCCGGTCTTTGTCTGTATTGAGTCCCCTTGGGCGTAGCGCCGAGCAGTGGAGGCCGCAAGCGGATTAGACAGCCGGATGTCTGAGTCGCGCGTAGCGCGGCGAGTTTCCGGCTGGCCCGCTTGCGGCCGGAGCCGCGCAGGGTACCGATGCGAAGCATCGGCGCAAGACAGGGTGTCCTTTTCCTTTGCTTACTTTCTTTTGGACAAGCAAAAGAAAGTGAGTCGCGCAGCAGCGCGAAACCCCAAGTCGATCAAGCCATTACCGTTGATCCACACATTCGCGACTTCGAACCCGCGTCGACCTAAACGCTCGCTAGCTCCTACCCCTAATCGCTAGCCAAAGCCGAAGCCCGCTCCGCAGCGCCACGGATGGAACCCCAGTCGCCAGCCGCGACCGCGTCCGCCGAAACCAGCCAACTGCCCCCAACACACGGCACACACCCAAGCGCCAGATACTCACCAGCGGTGTCTTCCTTGATACCGCCTGTGGGACAAAACACGAGATCCGGAAACACGCTGGAAAACGCCTTGATCGCAGCCGGCCCGCCAACAACGGAAGCCGGAAACAGCTTGGCCGCGGTCACACCCTGACGCCTGAGATGCGCAATTTCGCTCACCGTCTGCGCGCCCGGTAGATAAGCGATGTCGCGGGTTTTAGCGACGCCGTTCACCTCGTCGGCAATACCGGGCGACACCAGGAACTCGGCGCCGGCATCGATCGCCTGCGTGGCCTGGGCCGCGGTCCAGACGGTGCCGGCACCGACGCAGATATCGTCCACTTCGTTGACGATCGCCTCGATCGCGGCCAGCCCCGCTTCGGTACGTAGCGTGACTTCGATAACGCCGATACCGCCAGCGACCAGTGCCCGCGCGATCTCCACGCCGGCGGCCGCATCGGGCGCGACCACGACCGGGATCACCGGCGCGATCGCCATGACTTGCCGCGTTTCGTCGTACTTCATTCGGCGGGTTCCTGTTCGGCGGCGACCGTGCCGCGGGTATCGGCCGTGTCGGGCTGGGCATCGAGCAGCGCGCAGGCGCCTTCCTCGGCGGAGCCAACGTTGCGGCGGAACACCGCGAATACTTCCCGGCCGAAGCCGAATTCGGTTTCCGGGGTGTCGTCGAACGTGGTCGGTTCGCGAGCTTCGAGTTCGGCATCGTCGACTTCAACACGCAACTCGCCGGCCTCGCCATCCAACCAGATCATGTCGCCATCGCGAATCCGGCCGATCGGCCCGCCGAGGCGCGCTTCCGGCGTGATCTGGATCGCGGCCGGAATCTTGCCGGAGGCCCCGGACATGCGCCCGTCGGTGATGAGTGCGACCTGATAGCCCTTGTCCTGCAATACGCCGAGCGACGGCGTGAGCTTGTGCAGCTCCGGCATGCCGTTGCCGCGCGGGCCCTGGTTGATGACGACGATGGCGGTATCGCGTTCCAGCTCGCCCGCCTGGTAGGCCTCGAGCACATGCTCCTGGCTGGGAAAGACCCTGGCCGGCGCATGGATGCGGCGGTGCTGTGTCTCGACCGCCGAAATCTTGATGATGCCGCGCCCGAGGTTGCCGGTGAGCACGCGCAGACCGCCGGTGGCGGCAAACGGCTCGGCCACGCCGCGCAGCACGTCGGTATCGTGGCTTTCCCCCGCGCCCTCGCGCCAGACGAGGGCCTCGCCGTCGAGAAACGGCTCCTGCGTGTAGCGATGCAGCCCGTCGCCGACCACGGTGGCGACATCATCGTGCACCAGTCCGGCGGCGAGCAGTTCGCGGATCATGAACTGGATACCGCCGGCAGCGGCGAAGTGGTTCACGTCCGCCACACCGTTGGGATAGACCCGCGCCATGAGCGGCACCACGGCGGAGATTTCGGCGAAATCGGTCCAGTCGATCTTTACCCCGGCGGCGCGTGCCATGGCCACGATATGCATCGTGTGGTTGGTCGAGCCGCCGGACGCGAGCAGGCCGACGATGCCGTTAACCACGGCTTTTTCGTCCACGATTCGCCCGATCGGCCGATAGTCGTCGGACAATTCAGTGATGCCGACCACGCGTTCGGCCGCCGCCCGTGTGAGCGCATCGCGCAGCGGCGTGCTGGGATTCACGAACGACGTCCCGGGCAGGTGCAGGCCCATGAACTCCATGAGCAGCTGGTTGGAATTCGCCGTGCCGTAGAACGTGCAGGTGCCCGGCGAGTGGTAGGACATGGACTCGGCCTTGAGCAGCTCGTCGCGGCCGATCTCGCCGGCCGCGAAACGCTGGCGCACCTGCGACTTGATCTTGTTCGGCAGCCCCGAAGTCATGGGCCCGCCGGGCACGAAGATCACCGGCAGATGGCCGAACGACAGCGCACCGATCATCAGCCCCGGCACGATCTTGTCGCACACCCCCAGACAGAGTGCGGCGTCGAACATGTTGTGGGTGAGTGCTACGGCCGTGGCCATGGCGATGGTGTCGCGCGAGAACAGCGACAGTTCCATGCCCGGCTGGCCCTGGGTCACGCCGTCGCACATGGCGGGCACACCGCCGGCAAACTGGGCCACGCCACCGGCCGCCCAGGCCGCCTGTTTGATGATCGGCGGGAAATCGCCGAGCGGCTGGTGCGCCGACAGCATTTCGTTATAGGCCGACACAATCGCCACATTCGGCCGATGCGCACCGGCGAGCGCGTCCTTGCCCGGCGCGTCCTCGACAGCGAAGCCATGAGCGAGATTGCCGCAAGACAGCCTGCCGCGGTGCGGGCCAACGGTTTTCGCGTGGTCGATCCTGGCCAGATACTGCGCACGCGTATCGCGACTGCGGGCGACGATACGCCCGGTCACTTCGGCGATGACGGGATGCAGGCTCATGATTCCTCGCTCCAGCGGGCTAAAGCGCCCGCGTCTAGTCGGACCAGTACACGTCGACGGGCACGTCGTTCTGTTGGATCACGCCCCGCACGGGAAATTCACGCGCCATGCCCGGGCGACAGGCCGCTTCATAGATCCGGCGCTTGGCTTCGCCGAAGAACAGCAGAAACAGCGCGCGGCTTTGCTTGAGCCGTGTCAGGCTCAGGCTGATGCGCGCCGGGCCGTCGTCGTTCTGCCGGTCGGGCACTACACAGTCGTCGTTGCTGGCCAGACAGGCTTCGATATTCGCAGCGTCGGGAAACAGCGAGGCGGAATGCCCGTCCTCGCCCATGCCGAGCACCACGGCGTCGAACGGCCGCGGCAGCGTCGAAAGGTCTGCGTTGAGTTCGTCCCGCGCTTCGGCCGGCGTGGCGGTTTGCCGGTACAAACCGAACAACCGCGCGGCGTTTCCCGGCCCGTACAGTAGATGCCGGCGCAGCGCGGCTTCGTTGCTGTCGGCGTGGTCGGGCGCCACCCAGCGTTCATCGCTGGGCAACACGGTCACCCGCGACCAGTCGAGCTCGATCAGCGCGAGGCGTTCGAACAGGTCGATTGGCGAGGAACCGCCACTGAGTACGAGCGTGGCCCGACCATTGGTCGCAATACCCTCGCGCAGTTTTTCTGCCAGCGCATCGGCGAGTGCGTCGGCACAACGGCCGCGGTCCGTGAATTCGTGCAGTTCGGGCATGGTCACTCCGGCTGCGCCCAGCGGCGATCGTCGCGGTCGAGCAGCACGAAGGAATCGGTCGGCCCCCAGCTGCCGGCCATGTATTCGTGGGTACGCACGCCGCGCGTGTGCCAGCTGTCGATGATGCGATCGATCCAGCGCCAGGCGGATTCGATCTCGTCGCGACGCATGAACAGTGCCGGGTTGCCGCGCAGCACTTCCATGAGCAGCCGCTCGTAGGCGTCGGGATAAGTCACGGAAAACGCGTCCGGGAAATTCAGGTTCAGCGGCAGCGAGCGCATGCGAAAGCCGCCCGGCCCCGGTTCCTTGGTCATCAGCGTGAGCTGTACGCCCTCCTCCGGCTGCAGGCTGAGCACGAGCCGATTGGGCGTGAGCGGCTGGTCGCCGAAGATGGAATGCGGCACCGGCTTGAACTGGAACACGATCTCGGAGAGCTTGCGTGCCATGCGCTTGCCGGTGCGCAGATAGAACGGGGTGCCGTTCCAGCGCCAGTTGTCGATCTCGGCCTTGATCGACACGAAGGTTTCAGTGTCCTGCTCGGTGGTCTTGATGTCGGGGCTGTCGCCCTCCTCACGGTAGCCCGGCACCGGCTCGCCCGCCACGATGCCGGCGGTATAGCGCCCGCGCACGGTGACGCGGTCCACCACGTCGGCCGTGATCGGCTTGAGCGCGCGCAGCACCTTGATCTTTTCGTTGCGGATATCGTCGTGGTCCATGCTCGCCGGCGGCTCCATGGCGATCATGCACAACAGCTGCAGCATGTGGTTCTGCACCATGTCGCGCAGCGCGCCGGTGCGGTTGTAGAAATCGAAGCGCTGGCCGACGCCGAGATTCTCGGCCACCGTGATCTGGACGTGATCGACCGCGCCGCGCGCCCACAGCGGCTCGAACAGCGAGTTGCCGAAACGCAGCGCGAGCACGTTCTGCACGGTTTCCTTGCCGAGGTAATGATCGATCCGATAGATCTGCGACTCGGAGAACACGGCGCCCACCGCGTCGTTGATCTCGCGCGCGGAATCGAAATCGTGGCCCACCGGCTTTTCCAGCACGATGCGCGAGCGCGCATCGGCCAGCCCCGCTTGCGCGATCTGTGCGGCGATGGTGCCGAACAGCGACGGCGCGGTGGCGAGATAAAACACCCGGTTGCGGCAGTGGGTGTCGTCGAGTCTGTCGCCCAGCCCGGTCCAGCCGCTGTCGTCCTGCATGTCGAGGCTGTAATGACACAGGCGTGCTGAAAAACGTGCCCAGACCGCGGGCTCGAGTTCCTTCGGGGTGAGCTGTGCTGCGAGCGCGTCGTGAACCCATTCGGCATAGGCCGCGTCGTCCATGTCGCCGCGCGATATGGCCACGATGCGGCTGTCGGCGCTGAACTGTTCATCGCGATCCCGATGAAAAAGCGCGGGCAACAGCTTACGCCGGGCGAGATCGCCGGTGCCGCCGAAGATGAGCAGATCGAAGGGATCGACCGGAACGAACTCAGCCACGGGCCCTGCCCCAGCGGCGCGGACCGACGCGCAGACGCGAACACGCCCGACATCCATGCGCGCCGGTACGGCCAGCGGCCGCGATGCGGTAGAAGCTCGGTTGCGAAATGACGATCTCCGAATCGAGAAAGAACGTCATTTGATCAAGCAAGAAGCCCGCCATTGCCCGGCATAATGCGCCTTCGCGGGATGGTCTCGCCCCGGGATCGGCAGGCCGGGCGGCGCGCCCGAAGCCGGGCTCGCCGCGCTCTATCGCGCCGCCAATGACCGCCCGGCCGCGCGTTGTGCGGCCGGACGGCGGGCGTGCAGGGAGGCTAGTCGCGTACCAGCACCAGCTTGCCGGCGTGCTCGCCGGATTCCATCAGGCGATGCGCTTCGACGGCCTGATCGAACGCAAAGGCCTGGTCGACCATCGGCTTGAGCTTGCCGGCCTCGAACAGCGGCAGCAGGCGGTCGTCGAACATCTTGGCGAGCATGATCTTGCGCTCCAGCGGCAGGCTGCGCATGGTCATGGCGTTGAGGCTGAGCCGGCGCATGAGCAGCTTGCCCATGTCGATCTCGCTCTTGCGCCCGCCGATCAGGCCGACCTGGACCTGGCGGCCCTCGTCACGCAGCGCGCTCATGTTGTCGTCCAGCGCGGGGCCGCCGACGAAATCCATGATCACGTGCGCGCCGCCGGTCTGTTCTCGTACCGCCTTGGCCACACCGTTCTCGCCGTCTTCCAGGCCAATATCGAAGGCCCGATCGAAACCGAGCGCCTTGAAGCGTTTGTCCAGTTCGTCGAGACGTGCCTGCTTGCGGCTGGTGGCAATACTGCGTGCACCCAGCGCGCCGATCAGCTGCAGACCGGCCTGGCCGACGCCCGACGTCGCGCCGCGTACCAGCGCCCACTGACCCGCGGCGAGTTCGCCGACCAGAAACAGTGCGCGATAGGCGGTAAGAAACGCTTCCGGCATGGCCGCGGCCTGCTCGAAGTCGTAATGCGCGGGGATGGTCAGCGCCTCGTGTTCGTGCACCACGAGTTGCTCCGCATAGGAGCCCCCGCCGATCAGGCCCATCACGCGGTCGCCGACCGCGCGGCTCTTCACGCGCTCGCCCACCGCGGCCACGGTGCCGGCATATTCCAGGCCGGGGCGGCGCACGTCGAAACCGTGGGGCGGCGGATAACCGCCCTTGCGCTGCAGCACGTCGGCCTGGTTGATGCCCACGGCACGCACGTCGACCCGAATCTCGTCCGGCCCGGGCTCGGGCGTGTCGACCGTCTTGAGTTCCAGCGCTTCGGGCGCCCCCGGGTTTTCGACCAGCCAAGCTCGCATACATGTCTCCGTGAATTTCTGGAAAGACGGGCATCCTCGCCCCGCGCAATACCGGCTGGCAAGACGCCGGAACGGATCAGCCGTGGGCGAGGTTCAGCCCGATCACGCCGATGAGCACCAGCGCTATGCAGCCGGTGCGCCAGAGCGTCATCGGTTCGTGGAAATAGAACACGCCGATCAGCGAGATGAGCACGATGCCGGCGCCGGCCCAGACGGCGTAGGCAATGCTCACGTCGATGCGCTTGAGCGCGAGCGTCAGGCACGCGAACGAGGCCAGATAGAACACGACGATGCCCACCGAAGGCCATAGCCGGGTGAAACCGTCCGAAAGCTTCATGCAGGTCGTGCCGGCAACTTCCAGCGTGACCGCAATGGCGAGTAGCCACCAACCCGACATGGGGTTCTCCAAAGCGCAACGCGACCGGAAAGGCTACGCCGCGCCGGCGTCGAACGCTAGCGCGCCCGCCAATGGCCCGTTCAGCCGAGAGCCATGATTTTGGTTACACTTGAAACGAACATCGATTGATAGCGGACAGGTTTCGACGACCTGCGATATCGGGAGGACACCATGACGAAGAACCTGAGTTTCATCAGCGCCCTGGCACTTTCCGTCGGCCTGCTTGGCGGCTGTGCAAACTGGAGTTCCGGCGATACCGGCACCGTGATCGGCGGCATTGCCGGCGGCGCGGCCGGTTCACAGATCGGCAGCGGCAGCGGTACCACCATCGCGACCGTGGTCGGCACCCTGGCCGGCGCGGCGCTCGGTCGCCGTATCGGCGATAACTTCGGCCAGCGCGATCGCCAGCAGTTCGGCAGCGCCCTGGAGACGAACCAGACCGGCAGCACATCGAGCTGGACCAATCCGGACACCAACGACAACTACTCGGTCACGCCGACCAATACCTACAACAACGGCAACCAGCCGTGTCGCGAGTTCACGATGAACGCCAATGTGAACGGCAAGCCCGACAAGGTCACCGGCACGGCCTGTCGTCAGTCCGACGGCACCTGGAAGGTCCAGTCCTAGACGCCGACACGACGACCGCAACGAGCCGGGCCCAGCCCGGCTTCTTTTTGCCCGCCAGGAGAACGCACGCCATGTCCCGAGATTGCCCTGTCCGCAACGACTACCTCTGGTTCTGCGACATGCCGACCCGCTGGATGGATAACGATGTCTATGGCCACGTGAACAACGTGACCTATTACTCCTATTTCGACACCGTCGCCAACCGCTATCTGATCGAGGTCGGCGGTCTGGATATTCACAACGCGCCGGTGGTCGGGTTCGTGGTCGAATCGCGCTGCCAGTACCACGCCCCGGTCGCCTTTCCGGAAAAACTCGAGGCCGGGCTGGTGGTCAAGCATCTGGGCAACCGCTCGACGACTTACGGCATCGGCATCTTCAAGGCCGGCGAGGATGCCGCCGCCGCGCACGGCGATTTCGTGCATGTGTTCGTCGATCGGGCAAGCAACCGCGCCGCGCCGATCCCCGATCCCCTGCGCGACGCGCTCGCGGCCATCTCGCGTGTCGACTCGGATCGGGTCTAGCCCGACGTGAGCGCCGCCGCCCTGTCTGCGCGCGATTATCGCGCGACCGCCATCAATCCCGACGACGGCGTCGAGATCGCGCTGACCGTGATGCAGCCGGAACTGGCCGCCGGCGAGTCCGCGCCGTTGATCCTGCACGGTCATGGTTTTGGCGGGGCGCGCCTGCCCAACCGCTACGAGCGCTCCGTATACGAAACCCTGTCGGGCGGCATCCTGCCGTCCACCGAAGCCGCGCGCCGCGCCGCCGATGCCGGCTATTTCGTGATCAGCTTCGACCAACGCGGCTTCGGCGATTCCGGCGGCCGCGTTGAGATCATGGATCCGGCCGTCGAGGGCGCGGATATCAGCGCGATCCTCGACTGGGCGATGCAGGAGATGCCCGAGCGCGAACGGCTGGCCTGCGACGACGGCGACCCGCGGGTCGGCGGCCTGGGGCTGTCCTACGGCGGCGGTTTCCAACTCATCGGTGCCTGCGTGGATCCGCGCTTCGATGCCATCGTGCCGACCGCCACCTGGCACGATCTGCGCTACAGCCTGGCCCCGGACAACGTGGTCAAGACCGCCTGGGGCGCGGCCCTGGTCGCGCTGGGCGTGCCCACCTCCGGCGTGCGTCTGGACCCGATGCTCTATCGCGCGCTGCTCGAGGGTTTGATCTCGCCGTTGACCGGCCGTGGCCTGTCGCAGGCGATCACCGACCGGCTCTATAACAGCAGCCCGGTCTCGTTCTACGACGGCGAGGTCGCCCGCGACGGCGAGCGCGTGGCCGATCCAACACGGCGCACGCCCGCGGTCGATGCGCTGCTGCTACAGGGCGTGGGCGATACGCTGTTCAACCTAAACGAAGCGCTGCACAACGCCGAAGCCCTGCGGGCGGCAGGCAACGATGTGCAGGTGATCGCCATGCAGTACGGCCACAGCCTCCCGTTTCTGCAGGACATCGATCGTATCGCTTACCAGACCGACGCCGCGCTGCATATCGACGGCGAGACCTACGAAACCGCGGCACTGGAACTCGCCTGGCTGGACTGGAAACTCAAGGGCCGCACGCCGGAACGGTCGATACCGCGGCATACGATCATCCTCGACGACGAAACCAGCCTGATGTTCGACGAGCTGCCGATCGGCACCGGCGACCATGGGCCAACGGTCGAATTCGCGGGCGAGGCCACCACCGGCGGGCTCGACCTGCTGCTCGGCATCCTGCGCCGCCAGAGCGTGTCGCGACTGTGGTCGCTGGTGACCGGCACCGCCGCCAACGCGCTGCACGCGATCAAGCGCGTATTCGACAGCGACAAACCGGCCAGCGGCGACGATACGGCGCTGATCGCGCGGCTGGTCAACGCCCTGCCCTCGGATCACCTCGACGAGCTGGCCAGCGGCGGCACGTTTCTCCCGCTGACCGTCATCGAGCGCGACGATCAGGCGATCGCCGGCGTGCCGCATGCCGATATCGAAGTCAGCGGCGACGACGCCACGCCGATCGCCTTCGTGGGCATCGGCGTCCGGCGCAGCGCCGGCGGCGCCACGATTCTGCTCAACAAGCAGGTGCGGCCGATCCGCGGCGCGGGCCGGCGCAGCCTCGAACTCAACGGGGTGAGCCACCGGCTGCACGCGGGTGACGAATTGGGCCTGATGGTCTATGGCTATCATCCCCAGTATCTGGCCAGCTTCTCGGCCATCCCCGGGCGCATCGCCGTGCGCGGACGCATCGCGCTGCCGATATACGACGTAAGCTGAGCGATCGGCGCCTGCCAGCGATGGTAGGCTGATTCGCGCTCTCGCAAGGAATCTCCATGACCCCGCTCGCCGCCTTCGGTGTGGGCCTGACCACGACCGCCGTTCTGCTGACCATCGTCTGGGTCATTCAGCTGTTCACCCGCAACGCCGGGCTGGTCGATGTCGTGTGGTCGGCGGCGGTGGGCATCATCGCCGCCGAATACGCGCTGCTCGGCGATGCGCCGGCCGGCGCGCGCATCCTGCTCGCCGCACTCGCGCTGGCGTGGTCCTTCCGGCTGGCCGGTTATCTGGCCAGACGCATGCGCGGTGCCCCGGAAGATTCGCGCTATGCGGCCGCCCGCGAATCCTGGGGCGCGAAGGCCGATCTGTACATGTTCGGCTTCTTTCTGTTCCAGGCGCTGATCGCGTCGATTCTGTCGATCCCGTTCCTGGTCATCGCCTACATGCCGGAGGCACCCTCGCTCGGCGTCGCCCTGATTGCGATCGCCGTGTGGTTCGTGTCGGTGGTCGGCGAAGGCACGGCCGATGCCCAGCTGCATCGCTTCAAGCAGAAGCCGGAGAACAAGGGTTACGTCTGCGCCGAAGGGCTCTGGCGCTATTCGCGACATCCCAACTATTTCTTCGAGTCGCTGCACTGGGTAACCTATGTTGTTCTGGCGATCGGCGCGCCGTACTGGTGGGCCACGCTGGCCAGCCCGGTGATCATGGCGTGGCTGTTGCTCCGGGTGTCGGGCATACCGACGATCGAAAACAAACAGGCTTCGGAAAGGCGCCACGGTCACGACGAATACATGCGTCGAACCAGCGCCTTCATTCCCTGGCCGCCGAAAGACTGAATTCCACGACGAAGAGGACAGCGCACTTGGATAGCCTGCCGATAGAAATGTGCGAACGGGGCATGATCCCCGACCCGATCGCCCGTGCCGGCATGCGCCGCCTGATCGCCACACGTCTGACCAGCCGCGAAGCGCTGGAACCGGAATGGCGCAGCAAGCAGATGCGCCGTTTCATCGAACGCGCATCCACCGGACCGATCGCCCAGCACACCGACGACGCCAACGCCCAGCACTACGAACTGCCGCCGTCGTTCTTCGAACACGTGCTCGGCGCGCACCGCAAATACAGCGGCTGCCTGTTCGAGCCGGGCATCGAATCGCTGGATCAGGCCGAGCACGCCATGCTCGCACTCTACGCCGAGCGCGCGCGCCTGCACGACGGCCAGCGTATTCTGGACTTGGGATGCGGCTGGGGTTCGTTTGCGCTCTGGGCGGCCAAGCGTTATCCGAGCGCGACCATTCTCGCGGTATCGAATTCCAGCGCCCAGCGCGCCGCCATCGAGCGCATGGCCAGCGAACGCGGGCTTGAGAATCTCACCGTCGAGACCTGCGACATCAACAGCTTCGATCCGGGCGAGCGCCAATTCGACCGGATCGTCTCGGTCGAGATGTTCGAACACATGCGCAATTACCGTGAGCTGTTCGCGCGTATCAACCGTTGGCTGGCCGACGACGGCCGCCTGTTCGTGCATGTGTTCGCGCACAAGCTGCTGGCCTACGCGTTCCAGGACGACGGCGAATACGACTGGATGGCGCGGCATTTCTTCACCGGCGGCGTGATGCCAAGCGAGCATCTGTTCGCCCACTTCCAGAACGACCTCGTGCTGCACAACCACTGGTGGTTGTCGGGCAATCATTACCGCGACACGTCCAACGCCTGGCTCGACCGAATGGACGCAGCCCAGGCGCCCATCATGACGATCTTTCGCGACACCTACGGCGCCGACGCCGAACGCTGGTTCCAGCGCTGGCGCATGTTCTTCATGGCCGTCGCGGAGCTGTTCGGCTATGCCGACGGCAACGAGTGGGGCATCGCCCACTATGTGTTTTTGCCCCGTCGCACCCCATCGTCCTGACCCGGAGCCCTCGCATGACAATCCGTTCTGCACTGACCTGGACAAGCGCTCTGCTAGCGCTCGGTTTCACGGCGCCCGCCGCACTCGCGGCACCGGCCGATGGCGCGCGTTGCTTCAATGGCTATGCCTATACCCTGCAGGGCGACGACTATCGCTACACCGAGCACCACGAACAGCAACGCAGCAACGGCAGGATCACGACCTGGGACGTGGACTATATCGGCACGAATGGCGAGCCCATCGCCCACAAGCAGATGGATTTCAGCGCCAGCGATACCGTGCCCACCTACACACTGGAAATACCGGCCAACGGTTATCGTGAAGGTATACGCCGCGACGGCGAGCAGTGGGTCATGTTTCGCCGCGACAGCGCCGACGCCCCGGAAAAGACCAAATCCTTCAGCATCAAGGCGCCAATGGCTGCCGATTCCGGCTTCGACATGCTGGTCCGCGAGAACTTCGACCGACTCGCCGCCGGTGAAACCGTGCCCTTCAATTTCGCGGCGGCCGGGCGTCAGGCCGTGATCAAGCTGCGCGCGAGCCAGACCGGTACGACCGAATTCGAAGGCCGACAGGCAGTGGTCTTCGATGCCGAGCTGGACATGTTCCTGGTCAACTTCTTCGTCGACTCGCTGAAGCTCACCTACGACCCCGACAGCAAGCGCCTGCTCGAATACCGCGGCATCGGCAACATGCACAACGACGCGGGCGAGGTCTATCCCGTGCGCGTGACCTACGCCAGCGAGATGCCCGACGTCGCCCGCCAGGCCGGCGCGCCAGCCGCCGAATGCGGCTCGACCGACGGCTGAAACTCGCGCTACACCAAACCGGCGGCCATGAAAAAGCCCGGCGCCTGGTGAGGCGGCCGGGCTTTTTTCCGGGAACCTCCCGGAGCCGTTGGCGCGTGACCGACGTCTAGCTGTGCCCGTCCAGTTCGGGCTGGCGCGCCATCCACGGCTGCAGCCGCTGGAAGGCCTCCTCGATGTTTTCCATCGAGGTCGAGTAACTGATGCGCATCAGGCTGTTCGATGCCTCGCCAAAGGCATCGCCCGGAATCACGCAGACACCGGTCTCTTCCAGCATGCGCATGCACAGCTTGCCGGCATCGACACCGTTGGGCAGCGACGGCGCGATATAGAACGCGCCCTGCGGCCAGTAGCCGGTCAGCCCGGGCGTGTCGGCGACCAGGTCCACCACCCGGTCCCGGCGCCGCGAGTATTCGCGCACCATGTCGTCCACGCAGCTCTGATCGCCCAGTAGCGCCGCGACACCCGCCCACTGCGCCGGCGTGCTCGCCACCGTGGTGGTGAACATGTGGTAGCGCCGCAGCGTGCGGATGGTGTTCTGGTCGGCCACGATCCAGCCCACGCGCAGCCCCGGCATGGCATAGGTCTTCGAAAAACTCGACACCACGGCCACGCCGTCGAGGTCGATCGCGCAGGAGAGCACGCTCGGGTATTCGATGTCGTCGAGAATCAGATTGTCGTACACCTCGTCCGACAGGATTTCCACACCGCGATAGGCCGCTTCCTGACAGAGCCATTCGATGGTCTCGCGCGGGTATACGGTTCCCGTGGGGTTGCTCGGCGAATTGAGGATGATCGCGTGCGTGTTCGGCCCGATCATGTTGATGATGCGCTCGGGGTCGATCTGATGGCCTTCGCTGGCCTTGGTCGGCACCGTGCGCACCTGCCCGCCGTTCATGCGAATGAGCGGCGCATACAGCAGGAACGTCGGATCGGCGATGATGAACTCGCGCCCCGGCGCGGCCATCGCCGTAATCATGAGGTAGATGCCTTCCGTGGCACCGGTGGTGATCAGGAAATTGTCTTCCGACAGCGTGCTGCGGTACTTCTCGTTGTAGTAGTCCTTGAGCGCGGTCAGCAGCTCGGGCAGGCCCGCATCCATGGTGTAGCCGGTCTGCCCCGCCTCCAGCGCGTGGATGTGCGCGTCGATGATATGGCGCGGGGTCGGGAAATCCGGCTGGCCAATCGACAGATGCACCACGTCGTCGAGCTCGGCGGCGCGATTGACCATGCGCCGGATGCCCGAAATCGGTATCGCGTGCATCGCCGGGTTCCAGACCAGTCGGTCGCGGACATAGCGCTCGTCGGGATCCGACGACAGAAGCTCGTTTTTGTTGCTCAGATTCGCGACCATGACTGCCCCTAGACACAAGATGAGGACGGCCCCCGAGGGGCCTATTGCGCCGAGCGTAGTCAGGTCTTGCAATCGCGGTCAACACAAGGCGTGTGCAGGCTTTGCGACGCCTATTGACGCTTGCGTCGGGGTCTGGGTACCGTGCGGCATGATCATCGACACTGCGCGGTTCATGCATGCCGGCGCGCCGGAGCGTTCATGAGCCACGAGACCTTCGACCATTCCGCGCCAGACGGCGCGGCCGAAAGCGACGAGCCCCGACCCCGGATCACCGTCCTGAGCGACAGCCCGGAGGGCCCCGCCTCGGTTCAACGCCTGCACGCGCACGGCGAGATCCGACTGGCGCACGACGAGGCCAGCCTGCGCGAGGCGCTACCCGGCAGCGATATTCTGCTGGTCACCGATTTCCGCACCGAAGCCCTGGAAGCGGCCTGGCCGGCGGCCGACTCGCTGCGCTGGGTTCACGCGGCGAGTGCCGGCGTCGATCAGCTGATGTTCGACGCGCTGATCGAATCCGACATTCCGGTCACCAATGCCCAGGGCATCTTCGACCGCTCGATCGCGGAATACGTGCTCGGCGCCATCCTCATGTTCGCCAAGGACACGCGCAGCAACATCCGTTACCAGCAGGAACGCCGCTGGGTGCATCGCGATACCGAATCCATCCACGGCGAACGTGTGCTTGTCGCCGGCGCGGGCTCGATCGGCCGCGAGATCGGGCGCCTGTGCAAGGCCGTGGGCATGGACGTGACCGGCATTGCGCGCCGCGCGCGCGCCGCGGACGACGTATTCTCCGCGGTGCATGCCGCCGACGACATCGACGCCCACCTGCCCGATGCCGATTACGTGGTGGTCGCCGCGCCCCTGACCGAAGCCACGGAAGGCTGGTTCGACAAGCAGCGCTTCGCCGCGATGGCGCCGCACGCGCGGTTCATCAACATCGGCCGCGGACCGATCGTGGTCACCGACGATCTGGTCGATGCGCTGGTCAACGAACAGATCGCCGGCGCCGCGCTGGACGTGTTCGAACAGGAACCCCTGCCGGCGGACCACCCGCTATGGGGCCTGGACAACGTGCTGATGTCGGCACACATGGCCGGCGACTTCATCGGCTGGCGCGACGCGCTCATCGATCAGTTTCTGGCCAATCTGGACAACTGGCGCAGCGGTGCGGCGCTTTTCAACCAGGTCAGCAAAACCCACGGCTACGCGCCCGGCCGTCAATGACGACCGTATCCATGCCGCTGGTCTTTAAACCGGGCGTTTCGCCCCGATCACTCATGCATGACGCATGGCTGCGTGTGGCACTGCCGGTGGCCGCCGCACGCAGCATTGCGCCGCCCAATTCGTCGTCACGACAGGACCGAGGACACTCATGATCGAATCCTATCTGCTCAAGAACATTTCCGGTTACATAGACGGCCAGTGGGTGGAGGCCGACTCGGGTGACACCGTCGATGTGTTCAACCCGGCCAACGGCAAGACACTCGCCGCCATTCCGAAGATGGGCAAGGCAGAAACCCGGCGCGCCATCGAGGCCGCCAAGGGCGCGCTGACCGAGCCGAACGATCTCGAAACCCGCCGCGAGTGGCTGGAGGACATTCGGGATGCGCTCATCGACGAGAAGGAAGAGATCGGCCGCATCCTCTGTCTCGAGCACGGCAAGCCGTGGAAGGAAGCCCAGGGCGAAGTCGAATACGCCGCCGGCTTCTTCGACTACTGCGCGAAGAACATCGACATCCTCAAGCCACACGAGCTCGAGGAGAAGGCCAAGGACTGCACCTGGACGATCCATCATCGTCCGATTGGCGTGGTCGGCCTGATCACGCCGTGGAACTTCCCGATCGGCATGATCGCCAAGAAGATC
Source organism: Endozoicomonas sp. G2_2 (assembly GCF_017744135.1). Lineage (GTDB taxonomy): Bacteria > Pseudomonadota > Gammaproteobacteria > Nevskiales > Salinisphaeraceae > Salinisphaera. Next base: position 17,942 of record NZ_JAGHQU010000009.1, read on the forward strand.
GCCCCGGCAATCGCGGCTGACTGCCCGAGCGTGATCAAGCCGGCCACCGAAACGCCGCTGACCATGATCGCGATGTTCCAGCTCTTCCACGAGCGCCTGGAACTGCCCAAGGGCTATGTGAACCTGGTTATGGGCTCCTCCAGCGAGATCGGCGGCGAGCTGACCAGTTCGCCGGACGTGCCCATGCTGTCGTTCACCGGCTCCACCGAGGTCGGCAAGCTGCTCATGGAACAGAGCACCGACCAGGTCAAGAAGCTGGGCCTGGAACTCGGCGGCAACGCGCCGTTCATCGTCTTCGACGATGCCGATATCGACCATGCGACTACACAGCTGGTGGGCAACAAGTTCCGTGGCGGCGGCCAGACCTGCGTCTGCGCCAACCGCATCTACGTCCAGTCGGGCATCTACAAGGAATTCACCGACAAGCTGGTGGAAAAGGTCAAGGCGCTCAAGGTCGGCGACGGCATGGACGAAGACATCGACGTCGGCCCGCTGATCAACAAGGGCGGCTTCGAGAAGGTCCAGAACCACGTTGCCGATGCGCTTTCCAAGGGCGCCAAGCTGGTTGCCGGCAAGCACCCGGACGAACTCGACGCCGACAAGAACCTGTTCTACACCCCGACCGTGATCACCGGCGTGACCCACGACATGGCCTGCTGCAAGGAAGAGACCTTTGGCCCGCTCGTGCCGATGATCGAATTCGAGAACGAAGACGAGGTCGTGGAACTGGGCAACACCACCGAGTTCGGTCTCGCCGCCTATGTGTTCACCAAGGACGACAAACGCGCGCAGAAGACCATTCGCGGCCTGCACTTCGGCCATTGCGGCTGGAACACCGGCACCGGCCCCGCGCCGCATGCGCCGTTCGGCGGCATGAAGCAGTCGGGCATCGGCCGTGAAGGCGGCGACGACGGCATCATGGAGTTCGTCGAGCCCCAGACCGTACCGCGCGGCAAGTAACGCCACCGCGCATCACGGGCGTATCCGGGCCGGCGGGTGTACCCGCCGGCCTTTTTCATGCGCACGATCTTTCGGTCCTCCCGTCAAAAGCATTGCAGCGACAAGCGATGCGGGCGTATGTTGCGAGGCGGCCGGGCCGTTACGTTCGCCGGCCGATCCACTTGTCGAACAACCGGAAAACCGTCGCCGTGAAAGCCTATTTCGATCCGATCCAGAACGAGCATGTGCCCCGCAGCTATCTGACCCGTGGTCAGATGCGCGCGCCGCAGGAAATTCCGGCCCGCACACCGCCGCTGGTCACCGCCCTGGAGGGGCTGAACATCGAAATCGGCAAACCGGTGGATCACGGCATGGACGTGATCTCCCAGGTGCACGATCTGGGCTATCTGCGCTTTCTCGAGTCCGCGCACCGGCGCTGGATGGAGATCCCCGACGACTGGGGCAACGAGGTGATGTCCAATATCTTCGTGCGCTCGCCGAACCCGCTGAAGGGCATCCTCGCCGAATCGGCCCGTTATCAGGCCGACGGCAGCTGCCCGATCGGCGAAGGCACCTGGAAGGCCGCCTATGCGTCGGCCCAGACCGCGCTGACCGCGGCCGACGACATTCTCGCCGGCGAGCGCTACGCCTACGGCCTGTGCCGCCCACCGGGCCATCACGCCCGCCGCGACGGCGCCGGCGGCTTCTGCTATCTCAACAACGCGGCGATCGCCGCCGAGGCGCTACGCACGAAATTCGAGCGCGTGGCGATTCTCGACCCGGACATGCACCACGGCCAGGGCATTCAGGAGATCTTCTACGAGCGTGACGACGTGCTCTATATCTCCATCCACGGCGACTCGACCAACTTTTACCCGGTGGTCACTGGGCATGAAGAAGAACGTGGCGCCGGCCAGGGTTACGGCTACAACATCAACCTGCCGATGCCGCACGGTTCGCCGGAAGAAACCTTCTTCGAAAAACTCGACGAAGCCGTCGCTGCAATCCGGCTTTTCAGCGCCGACGTGCTGGTACTGCCACTGGGCTTCGATATCTACAAGGACGACCCGCAGGCCAAGGTCGCCGTCACCAGCGAAGGCTTCGCCCGGATCGGCCGGGCCATGGCCGGTCTGGACATGCCGGTCTGCGTGATTCAGGAAGGCGGCTACGACATCGACAGCCTGGAAGAAAACGCGCGCCAGTTCTTCACCGGCCTGCTCGACCGATAGGCAAGACGCGGTGTCGCGCAGGGCGCGCGACACCGTTGTCGTATGATGACGCTAGGCGCGTCGTGAGAACGCCCGGCTCGCTCGCCGGCGCGTGAAAGGAGTTCGACGATGGTGATGCTTCTGACCGGCGGCGCCGGCTATATCGGCTCGCATACCGCGCTCGTGCTGCTCGAGGCCGGGTACGAGGTGGTCGTCTACGACAACCTCTCCAATGCCTCGCGTGAATCGTTGCGGCGCGTGGAGCGGCTCACGGGACGCACGCTGACCTTCATCGAGGCTGATATACGCGATACCGCCCGTCTTCAAAAGGCGCTCACCGACCACGCGGTCGATGCGGTCATCCATTTCGCCGGCCTCAAGGCCGTGGGCGAAAGCACGGAAAAACCGCTGGCCTACTACGAAAACAATGTCGGCGGCACGCTGTCGCTATGCGAGGCGATGACCGCTGCCGGCGTGCATACCCTGGTGTTCAGTTCGTCGGCGACCGTCTATGCCGCCTCCGACGACATGCCGCTGGCCGAGACCGCGCCCACGGGCCGGCCGACCAACCCCTACGGCAGCTCCAAGCTGATGATCGAGTGGATCCTGCGCGATTTGCAGGCCGCGCAGCCGGACTGGTCGATCGCGATTCTGCGCTATTTCAACCCCGCCGGCGCCCACGACAGCGGCGAGATTGGCGAGGACCCGAACGGCATCCCCAACAACTTGCTGCCCTATGTCTCCCAGGTTGCCATCGGGCGCCTGCCGCAGCTGTCCGTCTACGGCAGCGATTACCCCACCCCCGACGGTACCGGCGTGCGCGACTATATCCACGTCATGGATCTGGCCGAAGGTCATCTGAAGGCCGCGGATGCGATCTGGGGCCAGCCGGGCGTGTACACCTGGAACCTCGGGGCCGGCACCGGCCATTCCGTGCTCGATGCGGTACGTGCCTTCGAGCGCGTCAGCGGCCGCGAAGTGCCCTATCGCATCGTCGACCGCCGCCCCGGCGATCTCGCCCAGTGCTGGGCCAACCCGCAGAAGGCCGAAACCGATCTGAACTGGCGCTGCCGCCGCAGCCTCGACGACATCATGGCCGACGCCTGGCGCTGGCAATCGCAAAACCCCGAGGGTTACGGTCGCGACTAGAGGCGGTATCACGGTTTGCCCGCGACGACGAATTGAACCGCAAGTTCACGAGTGCGCGCTGCCGGGCAACGCCCTACTCTGATGGCATGAGTCGCTCTGGAAACCGCGATGTGCGAGACCAAGCCACAGCTACGCCCTGCGCCCTATTCCACCGATAACGCGCGCTGGGCCGCTATCGCCCGCAACGATGCACGCGCCGACGGGGTATTCGTGTATGCGGTGCGTACGACCGGAATCTATTGTCGGCCGAGCTGCAGGTCGCGCCTGCCGCGGCGCGAAAACGTCACGTTTCACGACGACGGCGAGGCCGCAAGGGCGGCCGGTTATCGCCCGTGCAAACGCTGTACGCCGGATCGCGCCACGGCTACGGCGCCGCATATCACGCGTATCGCCCGCGCCTGCCGGCTGATCGAAACGCGGCTCGAAGCCCCCACGCTCGACGAACTGGCAGACCATGTCGGGGTCAGCGCCTATCACTTCCATCGTCTGTTCAAGCGCCAGACCGGGCTGACGCCCCATCAATATGCCGCAGCCGTTCGCGATCGACGCCTGCAGGCCAACCTGTCGACAGACCAGTCCGTCACCACGGCCATGCTCGACGCCGGGTTCGCGTCGAGCGGCCAGTTCTATGCCGGCACCGATGCGTCGCTCGGCATGACGCCAAGCCGCTACCGCGACGGCGGCAGAGGCGCGACGATACGTTTCGCGGTCGGCGAATGCGCGCTCGGCAGCGTACTGGTCGCGGGCACGGCGCGCGGCGTCTGCGACATCAGGCTCGGCGACGCGCCGGAACCGCTGGTGCAGGCTCTTCAGGATCGTTTCACGAACGCCGAACTGATCGGCGACGACGCCGATTTTCAGGCGCATGTCGCGCGTGTGGTTGCGTTCGTCGAGCGGCCGGGCGTCGGGCTCGACCTGCCGCTGGATATTCGCGGCACCGCCTTCCAGCGGCGCGTCTGGCAGGCGCTGCGCGAGATTCCGTGCGGCGAGACCGCGAGCTACACGGCGATCGCCGCGCGCATCGGCGCGCCGACATCAAGCCGCGCGGTCGCGGGCGCCTGCGCCGCCAACACGCTGGCACTCGCCATTCCCTGCCATCGCGTGGTGCGCCAGGACGGCAGCCTCTCCGGTTATCGCTGGGGCGTGGCACGAAAGCGTGCCCTGCTGGACCGCGAACGTTCGACCTGACACCTCCCACCGGTCAAGAACCGCTTGATCTGGCGAGCCGCGCCCGCAGGGATGCGGTATGCGCCCCATGTTCGACGGCATGCGGCGCCCCGTTCGCTAGCAGGAGCAGCACATGTCGAGACAGATCGCTTTCATCACCGGCGCGAGCCGCGGGCTGGGCCGCAGCATGGCGCTGCATCTCGCAGCGGCCGGCATCGATGTGATCGGCACCTACCGCAGTCACGAGGACGACGCGCAGGCGGTGGCCCGCGAAATCGAGGCGGCCGGCGGAACCGCCGCGATGCTGGCGCTCGACGTGGGCGACAGCCACGCCTTCGACGCGCTGAAACAGACGTTGCAGGACACCTTGCAGCGCGGTTTCGGCCGCACCGAACTGGATTTCGTGATCCACAACGCCGGCAACGGCATCCTCGCGCCCTACCAGGAAACGACCGAAGACGATCTCGACGCGCTCTACCGCGTGCATTTCAAGGGGCCATATCTACTCAGCCAGGCGCTTCTGCCGCTGATCGCGCGCGGCGGGCGCATCCTGAACGTGTCCACCGCGGCGACGCGCTTCGTACTCGAAAACCACTGCGCCTATTCGGCGATGAAGAGCGCGCTCGAGGTCACCACCCGCTATATGGCCAAGGAACTCGGCGATCGCCAGATCACGGTGAACGCGATCGCACCGGGCGCCGTGGAAACCGACTTCGCCGGCGGCGCGGTCCGCGACAACCCGGAGCTCAACGAGCATTTCGCCTCGATCACGCCGTTGGGGCGTACCGCCAAGCCCGAGGATATCGGCGCGGCGGTGGCCGGCCTGCTGTCCCGCGATTTCGCCTGGCTCAACGGCCAGCGTATCGAGCTGACCGGCGGGCAGTCGCTCTAGCACTGCGCTAGAGGACCACGGTACGCCGGCCGCTGATCAGCACGCGGTCTTCCAGATGATGGCGCAGGCCGCGGGCGAGCACGGCCTTTTCGATGTCCTTGCCGTAGCGCACGAGATCGCGAACCGTGTCGCCGTGGTCCACGCGGGTGACGTCCTGGTCGATGATCGGGCCCTGGTCGAGTTCCGGGGTGACGTAGTGACAGGTCGCCCCCACCTGCTTCACGCCGCGCTGGTAGGCCTGCAGATAGGGCTGGGCGCCGACGAAGCTGGGCAGGAAACTGTGGTGAATATTGAGGATGCGCCCGGGAAAGCGGTCGCAGAGTTCGGCGGGCAGGATCTGCATGAAGCGCGCGAGCACCATGGTCTCGCCGCCGGATTCCACGAACAGCCGCTCGATCTCGGCCCAGGCTTCGGGCTTGTTGTCCTTGGTAACGGGCACGTGGTGAAAACGAATGCCGTGCCATTCGACCAGCCCGCGCGCATCGGCATGGTTTGAAATCACGCAGGGAATCTCGATATCCAGCTCGCGCGACTGCCAGCGTTCGAGCAGATCGTAGAGACAGTGCATCTGCTTCGATACCAGAATCACGACCCGCTTTTTTACCGCGCTGTCGCTGATCTGCCAGTCCATGTCGAGTTCGCGCGCGATCGGCTCGAAACGCCGCCGCAGTTCGCTCAGATGAAAGGCCAGCGAATCCGCGCGGACTTCCACGCGCATGAAGAAGCGCTGGCTGTCTTCGTCGGAATGCTGGCTGGAACGCAGAATCCAGCCGCCGTTGTCGGCAAAGAAACCGGACACGCGGGAGACGATGCCGACCCGATCCGGGCAGGAGAAACGCAGGGTAAAATGACGCGGACGATCCATGGATGAAACCGTTGACATGAACGCAGGGCAGCCGTGCGACGTGCCCGCTGCAAAGCCGGCTATGGTAGCGCGACCGCGGTGCAATTTCGGCATCGGCCGCTGTACTGACCCCACGCGCATGCCATGAGCGAGACGCTGCGCAAGATCGTGCATGTTGATATGGACGCCTTCTATGCGTCCGTCGAGCAACGCGACGATCCCGCGCTGGTCGGCAAACCCGTGGTGGTGGCCAAGCGCGGGCTGCGCTCGGTGGTCACCGCGGCGAGCTACGAGGCGCGCGTATTCGGCGTGCGTTCGGCCATGCCCGCGGTGCGCGCCGAGCGGCTGTGCCCGCAGGCGATTTTCGTCGACCCGCACTTCGATCGCTACAAGGCCGTCTCGCGCCAGATTCGCGCGATCTTTCTGCGCCATACCGACCTGGTCGAGCCGCTGTCGCTGGACGAGGCCTATCTCGACGTTACGATCACGCACACCCACATGCCGTCCGCGACGGAGGCCGCACGGGTGATCCGCGCCGAGATCAAGACCGCAACCGGGCTGACCGCCTCGGCCGGCATCGCGCCGAACAAGTTTCTGGCCAAGATTGCCTCGGACTGGCGCAAGCCGGACGGCCAGTTCGTGATTACGCCGAAGCGCGTCGAAGCCTTCCTGCTGCCACTGCCGATCGGCAAGGTGCCGGGCGTGGGGCCGAAGATGAAGCAGAAGCTCGCCGCGCTCGATGTGCACACGGTCGGCGATCTGCGCGCGTTCGAGCGAGAAGATCTGGTGCAGCGCTATGGCCGATGGGGCCGGCGGCTCTACGAACTCGCCCGCGGCATCGACGACCGCCCGGTGCAGCCCAAACGCGATGCCGCGCAGGTCTCCAGCGAGGACACGCTGCGCGAGGATCTGCGCCTGGTCGATCTCACCCCGCATATCGAACGGCTCGCGGAAAAGACCTGGGCCAACCACGAGCGCAAGCAGCCGCGCGTGGCGCGCACGGTGGTGCTCAAGCTCAAGACCACCGATTTTCGGATACTCACCCGCAGCTTCACGCCGCCGAGCCGACCCACCTCTGCCGCCGAAGTCGCGCAGATCGCCTGCGCGTTGCGCGACCGGGTCGACGACGCCGACCACACCCGCTACCGGCTGGTGGGGGTCGGCCTGTCCGGCTTCGTGGACGGTCGCGAGGAAGCCGTACAGCCCAGTCTCATCTAGGCGCTGCGTCGCGCATTTGACCCCGGCCGGGGCGTTTGCTGCGATCCCGTATCGGCCCTGCAGATCGAGGAGTGGCGATGCGCTACGCGCTCTACTACTGGCCCGGCATTCCCGGGCGCGGTGAATTCGTGCGCCTTGCGCTGGAAGACGCCGGCGCGGCGTATGTGGATATCGCAGCTGAACAGGCCGATGGGCTGGCCGCCGTCGACCGTGGTCTGGATTTCGATGCGTCGTCGCGTGCGCCCTTCGCCCCGCCCTTTCTGCGCGCAGGCGATATCGAGGTGTCGCATGTCGCCAATATTCTCGCCTTTCTCGGGCCGCGGCTGAGTCTCGCGCCGGAAACCGAGGCCGATCGGCTCTGGTGGCACGGCTTGCAGCTCACCCTGGCCGACTTCACCGCCGAAATCCACGACACCCACCACCCCATCGCCTCCGGCCTTCACTACGAGGATCAGAAGCCCGAGGCGGCGCGACGCGCGGGCGTCTTTGTCGACACGCGCCTGCCCAGATTTCTCGACTACTTCGAAGCGGTGCTGACGCATAACCCGGCAGGGGAACACTGGCTGGTTGGCAACGCCTGTACCACCGCCGATCTCAGCCTGTTCCAGATTCTCGCCGGGCTCGACTACGCCTTTCCGAACGCGATGCGCGCGCACGCCAAGGCGATACCCCGCCTGCGTCGACTGGCCGCCGCCGTTGCAGCGCGCGAGCGTCTGGCCGCCTACCTGAAATCGCCGCGGCGCATGGCGTTCAACAACGACGGCATATTCCGGCACTATCCGGAACTGGATCTGAAGGCCTGAGCGCCGCACCCGGGGATACCGAAATGGAACACGAGTTCTGGCACGAGCGCTGGGCGCAGCAGCAGATTGGCTTTCACCAGCCCGACGGGCATCCCATGCTCGCCCGCCACTGGCCCGGGCTCGATCTCGCGCCAACCGCGCGTGTGCTCGTGCCGCTATGCGGCAAGACGCCGGACATGGCCTGGCTTGCACGTCGCGGGCATGGTGTTGTGGGTATCGAACTCAGCGCGGTTGCGGCCGCCGATTTCTTTGCGACTCAGCAGCTCGAGCCACAAATCGAGCAGATCGGGGCATTCACGCGCTACCGCGCGTCCGGCATCGAAATCTGGGTGGGCGACTTCTTCGCCGCCGATACACGGCTGCTCGGACGGTTCGAATGTTTCTACGACCGCGCGGCCCTCATCGCACTGCCGCCGGCGATGCGTGGCGATTACGTGACGCATCTGCACGGCCTGCTCGAAACCGCGGCGCGCGGGCTGCTGATCACACTCGACTATGACCAGAACGAAATGAAAGGGCCGCCCTTTGCCGTACCCGAAACCGAGGTGCGCCGGCAGTTCGCCGCGGCCACCGTCGAAACCATCGACAGCGATCATGGCCGCGCCGGTCAGGGCATGCTGCACAACCGGCGTGTAAAGAACGCCAGCGAACACGTCTACCGCATCACGCGCGGTCGGTGAGCGCGGCTAGTCCGGCGTTTCCTCGTAACGACGCAGGCGGCGCATCAGCCCCCGCGCGGCAAGCGTCAGACCGCCGACGATCAGCAGCGCGACCATCGCATACACCCAGAACGGCAGATCTCGCCCGACTGCCAGAACGTAGAGATACGGCGCCGTGTAACAAAGCGCCCAGACAAAGATCAGCAACGCGAGCGGCCGCTGTTTGCGGATATGGTGGAACAGCCAGCCGCTCACGATCAGGAACGGCCCCGTGCTCACCAGATAGATGAGCACGAAGAGCAGCGGGTCCACGGCATGGGCTTCGGCTATGCCACTGAGGTAGTCGATCATCGCACGCAGGCTGGTTGTGGATAGCGACGCGCCGTCGCTGCGTTCCATGGGCACGGGAGCTTCGCCACGATACGGTGTTTGCCCGGTATTGGACAGCCACCGCATGCCACTGTCTGTCAGCGCACCCTACGCATCTACAGGCCGCCGGGATGCCGCGGCGCGACAGACCGCGAGCCGACTGGGGCATAGCCGCGCCTGCGGCTAGAATGGTGCGACAGTCTTTTGCAAAAAAACCGCCATGCACCCTGCCGTACTTCGCCGGATGATGAACGTCTGGCCGCCCTTCGCCGCCAGCGGCATCCATGTCACGCATATGGCGTCCGACTGGTCGCGGGTGCGGGTCGAACTGCGGCTGCGGCCCTGGAACCGCAACTACATGGGCACCCAGTTCGGCGGCCATCTGTTCAAGATGTGCGACCCGTTCTGGGCGATCATGGCGCTGGAACGCATGGGTCGCGAATACATCGTCTGGGATGCGGCCGGCGAGATCGACTTTGTCGCGCCGGGCCGCGAGACGGTGCATACCGAATTCGTCCTCGACGAGGCCACCTGCGACGAGATGCGCGAAGCCACGGCGACGGGCAAGAAGCACCTGCGCTGGTTCGAGAACGACATCGTCACCGCCGACGGAACCGTGGTCGCCCGCGTGCGCAAGCAGCTCTATGTCCGGCGCAAGCCCAGGCGCGGCCCGAAACGCCAGAGCCGCGGCTGACCGACCACCACCGACACTACCGCAGCGCGGCCGCCGACCGCGGCCTGCTTGGCGTGATTCACGCGTGGAATCGCGATGATTGGAATCGCCGCACCAGTCGCCATATTGAGGGCATGGGTCAGCCGCGGCCGCTCGCGCCGCACGGAGAGAAGGCTTGGAATACAAGGATTACTACAAGATTCTGGGCGTGGCCCGCGATGCTTCGGCAGACGACATCAAGCGCGCCTACCGTAAGCTCGCGCGCAAATACCACCCGGACGTGAGTGCCGAAACGGACGCCGACACCCGGTTCAAGGAAGCCAACGAAGCCTACGAGGTGCTCAAGGATCCGAAAAAGCGGGCCGCCTACGATCAGATCGACCCGACCCGCGCCCACTCGCGCCAGGGCTTCGAACCGCCGCCCGGCTGGAACCCGGGATACGAATTTCGCGGTGCCGGCGCGCCCGGCGCCGACACCTCGGGCTTCAGCGACTTCTTCGAATCGCTTTTCGGCCGCGGCTTTGGCGGCTTCGGCCATGCCGGTGCGGGCGCCGGCGCGCCGCGCGGCAGCGCGGCGACCCGCGGCCAGGACCATGTCTCGCGCGTCGAACTCGATCTCGAGGATGCCTTCACCGGCGGCAGCCGCACGATTCGCCTGCGTGCGCCGACGCGCGACGAACGCGGCCGCATGGTCGAACGCGAGCGCTCGCTGAAGATCAACGTGCCCAAGGGCGTACGCGCCGGTCAGCAGCTGCGGCTATCCGGCCAGGGCATGCCGGGCACGCACGGCGGCGCCGCGGGCGATCTGTATCTGGAGATCGCGTTTCGCGCGCACCCCTATTTTCGGCTCGACGGCACCGACCTGGTGCTCGACCTGCCGGTCGCGCCCTGGGAGGCCGCGCTGGGCGCCACGGTGAAGACCCCGACCCCCGCCGGCCCGGTGGATCTTCGTATCCCGCCGAATTCCAACAGCGGCAAACGGCTGCGGCTCAAGGGCCGCGGCATGCCCGGCAAGACGCCCGGCGATCTCTACGTGGTACTGGCCATCACCCTGCCGCCGATCGACAACAGCGACGCCGGCGACGAGGCCCGCGCCGTCTACGAGCGCATGGCCGAAGCCATGCCGTTTAACCCGCGCGCCCGCCTGGGTGTCTAGGCGCGCGCCACCGCTCCGATCACGACCCGGGTGAACGATCGCTCTGGCGGCGTGCGCCTCCCGATGCCGATAGCCGCTCAGCGGGACGCGAGGTCGAGTTCGTCGATCATCTGCTCGCGCATGCGGTATTTCTGCACCTTGCCGGTGACGGTCAGCGGAAAGCCTTCGACGAAGCGCACGTAGCGCGGGATCTTGTAGTGGGCGATCTCGCCTTCGCAGAAGGCGCGCAGGCCGGCCTCGTCGAGCGATTCGCCGGCCGCCAGCTGCACCCAGGCACAGATCTCTTCGCCGAAGCGTTCGTCCGGCACGCCGATCACCTGCACGTCGGCGACCGCCGGGTGGCGATAGAGATACTCCTCGATCTCGCGCGGATAGATATTCTCACCGCCGCGGATGACCATGTCCTTGAGCCGGCCGACGATCCGGCAGTACCCGGCGTCGTCCATGACGGCGAGATCGCCGGTATGCATCCAGCGCGCCGCATCGATGGACTCGGCGGTGCGGGCGTCGTCGTCCCAGTAGCCCAGCATGACGCTGTAACCGCGGGTGCAGTATTCACCCGGCTCGCCGCGCGGCACCACCCGGCCCTCGACGTTCACGATCTTGATCTCCAGATGGGGATGCACCCGCCCCACCGTGGACACCCGCGCTTCCATGGCATCGTCGACGGCGGTCTGGCAGCTCACCGGCGAGGTTTCGGTCATGCCGTAGCAGATTGTCACCTCGTCCATATGCATCTCGTCGATCACCCGCTGCATGACGGCCTGCGGACACGGTGAGCCGGCCATGATGCCGGTCCGCAGGCTGGACAGATCATAGTCGGCGAAATCGGGCTGGCCCATTTCGGCGATGAACATGGTCGGCACGCCGTAAAGCGCGGTACAGCGTTCGCCCGCCACCGCTTCGAGCGTGGCCACCGGCTCGAAGGACGCCGCCGGATAGATCACCGCCGCGCCGTGAGTGAGCGCGCCGAGATTGCCCATCACCATGCCGAAGCAGTGATACAGGGGTACCGGCACGGCGATACGATCGGTATCGGTCAGGCCCATGCCCTGGCCCACGAACAGGCCGTTGTTGAGAATGTTGTGATGCGACAGCGTCGCGCCTTTCGGCCGGCCGGTCGTGCCGCTGGTGAATTGGATATTGATCGGCTCGTCGGCCTGCAGCAGCGGCGCGAGTTCCTCGACCCGCGCGACGTGCGCCTCGGCAACGCGTTCGGGCAGCTCGTCGAAGTTGAGCATGCCGGGCGTGCGTTCGTCGCCGAGGCGGATGATCATGTCGAGCGTCGGCAGCGCCGCGCTCTCGAGCGCGCCGGGCGCGCAGTCGGCCAGCTCCGGGGCGAGCGACTGCAGGATCTCGATATAGTCGCTGGCGGAGTGGCGCGGCATGACGACCAGCGCACGGCAGCCGACCTTGTTGAGCGCGTACTCCACCTCGGCGCGCCGGTATGCCGGATTGATGTTGACCAGAATGAGCCCCGCCTTGGCGCTGGCGTACTGGGTGATCAGCCACTCCGCACAGTTATGCGCCCAGATACCGATCCGCTCGCCCGGCGCGAGCCCCAGCGCCACGAAGGCGGCCGCGTACCGATCCACCTGCTGCTTGAGTTCGGCGTAGCGCCAGCGTATCGACTGGTGACAGCTGACCAGTGCCAGGTTGTCGGGCCACTGTTCGGCCGCACGGTCGAACGCCTGCCCGATGGTCTCGCCCTGCAGGGGCGTGGGGTGCGCGCCGTGGGTATAGCTCGGCTTGGCCGTGCGCATGTTGTCGCTCCTCCGGCATCCGTCGATGCCCGCCGTCGCAGCCGCTTTGCCGCTGCTGTTGTTGTGGTTCGATTACCGCAACAACGGCCGCGAAAGACAAGCGATCACAGTCGTGTGCCCGCCAAACGGCCCGACCGGCGCGCGGCGATGGCCGTATTGACGCGTTCACGCCGTCGCCGGCGCCACCTGTCGACTTTGGTCGCAGCGCGACGTGTACGGGCCTTCGAGCGCCCGGTGCGCGCTGGCGCGCACGCCGCGCTGAGGCCTCGCTAGAAGGCAGCCCGGCGATAGCGCCGATAGCGCGGATACCAGAAATGCCGGGCAACGCTCTCGCGGATCGCGTCGTCGCTGGATTTCAGCGCCACGCCTTCGGCCTGCGCCTGACGGGCCACCGCCACGGCGATGGCCTGGCTGAGTTCGCGTACCGCCTCGAGCGGGGGCAGCAGCGCGCCCTCGCCGTGCATGGCCAGCGGCGAGTTTTCGGCCAGTGCCCGCGAAGCGGCCATGAGCATTTCGTCGGTCACGCGCGAGGCACGTGCGGCGATGACGCCAAGGCCGATGCCGGGAAAGATATAGGCGTTGTTGCACTGGGCGATCGGGCGCTGCTCATCGCCGACCGTCGCCGGATCGAACGGGCTGCCGGTGGCGACCAATGCGTCGCCGTTCGTCCAGTCCAGAATCTCCTGCGGCGTGGCCTCCACCTTCCAGGTCGGGTTCGACAGCGGCATGACCAGCGGATGCGCACAGTATGCGTGCATCGTCTCGATTACCTGCTGCGAGAACAGCCCGCGCTGTCCGGACACGCCGATCAGCACGCTCGGCCGGGCGTTGTCGATCACGGTCAGCAAGGGGTCATCGCCGGTCGAGGATGGCCAGTCGTCGGCGACCGAGCGGGGCTGGGCCAGCCGGCGCTGGAAATCATAGAGACCGCTCATCGCGTCGGTGACCAGGCCGTCGCGGTCGATCATGTAGATACGCGCCCGCGCCTCGCGCTCGCTCAGGCCTGCATCGGTCATGGCGACCACGATCTGCTCGGCGATGCCGCAGCCCGCCGAGCCTGCGCCGACGAAGGCGACGCGCTGGTCGGCGATCGACTCTTGCTTGGCCTTGCAGGCCGCCAGCAGCGACCCGACGACGACCGCGGCGGTGCCCTGGATATCGTCGTTGAAGCAGCACATCTGGTCGCGGTAGCGCGCGAGCAGCGGCATGGCGTTGCGCTGGGCAAAGTCCTCGAACTGCAGCAACACGTTCGGCCAGCGACGCCGGATCGCCTGCACGAACAGGTCCACGAATTCGGCGTATTCGGCATCGGAAATACGCTCGTGACGCCAGCCCATGTACATGGGGTCGTCGAGCAGCTGCTGGTTGTTCGTGCCCACGTCCAGCACCACCGGCAGCGTGTATGCCGGGCTGATCCCGCCGCAGGCGGTGTACAGCGACAGCTTGCCGATGGGAATGCCCATGCCGCCGATGCCCTGGTCGCCCAGCCCGAGAATGCGCTCGCCGTCGGTGACCACGATCACCTTGACGTTGTCCTTGGTGGCGCTGCGGATGATGTCGTCGATGCGATGCCGATCTGGATAGGACACGAAAATACCGCGGTGATTGCGATAGATTTCAGAGAACTTCTCGCAGGCACGCCCGACAGTGGGCGTATAGATGATCGGCAGCATTTCCTCGAGATGATCTTCCAGCAGACGGAAGAACATCGTCTCGTTATCGTCCTGAATGCCGCGCAGATAGATGTGCTTGTCGAGGTCGTTGGTACAGGTCTGGTACTGCTGGTACGCGCGTTCGACCTGCTCGTCGATGGTTTCCACGTTCTGCGGCAGCAAGCCCACCAGATTGAACGCCACGCGCTCGTCGGCATCGAAGGCGTTGCCCTTGTTGAGCAACGGCATCTCGAGCAGGGTCGGGCCGGCATAGGGGATATAGAGCGGTCGCTTGGCGTCCTGGGTCATCGAGCGGTCGGCAGGTTGGAATTCAAACGCGCACAGCATAACGCCTGCGGGCCGGCGCGGGTCGCACACACCGTTGCCGCGCCCGCGTCGCGTTTCACCGAGGCGGTCGGGCGTGCTATATCAAAGGCCCAATTCGATGTGCCGCAACGCCATGCCCGTCACCAAATCCGCCCAGCAACTCGTCGATACCGCCCGTGAACGCATCGTCTCGCTTACGCCGCAGGAAGTGGCCACCCAGCGCGACCTGCCCGGCGTACTGCTCGTCGACTTGCGTGACGTGCGCGAGCGCAAGCGCGAGGGTTTCGTGCCCGGCTCGCTGCACGTGCCGCGCGGCATGCTCGAGTTCTGGGTCGACCCGGGCAGCCCGTACCACAAGCCGGAGCTGGCGCGCGCGGAGTCGCTGATCCTTTACTGCAACAAGGGCTGGCGCTCGGCGCTGGCGGCCGCGACGCTCAACGACATGGGCCTCGAGGACGTGGCCGACATGGCCGGCGGCTTCGAGCGCTGGCGCAACGAGATCGGCGACGTCAGCCACGACTGACCCCGTTCGCGGACAACGCCGTGCGGCGCGCTATCATTCAGTCACCGCATTGATCCGATAGCGAAATGTCCGCCCATTCCGCCGCGCGGGCCGGCACTGCGCCGCGCCTCTCGACGACACCATGACCCTAGACGCCCTGCTCACCCTCGCCGTGCTCGTCGGCGTGTTCGCCGTGCTCACCATGACCCGCATCGCCGTGGACGCGGTGCTGGTCGGCGGGCTGATCGTGCTCCTGCTCAGCGGGGTCGTGAATGCCGAAGCGGCGTTTGCCGGTTTCTCCAACCGCGGGCTCGTGACCATCGCCGCGCTGTATATCGTGGTGGCCGGCCTGCGCGATACCGGCGCCACCCAGATGCTGGCCACGCGCGTATTGCGCCGGCCCCGTTCCGTTGCCCACGCGCAGGCGCAACTCGTGCTGCCGACCGCTCTGCTGAGCGCGTTTCTCAACAACACGCCGGTAGTCGCCGCGCTCATTCCCGCCGTGTCGGACTGGTGCCGCAAGCACGGCCTGTCGGTGTCGCAGCTGATGATGCCGCTGAGCTTCGCCGCCATTCTCGGCGGCACCTGCACGCTCATCGGCACCAGCACCAACCTGCTGGTCAACAGCCTGCTCGTTCAACAGGGCATCGACGACGGGCTGGGCATGTTCGAGCTGGCCTGGGTCGGCCTGCCCGTCGCCCTGCTGGGCATCGCGCTAATGATCGGCGCCAGCCGCTGGCTGCTGCCGGATCGCACGCCCGCGCTCGGCCGCATGGATAATCCGCGCGAGTACAGCGTGGAAATGATGGTCGCCGCCGGCGGTCCGCTGGAAGGCCAGACGATCGAGGGCGCCGGCCTGCGCCAGCTGCCGGGCATGTATCTGGCCGAAATCGAACGCGACGGCCATATCCTGCCGGCCGTTTCACCGCGCGAACCGCTGCAGGGCGAGGACCGGCTGGTGTTCGTGGGCATCGTCGATTCGGTCGTCGACTTGCAGAAGACGCGCGGGCTGGTGCCGGCCACCGAACAGATCTTCAAGCTCGACACGCCGCGCCGCGCGCGGGTGCTCATCGAGGCCGTGGTTTCGCACAGCTGCCCGCTCGTGGGGACGACCATTCGCGCGGGCGGCTTTCGCGGCCAGTACAACGCCGTGGTGCTCGCGGTCGCCCGAGACGGCGCGCGCATCCAGCGCAAGATCGGCGACATCGTGCTCCAGCCCGGCGATACGCTGCTGCTCGAGGCGCGGCCGTCGTTCGTCACCCAGCAGCGGCATTCGCGCGATTTCTTTCTGGTGAGCCAGATCGAGGACTCCCAGCCGCCCCAGCACCACCGCGCCTATGCCGCGATCACGATCGTGGTCGGGCTGGTCGCCAGCGTTACCGTGGGGCTCACGGATATCCTGCACGCCGCGCTCGGCGCCGCCGCGCTGATGCTGCTGGCGCGCTGCTGCACGCTGGGCTCGGCGCGCAAGACGCTGGACTGGCCGTTGCTGGTCGCCATCGGCGCGGCCATCGGCATCGGCGCGGCCGTGGAGCAGACGGGGCTGGCGGCCGCGCTGGCCGGCGGGTTCATTGGCCTGGCCGGGTCGTCGACATACGCGGCGCTGACCGCGCTGTTCGTGACCACGGTACTGATCAGCTCCATGGTGACCAACAATGCGGCCGCCGTGATCATGTTTCCTCTTGCCGTATCGCTGGCCCAGGGCGCGTCCCAGTCGCCCATGCCCTACGCGATCGTGGTCCTGATCGCGGCCTCGGCGAGTTTTCTGACCCCGATCGGCTATCAGACCAATCTCATGGTCTACGGCCCGGGCGGCTATCGTTTCACCGACTTCCTGCGTCTGGGCGCGCCGCTCACGCTGCTCGTCGGCGTGATCACGCTCACGCTCGTGCCGTGGGTCTGGCCTGTCTGACACACCGCGTCCGCCCCGCCGCGAGGACGGGCCGGAGCACAGGCTTCGACCGCCCGCATCATTCGCCCGCGATCGGCTTGACCCCGCCGAAGGCGTGACGCCGCATGTGCAGGAAGGTCAGAAGGCGTTCGTACTGGTCGAGGATGTCGTCGATGATCTGGGCCTGGCTGTAGTGCATCAAATCGTAGCCCTGGCTGCCGTCGATCAGGTGCACTTCCAGGCGGAAGTACTCGGTCTTGGCCGACTGCGGCCGGGTCGCAAAGGCCGGCCGGATGGCCGGGGTCGGCCAGATGCCGTAGACGAAGTCCTGCTCGTCCGCCATCGCGGCACGCAGCGCCAGCCCGTTCTCGGCGCCGACATCGGTTTCGATCTCCGCGGCAACCCCCTGGCCGGCCAGTGCGTCACGCACCTCGGCCATCGCGCGCCGCCCGGTTTCGGCCAGGAAACGCTCGGCTTCGGCCTGGTCGGGAAAGCGCATCGCGCGCGAAAGACGCTTGCGCCAGGCGCCGGGCTCGGCGCCGCCGGCGGAAATGCGGCCCGACAGATCACCGGACATCGCCGCGATATGGCTGCGCTCCTTGAAACCTTCCGTTCGCAGCGATCGGAACAGGCCGAACATCATGAAGAACAGCACGATCGAGAACGGCAGGCCGGTGACCACCACCGCGCTCTGCAATGCGTCCAGACCGCCCGCCATCAGCAAGGCGAGTGTGAGGGCGCCGATGATCACCGCCCAGAGCGTGCGCATCCAGGCGGGCGCGTCGTTGTTCACGTTCTCGAGCCGGTAGGTGAAGTTCGACAGCACCAGTGCGCCCGAATCCCCAGAGGTCACGAAGAACACGATCGCCAGAACGGTCGCCACGATCGTGGTCAACCCGGCCCACGGCAGCTGCTGCAGAAATAGGTAGATCGACGAGGCCGGATTGTTCATCGCCTGGTCGCCGAAATCACCCGCGCCCTGCATGACCATGTCCATGGCGGAATTCCCCCATGATCGACATCCACACCATCCGGCGCATCACTTCATACTGTTTTGCACACCGGCTTTTGACAAGCCTGTGGATAAGGCGTTGGCGAGCGCCGCCAGCCCTTCTACAGCGGGCGCTGCGGGCGAATTGGTTAGCAATTAACCAGTTGCGAACCGCGTGCGACGAGACGGGCCCGAACCGACTCTAGAATCGATTAAGCGGAATCTTCAGATACCGCTGCCCGTTCGATTCGGCCGGCGGCATTGCGCCGCCGCGGATATTGATCTGCAGCGCAGCGAGCATGCGATCGGGCAGCGGCAACTCGGCGTCGCGACGTTCGCGCATGGCCACGAAGCGGTCCTCGTTCATGTCCTGCAGGTGCGGGTTGTCGCGCTTCTGCTCGGCGACGGTCGCGATCCAGCGTGGTTCACGGCCGCCCGGTCGGTAGTCGTGGCCGGTAAAGAGCCGGGTCTCATCGGGCAGACTCAGAATCTCGCCGATCGAACGATAGAGCGCGCGCGCATCCGCGCCCGGGAAGTCTGCGCGGGCCGTGCCGAAATCCGGCATGAACAGGGTGTCGTGCACGAACGCGGCATCACCCACGACATAAGTGATCGACGCCAGCGTATGGCCCGGTGAAAACATCACGTAGGCCGGCAATGTGCCGATCCGAAAGCGTTCGCCCGCCGCGAACAGATGATCCCATTGCCGCCCATCGGTATGAAAATCCGCGCCGAAGTTGTAGATATCCTTCCACAGCGCCTGCACCTCCGTAACCCGGCGGCCGATCGCACGCGGGGCGTCGAACAGGGTCTGCAGGTAGCAGGCGGCCGAGAGATGGTCCGCGTGTGGATGGGTGTCGAGAATCCACTCGACCTCGAGCGACCGGGCCCGTATGAACGCTGCGATCTCGTCGGCCTGCTCGGTGCCGGTCGTCGCGGCCGCCGGGTCGAAGTCCAGCACCGGATCGATGATGGCGCAGCGATTCGTTGCGGTGTCGATCACCACGTACTGGACGCTGCCCGTTGGCTCGTCATAAAAACCAACGACTTCGGGAGAATGCTGCGACATACGGCCCTCGGTAAAGCGCGGCGCGCCATCATAACTTTTGCGTATATCGTTATTCTATCACGGCAAATAAGCACGGCCAGTTGTCGCATCGCCGGCTGTGGTCTTGCCATATCCGCGCGCAGCGATCGCGCGCCCCAAGCGACGCGACCACAGGTGACCGATGCGAAAGCCCGGCCCGCGCGCCGAATCGCGGCGCCGGGCCCGCGCATGTTTTACCCAAGACCTCTGGGCAACCTTGTGGATAGACGGCGCACGAAGACTCGTAATGCCCGCAGAACGGGCGCTGCACCTGAGGTGGTTATTTTCTGTCCAGAAGGCAGGGGCACACCGAACTTACAACGGCCAGCCGCGCAGACCGATCGGACGCAGGTCAAATCCGCGGGCGGGCACGCCTGCATGCGTTGCAACCACCGGTGCCGCTATGCGATGGATGATGCACAAATCACCATTTGAAACGGAATCGACATGCCCTATCTGCAACTCGACGTGCCCGCCGAATATCCCGAAGCCACCAAGAAGGCGTTGGCGAGCAAGCTGGGGGCAACCTACGCACAACTCATGCAGACCACCCCACGGCGCGTAAGCGTCGGGTTTCGCGAACTCACGAACGGCAGCCTGTGGCGCTGTGCCGACGCGGAGCCCGTGCCGGGCGTGGTGCTGATGTGCGACATCCGGCGCGGGCGCCCGACCGAATGGCGCGAGCAGCTCGCCGTCGCCCTGCTGGATCTGGTGTCCGAGCATTTGGAACTGCCCCGCGACCACATGGCGATCGAGTTCACCCAGCACGCTGGCGATGAAATGTTTCGCCCCGATGAAGGCTGGGCCAAGGACTGGAGCGAAACCGAAGCCCAGCCCGCCTGAACTGTTTTCACAGCGCCGTGGGACAAGCCTGTGGAAAACCCGTCGGCAAGCCGCCCGAAGGCTTTGTCGACGGGGCTTGGCCCATCGCTGATCAGATATTGACCAATCTCCTGCAGCCCTTGACGGCCGGCGGTTTGCCGAGTCCGGACATTGGCGGCACGAGACCGTTCTGTTGTGCACACACCCTCGGGATAACATTGTGGACAACCGGCGCACAACGAGCGGTAACGCCGATCGTGACAGGGCTGTCACACCCGCGGCGAATTTCTGTCCAATAGGGCCCCGCGGGACGCCCGTCGCGCGCACTTCCCGCGCCCACGCCTTCCTGGCACGCGGGAGCGTGAAATTTTTCCGACCCCGGCTGCACGGCGCGCGAGCATAAAAAAACCCGCGGTCCCGAAGGACCGCGGGTCATCTGCCGGGTGGCGCCCGCCGATCAGGTATCGGCCGGGGCGTCGCCGGTTTCCTCCGGCGCCGCGTCGTCGCCCTTGCGACGCGCCTTCTCGGGCGCACTCTCGCCGCCCTCGGTCGTGCCTTCGATGATGCGCAGGTTCGCCGGCGGCGCCTTGCCGTCGCGATCCTCGCCGAAGTAGAGCGTCTGGTGCGGGAACGGAATCTCGATGCCGGCGCGATCGAAATGCATCTTGACCAGCCGGTTGAAGGCACGGCCGACGCCCCACTGGGTGCCGGGCTTGGTCTTGATCATGATGCGGATGTTGATCGAGCTGTCGGCCAGCGCGGTCACGCCCGGGACGGTGATGTCTTCGAGAATGTTCGCGCCCGCGACCGGATCGTCCTTGAGCTCGGCGAATGCCTCGCGCAGGTGATAGATCGCGTTGTCGATGTCCTCGCGGTAGGCGATGCCATACTCGGTGCGGAAGTAAGCGAACTCGCGCATGTAGTTCGTGACCGTATCCGCCGAGGAGAACGGCACGATGTGATACGCACCGTCGAGATCGCGGATCGACACCGAGCGGATGGTCAGGCGTTCGGCCGTGCCGGTCACGCCGCCCACGGTGACGACGTCGCCCGTGTTCATGGCGTTCTCGAGCTGGATGAACACGCCGGTGATGATGTCCTGCACCAGCTTCTGGGCACCGAAACCAATGGCCAGACCGAGCACGCCGGCGCCGGCGATCAGCGGGCCGATATCCACGCCGATCTGCGAGAGCGCGATCATCAGCGTCATGGTGATGATCAGGATCGCCAGCGCGTTACGAAACAGCTCCAGCAGCGTTTCCTGACGCGCGGTCGGCTTGCCGCCACCGGTATTCGGGTTCAGGCGGTGCTCGATGATGCTTGCCGCGATCAGCCACAGCAGGGCCGCCGCCACGAGCACCAGCGCCACGCGTGTCAGGTTCGACACCACGGTCAAACCGGCGTCGGACGCCAGCCATGCGCCCAGATCGAACAGATGCCAGGCGTTGGCCACGACCAGTGCGAAGGCCACCAGGATCACCACGCGGATGACCTTGAGCGCATTCGGCACGTAGGCGTTCACCCGCGCTTCGAGCATCGGCAGCTTCTCGCGAACGCTGTCCGAGAAGGCCACACGCTTGCCGATCGCCTTGGAAAGCATACCGGAGATGCCGAAGCCAACGGCCGCCGCGACCAGCGTCTGCATCGTCGCGTTGAGCATGAACGGCAATGCATCCGTCGGATCGATCTGGCTGGAGACGAACAGCGTCGTGAAGTACGCCACCGCCAGCAGCACCCACAGCTTGGAGGCGAGCTTGAACAGCACGCCGAAGAAGCCGACCGATGCATTGTCGGCCATGCGCTTGAGCCGCTCGTTGAACAGCTGGCGGTGCTTGAAGATCACGGTCAGCGCGTAGATATAGGCGCCGCCCATGAGCAGAAAGCTCACGATCGCGCCGACAAAGAACGACAACTGCACGTTCACGATCGGCACGACCACAAGCAGGCCGTAACCGATCACGCCGACGAACCAGCGCAGGCGCACGCTCCACCAGCCCGCGATGGAGGCCGGGATGTTGAGTATGCGCAGGCTGTCGTAGCGCGCCGCGAACAGCGCACGGATCGCCACCTTGGTGAGCTCGATCAGGGCGAAGGCGTTGATGAACAGCGACTCGCGCGTGCCCATGCTGCCCGACTCACCGAAGACGTAGAGACCGGCCATGTAACCAGCACCGCAGGCAAGCAGCACCACGGCCACGTCTACGATGATGCCCATGAGGATCGCGGTGCCGCGACGAATCAGCACGCCGGCGCCGGTTTCCGCACGCTGCGAGAAGCGACCGATGGCGGAGAACAGCGTGCCGGCTAGAAAGCGCAGCACGAAGAATGCAGCCACCGTGGACACCGCCACCAGGGCAAAGGTGGTTACCGCGGCGAAGAAAAGACCGGCGTTGAACTCGGGCCCCGGCCCGCGATCCTGGTTGAGCGAGGTCAGCATCGCCCAGGTGGCCGACAGGCGCTCGCCGATGACCTCGGCCCACTCGGCCGTGGTCTGGGCGAACCGGCGCGCGAACGACACGCGCTGCTGACTGGCGGCCGACTGTTCGACGGTGGCCGCACTCGCGTCGTCGGCGGGCGCCTGCGCGAGCGCGGGGTCGCTGCCCTCTTCCGGTGGCGCCGGCAAGGCGGTATCGGCCTGAGCCTGCTGACCGTCTGCCGCCTGGCGCAGCTGGTCGACAATCTGCCCGCGGGTCTCATCGTTTTCCAACAGATCCGCAAGCTGGCTCAGCGGCAGCACTTCGCTGGCGTTGTCGCCGCTGGGCGCCTCGTCCTGTTGCTGGGCCACGGCCTGGGGGGCTGCGACCGCAAGCGCGATGGTGACGAAAAGAACGAATATCCGCAGGGCGTCGAACGCCGTTCGCGAAGCACAGGCTCGATTCATGGTGCGTCTTTCCTCGGCAGAGACCAGGGAGCGTATGGATCGTGGGCGCGCACCGCGGGCGCGCCACTCGACCGTGAATGGGCACGTATGATGACCGTAGCAGCGCGCGGAGACAAACCGGGCCCAAGCATTCTCAACCGCTTGGCGGCCCGAAAGGCGTTGTGCACTACCCGACCCGCGCCGCTTTCACGCGCCGTTCAGGCATGCGCGGCGACGCTCGTGACGAAGCCCGTCACCGAGACTCACCATGCTCAAAAAGATGCTCTGCCTGCTGCTCGTCGGCTATCTCGCCGGCTGCGCCTACGACGGACAGGGGCGCTATGCGAACGGCTACCGCGTGGGCCATGTCGTGCATAACGACTACCACCATGACCGCCGCTACGACCCGCGCCCCGTCTATCGCCACGATTCGCGTTACGACCGGCACCATCGCGAGGCCGTGCGCCGCGACCTCTATCGGGAGCGCCGCGCCCGACAGCACGCCAAAGCCGTGCGGCGTGCGCATGAAGCCCGTCACGCCAAACGCGGTCATCGCGATCATCACGGCTACGACCATCGTGCACGGCATGCCACGCATGGGCGCCACGACAGCCGCGAGGCGCGACGCGCGCACACGCGCACACGCGCCGTCACCGCGACCGCAACATGCACCGCTCGGCGCGGCGCGATTGAGACGTCGCGGTACGCGCTCAGAAGGCGTCCGTCGCCGGCACGCGACGGCGACGACGCCAGCCTAGCGTGACGATCGCGGCGCACAGCAAGAGCACGAGGCTGGCGTCGCGCCCGTTGCCCAGCGTGCAGCCGCCCGAGCCACCGTCGCTGTCGTCGTCAGCGGTGTACCCTGCGTCGCCGGCATCGCCCGTCGACAGATCGAAGCGCGCCACGATCGGATCGTGATCGCTGACCTGATCGGCGAACTCGGCGTTCACGTGCGCGACCTGCACCCTGGCTGCGGCCGCCAAGGCGGGGCTCACGAAGAAGTGATCGAGCGCCTGGGAATTGCCTTCGAAGACATAGGTATAGCGCGCGGTCGCATCCAGCGTATCGAGCAGATCGGCGACGACCGGCGCGCCGTCGTCGGCGCCGATCAGCGTTTTCAGCGGCGGCAGAAATCCGAACTCGTTGAAGTCGCCGACCAGCCCGATGCGCGCTTCGGGCACCGCGGCGAGCGCGTCGTCCACGAACGCGTTGACCACCGCGGCCTGGGCCACGCGCTCGTCTTCGGAGCCGTTAACGTACGGCTGTAGCGTGCCAAACAGCGGCGAGCTGCCGCCCTTCGACGAAAAGTGATTGTTGACCAGCAGCACGCGCTGGCCGCGGAAAGCGAACAGCGCCGCCACCGACTTGCGGCTGTTGTCGAAAGCGGGATCGGTCGGCGCGACGCGCCCGGGGTTGAGCGTGATGGCCAGCCGGCCGTCGGCGTCGGCGGACACCGCCGTTGCGGTGGTGGCGTCGCCAGCGCCGTTGCTGCCCTCGACCAGGATCACGCGGCTCGCGTCATAGAGATAGGCGACGCGGATATTGCCGCCCGGCTGACCGCCGTCGGCCAGTGCTTCGGGGGCCACTTCGGCATAGTCGTAGCGCGGCCCGCCGGCATCGACGATCGCATCCGCCAGTCGCGCCAGGGTCTCGTCGCCGTCGACCACGAGATCGGCGGCCGAACCGCCCTCGGGAATCGCGCTGCCGGCCGAGCCGTCGTTGTCCTGGACTTCCTGCAGGGCCACGATGTCCGGCGCACCGAGGCGTTGGACGATCTGTGTCGCGATCGCCTCGAACTTGCCGTCCGCCACGTCGGTATCGCCATCGTCGTCGTTGGGGTCGAGATTCTCGACGTTGTAGCCGGCCACGCTCAGCGTGTCGCCGCGGGCCAGCAGGCCGATATCGCTGCGCGACAGCGCGGACGGCTGCGGCTCGACCAGGGTGTCGGGCAGGATCTCGAAATTGCCGAAACCGTAGCCGAGAACGCCGACCACCTCGCTGAACAGCGCGCCGGTATTCACGGCCGGCATCGCGTCGTCGAGCAGTGTGTCGTCGATCTGGATACGCTCGGGGTTGTAGTCGACGCCTTCGCCGCGCTCGACCAGGGTGATGCCGCCGCGGGCATTGATGCCGGTTGCGTTCGCGCCGGCGTCCGGCACGAGAAATATCTCGCCGAAATCGCTGGTCGGGCCGACGGCCATGCCCTGGGCGACGCGCACGCGCATGGCCTCGAGGCTTTCATAGAAATCCAGGCCGTCCTCGGCCGGGTCGAAGACCGTGTCGGCGTCTTCGGTCACGTTGCCGTCGGTGTCGTTGTCGATGATCGCGTTCGGCGCCGGGCGGCCGCCCTGGCCGATGGTCACCGGCGTGATCTCGGTGGCGTCGAATACCGCGCCCGGGTCGGCGATCAGGCGGGTGCTGCCGTCGCCGCCGGTCACGATTTCGGTGGTCGGCAGGTTGGTTTCGTCGCCGCCGGGATAGAACTCGGTAACCGTGCCGGCCACTTCGACCACGTCGCCCACAGCCACCGGCGAGCCGTCGAAGCGTGTTGGCGTGCCGCCGGTGAATACGAGCACCGCATCGCTGGTGGCATCGTCGCCATCGCCGGCCGGATCCTGAAAATAGAAGCTGTTGCCGGTCACGGCGGTCACCACGCCGGGCACGCCGGCCACGGCGTTGCCAGCCTGTGGCGAAACATGCGCGGCGCCCTGGATATCGTAGATACGCAGGCCGGTGACGGCATCGTCGGGCATGCCGTCATCGTCGCCCGGCGTGCCGAACCCGCCGCCACTGCCGTTTTCGGCGTTCGGCGTAGCCGGCGCGGCCATGAAAGTGGCGGTGTCGCGGCCCGTGCCGCTGCCATCGGGCATGCGCTGCAGGGACTCGTTGTCCTTGTCGCCGTTGGCGGCCTCGTCGAGCTGCGGCGCGCCCTCGGCGAGCAGAACCGCCAGTTCGGGATCGTCGCTGTCGCTGGTGCCATAGACCACGGCATCGACGAGATTGTCGGTCGTCACCGCGGTACCGCTGGGGAAATCGTCCGCGTCGCCCACATAGAGCGCGATCGCGTCCTGCCCGTTCTGCAGACCGTTGCCGCCGAAGGTCGTGGTCACGCCCGCCACTCCGGCATTGCCGAGCAGGTAGTAACCGTTGTCGGATGTCACCGCGCCATCGAGATCGAAGGCCGCGTAGCTTTCGTCGTTGCTGCCGTTGTAGAAGACCAGCACGAGGCCATCCAGCGGGGTATTGCCTGCCCCGCCGTCGCTGAGTTCGACGAACTCGGCGCTATCGGTGCCGGGCGTATCGGCATCCAGTTCGTTGATGAGAATCGACGACTGCGCATGGGCGCCGGTCGCGAAACAGCAAAAAAGCGCCGTGGCGAGCAGGCAAAGCGCGCGCGTCGCCTGGAAAGAGCGTCCCATGGAATCCCCCGTGCGTGTTCGGATTCGCTTACCCTGCCGGCGCCACATGACAGGTTGCGGTCCCCGGCATCAACGGACGATGACAGCGCGAACACCGGGCTGGCCAGTGTGGGGCCGTCAGCCGCTGGCGGTCTGTTCCGGCTTGGCCGCGGTGGCTGCGCTGTCGAACAGCGTGGCCAGGCATTTGCGGTGGAAATAATCCTTGCGCTCGCGCAGCGAGAACAGCCGCGGCGAGAACAGCCAGGTCTGGGTCACGCCCATGAGATAGGTATAGGTCTGCAGCGCCAGCAGGTCGGCGGGATCGCCCTCGGGTAACAGCCCCTGTGCCCGCGCATCGTCGACGAGCGTTTCGAACAGTTCGATGATCGAACGGGTGAGCTGACGCTCACGGCGCACGGTACGCGCCATGCGCTGGGTGAGCTCGGTCTTGTTCATGAGGATCTCGAACGACTGGCGGTGGCGCTTGTCGCGCACCAGCAGATCGAACCAGCCTTCGATGAAGGCGCTCATGCGCGCGACCGGGTCGGGCGTGTTCGCGCTCGCGGCGGTCACGAGCCGCTGTAACGGCGTCTGCGAATAGGCGATCACCGCCTCGAAGAGTTCGTCCTTGTTCTGGAAATGCCAGTAGATCGGGCCGCGGCTCATGCCCGCCTCTTTGGCGATCATGGCCAGCGTGGTGCCGGAATAGCCGGACTGGCTGAACAGCCGCAGGCCGGCATCGATGACCTTGAGCCGGGTCTGTTCGGCCTGTTCGGGGGTGCGTCTCATGGCGTCATCATCGACAAGGGCGGCACTTGCACGCAAGACGGGCGGCCGGCATTCGTGCCGACCGCCCGCGGGTCATGCACGCCGTGGACTAGAGCGCGCCGTCGGCGGCCATCTGCATATAGGTGGTATCGAAGCGCAGATTGACGTTGTTCTCGTCGCCGAGCATCCGATCGTTGGGGAATTCAATGCCCACGAAGTCCGCGCTGCGCGCGCCTTCGCCCAGCAGGCCCTTCTCGAAGGAGAACTGGCGCACGCTGTCCATGGCATCGAACGCTTCGTCGCTGGAGATGAATTCGATCGCCGCATCCGGCGTCCAGAACATCTTCATGCCGTCGAGCTGGGCTTCATAGCCTTCGCGGTCGGTACCGGAGGCCTCGCCCAGATAGGCACGGATCTCGCGGCCCTTGTCGGTATCGGCACCGAGATCGGCCATCATTTCGTACCAGGCGCCGACCAGCGCCTTGCCGAGCGCCGGATTGGCTTCCAGCGTTTCGGTGTTCACCAGGGTCAGATCCTTGATATGGCCCGGAATCTGGCTGGAATCGAAGATTTCATGCGCGCCCGGCGTTTCGGCGACCGTGCTCAGCAGCGGGTTCCAGGTCACGACCGTACGCACGGTGTTGCCCTGGAAGGCAGCCACGATATCAGCGTCCGACGTGTTCACCAGGTTCACGTCCGGTTCGGACAGGCCGTTTTCTTCCAGCGCGCGAGCCAGCAGGTAGTGCGACACCGACAGCTGCACGAGGTTGATCGTCTCGCCCTCGAGATCGGCCACCGATTCGGCGTCCTTGGAGACGATACCGTCGTTGCCGTTGGAGTAGTCGCCGACGATCAGCGCCGTGGTATCCACACCGGAAGCGGCGGGAATCGAGAGCGCATCCATGCTGGTGGCCACCACGCCGTCGAACTGGCCGGTGGTGTACTGGTTGATGGATTCGATGTAGTCGTTGATCTGCACGATCTCGACATCGATATCGTATTTGTCGGCCCATTTATCCATGATCCCGGACGTCTTCACATAGTCCCAGGGAATCCAGCCGGCATAGATCGTCCAGGCGATCCGGAACGAGTCGCGTTTTTCGGCGGCCTGGGCGCTGCCAAGGCTCAGTGCGGTGAGTGTGATCGCCACGCAGGCGATCATCAGGCGTTTCTTCAGGTGCATCGGTATCTTCTCCCGGTTCATGATTCAGTGGCCTCGACAAAAACGGTTCAGAAAAGCTTGAGATAGCGTTCGATTTCCCAGCGCGACACGGCGGTGTGATAGCTCTCCCACTCGGCCTGCTTGAAATCGACATAGGCGCCGAACATGGCCTCGCCGAAGACCTCGCGGGCCAGCGGATCGGCAGCGAAATCGGTGATCGCCTCGCCCAGCGTGCGCGGCAGCATGGTTACGCCCATTTTGTCGATCTCGGCATCGCTGTAGCGGTACATGTTTTCGCGGTGCGGCTCGCCGGCATCCATGGCGTTCTCGATGCCTTCGAGACCGGCCGCGAGCACCAGCGCCGCGCCCAGATAGGGATTGCATGCAATATCCGCCGCACGGCATTCCACGCGCGAGCCCACGCCGGGAATGCGGATCATGTTGGTGCGGTTGTTGTTGCCGTAGCAGGCGAACACCGGCGCCCAGGTGGAGCCGGACATGCTGCCCTGGCGGACCAGGCGCTTGTAGCTGTTCACGGTCGGGGCGATCACCGCGCTTATCGCCCGCGCATGCTTGAGCACGCCGGCGATGAACTGGTAGCCCAGCTCGGAGACGCCACAGCCAAAGGGGTCCCCGGCGTCGGGCGCGAACAGGTTCTCGCCGGTCTCGGCATCGGCCAGCGACATGTTGTAGTGGGCGCCGCTGCCGGTCTTGTCCGAATACGGCTTGGGCATGAAGCTCGCGAAGGCGCCGTGCTTGCGCGCGATCTCGTTGGCCATCATGCGAAAGAACACGAAACGATCCGACATGGTCAGTGCGTCGGCGAACTTGAAATCGGTCTCGAACTGGCCGTTGGCGTCCTCGTGGTCGAAGGAATAGACATCCCAGCCCAGGCCGTTCATGGCCTCCACCAGCTCGTCGATGATCGGCAGGTTGTCCATCAGCCCGCGCGGGTCGTAGCAGGGTTTGGCCAGCGAATCGCGTTCGCTGAGCGGCGCGAAGCCGCCGTCTTCAGTCTCGCGAAACAGGAAGAACTCGGTCTCGATACCCAGATTGAAAGTGAAACCCAACGCCTTCGCGCGTTCGAGCTGGCGCTTGAGAATGGTGCGGGAGCAGGCCTCGAATGGCTCGCCGTCGAGATGCAGATCACCCGCGAACCAGGCCAGGCGCGTGTCCCACGGACAGACCGCAACCGAGTCGGCATCCGGCATCGCGGCGACTTCGTTATCGGAAATATCCTGCGGCACGCCGTCCAGCGCCGCGCCGGTATATAGCTCGCTGCCCTTGAACATGTTGTCCAGGTGATCGAGCGGCACGAACTTGCCTTTCACGCAGCCGTGGATATCCACATAACTGGCCATCGCGTACTTCACGCCCTGTTCTGCAAGACTCGCCTGTAGCGAAGCGGTATCCACGACATTTCCCATCGAATCGGTCCTTGGTTCCGGTATGAAACGGCAGAGCAGAATCGCCCTGCACTTCGAACGCAGCTGCACCGCGTTCCGAATCAGGACTTACAATATACATGCCAGCCTGTATATTTAATTCGAACCACCCTTTAACCACGATGCAGATGACGGATCGAAATATGAATGAAGAACAATGGGTTGAAGACTATTTCGAGCTCGGCGATTTCACGCTCGACAGCGGCGCCGTTCTGCAAGACGCCCGGATCGCCTACCTGGCGAAGGGCTCGCTGAACACGAAACGAGACAACCTCGTGGTGCTGCCAACGCACTATGGTGGTGCGATGGCAAGCAATCGCACCTGGGTCGAGCATCCGGGCAGCCCGCTCGCCCCCGGCGACTACTGCATTGTCGTCCCGGCCCTGTTCGGCAACGGCGAATCGACTTCGCCGAGCAATGCTGCCCCGCCTCAGCGCGGCGCCAAGTTTCCCTCGATCGCCCTGGCCGATAACGTGCGCGCTCAGCAGCAGCTGATTACGTCACGCTTCGAAGACGCCGCCCCGCGCCTGGTTGCCGGCTGGTCGATGGGCGGCATGCAGGCGCTGCAGTGGGCCGCCCTGTTTCCGCAACGCGTCGGCGCGGCGCTGGCTGTGTGCGCGACCGCGCACTGCTACCCGCACAACGCGCTGTTCCTCGACGGTGTAAAAGCCGCACTCGAAGCAGACCCGGCCCTGGCACGGGGCGAGGCACCCATGCGCGGGCTACGCGCCTTTGCCCGTGTCTACGTCGGCTGGGCCTATTCACAGCGCTTCTTTCGCGACGGTCTCTATCGCGCGCTCGGCTTCGAAAGCATCGCCGCCCTGCTCGACCACTGGGAAGCCGATCATCTCGCCCAGAACGCCCATGACCTGCTCGCCATGCTCGATACCTGGCAGCACGCCGATATTGCGGCAATGCCCGGCTTCGACGGCGATACGGCGCAAGCACTGGCCACGATCCGCGCGCGCACTATCCTGATGCCGTCCCGCACCGATCTGTACTTCACGGCAGAGGACGCTTGCAACGACGCCGCGCAGATCCCCGGCGCCGAATGCCGCGTGCTCGAATCCGACTGGGGCCATTGTGGCGGCGGGCCCGGTCGCGAGCCGGCTTCGATGGCGGCGATCTTCGAGGCGATGCGGACCCTGCTCGCGCCTGCAGGCTGAGAGCAACACTCTCAGCCGGTTCGTTCAGCCTGTAGCGCCTGCATGGTCAACTCGAACTCGCGATCGATAGGCTCGATATCGCGGGCCTCGCCCAGACCATTGTGGGCCCATTGCTACTCGCCAATCGCCGCCGTAGCCGGCACAGTACGGCTGATTTGCGGTGCCGCTCCACAACAGCACCACGCGCCAAGTAAGAGCGTCGGCTAATGGGTAGGCAGATGCGAGCGTCGAGAAATTTGGCCGCCGCGTTTACTTTGCACGAAGGTCGTCGAGATGATGGGTTGGCGCTAGCGACTTGGCAGACGCGTAGTGCCTTTCAGGCTGGGGGTCACCACCACGACCATCACGCTTCAAATCTCGATACCAAGGCGGGTCTCGGTGCACTGGCCGTATTTGCGTTTACGCTGGGCTTCGTTCACGAAGAGGAATTCCAGATCATCGCCATGTGTGCGGGTTCCGGAAGCTGTCTTTCGTTGATGCTCATTTATGCGACGGCAGTAATCGTCGCGCTCGTCGTGCTCACGCTTTTGCTGATCCAGGGCTTGTCGCACCTCAGCCATCGAATCGAACATGCGCAGCATGCGTTGACCTTAGTCTCCGCCTCGATTCTGGCGCTAATGGGTCTTGGCTTTCTGATCGGTTTTTTCTAAGTACGAAGTACAGCCACCCGCAGCAACTGCGGGTGGTTCGGCAAATAAGCGAACCGTATTAATTAGGTCGCCTGATGGTTGCTCTCGCGAGGCGCCTGCATGATCGAGCCAAAACGGGAGTAGAGCGCAGGCACCACGAGCATGTTGAGCGCGGTAGACGAGATCAATCCAAACAGAATGACCAAAGCCATCGGCGCCTGAATCTCGCTGCCCGGCTTGCCAAGGCTCAGCGCGAGTGGCACGAGCGCGAGGCCGGTCGCCAACGCTGTCATCAAAATCGGCGCCAAGCGTTCATTCGCGCCGCGTCGTACCGCATCGAGCGGCGTCGCGGCTTCGCCGGTCGCATGCAATCGTTGGATGTGATCCACCATGATCACCCCGTTACGGGTCGCAATACCGAACAGTGTGATGAAGCCGATGATTGCGGCGATGGAGACGATCCCACCAGCGATATAGACGCCGATGACGCCCCCGATCAACGCCAGTGGCAAATTCAACATGACCAAGATTGCGTCTCGCGAAGACCGCAAGGCCATCATGAGCAGCAGGAATATGCCTGCAATGACTAAAGCCCCGAGGAGCAATAGCGTTCTCGATGCATCCGCTGCACTCTCGAATTGCCCGCCGTACTCGATGTGATAACCAGTCGGCAAGTCCAATTCGCGGTCGAGTGTCTGTCGAATGTCGTTGACGACGCTGACAAGATCTCGTCCCGCGACGTTAGCGGCAACGACGCGCTGACGCTGAACGTTCTCGCGGCTGATGTTGTTAGGACCGTAGTCATGGCTGAGCGTGGCGACGGCATGGAGCGGAACCTGCGCGCCGGAAGCGGTCGTGATTAGAGTGGAACGTATCGCGTCCAGGTTCTCTTTGAAGCGGGGCGGATAACGCACGACCAAGTCGAATGCAGCCTGGCCTTCGAGGATCTGAGAGACTTCCGTGCCACTAAAGGCGGTTTCCAGGAATTCACCGACCTGACCGACGGTAAGGCCATAACGTGCCAACGCCTGCCGATCGAAATCGATATTCAGAAACGGAACCTGAGCGCGGCTGGCAAGTGACACGTCGACAGCGCCGGGCACATCCGTGACCAGACGTTCTGCCTGTGTCGCCAAACGTTCGAGTTTGGCCAGCTCCTCACCGAAGATCTTGATCGCAATGTTGGCGCGTGTGCCCGAGAGCATATGATCGATACGGTGTGAGATCGGCTGCCCGATGATGATGTTGGCGCCTGCGATCGCGCCGAGTTCTTCACGCAGCTCCGACAGAACGGCCGCTTTGCTGCGACCCGACGATGTGAGGCTGACATCGATTTCCGAGGCGTATACCGCCTGAGCGTGTGGATCGAGCTCCGCGCGACCTGTACGGCGAGCCGTCGCGACGACTTCAGGCGTGTCCAGCAGGACCCGTTCTACGCGTTGCCCAATGGCATCGGATTTCTCCAGCGATGTGCCAGGAAGTGTTACCACGCTAAGCGTCAAACTGCCCTCGTTGAATTCCGGCAGGAAAGAGCGTCCGGCTTGGCTTAATAAGACGATCGCGACTACCAGCATGGCGGTCGAACCGAGAGCAACGATCCGCCAGTGACGCAAAGACGCGGTCAACAGCGGCTGATACCCGCGCTTGAGGACTGCGATAAGCCGGCTGTCGTGCGTGCCGCCGACCGCCTTCGAACGTGAGAGGAGCCCCAGACTCAACACGGGCGTAACGGTCAGAGCCACGAGCAGCGATGCGCCGAGCGAAAGAACGTAGGCGAGGCCTAGCGGCTGCAACAGGCGGCCCTCGATACCCGTTAAAAAGAACAGCGGAACGAAAACCAGAATGATTATCAGAGTCGCAAAGACGATCGACGATTCGATTTCGCGAGTCGCTTCGAAAACAACTTGATGTGCAGGGCGCCGCTGGTTATCGGGTACGGTCCCGTTCTCTCGTAAGCGACGCACGATGTTTTCGACGACGATAATGGCGTCATCGACAAGAGCGCCCAACGCTATCGCAATGCCCCCGAGTGTCATCGTGTTGATGGTGGCGCCGGTGGCGCGCATCACGAGAACCGTGGCGATCACCGAAAGCGGCAATGCCAGCAGGGTGATCAAGGTCGCCCGCACGCTGACCAGAAATATGAAAACGATCGCTACAACGAGAACGGCGCCGTCG
Source organism: Endozoicomonas sp. G2_2 (assembly GCF_017744135.1). GTDB lineage: Bacteria > Pseudomonadota > Gammaproteobacteria > Nevskiales > Salinisphaeraceae > Salinisphaera. The sequence goes on from NZ_JAGHQU010000009.1 coordinate 51,660, forward strand.
CGGATCGCGGCCGAAAGATTCTCGATGGCCAAGCCGATGAAATCGGCCTGACGGAACGCGTCGGTCTCGAGTCGCATGCCCTTGGGTAGGGACGTTTCGATGTCCGCGATTGCGGTGTCAAGGCGTTCGGTCAGGGCCAGTGTATTGGCGCCCGGCTGTTTCTGAATACCGAGAATTACGGCATCTTGCGCCCGATAGCTCCCGGTGCCGCGCCGCGGTGCCGTCCCGATCTCGACCGCGCCGAGATCGCTGACCTTGACGGGCACACCATCGCGTCGGGCAACCACGGTCTGCCGGATATCGTCGACGTTTTCGACTCGGCCGCGGCCGTGGATGAGGAACTCCTGGTCATTCTGAGCGTAAAAACCGCCCCCAGCGCTTTGATTGGTCTGACCCAGCGCGTCGATCACCTCGCCGGTGGTCAACCGGTAGGCGGCCAGTCGTTCGGGTTGTAACTGAACCTCGTATTGGCGGGTCAAGCCACCGATGGGAATGACTTGTGCAACGCCGGACACGGCCAGTAGTCGCCGCCGAATGGTCCAGTCCGCAACGGTCTTCATCGCCATCGGATCGTGGGCGTCCGAGACCAGCGCCACGAACATGATTTCGCCCATGACCGAGGTAATCGGTGCGAGTACAGGCGAGGGAATGTCGGGTGGCAATTGGCTGCGCGCGGTCTGGAGCTTCTCGGTGACGATCTGCCGCGCCCGATAGATATCGGTATCCCAGTTGAATTCGACGGTGATGACGGCCAGCCCGACGGTCGTGTTGGACCGAACACGTCGTACCCCGGCTGCCCCGTTCATGGCGGTCTCGATCGGAAACGTGACCAGTTTCTCGACTTCCTGCGGCGCCATGCCGTGCACTTCAGCCACGATGGTGACCGCCGGTGCGGTCAGGTCGGGGAATACGTCCACTGGCGTGCGCAGCGCCTGCCAGCCGCCCCAGACCAATAAAAACGACGCGACTGCCAGCACAAGAATGCGATTCGCCAGCGAGGCACGGATAATCCGGTCAATCATGAATTCGCCAGCTGGCTAGTGGGCGTGGCCGTGGCCGGCCTCAGCCGGTGCCGCGGCTGCCAGACGCACTTGGTAGGCGCCGTGGACGACAACGCGGTCGCCCGATTCGACACCGTTATGGACCGCGATATAGTCAACACCACGCAGTCCCAACGTGACGGGGCGCCTCTCGAAGCTCTCACCCCCGCGTTGTATGTATACGACCGGCTGGCCATCGTCCTCGATGATTGCACCGCGGGGTACCGCCAAAGATTTCACGCGCTCACCGGTGTATACATGGGCGTCCAACCCCTGGCCGACAAGCGGCGTTGCGTCATCGGCGTCGAATTCAAAGATGACGGGCACCGTGCGGCTGACCGGGTCTATCACGCCGCCAGATGTGATGAGCCGTGCATTTCGATCGACGCGCAGTTCCTTGCGTTTGCCGTTGAGCTCGAACCATGCGCCGCTCGGCTGCTGCAAGCGATTGGCGTCGGCCTCGGGGATGCGTGTTCTTAGCCAGCGTTTATCGCTCGCCGCGATGTGCATGAGTACCTGATCGGAGCCCACGGCTTCGCCAGGAACCACGCTGACCTCAACGATACGACCACTGATGGGCGCTACCAGGGGTACGCCGCTATCTTGGTCGCCTCCTTGATACTGCTCCAGACGAGACCTAGCGGCGTCGCGTTCGGCGCGCGCTATGCTTGCCTCGTTGCGCGCCTCGCGCACCCGGTGTGCAGCGATCGCCCCATCCTCGAGAAGCCCGGAAAGACGCGCCACGTCCTCACGTGCGAGACGCAGCCGGGCGTTCGCACGCTCCACGGCGAGACGAAGACTGGCGAGATCCACGCCGCTGCCCAATCGCGCCCGCAAAGTGCCGATTCGCTCGCCTTGTTTGACCTCTGCGCCGACCACTGGGTAGCGGTCCCCATAGGCGGAGAAGTGGCCTTCCGCAGGGGCTCGCACGCGTGCGGTGCGATCACCCGGTGGTTGTAGTTCCGCGGTCGCGAACACCGTTGCTTCGAGGTGGCGCTCGGCGATCACGTCTGTACCGAACTCCGCCTGCCACTGCTTTTCTTTCAGAAAGCTGATGGTACCGCCCGATTCAGAGCTGTCGCCCTCCACGGCATCAGGGGTCGCATGGACGGTGATCTGGCCTAGATCATAAGTGGCCGTCAGCTCGGGCGTTTCCACCGTCACGTTAAGGCTATAGACGCCCGCGTCTCGAGGATGGACCACGGGTGTAAAGACACCGGGCCGCGTCGGGGCGCCGATGCGAAAACGCGCATGGGTTTCGCCATCACGCATCAACCGCACGTCGAGAATGCCTTCCTGTACTGGACCGTAATCTGAAAGCCGAGTGACGTGTGCAGCAAATTGCGAGTCCATTCCGGCTACAAGCGCCGGAAACTCGACGAATAGCTCACTATTGTCAGCGTATTCCGTATACACGAGAGACGGCCGCTGCTCATGGCCATTCTCGTCGTGGGCATGTCCGTGCCCCTGATCGTGATCGGCGCTGCAAGCAGAAAGCGCAATCAGCACGCCCAACGAAGAGGCCAGCCGTCTAATGGGTGTGGCTGCCATCTTCGCCTTCATGACTGTGCTCAGGTGTCTCGTCTGCGGCCGCGTCGGCTTTCTCTGAGTTTCCCTCCTTATAAAAGCTCTGTGTCTCGGGCGCCTTTTTTTCGTGCCCGGCGTGCGATGCGTTGTCAGCGTGCGCCTGGTCGCCGTCGTGCGGATGGCCCTCTCCGGCCTGGCTACTACCAGCGGCGACCAGAAGCGGCGCAGCGACGAGTAAGCCGATGGACAGCGTTTTATTCCACATAAGTAATCCTCGGATTGAGTGTTTCCAGTTCAATGAACGTATCTCGTGCGTGCTTCTGAAATTCGAGTAGACGCAGCTGCGCGTCGAGCACGTTCTGGTATGCATCGACGAGTTCGAGCACACCGGCTTCTCCACCGCGATAGCCCGCTTCAGCAGCTTGGAGCAAGGCGCCAGCGGTTTCAGTGTCGTTTCGTTCAAAACGCTTGGCACTTTTGATCAGCGCCTGAAGTTTGTCCCGACGCCCGCGAATCTCGCCGGTAAGTCGCGCTCTTGCGAGGCTGTGCTGCGCCTCCTTGGCGACCGCATTCGCGCGCGCTCTTGCGCGCTCGCCCTGATTCCGATCGAACAATGGAACGCTGATGCTCAGGCTTACCATGTTGCCGTCGAACTGACGTCCGTTTTCCCGGAGTTCCTTGCGGCCGACGCCGACCCTTATATCCGGGATCGCGGCGCGCTGTTCTGCGCGAGCGGTCAATTCGTCGGCTCTGGCCCGCGCTTTAAGTTCTTTCAGTCTGGGTAGGCCGTTGCCCTGCTCGAGATAGGCGTCCAGAGACAACGGCGCCGTTGGCATGATCTGCCCCTCGAGCGGCCTCGCCGACTCGATGTCCTCCATTCCCAGCAGTGCCATAAGTTCGGAGTAGACGCGCTTGCGTTCGGCGCTCGCGCGCACCGCGCGAGTATCCAGCGCTGATAAGGCTCGCTCCAGACGAACCACGTCATAGGCTGCCGCTTGCCCGGCCTCGTGTTGCTTGCGCACCCGGGTCACTAGAGAAGCCAAGCGCTGCTGCGATCGCTTAACGATCTGCAACTTGGATTGTTGATAGAGCGTTTCGAAAAACAATCGTTGCACTTGTGCCCGAATCTCAAGGCGCTCTGCGCTGGCTGCATGTTGCGCCGCTTCGAGGCGCTGAGATGCGGCGTCGCTGCGAAGACCACGCTCGCCTGATACATCGATGGACTGGTATAGCCAGTAGAAGCGTTCGCGTGATGTCGTATTGGCCAGATCAATCGACTCCCGCGATACCGACAGCTCGGGGTTAGGCCAAGCCGAAGCGGCCGTGACGTCGCCAGCAGCGCTGTCGCGCCGTGCGCTAAGAAGCTGAATGAGTCCCTCGCGTGCCAAGGCCGTGCGTTCGGCTTCTGCGACGGTAAGCGGTGCTTGCGCATGAGCCAAACAGGTCGCAAACAGAACCCATGTGGCCGTCGCAAGAATTAAGGTGTTGCGGGCAAGCACGCTCAATGTCCCACCACCGGAAGGAGCCATTCGGTCCAGTGATGCAGTTTGACTCCGATTGCGAGACTGCTCGCCGAAGCGAACGCCACGATTCCCGCAATCCATACCGACACGCGCGGATATGAGCATACCGGCCCAGCCAACAGCGATTCGACACGTGTGGTGAGATCGCTATCGATCAAGTGGCAGGCTACGACGTTATTGTGCTGCGCCGAGCAGCCCTTTTGAAGTCGCGCTACGGTTACGAGACAAGCCGCGACGCGTAGGCGATCGCCGACGTGCTCGGCCACCGTTTCGTCGCACCGCTGCTCGATAGCCAATCGCCACTGAGCCCGCAGGCTGCGCCCCGTCTCAGGCCACATCAGGTAGGACAGTGCTTGAACGGCCAAACCGAACAGGATGTCGTGTCGACGAATATGAACGCGTTCGTGCGCCAGAACAATTTCAAGCTCTCCGGCGCTAAGCGAGTTTTCCAAACCGCGGCTTACGAATATTTGCCCCCGTTTGAGGCCGGCGGCAAAACCAAACGGGTTTGATGTCTCAAGGCGGAAGTAGTCTGACCGCTCAGCAGGCTGCGCCATCCGCTGGAGTGTCTTGAGCTTGTCGAGGGCGCTCACAAAGCGTCGCACCCCGAAAAGAGAAGCAGCCACGGCAAGCAAGCCCAACGAAAGGCCTGTCAGAGCTAGCCAGCCCGGTAACACGACCTGAGGAGCATGCCACTGGCAAAGCGCAGCGTACCCGTCCGTATCGCCGCCACAGTGCCATCCGTGCCCCGCGTCGAAATAAGCCAGGGGGGCGGAAAAAGCCACCGCGAGCGCAAGGGCCACAAAGATCGGCAGTAGCAACAAAACGAAAAGTAAGCGCGCGCGTGCCGTTGGACCTGTCTGAGCCAAGCGCGATTTCAAGCGCCCGAAAGCAAACCCACTCAGAAGCGCTCCGAAGATGACGCCGACAGTGAGAAGCAGCGCGTAGCTTGAAGCCGCATGAATCCAGCCGCTCATTACTTGGGCTCGCTGTTTCGACGCTCGTCGATGAGTCGCTGCAATCGATCGAGGCTATCGTCGTCTTCTTTACCGGCCAGGTTTAAAAACGCGGCGAGCAGGGCATTCGAATTATTGGCGCCCAGGCTCTCAGCGATCTGGCTGGTTGTCTGCAGCAACAGGTCTTCGCGACTAAGGCGCGGCGAGTAGACATAGGCTCGGCTATGCTTTTGCCTACTCAGCAACCCCTTGCGGGCGAGCCGCTCTAGGGTCGATTGAACTGTATTAAGGCTCCGCGGCGCGTCACCTTGGAGCGCCTCATACGTCGCTTTGACGTCAGCCGATCCGGCGCACCAGAGGTGCTCCATTACGGCGATCTCAAGATCGCCTAAAGGTAGGCTGACTTGTCCCTTGGCCATCTACTGAACCTCTCGCGATCTGAGAAGCTAGTCTCTGCCCCCGAAAACCGACTGTCAATCGGTTTTATCTGCTGGGGACTGACTACGCTCTGAACATCATGATTCAGGAGCTAAAAATAGAGGTGGCCGTGGAAGGAGCGAGGGACTGACGACTCGCTCTCACCAACCTATTTACGTCGGCTTCGGGTCGATAGCCGCCGAAAGCGAAGCTCATGGCCATCGACTTATCTAGCTGATATCTAGGTCAAGCCAGCTACTCGGCCGTGGCGTAATGTCGCAGCCTGTCGGGGATCGCAGTTGGTCGCTTGCCCTGCCTGTAAGGTAGGGCCGCTGAGCCTGCAACGGATGAGGAGTACACGCGAACGAGCCGCTGGATCTGGGCCGTCTGGGCCCTGGTCGTCGTTGCCTTTGTATTGCCCTACGGGCCGCTTCGCGACGTTCATGCGTGGTACGGCAGTTTTCTAGTCTGGACCCTGATCGGAATAGCCGTGTTCGCCGTCAACGTATTGATCACCCGAGATTTTACCGACGATCGAGAACTCGATGAGTAGCGGCCTGATCTGGCTCGCCATCGGCGTCTATCTGGTAATCGCGCTGGCAACCGCCTGGGCCGCGCGGTCGGGTGCGTCGAGCGATATGAGCGCCTATTTTCTGGGTGGCCGGCGCATGGGCGGCATGGTTTCCGCGCTCAGCTACAGCGCGACCACCTACAGCGCTTTCATGCTCGTCGGCCTGGCCGGGCTGACCTACGCCGGCGGCATCGGCGCATTCGGCTTCGAGATCGTTTATTTCGCCGGCGTGTCGCTGATTTCGGTATTCGGGCCGCGTTTCTGGGCGGCCGGCCGCCGCTACGGCTTCGTTACGCCCAGTGAGATGCTGGGCCACCGGTATCAAAGCTGGGCGGTGTCAGTGGTGGTCACGCTCACGAGCTGCCTGTTTCTCATCCCCTACGCCGCGGTACAGCTCGCGGGCGTCGGCTATCTGCTATCCGGCATGACCGACGGCGCGATTTCGTTTACCACCGGTACTGTGGTCGCGACCGCGCTGGCGGTGGTGTTCACCTGGATTTCCGGCATCCGTTCGGTGATGTGGACCGATGCGCTGCAGGCGGCGTTCATGATCGTGGCGGCAACGCTGGTCGCGATCGTCGTGGTCAAGGCCCTGGGCGGATTCGGCACGCTGTTTGCCACGCTGGCACGCGATCATCCGCAAGCGCTGGCGGTGCCCGGCAGCGGGCGGTTCACTCTGTTGACGTTTGTCGGACTGACCATGCCGTGGTTCTTTTTCAGCCTGTCGAACCCGCAGGTCAGCCAGCGGCTGTTCATGCCGGCCTCGTTGACGGCGATGCGACGCCTCATTCTCGGTTTCATGGTCTTCGGCCTGATCTACACGCTGGTCGCGGTGATCTGGGGCTTGGCCGCCATTGTCGCGTTTCCAGATTTGGCCAGCGCGGACCAGGCGACCCCGACGCTCCTCGGTTCGGACTTCGTGCCGCCGGTGCTGGCCGTGATTGTGATGGTGGGCATTCTTGCCGCGGCGGTGTCGACCATCGACTCGATCATGCTGACGCTGTCCTCGATGCTGGCGCGCGACGTGTACGCCAACCGCCGCACCACGGTTTCTGAGCGCACCCAGCTCAAGGTGGGCCAGTGGGTCATCCCGGTGATCGCATTGGCCGCGTTCGTGTTTGCCCAACTCAGGCTCGATCTGATCGTGGTGCTCTCGGTTGCGGCTTCGGCCGGGCTGGTGGTGGTCGTGCCTGCCATTATCGGCGCGTTTTTCTGGCGCCGCGGCACGGCGACCGGGGTGCTCGCGAGTGTGACGATCACCGGGCTCGGCGTGCTCGTGAGCGAGGTCAGCGGCATCGACTTCTTCGGTCTGCCAACTGGGGTCTGGGGGCTGCCCATGAGCACCCTGATCTTTGCCGGCGTCAGCCTGGCGACGCGGGCGCCGACGAGCGTCGCCGAGGCGTTCATGGCTTGCGCCAACGGCGACCAATCCAAGGTTTCGGATACCCCCGAAGCCGGCTACGCCAACAGGGTTCTCAACCGTTCGGGGAACCCATAGCGTTCGACTGGCTTGCCATATCAAATACGCGTACGGCTGCTCTCCCTCGTTTAATGACTTAATGATCGGAAAGTTCTCAGCGCAGCAGGCGCAGTCTGCCGTGGGTTGTATTCGGCAGTATCGCTTTGGCGGCGAACCAGAGTTCTACGATCTAGAGGTCTTAATATCAGCCTAGAGTAGACTCACTGCGTACCGCCCGATCACGTCCTTGCGCTTTGGCTTCGTAGAGCGCTTTGTCGGCCCGATCGATGACAATTTCTGGTGGCTCATCGCACAGCGTCGTCGTGACGCCCGCACTCGCAGTGAACGGCACGTTTTCCCCGTTGACTTCCAGGCCTGCGGCACGAACACGACCCAGCAGTCGTTCTACCGTAATCATGGCCGAGGCGCCGGCTGTGTCGGGTAACAGCAGAATGAACTCTTCGCCGCCCCAGCGGCCGATCGCGTCGGCCCCGCGAAGTGTCGATTTGGCGAGTTCGGCGAACAGCTTGAGTGCGCGATCGCCTACGGCGTGGCCGTGGCGGTCGTTCAAGCGTTTGAAGTTGTCGAAGTCGACCACGACGACGCTTAGCGCGCGAGCGTAGCGACGGCCACGTTCAATCTCACGCTCGAACTGCTGGGCAATCAGCCGCCGATTCCCTAGACCTGTGAGCTCGTCGAGCGTGGCCAGTTGTTTAAGTTGATCATGTGCGCGTTGCAGTTCCGCCAAATCTCGCTCACGAAGCAACTCGTGATTGAGCCACTGAGAGAACATGCCGATCAGGTCGAGATCGTTCTGCGTGAACTCACCGGTCGGGGAGGTGCTCGAGAAATTGAGCGTCCCGATTGTTTCACCATCGATTTTCAGTGGCGCGCCGATGTAGGACTCTAGAGCGAACCGCTGATAGCAAGGGTGGTTGCATAGCGCGCTTTCGCCCGTTCGATCGACGGCATACGGGCCATCTTCGACAAGCATGTTGCAACAGTAGGTTTCAGGCAGATCGAAGACCTGCCCGGCCTCCAAAGATTCTGTGCGATCCACGGCGTCGATAATTTCGTAGCGATCACCGTCGATGCGACTGACGATACCAATCGGCATCCCGAAGTGCTTACAGCCCAGCTCCAGGATCGCCGTCCGCCGTTGCGCGAAACTCAGTTCGGGGTTGGACGTGATTTCATGCAGGCCGTGCAACGCCTTTTCCGAAGCTACGCGACCGGACAGATCTCGAATAATGCCGAGATACAGCACACCGGAGGCATCCGAAGCGGGAATGCGTCCGCCGATCGTCTCGCCATCGAAGACACTTCCATCCTTGCGCCGGTAGCGCATCAGATAGGCCTCGTGTGGCCCCTGCGCATTTCGATTGAAGCGTTTCCGGCCTTGCTCACGAAAGTCGGCCGTGTCCTCATACAGCTCGGCCGTGCTCAGTCCAATCAACTCCTCCCGGCTATACCGAAACAGCGACACCAAAGCATTGTTGACGAGAATGATGTGCCGGTTCGCATCAGCGACGACAACCGCTTCTGGAATATCGGCGAAGGTGTGGGCCAGCAACAGCTGTAGGGCGTCGTCGCCAAAGGGCAGCGTATTGCCTCCGGTCGCGTTTTCGATGAGTGAGTTCATTGGGCCTTGCGTGTGCTAACGCCGCCCATAGCGGACGTCGCTGTGAAACCAGCTCGCGATTTTCCACCCACCACGCATGGGGGGGGGGGTGGCGAATAAACGGCGGTGTCTATCCGTAAAATAACGGGGTCTGTATATCTTTTCAATTCGCTAGCGTTTCGCTTGCGTCGGGATCGATAAATGTCTGCTAAGGGTCAGTAGCAAACCTTTCGCAGAAGCGTTCCATCGATCGCAAGATCAGCGCGATTAGTGTACGTGCACAAACCTGTCGCACCGGACTAATGATTACTGCAGCGCTTGAACGGCGCAGGGGAGAACGCACTCACCGGGGACTCACTGGTTTTTTTGATTTGCGTTTAGGGGCGTTTGTTCGCGGGCCGGCGCTGGCCCCGTTACAAGAAATTATGCGAAAACCATAAAAAAAGGCCGCCATCCGAAGATGGCGGCCTTTTCAGGCTTCGCGTTTTTTCGCAGCGCCCTAGGCCGTGGCCTCTACCGCCTTGGCGAAGATGTCGGCCCCTTCGTCGATCTGCTCGCGGCTGACCACCAGCGGCGGCAGGAAGCGCACCACCTGCTTGCCGGGCCCGCAGCGCAGCAGCAGCAGGCCGTGCTCTTCGCAGGCGGCCGCGACCGCGCCGGCGCGGTCGCCGTCGGGCTTGCCGTCCTTGGTGAACTCGACGCCCATCATCAGGCCCTTGCCGCGCACGTCGCCGATGCCGGCATCCTTGTCCTTGATCGCGTTCAGGCGTTCGCCCAGATGGGCGCCCTGAGCGGCGGCGTTGTCGACCAGGCCTTCGCCCTCGATCACGTCGAGCGTGGCGAGCGCCGCGGCACAGGCCACGGCGTTGCCGCCGTAGGTGCCGCCCTGCGAACCGGGCCAGCCCTTTTCCATGATCGCCTGCGGCGCGGCACAGGCCGACAGCGGAAAGCCGCTGGCCAGGCCCTTGGCCGTGACCACGACATCCGGCTGCACGTCGAAATGGCTGTGGCACCAGAATTTGCCGGAACGGCCATAGCCGGCCTGGACTTCGTCCATGCCCAGCAGCATGCCGTGGTGGTCACAGCGCTCGCGCAGACCCTGCATGAACCGGGTATTGGCCGGAATGAAACCGCCCTCGCCCTGGATCGGCTCGATGAGCATGCCGGCGGTATCGCCCGGCGCGCTGATCGTCTGCAGGATGTAGTCCAGTTCGCGCAGGCAGAAGTCCGTGGCCTCTTCCTCGGACCAGCCATAGCGATAGCTGTTCGGGAACGGCGCCACGACCACGCCGCCCATGATCGGCTGCAGGCCGGCGGTGTAGGCCGTGCCGGACGTTGTCATCGAGGCCGAGCCCATGGTGCGGCCATGAAAACCGCCGTGAAAAACGACGATGTTCGGGCGGCCCGTGGCGTGACGCATCAAGCGCATCGCCGACTCGGCCGCCTCGGTACCGGCACTGGCATAGAACACCGCGTCGATATCGCCGGGCATCTTCTCGCCCAGACGCGCGGACAGATCCTGGATTGGCTGATGCATGATCGTGGTGTACTGACCGTGGATCAGCTTGCCGACCTGTTCCTGGGCGGCCGCCACGACCTTGGGATGGCAATGGCCGGTACTGGTCACGCCGATACCGGCGGTGAAGTCCAGATAGCGCTGGCCGTCCTTCGCGTACAGATAGCAGCCTTCACCGCGTTCGACTTCGACGCGGGTGGCCTGCTTGAGCAGCGGGGACAGGTGGCCGGGGCGGTTTGCCGTCATGGCGGTTCTCCAGATGGTGTTCGTGATGGCGCTTCGCGCGAGACTAGACCTGATGAACGGGGGATTCAATCACTGCGTGAACACCCTGCCGATTGCCCGTCAGGCCTTGCGTACTAAAGCACCGCACGCAGACGGGCCGATCGCGCTGCGACACGCTGGGCGACCGCCCCGCCCGCGGCTTCAGAAGCCTTCGATGATCGCCGTGCCGATGGCGTCGGTCGCCCGGCGCTCCTGGCCGTGGGCGAGCAGATCCGCCGATGCGGCGTCGCGCAGTCGGTTGGCCGCCCGCGCGGCGCTCGGATCCTCCACGCCCATCCAGTCCAGCATCATGGCCGTGGTCAGCAGCATGGCGGTGGGACCGGCCATGTTCTTGCCGGCGATATCCGGCGCGCTGCCGTGGGTCGGCTCGAACATCGGCGGGCGCGAGCGATCCGCCGGATTGACGTTGCACGACGGCGATACGCCCATGCCGCCGTTGAGCACGGCCGCAAGGTCGGTGAGGATGTCGCCGTGCAGGTTCGAAGCCACTACCACGTCGAACATCCACGGGTGGCTGACGAACTTCATGCAGGCCGCGTCTACCAGCTCATGATGGGTGGCAACGTCCGGATACTCCGTGGCGATGCGCGCGAAGATCTCGGTATACATGTCGCCCCAATGCGCCTGGGCGTTGCGCTTGGTGATCACGCAGACCTGACTTTCGCGTTCGTCGCGGCCGAAGCGGCGCGTCCGGCCCTCGGCCTTGCGCTCCGCTGCGCGCATCCGCGCCTGCTCGAAGGCATGCCGAATGATGCGATCGGTCGCACGATGCGTGAACAGCGCCAGCTGGGTGGCGATCTCGTTGGGCGTGCCTACTGCCTGTCGCCCGCCCTGGTTCACGTACTCGCCCTCGCTGTTCTCGCGAATGACGAGCATGTCGATATCCTTCGCCCGCGGGTCCGCCAGGAACTGCGGCGCGCCCGGCAACGGCCGACAGGGGCGCTCACAGGCCCACTGGTCGAAGTGCTTGCGAATCTGCAGCAGCGGCCCGAGCGACACGGCATCCGAAAGCAGATAACGGTTGGGGTCGTCGATCGGGCCGGGGTCGCCGAGCGCACCCAGCAGAATCGCATCAAAAGCGGCCAGCTGGTCGAGATAATCCGCCGGCGCACTTTCGCCGTGCTTTTCGTGCCAGGCATGCGACGGCCATTCGAAGGTCTCGCATTCGATCGAAAGATCCGGCTCCTTCTCACAGAGCGCCTCGAGCGCACGCGTGGCCTGAGCCATGACCTCGGGGCCGATACCGTCGCCGGGCAGAACCGCGACGCGCCATGTCTTTTGCTTGTTCATGGGCGGCAGGCTATCACTGTCGTCGCGCCCTGCGCAGGCCTTTTTTACGACCGTCTCAGCGCGCTTCGCGGCGGGCGCGGAAAAAGGCTCGCAGAAGCGCCGCACTCTCCTCGGCCAACACGCCGCCGACATGGGCCACGCGGTGGTTCAGGCGTGCTTCGTCGAACACCGAAAAGATGGAATGGACCGCCCCCGCGCGAAAATCATCCGCACCGTAGACGACCCGCTCGATACGGGCATGGCCGATCGCGCCCGCACACATCGCACAGGGCTCCAGCGTGGCGTAAAGCGTGGCGCCGGGCAGCCGGTAGTTGCCGACCGCGGCACAGGCGGCCCGCAACGCACGAATCTCGGCATGGGCGGTGGCGTCGTGTTCGGCAATCGGGCAATTCCAGCCCTCGCCGAGCAGTTGATCGTCGCGTACCACCACCGCGCCCACGGGCACTTCGCCCGCGGCCTCGGCACGACGCGCCAGCGCCAGCGCGTGCTGCATCCAGCGCCGGTCGGTTTCGCTGGTGCTGGCGCTGATATTCGGCGTGACCGTGTTCATGGCGACGAGAGGATACCGCGACGGGCCGCACGGCGCGGTGCGCTGGCCACTGCGCCGGTCATCACCCCGTCGTGGGCACCAGCGGCGCCCCGGCGCGATGGCGGTGCCAGAACACCACCGCGGCCAATAAGCCGATGCCGACCAGATCCGTCCAGCTGCCCGGCTTGAGCAACAGCAGCGCACCGACAAGCATGAGCAGGCGCTCGTACCAGTACATGCGGATCTTCAGATAACCCTGGGTCGCGGCCACGAAGCCGAGCATGCCGACCAGCGCGGTCACGATCACCCAGCCCGCGTAGTACCAGCTGCCGACATTGATCAGCAGCAGTTCCGGATTGAAGAAGAACATGAACGGCAGGATCGCCGTGCGCAGGTCGTAGATGAAGCCCTGAACCCCGGTGGCGATGGGGTCAGCCCGCGAGATCGCCGAGGCGGCATAGGCGGCCAGACCGACCGGGGGCGTGTCGTCGGCGAGGATGCCGAAATAGAACACGAACAGATGCACCGCCACCAGCGGCACGACCAGGCCCGCTTCGCCGGACAGATTCACGATCACCGGCGCGACCAGCGCGGCCATGACGATATAGTTCGCCGTGGTCGGCAGACCGATGCCAAGAATCAGCGAGGTGATGGCACTCAGCAGCAGCACGATCCAGATATTGCCGCCCGAGAGCACGTCAAGCACCTGGGTCAGGCCATAGCCGAGATTGGTCATGGTGACCATGCCGACGATGATACCGGCGGCACCCGTGGCGATCGCGATCGTGGTCATGTTGCGCGCGCCGGTTTCCAGCCCCGACACGATCAGGCGCAGGCCCTGCCACAACCCGGCAACAAGATTGCCGCTGCGCACGCCCTTGACCACTTCCTGCACCAGAATCAGCGCCGTGAGCACGACCGTGGCGTTCAGCGCACTGCGCTCGGGGGTGAGGTTGGCCCACATCAGCTCATAGAGCAGAAAGGCGACCGGGATCAGGTAGTGCACACCGCGCACGAAGGTCGGCCAGAACGGCGGCAGGTCGGCACGCGGCAGCCCCTGCAGGCCGAGCTTGAGCGCTTCGAGATGCACGACATAGAGCAGCCCGAGATAAGTCAGCACCGCCGGCACCAGCGCGTGGATGATCAGCTGCGAGTACGGCATGTCGATGAAGGTGGCCATGATGAACGCCGCCGCGCCCATGATCGGCGGCATCAGCTGGCCGTTGACCGAGGCGGCTACCTCCGTCGCCCCCGCCTTGACCGGCGGATAGCCGATCTTTTTCATCAGCGGGATCGTGAAGGTGCCCGTGGTGACCGTATTCGCGGTCGACGAACCGGAGATCACGCCGGTGAGCAGACTCGCCACCACCGAAGCCTTGGCCGGCCCGCCGCGAAACGTCCCCAGCCCGCTATAGGCGAGATCGACGAAATACTGGCCCGCCCCGGCCTTGTCCAGCAGCGCGCCGAACAGCACGAACAGAAACACGAAGGTCGCCGACACCTGAATGGGCGTGCCCCAAATGCCCTCGGTGGTGATATAGAGCTGCTGGATGATCTGCGGCCAGTCGTAGCCGTTGTGCAGATAGATCACGTCCGGCGGCGTGAGCGGGATGAGGCCGGCCGGCCCGGTAATGCCGTAGATGACCACCAGAGCGGCGATGATGGGCAGCGCAAGGCCGAGCAGCCGCGTCGCCGCAATGGCCAGAAACGCCAGCAGCGCGGTACCGACCCAGATATCGCGCGGCTCGGGCAGCCCGCCCTGCACGACCACGATGTTGTAGTAGTTGAACAGGATATACAGCGCGCTGGCCACGCTGGCCGCCGCGAGCAGCCAGTCGTACCAGGGGATACGATCGACCGCGCCGCCTTTGCGCGGATAGGCCAGAAACGCGAGCGCGAAGCCGAAGGCCAGATGAATCGAGCCGATCTTCTGCGGGTTGAGGGTGCCGAAATAGCTGGCATAGAGCTGGAACAGGCTCCACCCCACGGCAATCGTGACCAGCAGCCAGCGCTGCCATGCGATCGCCGGTTCGCGGCCACCGTATTCGCTGGCCTTGACGATGTCCTCGGCTTCCGGCTTCACGTGTTCAATCATCGATCATCCCTGCACTGATCCTGGTCGTCGCTCTCGCGTGGTTGCACCCACGCGCCGCAACGCAAGAACCCCGGCCGCAACGACCGGGGTTCGGGTTTCGTCCATCCGGTCTCTATGGACCGATCAGGACGGCGGCATCTGGCTGTCCTTGATTTCGATGCCCTGTTCCTTGAAGAACTTCACCGCACCCTTGTGCAGCGGGATGGACATGCCCTCCAGCGCGCTGTCGAGAGTGAAGTACTTCTTCAGGTTCGGGTTCTGGATATCGTTGTAGAAGGCGTCCTTCTTCTCGTTGAAGACGGTGTTCATGAATTGATAGATCGCCTCCTCGGGCAGCTCGGACGAGGTCACGAGCATGGCTTTGAGCGTGACGGCCGTGGCCGCGCCCATGTCGGGATAGGTACCTTCGGGAATGTCGATCTGCGTGTAGAATGGATACTTGGCGTTGAGCGCCTCGATCTTTTCGGGCGCGATCGACACCAGTTCGATCGGCGCGGTCTGTGCGGCCTCGGTAATCGCCGAGGCGCCCAGACCGACGGTGTAGAACATGGCGTCGATCTGGCCGTCGCGCAGCAGGCCCACGGCGCTGCCGGCGCTGCCGCGCACCGGCGCCTTCAGGTCGTCGATGCTCATGTCGAAGGCGCCGAACAGGTTCTTGACGTCCTGTTCCGTGCCCGAACCGATATCGCCGACATAGACCCGCTTGCCCTTCATGTCGTCGAGGCTGTCGATATCCGCATCCTTGCGCGCCAGCACCTGGATGGTTTCCGGATACAGCACCGCCACGCCGCGCAGGTTCTCGATCGGCTTGTCCTTGAACGCCTCGACGCCGGAACCGTTATAGGCGTAATAGGCGACGTTGTTCTGGCTCACGCCCATCTGCAGCTGGCCGGCGCCAACCGCGCGGTCGTTGAACACGGAGCCGCCGGTGGAACGCGCGTTGGCGCGGATATCGATGCCGGCCTCGTTCACGATCTTGGCCATGCCGACCGCGGTCGGGTAGTAGAGGCCGGTGGTGGAGCCGGAGCCAATGGTGATGAACGTACGCGCGCTGGCGAGCTGCGCACAGCCGAAGACCAGCGTGGCGACGACGAGCGTCTTGAGAATACGGGAAAACATGATGGTGGCGGCCCCCTGTGTTTATGTTGAATCGGCCGTCGCGAGCGCGAGGCGGCCATGAATCGAGTCTAGCCGAGGCCGGGATAAACGCAAGGAGCGCGCCAGAAGCCGCCGGCGCCCGCGCGACGCCGCCCGTTCAGGCCGGAATCGCTGTCATATCGGGCAACGCCGCCGCCTGCTCGGCCAGGCGCTCGCGCAGATAGTCCACACACAGACGCACCTTGGGTGCGACGAATCGACGATGCGGATACATGGCGTGGATGGCCGCACAGGGCAGCGGATGCGCATCGAGCACCGTTTCCAGACGCCCGCTCGCGAGATCCGCCTGCACGTCCCAGATCGATTTGAGCACCAGCCCGGCCCCCTGCAGCGCCCAGAGATGGGCGATTTCGCCGTCGTTCGTGGTAAAGCGGCCGCCCACGCGCACGCTGGTGCCGTCCGCGAACTGCCACGTCGTCGGCGGCGGATCCCCCATCAGCACGCAGCGGTGGTGCACGAGTTCGTCCGGACTGGCCGGGCGCCCGCGCTGATTTAGATAGGACGGCGCGGCACAGATCACACGCCGGTTCGGCGCAACCTCGCGAGCAATCAGGCTGGAATCGGCAAGCGCGCCGAAACGCACGGCGAGGTCGAAGCCGCCATCGACGATGTTCACCACCGCGTCGCTGGCATGCAGGCGCACGCGCAGGCCGTCGTGGATACGCTGGAAATCCTGCAGCAGCGGCGCGAGGCGGCGAGCAAACGCAACCGAGGTGGTCACCCGCAACTCGCCGCTGGCCGCCCGTGCGCCGATCGCGGCCTGGGCCTCGGCGTCCTCGATCTCGGCCAGGATACGCAGACACCGCGCCTGAAAATCCGCGCCCTCGTCGGTGAGCGAGAGGCTGCGCGTGGTGCGATTGATCAGGCGCACGCCAAGGCGTTTTTCCAGCGCAGCCAGACGCCGGCTCACCACCGCCGGCGATAGTTCGAGCTCACGGGCCGCGGCCGACAAGCTGCCGGCGTCGATCACCTGCACGAAGACACGCATCTGGATGAGTTGGTCCGCCATCGACTTGCTGCACTCCCGTTTGGCCCGCGTCTCGGCCTGCCGCGCGCGGCAGACATCGGCAAGGCCGCGATTATTGCACAAAGCACAACAAACCCTTGGCGCTTACGCCCGTTCTCGCCGCCGCTAACAAAGCCCAAACTACGCACATGAGCGATAGCGCAAACCACGAGACGTCGCCGGCGGCAACTGCGGTCGCCGTCACGCTCGACCACGCGACGCTGCGCACCGGAGATCTCGCCGGCCATCGGCAGTTCTTCCGGCGTCTGCTGGGCTTGCAGCCCGGCTATCGACCGGATTTCGGCTTCCCCGGCTACTGGCTCTATGCAGGCGAAACACCGCTGGTGCATCTGATCCCGAATCAGGACCTCGAGCAGCGCGATGCGAAGGAGACGATCGATCACATCGCCTTCCGGGTTCACGATATCGACAGCGCCACGCAGCGCGCCGTCGCCGGCGGCTACGTGCACAGCCGTAGCGATCTCCCCGCGCTCGGCGAACGCCGCCTGTTCGTGCAGACACCGACCGGCCTGCGCATCGAACTGGTGGAACGCGTACCCGATAACAGGCTTCGCACAGACACACAGGTAGACCATGACGAATGAAAGCGAAACCGGCGTCGCCCTGGTGGCCGGCGCCGGCGGCATCATCGGCCACGCGACCGCCCACGAACTGGCCGATCATGGCTGGACCGTACGTGCCCAGGGCCGCCGGGCCGTGCCAGGGTTCGAGACCGTACAGGCCGACCTCACCGATGCGAACGCCACGCGGCGCGCTGTCGAACAGGCCGGCGACACCACCCATCTGTTCTATGCGGCACTCAACCCCGATGCCGACCTGGCCACGGAAGCCACGCGCAACGCCGACATGCTCGGCAACCTGCTGGACGCGCTCGAGGCCGTGGGCGCGCCGTTGCAGCGCGTGGTCATCTATCAGGGCTTCAAGATTTACGGCATCCATCTGGGCGCGAACGTACGGACCCCGGCACGCGAGAGCGACCCGCCGCATATGCCCCCCAATCTCTACCAGGCCCAGGAAGCCCAGCTGAAGGCCCGCGCCGATAGCGCCGCCTGGGACTATGTCGCCCTGCGCCCCGATGTGGTCGTGGGCGATATCCACGGCAACCCGATGAACATCGCGCTGGTGATCGGCGTCTATGCCGAAATATCTCGGGCGCTGGGCATACCGCTGCGTTTTCCCGGCAGCGACCAGGCCTTCGTACAGATGGTGCAGACCACCGATGCCGCCCTGCTCGGCCGCGCCAGCGCCTGGGCCGCGCGCGAGCCCAGCGCCGGCGGCGAGGCCTTCAACGTAACCAATGCCGACACCTTCCGTTGGGAGCGCATGTTCGAGAACGTCGCCGCGCATCTGGGCCTGGAAACGGCCCGCCCGGTACCGATCACGCTTACCGAACACATGGCCGACAAGGGCCCGCTCTGGCGCGAACTCGCCGAGAAACACGATCTCGTCGAGCCCGATCTCGACAAGCTGGTCGGCTGGGGCTTTGGCGATTTCATCTTCAATACCGAGACCGACGTGGTTTCGGACGTGAACAAGATCTATCGCCACGGCTTCACCGAGCGCATGGATTCCTCGCGCTCGCTGCTTGCGGCCCTTGATCGGCTCAAGTCCAAACGCATCATTCCCTAGTACTTTTACCAACACAGGCTTCCCCATGCAGATCGAACTCAACGGCAAAACAGCGCTGGTCACCGGCTCGACGCACGGCATCGGTTTTGCCATTGCCACCGGGCTGGCGCGCGCGGGCGCCACGGTCATTCTCAACGGCCGCAAGCCGGATCGGGTCGATACGGCACTGGACAAGTTGCGCGAGGCGGTGCCGGACACGGATGCACGCGGCATTGCGGCCGATCTCGGCACCGCCGAAGGCTGCAACACGGTGGTCGAGGCCGAGCCGCGGGTGGATATTCTCGTCAACAACCTGGGCATCTTCGGCCCCAAGGATTTCTACGAGATCCCGGACGACGAATGGCAGCAGTTCTTCGACGTGAACGTCATGTCGGGCGTGCGCCTGTCGCGTGCCTACACGCCGGCCATGGTCGAGGCCGGCTGGGGCCGCGTGATCTTCATGTCGTCGGAGTCCGGGCTCAACATCCCCGACGAAATGATCCAGTACGGCATGACCAAGACCGCCAATCTGTCGGTCTCGCGCGGCCTGGCCAAGCGTCTGGCCGGTACCGGCGTGACCGTCAACGCGGTGCTGCCCGGCCCGACGCTCTCCGAAGCCGTGCAGTCCATGCTCGCCGACAAGCAGGCGGAAAGCGGCAAACCCATGGAAGACGTCGCCGCCGAGTTCGTGCAGCAGGCCCGTCCGAGTTCCATCATCCAGCGCGCGGCAACGGTCGAGGAAGTCGCCAACATGGTGGTCTATGCGGCCTCCGAGCAGGCCTCGGCAACCACCGGCGCGGCCCTGCGCGTGGACGGCGGCGTGGTCGACAGCATCGCCTGATCGGCTATCGATAACGGTCAGCCGAATGCGTAGTATCGTTTTTGCGGTACGGCGCATTCGTCATTTCGGGGTCGAGGCATGGACGGTGCGCGTTTTGTCTCGCGCTATGCTCGATTCCAGTAACCCAGTCGCAGAACGCCATGAGCCAGACAACGCTTTCGCCGAACCATAGCCTGCCGGCACCCCAGATCGGCGCTACCACGGTCGGCCTTGGCGCCAGCGCGCTGCTCGGCGCCTGGCTGTTCGCCATGCACGGCATCGAACAGGGCCTGTTCTTTCTGATTGGCATCGGCCTGGGCGTGTCGCTTTATCACGCGCGCTTCGGTTTCACTTCGGCGTTTCGCCAGCTCATGGCTGTCGGCCAGGGCACGACGCTGCGCGCGCATCTGCTCATGCTCACCGTCGCCTGCATTCTGTTCGCGCCGCTGCTGGCATACGGCAGCACCCTGTTCGGTGGCGATCTGCAGGGCTATGTGTTTCCGATCAGTCTCGGCGTGGCGGTTGGCGGCTTCATGTTCGGTGTCGGCATGCAGCTCGGCGGCTCCTGTGCCTCGGGCTCGCTGTATACGGTCGGCTCGGGCCAGAGTTCGATCGTGATTACCCTGGCCGGCTTCATCGTCGGCTCGGTATGGGCTGCCCATGATTTCGCGTTCTGGATGCAGCCATCCCTGCAGTGGCGCACGGTATCGCTGGCCGATACGAACTGGGGCTATCCGGGCGCGATCGTGATGCAGATGGGCGTTTTCGCGGTGATCGCCGCAGCCACTTACGCCATCGAAAAACGGCTGCGCCCGCCGCGTCGACAGGCGCCGCCACACGCCCACGGCTGGGCGCGGATACTACGCGGTGCGTGGCCGCTGTGGGCAGGTGCCATCGCACTCGCCGTGCTCAATGCACTCACGCTATGGACCAGCGGCAAACCCTGGGGCATCACCAGCGCCTTCGCGCTCTGGGGCTCGAAGGCCGTTGCCGCGACCGGTGCCGATGTCGGCCAATGGTTCTACTGGTCCGAACTGCACGCCGGCGTGCTCGACAAGCCCGTGCTTGCCGACCGCACGAGCGTGATGGATTTCGGCATCATCCTCGGCGCGATGACGGCCGCGAGTATCGGCGGGCGTTTTTCCATCGCCAGCCATATTCCCTGGCGCACCGTGATCGCCCGGCTTATCGGCGGCGTGCTGATGGGCTATGGCGCCCGTATCGCCTTCGGCTGCAATATCGGCGCCTATTTCGGCGGCATCGCATCTTTCAGCCTGCACGGCTGGCTCTGGGGCGTGGTCGCGCTCGGCGGCACCATGCTCGGCCTGAAATTGCGGCCGCTGTTCGGCCTCGGCGTGCCCAAACTAAGCGACGGTGTGTGCTGAAATAAGCGCCGCACGGCCGACATCCGCTCTGCTAGGGTGAATTTAGTCATCCCAACGGTAGACGGTCGATGAGCGACGAAGCCATGCCCTACAAAAAGCGCCATGTGACGATCGACGGTCGCCGCATGGCTTGTGTGGAGACCGGCACCGGCGATCCGATCGTGTTTCTGCACGGCAACCCGACGTCGTCGTATCTCTGGCGCAACATCATCCCCTATGCCGAACCGTACGGCCGATGCATCGCACCCGATCTGATCGGCATGGGCGATTCGGATCCCAGCGGTTCCGCCGGCCCCGACGCCTACGCCTTCTTCGAGCACCGCGACTATCTGGACGGCTTGCTCGACGCGCTCGGCGTGACCGAAAACGTGATCCTCGTGCTACACGACTGGGGCTCGGGGCTGGGCTTCGACTGGGCCAACCGCCACCGCGAGCGCGTGCAGGGCATCGTCTACATGGAGGCGTTCGTACGCCCGCTGGCCTGGGCCGAATGGTCGGACGGCGCAAAGGACATCTTCGCCGCCATGCGCAGCGATGCGGGCGAGCAGGTCTGCCTGGAAAAGAACGTGTTCGTGGAACGCATTCTGCCCAGTTCGATACTGCGCGAACTCAGCGAGGCCGAAATGGCGGAATATCGCCGGCCGTTCGCGCAGGCGGGCGAGCGCCGACGGCCGACCCTGTCCTGGCCGCGCCAGATTCCGTTCGACGGCGAACCGGCCGCGGTACACGACGTGATGGCTGACTATGCCGAATGGCTGGCCAGCGACGACGCACTGCCCAAACTGTTCATCAACGCCGACCCCGGCATCGTGCTGGTCGGCGCGCAGCGCGAGTTCTGCCGCAGCTGGCCGAACCAGCAGGAAATCACCGTGCCGGGGCTGCACTTCATCCAGGAGGATTCGCCGGAGGCGATCGGCACGGCCGTGGCCGATTTCACGCGCGGGATTCGCGGCTGATCACCACCTCGGGGCGCGAACCCGGCGCGATTCGTGCGGGTGGTTAACGCATGCTCCCGCTAACTGTGCAAGGAAGCGTCGATGGCTTTTCATTTCATGCGGTCGAGCCGCGAGGAACTGGTGCTCGACGAGATCGACGCCCACAACCGCCGGCTGAGCCGCGCCGACCGGGCGCGCAAGTACGAGAAGATGTCGCGCTCGCCCTATCGCTTCTTTCGCGGCACCAACCACCTGTACTGGGGCGACGTCTGGCAGGACTGGCGCTATTACCTGTTCGGCGGCCTCAAGGACACCCTGACCTGGCTGCAGGGCGACGCCCACGTGCACAATCACGGCGCCTATGGCGACCCGCGCCAGGGCGTGCACTACGGCATGGACGATTTCGACGATGCCGTGATCGGCGACTACCAGTACGACCTATGGCGCCATGCGGCAAGCATGGTGCTCGACGCCGAGGAGAACGCCGGCCTGGCACCCGACAAGACTGCCCGCGCGATACGACATCTGCTGAGCACCTATCTGGACACGCTCGCAGACCATGCCGACGGACGCAGCCCGGAAGACATCCACGTCAAGTACATCAAGAAGCCGCTCGGCCCCTTCATACGCAAAGTGATGCGCAAGAAAGGCCGCGCCAAACACCTGGCGAAGTGGACGAAGATCGACGATGAGGGCCGGCGTCACTTCAACCTGGACAAGAAGAAGATGGGTTCGGTGAGCGCCGCCGAGAAACGCCGCCTCGTGGCCGCGCTCGAAAACGAATATCTGCAGACACTGCAAAGCCGCGCCGACCGGCCGCGTTCGCACTTCACGGTCAAGGACATTGCCCGACGTCTGAATGCCGGCACCGGCTCGCTCGGCCTGCTGCGCTACTACGCGCTCATCGAAGGCGATACCGACAGCGTCGACGACGACATCATCCTCGATATCAAGCAGCAGACCGCCCCGCCCGCCTACCGATTCATGAACGCGCGCGAGAAACGCGCCTGGCGCAAGACCTTCGACCACGAAGCCCAGCGCCATGCCCTGGCCTTCCAGGCCCTGGCCAATCACCCCGACGACTATCTCGGCTGGATCACGGCGGGACGCAAGGTATTTTCTGTGCGCGAGCGCTCGCCCTTCAAAAAGGATTTCCCCACTCACAAGGTCGACGGCTTCAAACAGTACCGCCGCCTGACCCGGCAATGGGGCCGAATCCTCGCCCGCGAGCATATTCGCGGCGCGCACGCCCTGCGCCCGGAAGACCCGGCCAATTTCTGCCGCGCAGTGCTCTCGCGCTGCAACAACCAGCAGGAGGCCTTCAAGGCGATGGTCGTAGACGTGACTTTCACCTATGCACGATGCGCGAAGCACGACTATCGCGTGTTCCTCGCCGAACGCGGCGTCGGCTGAGCGCTACCAGCCTTCCGTGCCCGGCTCGCCCTTGAAAGGGCCGACCACGTCCGGCGTGACCCAGCCGCCATAGAACCCGCCCGGCTGGGCGAAGGCGCGACGCCCGTCGACACGACAATCGAGCCGATCGCAGTAGAAAGCGACACAGCCAGCGAGCGCGGCGAAGCGTCCGCCAGCCTCGGGATAGCCCCACGCCGCGCGCGCCACGCGCCGGCGTCCGTCGGTCACGTCCCAGTATTGCGCCACGCCCTTCCATTCACAGAAGCTGGCCGACTCCACCGCGACCAGCGCATCGAAATCGATCGCCTCCGGCGGCAGATACCAGGTCGGCGCGCCCGCGGTCTCGAGGACACGAAAGGCATTGCGCGTACTGGCAATGACGCGGCTGTCGAGCCGCACCTCGACGCGCCGCTCGCTGGACACGATTGCCGGCGGGCGCGGATAGTCCCACACCGACTCCTGACCGGGCCGCGGCGCGATCGCGAACGGCGGGCGCTCGCCGCCGCGATAGTGCCAGCCGAAGGTATCCTCATCGTGCGGGCCGGTGCGACTCACAACAGGATCGAACTGGCCAGAAACAGCATCAGGCCCATGCCGAGGATATCGGTGAACGTGGTCAGGAAGATGCTGCTCGCCATCGCCGGATCGGCACCCAGACGTTTCAGCGTGAGGGGTACGACCACGCCGAAGATGCCGCTGCCCGTGCAGGCGCCCAGCATGGCGACCAGTATCACCACGCCGAGCATCATTGCGTTCGCCTCGCCCGACATCGAGGCATACAGCCACATGGCGATGCCCGCGACGATGCCGACCACGAAGCCATTGAGCGCACCGAGCAGAATCTCTTTGCGCAGCAGCTTGCGCACCGGGTATTCGTCGAGCTGACCGAGAGTCAGGCCACGCAGCGTGATCGCCAGCGCCTGGCAGCCGGTATTGCCACTCTGACCGGCGAGCACCGGCAGGAACGCGGCCAGCGCCACGATCTGGGTGATCGTGTCTTCGAACAGGCCGACCACGAAAGCCGCCGCAAACGCCGTGAGCAGGTTCACCTGCAGCCAGGGGTGACGCATGCGAAACGCGCCGAGAATGGGCGTGGTGACCTGCTCTTCGCGCGAGACACCGACCTGGGCGCCGGCCTGACCGGTGACTTCGACCACCACGCGCTGGAACAGCTGCCAGCCGCGCACGCTGCCGATCAGCCGGCCCTCGTCGTCGATCACGGGGTAGACCGGATAATGTCGGGCGAGCGCCGCGCGTACCGCCGCGTCGATGCCGGTACCGCTTTCGAAAGCGAACGGCTCCGCCACCATGATTTCGGCCAGCCGCTGTCCGGGCTTGGCCAGCACCAGATCACGCATGCCGACCACGCCCACCAGCTTTTCATCGTCGACCACGAAGATATAGGTGATCTCGGCGACCGCCTCGCTGTGAACCAGAAACGCGACGGCCTCGGCCGCCGTCTGCGTCGACGCGAGGATTGCCGGCGCGGGCATGATCAGCTCGTCGATGCGGGCATCGATATCGGCGGCAGCCGCGGCGGCATTCGCATCGTGGGCCTGCGCCGTGGCGGCGCCCGACAGCTGCGCGGCCACGGCCAGGGCTTCGTCGTGGGGCATCTGGGCCAACAAAGCCTGGATCTCGTCCGGCGGCAGCGCGCTGAGCGTGCGCGCCGCATCGGCCGGCGCCTGGCCATCGATATCCTCGCGCGGCGGCTGCGCCGTTGATGCGTCGTTCATGAATTCCTCGGGCGGCGGCCTGCCGGCATATGGGCGATACCGCATTATTAGAGCGGCGACCGGCAGCAATTCAAGCGCCATGTGATCGCGCACCAACCAAGCCGTGGCCCGCCTGCGCGAGCGTTTTGCCGATCGCACCGTTTTTCCTTGTGTTCGAGCGCTCGGGCAGAATGCGGCCGGTGATCTCATCCGAGCCCGCCATGTCGCTACCGACCTTCGACGACGTCTGCCGCGCGCAGGCACGTATCGCGCCCTGGATACATCGCACGCCGGTGCTCACCAGCGCCACGTTCGACCGCATGACCGGCGCGCAGCTGTTGTTCAAATGCGAGAACTTTCAGAAGGCTGGCGCCTTCAAGTCGCGCGGCGCGGTGAATGCCGTGTTCGGCCTGAGCGAGGCCGAGGCGCGACGCGGCGTGGCCACGCACTCCAGCGGCAACCACGGCATGGCGCTGGCACGCGCCGCGGCCTGTCGCGGCATTGTCTGCACGGTGGTCATGCCCGAAACCGCCCCGCAGGCCAAGATCGATGCGGTACGCGGCTACGGCGGCCAGATCGTATTCTGCGAACCCCGCAACGCCGCGCGCCAGGAAACGCTGGACGCCGTCATCGCCGACAGCGGCGCGAACTTCGTGCCGCCCTACGACGACGCCCGTGTGATCGCCGGCCAGGGCAGCTGTGCCAAGGAACTGCTGGAGGACGTGCCCGATCTGGATATCGTCATCGCCCCGGTCGGCGGCGGTGGGCTGATCAGCGGCACCGCACTCAGCGCCCGCGCCCTGTCGCCGGCCACGCGCGTGATCGCTGCGGAACCGGCCAATGCAGACGATGCCAAGCGTTCACGCGAGGCTGGCGCGCGCCTGGTCGAGGACGCACCGAACACGATCGCCGACGGCCTCAAGGCCTCGATCGGCGAGCTGACGTGGCAGTTCGTCGCTAGCAAAATCGACGACATCCTGCTCGCCGACGAACACGAGATCATCGAAGCCATGCGTCTGACCTGGCAGCGCATGAAGATCATCATCGAGCCCTCCTGCGCGGTGCCGCTGGCCGCGATCCTGCGCCATCGCGATGTATTCGCCGGCAAACGGGTCGGCGTGATCCTCACCGGCGGCAATGTCGATCTGCAACGCCTGCCCTGGGCATGAACGATGGCGGCTATTCCGCGTGCCGTAGCGATCGATTTTCGTGAAACCCGAGCGACGCGCACAATCGTGACTGGCCCTCCAACCGACACGTTTCGAACATGAGCCATACCGACAAGAAAACGCCCATGAGCTTCATCCCGGGCGTGCCGGTCTGGGCCCAGATTCTGGCGGGGCCAGGGCCTGTCGACGTTTCATACGAGCCCGCGCCAAGCGCTGTTTTGCGGCAAGACGAGGCGTAGCGCGCGCCGCGCAGTCATTCTGCGCAAGCGTGCTAGAACGCTGGATTGCCGGCGTATCTTTATTTTTTGGGCCCTTGTCCCTAAGGGTTGGGCCGCAAATCGCGCCCTGCGGCGTTGCGAGTCTTGATCGTGGCGCGCCACGACCTGCGACTCGCGCCTTGCAGGACACGATTTGCGGTCTCCAACGCGGCGCTCGGATGAAACGTCGACAGGCCCTGGCTCGGCGCAATCGCCGGCGCGCTGCTGGGCGACAACGCAACGGTGCTCAAACCGCTCGGCGATATCTTCATCAGCGCGATCAAGATGCTGATCGTGCCGCTGGTGTTTTCCACGCTGGTCGTCGGCATCACCGGCATGGGCGATCCCCAGAAGATGGGCCGGATCGGCCTGCGCACGATCGCGCTGTACCTGTTCACCACGGCGTTCGCGATTGCGATCGGCCTGCTGGCCTCCACGATTTTCCAGTCGGGCGCGGGCCTGGATCTGGCCTATGAATCCTCGGTCGAAGCCAAGGAAGCGCCGTCGCTGGTCGAGATCCTGGTCGGCCTGGTCCCGCAGAACCCGATCGATGCGCTGGCGAACGGCAACATCCTGCAGATCATCATCTTCGCGATCGGCCTTGGCATATCGCTGCTGCTGATCGGCGAGCGCGGCGCGCCGATGAACCGCGTGTTCGAAAGCTTCGCGGAAGCGATGTACAAGCTGACCGAAATCGTCATGGCCTTCGCGCCGTTCGGCGTGTTCGGGCTGATCGCCAACGTCTCCGGCCAGTACGGTATCGACGTGCTGCTGCCGCTGGCCAAGGTGATCGGGGTGGCCTATCTCGCCTGCGTGGTGCACGTGCTGGTGGTCTATACCGGGCTGATCGCCCTGCTCGGCCGGCTCAACCCGGTGCGTTATTTTCGCGGCAGTATCGATGCGCTGGTGGTCCCCTATTCCTCGGCCTCGTCGTCGGGCACGCTGCCCGTGTCGCTGCGCTGTGCGCAGGACAATATGGGCGTATCGCGCAGCGTGGCCGGTTTCGTGCTGCCGGTGGGCGCGACCATCAATATGGACGGCACCGCGCTCTATCAGGGCGTGGTGGCATTGTTCGTCGCCCAGTTCGTGGGCATCGATCTGTCCTGGGCCGACTACGGCATGATCATTCTCACCGGCACGCTCGCCTCTATCGGTACTGCCGGCGTGCCCGGCGCGGGACTGGTGATGCTCTCGATCGTGCTCACCCAGGTCGGCCTGCCGCTGGAAGCCGAGGGCCTCGTGGCCGGGATCGACCGCATCCTCGACATGGCGCGCACCAGCGTCAACGTGGCCGGCGATCTCATGGTTACGGTGCTCGTGGGCAAGAGCGAGGGCGAACTGGACGAGGCGGTCTATAACCGGCGTCTGAAGAGCTGATCCACTAAAGCATTGCGGCGCAGGCGCTGCAGGCGCCCTGGAATGCCTGCAGCGTCGCCACGATTACTTCTTCGCCCCGGCGGCGGGCAACCCCGTTCAGTCGTCCAGATGCTCGGCGCTGGAACGCAGTTCGTACTTCTGCACCTTGCCGGTCGAGGTCGTCGGCAGCGGGCCGAACACCACGGTTTTCGGGCATTTGAACTTCGCCAGCCGCTCGCGGCAGTAGGCGATGATCTCGTCCTCGGTGGTTTCTTCACCGGGGCGCAACTCAACGAAGGCACAGGGCGTTTCGCCCCATTTCTCGTCCGGCCTGGCAACCACAGCGGAGGCGGCGATCGCGGGGTGCCGCGAGAGCACGCTCTCGATTTCCAGCGAGGAGATATTCTCGCCGCCGGAGATGATCACGTCCTTCGCGCGGTCGGCGATCTTGATATAGCCGTCCGGCTCCACGTACCCCAGATCGCCGGTGTGATACCAGCCGTCGGCGAACGCTTCGTCGGTGGCCGACGGGTTCTTGAGGTAGCCCTTCATCACGATATTGCCGGCGAACACCAGTTCCCCCAGCGTCTCGCCGTCGTGGGGCACGAGTTCGCCGGTCTCTTGATCGACCACGGTAAGCGCGCTCTGAGTCGGGTAGCGCACGCCCTGGCGGCCGTTCAGGCGCACCCGCTCCTCCAGGCTCACGTCGTCCCAGGCTTCATGCTTGGCACAGAGCGCGGCCGGGCCGTAGGTTTCGGTCAGACCATAGACATGGGTGAGCTTGAAGCCGATACGTTCCATGCCCTCGATCATCGCGGCCGGTGGTGCTGCGCCTGCGACCAGGCCATAGACCGTCTGCTGGATGCCGGCCAGCTTGTTCTCGTCGGCGTTGATGAGCATGGAATGCACGATCGGCGCGCCGCAGTAATGGGTGACGCTGTGCTCCGTCATGGCATCGATGATCGGGTCCGCGGCGACCTGGCGCAGGCAGACGTTGGTGCCGGCCTTGGCCGCCAGTGTCCACGCGAAACACCAGCCGTTGCAGTGGAACATCGGTAGCGTCCACAGATAGACCGCATGGGTGGGCATATCCCAGGCCATGGCATTGGTCATAGCGTTCAGATAGGCGCCGCGGTGGTGGTAGACCACGCCTTTCGGATTACCCGTAGTGCCGGAGGTGAAGTTCAGCGAGATCGCGTTCCATTCGTCTTCCGGCAGGCGCCAGTCGAAATCGGCATCGCCTTCGGCGAGAAAGGCTTCGTACTCGATCTCGCCGATCGGCGCCTCGTCGCCGTCGTAGACCGGGTCGTCGATATCGACCACGGTGGGCGGGCGGTCCATCTGGCCGATCGCCTCGGCCATCACCGGCGCAAAGGCGCGATCCACGAACACCATCTTCGCCTCGCCGAACTCCAGCATGAACGCCAGCGTGGCCGCATCCAGGCGGATATTGAGCGCGTTGAGCACCGCCCCGACCATCGCCGGCGCAAAATGCATCTCATAGGCGGCCGGAATGTTCGGCGCCATCACGGCCACGGTGTCGCCCGCGCCGATGCCCCGCTTGTCGAGCGCGCTGGCCAGCTGGCGGCAGCGACGGTAGGTCTCGCCCCAGCTCTGGCGCAGTTCGCCGTGGATCAGCGCGGTGCGCTCGGGATAGACCTCGCCGGACCAGGCCAGAAAGCTGGTCGGCGACAGCGCGGCATAGTTCGCCGCGTTCTGCGGCAGGCTTTCGAACGGGTTGGCGTCGGCCATGCGGGCTTCTCTTTCATGTGATCAGGACTCCCGCGCATCCTGCCACAGGCAACATGCTTCGCCCGCATGATTGCGCGATCGCCCGCCGTGTTCCGGCGCATGCCGGGCGGTCGGGTCCACGGATCCGCTCGCGGCGGCGGTGCGGCTTCAAGCCGGCAGGGTGACGGTGTAGTCGTTGCCGGCGATGAGCGGGAAATCGGCCTCGTTCGCCTCCGCGACATTGACCGTGAACGTGCCTTGTTCAATATCTCGTTCGGCGGCGTGGCGTTGTGCGGCTTGCTGCGCGGCGGCCTCGAACGTGTCGGCGTCGATCAGATATTCCTGCCCCCCGATCTCGCATACGAAGCGCGAGGGCGACGGACTCAAGGATTGGTTCGGGTCGAACATGGCGCGATCCTGTCTGGGCCGGGCGGCCGGTCAGCGCAGCTGACTGTCCTTGCTGCCCCGGCGATTGAACGCGGCATTGTGCCGATGATCGCGATCGACTTCCTCCTGACACGCCACGCAGAGACGCACACCCGGTATCGCCTCGCGGCGGCGCGGCGGGATGGGGTCGCCGCATTCCTCGCAATGTTCCAGGCTCTCGCCGGCCTGCCCCAGGCGGGCGCGGGCCAGCTCCACGCCTTCGGCCACCGTGCTGTCGATCTGTTCCTGTACCGCGCCCTCGCGCGCCCAACCGGTTGCCATGCTGTGCTCCCGTCAGGGTTGAACGATCAGCATTACCCATGGCGTGGCATGTTTCAACCGGCCGGTCCCTCGCCGTTTGGGCCCGTGCGGGTCGGCGCGAGCGCCGCGGCAATTGCCGCCGGTGGCTGCCAGCCATGCCCGTGCGTCGACCATTGCCGGGCGGCGCGCAACAGCGTGGCTTCGTCATCGGCACGCGCCAGCAGGTGCAGGCCCACGGGCAGGCCGTCGGCATCTCGCCCCGCGGGCAGGTTCAACCCCGGCAGGCCCGCCACCGGGGCGATCAGGCCATTGCTGCCGGGTTGCAGGCCACCGCGCTCGACCGGCGGCTGCCGGACGGTGGGATAGGCGAGCAGGTCGAGCCCGTGGTCGTTCAAAACGGCGTCGATGCGACATCGCAGCGCGCCCTGGGTGGCCAGCGCCTGTCGATAGCCGGGGCTGTCCGTGCCCAGATGACCATCGCGTTTCGCCAGCACGGGCGCGAGCTGCGGATGAACGCATCCGCTCGCGCGAATCGCGGCCAGGCTGTCGCAGGGGCTCGTGGGCCGGGCAGCGAGAAAGCGGCGCAGTGCAGCGTCGAACTCGTAGGCGATTACATTCGCGCGCTCGAGCTGCGCATGCAGGCCGTCGAGCGCGATGTTGCGCCAGGAGGCACCAGCCGCCGCCAGGCGCGACAGGGCCTGGTCGCAGGCATCGGTGACGCCGACGCCGTCCGACTCGAAGGCGCTGACCAGACGGCCGATGGCCAGCGGCGCGCCGGCCATGCCGGGCGTCAGCGTGCGCGCGGTCAACGCGGCGAACGCGCGCTCGAGATCGGCGGCATGGCGCGTGATCGGCCCGGGCATGTCCTGCGTGGGCGATAACGGCACAATGCCATCAAGCGGCAGCGCGCCGCGGGTGGCCCGCAGCCCGTACAAGCCGTTGAAGGCCGCGGGAATCTGCACCGAGCCGGCGGTATCCGTGCCGATCGCGAGCGCGACATAGCCGGCGGCCACCGCTACGCCGGCACCGCTGCTGGAACCACCGGGCGAACGATCGAGCGCATGGGGGTTGCGGGCGAAGCCGGTGAGCGATGAAGCGCCGGTGATGCCGCACGCCAGTTCGTGCATGGCGGTCTTGCCCACCACGATCGCGCCGGCGGCGCGCAGCCGCGTCACGATCGCGGCATCGGTGGCTGCCACCAAACCGTCGAGCGCACGCGAGCCGGCACGGGTCGGCCAGCCGGCCACTTCGATATTGTCCTTGACCAGCACCGGAATGCCTTCGAGCAGCCGTGGCCGCACGCCGCGCGCACGACGCGCGTCGCTGGCGGCGGCATCGCGATAGGCATCCGTCGCGCCGATATGCGTGATCGCCCGCAGCGCCGGGCCCGCGGTATCCAGGGCGGCGATGCGCGCGAGCGTGGCATCCACCAGGTCACGCGCGCTGAGTGTGCGCGCGGTCAACGCCTGCAGCAGCGTGTCGATATCGGCCGTGGCGATATCCGGGCCGGTCATGGCTGTACTGCCCGGCCCTCAGCCCGCATCGTCGTCGGCGCTCAGAATCAGCCGGCCGCCGCGCTGGCGCATGTCGACATGGCGCAGGAAGGTCATGCCCAGCAGCACGAAGTCGCTGTCCATGTTCGGATTGATCGAGCCCCGGATGTCGCGTGCGCGAAGCCCGCCCACGGCAATCTCGTCGATGGTGGTGTCCCAGGCCACGGCGCGTCCGGCGGCGGTGTTGACCTGCATGCGCCGCCCGCGCGTCAGCGCCAGCCGCTCGGCCATGTGCGCCGGCACCGCCACGTGGCTCGCGCCGGTATCGACGAGAAAATCCACGGTCGCGCCGTTGATCTCGCCGGGCACGAGATAGTGCCCGCCCGGCCCGGCTTCCAGGGTCAGGCGCCGGTCGCCCTCGGGCCCGGTGACGATGCCGGCGTTGGGGTGCGCGCGGCGCTCGAGCAGCGCATCGAAGCCCCACCAGAGCAGGCCGAGCACAGCGAAAGTGGCCATCACCGGGCGCAGCGGCTTCAGTGCCTCGCTCATGGCATGTTCGGCGCGATCCCCATACCGCCACGATACCCGACCTGCGCCCTGGCACGCTGCGTTGCAATGCCTGCCTGCGAGGCTTCGCCTCAACATTGTGCGGTTGCCAAACGCGCCCGGAAAAATCACCCGGTGGGTAACGCTGGCCCGCGGTCGCCGGTTGCATGGGTCGGAAAAACGAGACGGTACGCGGCATGCCGTTTAGCAGCCCCTGATCGCGACAGACCGTTGCGCGGCGACTCGCGCGGCGGAAGCGGAACACGCATGGCGGCCGATGACGCGGCGCTCGCACGAAACGGCAACAGCCTCTAGGCTCGACGGCCTTCGCCCCGCGTGCTCCACGCTATGTTCAACACCTGGTCCCGGCTGCCCCGTGCCACACGCCTGCTGCTGGGCGCACGCGCTGCGCGCAGCGTGGGCCAGGGCGCGCTGATCGTGACCTTTGCGCTGTATCTGCGTGCGCTGGACTGGTCGGCACCGGCCATCGGCGCGCTGTTCACCACCGGGCTGCTGATCGACGCCACGCTGATCACCCTGCTCGGCCCGTTGAGCGATCGCGTGGGCCGCAAGCGTTTTCTGCTCGTCTACGAAGCCGCCCAGGCCACCGCAGCCATCGTGGCGCTGAGCACCAGCGCGCCGATCGCGCTCGCCGCGGCAGCCGTGGTGGGTGGTTTCGGGCGCGGTGCGAACGGCGGCAGCGGCCCGTTCGCGCCCGTGGAGCTGTCGTGGCTCACCCAGGCGCTGGCGGCGCCGTCGCGCGGTCCGGTGTTCAGCCTCAATATGGCCGTGGGGTTCGGCGGCATGGCCTGCGGCGCCCTGCTCGGCGGCCTGCCCGCCCTGTTCGACGACGTACTCGCCGGCGCACTGGCCTACCGGCCACTGTTCGCGCTCTCGCTGGGCGGCTCGCTGACGTGTTTCGTGCTGCTGGCCTGCACCCCGGACGACATCACGCCCGCGCATGCACCGACGGCCGATGAACATGTCGATGCAGACGACGACGCCACCACGCGCCAACAGGAGAACGGCCTGCTGCTGCGCCTGTTCGGCATCAACGCGCTCAACGGCGTGGGTATCGGCCTGGTCGGGCCGCTCATGGCCTACTGGTTCGCGGTGCGCTTCGGCCAGGGGCCGGCCGATATCGGTCCGGTCATGGCGAGCGCCTATGCGGCCACCGCCCTGTCGTCGGTCGGCGCGGGCCGGCTGGTAGAACGCATCGGCGTGATTCGCGCGGTGGTGTGGATGCGTGCCGTGGGCGTGCTCATTCTCGTGGCCATGCCGCTGGTGCCCACTTTCTGGATGGCCGCGACGCTGCACGTGGTGCGCTCGGCGTTCAATCGCGGCACCGCGGGCGCCCGCCAGGCGCTCACGGTGAGCCTGGTGCGTGCACACCGTCGGGGCACGGCGGTCAGCACCGGCAGCGTGGCGATCCAGCTGCCGCGCGCGGCCGGCCCCCTGTTCGCGGGCCTGATGTTCGGCAGCGGCATGCTCGCCGCGCCGTTCTATATCGCGGCCGGCTTCTTCAGCGCTTATATCGTGTGTTATCGCCGCGCATTTGCTGCTTACGACCCCGCGTGCGGCACGGGCGAACGTACCGGATCGCGCTAGACAAACTCAGGTAAACACGATTACTACTAGGGCCTGCAATCGACCCACCTTCGAACCGAATGATGATCAAGCCGAACCGAAATCGATCCCATGCCCTGCTCTTCGGCAGCCTGATTGCCGCCGCCGGGCTGGCCACGGCGGCCGACACGTCGCCTTCGAACGCGCGGGCCGGCATCGCTGAGGAAGACGGCCAGAACCCTTCGAATGTCCCGGCTCAGCTCGACGATCCCACGACCGCAGACGTTACCGTGACCGGCCATGTCTTCAAGCCGCGGCCGGTGGCACCGAACGCGGCCAACCGTGCCTCATTGTCGGTGCCCGACGGGCTATCGGTCGATGT
This sequence comes from Endozoicomonas sp. G2_2, assembly GCF_017744135.1. Classification (GTDB taxonomy): domain Bacteria; phylum Pseudomonadota; class Gammaproteobacteria; order Nevskiales; family Salinisphaeraceae; genus Salinisphaera. The sequence goes on from NZ_JAGHQU010000009.1 coordinate 85,737, forward strand.
GTTCGCCAAGGATCTGGGTAATGCGCGCATGATGGCCACGGGCCCGGACGGCGCAATTTACGTCACCCGTCGCAAAGAAGGGGACGTGCTCATGCTGGTCGACCGTGACGACGACGGTCGCGCTGACGATCGCAAGGTCGTGGCGAAGAAAGACGCGATGCACGGCATCGAAATCGACGGCAACACAGCCTGGCTCATGACCGTCAACGACGTGTATCGGACCACGATCCAAGACGACGGCAGTTTCGGCGAACTCGAAAAAATCGCCACCGGTTTCCCCTCCGGCGGCCAGCATCCCAATCGCACACTGGCCCTCGGCCCGGACGACGCGCTTTATGTGTCGGTGGGCTCGACCTGTAACGCCTGCGATGAAACCGAAAAGCTCAGCGCCACGATGGTGCGCATGTCTCGTGACGGTAGCGAGCGCGAGATCTTCGCATCGGGCCTGCGCAACACCATCGGTTTCGACTTCGAACCGCAGACCGGCGAACTCTACGGTTTCGACCACGGCATCGACTGGCTCGGCGACGACGAACAGCCCGAGGAGTTCAACCATCTCCAGCAGGGCAAGCAGTACGGCTGGCCCTATGTCTATGCCGACAGCCAACTCAACCCGCAGGATGTGCCGCCCGAAGGTACGAACAAGCAATGGGCCGAGCAGAGCGTCGAGCCCATGCTGATGTGGACACCCCACGCCGCGCCCATGCAGATGCGTTTCTACGAAAGCGACGCCCTGGGCACTATGTATCGCGGCGACGCCTTCGTGGCCATGCGCGGTTCCTGGAACCGCAAGCCGCCGTCCGGCTACGAGATCGTGCGCGTCGATTTCGACGAGGGCGAACCGCAGTCCATCGAACCGTTCATCACCGGCTTCGTGCAACAGACCGATGACGGCTGGCAGCAGATCGGCCGGCTGGCCGGCCTGACAGTGGCCGAAGACGGATCGCTGCTATTCAGCGACGATGAGAACGGCGTGATCTATCGCGTGAGCCGAGACGACTGATGCAACCGCGCGGCCCGGCGACACGATGCGCCGGGCCGCCCTACCTGCCTCGCCGGCGGTCGTTCGTTTATCGATTTATCGGCGGGCGCCTCGCTTCAGCGCCAAGCGACTATCGCAGGGCAAACAAACCGCGTCGTCACACCAGCGGTAGTCGTGCCTTGGTCGCGGCCCGCTCTGGCATCTTCGCTACCGCCTATTCGCGCTGATCAAAAATTAAGCAGAACAGGCGAGGGCGTTGGCATATAAGCGATCAGCATCTGCGTACACGGTTTATCCACAGCACTGTTCAGCGCCGGTGTGCAAAAGTCCGCGCCGGTTTGTGCTTATCATGCACGTACCCATTCCCCGGCTGCCCACCGGCATGACCCGCACTTCCAACCGTGTACTCGATCTCTGGCATCGCATGGCCGCCAAACCGGGCGGCAAATGGCTGTTCACTCGCCTGATCTGTCTGCGCGCGCCCTACTTCGCGACCATTCGCCCGACGTTCGACACGCTGGAACCGGGCCGCGCCAGCGTACGCATGGGCAAGCGCCGCGCGGTGCACAACCATATCGGCACGGTGCATGCGATCGCGATGTGCAACATGGCCGAACTGGCCGGCGGCGTGATGACGGACGTGACCGTGCCTTCAACCCACCGGTGGATACCCAAGGGCATGACCGTCGAGTATCTGGCCAAGGCCGAGACCGACTTGCTCGCGACCGCCTCGGCCGGCGATGTGCCGGACGCTCCCGAGGGCCAGGACTACCCCGTCCACGTCGATGTGACCGATACCCGGGGCACGACCGTATTCCGTGCCGTGATCACCATGTGGGTGACACCCAAGCGCGAACGCGCCTGACCCGGCGACGCCGGGCGGCGCGTCGGCCCGTATCGGCTACTCGGCGCCGTCGAGGAACAGCGCCGTTTCCGCAAACAGCTGCGGCGCGTTCTTTTCCATGCACACGAAATGCGTGCCGTCGCCGATGACGACATAGCGCTTGGTCGCCGAGGACAACGCGGCGTAGAGCCCGCGGGCGTCCGCGTCGGTCGAGGTCGGATCGTCGTCGCCGCGGATAACCAGCGTGGCCACGTCGATCTTCGCCGCATCGTAGACCGGGCGTTCGTGAAAGATCTCCCAGATATCCACCAGCACGCCGTTGGGCGCCTTGACCTGGGTCACGTCATCGCCGGGTTCCATGCGCAGCATGGCGCTGAACCAGTCGTCGAACACGGCGGGATCGCGCCATTCGGTGCTATCGTCGGCATCGATCTGGCTGGCCCAGCGCTCGTCGGCCTGCTCGCGCGTGACCGTGCGATAGGCGCCGACATCGGCCAGCTGCTCCGGGTTGTCGGGGTCGGCCAGCTTGGCGGTCCAGGCTTCGTTGCGGTCGCTGTAGACCGGCGCGTAGAGCACCAGCCGCTCGACCTTGTCGCCATGACGGGCGGTATACATGCCGGTGGTCACCGTGCCCCAGGACCAGCCGACGAGATTGACCTTGTCGACGCCGGTGCGTTCGCGGATGAACTCGACCACGTCGTCGATATCGTGGATCACGGTCTCGGCGCGCGCGAACGGCGCGTTCTCCTCGGCGGGCGCGGCCATGGCTGCAGGGCGCGTGGAACGACCATAGCCGCGCACGTCCATGGCGAAGGCGTGATACCCGTCTTCGGCGGTGCGCTGCAGCCAGCTCGGACCATCGCTCAGCGGCGTGTCGAACGTCACCCCCGGATAGGTCGCACCGTGCACGAACAGCACCGCGGCATCGCGGTCGCTGGCGTCATCCGGCCTGCGCTCGACCACGTGAAGCGCGATGTTTTCGTCGGTCGTGCTCTGTACGCGGTGTGACTCGGCCGCGGCACCCGCCCAGGCGGGGAACACCAGTAGCGCCATCATCACGGTCGCGGTGATCGTTGCCGTTCGCGCGCGGCATGTATCGAAACGCGCCATACCCATCTCCTCGTGCTTTATCGTGGGCCTGACGCTAGCAGGCACGCGCGGCCGGCCTCACGCGACTTTCGTCCATGCCGGCGCCGAATGACGCCGCCCGAAGCCGAACGAACAGGACACACCCCGCATGAACTGGCAATGGATTACCGCCACCGGCACCACGCTGGCGATGGTGCTCGTCTCCGGCATCGGCATTTATGTCGCCCTGCTCGCCCTGACCCGGCTGGCGGGACTGCGCAGCTTTTCCAAGATGTCGAGCTTCGATTTCGCCACCACGGTCGCGTTCGGCTCGATAATCGCGTCGACACTGCTGTCGAAAAACCCACCGCTGGCGAGCGCGGCCTTCGGGCTCGCGGTGCTCTATGGCCTGCAATATACGGTGTCGCGGGCGCGCCATGTCAGCCCGCGCATCCAGCGGCTGGTCGATAACGAGCCGCTGCTGCTCATGGCCCGCGAACGGGTGCTGGAAGCCAATCTGCGCATTGCTCGGGTCACGGAAGACGACTTGCGCTCGAAACTGCGCATGGCTGGGGTGACCGACCGACGACAGGTGCTCGCCGTGGTTTTCGAGACCACCGGCGACTGCTCGGTGCTCTGCCGCGGCGACACCCTGGACCCGTGGTTGCTCGCCGAGGTACGCGGCGCCGAACAGCTGGAGCCCGAGTTCGCCGCCGCGCGCGCCCGGGACTAGCCCTGTCCGGCAGGCCGGCCGCCAGCCTGGCGTGCCGGCGTCATCACGGCGTCATGCGAGCCACGCCACTCTCGCCCTCGCCGGCCTTTTGAACCGATTGCCGGCCTGGCCTTGAAATTGCTGCATACAGAAACGATCTATCCACGTTCTGTATCACCACCCGGAGCCCCATGCCGAGCTCGACCCGTGCCCTGCCTGTTCTGATCGCGCTCGCCACCGGCGGTTTTGCGATCGGCACCACCGAATTCGCCACCATGAGCCTGTTGCCGTTCATCCAGCGCGGTTTCGATCTCGATCCGTCCACGGCCGGTCATATCATCAGCGCCTACGCGCTGGGTGTGGTATTCGGCGCGCCGGTCATCACCGTGTTGGCCGCGCGCGTGGCACGCAAGCCGCTGCTGATCGTGCTCATGGCGGTATTCGCGCTCGGTAATACATTGAGCGCGCTCGCGCCCAGCTATGGCTGGCTGATGGTGTTTCGCTTTCTCAGCGGTGTTCCGCACGGTGCCTATTTCGGCCTGGCCTCGCTGGTGGCCGCGTCGGTGGTCGATCCCGGCAAGCGCACCCAGGCCGTGGGCTACGTCATGCTCGGGTTGACCGTGGCCACGGTGGTCGGCGTACCGCTGGCGACCTGGCTGGGCAATCTCGCCGGCTGGCGTTCGGGCTACTGGGTCATCGCCGCGCTCGCCCTGCTGGCCGCCACGCTCATCGCGCTGTTCGCACCGCGCGACCGGGCCTCGTCAACGGCAAGCCCGCTGCGCGAGCTGGGCGCACTGGCGCGTGCCTCGGTATGGCTCACGCTGGCGATCGGCGCAATCGGTTTCGGCGGCCTGTTCGCGGTCTATACCTATCTCACATCCACGCTGGATGAAGTCACCGGCATGAACGCCTACTGGATGCCGCTGGTTTTGGCCGTGTTCGGCATCGGCATGACGCTCGGCAATATCGTGCTGCCCCGCCTTGCGGACCGGGCGCTCATGCCCACGGCCGGCGGCCTGCTGGTATGGAGCGCGCTATCACTGGCGGTGTTCCCGCTGGTCGCGCACAGCCCCGTGGGCATCACCATCGACGTGTTCTGTATCGGCATCGGCGGCGCGCTCGGCACGGTGCTGCAGACCCGGCTGATGGACGTGGCCGGCGATGCCCAGAACCTCGCCGCCGCGCTCAATCATGTCGCCTTCAATGCCGCGAACGCGCTCGGCCCATGGCTGGCCGGGCTGGCCCTCGCCGCGGGCTACGGCCTGCCGTCGACCGGCATCGTAGGCAGTGCGCTGGCGCTGGGTGGCCTGGCGATCTGGGGCGTGGCGGTGACGCGAAAAACCGCGACAGAAACATGAGCCACCCGGCCCCGGCTTTACATCCGAGCGGCGTGGGCGTCTGATAATCCCATGATCGTTCATGCGGAAGGCGCCTTTGACGCGCGCCGCGCAACACGGAGTTCACCATGACCCTGCGGCCTGCCCTGATTGTCTGTATCGCCGGTCTTTTCGCGCTGCCCGTGACCACGTTCGCGGCCGACGCCATCGACGGCGCCACCTCGGGCCAACGCGCCATACAGCCGGAAACGTCGAACGGCGGGCGCGCGATCACCCCGCCGACCCAGCAACGCGAATCCGCACCCGCGCGGCTGCGCAGCGCGCCCGACACCGGCAGCAGCGGATCGACCCTCAACGGCTCGAGTGGCAGCAGCGGCGCCGTGATCGAGCGACGCGAACGGTTCAAGAGCGATTCCCGACCGCTCAGCGACACCATCGAACAGCGTCGCAAGGCGTTCGAAAGCGGTAACTGACCGACAGCACGCGCCGCGTTTCCACCGCGGACATGCCTGATCGCCATGCGCGCGCATGGCGGCGGATAAAACTTTCGCCCGGACCGCCTGTCACAGCGACACATCTCGAGTCCGTCCGAAGGAGTCCATGCGCCGGATTACGCTGATCACGTTACTGACCGCGGGCGTTTTGCTCGGCGGCTGCGCGTCGATGCGCGAGACCCAGCCGCCGCGCACGGCGAACGAGGAACTGCTGCTGTCCAAGGCCGTCGACGAGGCGACGCAGCAGATCGACCCGACCGTGGCCAGGGACGCCAACGTCTTCGTCGACGAGGCTGATTTCAAGACCGAATCCGATCGCCACTACGCGATCAGCGCCATCAACGACCGGCTGCTGGAACGCGGCTACCGGCTGGTGCCGTCCCGCAGCGAGGCGGATACGATCGTCGCCATTCGCTCCGGCGCCCTGTCGATCAACAAGGAAAGCCAGCTCTGGCTCGGCATTCCGACCATCACCGTGCCGGTACCCCTGGCCGGGCCGCTGGAAACGCCCGGTCTGGATCTGTTCCGCACCATCGACCGCACGGGCGTGGCGAAATTCGGCCTGAGCTTCTACGACGCGCAGACCGGCGAACTGCAGGACACGGTCGGCCCCGTCTACGGTTTCTCGCATCTGAACCGTCGCAAGATCCTGATGCTCGGCTGGACCGAAACCGATCTGCTGCCGGAAGCGGCTGCAGAGCAGAAAGAGGTGGTCGAGCCTTAAAAGTCCCCCTTAATCGACTTCGCATCGACCTCGATTGGCGGCGGACAAAAAAACGCGCCGGGAATGACCCCGGCGCGCCGTTCTGTAGTGCGTTCTCGGCCGCGATCTACAGCTTGTCGCGCACCTTGTCCTTGGCCTCGCCGTATTTGTCCTGAAGCTTTCCTTTCTTGCGCTGGGCCTTGCCCTCGGCTTCCTTTTGCTCGTCGCCGGTAACCTTGCCGATACCTTCTTTCACGGCGCCCTTGACGCGCTCGGCAGTGCCTTTCTTGCGATGTTCATCAACCATGGAATGACTCCGTGTGATGTCGACGCGACTCCTGCAGCGTTCGACGCTGGGTTCACGGATACGCCGGCGGGACTTTCCGGGGCAGGAATGCACGGCGCATACGGCGGCGGGATGCCGCTTACATACCGACCTTCGCAGGCCGCATAGGTTCAATATGCAACGGTTGCAGGCAGCCGACTATCCGCATTAATACCGGCGAACGCTAGAGCATGCGTTCGAGCGTGTCGTCGCGCCGGATCACGCGGTGATAGAGCGCACCGGCGACATGCAGGACCACGAGCGTGATAATCGTCCAGCTCAGCCAGTAGTGCACCGCCGATATCACGGGCGCGATATCGGGCGACTTGCCGATCGGGCTCCAGACCGGAATCAGGCCGAACCACTGCAGAGGAAAACCGTGGGCGTTGGTGGCCAGAAAACCGCTGACCGGCATCGCGATCAGCGCGATATAAAGCGCCCACTGGACGGTATCCGCAAGACGCGCCTGGGCTGCCGGCATGGCCGGGCGTGGCGGTGGCGTCTTGAGAAACCGCACGCACAGCCGCGCCAGCATGAGCCAGAGCACCAGAAAACCCAGCGATTCGTGCCAGAGATAGAACGACGTCTTGGCGTCGTCCTTGATGAACCCGATCACCGCGCCCAGCGGCCAGACGGCGAATACCAGCACCGCGATGATCCAGTGAAAACCCTTGGCCAGCGGGTGAAAGGATGAGACGGATTGCTTTGGCATGCGTTTCCTCCCGGTCCGGCGATTCGCCGTTTCCTTCAGGCTACGCCATGCGCGTGGCACATGGTTGCAGGGCACGCGCCGCCGGGCCCGGCGGCGCGACCGATCAGCCGAAGTGGAAGAAGGCGATCTTGTTGCCGTCGGGGTCGCGGATATAGGCGCCGTAGAACTGATCGGGTATGCGCTGGCCCGGCTCGCCGTCGCAGGTGGCACCGAGTTCGATGGCCTTGTGGTAGAACGTGTCGACTGCGGCCTTGGAACCGGGTTGCAGGGCCAGCATGTTGCCGTTGCCGGGATGGTTCGGCTGCTCGTCGTAGGGGATGCACACGGCCAGCATCGGTTGGCTCATCTTCTCGCCGATGAAACAGATACGGCCCATGTCCAGCAGCACGCGCGCGTTCATGTCCGCAAGCAGGGATTCGTAGAAGCTTTTCGCGCGCGTCATGTCGCTCACGCCAATGGTTACATAGCCGATCATCGGCCTCTCCTCTTTGTTGTCGAGCGCTGAGCGTACACCAGCGCCGTGACGGGCACGCGAGCACGTATCGCCGAAGCCCATTCGCCCGCTGGACGCGCCGCGGCTGAATCCCGCGTTTCACTTCGACACGTACCGCCGTAACCTACGCCCTTTCGGCCAACCCGGCCGGACGCCCGTCGCTTGCCGGCGGGCCCGCCATTCAGTGACAAGGACGACGCGGTGCAGCCGATTATCTCGATCCGGGGCCTCAACAAGCGTTACGACTCCGGCTTCCACGCATTGAAAAACGTGAATCTGGATATCGCCGACGGCGACATCTTCGCCCTGCTCGGCCCCAACGGCGCCGGCAAGACGACGCTGATCAGCGTGATCTGCGGCATCGTCAACCCCAGCGACGGCGAGGTGCGTGTCGACGGCCACGAGATCATTGCCGACTATCGCGGCGCACGCGAACTGATCGGCCTGGTGCCCCAAGAGCTGACCACCGACGCCTTCGAGACGGTCTGGGCCACGGTGAGCTTCTCGCGCGGGCTGTTCGGCAAGCCCAAGAACCCGGCCCATATCGAAAAGGTGCTCAAGGATCTGTCGCTGTGGGACAAACGCAACGACATGCTCATGACGCTCTCCGGCGGCATGAAGCGGCGCGTGATGATCGCCAAGGCGCTCTCGCACGAGCCCAGGATTCTTTTCCTCGACGAACCCACGGCCGGCGTCGACGTGGAACTGCGCCGCAGCATGTGGGAGGTGGTGCGCTCGCTGCGCGCGCACGGTGTGACCATCATCCTCACTACCCATTACCTCGAAGAAGCCGAGCAGATGGCCGACCGCATCGGCGTGATCAACGCCGGCGAGATCATCCTGGTCGAGGAAAAGAACGAACTCATGCAGAAGCTCGGCGAAAAACGCCTTACCCTTCATCTGCAGGACAGCATCGACACCGTGCCCGACACGCTGGCGCGCCACGAACTCGATCTGGTCGATAACGGCCACGCCCTGCTCTATACCTACAACGCGAACGACAAGCGTACCGGCGTCAACTCGCTGTTCCGCGACCTCGACAGCGCCGGCATTCGCCTGCGCGATGTCGATACCAAACAGAGTTCGCTGGAAGAGATCTTCGTGGATCTGGTCAAGACACCCACCCCCGAGCCGGCCGCCGACGCGCAGGCCACGGCCAAGGACAACGCATGAATTTCCACGCCATCGCGGCCATCTACAAGTTCGAAATGGCGCGCACCTGGCGCACGCTGTTCCAGAGCGTGGTGTCGCCGGTGATTTCCACCTCGCTGTATTTCGTGGTGTTCGGTTCCGCGATCGGTTCGCGGATCGACGAGGTGCAGGGGGTGAGCTATGGCGCCTTCATCGTACCCGGCCTGATCATGCTGTCGCTGATGACCCAGAGCATCTCCAACGCGTCGTTCGCGATCTACTTCCCCAAGTTCATCGGCACCGTCTACGAGCTGCTCTCGGCGCCGATCTCCTACGTGGAGATCGTAATCAGCTATGTGGGGGCCGCGGCGACCAAGTCCGCCGCGCTCGGGCTGATCATCCTCGGTACGTCGTTCTTCTTCGTGGATATCAGCATCGCGCACCCGTTCATGATGCTGCTGTTTCTGGCGCTGACGGCGATCACGTTCAGTCTGTTCGGCTTCATCATCGGCATCTGGGCCGATAATTTCGAAAAGCTGCAGATCGTGCCGCTGTTGATCGTCACGCCGCTGACCTTTCTCGGCGGCACGTTCTATTCAATCGACATGCTGCCGGCGATCTGGCAGAAGATCACCCTGCTCAACCCGGTGGTCTATCTGGTGTCGGGCTTTCGCTGGAGTTTCTACGACGTGGCCGACGTCAACGTCGGCATCAGCCTGTTGATGATCGGCGTGTTTCTGGCGGCCTGTCTCGTCATCGTGGCGTGGATATTCAAGACCGGCTACCGCCTCAAGTCATGAGGCATCGGCAACCTGGTACTCGATCTCGATATTCTGACGGCCCCACTCGAGCGCCCGCGAACGCTTCTTGAACAGAATGTCGATCTTGTTCTTCCAGCGCTTGTTCATCTTGTCCTGCACCGTATAGGTACCCGGCAGACCCTCGACGCGCACCTTGGTGCCGTGCGTCAGGCCCATGCGGATGAGATCGCGCGACACGGCGATCGCCTTGTCGCCGGGTTCGAGCTGGTCGCCAAACGCCGTCAGGCCGACGTTGCCGCGCTTGGTTTCCTCTTCGGCGAGGGTGAAGGACGTCGCCGTGACCTCCATCGTCTCCCAGGCGACCGCGCTGTCCGCCTCTTCACTGGCGCACCCCATCACACCGAAAACCATGGCGAGCCCGGCGATCCAGGCACCGCGTGCGGGAAACGTCTGCGTGTTCGTCATCGATTTCTCCATGCCGGCGAATACCACGAAACGCCGATGTGTTCGGTATCAATTATTATCATGTTGTCATCCGTATAGCCGCATCTGCTCATGTGGTGTCTGCGATGTCTGTCGCGGCGCAGCCATACGCCCACGGGCCCTGGCGCGGCATCGGCCGGTATCGGAACAAACGCCCGAAAACGCGAAAAACCGGACTTTCTGCGCAACCCACGCCGTGACAGACCACCGGTTTCACAGCCGCCAGGCCCACCGTAAAATCGGGATAAGACGTACGACGAAAGCCGGAGGCAGCCCGACGGCCGGTCTGTTAGCGTGATTACCCTCTTTCACTCCGAGCTTGTCGATGAACCGCGTTCTCCCGTTGCTCCTACCCCTGATGATCGTCGTGGCCGGCTGCACCACCATTCGCGAAACCGAACCCGGCCAGACGGCGCGGCATCAACTGTTGCTGAGCAACGCCGCGGACGACGTCAGCGCGCGGGTCGCGCCGAACCTGCCGGCGGGCACCCGGATCTATGTCGACACCACGAACTTCGGCTCGGAAGGCGAATACCGCAGCCAGTATCTGATCAGCGCGATCAAGGCCGAGCTGCTGCGTCAGGGCTACGGGCTGACACGTGACATCGGCAACGCCGACACCATTCTCGATGTCAGCAATGGCGCGCTGTCGATCGACCGTACCGAGAAACTGTTCGGGATCCCCAGCGCCGACATTCCGATTCCGCTGGCCGGTGACGCGACCACGCCCGAGGTCGCGCTGTGGAAAAGCAAGCGCCGTACCGGCATCGCCAAGGTGCTGCTGAGCTTCTACGACGCCGAGACCGGCACGCTGCAGAGTGGCGGCATGCCCCTCTACGGCTACTCGCACTACGACCGGTCGTCGATCCTGTTCTACGGCCGTACCGACACCGATCTCGAGGACACGCCGCCGAAGGCACGCAAGACGCGGTAATCGATTCGGCGCCCGCCGCGTCTGCCCCCGGCGGCGTCGGCCGGTCAGTCCGGCAGCAATCGCCAGCCGCTGTCCGCCTTGTCCGAGACCACGGTCCGGGTCTGTATGTCGCGCCGGTCGCCGGCGACGATGTCATAGCGCAGGCGGACTTCGTAGTCGCCGTTGTCGAGTTCGCGCGACTCGAATATCTCGACGTTCTCGACGCGGATCTGTGCGGGATCGGGCGCGCCGAGCGCACGCATGAACGCCACCCCCTGATCGCCGCCCAGCGCCTGCATCGCCGACTGCGCGCTCTGCAGATTCGCGCGCAACTGGGTCTGCAGCAGTGGCTGAAGATCGCCGGCGTCCGGCGCCCCCGAACAGCCGCCCAGCAGTAGCGCGAATGCCAGAGCAAGCGCGGCAACCGTGTGTCGTACCGGTCGCTGCCACGAATAACGGGCCATGGTGGTGTCTCGGTTGGTCGATGCGTTTCGCAGCACGGTATCGCCAGACGCCGCCGAACGCGACAAGCCGCCTGCTCTACCCAAGGCGTGATCGAACGATTACTCTCTGAGCGGGGGAATCTGTGGGGCGAAACGGCGACCGGCCATGCCGGTGGCCTGCGGCCATCCGACCGAATTCGGAAAAAACCAATCCATGCTGGCTCAAAAGAAACTCTATTCGGCGATCGCGCTCGCCGGCGTGCTCGTGTTCGGCTTCATCGCGACCAGCGTGATCAGCTATTTCCTGGCGCAGGAATCAGTCAGCGACCATATCGCCGAAGAGACGCTGCCGCTGACCAGCGACAACATCTATTCCGAGATCGAGCAGGATCTGCTGCGCTCGGTGCTGATTTCGTCCCTGATGGCACACGACACGCTCCTGCGCGACTGGACGCTGGACGGCGAAATCAACGCCGAGCAAATGGTGCGTTATCTTCGGGAGATACAGCAGAAGTACGACACCACCACCGCCTTCTACGTATCCGAAAAGACCCGCAACTACTATCACGCCAGCGGCGTGCTCAAGCAGGTATCGAGCGAAGATCCGCAGGACGACTGGTACTTCCGGACGCGCGCCATGAATGCGCCCTACGAGATCAACGTCGATACCGATACCGCCGATCCGAGCCGGCTGACCATCTTCGTGAACTACCGTGTGACCGACTATCGGGACCGCTTCATCGGCGTGACCGGCATCGGCCTGTCGGTGCATTCGGTCGCCGCCCTGATCGCGAGTTATCAGAACCGTTATGGCCGCGAGATCTATCTCACCGATCGCGAAGGCAACGTCACCCTGCGCGGTCCCGGTTTCGAGGGCTCGGAACGACTGCGCGAGCGTCACGGCATGGGCCAGATCGCGACCACCATTCTGGCGACGCCCAGCGCCTCGGTAAGCTATGAGGGTCGTGATGGGCGCCGGGTGTACGTGAACAGCCGGCTGATTCCGGAGTTCGACTGGTACCTCATCGTCCAGCAGGCCCAGTCTTCGGCGGAGACCCGCGTACTCGGCGCGCTGCTGATCAACATCGCCGTCGCGCTGGCGATCGCCGCCGTGGTGACCGCGATCGGCTGGTTTTCCGTGCGCAACTACCAGGCCGGACTGGAAGCCATGGCCGGTACCGACACCCTGACCGGATGCACCACGCGCCGAGTGTTCGAGGCGATTTTCACCCAGGCGCTCAAGAACGCGTTGCGCAACGACGTGCCGCTGTCGCTGCTGGCCATCGACGTCGACCGTTTCAAGCAGATCAACGATCAGTACGGCCATGCGGCCGGCGACCTGGTGCTGTTCACGCTCACGGATATCTTCCGCGCGCATCTGCGCGACAACGACACGGTCTGCCGCTGGGGCGGTGATGAATTCCTGATCCTGCTCGGCGACTGCACGCTCGAAAACGCCATGAAGGTGGCCGACGCCATCCGGCTGGACGTGGCCGGCCATACGATCCGCGCCGCGGATCAGACGATCGACTGCACCATCAGCGTCGGCGCGGCCCAGTATGTACGCGGCGAGGAACTGCCGTCACTGATCGCACGCGCCGATCGCGCCATGTACACGGCCAAGCGGGAAGGTCGGGACCAGGTCGTCAACGCCTGAGGCAGCGCCCTACTCGCCGTACCAGTCGCGCAGACGCACTTCGGTCGGCGCGTCCTTCGCCGCCAGCAGATCGCGGAAGACTTCCGTGTCCTGGCCGCGATAGTGGTAGGGATAGACCACCGCCGGCGCGAATTCGGCGACCGCATCCGCCGCCTGCTCGACACCCATGGTGTAGGGCAGATTCATGCACACGAAGGCCACGTCGATATCCTTGAGCGCGCGCATTTCCGGGGTACCTTCCGTATCCCCGGAGATATAGACACGCTTGTCGCCCAGGGTGAGCACATAGCCGTTACCCCAGCCTTTGGGATGGCGCGATTCGGGGCCTTCCGGCAGGTTGTACATGGGCACCGCCTCGATACCGAGGCCGGCATCAGTATGCACGGTCTCGCCGTTGGCCATCACGGTGCGGGTATGCCCGTAGGCCTCGCCGATCTCGTCGGCCACCGACTGCGGCATGACCACGATGGTCTCTCGGGTATCGAGCGCGGCCAGAGTGTCGCGATCGAGATGATCGCCGTGGGAATGGGTGAGCAGGATCACGTCGGCGGTCGGCAATCCAGCATAGGTTTCGGCGCCACCCGTGGGGTCCACATAGATCGTGCGGTCTTTCCATTCGAGCACGAAGCTGGCGTGGGCGATCGGGTACAGCGTCGCCGGGCCGGCGTCGGTTTCGACGAGCGTTTCGCCCCGGGGCGCGGCATGGAGAACACCGCTGGCCAGCACCAGCAGACCGGTTATCAGAATGGCGAGTCGTCTCATGGCGAACCTGTGCGCAAAAGCGTGAATGACGAGCCTACGGCAATCCACAAGGCGCCGAGGCGAAGCGTGTCCCCCAAATCTACGTGCGCGCCGCGATGGGCGGATGATGTCGCCACTGATAATGCCCGGCCAGGGCAGCCTTCGATAGAATGGGGCAACACGATTGCAGCCCGCGCACGAGACCTCGATGTCGAAAACGCTACAGGAACAACTGCTTCAGTCCGGCATTGCCAAGCCCAAGCAGGCCAAGAAGGCGCGCCGCGAGAAGACACGCCAGGCCCAGGCCGCACGCCGCGACGGCAAGACGCCTGACGAACAGGCGGCACTCGCGCGCGAAATCGCCGCCAAGGACGCAGGCAAGCGCGACTACGACCGGCGCCTCAACGAACAGCGCAAGGCCCAGCGCGAGGCGCAGGAAAAACAGCAGATGGCGGCTCAGATCATCGATCAGAACCGCATCAAGGCGGAAGGCGACGGCGACAACGCGGTGGCCTACAACTACACCGTCAAGGGCAAGATCAAGCGCATCATGGTGAGCGATGCCCAGCGCCGCAGCCTCGCGGCGGGCAGGATGGCCATCGTGCGCCACCGGGGCAATGCGGCGCTGGTCACGGCCGCGATCGCCGAGCGCCTCCAGCCGCTGATTCCTGAACGTGTCTGGCTGGCCACGCCCGAAGACGACACCCCGGATCCGGACGACCCCTATGCGGCCTATCAGGTGCCCGACGACCTGATGTGGTGAGCGCGGGCGTGCCCGTTCAGACGAAGAAACCGATCCAGTCCCGCACCGCCTGTGTCACCGCGGCCGGTGTGTGCGCCCAGCGCATGTGATCGGCACGGTCGCCGATGGTCTCGGCGTCCAGCGTCTTTTCGGTCAGGCGCGCACTCACGAACTTGGCCGTGACGGCATCGATGGACGCCGGCGGCGCGAAGGCGTCGTCCGCGAGGCGGATCGCGAGCACCCCGCCGGAATAGCCTGCAACCCGCGCATCCAGGTTCTGGTCCAGACCTGAGGCGCGATATCAATTGCTGCGCGCAAGTACGCGCCAGTCGTCCATCACCGACCGCGCTTCGTTGCCGCCGAAGCCGATACGCGCGCCGGGGTAATAGCCGAGCAACAGATCGCAGACCGGAATCACGCCGATGAGAAAACGCACCTTGTTGCGCATGGCCCCGGAAAACGCCTCCCGCCAGGGGCTGCCGGTGGCCACCAGGATCACGCCGTCGATACGTTGCGGATAGAGGCCCGCGGCCATGGCCGCATAGTGACCGCCGAGGCTGTGCCCCATCAGATAGACGGCCGCCCGGTCGCCCGGTCGCCCCGCGCCCAGGACATGACCGCCGGCAGGTCGTTGCACAGCACTTCCGCGAAACCCCAGTCGTCATGGCGCGACGGGCGCAGCGTGCTGTCGCCCTGGCCGCGCTGTTCGACCAGCGCCACGTTGAAGCCGGTTGCGGCCATCGCCTGGGCCAGCGGTGCATAGAAATGGCTGCCCATGCCCAATGCCGCCATAACAATGATCACCGGTGCGCCCTCGCGCCCGGCAAACCAGGTCACGGGCACCGAGTAACCCGAGGGCGTTACCACCCCGCGTGCCACGGCCTCCACCATCGTCGCGCCTCCCGCGCGGGCGATGATACGGCCCGCGCCTGTCTTTTCGGTCCTGTCCCGAAGACATGAAACGCGCTAAGCCAAACGCTTTGCAAGCCGCGGCGGGTTCGATTGCGCTCAGGGCGCCTCGGGCAGCACCCCGAGCAACGGCAGTTCGATTTCACCGGATACGCGCACGGTCGCATTTGCGAGATCGCGGCTGAACTCGAGCGGGTACTGCGGCAGAGACGTGCCCGACACGATGACCTGAATCTCGTCACCGGCATCCAGCCGTTCGGCGATACCGTGCAGCTCGATCTCGAACGTGCCGAGGCCGCGTACCGGGCGAACCTGATCGTCGATGATCTCGAGATTGCCGGGCTGGCCGTCGCGGCCGCGTGCCAGCGCCACGAATATGATCGCGTCACCGTCGGGATCGCCGACTGCCAGCGGCTCCACGGTAATATTCGCCGTCGGAATGCCGGCGACCACCTCGCCCTGTTCCTGCGCGGTGTAGATTGTCGTCGCCACACCCGTAGGCAGCGCCAGCGCGCTCTGCGGCACGAGCATGTCGAAGGCCGTGGTCGGCGTACCGCCGACGGCGATTTCGTCGACCACCACCCCGCGACCGGTGCCATCGGTTACCAGGCAGTGCTCGGGCAGGTTCTCGACGTACGCGATCGCCTGCGGATCCTGTTTGAGCTTGGCATCGAACCAGTTCATCGACAGCGTGAACTCGTCGAGCGAGCCACACTGGAACAACCCCGCCTCGCGGATATCGGGCGGCGTGAGCAGGATCGATCCACCGCTGGGCAGCACATGCCCCACCGGATACGTATACAGACGCACGTCGCCGCCGGCGTCTTCCATGCACTGGTAGTTCGCCAGCCCCTCGTTCATGTTGAACAGCACGTCGAACGAGCCTTGCAGGAACAGTGCGTCCACCGGCGGTGGCGAATCCGGCGCCACTTCGCGGCCCGGCTGCTGCACGTTTTCACAGAAATAACGATTGCTGTGATAGGTGAATTCCTGCTGTGCGGCCTCACCAATCGTGCCGGTGGCCAGCCCTTCGAGCAGCGCGTTGACGAACTGTTCGTCGAGAAACGACCCACCCGTACCCGACAGGCCGGTCAGCGCGGTGGCATAACCGGATTTGGGCACGTTGCCCACGTTGAGGCTGTAGTTGAGGTCATACCAGGTGATCTGCGGGATGATGGCGTCGAGGCGCTTGCGCGGATCGACATTGTTGAGCAGCAGCTGGTAACCGCCCCCGTAGGAGCCGCCACGCGCACCGAGCACGAGGTTGTCGTCGCGATAGGCCAGCCAGTCGAGATTGGCCTCGGCCCAGTCGACGATCTGGACCAGATAACGCCCCTCGATCTCCGGATCGAGCACGCGCACGCTGCCGGTGGACTGGCCGAACCCGCGCTGGTCGATGGATATCTCGCCGTAGCCGGCCTGTAGATAAGCCTGCGGCGGCCCGACGATGCTCGCGCCGGGCTGATCGGACAGCAACGTGTCGCGCCCCAGCGCGGGGATGCGCTGCGCGCCAAAGCCGTGGCCGAACAACAGCAGCGGGTAGGTTTCGCCCCCGACCAGTGTTGCCGGTTCGTGCACGGTAAAGGCGATGGTTTCACCGTCGAAGCCGGTGAGCGTCACGTCGTAGCTCACCCCGGCGCGCTGCTCGCCCTCTGCCGGCCCCGGCTCACCCTGACCGTCCGGATCGGGCAACGGCGGCGGTTCGGCGTCATCGCCACCCGCATCGGGCGTCTCGGATTCGTCCGGGGTTTCCGGCGTTTCGCCGCCGGTTTCTTCATCGACCGTACTCGCCGGGGGTTCGTCGGCCCCGTTCGCCCCGCCCAGATTCACGCTGGCGTCGTCCTTGCACGCCGACAGCGCCAGCAGCGCGGCCATGAGCAACGCCCATGTCGTCCATCGAAACCGGTTCATGCGCCCTCTCCCCTCGTTGTTATCTCGCGGCGCGGCATACGGCTCGCGCCGACATGGCGTCATTAGAACCGTATTGCGACACTCCGACAAGTCATCTTTTCAGTTATGGGTGAACGCCATGCCGGCAGCCCGCGCGCCTTTAACCGGCGCGATTCACGACGAGATACCGGCTCGGGCCAACGCCTATCTGCCGCCAAGGCGTGGTGACAACCGACGAAACGGACGCAGGTCGCGCGTACGGCAACATGATTAGAAACCCGGTCATTCCGCGACTGCCATATCGAGCACGATCTTGCCGGTCGCATGCTTGGATTCGATATGCCGATGGGCCGCGACGGCCCGGGTGATCGGATACGTCGTATCGATATGCGGGTATAGCCGGGCGTCCTCGATCCAGCCCGCCAGCTGGCCGAGATCCGCGGCATTCGAGTGCACCCGAACGAGCCGGCTGCGGCGGTCGATGCGCAGCGCGGCCATCAATTCGCCCCGCAAGGTCGGCGCCTTGGGCACAGTGCTCACATACACGCCCGTACGGCCCAGCGCACGACGGTAAGCGGTGCGCTCGTCGCGACCGAAAACGTCGAACACGACATCGAAGCTCGCATCGATGGCGGCTGCCGGCGTGGCGTTGTAGTCGTACACGGCGTCGGCCCCGAGCATTGCGGCGAACCCGGCATTGCGGCCGCTGCATACCGCATGGACTTCCGCGTCCATCGCCTTGGCGATCTGGACCGCAAAATGGCCGACGCCGCCGGTCGCGCCGTTGATAAGCACCCGCTGCCCGGCGCGCAGCTGCGCACAGTCGCGCAGCGCCTGAAGTGCGGTTTGCGCGGCAAGCGGCACGGCCGCGGCCTGTACGAATGTCAGACCGTCCGGTCGGGGCGCGATCTCGTCGATCGCCAGGCACGCCTGTTGCGCATGAACGCCACCGACGAAGCGGTTCGTCATGCCGAATACCGCATCCCCGACCGCCACATCGGTTACACCGGGCCCGACCGCTCCTACCGTACCCGCGATTTCCAGACCCGATACCCGCGGCAGCGGCGCGCGGGCCAGGGTTCGGCTGAAGTGTCCCTTGCGCAGCAGGGCATCCTTCGGATTGATGCCCCCGGCATGCACATCGACCAGAACGGTCTTCGGCCGCAGCTCGGGCACCGGCCAACCCGCTTCCCAGCGCAGCACCTCGGGGGCGCCAAAGCGGCGGTACGCAAGCGCCTTCATGTTCGGTCCTCGTTGCCTGTCGTGTTCGTGGCGTCACGATCATGCCTGCCGGGGCAACGCGACGCACCGGCACGGCATCGCCGGTGGCGGGTAAAATCACCGCATGCACGACGCAGCGCCTACAGCTTGATCCCCGATTTCGCCGCCCTGCGGGCCATCGGCTGGCCGCATGACGGGTGGCCACCCGCGGACGCCCCCTGGGCGGCGTCGACGGCGACATATCCCGCGGGGCGCCCGGCCCGCGTGGTCGAACAGCATCGCAGCGGCTATGTCGTGGCCGAGGACATCGACACGAGCTACGCCATCGAGTCCCTGCCCGACTGGCAGCGGCCGCGGCTGCCCGCGGATCGGCGACCCGCCGTGGGCGACTGGTTGCTGGTCGCGGGCGAAGCCGGTGGCAACGCCCATGCGCTCGCGCTGCTGCCCCGGCGCACGACCATCAAGCGCAGTAGCGCAGGCAAGCACTACGGACAGCAGATCATCGCGGCCAATATCGATGTGGTGTTCATCGTCTGCAGCCTCGACGGCGACTTCAATCCACGTCGCATCGAGCGCTATCTGCTGCTCGTGCGCGGCGGTGCCCACCCGGTGGTCGTACTGACCAAAACCGATCTCGCCGACGCCCGCTCAACCGTGGGCGAACTCGAAGCGCAACAGGTCGACGTCTGCGCGGTCGACGCGAGAAACCCCGAAAGCACGGCTGGCCTCGAACGCTGGCTCGGGCCGGGCACCACCGCGGTCTTCGTCGGCAGCTCCGGCGTCGGCAAGTCCACGCTTACCAATACCCTGTCCGGCGTGCACCGCATGAAAACCGGCGCCGTGCGTGCGAGCGATGCGCGCGGGCGCCACACCACCACCCACCGCGCGCTGATCCCGCTCGCCTCCGGCGCCTGCCTGATCGACACGCCCGGCATGCGCGAGCTCAAGCCGACCGGCGAGGAGGATCTGGCCGAAGACGGGTTCGCCGACATCGAAGCACTCGCGACCGAGTGCCGCTTCCGCGACTGCCATCACGACAGCGAACCGGGCTGTGCGGTGCGCGCCGCCATCGACGCCGGCACGCTCGAGCCGGGGCGCTTTGACAACTACAAGAAGCTGCGTGACGAAATCGCCGGCGCTGCCGACCAGCTCGCAACATATAACGCGCGACGTGGCGACGAGAAAAAAACCGCGGGCAGCGCGCGGAAGACATCCCGACCGCAGAGACGGCGCTCCTGACGCCAAACCGCTGCACACCGACTACCGCTGGCTGGGCGGAAAAGCGTGTCGCCGGACACCGCGTCGGGCGACACGGTATTGGTTTACGAAGCCTTGTTCTGCGGGAACATATGACGGCGTGCATCCTCGTCCATCTCGGTCTTGAACGCATGCCTCTGCTTGAGCTCGCCGGCGCGCTGCGCCGCCGGGCGGGCGCTGATTTCGTCGAACAGGCGCTTGGCGTTCGGGAATTCGTCCCAGGCGTTCTCGCCCATCACGAACGGCACCGGCCCGGCCCAGCCCCAGACGGCCATGTCGACAATCGTGTAGGTGTCGCCACACATGTACTTGCGGTCGGCCAGATGCGCGTCGATCAGGCCCCAGTGGCGACGCGCCTCGAAGTCGTAGCGGTTGATCGCATAGTCGAGTTTCTCGGGCGCGAAGTGCTTGAAGTGAACGGCCTGGCCCGCATACGGGCCGATGCCGGTCGCCACGAGCATCAGCCAGGACAGCATCTCGCCGCGTACCGCCGGGCTATCCTCGGGCAGGAACTGGCCGGTCTTGTCGACCAGATAGAGCAGGATCGCGGTGCTGTCGAACACGGTCGCGCCGGTATCGGTATCCACGATCGCGGGGGTCTTCGCGTTGGGGTTGATCTCGAGATACGCGGGATCGAATTGTTCGCCCTTGCGCGTATCGACCGGCATCAGCTCGTAGTCGAGCCCGGACTCCTCCAGGAACAGCGCGATCTTCGCGGGATTGGGTGACGGGTGGTAATAGAACTTGATCATGTCGTACTCCGACTGGGCCCTTTCGACTGATCGGGCAGGAAAATGCCAATCGACAATACCTGAACGGTCACTCAAATAAAACGCCGCGACGTCGGCAGCGCATGGAGGCGCATTGCATGCCCGACGGGCGCGCTGTGCGGGGCGACTGGCGGTACCGGCCGTGCCGGCGTAGATTGAACCGACAACCCACAGGTTGGCGTGGAGTCCGATGATGTCTTTATTCCGAATCATGCCCGTGCTTGGCGTCGCGCTGCTCACCGGCGTCGCAGGCGTCGCGTTGGCGCAGGACACCGCCGCGGGCGAGGCCGAAGCCGGGGCATCGACGCAGGCCAGCGGCCCGACGACCGCCGAGGCCGACGTGGTGACATCGCTGGCGGACAAGTTCGCCGAGCTCGATACCGATCGAAACGGCCTGCTCAGCGCGGCCGAAGCCGAGGCCGACCCCACCGTGGGTGCGGCCTACGAATCCTTCGATACGACCAACACGATCGAGGACAGCGCGAGCAACGCGCGCGCCGGCGGCATCACGCTCGAGCAGTTCGAAGCCGGCATGCAGGACGCCGCGCGCAGCGGCGCGATCGGCCCGCCCGTGTCCGGCGGCGAAACCTATCTCGTCTATCCGGACGGCACGATGGAACGGGTCAAGGGCACCGGCGCCGATGCGAAAGGCAAGCTGCAGCCGAACCCGTCACGCAAGTAACCCGCGAACGCCCTGCCGTCGATCGGGCCGAATCACGCGGGCCCTCTAAAGCCCGCGTGATCGTGGTCGCCCGCACGGTGTGAAACGACGCGCGGTCAGTACCCCCGCGCTCGGGCGAAACGCTCGGCACAGAAGTTCGCGTCACCGAGCAATTCGCTCGCCACGCGGGCGCGCTTCATGAAAAACCCGATATCGAACTCGTCGGTCATCCCCATGCCGCCGTGCATCTGCACGCCCTCAGCCGCCGCCAGTCGCGCGGTGTCGGCAGCGCGGGCCTTGGCCGCCAGGATCTGCTGCGAGGCATCGGCAACACCGGCATCGAAGGCTGCCAGCGCCTGAAAGGCCATCGCCTCGCTGATCTCGATCTCGACCGACAGATGCGCAGCGCGATGCTGTAACGCCTGGAAGGCACCAATGCGCATGCCGAACTGCTTGCGCTCGCTGAGATAGGCCAGCGTGCGTTCGAACACCGCGCGCGACAGCCCCACCAGTTCCATGGCCAGCATCGCGCGGCCCGCGTTCAGCACATCGTCCAGCGCGTCGTCCTCGGCGTCGAGCCGTTGTGCGCTGGCGTTGTCGAATCGCACATTGGCCATGCTGCGGGTATCCACGGACGTGACGGCCTCGACCGTTACGCCAGCATCCGCGGCATCGACGGCGAAAAGCGCCGGCTTGCCGTCATGCAGGGCGCTGACCACGAAAAGATCGGCATTCGGGCCATCCACGACAAGCGTCTTTTCGCCGCCAAGGACGAACGCATCGCCTTCGGCCGTTGCCCCGGCGGCGACCCGCTCGGGCCGGTGCTTGCCGCTCTCGTCGACCGCCAGGGCCACGATGAGCGCCCCCTCGGCGATCGGGCCGAGCCACTGCTTGTGCTGCTCGGCGTTGCCGGCGCGGCCAATGGCGATCGCGCCGAGCACGGCGGTCGACAGAAACGGGGTGAGGGCCAGACGCCGGCCCGTCTCGCGCGCGACCAGCCCGGCACTGACGAGCCCGAAGTCCATGCCGCCATGCGCCTCCGGCACGAGAATGCCGGTCAGGCCGGACTCGACCATCGCCTGCCAGAGATCGGTGTCGTAGTCCGCACCGAGACTGCCGCCGCGGATGGCGCGCAGGGTATCGACGCTGGCCTTGTCGGCGAATAGACGCTCGGAAAGATCCGCGAGCATCTGCTGTTCTTCGTTCAAAATCATCGGGATGCCTCGCTAACCTTTAGGGAGTTCGAGCACGGCGGAGGAGATGATGCCGAGCATGATCTCCGAGGTGCCGCCTTCGATGGAGTTGCCTTTGGAACGCAACCATTCGCGGGCATAGCGCCCGCCGCCGGTCTGTTCGCTCTCCCATTCCAGGCCGAGTCCGCCCATGGCATCCATCATCAGGTTGTAGCGGCGCTTGTTCAGCTCGGTGCCGTAGTACTTGAGCATCGCCGAACGCGCGCCCATGCCCTCGCCGGCTTCCGCCTTCGCCCGGGTCTGCTCGACCAGCGCGCGGAATGCCATGGCATCGATCTCCAGACGCGCGATATCCGAGCGCAGCATCGGATCGTCGAGCCGGCCCTGGTCATCGGCACCGACTGCTTGCAGCGCCATCTGCGCCAGATCGCGCCCCTTGAGCAGACCCGGCGGCTCGCCGCCGATGTTGTCGCGCTCGTGGGTGAGCAGGTACTTCGCGATCGTCCAGCCCTGATTCATTTCCCCGACGAGATTGGCGCGCGGTACGCGTACGTCGTCGAAGAATGTCTCGCAGAACGGCGATTCGCCGGAAATGAGCTGAATCGGCCGGGTGGATACCCCGGGCGTATCCATGTCGAGCAGGATGAACGAAATGCCGGCCTGCTTCTTGGCATCCGGGTCGGTGCGCACGAGGCAGAACATCTTGTCGGCGCGATCCGCATAGGACGTCCAGATCTTGCGGCCGTTGACCACGAAATGATCGCCGTCGATCTCGGCCGAGGTCTTGAGGCTGGCCAGATCGGAACCGGCGTTGGGCTCGGAATAACCCTGGCACCAGCGGATTTCGCCGCGCGCTATTTCGGGCAGGTGTTTGCGTTTCTGTTCCTCGGAACCGAACTTGAGCAGCGCCGGCCCCAGCATCCAGAAACCGAAGTTGCTGACCGGGCTGCGCGCGTTGATACGCTTCATCTCGGCCTTGAACACATCATGCTCGTCGGCGCTCATGCCGCCACCGCCGTATTCCACCGGCCAGGCCGGCGCGGTCCAGCCCTTGGCGACCATGCGCTCGAACCAGACACGCTGGGCCTCGGACGAAAACTGCCAGCGGCGCCCGCCCCACACGTGCTCGGCGTCCGAGGCCAGCGGCTGGCGCATCTCCTCCGGGCAGTTGTCTTCCAACCAGGCTCGGACTTCGGCCCGGAACTCCTCCAAATCGCTCATGAAGCACCTGCGTATTTGTTATTGCGTGAAACAGCGTTTCGCCGGCGAGTATCTTTGGCGAGCGCAAGCGGCGTCAAGCACATGACGCGTAAAATCGAACGATCGTTCATCGTCGCCAGTGCGGCATGAGCAGCGGCGGCGGCAACGCCCGGCCGCGTCGAACCGTGGCAGGATGCGCAGCAAATCACCCGGTACGCGAGCAACAGGAGCAGCCGCATGACAACGACCACGGCACAGAGCGTATTCATTCGTGACAACGACACCTTTGTGGCGACCGGCCTGTCGCGCGGGCCGTGGGATGACCGAGCCCAGCACGGGGGCGCGCCGGCGGCGCTGCTTGCCCACGTCGCCGCACAGGCGGCCGGCCCCGAGTTCTTCCTGGCCCGGCTCACCTTCGAACTGTCGCGGCCGATCCCGATCGCGGCACTGAACGTCGTGGCCGAACCGAGTCGTGGGCGCAGTGCGCGGCGGGTTCACCTCACGCTCGAGCACGACGGGGCGCCGGTCGGGCGCGCGATCGCGCTGCTGCTGCGCGAACAGACCGTGGCGGTACCCGACGCCCGAGAGATGCGGCTCGAACCCGGGCCGACCGCCTGCACCGAGCGCTTCGCCACGCCGGGCATGCCCAGCGGCGAATACTTCCACCACGAAACCATGGATATTCGCGTCGCGCACGGCAGCACCCATGCGCCGGGAAGCGCGGCGGCCTGGTTTCGGCTGCGTTATCCGCTGATCGACGGCGTCGAAACAACCCCGACCATGCGCGCCGCCGCGGCATCGGATTTCGGCAACGGCCTGAGCTGGATACTGCCGTTCGACGAGTACCTGTTCACCAACACCGACCTCACGATGTATCTGCACCGCGCGCCGGTCGGCGAATGGATCGGCCTCGATGCCGAAACCATCGCCCAGCCGAACGGGGTCGGCCTGAGCACCTCGACGCTCTACGACAGTCAGGGCCGCATCGGCATGGCGCATCAGAATCTGCTGATCCGCGCGCGCTGAAACGACCGCGTGTCAGCGTCGCGGTGATCCGGCACGGCGACGCCGGGCGACCGCGAGGCCGTAGAGCACAATGTTGCAGCCGATCACCGCGATACCGATCGCGATCTGCACCTCACGTGTGAGCCCGGCGGGATAGATCACGGCCATGAGGTAATGATCGATGAACCCGCCGTCATATCCCCGCTGGCCGGCCGCGATACGCCACTGTTGCTCGATCGGCGTAAGCGGACAGACCTGGCCGGCGAGCGACACGTAGCCCCCCAGCAGACGGCCGGCAGATGCACGAGCGTGAACCACGGCCGAAAGAGCACGAGCACACCGCCACAGGCCACGAGCAGGATGAAGCCCAGATGCAATATCAGAACGGCATCGGCAAGCGCGGCGTAAAGCATTGATGGCATGTCCTGAAAACGCAGACGACGGGCGCGAGACCGGCGCCACACCAACCGCGGTGCCGTGCTGCCCCGTGCGCGCCAGCCTAGCCCGGTCGCGCTGTGCGTGCACCGCACGACCGCGCAGCATGCGGTGAACGTTCGTTCGATTTCGCTTGCCGCCACTGCGGGGAGCTTCTATGGTGCCTGCACGAAACAACGTCCCGATAAGCGAAAACCGCCATGACCCAATCAGATCAGAACCGCCAGTTCCGGCTTGCCCAACGCCCGGAAGGCCTTCCGAAAAAGACCGACTGGGAGTTCGTCACCGAAGACATCCCGCAACCGGGTAGCGACGAAATCCTCGTGGGCATCGAATACATCTCGCTGGACCCGGCCATGCGCGGCTGGATGAACGCCGGGCGTTCGTATATCAAGCCGGTGGAAATCGGCGAAGTCATGCGCGCGGGCACCGCGGGCACGGTGCTCGCATCCAATCACCCGGACTTCGCCGAGGGCGACAAGGTGAGCGGCAACTTCGGCGTGCAGACCCACGCGGTGGTCGCCGGCAAGGACGCCAGAAAGGTGGACACGGGCATCGCCGAACTCCCGGCGTATCTCGGCGTACTCGGCATGCCGGGCATGACGGCCTACTTCGGCCTGCTCGATGTCGGCGGCGTGAGCGACGGCGATACGGTCGTCGTGTCTGCGGCCTCCGGCGCGGTCGGCGCGCTCGTCGGCCAGATCGCCAAGCTCAAGGGCTGCCACGTGGTGGGCATCGCCGGCGGCGCCGAAAAATGCGCCTATGTCACCGACGAGCTCGGCTTCGATGCCGCTATCGATTACAAGAACGAAAGCGTCTACAAGGGCATGAAGCAGCACTGCCCCAAGGGTATCGACGTGTTCTTCGACAACGTCGGCGGCGAGATCCTCGACTCGGCACTCGCCAATCTGGCGTTCAAGGGCCGGGTGGTGATCTGCGGGGCGATCTCGCAGTATAACGCCACCGACGGCATGTACGCGCCCAAGAACTACATGTCGCTGCTCGTGAACCGGGCGCGCATGGAGGGCTTCGTGGTCTTCGACTACGCCAAGCGATACGGCGAGGGCGCCCAGGCAATGGCCGGCTGGCTTTCCGAGGGCAAGATCAAGCACCGCGAAGACATCGTCGAGGGCTTCGAGACCTTCCCCGACACGCTGCTGAAACTGTTCGAGGGCAGCAACTTCGGCAAGCTCGTGCTCAAGGTCTAGCCCGCCCGCGGCGGGCACGGCCTTGTTGCGGGCCGTGCCCGTTCGCTATCGCCACGCCACTGAAAGCGCGATCACAGCGACTCGAGAAAACGCACGAGGGCACGCCTGTCGGCCGCCGGCAAGCGGTCGAACCGGGAACGCGTACCGGCTGCCTCGCCGCCGTGCAGTTCGATCGCGCGGACGAAGTCCCGGCCGGCGCGGCCATCGTGCATCAACGGCTTGGCGATGCCGCCGATCCCCCAGAGCGGCGTGGTTCGCCACTCGCGATTCGTACCCAGCCCTTCGGGCGCGCCGTCGGCGAGCGCCTCGCCCATGTCGTGCAGCAGCAGGTCCGAATAGAGCGGCACATCACGATAGGACAGCGCAGCAACGGTGTTGCCGTCGGTCTCCAGCGTAGGCGTGTGGCAGCCGTCGCAGCCGATGTCCGAAAACACCGTCTCGCCGCGTTTTACCGCAGACGTGATCGGACCCCGTGGCGGCGGCGCGAGAAAACGCATGTAGTCGACGACCCGGCGCACCTCGGCCAGCGAGACCGCCGTGCCGCTGAACGGCGTGCATTCGCTGGGCGCGAACGTACCCTGCGGGCGTACCGGCAGGAAAAACAGCGGGTGCGGTGTGGCGATACCCATTTCGGTGCGGTAGGCGCCCTGCGTGAAGCTCGGGATATCGGCAACGAAACCGCGCGCACCGAACCGCCCCACCAGACGGCCGAGGCTGCCGAGATCGTTGATGCCGCCGGGGAAAAGCAGGCCCGCGCGACCGGTCACACTCGGGTCCGCGCCGCGACCGTTCACGTCGGGATGCCGATCGGCCGACGCATGGCCGTTCTCGATCAGGGTCGAGTCCGGGATCGCCTCGATCAGGCCGAGCCCGAACAACGGCGGCGTGGCGCGCACGGTTTTGGCCAATGTGTTTTCCGGCACGGTCTCCGGCGCGACATCGCAGCCGGGCACCTGCGCGGGAAATTCGTCGGCCACCGAGCGGCGTTGGATATGCGGGCTGCCGCTGGCCTGGGTCACCAGACCGGCCGCGAAGTTGAGCGACAGCGGTGTGCGAAATCGGGTGATCGTGATGGTTTCGTGCGCACCGCCAGTGGCCGGCTGCGCATGACACTCGGCACAGCTCTGGGCATTGAATACGGCACCCAGGCCCGTACGCGGCGTGAACACACGCTCGAACGCCTGCTTGCCTGCCTCGAAACGCGCCCGCTGTTCGTCGGTGAGATCCGGAAGCGGCTCGCCAAAACCTTCGCGATCCTGCGGCGGGCTGGTTCGCGGCACCGACGCCGCGTCGGGCCGGGCGACCTCGCTCACCAGCATCAGGCAAAAGACGAGCGCGAACGACGCCGCGAACCATCGAGAAAGTGGCATGACAGTTAACTGACCGGTTGGTTTGTAACAGACTTAGCACGACCGCAGTGCAGCAATCAAAATGGCCGCGGCCATTCAAAAGCCCGATTTGCCTGCCCCGGCGACGCGTTCGGTATCCCCTCCCTGCACGGTCTGAATGCCGGCAGATCGATGAAAACACCACGACATCTCCGTTTCATTTTCGAAACGTCGTTTCAATAAGAATATTTTAAGGTTCGCGACCGGAAAGCCGATAACACCTTGAAATACAAATCGGGTTTCCGGCTCGATAACCGCCAATGGCTTCTACGGCGCCCGGCGCAACCCACCCTTCACCCACCGAAACCGCCGAGCAGGTGCGATCCGCCACCGTCGAAGCGCCGGCCGACAACCGCACCCGCGATCCGACAATCGACATGCCCAACAAGCGCCCTGATCGAGCCTGCGTATGCCGCGCCAGCCCCGGCCGTCTGCGCCATTTCGTGCGCCGCATGGGTGTCTGGCGCGGCGTGCTGCTGTTCACCGCGGCCAGCACGCTCATCGCGTTCGCGATCACCGGCGTGGCGATGGAGGTTGCCGGGCTCGAACATCGACCGCTGGGCTACATGATCGCCTTCACCTGCTCGGTGACGATCATGCCCGCCATCGTGGCCGGGCTGCTGTCGCTGATTCGCCGCCTGGACGAGACCGAAGACGAACTCTACCGTCTGGCCCGTACCGACGAACTCACCGATCTGCCGAACCGGCGCGCCCTCATGGAAGCAGCAGCCGAACCCGTTGCGCACGCACGCCCGGTCGCCCTGCTGTTTATCGATATCGACCACTTCAAGCGGGTCAACGACACCTACGGCCATCAGACCGGCGACGAGATCCTGCGCCAGGTCACGCAGGCACTGGCAAGCCAGCTTCAGGATACGGACACGCTCTGTCGCTACGGCGGTGAGGAATTCGCGGCCCTGATACGCGGCCGCGACGCCGCCGACCCGCGCACGCTCGCGGAACAGATTCGCCGCCACGTCGAGCGCACCCCGATCGATGCGGGGGCGGCCACGGCCCTGCACGTGACCGTGAGCATCGGCGTGTCTCACGCCCCCGATGCCCGGGATGCCGGCATCTATCAGCTCATTGACCAGGCGGACCGGGCGCTGTATCTCGCCAAGCGCGAGGGCCGGAACCGCATTCGCGCCGCCTGATCGCCACGCCGTCCGCGAGGCCGGCGATATGGCCGGCGCGGCGCATCGAGCGCAGTCAGGCGCTGCCGGGCCGCGCCTGGAGAAACGACGGATGGCACACACAGCATTTGTACCGCGGCCGGTATAGGGCGATAGTTTCGTTCTGACGCGGGGCACCCATCCATGCTTTGAGGCGATGCGAACCACGTTCGTATCGCAATCGTGGCGTTGTCCCTTGCGTTACGCAGCTTATCCAGGGAGACGCTCGAAAAAATGCCGCAAGCCAAGGAAGTCCAGCCGGGCATCAACCCGCCCGTTTTCTACCCCGCCGTAGTGCTGATCGGCTTGCTGGTTGTATTCGGCGCCCTCTTCCCGGACGCTGCCGGCACCCTTTTCTCGGCGATGCAATCCTGGCTGGTCGAGACGTTCGGCTGGTTCTACCTGTTCTGTGTCACGGCCTTTCTGGTATTCGCGATCGCGCTGGCGCTGTCTCGTCATGGCCAGGTGAAGCTGGGCCCGGATCACAGCGAGCCGGATTTCTCCTATCCCTCGTGGTTCGCGATGCTGTTTTCGGCCGGCATGGGCATCGGCCTGATGTTCTACGGCGTGGCCGAGCCGGTGCTGCATTACGCCACGCCGTCGACGGTGGAGCCCGAAACCGCCGCGGCCGCGCGCGACGCCATGCGCGACACCATGTTCATGTGGGGCTGCACGGCTGGGGCGTCTATGCCGTGGTGGGGCTGTGCCTGGCCTACTTCGGGTTTCGACAGAATCTGCCGCTGCGTATCAGCTCGGCGCTGTATCCGCTGCTCGGTCGACGCGCGAGCGGGCCAATCGGCAACACCGTGGACGTGGTGGCCGTGTTCGGCACGCTGTTCGGTGTGGCGGTCTCGCTCGGCTACGGCTCCCAGCAGGTCAACTCCGGGCTCAATCTGCTGTTCGGCGTGCCCGACAGCACCATCGTGCAGCTCGGGCTGATCGCCATCATCACCGCCATGGCCACGCTGTCCGTCGTGCTCGGTCTGGATGCCGGCATCCGGCGCCTGTCCGAATTCAATATCGGCCTGGCCGTGATCCTTCTGCT
Organism: Endozoicomonas sp. G2_2; assembly: GCF_017744135.1. Lineage (GTDB taxonomy): Bacteria > Pseudomonadota > Gammaproteobacteria > Nevskiales > Salinisphaeraceae > Salinisphaera. The sequence continues at coordinate 115,632 of NZ_JAGHQU010000009.1, forward strand.
GTTCGTGGCGGTTGCCGGGCCGACACTTTATCTATGCAACATGCTGGTGGAAAACATCAGCTATTACCTGGTCACGCTGCCCGAAATCTCGATGACGGGGTATCGCTATGTCGAAGGCAGCCAGGAAAACGACTTCCTGGTCGACTGGAAGCTGTTCTACTGGGCCTGGTGGGTCTCCTGGTCGCCGTTCGTGGGCATGTTCGTGGCCCGCGTCTCGCGCGGCCGCACGGTGCGGGAATTCGTGCTGGGCGTGCTGCTGGTGCCCACGTTCGCGACCTTTGTCTGGTTCACCGTGTTCGGCGACACGGCCCTGCACCTGATCATGGCCCAGGGCGCGAGCGAGCTGCTCGACCAGGTCAGCGACAACGCCTCCACCGCGCTGTTCCACTTTCTTGACTACTTCCCAATCAGTGGCGTTACGTCGCTGCTGGCGACGGTCCTGGTGATCACCTTCTTCGTGACCTCGTCGGACTCCGGCTCGCTGGTCATCGATATTCTCACCGCCAAGAGCGGCGCCGAGCCGCCAGTCTGGCAGCGCGTATTCTGGGCCGTGCTCGAGGGCGTGGTTGCCTCCGTGCTGCTGCTGGCCGGCGGCATGGGTGCGCTGCGCTCGGCCACGCTCGCGTCCGCGCTGCCGTTCTCGCTGATCATCCTGGTGATGATGTACTGCCTGTACCGCTCGCTGCGCGTGGAAGCCATCAAGCAGGACACGCTGCGCTACCCCGTGGGTGTGCCGCCGACCGTCGGCGAAGGCCGCACGTGGAAGACGCGCCTGGATGCGCTGGTCAGCTCGCCCAAGTCCGATCACGTCCAGGAATTCCTGAACGGCGTCGCCGAACCCGCGCTGCGCGAAGTGGCCAAACATTTCGAGGCCCGCTCGATGTCGTCACAGATTCGAGTCGAGGAAGGCCGCTGCCGGCTGGAAGTGGACCACGGCGCCGAGATCGACTTCGTCTACGGCATTCGCGCCCGGCGTTTCGTGCCGCCCGCGTTCGCGCTATCCGGCATGAGCAGCCGCGCCCACAAGGGCGACGACAACCACTATCGCGCCGAGGTCTATCTGCGCGAGGGCGGCCAGCGCTACAACGTGATCAGCTATAACCAGCAACAGCTGATCGCCGACGTGCTCGACCAGTACGAAAACCACCTGCACTTCCTGTACATCCTGCGTTCACGGGAAGCCTAAAGAGCTGCCAGCCTGGCCCGATGGCGGCCCGGCCCGGCTGCCGCGGCCGGGCTCGCATACTCTAGGCGTCACAAGTGGTCTGTGCCGCAGCGCGCGGACAGCGTGGCCGACTAGTTACCGGCCCGCGTATCGGCATGCGTCGATCGGGTTTCCTCGAAGCGCGCTGTCTGCTCGGGACTGGCTTCGGCCTGGTAGCGCTGCTTCCATTCGGCGTAGGGCATGCCATACACATGCGCGCGCGCCTGTTCGTAGTCCATCGATTCACCGCGATGTTCGGCCTCGGCGCGATACCACTTGGCGAGACAGTTCCGGCAGAAACCCGCCAGATTCATCAGATCGATGTTCTGTACGTCGGTGCGCTGCTGCAGGTGTTTGATCAGGCCGCGAAAGGCAGCGGCCTCGGATTCGATACGCGTCTGTTCGTCCACGATGACCTCCAGATGAGCCGATATCGGCTTGAATCACGCCGCAAGTCTGACACCTCGTGCAACCGCAAAGCGCTCGGCAGCGCCGCCGTCTTGTCGGCGATCGGTTGATAAGACCTCAGCGCGCGTTCGCCGGCGCCCAAAAACCCGCAGGCGGCCCATACGCCGAAAATAGGCAACGGCGTGCGAGACTCCATGCCTGGCTTGCCGACGATACACCGATGCAGACCTTTCATTCGGAGCACACCAAGCAACGCCGGGCGCTGACCGAGCTGGACGGCGGCCGGCTGGTCACACCCTATGAATGCCCCGAACGCGTGGACATGATCATCGAATGTGTGCGCGAAAGTGGCCTCGGCGCGGTGTCGACACCCGCGGCATACGGCCTCGATCCCGTGCTGGCGGTTCACGACGCTGCCTATGTGCGTTTTCTCGAACGCGCCTGGGACGACTGGGTAGCCGCCGGGCTGGCAGGCGAACCCATACCGTCCATCTGGCCGGCGCGCCGCATGCGCGGCGATAGGGTCCCCGACCATATCGGCGGCGAAGTGGGCTACTACGCTCTGGCCGCCGAAACATCGCTGTGCGCCGGCACGTTTGCCGCGGCCCAGGCGAGCAAGGATATTGCGCTATCCGCGCTCGATCATCTCGTCGATACCGGCGAACCGGCGTTCGGGCTCTGCCGGCCGCCGGGCCATCACGCGGCCGTGGATCAGTACGGCGGCTACTGCTTCTTCAACAATGCCGCCATCGCCGCCCAGCGCGCGCTCGATCGCGGCGCGAGCCGGGTGGCGATCCTCGATATCGACTTCCACCACGGCAACGGCACCCAGGACATCTTCTATGCCCGCGACGATGTGCTTTTCGTGTCCATCCACGGCGACCCGCGCCAGGAATTCCCCTATTTTCTCGGCTACGCGGACGAAACGGGCCAAGGCGCGGGCGACGGGTTCAACGTCAATTACCCCCTGCCGAGCGGCACCGGGTACCCCAAATGGGCCGCCACGCTGGACCACGCCCTGGAACGCATCGCCCGCTACCGCGCCGACATGCTCATCGTCTCGCTCGGCGTCGATACCTTCGAGCACGACCCGATCAGTTCCTTCCTGCTCAAGCGCGACGATTTCACCGACTGCGGCCAACGCTTGCGGCAAGCCGATCTGCCCACCGTGTTTCTCATGGAAGGCGGCTACGCCGTGGCCGATATCGGCACGAACACGGTCAACGTGCTGCGAGGTTTCAGTCGCGACTGAATGGTAATTTTCAACACCCTGACCCGTGGCGCCACGGCACCGACCGCATGCGCCCGTGAAAACGACACCCGATCGGGATGCGCGGTGTTAGCGGCGCGCCTCGCAATTACGTTCTGTTCCGCAATTAACTGATTTGACGCCAAAACTCCCGTTAACGCGTTTTCTTCCAGTACAGCGTCCGATCGCCAATGCACAACATACCCGGGCATACGACCGACCCGATTTCGAGCACTCACGGCGCCTAGAACCCGCTTTTTGATTCCCTGCGGTTTTGACAGCGCACCGGCAGAGCCATAACCTCTGCGGGTCAATATCCGCGATTACCGCATCTTGAGCCCACGCGCGCGGCGTGAGGATCGATGCCCACGCGGCCATCCGCCTACAGGGGACGCAATGAATACGAGCGAACGGGTCGATGAACTCGAGGAACGCTACGAGTTCGATTACGAGATCGGGGAAGACAACATCCACCCACTGGGGCTGGATCTGCACAACCCGGTGTTCATCTGGAGCGCACTGCTCATCCTGGTGTTCGTCGTCGGGTCGATGCTGTTTCCGGAAGTCTCGAAAAGCGGGCTCTCCGGTGCGCGCGACTGGGTGATCAACAGCTTCGACTGGCTGTTCCTGAGTGCGGGCAACGTGTTCGTGCTGTTCTGCCTCGCGCTGATCTTTCTGCCCTACGGGCGCGTTCGTCTGGGTGGCGAAGACGCCCGACCCGACTTCTCGCGCATGTCGTGGTTCGCCATGCTGTTCGCGGCCGGCATGGGCATCGGCCTGATGTTCTGGAGTGTGGCCGAACCGGTGGGCTACTTCACCGAATGGGCCGGTACGCCGCTGAACGTTCCGGGCGGCGACGAAGCCTCGAAGACGGCCGCCATGGGCGCGGTGATGTATCACTGGGCGCTGCATCCGTGGGCGATCTACGGCGTGGTCGCGCTCTCGCTCGCGTTCTTTGCCTATAACAAGGGCATGCCGCTGTCGATTCGTTCGACCTTCTACCCGCTGTTTGGCGACCGCGTCTGGGGCACGCTCGGCAACGTGATCGACACCATGGCCGTGCTCGCCACGATCTTCGGTCTGGCGACGTCGCTCGGCTTCGGCGCCCAGCAGGCCGCCGGTGGTCTCGAGTTCCTGTTCGGGATTCCGGCCAATCTGCCGCTGGAAATCGGCATCATCGCCGGCGTCACGGCCGTGGCGCTCGTCTCCGTGCTGCGCGGTATCGACGGCGGCGTGAAGCTGCTCAGCAACATCAACATGGGCCTGGCGGGTCTGCTGCTGCTGTTCGTGATCATCGCTGGCTCGATCTTCGCGTTCGCCGGCAACCTGTTCACGACGTTCAGCGGCTATGCGGAATACCTGCTGCCGCTGAGCAACCCCGTCGGCCGTGAAGACCAGAGCTTCTACCACTCCTGGACCATCTTCTACTGGGCCTGGTGGATTTCCTGGTCGCCGTTCGTGGGCATGTTCATCGCGCGCGTTTCGCGTGGTCGCACCGTGCGTGAATTTCTCACCGCCGTGCTCATCGTGCCGATGGTCGTGACCGGGATCTGGATGGCCGCGTTTGGCGGCGTAGGCGTCGATCAGGCGCTCAACGGTGTCGGCTCGCTGGCCGGCGGAATTCAGGACTCCTCGCTCACGTTGTTCCGCATGCTTGAAAACATGCCGCTTACCAGCATCACCTCGTTCCTGGCGATCGTGCTCGTGCTGGTGTTCTTCATCACCTCATCGGACTCTGGTTCGCTGGTGATCGACACCATCACCGCCGGCGGCAAGACCGAAGCACCGGCCGCACAGCGCGTGTTCTGGTGTGCCGCGGAAGGCTTCATCGCGGCGGCCCTGCTGGTGGTCGGCGGCGCGGATGCGCTGTCTGCCCTGCAGGCGGCATCGGTCACCACCGGCCTGCCGTTCACCTTCGTTCTGCTGCTCATGTGCTATTCGCTGCTCAAGGGCATCCAGCACGAACACAAGCTGCTGACCCTGCTGGACAAGCAGGAAGCCGGCGCAAGCTAGACGCACGACAACGCGTCGCGCAAACGAAGGGCAGATGCTTCAGGCATCTGCCCTTTTTCATGGGTGGCGTATGGATTGAAGATGGCGCCAAGCAAGCGGCTCGGCCATCCGTACCCTCGGAAGCAGCGCGCTTGCGACTGCGGGCGACTGCGGGCGGCTGCGTGCGGCCATGGCGCCCTGCGGCTCGAGCCACGTGCCGCGCGACATCCGCCATCCGACGCGCGTTCACGTCGGCGCGTCTGCCCTGCGATCGAGCGTCACGCCGCCGAGCGCTTGGCGTTATACCCTTTACGACTGCGCGGCGCGCACCGCCTCGGCCAGTGCGGCGACCGACAGCGGCGAGCTGCCCTCGGCCTTGTTGTTGATGGTCACGTACGCCGGCTGGCCGGCGCCGACCGTGCCCGCGATGACCCGCGCCAGCGTCGCGCGCGTGTCCAGATCCGGGTCGACGAGCTTGTCGAACGGCGCATAGAGATCACGCGCTCGTTCGTAGCCGAACGCGCCGTGGCGCACGTTCAGGTTCCAGCGACACACGAACGGCCCGGGCCACAGGCGTCGCAGCACGGGCAGCTGCCGCTCGATCGGCGGCATTTTCGGGTGCAGGCCCAGGCAATACGTCGCGCCCGTATCCTGCAGCGCTTCGACGAACGCCGGACACAGCCATTCGCCGTTGCGCACCTCGACCGCGATCACGGCCTGCGGGGCCCGATCGCGTACGCCAGCAATCGCCCGCAACATGGCGTGCAGCCTTGCGATCAGTTCGTCCATGTTCGCCGTCCACGACGGCGGCAGCGGGCTGATCTGGAAAACCAGCGCGCCGACCTTCGCACCCAGCCCTTCACAGGCGGGCGCCACGAACTGCGCCCAGGCCTGCTCGCCGTCCAGAAAACCCGGGTTCGGGCGTCGACCCTGGCCGCCGGCGTCCCGCACCAGCGCGTCCGTAACCTGGCTGGGTCCTTTGACGACGAAGCGGAAATCGTCCGGTACGGCGGCCGCGTAGTCGGCGTACTGGGCCGCGGTCAACGGGCGGTAGAAACCGCGATCCAGCCCGACCGCGCCAAACAACGGGTGTGCGGCGTATGCCGACAGGCCCTCGCGCGAGAGCTGCTTGTCGCTGTAGGCGCGATCCCACACCAGACCGGCCCAGCCCGGAAAATGCCAGGACGACGTACCCAGGTGCAGCCCGCCGGGCAGATCGCGAGCCAAGGCCACGGTCTGCGCGTCGGGCTCGGCCGCCGTGACGCCGGCGGGTTTGTCCGCGGCAATTTCGGGAAACAGGCTGCCGCTAAGCGGCGGCGTGTCGTCGCGTGACGCAGGCATGGGCGAGTAGAAACGAAACGTCGCGCGCATTCTAGAACACGCGCCGGCCGGGTTCGCGGGCGATGGCGCAGGCCGACGCGACGCCGGCCTATCAAGCCCATCAGGCCAATCAGCGCCGCGCGATCACAGCCCCTGCGCGCCCCGCCGCAGCCAGCGGTGCACGAACGCCAGCTTGCGATGCGTGGATTCGGCCAGCAGGAACGGGTAGAGATCCGCCAGCCCCATCGACCGGTTCAGGTGATTGGTGCCGACCGCGATGGACGCGCCGATATAGATGAGCCGCTCGGAATCGGTTTCGGCGTACGGGTCCCAGCTGCCGCCCGGCAGATTGGGCGACGAAAAACCGGCGGCCACGAAGCTGTCGGTAATGTCGGTCAGGTTCAACAGATGCGCCGTGGTCTCGGCCCAGTCCTCGTGCGGGTGCGCCGATGCATAGCTGCTCAGATAGCGTTGCGGCCAGTCGGCCGGCGGGCCGTTCTGGTAATGGCGTTGCAGCGCCTGGCCATAATCCGCGCGCTCGTCGCCGAACATCTCGCGAAAGGCGTCGAGAAAATCCTCCCGCAGACTCAGCCGCCACCAGAGCATATGGGCGATTTCGTGGCGCATATGGCCGATCATCGTGCGGTACGGCTCGCCGAGCGCCTGGCGCCGCTTGGTGCGGATCACCGGGTCCGCCTCGGCCACGCTGATGGTGACCACGCCCTGGGCATGGCCCATGGGCGCCGGGTTTTCGCCGTACTCGCCCAGCATGTGAAACATCGGCCGCGTGCCCGGGTCTTCCGGGCGAAACCAGTGCCAGCGCCCGAGGTTGTCCAGCACCCAGCGCTTGGCCGCTTCCGTCTCCGCCCAGTCCGGGATGACGTTGTCGATCGACGGGTCCGGCGCCAGCTTCGTCATGTCGCAGGAACGACAGAACGCGCCCGGCTCCGGGGCGATCCAGTTGCAGCCGATGCGTTCGCGGTTGGCGCAGAACGGCGGCATCGGCAGAAACGCCCGCGCTTGCGGGTCGTAGGCCACCGGCGTGCCGTCTGCGGTGGTGAGATTATCGAACCAGAGCGAACCGGGACCGACCGGATTGCTGAATACGCGCATGCAGAAAAATCCAAAAAATGACACAGCGTGATGATTCGCACTGTACGCCGTTTGGACAGCGCTATCTGCGGATGCGTCGGCAGCGAGCGTCGACATCACGCGCGACGATTGACCGGATCGCGGCCTCGGCAAAATCACGCGCGCCCGAGCGAAGGAGCGCGGCGGCGCGCATATAACGCGGCTGGAGCCTCATCCCTGGTCACTAGTCGCCCGTGACACGTCACAGCGCGAACGATCAGTCACGTACCGCGCGAGATCGGCGCCATAACGACAAGGGGTTGCGACCGCTACCTTGCCTGTCCGGCGGCGCGAAGTGAACGTGGTCTTGTCGTGGACTCAACGCAGCCGGGCCATCATTCGAGGACTTCTATTGCCTGCCCCACGGTCACCTCGCCGCAATTCTCGGCAACGAGGTTCTGCCCGAAGTACACGTTGTTACCCGCACCCTTGCGATAGCGCATCAACGCGCGCATGGGTTCGCCGTCTGCCCGACGTACGCCGCGTTCCGGGTCGACGGTAATCATCACGCAGCGCGAACACGGCGCATCGACCCGAAACACCACGTCGCCAATGCGAACCCGTCGCCACTCGTCTTCGGCAAACGCCGGCGTACCGCTGGCCACGAGGTTGGGCCGGAACTGGGCCATCACGTGCGAGCCGTCGGTGCGGGTATTTACGTCCGCAAGCGATGCCTCGGACGTAAGCAGCAGCGGGTAACCGTCGGCAAAGCTCACGCGGGTTTCGATGAGGTCGCGGTAGCGGCTCGATCGCTCGCCCAGCCACAGCAGACTCATCGGCTCGCCCACCACGCGGCTCATCCAGGCGTCGAGCCGAATCGTGGTGGTCAGCGCACAGAAATCGTCCGCCCACACCCGGGTGTCGAATTTTTCCCGCGCGAACGCCTGGCGCGATTCGGTAAGCGCCACCTGATCATCATGAATCAGCGACAGCCGTTCGCCGTCGAACCGCGCGACGACCCGCTGCAACGCCGGATACTTGCGCGCGGTCACGAACGAACCGTCCGGTTTCACCACCATGAAACGGCGATCCTGTTCGAGCCCTTCTTCGAAAACCCGCGCGCTCGGCAACGACTCGCCGGCCGTCGATTTGATCGGGTAGCGATAGATCGCAGACAGCGTCGGCACGATGGTCTCCATTGAATTGAATAAGGGCTTGTACGGCAAAAGCGGCCAAGGTCACGCCGCACGAACGCCGGGGTGAAAACCGTGGCCGGCCATCCCATTCTTCGTCGGCGAGCGAGCGCGCCGCCCCCGTATTCCGGGCCGCAGTTGCAAAAGGCCAGCCGATCGCGGTTTGATGCGGTTTAAGTAAAGACCCGGCAAAGGAATTTCATGGTTCGCGTGTCCGCTCTGATCCTCGCGGTTGTTCTGGCGGTCACGGCGCTGTGGTGGCTAAGCCGCGATATTCTCCCGCCCTCGACGATCCGCTTCGCCGCCGGCACCGAGAACGGCGGCTACTGGCGGATCGCCGAGCGCTACCGCGACATACTCGCAAGAGACAATATCGACCTGAAGCTGATCCCGACCGCCGGCTCTGTCGAGAACGCCCGGCTCATGGCCAGCGGCGAGGCCGACGCTGCGCTGCTGCAGGGCGGCATTGCCGCGGGCGAGCGCATCGAAACCCTGGGTGCCGTCTTTACCGAACCGTTCCTCATCTTCGCCCGACCGACCGCCGACGTGGACGTGCCCCGCAACCCCGCGCAATGGTCCGGGCTGCGCATTGCCGCGGGCGAAGACGGCTCCGGCACACGGGCCGCCGCGCAAGCGTTTCTAAACGCTGCGGGCCTTTCAGACAACGCCAATACGCTGCTGCCGCGCGGCGGCGCCGAAGCCGCCAGCGCACTGACCTCGGGCGACGCCGACGTCGCGCTGTTCGTAGCCCCCCTCTCGGCGCCCTATCTCGCGCCACTATTGGCGGACGGCGACACCACGCTTTTGCAACTCGACCATATCGTTGCCCTGTCCAGGCGCATGCCGCAATCGATTCTGGTGGACGTGCCTTCCGGCGCCTTCGCCCTCGATCCGCCGTTGCCTGCGCGGGAGCGCCAGCTGCTGGGGCTGGTGGCGCGTATTGTCGCACAGCCGGAACTGCACCCGGCTATCGTCGACCGGCTTGTCGAAGCCGCGCGGGAAGTCCACGAACCCGGCGACGTGATCACGCCCGAAGGCCAGTTTCCGACCATGGACAACACGTCCCTGCCGCAGGACCCCTACGCCCGCGATCTGATCGCCGACGGCGCCAGCCCGCTGAACGCGTTCCTGCCGTATTGGGTGGTAGCGCAGATCAGCCGCTTCGCAATCCTGCTGCTGCCGATCGTGTTTCTGTTGCTGCCGCTGCTGCGCACGCTGCCCGGGCTCTACAAATGGAGCGTGCGCAACCGCGTGTTTCGCCACTACGCGCGTATTCGCGAAATCGACGAAGCCGCATCGGAAACCGAAGACCCACAACAACTGCGCGAACTCCAATCCGAACTCGCCGAGCTGGATCGCCAGATCGCGAACCTGCACCTACCGCTCACGTATCGCGGCTACGCCTACGACGCTCGGCTGCATATCGATCTGTTGCGGAAACGGATTGCTAATCGGGTGGCGTGAATAGAACAACCCGTATGCGCCACACGACAGCTGGTCAGTACTTGATAGCTAGCAGCCCATGCCCTGGAAAACGTGGTCTGTCCCCTATTATTCCCGGAACAGATCTCGGTCGCCATCGAAGACGTCGCCCCCAGCAACTGGGCGCGCGAGGTCTACGACCGCGAGATCGCCCCCAAGGCCGACGCGTTATACCGCAAGCCCGGCTACGACCCCGACGCGCTGCCGCGATAAACCGCGCCGACCCCGCCCCGGCGCGCACCCCCGGAACGCCGGCTACGCCCGGCTTGCGCCGCCGGCCGGCGCATCAGGCTTGCCGGGCCGGCGAATCAGGCCGGTCTGGTTATCGCGCAACGCGTCGAACGCCCCTTCCAGATAATCGAGCATGCTGCGCAGCTTGGCCGGCATCAGCGTGCGCTCGGGATACACCGCGTACAGCGGCAGTCGCGGTGGCGGGTAATCCGGCAACAACGCGGTGAGCGCGCCGTTTGCCAGCGCGTCGCCCACGATGAAATCGGGCTGGACGGTGATACCGCCGCCGGCGATCGCGATATCGCGCAGCACGTCGCCGCTGTTCGCGCGCAGGCCCTGGCGCGTGCGCACGCGCAGCCAACGGCTGCCGTCCCAGAACGGCCACTCCAGCCCGTGCCGCGCGTAGCTGTAGGTCAGACACTGATGCTGCGCGAGCTCGCGCGGATGCGCCGGTTCACCGTGCCGGGCGAGATACGCCGGTGACGCGACCACCGTCATGCCCAACAGGCCCAGTCGCTTGGCCACCAGCGTCGAATCCTCGAGCTCGCCGATGCGCAGGGCCAGATCGAACCCTTCCTCGACGAGCCCCACGCGTCGGTCCGCCAGCACCACATCCAGCTCGACGTCCGGATAACGTTGCTGGTAACCCGCCAGCAGCGAGCCCAGATAGACGGTCCCGAAAACATAGGGCGCGTTGATTCGCAGCCGTCCCTGCGGACTCTGCCCGGCGTGCTGGAAAGCCCCCTCGAGCTGCTTGAACTGGTCGAGGATGATTTCGGCCTGCGCGCGCATGTCGCGCCCGGCCTCCGTCAGGCTCAGCCGGCGCGTGGTCCGCTGCAACAGGCGACTGGAAAAATGCTGCTCCAGAAACGCCACGTGCTTGCTCACCGCCGAGCGCGACATGCCCAGGTGCTCGGCGGCCGCGGTAAAGCTTTGTCGCTGCGCGACTTCCACGAACACCTGCATGGCCGTCAGCGTATCCACGATAGATCCCTTAGTGTTTCCAAAACGTAAACAGTGATTTTTATCATCGCATGTTTATCCTTTTATAAGAATCAATAAACTAGGAATCAATCGCCGCTGTCCCGTTTAGCGCGGCGTTCCACAGGAGTCCCTCATGTCTGCAACGCTGACACATACCCATCGGGCCGATACCGCGGCCGCAACGTCCGTGCGTGATCTGGGCCCCACGCTGCTGCGCCTGGGCCTCGGGATCATGTTCATCGCCCACGGTCTGACCAAGCTCTTGGTCTGGACGCTGCCCGGCACCGCCCAGTTCTTTGCCTCGGTCGGCTTTCCCGGCTGGCTGGCCTATCCGGTGACGGCCGTCGAATTGCTCGGCGGCGCATTGCTGATCCTCGGCGTACAGGTGCGCTGGGTCGCCCTGATCCTGGCCATCGAGCTGGCCTTCGCGGCGATTCCCCACCTGGGCAACGGTTGGATGTTCGCCAGCCCCAACGGCGGCTGGGAATACCCGGTCTTTCTTTCGCTCACGGCCTTCGCGCTGGCGCTGTCCGGCGACGGTCGCTATGCGCTGATGCCGTCCTATCGCCTGCCGAACCGCGGCTAGGCAAGGCCAATACCGCCTCGGCCGCGCCATCGCCGGCCGGGCCGCCCAATCCATACGCCGCCTGCACGCAAGGCAGACGGCCCATCGGAGATTGTCATGAGCCCATCGAATGACCTGTCGGCTACCCCGCTCTCGGTCGCCGACGTCACCCTCGTCGTCCGCGATCTGGCGACCGTCAGTCGCTTTTATCAACAGGCGATCGGCTTGCAGCCGCTGGCGACCGATCGCGCGGAACACGTGCTCGGCGCCGGCGATCAAGCGTTGCTGCGGCTGCGCGCCGATCCCGGCGCACGACGCCCCGGCCGGCGCGCCGCCGGGCTGTTCCACACGGCCTTTCTGCTGCCGAGCCGACCCGACCTCGGCGCCTGGCTGCGTCATACGCTCGCCCAGAAAGACGCTCGGATCACCGGCGCCTCCGATCACGCGGTCAGCGAAGCGCTGTACCTGCACGATCCGGAAGGCAACGGCATCGAAGTCTACGTCGACCGCCCGCGCGAACAATGGACCCGCCAGGGCGGCTGGGTCGAGATGACCACCGAGCCGCTGGACGTCGACGACCTGCTCGGCCAGGCCCGATCCGCGTGGCGCGGCGCCCCGGCGGCGACCCGTATCGGGCACGTGCATCTGCAGGTCGGCGATACCGTCACGGCCGAATCGTTCTATCGGGACGGGCTCGGCTTCGCCGTCACCCACCGCCGGCCCGGCGCGACGTTTTTCGCCACCGGCGGCTATCACCACCAGCTGGCCGCCAACGTCTGGAACAGCCAGGGCGCGACCCCGCGCGATCCGGCAACGACCGGTCTCGCCGCCCTCACCCTGGCTACGCCCCGCGGCGACCTGCTCGAACACACGGATGCGTCGGCGATCCGCCACGACCCCTGGGGCATCGCGATCGAACTCACCCGGGCCAGCGCACCGGCCGCGGCCACGAACGACACCTGAGCCAAGCCGCGGGCGGCGCTTGCAACCCGGCCCGACGGGCTGCAAGCGCACGGTTAGGCCCATCGTCGGCGGGTTCGGGCGTGCATACGGCGCCATCGCCCGAGACGAACGCGCGACCGGCGTTGCCGCCACCGCCACAGCCGGCTTGTTCACCTACCCTTCCTTTCGAGCGGCACCGAGCCGAAGTCGGGCTTTGACGCACAGCGGCGTGCCAGGTCGCCGCAGGATAGAATACGCCGCCCCATGCCGACCGAATCGACCGCCCATGACGCTGCGTGCACCCACGACCGCGAATCCGCCCCAAATCAGGCGTGTCGTTGGTCTGATCCCGGCGCCGGAGTTGCCCGAGCGCATCGTCGAACTCGTCCTGCCCGAAATGGCAACGCTGCTAGGACGTTACATCGATGACCGTTGCGATTGGCAGGTCGATACCGTGACCGAGCCGGTAATCGGCGCACGCGACGATACGCAACAACTGGTCGCCAACGCGGCGTCGATCGGCGAACGGCGCGGCTGGGACTATGTGCTCTGCCTCACGGACCTGCCCATCTTCCGTGGCGCCGAACTGACGATCGCTGAAGCCAGCGAAGCGCGCGGCGTGGCTTTTCTGTCGCTGCCGGCGCTGGGCGCGGCGCCGCTGCGCCGTCGGGTGCGCGAAGCCTTGCTGCATCTGTTGAACGAGCTTCATCACGGTAGTTCGGATGCAGCACGCGATCGGCAACAGGACCACGTGCAGAGCCGCCAACGCCGATACAGTACACACGGGTTGAGAAACAACAACTCGCGCCAGCTGGTCGGCTCGCGTCTGATGGAGCGATTCGCCCCATTCCGGCGCGTTCGGCCGGACAACGAGAACATCGATGTTCGCTTCGTGGCGGCGAAGCCCCGCCGAGCCCGCTGTCGCCTGCTGGCTGGCATGATACGCGCCAATCGTCCGTGGACGATTCTTCCCGCCTTCAAAGGCATCATCGCGGTCGCGTTCGCGACGGGCGCCTACGGCCTGGTGTTTCCCTCGCTGTGGCGCTTGAGCGACGCCTACGAGCCCTGGCGTTTTGTCCTGCTGATGCTGACTTCGATCAGCGCGATGGTTGCCTGGATCATCATCGACCACCGGCTCTGGGAACCCCGTCACGCGGCCAATTCCACGACGCTGCGCCGACTGTACAATCTGGCGACGATCGGCACCCTGACAATGGGCGTGCTCTGCTATTACGCCACCCTTTTCGCCCTGTTTCTCCTCGCCGTCGCTCTTTTCGTGCCCGGGGATCTGCTCGGCAAGACGCTTGGCCACGAGGCCACGGCAGGCTCGTTTCCCGCCCTGGCCTGGCTGGCCAGCTCGGTGGCGACGGTCGCGGGTGCACTGGGCTCAAGCCTCGAGAGCGATGAAACCGTTCGTAACGCCACCTATGGCTTTCGCCAGCAAAAGCGCCAGGAGCAGATCCAATCCGGCGAACGCGCATCGAAACAGGACTGAACGCCGACGCGAGTACGACCGCCGCGGCGTCGCCGCCCGGCCGTTGCGCCGCGCTTGCTTTCGCTGCCCCGCATGCCGCACGGTCCACCCGGCATTCGCGATGGCCTCGCCTGAACACCGCGTACCGGCAGCGGCCGAGATCGGCCAGCACTTCACGTTCGCGGCAGGGCATGCGAACGCACGGCAGGCTGAGGTGCGCGCCCTCCCGAAGCGGGCCAACCGACGTGAGGTGGCCCGCGCAACGCGCCACTGGACGATCAGGCAAGAAATCGACAAGAACCGATACGGCATAACCCGCCCATGCCGACTATGCTGGGTCACCACTTCATTCATAGCCCTGCAAGGAGGCTATTGTGACGGACCGCGTTAAGACCGTTAACCCGGCAACGGGTCAGGTGATCCGCGAATTCGAGACGATTTCGGATGCACAACTTCAACAGAAGATCGAACAGACGCACGAAGCCTTCCTCGACTGGAAAGAGCGTTCGTTCGACGAGCGCGGCGAGCTGATACGCAAGATCGGCGAACTGCTGGTCGCGGACAAGGATCGCTTGTCGGCGTTGATGACCGAGGAAATGGGCAAGCCCATCGGCCAGGCGCCGGGCGAACTCGATCTGTGCAAGGGCATCTGCGATTACAGCGCCGACAACGCCGCCAGCGTGCTCGCCGACGAAGAGCGCGACCTGCCCGGCGGCCGAGCGCTGGTCACCCACCAGCCGATCGGCGTGATTTTCGGCATCCAGCCGTGGAACTTCCCGTTCTATCAGGTGATCCGCTACACCATCGCCAACCTGATGGCGGGCAACACCGTGCTGCTCAAGCATGCGCCCAACGTGTGGGGCTGCGCCGAAGCGCTGGAAGAGATCTTCCGCAAGGCGGGTGTGCCGGAGAACGTGTTCAACGTCCTCTACATCCAGGAGGATCAGGCCAGTCAGGTGACCGAACACCGGCTCGTGCGCGGTGTGACGTTCACCGGTAGCGCCGCCACCGGCCGCAAGATCGCCGCGGCGGCCGGCGAACATCTAAAGAAGACGGTGCTTGAGCTGGGCAGCAACGACGCCTTCCTGGTGCTCGAAGACGCCGACATCGACAAGGCCGTCGACGCCTGCGTGACCGGCCGCATCAACAACAACGGCCAGACCTGCGTCGCAGCGAAACGATTCGTGGTAGTCGACGCCGTCTACGAGCGCTTCCGCGACGCCTACGTCGAGAAGATGCAGCAGATCAGCTTCGGCGACCCGGCCGACGAGAATACGCAGCTGGGCCCGATCGCACGCAAGGATCTGCAGGAAAACCTGCACCAGCAGGTCAAGGAATCGATCGACAACTGAAACGTCGGGGTCAGATCTTGCGTTGCCACATTCACGTTATCCCCGGTATCTGACTTTCAACTCGTTGGTTCGTCAACCGAGTAACCGCTTTCCCGCTGATGCCGTATCGACAGAATGGCCACCAGGTCCCGTGCCGGCAAAAAGCGGTACAACGCGACATAGCCGGTTCGGCCGCGTGAAATAACCAGTTCGCGAATGTCGGGCGAATACGCGCGCCCAATGAGCGGGTGATCTTCGAGCGTTTCGATTGCCGTAGTGATGAGGCCCACGGTTTCCGACGCCGCATCCGGCTCGGTCTCGAGAAGAAATTCGGTGACTCGTTCGAGATCGGCCAAAGCCCGGGCGGCATAGATTATTCGCGCCACAGTTTCGGCTGCGGACGCTCTACCGATTCACCGCGCAGACGCGCACGGGTATAACGATGGACGTCCGCGGCATCGTAGCCTTCGCCGCTTTCGCACATCTGTTCGTACGCGGCCTCGGCATCGGCGAGAAAAGCGAGTTGCTGCTCGGCCGCTACAACGGCGTTCTGGAGTGATTCCAGCATGAACGCATGCGCGCTGGTATGGCGTGCTTCCGCGACCGTGCGTAGCCGCGCTTTGAGTTCGTCGGGAAGTTTTAACGACGTGGTGGACATGACTGGCACCGTAAAACGCGTGGTGCTAATAAAGTAACACCGCGTTATGTGGTTGTCAGCGTCACACGCTTGCGGGCACGCTACGCCCCTACGCCATCAAGGCGTCCAGTTCACGCGAACGCTCCTTCGACAGGCGACGCGCCTGAATGGCGGTGTTAAGTTCACGCGCCGCAGCGCTGATTTCGAGCGTGGCGGCATCCACCGCATAGCCATGATCGGCAAGCCAGGATAAGGCATCCGACAAATGCCAAAGCGATGGGTTGCCTTCGTGAATCGCAGCCGGGAACGTCGCGCCGCGCTTGGTAGCGATCTTGCGCAGGTTCTGGCGGGACATGCCGACGTGCTCGGCGATATCGGTGAGGCCGGCGTAGTCCGGCAGCACTTCGACCAGTTGGGCGTCATCGAGCGCTTTTCGAACATCCGCGATAGCGCTTTCGAGCGCGGCGGCCCCGCTTTCTGCTTCGCGTGCGAACTCGAGCGCGAGCCGCCCGGAATGGCCGATACCCGGAAGCGCGTCGTCACAGCCGGCTTCGAACAGTCGATCGACCAATGCTTCATCGTCACCGTCGTGGCTATTCAAACGATATTTGAGCGTGAAGATGTATTCCATGACCGCCTCCAACTGATCAATTGAAGTCTTCCGCGCCGCCCGTGCATTTATCGACCACCCGCCGAATCTGGCGAGCATGTGCTTCGGGATTTCTCGGCGTGCTCCAGACACTCGTGATACAGAACTCGCCGCAGCGACAGTCCTTATCGTTATGCGGACAAAAACAGCCGGCCCCAGGCATGGCCGCGACTCTTCTGGATGCGCTATCCGTGCGCTTCTGCGTGCGCAACGGCCTGCTCTATCGCTTTGTCTGGATGCCTGAAATCGCGCGTCATCCGACAGCCCCAATATCTGCCATAGGACATCAGTTGTCAACTGACAACCGTCGCCCTACTCCCACTCAATTGTCCCCGGCGGCTTCCCGGTCACGTCATAAACCACCCGCGAAATCCCGCTCACCTCGTTCACGATCCGTGACGAAACATGTTCGAGCAGTTCGTACGGCAGATGCGCCCAGCGGGCGGTCATGAAGTCGATGGTTTCGACCGCGCGCAGGGCCACGACGTGCTCGTAACGGCGGCCATCGCCGGTGACGCCGACGCTGGAGACGGGGAGATAGACCGCAAAAGCTTGGCTGACCTGGTCGTACCAGCCGGCGGCCCGGAGTTCGTGGATGAAGATGGCGTCGGCGGCGCGGAGTTTGTCGGCGTATTCCTTTTTCACTTCGCCGAGGATGCGTACGCCCAGGCCCGGGCCGGGGAAGGGGTGGCGCATGAGCATGTCGCGGGGCAGACCGAGGGCGAGGCCCAGTTCGCGGACTTCGTCCTTGAACAGTTCGCGTAGCGGCTCGACCAGGCCGAGCTTCATGTCTTTCGGCAGGCCACCCACGTTGTGATGGCTCTTGATCACGTGCGCCTTGCCGGTGGCGGAGCCGGCGGATTCGATGACGTCCGGGTAGATGGTGCCCTGGGCCAGCCAGTCGATATGGGTGAGTTCGGCGGCGTGGGCGTCGAAGACTTCGATGAAGGTGTTGCCGATGATCTTGCGCTTGGCTTCCGGGTCTTCCACGCCTTCGAGCTTGTTCATGAACTGGTCTTCCGCGTCTGCACGGATGACGTTCAGGCCTTTGTGCTCGGCGAAAGTGGCCATGACTTCGTCACCTTCATGCAGGCGCAGCAGGCCGTTGTCCACGAACACGCAGATGAGATTGTCGCCGATCGCTTCGTGAATGAGCGCGGCGGTCACGGAGCTGTCCACCCCGCCGGACAGGCCGAGCAGCACGCGCTGATCGCCGACTTGTTCGCGGATGCGCGCGACCAGATCCTCGATGATGTGTTCGGACGTCCAGAGTTCGCCGCAGCCGCAGATCTCGTGCACGAAGCGCGAGAGGATGCGCTTGCCCTGTGGCGTGTGGGTGACTTCCGGGTGGAACTGGATGCCGTAGTAGCCGCGATCGTCGTCGGCCATGCCGGCCAGCGGCGCGCTGTCGGTCGTGGCGATCACTTTGAAGCCATCGGGCAGCGTGGCCACGCGGTCGCCGTGGCTCATCCAGACGTCGAGCAGGCCGTGGCCTTCGTCGTTGACGTGGTCCTGGATATCGGTGAACAGCCTGGAATGGCCGCGGGCACGTACGCGCGCATAGCCGAATTCCTTCTGCTCCGAAGTTTCCACCTCGCCGCCGAGCTGGGCGGCCATGGTCTGCATGCCGTAGCAGATGCCGAGCACCGGCACGCCGAGTTCGAACACGGCCTTGGGTGCGCGCGGGCCCTGTTCTGCCGTCACCGATTCCGGGCCGCCGGAGAGAATGACGCCATTCGGGTTGAAGGCGCGCACCTGCTCGTCGGTGACGTCCCAGGCGTAGATTTCGCAGTAGACATTGGCCTCACGCACGCGGCGGGCGATGAGCTGGGTGTACTGACTGCCGAAGTCGAGGATGAGGATCTTTTCAGCGTGGATATCCTGGGTCATGCGCGGTGCGGTGCTCGGCTGATGGACTGGATTAGTAACAAGTTACTAAGCCGCGCAGGATACCGAATCGTCGGCGGCTCGGCAGCGCTCGCGCGTGTACCCCGCGGCCCGATAGAATAACGCCTTGATGACAGGCGGCCTGCGGCCCGCCCGGCTTTCGACACGCCTGCGCATCACCCCGACGACGCGATTTTTCGCGCTGTATCGCAGCGCGCGGCACCGCTTTTATCCGGGCCGGCGTGTCGCGGCGTCCCCATTTCAACAAGACCACGCCCACGGACAACCCATGGCCGATTCCGATTCCTCGACGGCAGGCGCACACGCAACTGCCGCTTCCGACCGCCGCCTGTTCCTGCGCTTTGCGATCCCCTCGCTGTTGGGCGTGCTGGCGTTTCTCACGCCGATGTTCGAGGACGGCAAGATCACCATCGGCCTGGCGATTCTGTCGAACGCGCTGGCCGCGCTCATGGAGGGTTGGCTCGGGCCAATCGCCGGCATCGTGCTCGCGGCCTCGGCCCTGCTGTCGATTTACGCGACCAACACGCGCGCACGCCGCACGCCGCACGCCGGGCGGGCTGTTCGCGTCCCTGTTCGATATCGGCACGCCGTTCGTGCTGGTGCGCATCGTGGGCGCGGTATTCGCTGCGATGACGCTATTCGGTGTCGGCCCGGAATGGATCGTAGGCGAGAACACTGGCCAGGTGGTGCTGTTCGACGTGATCGCCGCGCTCGTGGCGTTTTTCCTGTTCGCATCCTTCCTGTTGCCGTTGCTGACCGATTTCGGCGGCATGGAGTTCGTGGGCACGCTGTTGCACCGCGTTTTCCGCACGATCTTTCGCTTGCCCGGGCGCTCGGCGGTGGACGCGACCGCCTCGTGGCTAGGGGATGGCACCGTCGGCGTGATCATCACCTCCAAGCAGTACGAAAAAGGCTATTACTCGGCGCGCGAGTCGGCCGTGATCGCGACCAACTTCTCGATCGTGTCGATTACCTTTGCGCTGCTGGTGGCCAATTTCACCGAGATCGGGCATCTGTTCATCCCCTTCTATCTCACCGTGACGGCTTCGGGGCTGGTCGCCGCGATCATCGTGCCGCGCCTGCCGCCGCTGTCGCGCAAGCGTGATGACTATTGGCCGGCGACCGGCAAACAGGTGGCGGCGGACAGCGGCGAAGGGCTGTCGCTGTTCCGCTGGGGCCTGCAGCGCGCCATGAAGCGCGCCGCGCACTCGCCGAGCTTCGGCCAGCTGCTGCGCGACGGAGCGACGACCTATGCCGAAATCCTGTTCGGCCTGCTGCCGCTGATCATGGCGATCGGTACCACCGGCATCGCGATCGCGGAATACACGCCGATCTTCAACTGGCTCACCTTCCCGCTGGTGCCGGTACTCGAAGCCATGCACGTGCCGGAAGCCGCGGCGGCCGCGCCCGCCCTGCTCGCCGGCTTTGCCGACATGTTCCTGCCGGCGATCCTGGCCACTTCGATCGAAAGCGAGTTCACGCGATTCGTGATTGCTGCGCTATCGGTCACGCAGTTGATCTATATGTCGGAGGTTGGCGCGGTGATTCTGAAATCGAATGTGCCGCTGAATATTTTCGAACTGGCAGCGATTTTTCTGATTCGCACGGTGATTACTTTTCCGATCATCGTGGGGATTGCGCATTTGTTTGTGTTTTAGGTTTGAGCGCGTTTGCAGCAGGCGCGCTGGGCGCCCCGCAGTAGGACGGGCCTAGCCGATCTGGTTCTTGCTTCAGATCTGGCGACTTCGAGCAAAGAGTCTTACCGCACTCACGAGTTCGTCGGACCTTTTGTTTCGCACTGCTGTGCGACTCACTTTCTTTTGCTTGTCCAAAAGAAAGTAAGCAAAGGAAAAAGACACCCGGGTTGCGCGCCGGCGCGAAACGCGCCGGTGCACTGCGATGCTCGGTCCGAAGGGATGCGGCCAGAACTCGGATCGCTTTGGCGATCCTCGGACATGCTGGCCGCACCGGCGCAGTGCGCCGGACACCCTTCGGCCCTGCGCTTCTCGTCGCGCCAGACGGGACCCGAATACAGCGCGGCCTACCCAGCAACAGAGTTGGAACAGCTGCCACGCAGAAATTGCGGTGTTTGGCTGCGTTCCGGTCGGACTCGCCTTCGGCATCGCCGACCAATGATCGCTACGCGATCTTGGCGAAGCGTCAGCGAGCCGGTCTTCGTCTGTATTGGGCTCCCTTGGGCGTAGCGCCGAGCAGTGGAGGCCGAAAGAGAAAAAGACAGCCGGATGTTTGAGTCGCGCGCAGCGCGGCGAGTTTCCGGCTGTCCTCTTTCGGCCGCAGCCGCGCAGGGCACCGATGCGTAGCATCGGCGCAAGACAGGGTGCCTTTTGTTTTGGTTACTTTTATTTGGGCAAGCAAATAAAAGTGACTCGCGCTGCAGCGCGAAACCCCAGGCCGATCAACCCCCTACCGTTGATCCAGACACTCGTAGCAAAAACCCGAGCGTTTTTCGGCACCACGAGCTAATCGACCGGCTCCAGTAAGCTAAACACCCGAGATTTCAGCTCAGGAATATCGCCACTCGCCCCGATGCTCCAAACGACCCAAAAGCCCGAAGCGAGAAACGGGCGACAGTAGCTGCCGCCCGCAGTGCTTAATCCACTCGATAATTCGGCGCTTCCTTGACGATGTGCACATCGTGCACATGCGATTCCTTTACACCGGCCGAGGTGATTTGCACGAAGGTCGGCTGGGTGCGCATCTCAGTGATGTCGTGGCAGCCGGTGTAACCCATGGACGCCCGCAGGCCGCCGATGAGCTGGTGCACGATGCCGCCGAGCGGGCCTTTGTACGGCACGCGGCCCTCGATGCCTTCCGGCACGAGCTTCTGGATTTCCTCGGACGGGTCCTGGAAATAGCGGTCGGCCGAGCCGGAGTCACCGCTCATCGCGCCCAGCGAACCCATGCCGCGATAGGCCTTGTAGGAACGGCCCTGATAGAGCTCGATGTCGCCCGGGGCTTCTTCGGTACCGGCGAACATGCCGCCAATCATCACCGCATAGGCGCCGGCGGCGATCGCCTTGGCCAGATCGCCCGAATAGCGGATGCCGCCATCGGCGATCAGCGGCACGTCCGTGCCTTCCAGCGCCGCGGCCACGTTGGCGACCGCGGAAATCTGCGGCACGCCGATGCCGGCGACGATACGCGTGGTGCAGATCGAGCCGGGACCGATGCCCACCTTGACCGCGTCCACGCCGGCCTCGACCAGCGCCTTGGCGCCCTCGGCCGTGCCCACATTGCCGCCGATGATCTGCAGATCGCCGAAGCGCTGCTTGAGCTGGCGCACGGTATCGAGCACGCCGGAGGAATGGCCGTGGGCGGTGTCGACCACCACGACATCCACACCCGCTTCGGCCAACGCCTGTACGCGGGCGAAGGTTTCCGGGCCGGGCCCGACTGCCGCACCCACGCGCAGGCTGCCCTGGGCATCCTTGCAGGCGTTGGGGAAGTCGGAGGATTTCTGGATGTCCTTGACCGTGATCATGCCGCGCAGTTCGAACGCGTCGTTGACCACGAGCACCTTTTCGATGCGGTGGTGATGAAACAGGCCGAGGATCTCGTCGCGGTCGGCGCCTTCGCGCACGGTGACCAGCTGATCCTTGGGGGTCATCACGCTGGTCACGGGCGCATCGAAACGGGTCTCGAAACGCAGATCGCGGCTGGTGACGATGCCCACCGGAATGCCCTTGTCCACCACCGGCACGCCGGAAATACGGCTGCGGCGGGTGAGTTCGAGCACCTCGCGGATGGTCGCTTCGGGGCCGACCGTGATCGGGTCCGAGATCACGCCGGACTCGTATTTCTTGACCGTGCGCACGTGCTGCGCCTGCATCTCGGGCGGCATCGATTTATGGATGATGCCGATTCCGCCTTCCTGGGCCAGCGCGATCGCCAGGCCTGCCTCGGTGACCGTATCCATCGCTGCCGAGATGAGGGGCAGGTTCAGGGTGATGTTGCGGGTCAGGCGCGTGGACAGGTCGACGTGGCGCGGGAGTACGTCGGAATAGGCGGGCTGGAGCAGGACGTCGTCGAACGTCAGGGCTTGCTCGCTGATTCTCAGGGTCATAGGCTCGCCGGCAGGGGGCGGCTTTACGTGGCCGTATCGCCGCCGCAAAGACCGCGGATTATAAAGGAAGCCCGGATCGTTTCATACACGCTCGCGGCCACCCTCGCCGGTTTGCCGATGCGCTTTCGGGCCGCCGCCAGCGCGCTCGCGGCGGCACCTCGGGGCTGAGCGGAGCGCGTCGCGATCAGGCACGCGGCGAGCACGCGATCGCAGCGTGAGACGATACGCGGCGGATTCGCGCCATACTGCGCGACAGCACGCATGTGTCGCGCGGTGCGCAACGCCTAAACCGAACACCACCGCCTGCCGCGGCGGCCGATTTTGCCAGGACAGCCCAACGCTCCATGACCAGCGCCTCTTCGAACCCCGGCCAGGACTCGCGCATCGTGTTCAGCGTGAGCGAGCTCAACGCCTCGGTGCGGCAGCTGCTCGAACACAGCTATGGCCTGCTCTGGGTCGAGGGCGAGATTTCCAACCTCGCGCGGCCCCGGTCGGGGCATATGTATTTCAGCCTCAAGGATGGCGATGCGCAGGTTCGCTGCGCGCTGTTCCGCGGCAAGGCGCGGCTGATCCGCACACCGCTGGCCGACGGCGACCAGGTGCGCCTGCGGGCGCGCGTGAGCCTTTATGCCGCGCGCGGCGATTATCAGCTCATCGTCGAGCACGTGGAGCCCGCAGGCGACGGCGCGCTGCGTCGAGCCTTCGAACAGCTCAAGGCCCGGCTCGATGCCGAAGGCCTGTTCGCGGCCGAGCGCAAGCGCGCCCTGCCCGTAGCACCCGCGCGTATCGGCGTGATCACGTCGGCCACGGGCGCGGCAATCCGTGACGTGCTCAGTGTGGTTTCCCGGCGTTTTCCGCTCGGCGCGGTGCGTGTCTACCCGGTGCCGGTCCAGGGCGATGCGGCAGCGCCCGCGATCGTGAACGCGCTCACGCAGGCCAGCGCGCGTGCCGACTGCGACGTGCTGCTGCTGGTACGCGGTGGCGGCTCGCTCGAGGATCTTTGGAGCTTCAACGACGAAAACGTCGCCCGCGCGATCGTGGCCAGCCGCGTGCCCGTGGTTTCCGGGGTGGGCCACGAAGTCGACGTGACCATTGCTGATTTCGCCGCCGACATGCGCGCGGCTACGCCCTCAGCTGCCGCCGAGCTGGTGTGCCCGGACCTGACCGCCCAGGCAGCCGCCCTGCCCCGGATCGCCGAGCGCTTGAACGCCCGCATGAATGCGCGTCTGCAGGCCGCGCGCGAACGGCTGAACGGCCTCGAGGCGCGGCTGGCGCGCCAGCATCCGCGCCGGCGCCTGGAAGTGCCGATGCAGCGGCTTGACGTGACCGAACAGCGGCTGCACCGCGCGATGCAGCGGCGCTTCGATCGCGAAACCGAGCGCGTCGCCGCCCTCGGGCGTCGACTGGAACAGGCATCGCCGCAACGCCGGCTTGCGGCCGCGCAGCTGCAGCGCGAAACGCTCGCCCGGCGCCTGGAAACCGCCATGCGCGCGCGCCTGCACAACGCCGACCAGCAACTCAGAAACGCCGGGCGCGCGCTCAATGCGGTCAGCCCGTTGCAAACACTCGAACGTGGGTATGCTATCGCCCGCGATGATCATGCTCATGTCGTACGATCGGCCGATACAGTAGTACCGGGTGATCGCCTGAGCGTGGATCTGGCCCGCGGGCGCCTCGATTGCGAGGTACGCGCGGTGCATGTCGAATCGGGAGAGCGCTCCACCTGATCACTGCCGCGAAGCCGGCGGCGCGTGATGCGAGGGGTATGTGTCAGCCGGCAAAGGGCCTGTTAACACTGCCGCCAATCGCCGCGTTGCTGTCCAAAAATTTGCCAGGCTAGGCGCGAGGAGAGAAGTTTGGTGAGCCAAATGAACGACGAGCAACGCCGCATGGCGGATTTTTGGACGCAACCCTTCGGGACGCGGTCCATTTTCGCGCAATTCGGCGTTGCAGTTCGCTCATGTAGCACAGCTACAACACGCTCACTGCGCCTTGCCTTGCACAAAAATGGCCCGCGGCGCGGCGATTTCGTCAGTGTTCACAGGTCCTAAAAATCAACGTCAAAGGGGTTTTCAGACCTATGTTCCAACCTTCGCCTGCCGCGCCGCGCGGCCGTACCACGATTGTCGCCGCGCTCGCGGCCCTGTTTTTGCTGGCTGGCTGTGCCACCGGCCCGCGTGTCGTCACACCCGAGCCGCCGCCCGTGCCGGAAGGCGGCGACGCCGTGCCCGAGCAGAACGAGGTCGTGCTTTCAGACGGCACGCAGCTCGTCGCGGACGCGCCCTGGGGCCGAATCAAGATCGAGGCCGGTCCGGGCCTACGTCGCGTGTACACGTGGCGCGGTCATCGCCGCGGCGTGGTGCTGGAGCCGCGCACGGAACGCTTCGCCGGCAGCATGGGCATTCACTTCGAGGGCGAGCCGCCCGTCTGGGAACCGGCCGACGGCATCACCAAGGTGGATATCGAGGAAGGCCAGCGCCGCTTCGAGACCGTGGACGACGCCCTGATCTGGATGCAGATCCGGCGCCTGCGCTACAGCTACACCAACGACGGCATGGTGGTCGGCTGGAAACCCGATGGCGATACGCTAGTGGTCGAGCTGTGGCAGTTCTATATCGACGGCGAGAAACCCACCAGCCTGCCCAAGGCCGAGGACACGCGCCTGGCTGTTGGCCCGCTGCAGGTCGTGCCGCAGGAAATGCAGCCGCAGCTGGTGTTTGCCGACGGGCACACCGAGCCCTACACCACCGCAACGGCGGCCAAGCATTCCGTTGCCGCGGCCGGGAGTCAGGCCAGTTCGGCGCCCATATCCTGTAACTGGTTCCAGCGTACGTTCACCGACTGCAGCGCGAGAGCTGAAGCGGCGGCGAAAGCGAAAGCCAAGGCCGAAGCCGAGGCACGAGCCAAGGCACAGGCAGCCGCCGAAGCCGCGCGCGCCGCGGCCGCCAAGCCGGAGACCCCGCCGGAGCCCGAGTATCCCTCGGCGACGATCAGCGGTAGCACGGTCAATATCCGCGAGGGATCGAGCACGAATACCAAGGTGCTTTTCCAGGCTAAGGAAGGCGACGCGGTCGAGATCCTGAAAGAGGATAAAGACTGGCGTTACGTGAAATTCGAGGATGATCGTGAAGGCTGGGTCGCCAACTTCCTGCTCGACCACGACGAATGAAGCGATCGTAGACCGTCCCGCTGTACGGGAGACGCCGCCGCCAAGGCCCGAGTCAACGGCATGGGCCGGTTGAACGTCTCCTGACAGGGTTTCACGTACGACGGCGGCAGGGCACGGCATCGTCCGCTCTGCCGCCGTCTGCGTTTCGGCGTTCGACCACGGCCGGATCATGCCGGCCTAGGGATCGGCGGATCAATCCGCCGTCGGTCACGCACGCGCGTTATCCCCGCATAGGGCTGAACTCACACACGCCAGCGCCCGTCATGGCCATCCGTTCGCCACGAGCGATTGGCCGACAGCCCGTCGTCGCCTGCCGAAAGGCGCAACTCACGAGGCTGTCCTGGGATTAGAGCGTAGCCGCAGGTCGAAACACACGGCGCATGCCAGGCATGGCAAATCGGCGTCAGACCCGTTCGGCGACGCGCTGATCGCGGGCTTTGCTTGGTTCGTGCCGGGCACATGCGTCGTGGGGCCGACGCGTCATCCGCGCGAGAGACAGCACACGCGCTCCGGCGGTCGCCGGTTCGTGCTTGCAAGGCAATCAGGCCAGGGGCGAGCACTCGGCCGAACGCAGGGCCGGCCTGTCTAGCGTCTAGCGCCGGCGTGTGCGAGGCTTGCCCGCGTAGGGGTTATCGCTGTTCTTGAACACCAGATGGATGGGCGTGCCGAACAGGTTGAACTTCTCGCGAAAACGCCGCATGAGATAGCGCTTGTACTCGTCCGAGAGGCGCTGCGTCTGGTTGCCGTGGATCACGATCGTTGGCGGATTGCGCCCGCCCTGGTGGGCATAGCGCAGCTTGATACGTCGCCCATGCACGGCCGGCGGCGAATGACCCTCGACCGCATCCTCCAGCGTGCGCGACAACGCATTGGTGGTCATCTCGGCAAACGCGGCCTTGTGCGATGCCTGCACGGCGTCGAGCAGTTCACGCAGCCCCGACCCATGCAGCGCCGAAATGAACAACAGCGGCAGGTAGTCGAAGGCGCCGATACGCTCGACCAGCTCGGCATGCAGCTTTTCGCGCTGCTTCGCGGGCAGGCCGTCCCATTTGTTGACTGCGATCACCGCGGCCCGGCCGCGTTCGATGGCCAGACTGAGCAGACGGATGTCCTGCGCGGACAGGCCGCTGGCGGCGTCCAGCATCACGATCACGACCTGGGCCTGTTCGGCGGCCTGCATGGCCTTGACCACACTGACCTTTTCCACCGGGTCGTCGATGCGTGTACGCCGGC
This sequence comes from Endozoicomonas sp. G2_2, assembly GCF_017744135.1. Taxonomy (GTDB): domain Bacteria; phylum Pseudomonadota; class Gammaproteobacteria; order Nevskiales; family Salinisphaeraceae; genus Salinisphaera. Next base: position 142,758 of record NZ_JAGHQU010000009.1, read on the forward strand.
GAATACCCGCCGTATCGACGATGACGTACGGCTTGTCGTCGAAAGTGAATTCGCTGGCCACCGCGTCGCGGGTGGTGCCCGGCGCATTCTGAGTGAGCATGCGTGTCTCGCCGAGCAGGCGATTGACCAGCGTCGATTTGCCCGCATTGGGCCGACCGAGCAGCGCCAGCCGGATGGCGTCGCGATGATGAGGCAGAACCTGCGCACGCGGTTCCGGCAGGTTCGAAAACACATGCTCCAGCACCAGCGCCACGCGATCCCCGTGGGTCGCGGATACCGCCCAGGGGTCGCCCAGCGCCAGCGCATGGAATTCGGCGACGGCGGTTGCGCTGGTCTGGCCCTCGCTCTTGTTGACGATGACGTGCACGGGCTGCTCGATACGGCGCAGCTGCTCGGCAATCGTCTCGTCGCCGGCCAGCAGGCCCTGGCGCGAGTCCACCACGAACAGCACCACGTCGGCCTCGTCCAGCGCGGCACGGGTCTGTGCAAAGGCCTGACTGTCGATGTCCTCGTCGTCCTGGCCTATCCCGCCGGTATCGATGACGATATAACGCCGGCCGGCATGGACCGCGAAGCCGTAGTGGCGATCACGCGTGACCCCCGGCTGGTCGGCGACCAGCGCGTCGCGCGAGCGCGTGAGCCGGTTGAACAGCGTGGACTTGCCGACATTCGGCCGGCCCACGAGGGCCACCACGGGGAGTACGGGTTCCATGGGGCCGGCCTCGGCGATGCGGCTATCGATCGCCGTTCGGCGCGAAACGCAGCGCGGCGATCTCGCCGAACGCGCCAAGCACGATGACCCGGTTGCCGACCACGATCGGCTGCGAACGGATCGGCTCGTCGAAGACGTGGCCGCGCGCGATCACGCTGCCATCGTCGGCGGACAGCCAGTGCACATAGCCTTCGTAGTCGCCGGCCACGAGATCGCCTTCGTACAGCGTCGGGCCGGTGAGTTCACGATACTTGAGCCCGTCCTGTTCCCAGCTCGCGCTGCCGGTCAGGCGGTTGATCGCTTGCAGGTCGCTGTCGCGATCGGTCGCGTAGATATTGCGCTCGTCGTAGGACAGCCCCTGCTCGGAAGCCACGGACTGCTTCCAGCGTACGCGCCCGGACGTGGTCGCCAGCGAGGCCAGCTGGCCACCCGCGCTCACCGCATAGAGTTCATTACCGATCACCAGCGGGTCCGCATCGATATCGACGATGCGCTCAAGCTCCGAACGGCCGCTCGGAAAGGCGATGGCCTGCGACCAGCGCTCTTCGCCGGTATTCACGTCCAGCGCGAGCACCTTGCCGTTGTCCAGCCCGGCGTAGACGGTGCCGTCGTCGATGACCGGCGACGAGGTACCCCGTAGGGTCAGCGTCGGCACGCTGCGTTCGATCGTCCAGCGGCGTTTACCGGTGGTCAGGTCGAGCGCGACGAGGCGGCCGTCGAGCGTGCGGGCCACGGCCAGCTCGCCGTTGGCGGCAGGCGCCGCGATGATCTCGCTGGACAGCTCGGCGGTCCACTCGCGTTCGCCGGTGTTCGCCGACAGCGCGACGATTTCGCCGTCGCGCGTGCCCATGAGCAACAGCCCACCCGCGACCGTGGGGCCGGCGATCAGCCGGTTGCCGGTACGCGAACGCCAGATCCGCTTGCCGGTCTCCAGGTTCAGGGCCACGACATAGCCGTCGAGGTTGGCGACATAGGTCCGATCGCCCTCGATCGCCGGATCAAAGCCGCTGACGTATTCGCCGGCGCCCTCGCCTGCGTCGGTCTTCCACACCGTTTCCATGCGGTAGGCAGGCGCGGTGAGTTCGGTCAGCGGCGTCGGTTCGGCGACGTTCGCGCCACCGCCACAGGCGGTCAGGAACGCGCCGGACAGCGCAAGTGCGGCGGTGAGGCCCGTTACGGCGAGCGGGTTGTTGCGTCGATGATTCATGATGCGGAAGCGCTCTCCTGGTCGGACGGCGCGTCGGCGACGTCGGCCGGCGCGTTATCGGCAAGCTTGGTCTCGAGCGCACGGCTCGGCGTGTCCTGCGGCAAGGTGTCGAGTGCGCGCTGATAGGCCTTGTAGGCCGCCTCGCGATCGCCCTGCGCCGCGTGGATATCGCCGCGCACCTCGGCATAAAGCGCATCGAACGCCGGCGGGTGCTCGGCGTCGAGCATCTCCAGGGCCTGCTCGGGCTCGCCCTGCGTCCACACCAGGCGCGCGGCGCGCACCCGCGCGATATGGCTCACGCCCTCGTTCGCGGCGTTGTTCATGGCCCAGTCCAGCTGCTCGCGCGCCTTGGCATACTCTTGCTGCTGCACGTGGTAACCGGCCAGCCGCAGCGCCGCGCTCGCCGCATACGGCGTGCCGGCGTAGTCCTGCTTCAGCCGCGCCACGGTCTCGAGCACGGACTCGTCGACGTTGCCGCCCGCGATGCCCTGCTCGACCTGCTGATAGACATCGGCCGCTTCGGTGGCCTGATTGTCGGTATACCAGCCCCAGCCCTGCCAGCCGACGATCACGACGACGCCCACGAGCACGCCGATCACCAGCGCCATGCCGTTGGAATCCCACCAGCGCTTGAGGCTGTTCATTTCTTCGTTATCGAATTCGGCCATGCGTCGAGCTTTGCGTTGTTATTGGATTGAGAACGTTCTAGAGACTTCGGTTTCGTGCGCCGGTTCAATATCAGCCGGCAAGCAATGCGGCGATACGCGCGGCGGCCTCATCGATGGCGACCTGTTCCTGCGGCCGCCGGTCGGTCAACGGCTTGATCTGGATTTCGTCGGCGGCGGCTTCGTCGTCGCCGAACACCAGCGCCAGCTGGGCGCCGCTCTTGTCTGCGCGCTTGAACTGCGACTTCATGCTGCCGCCACCCACATGCACGCGCAGACGCAGATCGGGCAACGCGTCGCGCAATGCTTCGGCCAGCGCCGGCACTCGTGCGCTCGCCGTGTCGCCGGTATGGACGAGATAGACCTGCGGGGTCAGATCGTCAAGCGGCACGTTCTGGTCGAGCATGAGCGCGATCAGACGTTCCACGCCGAGCGCGAACCCCATGGCGGGCGTCGCGCTGCCGCCGAGCTGCTCGACCAGGCCGTCGAAACGACCGCCGGAGCACACCGCATCCTGCGCACCGAGATCCGCGGTGATCCACTCGAACACCGTACGGGTGTAGTAGTCCAGCCCGCGCACCAGTCGCGGGTTGATGGTGTAAGCGATGCCGAGCGCATCCAGGCCCCGGCACAGGCCGTCGAAATGCGCGCTGGATTCTTCGCCGAGATATTCGCGCAGCGTGGGCGCCTGGGCGACCAGCTCGGCCATGGCCGGATTCTTGGTATCGAGAATACGCAGCGGATTGCGATCGAGACGGCGCTTGCTGTCGTCGTCGAGGCTTTCGAGATGGGCGCTGAAATAGCGGTGCAAGGCATCGCGATAATCGGCGCGCTCGTCCGGCGTGCCCAGCGTGTTGATCTCCAGCCGCATGCCGGTCACGCCCAGGGCCGCGAACAGACGCGCCGCCATGGCGATCTGTTCGATATCCACATCGGGCCCGGTCTGGCCGAAGGCCTCGACACCGAACTGGTGAAACTGGCGATAGCGCCCTTTCTGCGGCCGCTCGTAGCGAAACATCGGGCCCGTGTACCAGAGCCGCTGGGTCGCGTTGTGGAGCATGCCGTGCTCGATACCGGCGCGCACCGCACCGGCCGTGCCCTCCGGGCGCAGCGACAGCGACTCGCCGCCGCGATCCTCGAAGGTGTACATCTCCTTCTCGACGATGTCGGTGACCTCACCGACGGCGCGCTTGAACAGGCCCGTGCGCTCCATGATCGGCAGGCGGATCTGTTCATAGCCGTAACCGGCGAACACGCGGGCGGCCACGCGCTCGAGCGTGGCCCAGGCCGCATTGTCGGCCGGAAGAATATCGTTCATCCCGCGGATGGACTGGATACGCTGGCTCATGGATCGGGTCGGGCTCGTGTCCGGAAGCGCAAGTTCGCAAACGTGAATTTCGAGTGATCAGTTGTGTCGGCCAAGGCGCGAGAACGCGCCAAAATCGTGCAGCATACTCACGCCACTGGGCACTAGTTATCGCGGGCTTCAACGGTCAGCCGCGCGGTGCTGTTGCTCGTGGTCTGGGCAGCCACGTCGACATCCTGGCCACCGATCTGCATGCTCACCCCCGGCGCATAGCCGAGCGTGATGCGGTACGGCGCCTCGGCGTCGAACTCGCGCGTCTCGCCGGCTTCGTAGATGCCGGTAAGCAGCCGCGAGCCGTTGGCGTCGCGGATATCCACCCAGGAGCGATCGGTGAAGTTCACCACCAGATGATTGGGTGCGACCTGCGGCTCCGGCGGCGCCTGTCGGGCCTCGCGGCGCCGGCGCTCGGCCTCGCGATCGATACCCAGCGTGTCGTTGACGTTACGCCCGCCCGTGCGCTGGCCGGTGTTCGGCGCAGCGGCGCCCGCCGCGCTGCCGGCGTTCGCGCCGTTGCCCGGCGAGACGCGCAGGCTGGTTCCGGTCTCGCGCGAGCGGTTGCTGGTCGGCCGTCCGTTGCCGGTCGCGCTGCTGTTACCACTGCCGATGCGCGTGCTCGTGCCGGCACTGTCCTGACCGTCGGCGACGGCGCTCGTATCACCGCCCTGGCCGGCCGTCTGTTCGTCGGAGACGTCGCTGTCGGGCATGAACAGGAAGATCACGCCCACCACGACCAGCAGCACCACCACCCCGATCAAGCCGAAGGCGCGCCAGTTGGGCGGCGTGACGTCCTGGGGCACGACATCGACGGCCGCCGGCGGCGCGGTCTGGGACGATGTCTTCTTGCCGCCCCAGGCCGCATAGGCGTCCATCATGCGCTCGGTATCGATATCCAGAACCTTGGCGCACTGACGGTAGTAACCGCCGGCAAAGATCGGCTGCGAGAGTTCGTTGAACTCGTTGTTCTCGAGCGCATGAACGGCCTTTTCCGAGAGCTTGGTCTCGGCGCACAGATCCTCGACCGACCAGTCGTGCGCCAGACGCGCCTCGCGCAGCAGCTCGCCCGGCGACTTCATGTCGGACCGGCTGCGCGTCGGACGCTCGGGGACGCTTTCTTCGGAAGGCTGTGTCGATTCGTTCATCAGCGCGATTGCTCCAGTTGGCGCAGCGACAGCGTCGCACTCGGTTCGCGGGCGTTGTGGCGCTCTACGTAGGCGCCTGCCGCATCGCGGTCACCCAGGGCCAGTTCGATACGCGCACCCAGCAATAGCTGCTCGGCGTCGAGCTGGTCGACCGCATCGGCACGCTCGTTGAAAGCGCGGGCACGCAGAAAATCACCCTGCTCGAATTTCAGCCGCGCCATATCGGTCAGCGCCGTGAACTGGGCGGCGTCGGCTGCGAGCGCTTCGCGATGGTAACGCTCGGCGGCCTCCGGCTGGCCGGCACGATGCAGACACAGGCCGGCGTTCGCCAGTGCGTCAGGACGCCCTGCATAACGCTTGTCGTTGGCCGCGCGGTCGAAATATTTCACCGCGCGGTCGACATCGCCCTGCTTGCACAGGAAGGCGGCATAGCTGTTGTAGATCGGCGCGCCGGGCTGCAGATCCAGCGCTTTTTCATAGTAGCGCCGGGCATCGGCGGTTTCGCCCAGGCGATCGCTCACGATCGCCATGCCCCAGTTCGCGGAGAGATTGTTGCTGTCGAAATCCAGCGCCCGACGGAACCGCGACAGGGCCTGTTCGTTGTCGTCCTTGCGCAAGAAATCTGCACCGAGACTGGCGTTGGCCTCGGCCGCCCGCTGGCTGTCGACGGCGTTGCGCGAACCGGCACAGCCGGCGCTGGCCGCCAGAACGACCAGCAACAAAACGACGACTACACCGCGGGGCTGCTTCATACCGGCTCGGCCCGTTTGGACTCGACCCGGATCGGCACATCACGAAAATGCCGTTTCTGCTTGCTGCGCACACGGCCGACAAGCTGTCCGCAGGCGGCATCGATATCGTCGCCGCGGGTGCGCCGCACGGTCGTGCGCAGCCCCTTGTTGTGCAGGATGTCCTGAAACTTGCGAATCCTGGCCTCGTCCGGCCGGGTGTAGCCGCTGCCGTCGAAGGGATTGAACGGGATCAGGTTGATCTTGGCCGGCCGGTCGGCCAGCAGCTTGACCAGCCCGCGCGCCTGCTCCGGATTGTCGTTCACGCCATTGAGCAGGACGTATTCATAAACCACATGCGCGCGGCGCTGCTTGCCCTGCACGTAGCGATCGCAGGCGCCCATGAGCTCGGCCAGCGGATACTTGCGGTTGATAGGCACCAGTTCGTCGCGCAGGGCGTCGGTCGGCGCGTGCAGCGACACGGCCAGGGCGACGTCCACTTCCTCGCGCAGGCGATCCATGAACGGCACCATACCCGAAGTCGAGACCGTAACCCGCCGTTTCGACAGGCCGAATCCGAAATCGTCGAGCAGAATGCGAATCGCCGGCACCACGGCGCGGTAGTTGGCCAGCGGCTCGCCCATGCCCATGAACACGATATTGGACAGCGCCCGTTCGCCGTGCACGAGGCCCTGCGCACGCAGGTCGTGCTCGGCCATCCACACCTGGCCCACGATCTCGGCCGTGGTCAGATTGCGGTTGAGCCCCTGCTTGCCGGTGGCACAGAAGGAGCAATCCAGCGCGCAGCCGATCTGCGACGAAATACACAGCGTCGCGCGGTCGGCCTCGGGGATATAGACCGCTTCGATGGCGTTATCCGGGTCCAAGTCCTCGGTAACCGCCAGCAGCCACTTGCGGGTGCCGTCGCTGGCTTTCTGTTCGCGGATCTTGGCGGGCGGGCGTATCTCGGCGATGTCGGGCAGACGCTCACGCAGCGCCTTGGACAGATCCGTCATCGCCGAGAAGTCGGTCACGCCGCGGGCATAGATCCACTGCATGACCTGCTTTGCCCGGAACGCCGACTCCCCATGCTCACGAAAGAAGGCCGCCATGGCCTCGCGGTCCAGACCAAACAGATTGACACGCGTCGCTTTCGCGGCGGTGCGACCGGTATCGGCGTTGTCGCTGGCTTTCGTGCTCATGAGCAGACGGCGCGGTTGGGATTTATCGCGGGCAGAGGCCATCCTGGCCGAAGAAGAAGGCGATTTCCTGCTCGGCGGTTTCCGGCGCATCCGAGCCATGGACGGCGTTGGCGTCGATGGATTCGGCGAAATCGCCGCGAATGGTGCCGGCTTCGGCTTCCTTCGGGTTGGTCGCGCCCATCAGGTCGCGGTTCTTGGCGATGGCGTTCTCGCCCTCGAGAACCTGCACCATGACCGGGCCGGAGATCATGAAGGACACCAGCGCGTCGAAGAACGGACGCTCGGAATGCACGGCGTAGAACTTCTCGGCATCCTCGCGGGACAGATGCACCATGCGGGCGCCGATGATGCGCAGATCGGCCTTTTCGAAGCGGCTCAGGATCTCGCCGACCACGTTCTTGGCTACGGCATCGGGCTTGATGATGGACAGGGTGCGCTCAACGGCCATGGTTTCTCCCTACTGGAAACTGCAAATCGCGAAAAATGCGCACCAGCAAGCAGCTGGCACGACGGCTAACCTCCCATTGTAGCGCCGTGGCGCCGCGATTGTCAGGGCGGTCTACGCCGTCGCAGCCTAGACGGTGAACGACTCGCCGCAACCGCAGGCGTTCTTCGCGCGCGGATTATCGAATCGAAACATGCGGTTGAGCCCTTCCGACTTGAAGTCCAGCGTGGTGCCGCGCAGCACGGCCATATGCTTGCGATCGACCACGACCTTAGCGCCGTGGCCCTCGAATACGTCGTCGTTGGCGCTGATCTCGTCGGCGTAGTCCATGGTGTACATATAGCCGCTGCACCCGGACTTGCGCACGCCGACCCGCAGGCCGATACCGCTGCCCCGCTTGGCGAGCTGCGCATTGATACGCTCCGCTGCCGCCCGGGTCAGGGTGATTTCTTCGCTTTCGACTGCCGTTTCACTCATAGCCTCATCATCCCAGATTGCTCGATGCCCTGGCCAATGCCATGTCCAGCGCGTCCATGACAAGCAGCGCGGCGTAGCGCTCACCCGCCGCAAGCGCCAGAGCCTGTTCGATCGCCCGCAGATTTAATCTGCGGGCGTCTTTGATCGTTCGATCCTCTACCTGTTCGCAGACCCAGTCCGCGCAGGCCACGACCACGGGCGGACCGAAGGCCGCGAACGCCGCCGCGACAATACGCCCATCGTCGCCGCCATGCTCGCAAGCGAGCTGGATGCGACAGTGCGCGTCTTCACCGGGCGTATCGGCCTCGCCCAAACCGTGCCATTGAATAATGGCACATTCTGCGATCGCATGTCGCGGCGCGAGAAAACGCGAAAGCCAGCCGGCATCCCGGTCGCGGTTCATACCGCGCCGGCCAGCGCGCGCAGACGCCGCACCTCGGCGACGAAGCGCGCGCCCGCCTCGTCGACGGCCGCGGTATCGGTATCGGTATCCGAACCCAGACTGAAACGAATGCTCGCCCCCGCTTCACGAGGCGTACGCCCCATCGCGCGCAGCACATAGGAGGACTGCCCCTTCGCCGCGCTGCAGGCCGCCCCGGAAGACACCGCCAGCGCCGGCGCGCCTTCCGTGAGCCCGACCAGCAGGGCTTCGCCGTGCACATCCGCCACGCTGACGTTGAGAAACGGCGCCGCCAGATGCGCGCGTTCGCCGTTGCGCATGACGCCATCGAGCGTCTCGATATGCGCCCACAGGCGGTCGCGCAACGCCGCGAGACGCTGCTGTTCCGAATCGCGGGTCTCGGCCACACGACGCGCCGCGGCGCCGAACCCGGCGATCTGGTGCGTGGCGAGCGTGCCGGAGCGCAGCCCGCGCTGCTGTCCGCCGCCGTGAACCTGTGCCGCAATACCGGTCCGCGGGCGCACGAAAAGCGCACCAATGCCTTTCGGGCCACCGATCTTGTGCGCCGAGACCGACAGCAAGGCGATGTTCATGCGTGCGCAATCGATCGGCAGACGCCCCAGACTCTGGGCCGCGTCAACATGCAGCAGCGCGCCATACCGCCCACAGATCGCGCCGATCGCTTCGATGTCCTGAATTACCCCGGTTTCGTTGTTCACGTGCATGACGGAGACCAGCGTGGCGCCATCGGCCACGACCGTCTCGAGCGCATCGAGATCGAGCCGCCCCGCGCTGTCGACACCCAGACGCGTGACGCGCGTGCCGCGTCTTTCCAGCCAGGCGAGCGTATCCAGCGTGGCGCTGTGTTCCGTGACGACGCTCACGACATGCGCCGCATCGCCGACGAACTCGGCCGCGCCCTTGAGAGCGAGATTGATCGATTCCGTCGCGCCCGATGTCCAGATCAGATCGCGCGGCCGCGCATTGACCAGCGTGCCCAACGTATCGGCCGCCATTTCGACCTGTTCGGCCGCGGCACGCCCTGGCGCATGCAGCGATGCCGGATTGGCCGGCGTTTCGAGCAGCGCCTGCTGCATCGCCTCGAACACGCCCGGCGCGAGCGGTGTCGTCGCGGCATGATCGAGATAGCGGACGTCGCGCGTGGCGCTCATCCCAGAACGGATGCGCTGATACTGCCGGGCATGGCCATCCCGCCGCCGTCCGACAGTCGGCCGAGCACGCGCAGGAATTGCTGGATCTCGTCGAGGGTGTTCTGCGGGCCGAGGCTGACACGAATCGCGCCCTGGGCCACGGCCGGATCGACGCCCATGGCGAGCAGAACCGGGCTCGGTTCACCGGTGCCCGCGGCACAGGCCGAGCCGGACGAGACCGCAATATCCTCGCGATCCAGCAGCATGAGCAGGCCTTCGCCGTCATAGCCGGCCACCGCGAACTGGCAGGTGTTGGCCAGTCGTTCCGCATTGGCCGAGAAACGGGTGATGCCGGGCATTGCGTCGAGGCCGGTCTCGAGCTTGTCGCGCAGATCACGCATATGCGCGATCTCGGCGTCTCGGTCGGCCATGAGCCGTTTTGCCGCCGCGCCGAAGCCGACAATGCCGGCCACGTTATAGCTGCCCGAACGCAGGCCCTGTTCGTGGCCGCCGCCATGAACCAGTGGCGACATGTCCATCTGCTTGTCGACGACCAGCGCCCCGACGCCTTTCGGGCCCTGGATCTTGTGCGAAGACAGGCTCGCGCAATGGGCGCCGCTGGCGGCGAAATCGAAGCCGAGCTTGCCGACTGCCTGGACCGCGTCCGTATGCAGCCACGCGCCGGCCGCACGCACGACGGGCGCGATCGAATCCATATCCTGGATCACGCCGGTTTCGTTGTTGGCCACCATGATCGAAACGAGCGCCACGTCGCCACCGGCAAGCTGGCGTTCCAGGTCGGCCACATCGACCCGCCCTTCGCCATCGACTGCCAAACGGTCGATCTGCCAGCCGTCGCGTTCAAGCGCTTCCGCCGCATCGGTTATCGCGGGATGCTCGATCGGCGATATCAGCATCCGACCCGGCCGGCGCAGGGCGGCCACGCCCTTGAGCGCCATGTTGTCGGCCTCGGTGCCCCCGCCGGTGAAGATGATCTGCGAGGGATGCGCGTTCACGCAATCGGCAACCAAACCACGAGCCTCGTCTACCGCGGCGCGCGCCTCGCGACCGGCGCGATGCAGCGACGACGCGTTGCCGTGGCGTTCGGTCAGCCACGGGCGCATCGCCTCGAACACATCGGGATGCATCGGCGTGGTTGCGTTGTGGTCGAAATAAATGCTCATGGCGCGGGCTGGCCAGTATCAGGCCTTGTCCGTCTGCTGTTCGCCCAGCTGCTCGCTCAAGCGCTTGGTCAACGCCTCGAGCTCGTCCTGGCGACGTTCCAGCGAGTCGATATGATCGAGCATGGCGTCGATGCCGCTGGCCACCGGGTCGGGCATGTCCTGGGCTACGCCATACGTCGAGAAGCCGATGCGATCGGCGGTCTCGCGGCGCCGATCCTCGGGCGTGCCGTCCTTGCATTTGACCAGCTTGGCCGGCACGCCGACCGCGGTGCAGCCCGGCGGCACTTCCTTGACCACCACCGCATTGGAGCCGATCCGGGCGCCGGCACCGACCGTGAACGGCCCGAGCACCTTGGCCCCGGCGCCCACGACCACGTCGTTGGCGAGCGTCGGATGTCGCTTGCCGGGGTTCCAGCTCGTGCCGCCGAGCGTCACGCCCTGGTAGAGCGTCACGTCATCGCCAATTTCGGTGGTTTCGCCGATCACCACGCCGAAGCCGTGGTCGATGAAGAAACGCCGACCGATGGCCACCCCCGGATGGATCTCGATGCCGGTCACCCAGCGCGACAGGTGTGACACGAAACGCGCCACCCATCGCAACCGGTGGGTCCAGCACCAGTGCGCGACCCGATGCCACCAGAGCGCGTGCAAACCCGGATAGGAAAAGATCACTTCCCAGACGCTGCGCGCGGCCGGATCGCGCTCGAAGATGGTCTGGATGTCCTCGCGCATGCGGGCGATCATGTCGTGCCCCTGCGCACGGCCCGCACAGTGCGCTGCGCGGGTGATGGCGAATCGTGCTGATTCATGCTGTTGTCCTCGCGCCGATCGGGCGTCTTTCGGTCAGTACTGCACTATTTCGGGTCTCGGGCGCCCGGATCAAGTCTTGTCGACCGGGCGCGATGCGGCTCAGCCCCGATCGGCGGACGAGTCGTCGGCATTCACGGCCCCGCGCAACGGCCGGCGACGCGGATCCAGCGCGCGCAGCGCGCCGCGCAGGATGTTGAGCTCGGTGCGATCCGGCGCGGCCCGATTGAACAACCGGCGTACGCGGCGCATGAGCACACCCGGGGCTTCGGGATCGAGAAAACCGCTGGCAACCAGCACGTCCTGCCAATGGCCGAACAGGCCCTCCATGTCGGCGGTGGACACCGGCTCGTGTGCCGGCGCCGCCTCGGGCGCGTCGCCGGCGGCCATACGCAGTTCGTAGGCCACGACCTGCACGGCCGCGGCAAGATTCAGCGAACGATAGTCCGGGTTGGTCGGCACCTGCAGATGCAACTGGCACAGATCCAGTTCCGCGTTTTCGAGCCCGCTGCGCTCGCGGCCGAACACGAGCGCCACGGTCTGATCCTGTGCCACATCGATGGCGCGCATCGCTGCCGTTCGTGCGTCCACCATCGGCCAGTGGGTACTGCGCCGGCGCGCACTTGCCCCGATCGCCAGCGCGCAGTCGCCGATTGCGGCATCGAGCGTGTCGTAAACGCGCGCCGCCTCGAGTACGTCGTCGGCGCCGGACGCGCGGGCGCTGGCCTCGGGATCGGGATAACGCTCGGGTGCGACCAGCACCAGATCGTGCAGGCCCATCACCTTCATCGCCCGCGCCGCGGCGCCGATGTTGCCCGGATGTTGAGCGCCAACGAGCACGATGCGCAGCCGCTCGAGCCGCGCTGCATCGAAGACCCTGTTTTCAGCCGTGGCTGGATCCGTCATCACCGGTTCTCGCATCGCATCAGGCGTGCAGATGGTACGCTACACGGCTTTTCATGGCTCGCCCGCGCGCCCAGCCGCCGGGGTTCGACAAGGATTCGCCGATGCAACCGTTGACCAATATCGCCGTGACGGCCGCCCGCCGCGCCGGGGATGTGATCCTGGGCTATTACCGGCGTGGCGATACCGGCGAAGTGACCGCCAAGAGCGGCCGCAACGACTTCGTGACCGAGGCCGACCAGCGCGCCGAGAACGCGATCATCGACACCATCAGCCGTGTGTATCCCGACCATGCCTTCATGGCCGAGGAATCCGGCGAAAGCGGCGACTCCGAAACCGTGTGGATCATCGACCCGATCGACGGCACGGCGAACTTCATGGCGGGGATCCCGCATTTCTGTGTATCGATCGCCTGCCAGGTCAACGGCGTGATCGAACACGCGGTGATCTATGATCCGGTCAAGGACGAGCTGTTCACCGCCGATCGCGGCGCCGGCGCGTCGCTCGACGGCAAGCGCATCCGCGTGACGCGCACCGTGCGCCTGCGTCAGGCCCTGCTGGCCACCGGCTTTGCCTATCGCAAGAAGCACGATATCGCCACCCACATGCCGGTGTTCAACCGTCTGCTGTCCGCCAGCGCGGACGTGCGCCGAGCCGGCTCGGCCGCCCTGGATCTGGCCTATGTGGCCGCCGGGCGACTCGACGGCTTCTGGGAAATGGGCCTGGCGCCCTGGGACATGGCGGCCGGCCTGCTGCTGGTGCGCGGCGCGGGCGGCATTGCGGGCGATATCAAGGATCAGGACCCGCTGCAGACCGGCAACGTGATCGCCGCCAACCCGAAGCTTTATCCGCAGTTGATCGAGAAGATCGAGCGGACGCCGCGCGGGGGTTCTTAGACAGAGCGCGGTCGAGAGCAGCCGCGCGGGTAGATTCGCTGATCTAGCCACCAGTCTTTCGGCACTCACGAGTTTGTCGGCCCTTTTGTTTCGCACTGCTGTGCGACTCACTTTCTTTTGCTTGTCCAAAAGAAAGTAAGCAAAGGAAAAAGACACCCGGGTTGCGCGCCGGCACTGTGTGCCGGTCCACTGCGATGCTCGGTCCGAAGGGATGCGGCCAGAACTCGGATCGCTTTGGCGATCCTCAAACAGCTGGCCGCACCGGCGCAGTGCGCCGGACACCCTTCGGCCCTGCGCTTCTCGTCGCGCCACACGGGGGCCCAATACAGGCGCGGCCAAGCTAGCTAACGGTGTTGCAACAACTATGGAATAAGAGTTGAGCAGTTTAGCTGCGTTCCGGTCGGACTCGCCTTCGGCGTTGTCCGACGAAGATCTCTTCGCGATCTTGGCGAAGCGCAAGCGAGCCTGCCTTTGTCTGTATAGGGCCCCTTGGGCGCAGCGCCGAGCAGTGGAGGCCGAAAGAGAAAAAGACAGACGGATGTCTGAGTCGCGCGCAGCGCGGCGAGTTTCCGGCTGTCCTCTTTCGGCCGGAGCCGCGCAGGGCATCGGCGCAAAGCGCCGACGCAAGACAGGGTGTCTTTTGTTTTGGTGACTTTTATTTGGACAAGCAAATAAAAGTGACTCGCGCTGCAGCGCGAAACCTCAACTAGAAATCCACCTGCACCGTTGATTCAGAACTCGCGATACCGATCCACGAGTTTTCTAGCCTAGCCTTGCGTCGCAAGGCTGCGACGCAATCCGCACCGAGGCTGTGAACCGGCAGAAAGCTAGCGCGTAGCCCGCGCCGCCTTCTCCGCATCCTCTTCCTTGGGCGGAAACAGATCGTGACTGTTGATATCCAGCCGCAGCGCCAGCGCACTGGCCACGAAGATCGATGAATAGGTACCGATCAGCACACCGATGAGCAGCGCGGTGGCAAAGCCGTGGATGATCTCGCCGCCGAGAAAAAACAGCGCCAGCAGCGTAAGGATCGTGGTCCCCGAGGTCATCAACGTACGCGCCAGCGTCTGGTTGATCGACGCGTTGACCACTTCGGCCGGCGTGGCCTTGCGCATGCGCCGGAAATTCTCGCGAATACGGTCGTAGACCACGATCGTGTCGTTGAGCGAGTAGCCGATCACCGCCAGCAATGCGGCAAGCACGGTCAGATCGAAATCGAGGTGAAACAACGAGAACACGCCGAGCGTGATCAGTACGTCGTGCACGAGCGCTGTCACCGCGCCGGCGGCCAGCTTCCAGTGAAAGCGCACGATCACGTAGATCAGGATCGCGATCACCGTATAGAGCAGCGCCAGGCCGCCCTTGTTGACCAGTTCGTCGCCCACCTGCGGGCCGACGAACTCGACGCGCCGCAACTCGGCCTGGCTGTTCTGGCCCTGCAGCGCCTGCATGACCTGGGTGCTGACCTCGGAGCTTTCGGCGCCCTCTTCACTCGCCAAACGGATCATCACCGCGTCCGACGCACCGAAATGCTGGACCGTGGCATCCGGATAGCCGCCCTCGGCGAGCGCGCCGCGCACGTCCTCCAGCGGGACCGCGTCGGGATAGCCGACCTCGACCACCACGCCGCCGGTGAAGTCCACGCCGAAGGTGAGCTTCTCCATCGAGAACGACACGAACGTCACCAGTACGAGCAGCGCCGAGAAGATCACGGCGTACTTGCCGTAACTGACGAAGTCGATCGATGTATTGGGCTTGATCAGGCGCATGTCGGACGACTCAGATGGAAAGGCTTTGCAGCCGGCGCTTGCGGCCGTAGACCAGATTGGCAATGGCGCGGGTGCCGACAATCGCGGTGAACATCGAGGTGATGATGCCCAGCGACAGCGTCACGGCGAAGCCCTTGATCGGCCCGGTACCGAAACCGAACAGCACCACCGCGGCTATCAGGGTCGTGACGTTGGCGTCGGCAATCGACGAGAACGCCTTGTCGTAACCGGCCTTGATCGCCGACTGCGGCGTGTTGCCGGCATCCAGCTCCTCGCGTATTCGCTCGAAGATCAGCACGTTGGCGTCCACCGCCATGCCCACCGTCAATACGATGCCGGCGATGCCGGGCAGCGTGAGCGTGGCTTGCAGCAACGACAGCAGCGCGACGATCAGCACGAGATTCATGAACAGCGCGGCGTTGGCAAACAGCCCGAAGCCGCGGTAGTACACCACCATGAAGGCCACGACGAGCAGAAAGCCCACGATCACGGCCATGCGGCCCTGCTCGATGTTGTCGGCGCCCAGGCTCGGGCCGATGGTGCGTTCCTCGACGATGTTCACCGGCGCGGCCAGCGCACCCGCGCGCAGCAGCAGGGCCAGATCGTGCGCTTCGTTGCGTTCCAGGCCCGTGGTCTGGAAGCGCTTGCCGAAGGCGCTGCGAATGTTGGCCACGCTGATGACTTCCTCGACCCTCTTGCGCTCGCGGATCTCCTCGCCGTTCTCGTAGCGCGTCTCGATCTTGTTTTCGATGAACAGCACCGCCATCGGATCGCCCACGTGCGCCGAGGTGACGTCGAACATCTTGCTCGCCGCCTGGCCGTCGAGCGTCACGAACACCGCCGGGCTGCCCGACTGCTGATCGAAACCCGACGACGCATCGACGAGCTGATCGCCCGAAGCGATCACGTCCTGTTCGAGCAGGATCGGACGGCCTTCGCGGGTCTCGTAGAGTTCGGTGCCCGGGGGCGGCGTACCGCTGGACTGGGCCGCCTGCGCGTCCTTGCCCTGGGCGACGAGCCGGTATTCGAGTGTGGCCGTCTTGCCCAGAAGACGCTTGGCTTCGGCTGTGTCCTGGACGCCCGGCAGTTCGACGACGATGCGCGACTCGCCCTGGCGCTGCACCAGCGGCTCGGCGACACCGAGTTCGTTGACGCGATTGCGCAGGGTGGTCAGGTTCTGCTGCAGCGCAAAGTCGGTGATGCGCTGCTGCTCGGTTTCGTTGAGGGTCGCCACGAGCGCGTTGTCGCTGCCGGAGGCCGACCGGAAATCGAGCACGTCGAAGTCGCTGTTCAGCGCATCGCGCGCTTCACTCATGACTTCGGCGTTGGGGAACTGCAGCCACACGCTGTCGCCGTCGCGAGCCGCGCGGCTGTAGCGAATCGACTCGTCGCGCAGAAAGCGCGGAATATCGCGCGCGTAGCGATCGTAGGTCTCGTTGAAGACCGTTTCCATGTCCACTTCAAGCAGGAAGTGCACGCCACCGCGCAGATCCAGCCCCAGCGCCATCGGCTCGGCACCGACCGCGCGCAGCCAGTCCGGCGTACTCGGCGCGAGGTTGAGCGCGATGGTGTAATCGTTGCCGAGCTGGCGCTTGAGCACGCCGGCCGCCTTGAGCTGGTCTTCCGTGCTCGCGTACAGCGCCAGCAGGCGCCCTTCCTCGAGCGTGACGCCCTCGGGCGCCACATCGGCGTCGCTCAGCGTGCGCTGCACACGCTGGACCAGCGCCTGGCTGGCCGCGTCCCCGCTCGCCTGCGAGACCTGAACCGCCGGCTGCTCGCCGTACAGATTGGGCAACGCATATAGCACGCCCGCCGCAAGCACGAACAGCAGCAGCAGGTATTTCCACAGTGGATAGCGATTCATAGGGCCCCGATCAACGATCTATGGTTCTGCCCGGCCGACACCTCGCCACGGGCCGGGCAGACCAGACGAGGATGCGCTTAAAGCGATTCCAGCGTGCCTTTGGGCACCACGCTGGCGACAGCGTTTTTCTGGATACGGATTTCGACGCCGTCCGAAACCTCGACGACGATGAAGTTCTCACCGACCTGGCGAATCTTGCCGGCCACGCCGCCGGAGGTGACCACCTCGACGCCCTTCTCCAGGCTTTCGAGCAGCTTCTTGTGTTCCTTCTGGCGCTTCATCTGCGGCCGGATGATCATGAAATACATGAACACGAAGAACAGGCCGACCATGATCAGCGTCGGCATGATGCCGCCGCCTGCGGGCGCGCCGCCCTGCGCATAGGCCGGGGAAATCAGAAAATCCATAGTTCGCCTCTTTCGATGACTGGTGGTTCAGGCGTGGAACAAGCCGCGTAGTATGCCACAGGCATTCGCGCCCCCGACGCACGTGTGCGCCGTCATGTACCGGCGTTGCCATAGCCGAACCAGGCCGCCTGCGCCGTGCCTGCGCCTTCGGCGGACGTGAAGAATTCGCGCATGAACGCCGCGTAGCGATCCGCCTCGATGGCATCGCGAATACGCTGCATGAGCGCCTGGTAATAGTACAGGTTGTGCCAGGTGTTCAGCCGCGCGGCGAGGATCTCGCCGCAGCGATACAAGTGATGCAGATAAGCCCGGCTGTACCGGGTACAGGTCGGGCATCCACAGTACGGATCCAGCGGCCCGGTATCGTGCTTGTGTACGGCGTTCTTGATCTTGACGACGCCCTGAGAGGTGAACAGATAGCCGTTGCGGGCATTACGGGTGGGCATGACGCAATCGAACATGTCGATACCGAAGGATACCGCTGCCACCAGATCGCTCGGCGTGCCCACACCCATGAGATAGCGCGGCCGGTCGACCGGCGTGACCGGCAGCACGCCTTCGAGCACCCGCGCCTTGAGATCCCAGGCCTCGCCCACCGACACGCCGCCGATGGCATAGCCGTCGAAGCCGATATCCACGAGCGCGGCCATCGATTCGGCGCGCAGATCGTCGAACACGCTGCCCTGATTGATCCCGAACAGCAGATTGGCGCTGTCGCCGTGGGCTTCGCGACAGCGCGCCGCCCAGCGCATCGAAAGCTGCATGGACGCCGCCGCGTCTTCTTTGGCGACCGGGTAGTCGGTGCATTCGTCCAGACACATGACGATATCCGAGTTCAGCGCATGCTGGACCTCGATCGAGCGCTCGGGCGATAGATACTGTGACGAGCCGTCGAGCGGCGAGCGAAAAGCCACGCCGTCCTCGCTGAGCTTGCGCATCTCGGCCAGGCTCCAGACCTGGAAACCGCCCGAATCGGTCAGAATCGGGCCGTGCCAGTGCATGAAATCGTGCAGCCCGCCATGCAGGTTCACGATCTCCGTGCCCGGACGCAGCATCAGGTGATAGGTATTGCCGAGCACGATCTGGGCGCCCAGGCCGGCCAGCTCTTCCGGCGTCATGCCCTTGACGGTGCCGTAGGTGCCCACCGGCATGAAGGTGGGGGTGTCGACCACGCCATGCGGCAGCGACAGACGAGCGCGACGGGCGTCGCCGGATTGGGCCAGACGTTCGAGATTCATGGCGGCGCAGTGTAGACATGCCATTGCATGGCGTCGACGCCGAATGCGCGTCTTTCGTCAAATTGAGTCGGCAGGCGTGCTACCCATACACTGCCGCTTTCGCCGCGCCGCACCGGGCCTGCCGGCCCCAACGGGGAACACATGTTCATTGCTCGCACACCGGGCCGAAGCCAGCGTCGTGCTGGCCGGGCACCGGCCTCCTTGGCGTTACTCGCCGTATCGGCCCTCGTTCTGGCCTCGTCGCTGCTCGCCAGCACGCCCGCGTTCGCCGCGCCCTATCTGAACTCGCTGCGCGAGCTGTCGCAACGCGCGGACGTGACCGCCCTGGTGATCCGTCTCGACGACATGTCGGTGATCGACCAGATCAACCCGGACCAGCGCCTCACGCCGGCCTCGGTCAGCAAGCTCTATGCCGCGAGTGCCGCGCTCGAGCAGTTCGGGCCCGCGCATCGCTTCGTCAGCCGTTTCACCAGCCAGGGCAGCGTGTCCGGGCAGACGCTCAACGGCGATCTGGTCTTTCTCGGCGGCGGCGACCCGTCGCTGGACAATCCGCGCCTGTGGTCGCTGATCAACGGCCTGCGCGAACGCGGCATCACCCGCGTGAACGGTAATCTGATCGTCGACGACGGCCTGTTCGGCAGCGTTCCCTGCCTCACCAAGGACCGCTGCGACGCCCAGAGCGTGGCCTCGCATGCCTATAGCGCGCCGCTGTCCTCGGCGGGGGTGAACTTCGCCACCATCCAGGCCAATGTCTATCCCGGCGCCCGTTCGGGAGACCCGGCCCGTGTCGCCCTGCATCCGATGGGGCTTTCCGGCTACACCATCGACAACGATGTCGCCACCGGGCTGCCGCATACCCGCCCCAGCCTGAGCGCCTGGCGCACCTACGACGGCGGCCGCTCGACCCTGCATCTACGCGGCTCGCTGCCGCTGGGCACCGGCCCCTATGAAGTGCATCGCGCGGTGACCGGCCCGGCGACGGATACCGCCCGCGTGCTTCTGACCATGCTCGGCGATATGGGCATCAGCGTCAGCGGCAGCGCGCGAGTGCAGGCCAACGCCAGCGTTGGCGAGACCCTCGCAAGCGTCGAAAGCGACACCCTGGCCGAACAGCTGATCCCGCTGATGGCCTATTCCAACAACTATATGGCCGACACGCTCACGCTCGGCCTGGCGGCAGACAGCGGCTACAACCGCCCGCTCACCCTGCCACTGGCTTCGCAGGCGCTCGAAGCGCTGGCCGATCGCGCCCTGCGCGAGAACTTTCCGAGCAAGGCCGGCGCCGGCAGCGGCGCGGTGCTGGAAAGCGGCAGCGGCCTGGCCGTGAGCAACAAGCTCTCGGCGCGCGATCTGGTCGCCCTGCTGTCTTATATGTATCGCCAGCCGTCGCTGTTTCCGGCGTTCTACGGCAGCATTCCGGTGCCGCTGTCGGCGCCGTCGCGCACCCTCAAACAGGGCAATTTCGATTGGCTCACGCGTATCAACGCCAAGACCGGCACCCTCAGCGAGCCGGTCACCGTGCGCGCGCTGGCCGGCTATTTCCGGCTGCAGAGCGGCGGCTACGGCGCGTTTGCCTTCGTGATCAACGGCACGCGCTCGCGCCCGTCGCTGAGCTACCGGCAGACCGTGACCGCCTACCAGACCGACATGGAGTCGATTCTCGCCGACTATTGATGCCGCCCGGCCTAGTTTTCAGCGGTAAAGCATTGGTCGCACATCGTCACACCGGTATACTCCGGCGCGTTCACCTGCCCGGGTGGCGGAACTGGTAGACGCGCCGGACTCAAAATCCGGTTCTGGCAACAGAGTGCGAGTTCGATTCTCGCCCCGGGCACCATTTCTCGACCATGACATTGCGTTCGACTCCGAAGCGTTTGCGAGAAATGCCCCACCGCATTCGTATCGACGCCATAGCGCTCAACGCGTCGGCGTTGGGCGGAATACGCGCTTGTAACGAAGACGAGCATTTGCGCCCAGAGCAATAAAACAAGAGCAATAAAACCTGTTCTCCCGCCTGAATGACGGCAGGACGAAACGCACGGTAGCCCCATGGACATAGCAACCGCGCTGCTGAGTTTCTCGATCGCTGCCGGGCTGATGACGCTCACCCCGGGTATCGATACCGCGCTGGTGCTGCGCACCGCGGCCGTGGAGAATGCCCGTAACGCCCTGTTCGCCGCGTTCGGTGTGGTGATTGGCGTTCTCGCCTGGGGACTGCTCGCCGCACTCGGTCTCGGCGCGGTTCTGGCGGTTTCCGAAATCGCCTATGGCGTGCTGCAGTTTGCCGGCGCTGCGTATCTGATCTGGCTGGGCGCGCGGATGCTATTGCGTGCCGCGCGCGGCGCACGTGCGGACTGGCGCGACGGCGACCCGAGCCAGCCACAGGCACGCCGGGCCGGCGCACGCTGGTTTGTACGCGGGCTCACCACCAACCTGCTCAACCCCAAGGTCGGCGTGTTCTACGTGAGCCTGCTGCCACAGTTCATGCCGGCAGACGTCAACGTGGTCGCGTTCAGCGCACTTCTGGCCGGCGTGCATGCCGCACTCAGCCTGGGCTGGTTCATTCTGCTCACGCTGGCCACGCGCCCCTTCGCACGCGCACTGGCCCGCCCCGGCACCACGCGCACGCTCGACGGCATCACCGGCACGGTGCTCGTCGGCTTCGGCCTGCGTCTTGCGTTGTCGGACCGCGCGGGTTGAGACAGCGCGAAGCCGCGAATCAGGCCAGGAAGTCGAAGTCGAAAGACAGATCGACCTCGAAGTAATAACAAAGGCCCAACGCGGCCGCGACCACCGCCAGCACGATCCAGAAATACTTGTTGGATATGAAGGCGAAGATGAACATCCCCGCGACGACTGCGAATCCGGCCATGAGCAGGCCCGACCAGCCGCCGTCCTGAATGACTTCGATCCAACCCCTGATTGCGTCCATGGCTCCCCCCGATTGATGCACGGCCGGCGCGACGATCACGCCCGGCCTGCGAGCGCCGCCAGAGCGATCTTATACAATGGCGCGCCCGGCGCCGAGTGCGCCGACCGTTTTGGAAGCGTCAGGCGAATGCCCATGCAAATCAACGATCAACTGCTCGCGGACTGTCATGTACTCGGCACGCTCGACCGCGCCAGCGTGTTGCTTAACCGTAACGCGGCGGTCGGCTGGCTGATTCTGGTGGTGGATACCGATGCCGTCGACTGGCACGAACTCGACGACGCCGAGCATGAGCGGGTAAGCGAGCAGCTGCGCACGCTATCTGCCTTCACCGCGCGCTGGTTCGACGCCCACAAGCTCAACGTCGCCGCGCTGGGCAACCAGGTGCGGCAGATGCATGTGCATGTCATCGCGCGCCAGACGGATGACCCCTGCTGGCCACGCCCGGTCTGGGGCAACCTCGACGAGACGCGGGCGTATTCCAATGCTCAGATCACGGCACTGCGCGACGCACTCGCCGAGCAGATCCATCTCGTACCCGGCGGTGCGGCATGAGCGCGGCGTCGAGCATCGAAACGCTGGAAATGCGTATCGCCTATCAGGACGACACCATCGACCAGCTCAGCGATATGGTCTATGCCCAGAGCCGCGCGCTGGCGCGTCTAACCCAGCGCTGCGAGCAGCTGGAGTCACGCATCGCCGCCCTGGCGGAGGGCGGCGATGCGAACGAGATCGACGAAACGCCGCCGCACTACTAGCCGCAGCGCTTGCAGCGGGCTGTCTACGCGACAGCCCGGGACCCTGAACCGCCTAGAACTGGATGCGACCGCCGCCCTGCTGGCCGCCACCACCGCCGAAGTCGCCCTGACCCGGCACCTGGATCTGCTGGCTCTGCTGGCGCTGCATTTCCTTGAGTTCCTCGATCGCGCGCTCGGCCGCGGCATTGACCGCATCCGGGAACTGGTCGATGGCACCGGAGAGCGTGTCTGCCTCCAGTTCGAACGACAGCGGCAGGTTGCCGGCCGGGGTCATCAGGCTGGCCGAGCCTTCATAGCGCACGTCGCGGGCACTGTCGTCCTCGCCGTCCTTGGTGACCGGCACCAGACGACGGATACTGCCGACCTTGAGGTCCGTGAAGGACTCTTCGCGGTACATGCTGTCGGCATCGACCTTGATTTCGGGCATTTCGTTTGCGGCCATGACGTTTTCCTCGAGCGTCAAAACAATGGCGGCAAGGATAACAGCGCAGCCCGTCCAGGCTAAGCCGGCCCGCGCCGAGCGCCATGCAAGACGTACCGGGCGCCGCGTTTACGCTGCGCCCGCGGTGATCGATCAGAGGGCTTCGGCGTTCTGGAAGGCGGAGCTGATACGCGCCTGCAGCTCCTTCTTGAAGGCGATACGCAGCTGCTCGCGCGCCCGGGTGACGTCCGGCCCCTGCACCAGGGTCTGCTGCAGACCGTTGTAGATCGAGAACGTCTGTATACCCCCATCGCCCTCGTCGCTGGTACGCAGCAGCTCCGTTGAGGCAGCGACTGCCGCGGTCACGCCGTCCGACTCTTCCTGCTGGTGAACGATGTACATGATGCGCAGCACGCGCACGCCGGCGGGCAGGTCCTGTCCATTCATGCGGATGGTCGCCTGGCGAGCATTGGAGAGCGCTTCGTTGGCGAGCGAGGCGACGAGCTCTTCCGGCAGCATTGAGTAGCGCGCGTCCGCCACCGGCACGATATCGAGATAGACCGGGCGCTGCGGCTTCTCGCCCGCGTTGGCGCTCTCGTCGTTCTGCGCCATGGCTGCCGGCGCGCCCGCCAGAACAGACAGCACCGCGAGCAGCGAAAACACGCGAAAAAAGACGTTGGTTGGATTCATGGTGTCTTGATCTTTTCGGATTCCGATGACGAACAGGTCAGCCAGTATTGCGCATACCGGCGGCAATCGCGTTGATCGAGCGCAGCACCGGATCCAGCCACACCCGATCGCCGCCTTCACGATAGCGCGTCAGCGCGGTGATCTGAATATGATTGAGCGGGTCGAGATACGGTCGACGCCGGTCCAGCGAACGCTTGAGCACGACGTCGTCGTCCAGCAGCGTGTCCTCGCCCGTGATCGCGAGAATCCTTTCGACGGCGCGGTCATATTCACCACGAATGGCCTCGAAAATATCGACATGCTCGGGCGCAAGCTCGGCATAGGTCGCGGCGATGCGCATGTCGGCCTTGGCCAGCGACATCTGCACGCTGTCGATGATGGTGCGGAAATACGGCCAGTCGCGATAGAGCGCGACCAGTGCCTCGTTGTCGATCCCGGCCTCCGTGAGTGCGGTACCCACCCCGAGCCAGCCCGGCAGCGTATGCCGCGACTGCGCCCAGGCGAACACCCAGGAGATTGCGCGGATCGACGACTTGCCGCGTACCGCCTTGCGATGGCCGGGCCTGGAACCGATGTTGAGCGCGCCGATTTCAGCGGTCGGCGTGGCGGCATAGAAATAGTCGAAGAAACCCGCGGTGTCTTCGGTCAGGCGGCGGTAGAACTGCTCGCCGGTATCCGACAGCGCGCCGGCGATCTGCGAGTGGTCCGTGTCGTCGGTGGCAAAGCCGCTGGCCTTGAGCGTGCCGGTAATGCCGAGCGTGAGCTCGTGAACCGCCGTTTCCGGATTGCTGTACTTGGCGAAGATCATCTCGCCCTGCTCGGTGAACTTGATCCGCGAACGCACCGTGCCCGGCGGCTGCGACACGATCGCCTGATGGGTCGGCCCGCCGCCGCGCCCGACGGTGCCGCCGCGGCCGTGAAAGAGCAGGCTGTCCACCTCGTGGCGGTCGCAGACCGCAACCGCGAGCTGCTGCGCCTTGTAGAGCTGCCAGCGCGACGCCATGATCCCGCCGTCCTTGCAGGAGTCCGAATAGCCGAGCATGACCTCCTGCCGGCGCGTCCCGTCGGCCGCCTGCGCTTCGAGAAAGTCGCGATACGCCGGCTGGGCGAGCAGGCCGTCGAGCACCGGCTCGATATGCTCGAGATCGGCCACGGTCTCGAACAACGGCGCGATCGAAAGCGGCGGGGTGCCCTCGCCCGGCTCGTAGACGCCGGTGGCGCGCATGAGCCACAGCAGCGCGAGCATGTCCGAAACGCTGTGCGTCATCGAGATCACATAGCTGCCGAACGCGTCCACGCCCAGGGTGCGGGTGAATTCACGCACCACGGCGAGGCTGTCCAGCGTGTCGCCCACTTCGCCAGAGACATCGACACGGGCCACCTCCGGTACCTCGTCGCGTGCGAGCTCGGCGGCGAGCAGCGTCGTTCGCCCGGCGTCGTCGAGGGATTCGTAGTCGTCACAGATGTCGAGCGCGGCAAACAGCTCGTGCACGCACTGGGTGTGCCGGGTCGATTCCTCGCGCAGATCCAGGCGCGCGAGATGAAAGCCGAACGTCTGCACAAGCCGTTGGAGGTCCTTGATCTCGTCGTCGGCAATCGCCTGGTCGCCGTGACCGACGAGCGATTCGCACATGATGCGGAGTTCGTCGATCAGTTCGGCGGCGTTGTCGTAAGCCACCGGGCTGCGCTCGCTGCGCTCGGCGCGCAGACGCAACTCGGTCTGCAGCTGGTCGACCATCGCCGCGATGCGCTGGCGCATGAGATAGAGCTTGCGCCGATAGGGTTCGGCAGCGAAGCGCTCGGCGCGCACGCCGGTATGCGCCGCAATGCGCTGCTCGTCCGCGGCCAGGGATTGCCAGAAGGCGTCGCTGGGCGCACACCAGCGAGCCGAGAACGACAGCCGGCTGGCCAGATGATCGATCCGGCGCAGGTATTCGGTGAGCACCTCGCGTGCCTGCATGCGCAGCGCATAGCGCGTCTCGCGCGCGGTGACATAAGGATTGCCGTCACGATCGCCGCCGATCCAGGAGCCGAAATCCAGCACCGTGGGCGGCTCGACGCGCTCGCCGTAGGCGTTGGACAGCGCGCGTTCGAGGTTGCGATAGATCACCGGCACGCTGGCGAACAGCGAGGCACGGAAATAATAGAGCCCGTTGCGGATCTCGTCGGCCACCGTCGGGCGCGAACCGCGCAGCTCTTCGGTCTTCCAGAGCACCTGGATGTTCTGGCGGATATGTTCCTCGATCTCGGCGTGGCGCCGCTCATCGGGCGTATCGAAAGCCAGTTCGCGAAACCACTCGAACAGCCGGCGCAGCGCGTCGAGCACGGCCCGCGGCTTGGCCTCGGTCGGGTGCGCGGTGAACACCGGCATGAACGACAGACGCTCGAGCCGGGCGAGCGCGTCCTCGAGGCTCACGCCCTCGCCGGCGAGATCGGTGAAACTGCGGTTGAACGAACCCAGCCACTGCGGATTGCCGTCGGCCGCCAGCGCGCGCCGGGTGCGGTGGGCATGGAGCTCTTCGAGCAGATTGGCCAGATTGAAATAGATGGCGAAGGCGCGCGTGACCTCGGTCATCGTTTCCGCCGGCAGGTCGGCGACGAGCGCCTGCAGCTCGGCGCGCTTGTCGGGGTCGTCCTGTTCGCGCAGCGCGATATAGCCGCGGCGCAGCGTCTCGACAGTATCGAACACGCCTTCGCGGGCCTGCGAACGCAATACGTCGCCCAGCAGGGCACCGGCCGCGCGCACCTGGGCGCGCAGCGCTTCATCGTGGGCAGCCACGTCGGTCGCACTCATGGCGGGATGTTTCTCGTTGATCGACGGATTCATGTTTTCAGCGGTTGCATGGTTCGTGCCGTTTGAAACGATACCAGCGCACGGCCATTCACTCGTTGTCTGCTAATCTTCCGCCATGCCGAAACCCATGACGTTCTGCCCCAACTGCGGCGCGCCCATCGAATACAAGGTGCCCGCCGGCGACGACCGCAAGCGCAATGTCTGCAGCGAAACCGGCGAAATCTTCTACGAGAACCCACGCAACGTGGTCGGCTGCATCGTCGAGCAGGACGACCGCATCCTCATGTGCCGGCGCGCCATCGAGCCGCGTCTGGGCTTCTGGACGCTGCCGGCCGGGTTTCTGGAACTCGGCGAAACGATCTTCGAAGGCGCCGCGCGCGAAACCCGCGAGGAAGCGCAGGCCGAGGTCACCGACGCCGAGCTGTTTACCGTGATCGACGTGACGCACATCGGCCAGGTGCACATCTTCTACCGCGCCACGCTGTCCGGGAACCATTACGGCGCCGGCCAGGAAAGCCAGTTCGTCACCCTGCTCGGCGAAGACGAGATCGAGTGGTCACAGCTGGCTTTTCCGACCATTCACCGCGCGCTCAGTCATTACTTCGCCGATCGCCGGCGCGGACGCTTCGATCTGCATATGGACAACCTCGGGGCCGACGACTGGCGCGCCATGAATCTGGATCGCGTGGCCAACGTAGAGACCGGCAGCTCCTGATAAACTGTCGCCCATCTTTGGTTCCGTCACGAGGCCCGACCCAGGATGACGTTCGTAGTCACCGAGAACTGCATCAAGTGCAAATACACCGATTGCGTGGAGGTCTGCCCGGTGGACTGTTTCCACGAGGGCCCCAACTTCCTCGCCATTGACCCGGAAGAGTGCATCGACTGCACGCTCTGCGAGCCGGAGTGCCCGGTGGAAGCCATCGTCTCGGAAGACGATCTGCCCGAGGATCAGGCCGATTTCCTCGAGCTCAACGCGGAACTGGCGTCCAAATGGCCCGTGATCACCGAGATCAAGCCGGCGCCGGAAGACGCCGACGAGTGGGCGGACAAGCCGAACAAGCGCGAGCTGCTCGAACGCTAGTCCCTCGCTCGGGCTTCGAGCAGGTCGATATAGGCGCCCGTTCGCAAGTCTGACGCAGCCACGCCGAGTGCAGCCATGAGGCGCTCGGCCTCGCGCTCGCCGGCCGCGACCGATTCCCCGGCCTCGAGCACGACTTCCAGTTCCATGAAATCGCCCAGGCCGGCGACGTGGTCGACATGGATGCGCGTGCGCCCGGCCAGATAGAGCGTGCGTGTCTTGATGACTTCGCCGCGTACGCCCCAAGCCTGTTCGAGCACGCGCGCCATCGCCGCCGGGTCGGCCACGGGGCTGCGTTCGTAGTCGCAGGTCTTCGGCCCGTCCACGTCCGGCCGGCGATAGAAGATCAGCTCGGCCTCGCCGGCCCTCATGCGACGCAGCTTGAGCCGCCCGCGATTGCAGGCGAAGAACGTGTCGTGCTGCTGGATTTCTTCAGGGCCGGCGGTAGCGATCGCGGCCGCCCGTTCGTGCAGCGCCGCGACATCCGCCACCGCGGCCTTGATCTCGATATTGCGCGCCACGGCGCTTCAGCCGCGCGGGTGGTGGGTCGCGTGGAGCGCCTGCAGCCGGGCGCGCGCGACGTGGGTATAGATCTGGGTGGTCGACAGATCGGCATGGCCCAGCAGCATCTGCACGGCGCGCAGGTCTGCGCCGTGGTTGAGCAGGTGGGTCGCAAACGCATGGCGCAGCCCGTGCGGCGAGACGTCGGCGCGAATGCCCGCCTGGGCCGCGTAACCCCGTATGCGGTGCCAGACGTTCTGGCGCGTCATGCCGCCGCCGCGGCCGGTCACGAACAGGGCATCGCTTTGTCTGGCGCCAAGCAACAGCCCGCGCGCTTCGCGCATGTAGTGTTCCAGCCAGTCGATCGCGGCCAGGCCCAGCGGCACCAGGCGTTCGCGGCCGCCCTTGCCGGTCACGCGGATCACGCCCTGGCGCGTGTTGACCTGGGCACGGGAGGCGCCCACCAGTTCGGACACGCGCAGCCCGGCCGCATACATCAGCTCGAGCATGGCGCGATCACGCAGACCGATGTCGCTGTCGGTATCCGGGGCTGCGAGCAGCGCCTCGACATCGGCTTCGGTGAGTGTCTTCGGCAGCCGGCGGCCCTGGGTCGGCATCGCGATCAGCGCGGTCGGGTCCTCGTCGATCACGTTCGCGCGCAGCTGGTAGCGATAGAACTGACGCAGACTCGACAGCAGCCGTGCGGCACTGCGCGGACTCGAGCCCGGGGTATTCCGGGCAGCGAGATAGGCCTGGATGTCTGGGCGCGACGCCTGCGCCAGCGCTGTGCGGCCGTCCAGCCAGCGGGCGAAGTGCGCCAGATCGTTGCGGTAGGCGCCCAGCGTCGCGTCGGACAGGCCGCGCTCGGCCCAGAGCCCGTCCAGGAACGACTCGATGGTCCGGGCAGTGTCGTCGTCGAGCGCATCGATGGCGGCCATGGCGCGGAGCGTATAATAATTTGTATTTCGACGACGAGAGTTTGCATGGCAGTGTCAGCCGACAGCGCCGCCGGTCCGCGCGCGCGCTACGACGCGGATCTCGCGCGCGACGATTTCGTGCGCGATCCGGCGCAGGAAAAAGCCGTCGATGCGCTCCAGGCGATCCACGAGGCGCTGGTCGCGAACCCGACCACCCGCAGAGGGTTGTT
Source organism: Endozoicomonas sp. G2_2 (assembly GCF_017744135.1). Taxonomy (GTDB): domain Bacteria; phylum Pseudomonadota; class Gammaproteobacteria; order Nevskiales; family Salinisphaeraceae; genus Salinisphaera. The sequence goes on from NZ_JAGHQU010000009.1 coordinate 171,639, forward strand.
CGGCAAGACGCGGCGCGAAACGGTCACCGGTCTTTATCTCTGGGGCGGCGTGGGCCGCGGCAAGACCTACCTCATGGACTGCTTCTACGAGAACCTGCCCTTCGAGGAGAAGTCGCGCCTGCATTTTCATCGCTTCATGCAGAAGGTGCACGAGGCGCGCAAGAAGTACGCGAACAAGTCCGACCCGCTCAAGCTCATCGCCAAGGAATGGGCCAGCGACCGTGTGCTCTGCTTCGACGAGTTCTTCGTCTCCGACGTGGCCGACGCCATGATCCTCGCGCGCCTGACCGAGGAGCTGTTCGAGCGCGGCGTGACCCTGGTCACGACCTCGAACGTGGACCCGGACGATCTCTACAAGGATGGCCTGCAGCGCGAACGCTTCAAACCCGCGATCGCGCGCATCAAGAAATACTGCACCGTCATGCATCTGGACGACGGCACCGACTATCGGCTCGACCGGATCGACGACGCGGCCACCTATCAGACGCCGCCGGGCGAAGACGCCGACACCGTGCTGGCGAAGCACTTCGATCGCCTGGCAACCGGGCGTCCCGTCGAGGGCGGCAACGTGAAGATACTCGGCCGCAAGATCCCGGTACGCCAGCGTGCCGATAGCGTCGTGTGGTTCGAGTTCGAGGATCTGTGCCGCGGCAGCCGCTCGGCCAACGACTACATCGAGATGGCGCGCGAGTATTCGACCATCATGGTGTCCAACGTGCCCGTCTTCGATGACGACGAGAACAACGCCGCGCGCCGCTTCATCAATGCGGTGGATGAATTCTACGACCGTCGGGTCAATCTGTTCTGCACCGCCGAGGCCGTACCGGAGGCACTGTACCAGGGCACACGCCTGGCCTTCGAGTTCGAACGTACCGCCAGCCGGCTACAGGAAATGAGCTCGAACGAATACCTCGGCGAGCCCCACCGCGCCTGACTGCGCACTCCGCCGGCTTGCGAAAGCCGTGGGCACGCAACTTGCCGTGCCATTCTTTCGTATCTCGTGAACCGCGTCAGGCAGGGGTCGGGATGAATGGTGTCGACACGCGCAGCTGCGCGCTGTATGCCGCTGCGATCGGCACACTGATCTGCAGCGCCGTGCTGAGCGCGCCGGCCAGCGCGATCGAGCGGCTGCGCGCAGTCGAACTCGACAACGGCCGCGTGCTTGTGCACTGCAGCGGCCCGAAACCCGAGCCCGGGGAACCCACGGTCGTGCTCGACGCGGGGCTGGGCGACAGTGCGCTCGTCTGGTCGCGTCTGCAGCCGCTCGTGGCCGAAAGCCTGCCGGTCTGCAGTTACGACCGCCCGGGCTACGGCGACAGCGATGCCGCGCTGCCACCGCGCACCAGTGCCGTGATCGTCGAGGAACTGCGCCGCCTGCTGACCCGCGCGGCCATCCGGCCACCCTACCTCCTGGTCGGCCATTCGTTCGGCGGCTGGAACATGCAGCTTTTCGCGGCCCGCTATCCGCGCGAGACCGCCGGGCTGGTGCTGGTCGACAGCAGCCAGGTGAATCAGATCGGCCGTTACGAACGCGACCTGGGTCTGCGTATCGCCCCCGACGGCGTATTTCATATCTCGATCGCAAGCCATGTGCCGCCCAACCTGGCGCCGGCCGACGCCGCCGAGGCCCGCGCCCTGTCTCACGACCCCGTGACCTGGCGCACCGCACATCACGAGCTGGCCGGTTTTCGCGAAAGCGAGCGACAGGTCGCGCACGCGCCCCCGCTGCCCATCGGTCTGCCGCTCGTGGTAATCAGCCGCGGTGCCCGGCTTGGCGCCTCGCCCGATTATCCCGCGGCGAGCGAAAAATTATGGCGCCGCCTGCAGCAGGAATACGTGGACGCGCATCCCGGAGCGGTGCATTTCATCGCCCGCGACAGCGGCCACTACATCCAGCTCGAACAACCCGCACTAGTCGCGCATGCCGTCTGCCTTGTGGCGGCGCGTGCTGGCGTCGACACGCCGGGATGTCGTGTCCGTCCGGACCCGGTGAGCGACGGCCGCTGATCCGTACCTAACCCGGCTCGCGACGCGCCATCATCGAGGTGGACACAAAACTCATGACCACCGCGTCGTGTTGATTGCGTGTTTCGACCGCGAACTGTACAAGCCCCATTTCCGGGCGCGACTTCGACAGCCGCTTGCCGGCCACGGTAACGCGCGCGGTGAGCGCATCGTTCGGATACACCGGCTTGTGCCAGCGCAGGTTCTCGAAGCCCGGCGAACCGAGACTGGCCAGCGGTTCGTCGCGGCCGGTCATCATCAGCTTCATGGTGAGCGCGGCGGTGTGCCAGCCGGAGGCGGCGAGTGTGCCGAAATAGGTATTCTTCGCGCCCTCGTCGCTCAGGTGAAACGGCTGCGGGTCGTAGCGCCTCGCGAAATCGACCACCTCTTCGGCTGTCGGACTGATCGGACCGAGATCGACGCTGTCACCCTCGGTCAGGTCTTCGTAATGGATCATGCCGGCGCTCCCGGTGACTCACGGCGCCGGAACAGGCCGTTCGATGCGATTTCGCAAACCAGTTCGTCGTTCTGATTCAGAACCTCGAAACGGTTCTTGATCAGCCCCATCTCGGGCCGGCTTTCTAGCACGCGCTTGGACAGCGCTTCCTGGCGCACCGAGAGCGTATCGCCGGCATAGACGGGCTGCGTCCAGCGCACCGAGTCCACGCCCGGCGATCCCAGCGACGCCGCGTCGAGCAGCAGATGATCGACCAGCAGCCGCATGAAGATAGCGCAGGTCAGCAGGCCCGGCGCGGTCAACGCGCCGTAGGGGCTGTCCTTCGCGGCCTCCGGGTCGACATGAAACGGCAGCGGATCGTAGGCGGTGGCGAATTCCACGATCTCGGCTTCGGTCACCTCGTAGGCCCCGTAGCGTTCGATCGCGCCGATCTCGAAGTCTTCCCAATAGCGCATGCGCGTCCCAGGCGTTTTACAACAGCGTGGAACTATACCGCCCGTTTGGCGGATACAAACACGCACTACCCACGTATATCGCCGTCAGTGCCCGGCGTCAGGCGTCTTTGCCGGCGAACGTTTGCATCACCGCGTCGACGAGCGGCGCGTCAAACGCGCCGTGTATATCGTGCTGCTGGTCGCAAGGACCGCGCTCACCTGGCCCGGCTAGCACGGCGCGTGTTCAGGATCAGCTCGCGTTCTCGATGGTCATCCCGGTGGCGCTGTCGATGCCCTGGGCGTCGGTAAGGTCGGCGTCGGAGAAATCCGCGCCGGTGGCGTCTGCGCCGGTGAAGTTCGCACCGCTGAGATCCGCGCCGTTGAACTCGGCGCTGCGAAGATCGGCATTGCTGAAATCCGCCCCGGTCAGATTGGCGAAGCGAAACAGTGCATGGTTAAGCCGGGCACCCGAGAAATCGGCACCGGCGAGCTGTGCGCCCTCGGCCTCGAAGCGCATCAGCCCCATGGACTGATTTTTCATGTCGGCGCCCAGATTTGCGTTGCTGAAATTGGCGCCCTCGTTGTCGCCCTGGGAGAGTTTGGCAATCACCCGCGCACCGCTGAGATCGGCGCCGGCGAAGACCGGCGATTGCGCGCGCGACGGCTCCAGACCACGGGCGACGACCGGGCCGAACAGATGTACGCCCTGCAGATTGGCGTTGGCGAAATTCGCGCCGATCAGCCACGCGCCATCGAGATTGGCGCCAAGAAGATTCGCGCCTTCGAGCACGGTGTTCTCGAGCCGTGCATTGCCGAGATCGGCGCCGGCGAGGTTCACGCCCGACAAGTCCATGCCCGACAGGTCGAGCCGGCTGAGATCGTGGCCGGAGAAGTCGGCCGGCTGCTCCGGCGTGGCGGCATCCAGCTCGGCCTGCATCTCGTCGGCCGTGAGTTCCCCGGCCATCATGCCGCCAGCATGGCCCACGGCCAGCGCGGTCGAAAAGATCAGGGGCAGCAGTTGTTGCTTCATGAGGTCGTTCCTCCATCAACGCTACCGATCACGCGCGCGACGCGCGAGGCCGGCTTTCCGGCGTCTACGGTACGCCGTTTGCCGTATGGCAGCTTAAGGACGCCGCGAGTTCCGCCTGCGGCCTGCGGAAACAGCGTTTCCGCTTCATCAGGTAACTCGCGTTACCAGAACGATTGAACGTTCGTTAGAGGTATATGCCAACGAATATGGACGTTTCGGCTGCGCCAATGCGATGCTCGGCGGCGGTGAAAAGAACAATCCTTACACCGATTCGAACAAAGACCAGAGGAGATCTCATGCAATCCACGATGATGGACAGGCCGCTGCTGCTCGACGACATTCTCGAGCGCGCGGGCGCGCAGTTCGGCTGATGTGGCAATCGTCACCCACATGCCGGACAAGTCGCTGCACCGGCAGACCTATGCCGACATGGTCCGACGCGCCAAGCAGCTCGCTCAGGCGCTCACCCAGGCCGGGATCAAGCACGGCGATCGGGTCGCGACCTTTTCCTGGAACACCTCCGCGCACCTGGAGGCATATTTCGGCATTCCGATCACCGGCGCGGTACTGCACACCCTGAACCTGCGCCTGCCGCCGGACGATGTGGCCTGGATCGTCAATCACGCCGAGGATCGTTTCCTCATCATCGACGACGTGCTGCTGCCGCTGTACGAGAAGTTCGCCGACAAGGTCAACTTCGAAAAGATCATTGTGGTGCCGCTGGCCGGCAAGCCCGTGCCGGACGGGATGGAAAGCTACGAGGATTTCCTGGCCTCCGCCGAGGGCGAGTTCGTCTACCCCGAAAAGGACGAACGCGACGCCTGCGGCATGTGCTACACCTCAGGCACCACCGGCAAGCCCAAGGGCGTGGTCTATTCGCATCGTTCCAGCGTGCTCCACGCCATGGCCGCGGCCACGCCGGACACGCTGAATCTGTCCTACAACGACGTGATCCTGCCGGTCGTGCCCATGTTTCACGTCAACGCCTGGGGTCTGCCCTATGTGTCGACCATGGTCGGCGCCAAGCAGGTGTATCCGGGCCCGCATATGGACGCGGAGAGCCTGCTCAACGTCTACGAGGGCGAAAAGGTCAACGTCACCGCCGGCGTGCCGACGATCTGGATGGGCATCATCAACGCCCTGGACGCCGAACCGAACCGCTGGAAGCTGCCCGAAGGCATGCGCATGACGGTGGGCGGTTCTGCAGTGCCGGAGGCGATGATCCGTCGCTTCGACAAGTACGGGCTGACCATCATCCAGGCCTGGGGCATGACCGAAACCTCGCCGCTGGCCTCGGCCGCGCGCCTGAAGCCCGCCATCCAGAAACTCTCTGAGGACGAGCAGTACGCCATTCGCGCCACTGCCGGCATGCCGGTGCCGTTCGTGGATACCCGCATCGTGGGTGACGATGGCAACCCGCTACCCTGGAACGGCGAGGACATGGGCGAGATCCAGGTCCGCGGCCCGTGGATCACTGGCAGCTATTTCCAGCTCGAGAACAGCGAGGAGAAATTCACGCCCGACGGCTGGCTGCGTACCGGCGATATCGCCACGATCGACGCCGAGGGCTACATCAACATCACCGACCGCACCAAGGACGTGATCAAGTCCGGCGGCGAATGGATATCCTCGGTTCAGCTGGAAAACACGATCATGGGTCACGACGACGTGGCGGAAGCCGCCGTGGTTGCCCAGGCCGACGAAAAATGGGGTGAACGCCCGCTCGCGGCCGTTGTGTTACGCGAAGGGCGCGACTTGTCCGCCGAGGATCTCGCGGCCTATCTGCGTGAGCGCATGGAGAAATGGATGGTGCCGGACAACTACGTGTTCGTTGACGAAATCCCGCGCACGGCGACCGGCAAGTTTAGCAAGCTCGACCTGCGCAAGCGGCTGTTCGACAGCGCCTAGTCCGGCGTTTTTGGCACCGGCCCGGCCCTCGTAAATTAGGGCTGGGCTATTTTCGGGGCGTAAAGTTTGTGAGCAGTTTACGCGTAGGACTGCCGCCATCGAGCGCGAATGCAACTACATATAGACGTATGCTAGATCCACGGTCGGATATCGTGGGCGGATCGCCCAGGTCTCTACGCCCAAGAAGACCCTGGCCCAATACCCGCAATGGCCCGACCTTTTCAATTGGCTCCAATGCTCGCTAGCTTGACGGTAGCAAGTTGCGTGATGAGCCGCGTTATTGATCCGAACGCGCCAATGCCCTTCACAATTCGGCGCACGTTGTGGAATTTTCCGCGCAAAGGCACACGCCGATGCAAGTAGTCAGTCGCCACGGTACACATTGTTTCAGCCGGGTCTGTTCTGCTGCTGATTTCAATTGAACAGTGCAAAAATCCCGATACTTTTTTCCATGGTCTAGCCGCGCAAGAGCTGATCGCGGCCGTGCGCTATCACTATAACTTGGGCATGCATATCGCGCTCGTCAACCGACAACGCGGCCTGCCACAAATAATAAGCCTTCGTGGAAGCCTGCCGGCCGCTACGCAGCGGCCACCGCCGCATAAAGGCCCACCGAGCCCCAACCAACTGCAAGGCTGAGGCGTTCGTGAAGACGCTCAAGCGCGACTATGTCGCGATCAACCCGCGGCCCGATGCGAAAACCGTGGTGTGTCAGCTGCCGTTCTGGTTCGATGACTACAACAACATACCTGATTAGCCCCGAAACTCAGCAGGGTCAGGATCTGACCCAGCGTGTTCGGACAATAGGTCATGACGCGACAACGGAGCAACGTCATGGCAATCAATCAAGTCCAGATGCAACCCGGTCTATCCATGCGTGAGTTCATGGCACGCTACGGCACACCGGCGCAATGCGAACAAGCGCTTGTGGCGGCCCGCTGGCCGGCGGGCTTTGTTTGCCCGAGCTGTCGATGTCGTCACGCCACCACGTTTGAGCGCCACGGGCGCACGCACTGGCAGTGCGTGCGATGTCATCACCAGGCGACGGCCACCTCGAATACCGTGTTCGCCTCGACCAAGCTCCCGCTGACCGTCTGGTTTTTGGCCATGCATCTGATGACCCAGGCCAAGAACAACGTGTCGGCCCTTGAACTACGCCGCCAGCTTGGCGTGAGCTATAAAGCAGCCTGGCGCATCAAGCAGAAACTGATGCAGGTCATGGCCGAGCACGAGTCCGGGCGCTGTCTATCCGGGCGTGTGGAGATCGACGATGCCTATCTGGGCGGTGAGCGATCCGGCGGTAAACGCGGCCGGGGCGCCGCCGACAAGGTTCCGTTCGTGCTGGCGGTATCGACAACGGATGATCGCAAGCCGCATCACGTGGTGGTGCGTGTCATGCCGTTCACATCGGCGGCGGTCGCCGACTGGGCCCACACATCGCTGGCCGCCGACGCTGTGGGGCTCTCCGATGGGCTGCCGGCGTTTCGCGCGCTGCGCACTGAAATTGCCGAACATATTGTCCACGTGGCGGGCTCCGGCAAAGCCGCGGTGACCCACCCTGAATTCAAATGGGTCAATGTCATGCTTGGCAACCTGAAAAACGCGATCACGGGCACTTACCACGCGTTCAGATTAAGCAACATTCTTTCTGTAAAAACGCGATCCTGACGTTGGCGTAATCGTTCTATTCGCTGTCGTCCTCGCTCATATTCAGATAGCGTCGCCCCGTCTGCCAGTCCTGCGAGATCTCCATGGCC